>NZ_LLYB01000135.1 GCF_001440475.1 Bradyrhizobium lablabi | reverse complement strand
CTGCCGCCGCTCGTGGCGCCTGCTCGCATCCGCCGCGCCCGGCGGGTTCGACGCCGAGGAAGCCGCGCGGCTCGAACTCGATTGGTGGCAGGCAAGGCGCGAGGCGGCGGGCTCGGCGCAGTACGGCCTGACGATCACCCGCGTGGCCGCCATCACCTACGGCAAGCCGGCCGACGATCCGTCGCTGGTGATGTCAGGCATTGGCCGCGCCGAGGCAATGGCATTTCGCGATGCGCGCGGGCAGGGGATGACGGATCCGAACTGGTCCGAGATCGAATTCCGCTTGCGGCGCGCGTACTGGTCGCTGAAGGCGGCGGTGGACGGCAATTCGTAATGCATGGGATGGGCTGGTGGGCTTGCGCCAGGCACAAAAAAGCCCCGGACGATGCCGGGGCTTTTGAGCTGCTATTTAGCAGAGATCAATACTTGGCTCAGTACTTGGCGACGACCGGGCCACCCCAGTTGAAGCGGTAAACGAGCTCGCTGCGAACGCTATGCTCGCGGAGTTTTTCGGTCATCTGGAAGGCGGTGGGGATGCCGGTGGCAGCGAAGCTGACAGCAACGTTAGCCCGATCGAACTCCGAATAACGATATTCGGTCTTCCAGAACAGGCCGGGCAGGAAGCTCAAAGCATACTCGTCGCCGGCGCCGATGAACCAGCCGCCCCGAGTGAACCCGGGCATGTTCCAGAACGGCCCCGGCCCAAAACCGAGCTGGCTAAAGGAGGTCCCCTTCCAATGGCCTTCCGTATAACCGGCCGAGAAATAGGTCAGCAATTGTGGCGTGATCACGTAGCCGACACGGCCACCCACCGCCCACTGGTAATCCTGCTTCTGCGATCCGACGCCCCTGATGAAATTAGTGCCGTCGAACCCGATGTCGCCCCGCACATCCATGAAGTCATAGTCGCCGAACACACCGATCACGAACCGATCGACTTGGTAGTCGCAGCCCGCTCCCACGGTGCCGAACCAGCCGCGGGCTCCGGTCGTCTCATTGAAAGTTCTCGGCAGACCGGTGGCCGCGACGATTTCGCTGTGGTCGTTGTTGCTGTAAGCGCCACCGCCGCCGGCGGCGATATAGCAGCCGGTCCAGCTGGCAACAGGGGCGGGAACCGCAGCCGGGGCCTTGGTGTAGGGACGGGCCGCGAGGTCAGCCGCAAAGGCCGATCCGGTCATCGCCACCACTGCGGTTAATGCGAACAGTACGTTTTTCATTCTCAAATTCCTTTACCCCAAGTGCGCGAGCACCGATTCCCAAAGCCCGATACCGTGATTATACGCAGTTCCGCCCAAAATGCTGTTGCGCGGGGAACACAGGTGGCCGAAAGGTGGCTTGCTCCAGGCACAAAAAAGCCCCGGACGATGCCGGGGCTTTTGAGCTGCTGATTTGGCAGAGATCAATACTTGGCGACGACCGGGCCACCCCAGTTGAAGCGGTAGACCAGCTCGCTGCGAATGCTGTGCTCGCGGAGTTTTTCGGTCATCTGGATGCCTGTCGGAAGGCCGGTGGCAGCGAGGTTGACGCCAACGTTGACCCGATCGAACTCCGAGTAACGATACTCGGTCTTCCAGAACAGGCCGGGCAGGAAGCCCAAGGCATACTCGTCACCGGCACCGATGAACCAGCCACCCCGAGTGAACCCGGGCATGCTCCACAACGGCGCTGCAGCACCGAGCTGGGTGAAGGAGGTCCCCTTCCAATGGCCTTCCGTATAACCGCCCGAGAAATAGGTCAGCAATTGCGGCGTGATCAGGTAACCGACGCGGCCACCGACAGCCCACTGATAATCCTGCTTCTGCGATCCAACGCCCCGCACAATGTTAACGCCATCGAACCCGATGTCGCCCCTCACATCCATGAAGTCGTAGTCGCCGAACACACCGACCACGAACCGGTCGAACTGGTAGTCGCAGCCCGCTCCCACGGTGCCGAACCAACCGCGTGCTCCGCTCGTCTCATTGAAGGATCGCGGAAGACCGGTGGCCGTGACGATTTCGTTGTGGTCGTTGTTGGTGTAAGCGCCGCCACCGCCAGCACCGATGTAGCAACCGGTCCAGCTGGCAACCGGGGCAGGAACCGCAGCCACGCGCGGAGCTTTGGCAGCCATGTCAGCCGCAAAGGCCGGGGCCGAGAAAGCCGCTGCGGCGGCCAGAGCGATTACCAATTTCTTCATTTTCAAATCCCTTACCCCAGTTGCGCCACCGCCTGAGCGGGGGTGCGCGAGCGCCGATTCCCAAAATCCAGTATCGTGACTATACGCAGTTCCGCCGAAATTGCTGTTGCGCGAGGAGCACAGGTGCCCGAAATCGGCGGTTGCGAAACCGCCTGGAAAACAGGCGCAAACCGGCGCCATCCGGCCATATTGGCCGGAAATCGCCCGAAAAGAGCCCGAAAGTGACGATTTAGACGTCCAGCAGGTCGTCGCTGGCGAATTCGGCTTTGTCGGAGATGAAGGCGAACCGCGCCTCGGCCTTGGTTCCCATCAGCCGCTCGACCGAATCGGCGGTGCCTTCGCGGTCGTCGGCCAAAAGCACCACGCGCAATAGCGTACGCCTGGCCGGATCCATGGTGGTTTCCTTGAGCTGGGCCGGCATCATCTCGCCCAAGCCTTTGAAGCGGCCGACTTCGACCTTGGCGTTGGCGTTGAACTCGCTCCTGAGAAGCTGATCCTTGTGTGCCTCGTCGCGTGCATAGACGGTCTTGCTGCCATGGGTGAGCCGGTAGAGCGGCGGCACCGCGAGGTAGAGGTGTCCCTCGTCGATCAACCTCGGCGTCTGGCGGTAGAAGAACGTGATCAGGAGCGAGGCGATATGCGCGCCGTCGACGTCGGCGTCGGTCATGATGATGATGCGCGAATAGCGCAGATCTTCCTCGCGGTAATGCGCAAGCGTGCCGCAGCCGATCGCCTGCATGAGATCGGCGAGCTGTGCGTTCGCAGTCAGCTTGTCCTTGCCGGCGGACGCGACGTTTAGGATTTTTCCGCGCAATGGAAGCACGGCCTGGGTCTTGCGGTCGCGCGCCTGTTTGGCGCTGCCGCCGGCCGAGTCGCCCTCGACGATGAACAGCTCGGAGCCGTCGGTTGCGGTGTTGGTGCAATCGGCGAGCTTGCCGGGCAGGCGGAGTTTCTTCACCGCGGTCTTGCGCGAGGTCTCCTTCTCGGCGCGGCGGCGCAGTCGCTCGTCGGCGCGCTCGATGACGAAATCCAGGAGCTTGTTGGCCTGCAGCGGATTGCCCGACAGCCAGTGATCGAACGGATCCTTGATCGCCTGTTCGACGATCTTCTGTGCCTCTGCGGTGGCGAGACGATCCTTGGTCTGGCCCTGGAATTCCGGTTCGCGCACGAACACGCTGAGCATCACGGCAGCACCCACCATGACGTCTTCCGATGTCACGGGCGCGGCGCGCTTGCCCTGGCCGATGCGCTCGGCGTGGTCTTTCAGGCCGCGCAGCATCGCGCTGCGCAGGCCGGATTCATGGGTGCCGCCGTCGGGCGTCGGCACAGTGTTGCAGTAGGAGGAGAGGAAGCCGTCGGCATCCGCGGTCCAGGCGACGGCCCATTCGCAGGCGCCGTGCGCGCCGTTGCGGCCTGATTTGCCGGAGAAGATGTCCGGGTGCACCAGCGTGTCGGCGTGGATCGCCGCGCCGAGATAATCCTTCAGGCCGCCTGGGAAGTGGAAGCTGTCCTCGGCGGGCACGTCCTCGATGCCCTTCAGCAGCGAAGGATCGCAGCGCCAGCGAATCTCGACGCCGCCGAACAGATACGCTTTCGAGCGCGTCATCTTGAACAGGCGCTGCGGCTTGAAGGCTGCCTTGGCGCCGAAGATGTCGGTATCCGGCTTGAAGCGGATGCGGGTGCCGCGGCGGTTGTTGATCTTGCCGAGGTCTTCGAGCTTGCCCTTGGGATGGCCGCGCTCGAAGCTCATGCGATAGAGTTTCTGGCTGCGCGCGACTTCGACCTCGAGCCGCGAGGAGAGGGCATTGACGACGGAGACGCCGACGCCGTGCAGGCCGCCCGAAGTCTCGTAGACCTTGGAGTCGAACTTGCCGCCCGAGTGCAGCGTGCACATGATGACTTCGAGCGCCGACTTCTTCGGAAACTTCGGATGCGGATCGACCGGGATGCCGCGGCCGTTGTCGGTGACCGTCAGGAATCCGTCGGCGCTCAGCTCGACCTCGATGAAGGAGGCGTGCCCCGCCAGCGCTTCGTCCATCGCGTTGTCGATGACTTCCGCGAACAGATGGTGCAGCGCCTTTTCGTCGGTGCCGCCGATATACATGCCGGGACGCCGGCGCACCGGCTCCAATCCCTCCAGCACCTCGATGTCGGCGGCGGTATAGCCGGCCTCGGCGCTGGTTCCGCGCGCGGCGGCCTTGGGCGCGGCCCGGCCCTTCGATTCCGCGCCGAAGAGGTCGTTGGCGGATTTGGGTTTTGCAGCTGATTTCAATGACTTGGACATGGCTCTTTAGGTGTTGCGCGCGATCTCGCGCGAGCGAATCGGTCTGCCTGACTATGCCACGGATGGGCTCAAAAGGTGACGGTGGGCAAGGTCGCGTCGCGGCTCTTAGGGCGGCAGCGCGGGACTTGCAAATAACTATATGGCAACGCCAGCGCGGGCGCGCCCTTGCATTCGCTTTTCGGTTGTCGGATTGTCCTGGCGGGCAGGGGGATCCGATCAAATGATTATCAGACTAGTGCTGGCCGTCGCGATCGCGGCGCCGTGTGTTGGGTGCGCCTCGGTGACACGGGGAACGACAGAAAACATTTCCATTTCGAGCACGCCGGCGGGCGCGACGGCCGAAATTACCGGTTTGGATATTCCAACGGCTTGCGTGACGCCATGCGTGGTTCAGGCCAAGCGCAACGCTGACATCACGGTGACGGTCAACAAGGAAGGCTATGAGCCGCAGACTATTCCGTTGACGAAGGAGATCCCGGGAGCCGGGGCAGCAGGCTTCGCCGGCAATGTTCTGCTCGGTGGCCTGGTCGGAATGGGCGTCGATGCCGCGACCGGCGCGGCGCTGGATCACAAGCCAAATCCGGTCATTGTGACCCTGCAACCGGTCGCACCGCCCCGCACGGCCAAGCCACGCCCGCCAAGACGACCGCCGCAGCCGCAGAGCTGATCGGTATTCCGAAACCCGAGGGCGGGTACGACATGGAACGCCCGGACAAAGAGATGAGCGGCCCTTAATCACAACCCGTGCCCGGCTTTGTGACTTGAAGTCACGCAAGCGGCTGGCTTAGCTGTCTTGAGCCTTGAATCGGAGGAGTTCAATGGCGCAAACGGGGCTGGGAAGGCACTCAAGACATGCAAGACTTTGCGCGCGCTCTGGCTGATTTCGTGCGCGACAATCAGGCCTGGGCCGCACCGATCGTCCTGCTGCTGGCATTCGGCGAATCGCTTGCCTTCGTTTCGCTGCTGGTGCCCGCCTGGGGCGCGCTGGTCGCGATCGGCGCGCTGATCGGCGTCAGCGGCATCAGCTTCTGGCCGGTCTGGCTCGCCGGCGGCATTGGGGCTGCGCTCGGCGACTGGGTCTCCTACTGGTTCGGCTACCGCTACAAGGAGCATGTCGCCGAGATGTGGCCGCTGTCGCGTTATCCCGAGATCCTGCCGCGCGGCGAAGCGTTCGTGAAAAAATGGGGCGTGCCCTCGATCTTCATCGGCCGCTTCTTCGGGCCGCTGCGCGCCTCGGTGCCGCTCGCCGCCGGCATTTTCGAAATGTCCTACTGGCCGTTCCAGATCGCCAATTTCGTCTCGGCGCTGATCTGGTCGGCCGCGTTGCTGCTGGTCGGCGACGTCATGGGCAAGCTCGCCGAATGGCTGTGGCGGGTGTGGTAGGGCAGGCAATTTTGCGGTGTTGGCGGATCAGCCGATATAACGGACGGCCGCAATAACTTTGAGCAACATGATCGCGTGTATCAGTTCGCTTGCCGCTGTTGCTGATTTCCTCGCTTTTCGATTTTGAAATCCTGGCGCTCAATAACAAGCGCCGGGGAAATTGCGCCCGCCACGTCGGATTATCCAGCCGGCGCGTTTGATGCGAACGGTTCTCATCTTATGTGCGGTTCGGCTGTAACTGGTGTGAGGATGGCGGAATAAGCGGATGGCGGGAGTGTTAGCCTCCACGATAGGTTCATCTTTGCGTTGGCGTTGCTTCGCTGTCGTCGCGCTATCTTAACGCGCTGGTAGAAGCAGCGGGCTACAGACCAAGGGTACGCAACAGAGGCCGCGCACCGGATCTATCGTCTCACTGGGAGGACATCATATGAAATTGACACGACGTCACATACTGGCCGGGTCTGCCGGGCTCGCCGCCGCGCCGCTATTGCCTGCCATGACTGCCAACGCCGCCGCGCCGATGGCCGACAAGCAGGCGCCGAGTTTCTATCGCTACAAGCTGGGTGACGTGCAGGTCACCGTTATTTCCGACGGCGTCAACACCTTCCCGCTCGGCGACAGCTTCGTTCTCAACGCGAAGAAGGACGAAGTCGCCGCGGCGCTCGAGAAGGCGTACATGCCGAAGGACAAGGTCAGCATCCAGTTCGGACCGCTGGTGATCAATTCCGGCGGCAAGCTGATCGTCCTCGACACCGGCAACGGCCCGGGCGCGTTTGCATCGAGCAAGGGCGCCGTCGGCCAGTTCGCCACCAACATGGCCGCCGCCGGCTTCGATCCGAAGAACGTCGACATGGTGGTGATCTCGCATTTCCATGGCGACCACATCAACGGCCTGCTCAATGCTGAGAACACGCTTGCGTTCCCGAACGCCGAAGTGCTGGTGCCGTCCGTCGAGTGGAAATACTTCATGGACGACGGCGAAATGGCTAAGCAGACCGGCGAGCGCATGCCGGGCGTGTTCAAGAACGCCCGCCGCGTGTTCGAGGCCGGGCTCAAGAAGAAGGTGACGCCCTATGAGTGGGGCAAGGAAGTCGCTCCCGGCCTGCTCGCGGTCGAGACCGCCGGTCACACGCCGGGCCACACCTCCTACGTGCTGTCCTCGGGCTCGGGCAAGGTGTTCGTCCAGTCCGATGTCACCAACATTCCCTACCTGTTTGCGGCCCATCCCGAATGGCACGCCTTCTTCGATCAGGACGCCGACATGGCCGAGAAGGCCCGCCGCAAGACCTACGACATGGTGGTGGCGGAGAAGCTTCAGGTGCAGGGCTTCCATTACCCGTTCCCGGGGCTTGGCAACGTCGAAAAGGACGGCAGCGGCTACCGGGTGATCCCGGCACCGTGGAATCCGGTGATCTGACGCCAGTCCTTGCCGGAATGGCAGTCATAACTTGACGTTTGGCGGGCGCGGCCTTATAGCCGCGCCCATGATCAACGCCTCGACCATCGCCATCGCTCGCCGCCGCCGCGCCATCGCGGTTCGGGCGGTCGTCTGCGTTTAAGATCATCGCCCCTGCCGCCGGATCCGGTCCCGCGGCTTCTTCCTTTTCCAGAAATCGCGGACTGAACTGGCGGCTCCTACGTCAAGCAGGAGTTTGAAATGTATACGCCACCACCGTTCAAGTCCGACCGCGCCGCGAGCCTCGCGTTCGCGGAAGCGCGCGGCTTTGGGCTGGCCTGCGCGTGGGATGGCGCAAAGCCGGTCGCCTCGTCGCTGCCGTTCTTTCTGACCTCGGCCAATGACGGCACGCCGCGCGCGGCGTTTCATGTCGCGCGTCACAATCCGCTGGTAAAGCTCGCCGACGGCGCCACATCCTGGCTGCTGGCCGTCAACGGCGCGGATGCCTATGTGTCGCCGGACTGGTACGTATCACCCGATCAGGTGCCGACCTGGCTCTATCAGGCGGTGCATCTGACCGGTCCGGTGCGGGCGATGTCCGACGACGAACTCGCCGCGCAGACCGAGGCGCTCAGCGCCAAGTTCGAAGCGCGGCTGCTGCCAAAGAAGCCGTGGCTGTCCTCGAAGATGACGGCCGGGCGGCTGGAGGCGATGAAGAAGGCGATCGTGGGTCTTGAGATGACGGTTGAAGAGGTTGAGGGCAGTTTTAAGCTGAACCAGCACAAGTCCGAGACTGACTATGTCGCGATTGCCGGGGCGCTTGGCATGCAGGCCGACGCCGGCGCGCAGGAGATTGCGCAGTTGATGAAAGAGGCGCGGCCGCAAGCCTTTGCCGACGAAACGAACCAGATCGAAAGGACCGTGCCATGACCCTCACCGACAGCCATCAGCCGAAGACCTCGGGCGCCGCGACCAAGCCCGCCGTGTTCGTGGACGGCGCATCCGGAACCACGGGCCTTGGCATTCAGGAGCGCCTGCGGCTGCAGAACGACGTCGTGGTGAAGAGCATTGCCGAAGACAAGCGCAAGGATGCCGGCGCCAAGCGGGCGCTGATGGAGGAGGTGGACCTCGTCATCCTCTGCCTGCCTGACGATGCGGCGAAGGAAACCGTAGCGCTGATCGACAGCATGGGCGCGTCGGCGCCCAAGGTGCTCGACGCCTCGACCGCATTTCGGGTCGCCAGCGACTGGACCTATGGTTTTCCGGAGCTCACCCCTGACCAGGCCGACAAGATCAAGGCGGCGCGAAAAGTCGCCAATCCCGGCTGCTATCCGACCGGTGGGATTGCGCTGCTGCGGCCGCTGGTCGATGCCGGGCTGTTGCAGGCGGATTATCCGGTGACGATCAACGCGGTCTCGGGCTATTCGGGTGGCGGCAAGACGATGATCGCCAGTTTCGAGGATGGCAGCGCGCCGTCCTTCGAATTGTATGGCCTCGGCTTCGAGCACAAGCATCTGCCGGAGACGCAGCTTTACTCCAAGCTGACGCGGCGGCCGATCTTCGTGCCGTCGGTCGGCAATTACCGGCAGGGCATGCTGGTCTCGGTGCCGCTGCATCTCGATACGCTGTCCGGCAAGCCTGGCGGAGCCGACCTGCACGCCGTACTGGCAAAGCGCTACGCCGGCAGCAGCTACGTCTCCGTCATGCCGCTGGAGAACGCGGCGACCAAGGGCGGGCGGCTTGAGCCCGAGGCGCTCAACGAGACCAACAAGCTCGAGCTCTATGTCTTCGCCAGCGAGAAGCATCGCCAGGCCGTGCTGGTCGCGCGGCTCGACAATCTCGGCAAGGGCGCCTCGGGCGCGGCGGTGCAGAACATGCGGCTGATGCTGGGCCTTGCTGAGCAGTAGCTGGTCCGGCGCCGCTCCTTCTTGAGTTCGGACGCGGTACAAGCAAACGATGACGCCTGAAAGGAATGCGTGATGAGCTCGAAGAAGAGGATCGGCATCCTCGGCGCCTCCGGCTACACCGGAGCCGACGCGGTGCGCCTGTTGGCGCGGCATCCGAATGCCGAGATCGCTGCGCTCACCGCGAACACCCATGCCGGCAAGTCGATGGGCGACGTGTTTCCGCATTTCTTCATGCTGGACCTGCCGAAACTCGTCGAGTGGGAAAAGGTCGACTGGACCACGCTCGACGCGGTCTTCTGCGGGCTGCCGCACGGTACCACGCAGGAGATCATCGCCGCCGTTCTGAAGGCCAATCCGAAGATCAAGGTCCTCGACATGTCCGCCGATTTCCGGCTGCGCGACAAGGACACCTATGCGCAATGGTACGGCCATGAGCATCGGGCGCTCGAACTGCAAGGCGAGGCGGTCTACGGCCTGACCGAATTCTACCGGGAGAAGATCGCGTCGGCGCGCCTCGTCGCCTGTCCCGGCTGCTATCCGACCGCGGTGCTGCTGGCGCTGGTGCCGCTGGCGAAGGCAAAGCTGATCGACGTCGACGACATCGTTATCGACGCCAAGTCGGGCGTCACCGGGGCCGGCCGCGGGCTGAAGCAGAACACGCTGTTCAGCGAGGCGGGCGAGGGGCTGTCGCCCTATTCGGTCGGCACCCACCGGCATGCGCCCGAGATCGAGCAGGAGATTGGCGTCGCCGCGGGCTCTGCGGTGACGGTGAACTTCACGCCGCACCTGATCCCGATGGCGCGGGGCGAACTATGCACCTCCTATGTCAAGCTCGCGGGCGGCGCGACGCCGGACGATCTGCGCGGCGCGCTGGAGAAGGCGTATGCCAACGAGCCCTTCGTGCATGTCGCGAAGAAAGGCGTGCTGCCGCAGACCCAGAACGTGCGTGGCTCCAACTATGTGCAGATCGGCGTCGTCGCCGATCGCATCAAGAACCGGGCGATCGTGATTTCCACGCTCGACAATCTGGTGAAGGGCTCGGCTGGTCAGGCGATCCAGAACATGAACCTGATGTTCGGGTTGCCCGAGACGGCGGGGCTTGAGCAGATCGCGCTGTTCCCGTGAGACGCGGCGCTGCGATGGACGAGGAGACGCTTCAATTTTATCGACGCAACGCCGAAGCCTATGCCGGGCGCGAGATCACCTCGCGCAAGGCGCGGCTGACGGCGTTTCTGGCGCGGCTTCCGCCGAATGCTGCCATTCTCGAACTCGGATGCGGGGCAGGCGGCGACACCGCGGAAATGTTGGCGCGCGGCTTTGACGTTCGTGCGACCGACGGATCGCCGGAAATGGCCGAAGTGGCATCAAAGCGTCTGGCTCGCCCGGTTGAGACGCTGCTGTTCCATGAACTCGACGAGGTCGAAGCGTATGACGGCGTGTGGGCCAATGCCTGCCTGCTGCATGTGCCGCGCGACCAGCTTGCGAGTGTTCTTGCACTGATCTGGCGCGCGTTGAAGCCGGACGGCGTGTTCTTTGCCAGCTACAAGGAAGGCGATACCGGCGGCCGCGACACGCTCCATCGTTACTACAACTATCCCTCGCAGGATTGGCTGCGTGCGACCTACGTCGGGGCCGCCAGTTGGAACTCGTTGTCGATCGAGCGCGGCGAGGTCCGCGGATTCGACGACAAGATGGCGCCGATGCTGTTCGTGGTGGCCCAAAAAGGCCACAAAGATCGGGCTCCAACCCCATGAACTCAGTAGGAAATTCCCTCGCATCGCCTGGTGCAGCAGATCCTCGCAGGATGTGGCTGCCGGGCTACAGCATTCAAATGCGAATCCAGTAGAAACACTGTCCAAGTGCCGATCGCTGTTGCGTCGGGAAGTTCTGGGAATGCCGGACTGGGAATGCTGTAAATGAAATTGAAGACGTATCTGCTGGCCACCGCGCTCGTTGGCCTTGGTTCCGCTCCGACAATCGCCGCAGACCTCGCCGCAAGGCCCTACACCAAAGCTCCCGCACTCGCAGCCGTCTACGACTGGACCGGCTTTTACATCGGCGTCAACGCCGGTGTCGGCAGCGGCCGCGATCGCTTCCAGCACGACTGGCTCGGCGGCGCATCGCCCTATTCGTTCTACGTCTCGCCGCAGGGCGGCTTCGGCGGCGGCCAGATCGGCTACAATTGGCAGACGGCCTCGTTTCTCGGACCGATCGTATTCGGTGTCGAGGCGGACATTCAGGGCGCCGGCCTGAGCGATGATCGCACCACGTTCAACGAGGTCGGCGTCATAAGAAACTACAGCCAGAAACTGGATTGGTTCGGGACCGCGCGCGGGCGCGTCGGCATCGCGAACGGTCCGGTGCTGAGCTATGTGACCGCCGGTTACGCATTCGCAAACGTCAAGACCAACGCGAGTGCGTCGTTCGGCGGCGTCACAAACACGTTCTCGACCGACCGCACGCAGGGCGGCTGGGTAGTCGGCAGCGGCGTCGAAGCCGCGTTGGGTGGAAACTGGACCGGAAAGATCGAGTATCTCTACCTCAATCTCGGCAATAAGACCGACATTGCCACGCTCGGCGTGGCGGCCCCGCTCAATACCGAAATCCGCGAGAACATCTTTCGCGTCGGTCTGAACTACCGGATCGGTGGCCGCGCTTCTGCACCTGTCGTCGCCGCCAACTGGGCCGGCTTCTATCTCGGCGGCAATTTCGGTTCCGGCACCGGTCGCGATCGCAGCACGCTGAGCCTCCCTGCGGCGGGGATTGTTGAGACCTTCAATCTGGCGCCCGACGGCATCAATGGCGGCGTGCAGGCGGGTTACAATTGGCAGGCGGCCAACTGGGTGTTCGGTGTCGAGGCCGACATTCAGGGCAGCACGCAGCAGGACAACAAGACCTGCATTCTTTCCTGCACGCCGGGGGTGATGGCGGCCTACGACGCGACGCTGCCGTGGTTCGGAACGGTACGCGGCAGGCTCGGCTATTCGGTCGGATCGACGCTGTTCTACGCAACCGGCGGTCTTGCCTATGGCAGCGTCAAGACCAAGATCAACACGACTTCGTTCGTGGGCCCGGTGACGCAATCGTTCTCGCACACCAATGCCGGCTGGACCGTGGGTGCGGGCATCGAAACGCCGTTTACGCTGTTGGGCTTGCTGGGTCCGAACTGGACCACCAAGACCGAATATCTCTACGTCGACCTCGGTTCGAATTCGGACAACTTTATCTTCGGCGCTGTTCCGGCGACGGCGACCCGTTCGGTCACCGAGCACGTGTTCCGCACCGGCATCAACTACCACTTCAACTCGCCGGTCGTTGCGAAGTACTGAGCGCCGTTTCGAAAGACAACCAACGAAAAAACCCCGGAGCCAAGCTCCGGGGTTTTTGTTTTTTGGATTGCGTGTGTCGAGAGGTGCCTCAAACCACGAGCTCGCCGCGCCAGCACGGCTCGGGGTCTCAGTGCCCGTGCCGATGATGCAGATCAGGGTAGTGTGGGTGCTTATGCCGCATCGGCTCGTGCTCATGCCAATGCGAATGCGGCTCAGTCACCGGGCCGTCATGGTGATGCCGGTGGTGCTCGTCGTGCACGTGCCGGTGTTCGTGTGAGAGCGCTTCGTGAGAGTGCTCGTGCTCATGGCGTTCAGTGAGATGCAGCCAGAGCCCCAGGCCCATGAGCAACGCTGCAACAACCAGTTTGGCCGTCAACGGGTCTCCAAGACCCACAGCGATCAATGCGCCAATAAACGGGGCCAGCGAAAAATAGGCGCCGGTACGCGCGGTGCCGAGATGGCGGAGGGCCAGCATGAAAAGAACGAGGCTGACCCCGATCACAAGGAAGCCGAGGAGGGCGGCCAGGGTAGCGATAGCAACCGGTGGAAGGGCAGCGCCGAGCCAAGATCCGCTTGCCATGTTCACTGCTCCGGCGACGAGGCCCTTGATCATCGCAATGGTCACGGGGTCGGCCGATGACAATTTGCGCGTCAGGTTGTTGTCGATGCCCCAGCAAATGCATGCGCCGGCAATCAGCGCGGCACCTATGTCCAATGAAAGGCGCTGCCCCTCCCACGACAACACGATGGCGCCAAGGACGATGGCGAATGCGCCCAGCAAGAGGCGCCTATCGACGTTTTCGCGAAATACCAGCCACGCAATTCCCATCGTTGCGAGGCTCTCGAGATTTAACAGCAATGATCCTGATGAGGCAGCCGTCCGGCCAAGCCCGAGCATCAACAACACCGGGCCGAGAATGCCTCCGAAGAGGACAATAACGACGAGCCACGGCAGGTCGTGCCGTCTTAGCGGAGCTTCAGGGGGCGCGAGTCCAAGCGCCGTGCGTATGGTATGCACGGCGGCCAGCCCTGTGCCCGCCCCGAGATAGAGAAGGCCCGCAAGCATCTGTGGATCGATGCTCGCGAGCAGTAGCTTGGAGAGCGGCGCTGCAGCGCCAAACAGGACGGCCGAACCGAGCGCTAGCGGAACTCCCGGCAGTTGGATCGCTGAAGGATCACGCTGCATCGACCTGGGCCTCAAGAGCTATGCTCCGTGGCCCACCATGGGAGGAGGGCCCCCTCAAACCACCTGGAAGATCGCCAGCGCCAGCACGACCTGCGCCAGGAAGCCGACCGTGAAGGCCAGCGTGCGGAACACCGGCAGGCCGAGCGTGTAGACGATCAGATGCGCAACGCGGGCCCAGAAATAGACGGCGCAGGCGTAGACGGTCCATTTGGTGGAGTAGTCGAGATCGTTGAGGATCAGGACCAGCGGCGCGAAGATGATCAAATTCTCGATCGCATTGTCGTGGGCGAACATCAGACGGTTGGCCCATTCCGCATGCGGCTTGTCGTTGCGCGAGGGGTTGGCCATCGCGCCAGAGAGGCCGCGCACCTGGCAGCGATTGATGATGTAGGGGACCCAGAGCAGCCCGGTCAAAATTACGGTCAGCGTCAGCCAGAACAATTCGCGCGTCATCGGATCCCCCTCGACTGATTTCGAATCCCGGCACGGGATATCGGATTATACCGAAACGCGCGCGGCAGCGCTATGCGCGGACCTTGACGTAGCTGCCGGGCGCGTCCTCGATCGGCGGCATCGCTTCGGAGCCGACGGCGCGCGCCGGCACCCGCTCGGGGTCGAGGCCATCCAGCCATTGCAGCCAGTCGGGCCACCACGAGCCCTTGTGCTCGCTGGCGTTCTTCATCCAGTCGGCGAGCGTGACGTCCTTGATGTTGTCGTTGGTCCAGTACTGGTACTTGCCGCCGGCCGGCGGGTTGACCACGCCGGCGATATGGCCGGAGCCGGACAGCACATATCTGACCGGACCGCCGAAGAACTGTGAACCGTAGAGCACCGAGTCCGCCGGCGCGATATGGTCCTCGCGCGTCGCCAGATTGTAGACGGGCACCTTGACCTTCGACAGGTCGAGCAGGGTGTTGTCGAGCACCATGCTGCCGGAGGAGAGCCGATTCTCCAGATAGCAGTTGCGCAGGTAATAGGAGTGATTGGCCGCCGGCATCCGCGTGGCGTCGGAATTCCAGTGCAGGAGGTCGAAGGCGGTGGGCGGCTGGCCCTTCAGGTAATTGCTGACGACATAGGACCAGATCAGGTCGTTGGAGCGCAGCATGTTGAAGGCCATCGCCATCTTGCTGCCCTCGAGAACGCCCCGTTCTTCCATCTCGCGTTCCAGCGTCGAGATCTGGTCCTCGTCGACGAACACGAGCAGATCGCCGGCATGGGTGAAGTCGACCTGTGCCGCAAAGAACGTCGCCGAGGTGACGCGCTGGCGCCGCTTCTCGGCGAGCCATGCCAGCGTCGAGGCGAGCAGGGTGCCGCCGACGCAGTAGCCGGCGGTATGGACCTTCATCTCACCCGTCACCTGTTCGATGACGTCCATCGCGGTGAGCGGGCCTTCCTTCATATAGTCGTCGAAGGTCTTCTTGCCGAGTTCCTTGTCCGGATTGACCCAGGAGATCACGAACACGGTGATGCCCTGGTCGACGCACCATTTGATGTAGGATTTTTCCGGCTTGAGATCGAGAATGTAGAACTTGTTGATCCAGGGCGGCACGATCAAAAGCGGCGTGCGCAGCACCGTCTCCGTCGTCGGCGTGTACTGGATGAGCTGCATCAGCTCGTTCTGATAGATCACCTTGCCGGGCGTCGTCGCCATGTTGACGCCGACGACGAGATTCGACGGGTCGGACTGGCGGATGCGCAGCGTGCCGCGTCCGGCTTCGATGTCTTCCGCCAGCATCTTCATGCCGCGCACGAGGTTGTCGCCGTTCGAAGCCAGCGTCTCGCGCAGCACTTCCGGATTGGTCAGCACGAAATTCGACGGCGCGATCGCGTTGGTGATCTGCTGAACGTAGAATTCGGCCTTCTTGCGCGTGTGCGGATCGACGCCTTCGGCGTTCTTCACCAGTTCCTGCGCCCACTGCGCGGTGAGCAGATACAGTTGCAGGACGAAATCGAAGAACTGGTTCGATTTCCACTCGGGATCCTTGAAGCGTTTGTCGCGCGGCGACGGCTCGATCGCGGGCTTGGCTTCTTCTCCGGCCATGCGGCGCGCCGCCGAGCCCCAGAGGTCGAGATAGGCCTTGCCCATTTTGGTCTGAAGATTCTCGGCGCGTTCCCGGTCCGACAGCCAGTACTCCGCGACCTTGGTGAAGGTCTTGACGACTTCGCCGATTTCGCTGGGCGGCTTGTCCTTCGGTTCCCCGTTCTCGCGCGGCTTGAGATAGGCCGCTAGCGCTTGGCCGCTCGTCTCCATCGCTCGCGCGATGTTCATGGCGAATGCTTCAGCGTTGAATGTTGTCGAAGCCGGGGACTCGGTGTTGACGTCGCTCATATCGGGCACACTATAGCTTCATTTCACATTCGTCACCGCGCCGATTTGCGTCAGCGGATTTGAGTTAACCCTGTTGTTGCGCTGCGATAAAGTTTTCGTGTTGCGACACATTGCAGCCGTACCTGTTGAATTTGCTCTTGGGGCTTTAATCGTTTCGGGCGACAATGGTTTGAACGGTTCTAGCGAAATCAACGCCAGTGGGACGGTTTGGCGTTGCAAGGCTCGTACCAGCGCATAGATACCGTCGCGATGCGGGGGTGCGCAGGTAGTTGGGGATTTCCGGACGGATGCCGGTCAATCGAACGATAAGGCTGTGGTCGACGGCCGCGCTGTTTGCGTCGGCGCTCGCGCTCGGCAGCTGCTCGACGCAGATCGCGGATATGCCAGGCATTGGTCTGCCGGCTGACGCGCCGGAACGTCCGAAGGAAGCCGGTGGCTATCTGCCGGTTCATGACCTGCCGCCGGACCGCAACGAGGAAGCGATGAAGCCGGCCGAGCTGGCTAAAATCCAGGCAGAATTGACCGCCGCCCGGGACCGTCAGGCGACGGCGACGACGGCTCCGCAAAAGCCGGCCAAAAAGTAAGGCTGTCGGCGTCGCGGCGGGGCTCCCCGGCGCGAAAGGGTAATCCCCGGCCAGACTTTGCTTGAAAACACTATAAAACTGGCGCTGCCGGGCTCCCGTGGTAAAAGAACCCAATTCAACCGCATTGCGGGTCCAGAGCTTAAGGACCTCTCGCCGGAATTCGCTCTAAGTCATTGATTGGACGCGACTTCTGAACGAAACCCCGATCTGGTTTCGGTGGCTGCGAGAGTTCCAATCGATTCTGTCCTGCCGGTTGTTGGAGCAAGGGTCCCATGGAAGATTTTTACCGCATCCGCCGTCTGCCGCCTTACGTGTTCGAGAAGGTCAACCAGGCCAAGGCAGCGGCGCGCAATGCCGGGGCCGATATCATCGACATGGGCATGGGCAATCCGGACTTGCCGACGCCGCCCCATGTGCTCGACAAGCTGAAGGAGACGCTGGGCAAACCGCGGACCGATCGCTACTCGGCCTCACGCGGCATCAACGGCCTGCGCAAGGCGCAAGCCGCGTATTATGCGCGGCGGTTCGGCGTGAAGCTCAATCCCGACACCCAGATTGTTGCGACGCTGGGTTCGAAGGAAGGCTTTGCCAATGTGGCGCAAGCGATTACCGCGCCCGGCGACGTCGTGCTGTGCCCCAATCCGAGCTATCCGATTCACGCTTTCGGCTTCCTGATGGCGGGCGGCGTGATCCGCTCGGTGCCGTCGGAACCGACGCCGCAATTCTTCGAGGCGGTGGAGCGCGCGATCATCCATTCGATCCCGAAGCCGATCGCGCTGATCGTCTGCTATCCCTCGAACCCGACCGCCTATGTCGCCGACCTCGATTTCTACCGGGATCTGGTGGCGTTCGCGAAGAAGCACGAGATCTTCATCCTGTCGGATCTGGCCTATGCCGAGGTCTATTTCGACGACAACAATCCGCCGCCCTCGGTGCTGCAGGTTCCCGGCGCGATCGACGTCACCGTCGAGTTCACCTCGATGTCGAAGACGTTCTCGATGGCGGGCTGGCGCATGGGCTTTGCCGTCGGCAACGAGCGGATCATTGCCGCGCTGGCGCGGGTGAAATCCTATCTCGACTACGGCGCATTCACGCCGATCCAGGTGGCGGCGACCGCCGCGCTGAACGGGCCGGAAGATTGCATCAAGGAGATGCGCGATACCTACCGCAAGCGCCGCGACGCGCTGGTCGAATCGTTCGGCCGCGCGGGCTGGGACATCCCGCCGCCGCAGGCCTCGATGTTCGCCTGGGCGCCGCTGCCCAAGGCCTTCGAGGGCGTCGGCAGCATGCAGTTCGCGACCCTGATGGTGGAGAAGTCAGGCGTGGTGGTTTCGCCCGGCGTCGCCTTTGGCGAGCATGGCGAAGGCTATGTCCGCATTGCCATGGTGGAAAACGAGCAACGTATCCGCCAGGCCGCGCGCGGGGTGCGCCGTTTCCTTGAAAGCGGCATTGAAACGTTGCACAACGTGGTTCCTCTCGCCAACCGGCGCTAATTCCTTTTACTGCAGGTTCTCTCATCCATGGTCGCACCCCTGAGAGTGGGTATTGCGGGGCTCGGCACTGTTGGCGCCGAAGTCGTCCGCCTCATCGAAGAACAGTCGCGGACGCTCACCGAGCGCAGCGGGCGCGGCGTCCGCGTGGTTGCCGTCACCGCTCGCTCGAAGGCGAAAAAGCGTTCGCTCGACCTGCGCGGCATCGACTGGGCCAAAAGCCCGCTTGATCTGGCCAACGATCCCAACGTCGATTGCTTCGTCGAGCTGATGGGCGGCTCCGGCGAGCCGGCGCTGTCGGCGATCGAGGCGGCGCTAAAGGCCGGCAAGTCGGTGGTGACCGCCAACAAGGCGCTGATCGCCAAGCATGGCGTGCGGCTGGCGAAGGCCGCCGAGAAGCACGGCGGTGCGCTCAACTACGAGGCGGCGGTGGGCGCCGCCATTCCCGTCATCAAGACCCTTCGCGAAGGGCTTGCCGGCACCGGTGTCAACCGCGTCTATGGCATCCTCAACGGCACCTGCAATTACATTCTGACCCGGATGGAGCAGGAGGGATTGTCGTTCGCCGAATGCCTGAAGGATGCCCAGCGGCTCGGTTATGCCGAAGCCAATCCGTCCTTCGACGTCGACGGCCATGACACCGCGCAGAAGCTTGCGATCCTGGCCAGCCTCGCCTTCGGCACCAAGGTGGCGCAGAGCGCGGTCTATGTCGAAGGCATCTCCTCGATCGCGCCGGAAGATCTGCGCGCAGCCGAAGAATTGGGATACCGCGTCAAACTGCTCGGTGTGGCGGTACGCACCGCCAAGGGCATCGAGCAGCGCGTGCATCCGACCATGGTGCCGAAATCATCGTCGATCGCACAGGTGATGGGCGTCACCAACGCCGTGACCATCGACGGCGAGGGCATTCCCGCGATCACGCTGGTGGGACCCGGCGCCGGCGGGGCCGCGACCGCGTCAGCGGTGGTCGCCGACATCGCCGACGTCGCGCGCGGCATCCGCGCCAAGCCGTTCGGGCGTCCGGTGGAGCGGCTGCGCGACACCACCAAGGCGCCGATGGAGCGCCACGAGGGCGGCTACTACATCCGCCTGATGGCGCGCGATCTCGCCGGCACCGCCGCCACCATCGCCACCCACCTGGCCAAACAGAAGATTTCGCTGGAATCGATCGTGCAGCGTCATCCCGAAGGCGTGGACGCGAACGGCTCTGCGAAGAAGGCGTCACCGGTTCCGGTTATCCTGATCACCTACGCCACTTCCGAGGACGCGGTCTACCGCGCATTGGAGGCGGTGCAGCGCGACAAGGTGATCAGCGGCCGGCCGCAGGTGATACGGATCGAAAAGAACTGACGCGCCATCCGAACCGATCGCGCGTTATACGATTGATTGCAGGCCGAAAGGTCTGTGCACGTTTAGAGGAGTAAGCCGATGTCGACCCATATTTCCGTTCCGCCGCAATTGCTGCTTGAGCGCATCCTTACGCTCGAAATCGTGCGCGTGACGGAACGTGCTGCGGTTTCCGCCGCGCGGTTGCGCGGCCACGGCCAGGAGAAGGCCGCGGACCAGGCCGCGGTCGATGCGATGCGCCGCGAACTCAACAAGCTGCCGATCGAAGGCACCATCGTGATCGGCGAGGGCGAGCGCGACGAGGCGCCGATGCTGTTCATCGGCGAGAAGGTCGGGCTGAACGCCGGTCCGCAGGTCGATATCGCCGTCGATCCGCTGGAAGGCACCACGCTGTGCGCCAAGAACATGCCGGGCGCGATCGCTACCATGGCGATGGCCGATGGCGGCACGCTGTTGCACGCGCCCGACGTCTACATGGAAAAGCTCGCTGTCGGCCCGGGCTACGCCAAGGGCGTGGTCGAGCTCGACGCATCGCCCGCTGACAACGTCCGCCGGCTCGCGAAAGCCAAGGGCGTCGAGCCTGCCGCGATCACGGTGCTGGTGCTCGACCGCCCGCGCCACGCCGACATCATCGCCGGCGTCCGCTCGACCGGCGCCGCGGTGCGGCTGATCACCGACGGCGACGTCGCCGGCGTGATCCATTGCGCCGACCCTGACAACACCGGCGTCGACATGTATATCGGCACCGGCGGCGCGCCCGAGGGCGTGCTGGCGGCGGCGGCGCTGCGCTGCATCGGCGGCCAGATGCAGTGCCGGCTGATCCTCGACAGCGACGAGAAGCGGGCGCGCGCACACAAGATGGGCGTGACCGACCCGAAGATGATCTACGGCATCGAGGACATGGTGCGAGGCGACTGCCTGTTTGCTGCAACCGGCGTCACCACGGGCTCGCTGCTCTCAGGCGTCAAGTTCCGCAAGGATGTGATCGAGACCGAAACGGTGGTGATGCGCTCGGTGACGGGTACGGTACGGTATATCAAGGCCGAGCACCGGCAGCTGGATAAGTTTCATCTCGACTAGCGGCGTCATTCCGGGCTGGTCCGAAGGACCAGACCACAGGTGCGCAATTGCGCATCGGGGAATCTCGAGATTCCGGGTTTCGATGCTGCGCATCGCCCCGGAATGACGGAAAGAAAAAACGGGGAGGCGACCATGTCCGATGTCTCGGCAGTAAAAGCGCTGGTGTTCGACGTGTTCGGCACGGTCGTCGACTGGCGCACCAGCCTCATCAACGATTTTACCGAGTGGTCGAAGACCTCTGGCATCAAGGCCGACTGGACTGCCTTGGTCGATGGCTGGCGCGCCGTCTATGCCGCCTCGATGGACGAGGTGCGCAAGCATCCCGAACGCGGTTACCAGATCCTGGACACGCTGCATCGGCAGTCGCTGGAAAAGCTGGTCGCTGATTTCTCAATCAAGGGACTGAGCGACGCCGATCTGCACTATTTGACGATGGGTTGGCATCGCCTGCATCCATGGCCCGACAGCGTGCCCGGCCTGACGCGGCTGAAGACGAAATACATCATCTCGCCGCTCTCCAACGGCAACGTCGCGCTGCTCACCAACATGGCCAAATTCGCCGGCCTGCCGTGGGACCTCGTCATGTCGGCAGAATTGTTCGAGCACTACAAGCCCGATCCCGAAACCTATCTCGGCGCGGCAAAGCTGCTTTGCCTGCCGCCGGAGCAGGTGATGATGGTCGCCGCCCACAACAACGACCTTAAAGCGGCGCAGAAGAACGGCCTCAAGACCGCCTTCGTCGCGCGTCCCACCGAATACGGCCCGCACCAGAAATACGATTTCGAGGCCAAGGGCGACTGGGACATCGTCGCCAAGGATTTTGGCGGCATCGCCGATCGGCTGGGGTGCTAGCAGCTTACGTTGCGGAGGCCTGAATCACGCCGAACCAGCCGAGCCCCTTATACGTCTCGTAGCCGGGCGTGGCGTGGAAGGCGACCATGGCGCCGGAGCGGTCCTGATGGAAGCCGGAGCGTCGCCCTTCCAACGGGAGCGAGATGCGTTCGGTGAGCAGGCCCTGGCCGTCGGACGCCGCGATCACCCGGAAATTCGAATCGACCAGCAGCACGCGGGCCTTGTCGGCGGCGCCGACGCGCACGCCCTGGACGATGGCGCGGGCCTGGGGCTCCCAGTCGAAATGGATCGCCAGCACGCCGGTCGGCTTGCCGTTGGCCTTGCCGCCTTCGCGCACGCTGGCGCAATAGGTCACGACCTGGGCGTTGCCGAGCAGGGGCTGGCATTCGACATCGCCGACGGCGTAATCGTCGCCGGTGCGCAAGGCGCGCGCGGCACGGAACCACTTGGTCGCAGCCACATTCTGGCCGACGACGCCAAAGCGATCGGCGCGGCCGTTGGCCAGCACTCTGCCGTCGAGGTCGCAGAGCCAGAGATCGAGATAGACGGTGTAGGCGCCGAGGATCACCGCCATCCGTTCCGAGACGTGGCTGACGGCGGCAGCTTGCGGCGATGCCGCGCAATCGACCACGGCGGAATCGGTCGCCCACCAGCGCACGTCGCAGGTGCGCTCATAAAGGTTGCGGTCAATCAGCTCGATCGCGTTCAGCGACAGGTCGACCATGCGCTCGCCGCGCGAACGATCGGCCATCTGCGCGATCGAATTCATCAGATTGCCGGTGCGGTTGGTGAGCTGGCTTTCGAGCTCGCGGGCAATCGTCTCGACCTGCTGGCCGACGTTGCGGACTTCCTGCGCGACCACGGCAAAACCGGCGCCCTGGGCGCCGGCGCGCGAGCTTTCGATCAGCGCGTTCAGCGCCAGCATCTTCATCTGGTTGGTGATCTTCTGGATCGACTTGGTCTTCTCGCAGGCAACCTGGTTGACCTCGGCGGTCAGCCGCGCGATCAGCGCGGAAACGTCGGCTTCGTCCTCGGCGCCGGCCGCTTTGGCGGGCTGCTTGGCGATCGTTGCGGTCTGGGAGCGAAGCGCGACGGACATTGGCGGGAATTCCTCAGTCTTTGTGCGGATGTCGATCTTCTGCGGATCGGCGGGACTCAAGCGAGAACGTGCTGCTTCCTTTGTCGGGGAACATGGCTAACGATTGGTTTAAGTTTTGCCGCGTTGCGGGTAGTTTTACCGGGGATGAATTGCATCTTCTTTGTGCAAGTCGCTTTTGTCGGCAAGGCCCGGGCTGAGGGTGGCGCGGGACATGCCGGCCGCGATTCGGCGGGGGAAGGA
Organism: Bradyrhizobium lablabi; assembly: GCF_001440475.1. Classification (GTDB taxonomy): domain Bacteria; phylum Pseudomonadota; class Alphaproteobacteria; order Rhizobiales; family Xanthobacteraceae; genus Bradyrhizobium; species Bradyrhizobium lablabi. The sequence continues at coordinate 51,302 of NZ_LLYB01000135.1, read as the reverse complement.
GCCCGCAACGGCCCCGTTTGCGTTTGCCGACAGCCCGCTTTGCCCCTAGTTTCTCGCAGGCATCATGATCCTCCCCGCATCCGCACTGCCCGTTGAAGCTCCGCCAGCCTTTCTCGGCGTGGCGCGTTCGGCGACCGGCAAATTATGGAGGGACCGGCTCGACGCCAGGGGGGCGGCGCGGGCGCTGGCGATCACGCAGCGCTACCAGTTGCCGGAAATGCTGGCGCGCGTGCTGGCGGGCCGCGATGTCGGGATCGACGAGGTCGAGGATTTTCTCGATCCGACCATCCGCAAAATGATGCCGGATCCTCACACCGTGACGCAGATGGAGGTGGCCGCCAAGCGCATTGCCGACGCAGCCCAGCGTGGCGAGAAGGTCGCGATCTTTGGCGATTACGACGTCGACGGCGCGACCTCGGCAGCACTGCTGGCCTGGCACTTGCGCCATTGCGGGCTCGATCCGCTGATTCATATCCCCGACCGCATCTTCGAGGGCTACGGGCCCAATGTGGAGGCGGTTCGGGCGCTTGCCGGCAGAGGGGCGACGCTGCTGGTGACGGTCGATTGCGGCACCACCAGCATCGAGCCGCTGGCGGAAGCGAAGAAGCTCGGTATGTCCGTCGTCGTCATCGATCATCACCAGACCGGTGACGAACTGCCCGAGGTCGATGCGCTGGTGAATCCGAACCGGCCGGATGATCTCTCCGGCCTCGGCCATCTCGCCGCCGTTGGTCTCGTGCTGATCACGCTGGTGGCGGTGAACCGGGAACTGCGCGGCCGTGGCTTCTGGAATGCCGAGCGGCCGGAGCCGGATCTGCTCGGCATGCTGCATCACGTCGCGCTCGGCACCGTCGCTGATGTTGCGCCGCTGATGGGGCTGAACCGCGCCTTCGTCGCCAAGGGACTGATCGCGATGCGCCGCCGAGACCATGTCGGCCATACCGCGCTGATGGATGTGGCGCGGTTGAACGGCCCGCCCGAAGCCTGGCATCTCGGCTTCATGCTGGGGCCGCGCATCAATGCAGGCGGCCGCATCGGGCGCGCCGATCTCGGGGTGAGGCTCCTGCTGGAGGGCGATGTTTCGGAAGCCGCGCGGATCGCAGCCGAACTCGACCGGCTCAACAGCGAGCGCCGCGTCATCGAGCAGGCAGCCGAAGCGCAAGCCGAGGCCGAGGCGCTGGCTTCCCTCGGGCTCGAGGACAAGGGGGCTGTCATCGTCACCGCCGCCGAAGGCTGGCATCCCGGCATCGTCGGCCTCGTCGCCTCGCGGCTGAAGGAGAAATTTGCGCGTCCGGCCTTTGCCATTGCGCTGGAGCCGGGAGGCATCGGCACCGGATCGGGCCGCTCGATCTCGGGCGTCGATCTCGGCAAGGCCGTGCGGCAGGCGGTGAAGGAACGGATCCTGATGAAGGGCGGAGGCCACGCCATGGCGGCAGGCGTGACGCTGCGCAAGGAGAAGCTCGCGGAATTTCGCGCCTTCATGGAAAGCGCGCTGGCGGAGGATGTCGCCAATTCGCGCCACGAGAACGAGCTGTTCATCGATGGCGCGATCAGCGCGCGCGGCGTGACCGTGGAATTCGCCAACACGCTGAACCGCGCCGGGCCGTTCGGCGCCGCCAATCCGGAGCCGGTGATCGCGCTGCCGGCGCATCAGCTCGTCTATGCCGATGAAGTGGGGCAGGCGCACTTGCGCGTGCGCTTCAAGGCGGGTGACGGCGCCATCGTCAACGGCATCGCGTTCCGCGCGGTCGGACAGAAGCTCGGCCAGGCGCTGACGCAGAACCGCGGCCAGCTCTTGCACGTCGCGGGATCGCTCGCGGTCGATCGCTTCCAGGGGGCCGAGCGCGTGCAGATGCGCGTGCTCGACGTCGCGGTGCCCGATCCGGGGCCGGCGGTGATCCGATAGTCAACAACCAAGAACAACAAACGGGAGAAGAAATGGCAGGACAGGTTCAGGGCAAGGTCGCACTGGTGACGGGCGGCGCATCCGGCATTGGCGAGGCGGTCTGCGAATTGCTGGCGCGCGAGGGCGCATCGATCGCCGTGACCGATGTCGACGATTTGAAAGGCCCCGAGGTGGTCGCGCGGATCAAGAAGGTCGGCGGCGAGGCTGCCTTCTGGCACCACGACGTCACCAGCGAGGAGCGCTGGATCGAGGTCGTGACTGACGTAATGAAGCGCTACGGCCGACTCGACGTGCTGGTTTCGAATGCCGGCATCGGCATTTCGGTGCCGTCGATCACCGAGATGTCGCTCAGCGATTGGCGGCGGCAGACCGCGATCAATCTCGACGGCGTGTTTCTTTCGGTGAAGCACTGCCTGCCGCCGATGCGCAGGACCGGCGGCGGCTCCGTGATCATGATGTCATCCCTCGCGGGTCTGCGTGGCGCGGCCAATCTTTCCGGCTATTCCGCGACAAAGGGCGGGGTGCGGCTGTTCGCCAAGGCGATCGCGATGGAATGCGCCACCTTCGGCGACGGCATCCGCGTCAACTCGGTGCATCCCGGCATCATCGACACGCCGATCTGGGGCAAGATTCCGACGGAGGCTGCGAGCAGCGGGCAGAACGCGCCGATCGATCCCGAAGAGCGCGCGAAGGTGGTAACGCCGCTTGGCCGCGCCGGTCATGCGGAAGAGATCGCGCAGGGCGTGCTGTATCTGGCCTCGGATGCTTCGCGCTACGTGACCGGCACCGAACTCGTCATCGATGGCGGGATGTTTGCGGGTGGGATTGCACGGAGGGCGTAACTAGCTCGTCATTGCGAGGAATAAAGCGACGAAGCAATCCATCTATCCGTTCTGCCGCGATATGGATTGCTTCGCTTCGCTCGCAATGACGGTGTGGCTGGCTGCTACGCGGAACTAACCGCCCTGCCTCAACCGCGCCAGCACCTTCAACCCACCATAGCCATCCGCCGGCAATAGACCCATCTTGGTCTGATAGTCCCGGACCGCCTTCATGGTGTCGTTGCCGACGCGGCCGTCGGTGCCGCCGGTGTCGAAGCCGGCTTTTGTCAGCCGTGTCTGTACTTCCTGCACTTCAGCCAACGTGAGCGCGCGTTCGGAGCCGGGGAAGGGGTTGATGAACGGCGGCGCGCCGAGGATGCGGTCGCCGAGATGGCAGATCGCCAGCGCGTAGTTCATCGACGGGTTATAGCTCTTCACCGAATAGAAGTTGGGGCCGAGCAGGAACGCAGGTCCGCCTGAGACCGGCACCCACATCTGCGCCGACGCGTTCGGCTGCGGGAACGGCTTGCCGTCGGCGCGCGTGACGCCGGCGCTGGCCCATGCCGCGTAGGTGCGGCTGCCGCTCGCAGCCCCGCCTGATGTCTGGACCTCATAGCCCCAATGCTCGCCGCGGTGATACTTGCCGCGGTTGAGCAGGAAGCGCGCGCTGGAGCCGAGCGCGTCATCGGGCTTGCCGAACGGCGAGACGCGGCCGTCCTTGTCGTAGTCCATGCCGACATTGAGCCAGACTTCCGGCATCCATTGCGTATGACCCATCGCGCCGGCCCAGGATCCCCGCATTTCCTCCGGCGTGCCCCAGCCGCGGTCGACGATCTTTAGCGCGTTGATCAACTCGGTTTCCCAATACGCGCGGCGGCGCGGCTCGTTCCATGCGAGTGCGGCGAGCGCAGGAAAGATCGGGCGCATATGGTTCTGCTGCACCAGGGGATCGCCATAGGCTGATTCAACGCCCCACAGCGCCAGCAGCGTGCCGCGCTCGACGCCAAAGTCCTGTTCGATCCGGGCGAACAGCGCCTCGTGTTTCTTCAGCGCCTCGCGGCCGTTGATGATACGCCAGTCGGAGACGCGGCGGTTGATGTATTGCCAGATCTGCTCGTGGAATTCCGGCTGCTTCTGCATCTGCCGGAACACGGTCATGTCGGGCTCGATGCGCCCCATCACCCGCGTCCAGGTCGCGTCCGAAATGCCTTTGGCCAGTGCGCGTGCGCGAAAATTGTCGCGCCACTGGTCGAAGCCGGCCGGCGCGGCAAACACCGCGGATGGCGCCGCCAGCAGGATGCCGCCGCCGAGACCGGCTTTCAGCAGGGTGCGACGGGTCGGGGAGATCGGAGAATCGGGATGTTTCATGCCCCCCATTCTAGCGGGGCGGGACGTCCGGGCCAAAAGCCATGACGCCGCGGGAACCGGCGATTTTCTTACAAATCCGTAGCAATTCGAGCAAGCCAACGCCGGATCGTGCGCTCCGCCTCGGCGGAGAGGCCGGCCGCCAGCCGCCGTTCGACCGTCTCGGCGTGCCGGCGGCACCGACCCAGCAGGGCCGCGCCGCGCGGCGTCACCGTCCATTGCAGCATCCTGCCATGGACCGGATGCGGGGTTTTGCGGATGGCGCCGTCGCGCTCGAGGTTGCGGATGATGACGCCGACGGTCTGCGGCGTCAGCATCGCCACCCGCGCGAGCTCGGCGCCGGACAGGCCGGGGTAGGCCTTGAGCATCGTCAGCACCACGAATTGCGGCGAGGTGACGCCGAGCTCGGCCAGCGAGCGCTCCATCGCCAACCGGGTCGCTCCTTGCGCCTGGCGCAGGAGATAGGCGAGGTAGCCTTGCTCGCCGCGTTTGCCTTCGCCAGGCGGCGGCGGGCGCAGCGTCAAAGGTGTGCGACTTTCTTGCTGCGACTGTCGCCCGGGTTTTCCGGCCGCCGGCTTGTGCGTCGCTTGCCGAGTTTTCGCCGACGGATTTCGCGATCGCGCCGCCGTGCTCAGTGATGCCTTGCGCTGCATATCAGTGCTCTTATAATAAATCAGAGCACTGATAACATGAGGAACGGCCGATGTCACACGCCCGCAAAGAGTACAAGGATTTCATGGCGCTGACGCCGGATGCCTACGAGGTTGTGCGAGCGCTCGGCCAGGTCGCGGGCAAGGCCGGCATGGACAAGCAATTGCTCGAATTGATCAAGCTGCGCGCCTCGCAGATCAACGGCTGCGCCTTCTGCGTGCAGTACCACATTCTGGAAGGGGAGAAGCTCGGCGTGCCCACCGACAAGCTCAATCTCGTGGTGGTGTGGCGCGAGGCGCCGCAATTTACTGCGCGCGAGCGTGCGGCGCTGGCATGGACGGAGGCGCTGACCTTGCTCAGCGAAGGCGTCAGCGACGAGGTCTATGCGCAGGCGAGCGCGGAGTTCTCCGAGAAAGAACTCGCCTATCTCACCTCGGCAGTGGCGTCGATCAATGTTTGGAACAGGTTCGGCGCGGCGTTTCGCTGGACGCCACCGGAGCGGAAACCGGCCGTCGGCGCTGCGGCTTCGTAAGCGACGGAAACTGCCGTTGATGACGCGCGGGTCTTGCGCCAAAGGACCTTCGCGCCCGGTTGCTTAACCTGGATCGTGCGAAACGGCAGAATGCCGGGTCGAAAAGACCGCGGCAACTCCATCACCCGTTGATCTAGATCATGGCTTGCTGACGAGCCACGGAACGACATCACGACAGTCTCTGAGCCAGCGAGGCAGGGCTGCTTTATTGGCGCAGCCCTACTGCTTCCGTCGCATGTGGAGCATACCGATGTGGGTCCTGATGTACGTCTTCTCCTACTCAGTCAGTCCGGCTGCGACCGACGACAGAGCCGAATGGAGGCTTCTGCCTACCGTGGTGTTTCAGGAGTTCTCCAATGAAGAACGATGCAAGGCCGCCAAGTCGGCACTCGAGGGCAGCCTGCAAGAGGCAGGAGCCAAACTCAGAAGCGGTTTGGAGGACTTGAAGAGCCTTCGCAAGGCTGACCCGGCGCAAGTCATTATCGCTTACAACGTCGAATGCCTTCCAAAATGAAGGCGGCATCCCGACGCTTCGCTCCGGCCCGATTTACGTCAAGCCCGTGGGCCGCATTCGCAACGCATTGGGTGCAAAGCGCGTCGCCGAAGCTTGCGAGGTCACGCCCTGGTTCGCGCCGTCTTACCGCGCGACTTGACGGAGGATATTCTGGGGCAGCGCGTGTGCCACGGCGGCGACGGCCGGTGGTTGTGTGCCGATCTCGCGGCCGCGGCCGCGGATCAGCCGTTCGTAGGACGCGATCAGGGTGGTGTAGGGATTGACCCAGATCCAGCCGTCGCGCGTGAACACCTGCACGTCGAAGTGCAGGTGGTACGACGTGCCGTTGGGGAAATCGAGATAGTTGGAGACTACGCCGAACTTCTCGCCCTCGGCGAGGCGTCGGCCGTTGAGGACGCCATCGGCATCCATGGCTGACGGGTTCATGTGCATATAGCGGAAACGGATGTGCTCGTTGCCTGTGTTGATCTGCAGCGTCGCCGCCTGCTGCTTGAGGGAACGGATGACGACGCCGTCGCGGACGGCGACGACGGCCTGTTTCCGCGGATGGCAGGCGCTCTCAGCACCGCTGTTCGGCGGGCAGGGCGCAGGGCGGATGTCCTGGCCCTGGTGGCCGAAGCCGGCCGCGCATTGTCCGACCTGGAAGCTGCGCGCCTCGCAAAAATTGTCCCGCCACGGGTAGACGCCGATGCGGTCGCCGGATTTGCGCGTGCCGAACTGCTGCGAGCTGACCAGAACCGGGGCTCTCTCCAGCGGAAAGCGGATCTGCGAATAGACCGCGAGATCGGCGTGGCCGCCGCGCCTGCGCGCGCCGCTGCGGGCGATGATGTCGCCGCTCGGACGATAGGTGAAGTCTGCAGAAGCCGCCGCCGGCCGCTCGGCGATGCCGGAAGGAATATCGAAGCGCGGGCGCGCCGGCTGGCCTCCGGCGATGCGCAGCGCCTTCAGGAAGCGCTCGGCGACCGGATAGGCCTCGCGGCAAGCGAGCCTGCGCGGGCGCGGCGCTGAATCGAGGCACTGGATCGACACCACATAGGGCACGCCGAAGCGGGTGAAGGCGTAGCGCACATAGCCTTCGCGGATGAAGCGGCGGATGTCAGGGAATTGCGCCGCCAGCGTCCTGACCGGCTGGCCCTTGCCGCCGAGCGGATCGGCGAGATCGTAGACCAGCACCGAGCCCGTGATCTGCACCTCGACCGGCCGGGCGAAGGTTCGCGACGGGCCGTCGTCGGGCTCCAGCGAAAACACCGCATCGTAGCCGGAGGGGCCGGCGTGAAACACATCGACCGGGCGGAAGTCGGCCTGATAGCGCGACACCGCCGGATGGCGTGTGCCACGGGCCTCGGCGTCGAGATAGGCCGCAGTGTCGAACGGCAACAGCACCGGTACCGGACTGTTTCCGATGCCGGTGAACATCGGCGAATTGATCGCGTTCAGTTGCACCAGCGCGGGCGGTGCGCGCGGATCTCCTGTCGGCAGCCGCGCCCGGCCTGCGAAGGTGAAGCGCGAGGTGATCGCCGGCTGGGAACTGATCTCGGTGCGAAGCTGATCGAGAGCGGCGCGCCATTCGACGCGAATGGCCGAAATCGACGGCGTCCGGAACTCGTTGGCGGAAATGCCGGTAACCCCGGCAAAGGGCAAACAAAAGGCTGCCAGCCACCGCGAGAGCAAGCTGACAGCCTTCGTACCCAATGCATCGCCCCCCCGGCGTATGCTCCGTAGCCTAAGGCGCGGCGTTAATCCTTTGCGCGCTCGACGTAGGAGCCGTCCTCGGTCATGACCACAATCCGTGTTCCCGTTCCAATATGCGGCGGCACCGAGGTACGCACGCCGTTGGAGAGGATAGCAGGCTTGTAGGAGGAAGACGCGGTCTGACCCTTGGTGACCGGCTCGGTCTCCACAACTTCGAGGGTCGCGCGCTGTGGCAACTGGATGGCGACCGGATTGAGGTCGTGCATCGACAGCTTCACCGTCATGTTTTCCTGCAGATAGGGCGCGGACGATCCCACGATCTCCTTCGACACCTGAACCTGGTCATAAGTTTCGGCATTCATGAAGTGGAAGCCGTCGCCATCCTCATAGAGGTAGTTGAAATTGCGGTCCTCGACGGTGGCCTTCTCGACCTGGTCGGTGGTCTTGTAGCGCTCCGACACCTTCACGCCGTCGCCGATGCGGCGCATTTCGATCTGGCTGACGGGAGTTCCCTTGCCGGGATGGATGTTTTCGGCCGAAAGGACGACGTAGAGCTTGCCGTCTTGCTCGATGACGTTGCCCTTGCGGATAGAACTGGCGATGACTTTCAAAGCTGTTTTCCTGAATTTCTGGCCTTCGGCCCATTCGGACATGGGCGTCCGCAGGGCCGATCAGGCGGTTTCGGGCTGCAACATACTGATTTTGCCCGTCGATGCCAGCGTTTTGCCGCCGTTCCCAGGGGAATGGCTGGGGCCGTAACGGCCCTATTTTGCCGTGCTTATCGCCGGCGCCGCTGGGGGAATTCGACCGCCTGCGCGTTGTGGTCGACGAAATCGGAGGGAATCGAGAATTGCCCGGTTTTCGTATCGAAGACGCAGCGCCAGCCTTCGATCCAGGGCTTCTTCGGCTGCTCACCCTGTGAATCGAACGAAAGGGAGAGCACGACATAGCGGCTGTCAGGCCAACGCTTTCCCATCGAGGCGTAATTGTCGTCCATCCCCTGGAGCAGATGTACCTGCTTGTGGTTGAGCGAATCGCGATCCCTGGATTTCCTGTGCATCTTCCAGGACACCGGCTGGCTGAAGAAATAATCCCAGGCCATCTCGCCAAGCGGCTTCGGCGTCGCCGGTGAAAATTGATAACCGGTCCGCCGGTACAGAAACAGCGTGTGATAGCCGGCGCCGAGTTTCTGCATCCTCACCAGCCATTGGCTGTTGCGGCTAAATCGAAATCCGGCGCGGTACCCGGCAAGGTCGATATCTTCGCCGGGATTCAGCAGAGCGCCGTGCTCATGCTTATCGTCGAAGGTCCAGAACTGGTAGACAAGATCGTCCTCGCCCTTCTTCCCCTGATATTGCTCAACGGTTACCTGGCCGTCCGGCGAAGTGAACGTTTCGTCCGCATCCTCCAGCCGTTTCAATTCGCTGCCGGGGCTGTCGGCGCTGGCCGGCGCCACCGTGACCAGTGCCATTAACAAGAGGATTGCAGTTCTTCCCAGCCAGCCGCCAGACATGCGCGTATCCTGTTGCAAATTCTGGCCATTGGACTGCGGAGCGGGCCACAAGGTTCAGCACTCGGCCCGAGGCTTATCGCGTGAATGGACAAGGCGAGCGGGTTTCGCCATGACAAGATGGATTAAGTGCCGGAGGTTGCCGCCGCGTGGCGGAATCGGAGAGAAAGTCGAACAATTTCAATGGTATTTGCCGATTCCTTGAGCGACTTTTTAGGCCCGGCGGAGAACGCTGCGTGGCGGCTGGACAGGGTTCATTGCTGATGGCTGGGACCGATCAGCCATCGCCGTGGTGGTCGGCCGCGCGGCACGCCGACCGGAAGCCGTTCCTGATGGCGCGAAGCGCGATCACGCGGGCGGTGCGCGGCTGGTTCGACGAGCAGGGATTTTGCGAGGTGGAGACCGGCATCCTGCAGGTCTCGCCGGGCAACGAGACGCACCTGCATGCGCCTCGTACTGAGATAATCGGTAACGATGGCACCCGGGCGACGCGCTATCTGCGGACGTCGCCGGAGTTCGCCGCGAAGAAACTGCTCGCCGCCGGTGAGACCAAGATATTCGAATTCGCGCGCGTGTTCCGCGATCGCGAGCGCGGCGATCTGCATCTGCCTGAATTCACCATGCTGGAATGGTACCGCGCCGACGCAAGCTATGACGCGATCATGGCCGACACCGTCGTCGTGATCGCCCATGCGGCGCAGGCGACGGGGATCGGCCGGTTTTCGTTCCGCGGCAGAACGGCAGATCCGTTTGCCGAGCCGGAACTGCTGACGGTCACAGCAGCGTTCGAACGCTTTGCCGGAATAGATCTGCTCGCTACCATCAGCCATGGCGAGGGCGATCGAGCGGCGCTTGCGGCGGCGGCCAAATCGCGGGTGCGGATCACGGATGACGACACCTGGTCAGACATTTTCAGCAAGGTGCTGGTCGAGCATGTCGAACCCAATCTGGGGCAGGGGCGTTTGACCGTGTTGTTCGAATATCCGGCGCCGGAAGCGGCCCTGGCGCGGACGAAGGCGGCCGATCCGCGCGTCGCCGAACGTTTCGAGGTCTATGCCTGTGGCGTCGAACTCGCCAATGGGTTTGGCGAACTGACCGATGCCGACGAACAGCGCCGCCGTTTCGCCGCAGCGATGGACGAGAAGCAGCGGCGCTACGGCGAGCGCTATCCGCTGGACGAGGATTTTCTCGCCGCCGTCGCCGAGATGCCACCGTCCTGCGGCGTCGCGCTCGGCTTCGACCGCTTGGTGATGCTGGCGAGCGGCGCGCTGCGGGTGGACCAGGTGGTGTGGACGCCACCTTCAGGAGAGACATGAACAGGATCGATCCGAAATTGTCGGCAACGCTGCGGCAGCCCGCCGATCTCATCGAGCGCGGGCTGGCGCAGGCGGCTGATCTGGCCGACCTCGAGCGGGTCGCCACGCGCTACGCGATTGCCGTGACGCCTGAACTCGCCAACCTGATCGACACGGAAAATCCGGACGATCCGATCGCGCGGCAGTTCATCCCGAGCGCGCTCGAACTCGTGACCGCGCCGGGCGAAAATGCCGATCCGATCGGCGACGACGCGCATTCTCCGGTTAACGGCATCGTTCATCGCTATCCCGATCGCGTCCTGTTCAAGCTGGTGCACGTCTGCGCGGTGTATTGCCGCTTCTGCTTCCGCCGCGAGATGGTCGGGCCAGGCAAGGCAACGGCGCTGTCGGATGCGGCCTATCGCGACGCATTGGACTATATTCGTCAGCACACCGAAATCTGGGAAGTCATCCTGACCGGCGGCGACCCCTTGATGCTGTCGCCGCGGCGGCTGGCCGAGATCATGACTGACCTCGCCGCCATCGATCACGTCAAGATTGTCCGCATCCACACCCGCGTGCCGGTGGCCGCGCCCGCGCGCGTCGATGGCGACATGATCAGGGCGTTACGAGTTGATGGCGTCACGACCTGGATCGCCGTTCACGCCAATCATCCGCGCGAATTGTCGGGCGAGGCCCGCGCCGCCTGCGCCCGGCTTGCCGACGCCGGAATTCCGTTAGTGAGTCAGACGGTGCTGCTCCGCGGTGTCAACGACGATACGGCGACGCTGGAAGCGCTGATGCGTGCTTTTGTCGAAAATCGGATCAAACCCTATTACCTGCATCACGGCGATCTGGCGCCGGGGACCGCGCATCTGCGCACCACCGTCGCCGAAGGCCAGGAACTGATGCGCCATTTGCGCGGCCGCGTCTCAGGCCTGTGCCAGCCGGAATATGTGCTCGATATTCCCGGCGGCCATGGAAAGGCGCCGATTGGACCGAATTATTTGTCGCATGCAAGTTCCAGTGAATCTGAACTATCCTCGGAAACGCGGTATCGTATCGTCGACTATTGCGGCGACGTTCATCTCTATCCGCCAAAGCCGTGATCTCGCGATGACGGAGAACGGCGAGGAGAAGCGGGAGCCGCCGGAAGAGGAGGGCGGCCATCGCGCTATCGAAAATGCGGTGCTGCTCGGCTTCTTCGTGGTGCTGGTGGCCGCCGGAATCTGGCTGCTCGGCACCATGGCCGACGTACGAAAGGCGCAGGACTGCGCCGCCCAGGGACGCCGCAACTGCGCAACGATCGACGTGCCGGAGCGGACACGATAAATGAATCTAAAAGGCGGGAGAATCAGGATGCAAAGAACAATCTTGTCGGTCGCGCTGATGGTCCTGCTTGGCATGCCTATGGCGTTCGCGCAGGGCGGAACGTCGACCATGCCAAAGAGCAGCAGCCCGAGTGCCGGAGGAATCCCGGAGGCGCCGATCGGGCACCGTCAGCCCCGCCGCGGCGAAGTGCCCAGCGAAAAGAACCTGAGCGACCCGAACGATCCCCTGAGCAAGGAAAACGCAGCGCTCGACCGCAAGATCAAGAGCATCTGCCGCGGCTGCTAGGGCCAGACTCCCTGAGAACCGGAAGCAATGGTTGCTGCGAACCCCCTTTGGTCTTGCAGCCGACCTCCGTTCGCGATCTCAGCCGTATTTCGCCGCACGGCGATGCAGGACGAGCAGGAAAGCCAATAGCACGGCGGCCGACAGGCCGAGCGACCAGTGTATCCCGATTGCGGCACCGAGCAGGCCCACGGTGATCCCGCTGAAGGCGCGCATGCCGAGCCCGGCCATGTTGAACAGGCCGACGACGCGGCCGCGGATCTCGGTCGGGGCATTTATCTGGACCAGGGCCTGCGCCATCGTATTGAACGACAGCTCGAAGAACCCCGCGGCGAACAGCAATACGATCGCAAGCGCGTAAATCCCGACGGAAGCGAACGCGAGCAGGGACAGGCTCCAGAGAATGGCAAGCACGATGGCGGTCCGCGGGGAAATCTTGAGCCGACCCCACGCTTCCAGAACGATACCCGCAAGCAGCGCGCCGGCGGCGTCGGCGGCCAGCAGCACGCTGTAGGCGACGCCGGGGTCGCCATGCCCAAGTTCGCCGGCGAAGCCCGGCATCTGGGCGTGGTAGGCGTTGCCGATCATGAAGGAGGTCAACCCGGCGAGCAGCGTCATCAAGGTCAGGACCCGGTGCGTGCCGATGTCGCGGATGGTCTGCACGATGTCGGCAAGGCCGCGAACGGCGAGGCGGCGCACCGCCAGGCTCTTGTCGCGGACCGGCGCCCAGAACAGCCACAGCAGCATCGGCAAATAGAACAGCGTGTTGAAAATGATGCCGTGCGATGGGCCCAGCGTCAGCATGATGACGCCGCCCACGGCCGGGCCGACCAGGATGCCCAGATAGCGCGCCGTCGCGTTCATCCGTACCGCGCTCGGCAGATCGGTTTGGCCTACGATGTCGTAGAGCAGCAACTGGTTCGGCGTCTGCCACAGCACGCCGGCGCAGCCGTGGATCACCAAAAGCAGCATCGCGTGCCACATCTCAAGCGTATCGGTAATGAAGAAAACACCCCATCCGGAGGACGCCACGATGAACAGCAGCATCCCGCACTGGATGATGCGGCGCGGGTCAAAGCGATCGGCCAGCCCGCCCACGGCGACGGAGAAGAACAGGAAGGGCAGCCAGTGCGACAGCACCGCAAAGCCCGCCAGCGCCGGCGAATGGAATTTCTGGAACACCACCCAGTAGCTGATCACATGCTCGATGTTGTCGGCCATCATCGCCAGCACGTAAGCCACGAACTGCGCACGGTAGGGCCGCGACTTCATGGCTGCGAACGAGCTGGATGCAGCCACGGGCTTCGTCGAAGGTTGGGAGTTCAATTCATCACCTGGCAGGACGTCACCGGCTCGGCGCTGCGCGGCGGCCGATCCGGCATTTCGCTTGCGCCGATACACGCTCGTGGTTCGGCGCTCAAGACACTTGGTTGTGCTTAGGCATCGAAATAATGGGCCTGATCGAGGTCGGCGATCAGCCCCGGCTGCGCCGGCTTCCATCCCAGCCCTGACCTCGTCCGCTCGCTCGAGCTTGGGACGTCCATGCCGGCGAACATGGCGAGCCAGCCGAAATAGCCGGCTGCCTCTTCCGGAGTTTTCGAGACGACCGGCAGGCCGAGCCGGCGGCCGATCACCTCGGCGATCGCCTTGAACGGAACGCCCTCGGCGACGGCGTGATAGGTGCCGTTCCCGACGCCCCGTTCGAGCGCAAGCCGGTACAGCCGGGCGGCGTCAAGCCGATGTACGGCGGGCCAGCGGTTCTGCCCGTCGCCGATATAGGCTGCGACGCCGTTCTCGCGCGCGATACTGATCAGGCGCGGGACGAAACCATGATCGCCCCTGCCATGGGTCGACCGCGCCAGGCGCACCGCGGATACGCGCACGCCGCGTGCCGCTACCGCAGCAGCCGCCACCTCTGAGACGCGCGGGGAATGCGGATCGGGGGGATCTGCCTCGGTTGCGGTCCGGCCCGGAGCCAGCGCGCCAAATCCTGAGGTGACGAGCAGCGGCCGCGCGGATCCTTCCAGCGCGGCGCCCATCGCCTCGATCGCGCGGCCGTCTTCCGCGCAATTTTCTGCATATCTTGAGAAGTCGTGGTTGAACGCGGTGTGGATGACGGCATCGGCCTTGCGCGCGCCGTCGCGAAGACTTTGCAGATCCTCCAGCGAGCCGCGATGAACCTCGGCGCCCACGTCTGCAAGCGCGGCGGCTCCGGTATCGGAGCGGGCGAGCCCCACGACGTGATGGCCCGAACTGATCAGTTCGCGGACAATGGCCGAGCCGACGAAGCCGGTCGCGCCGGTGACGAATACGCGCATGGATGTCTCCGATGTTTTGTTCGGAGACCGGTATCGACCAAGCATTCATCATGTTAAAGTAGTGATGTTATCATGGTATAATGGCTAACAGGATCGGCAAATGTCCGTCGAGGCCGACAATCTGCTCGGGACCTACTTGAAGGATCGCCGCGTCAGGCTCGATCCAGCGGCGTTCGGTTTCGCAGTTGGGCGCAGACGCACGCCGGGCTTACGCCGGGAAGAAGTCGCCCAGCGCGCCAGCATCAGTCCGACCTGGTATACATGGCTGGAGCAGGGCCGGGGCGGCGCTCCGTCGGCGGACGTGTTGAACCGCATCGCTGCTGCGCTGATGCTGACCGACGTCGAGCGCGAACATCTTTTTCTGCTCGGGCTCGGCCGTCCGCCGGAGGTCCGCTACAAGGCCACCGAGGGCGTCACACCGCGCTTGCAACGACTGCTCGATGCCTTCGAGGTCAGTCCTGCCCTGATCAAGACCGCCAGTTGGGACGTGGTCGCCTGGAATCGCGCGGCCGCTGCAGTTCTCACCGATTACGGCGCGCTCGCTCCGGGTGACCGCAACATCCTTCGCCTGATCTTCTGCGACCCGCGCGTCAGGGCCGCGCAAGTTGATTGGGACAGCATCACCCGTTTCGTGGTCGGCGCATTCCGGGCGGATGCGGCGCGCGCCGGCGCCGTTTCCGAAGTCGGCGAACTCGTGGAGGAGCTTTGCAAGCGCAGCCCCGAATTCGCGGCGCTTTGGCGTGACAATAACGTCAATGTGCACGGCGAGGGCGTCAAGCGCCTCAAGCACCCGATCCTCGGCCCGATCACGATGGAATATTCCGCATTTGCCGTCGATGGCCGACCCGACCTCGGCATGATCGTCTATAATCCGGTCACGCGTTCCGATGCCGATCGCATCCGGTCTCTGCTGGCATCGCAGCCGGTATAGCGCGAACCGTCAGCCGCGGATCCCAAGCCGACACACATCACAACTGCGCCAAGTGTGCCGATCTGCCGTCGTCTACCGGTAACGGCCGATATATCATCCCGGGCTGTGGTGAGATGGGAGGTCGCATGCCCGCCAAAATGTTGCGAACGATCGCGGTTGTTGCGGCTGTCTGCTGCTGCGACGGAGCATTTGCCGTCGCGTCCAGCGCGCCGCGCCATGCGCTGTTGGCGGTTCAGGGATCGACTGCCTCCCATCGATCCGACGCGCTCAAGGCACGCCCGCGTGTGGCAGGACTGAAGCACAAAGCCGCGCGGGCGATGGCAGCCGATCGCAATTCCTATGTTGATCCGGTAGCGCCGTATAAAGCCAATCGCCTTTCGTCGCCGCGGGCGGCTGAGCCTATCCTCAACATTCCCGGGCAAACCACCGTGTTGACGAGAGAAGTGCTCGATGACATGAAAGCCACCAGCCTCAGGGACGCCATGCGCTCAACCGCCGGCGTGACGATTGGAAGATAGTGGGAGCGGCCTTGGGCCGCCTTCGATATTCGTGCGATCCTTTTTTCGTCTGAACAAGATGGATCGCGCTCGGGAGACCCTCAGGCATGATTGCCCTCGGTCGTCATCGTCCGCTCGCACCGGGCGCCTGGAGTGAATTGGTCGTCCGGGCTGCGATCGAAGAAATTGCGGCCGATGCCATCACGCAGTTCGATTCCGACACGTTCTGGCCGGGTCATCCAAGCGACGATGGCGTGGGAGACGGTAACCCCAGTTTCTACACGGGCGCCGCCGGTGTCATTTGGGCGCTGGACTATTTGCATCGGATCGGCGCTGTTAGCGTTGCCCGAGACTTCCGCCCTGTTCTGCCCCGGCTTCTGGAGCGGACGCGCTTGGCCTTCGAAAACAATTCGCCTGCCGATTACGGGAAGCATGGTTCGCTGCTCAAGGGCGACATGGGTGCGGCGCTGCTCGCCATCCGTCTCGCCCCTACATCGAGCCTGGCGGATCTCGTGCATATGCGCGCAGAAGCAAATATGGAGCTGCCGATCCGGGAGCTCATGTGGGGCATGCCCGGCTCCATGCTTGCGGCAATCCATATGGCTGCGATGACAAAGGAGCCGAGATGGCGCGGTCTGTTCGAAGTGCAGGCGGCGCGGCTGTTGGGCGCGCTCGAGGACACGCCGCAAGGTCACCTTTGGACCCAGGATCTCTATGGCGAGAACGACCGTTGGCTGGGGCCCGTTCACGGTTTTGCCGGCAACGTCATTCCGTTGCTGCACGGGTGGGGTTGGTTGACGCCGGCGCAGCAAGCACAGGTGGCCGAATTTGTGCCGCAGACACTCGCAGCGAACGCGTGGCCGTCGGAAATCGGGACAAACTGGGCGGCGAGAAGCAAGCGCGCGAGGCCGCCTCTCTATTGTCAGCATTGCCACGGCGCGCCCGGCATGGTGACGACATTTGCCGATGCGCCGTTTGCTGCCCCTGAATTCGACGCACTCCTGGTCGATGGCGGTCGCTTTGCCTGGGCCGCCGGACCATTGACCAAGGGCGCGGGCCTTTGCCACGGCACCGGCGGAAATGGCTACGCATTCCTCAAGCTCCACCGCCGCACCAACGACCCGGTTTGGCTCGACCGCGCACGCCAATTCGCGATGACGGCCATCGTCCAGTATCGCGGCGCTCATGCCGTCGTCGGCCGCGGACGATATACGCTTTGGACCGGCGATGTCGGGCTTGCGATCTACCTTTGGGACTGCATCACCGGGGAGCCTCGCTTCCCGACGATCGACGTGTTCTGATCCGAACGCGGCGACACGCCGAAGCGCAGGGCGGATTACGCCTTCGGCCAATCAGCGCTGATGCAATCAGGTAACATTCCAGCGAAATATTGGACATGAAGACGAGGCGTGCTGTCGCATGCAAGGGATTCGTGACAGAAGGGATGCATTCGTTGTCTTGGGGGTAGCATGCTTCGTCAGGTGATTGCCGGACTTGGGTTTCTCTCGATCCTCTCGGCTGCCGGCCCGGCATCTGCTGCCGACCTCGCAGCAAGACCCTACACGAAGGCTCCTCCGATTGCCGCGCCGGTGTATGATTGGAGCGGCTTCTACGCTGGTCTCAACGGCGGTGGTGGCTGGAGCCATGAATGTTTCACCATCACGAACGTGGCGGGCGTCCCGGTCAACCCGAACTCTGAAGGCTGTCACACCGCAAACGGCGGCGTGGTCGGCGGTCAGCTTGGCTATCGCTGGCAGGCGGGCAGTTGGGTGTTCGGCCTCGAAGCCCAGGGCGATTGGGCTGATCTGAAGGGCTCCAACTCGAGCCTGACGGCTATCATTCCTTACACCAACCAGACCAAGATCGACGCCATCGGCCTCTTCACCGGCCAGGTCGGCTACGCCTGGAATAATGTGCTGTGGTACGTGAAGGGTGGCGCGGCGGTCGCCGACGACAAATACACCTCTTATTTCAACGCCAGTGGCTCCGTCATCTATCAGGCCAGCGAAACGCGATGGGGCGGGGCCGTTGGCACTGGCGTCGAGGTCGGCTTTGCGCCGAATTGGTCCGTCGCCGTCGAATATGATCACCTGTTCCTGGGCACCAGAAGCATCAGCTTCCGGCCGATCGCCGCAGTCACTCGCAGTGACGACATCAAGCAGGGGGTCGACATGGCGACGGTCCGGGTTAACTACCGCTTCGGCGGCCCCATCATTGCGAAGTACTAGGTCCAAAAGCCGCTGAAGCGAAATCCGTCCTACGGCCCTTCGCGCAATTGCGCTTTGCCTTGAAGAGCCTCCGGCGGACCAATAAGATGGAGATAATTGGCAGGTCACGTTTCGGAGCGCGCCAATATGACGTTGGATTTACTTCGTTCTGGATGCGCAACTCTCGAATATGAATTCGCCCAGGAGAGGGCGTCAGCGTTCGGACGGCTTGGACGGCGGCTTGAGGCCGCGCTGGCGGCGCTTGCCGCGTGCCCGCGGACGGCAAATTCCGATCGAAAGATCCGCGATGACCTCGTCGAACAGGCGGGATATGCGCTCTGGCTCTTCGTCGTGCAACGCGAGGCCTGCGGTCTCAACAAGATCTCGCAAGTGCTGCGGGACTACGGGGTGCCGAACGAGGTGTATGTCCGCATGGGGCCATTGGCCACGCCGAGCGTTCGTCCGACAAAAACCATAGAAGTTGAGGCAATGTCGGCGCCGATGTTCTGAAGGGCGCCTTTCGCGGCCGGCTGTTAACGAGGCCACGCTCTTAGTAATCGAGATCGGACAGGAACGTGGTGTTCACGATCTCAAATTCGGACTCCCGCCAATCCTTCATCAATTTCGCTCGCGCCACACGATGCGTCCCGGAATCCGACGTGGTGCATTTCACGGCGTGATGATCGATGCCTGAAATTTCGAGCAGCGTGTCGAAGCTCGCCTGCCGGTCCTCGCGATTCTCGACTTCGGCGAAGTAGATCGTGTGGTCGAACGTTCCCATCGCCCAACAAAATTGAACGCGGACCTGATCGGCCGCAAATGCTGAAACCGGAGCAAGTAGAACCACCGCCAACAACAATCGAACGGCCGAATTGATCATCGCAATACTCCAAAAAATAATGAAAGAGTTGTTCGAATTGCCCGCACTGCCAAGGGGCCGGCGACGGGCCTGAACCGTTGCAGGAACGTATATTTCGAAGCGTGATTTCTTCATGTGAGCTACCCCACAGCCTCGTTGATTCTTGCAAAGCCTATGCCGCGGGCTTGTTGGCGTAATCAGCCGTTTAGGGGAGGGGTGTCGGATTTAGGCGTCCACGCTTCCGGATCAGACTGCAGCAATCGGCGAGTTCATAGGCGTACGATTCG
The DNA here is from genome assembly GCF_001440475.1 of Bradyrhizobium lablabi. Classification (GTDB taxonomy): domain Bacteria; phylum Pseudomonadota; class Alphaproteobacteria; order Rhizobiales; family Xanthobacteraceae; genus Bradyrhizobium; species Bradyrhizobium lablabi. The sequence goes on along the minus strand of NZ_LLYB01000135.1, from coordinate 32,303 downwards.
ATCCCCCAGTTTGGGAGTTTGAACCACTGGCATCCCACCAAACTCAATGCTCCCGATCCGGCCTCTCCGCTGGCGCCGCTTTCGGGGAAAAGCGGACATCAACGGGCCGACAATCCCCGCTGAATCGGTCGAAGATGACTCTAACCAGACCTACGGACGGTCCTCCAATGATCGTTCCATGATGATCGTGCGCTCTTCACCATAGTAGCTATCGCGCACGGCCCTGAACCCGAGCTGCACGTAGAACGTTTCGGCGCTGAGTGAAGAAGGGACAGCCAGCCTAGGGATGTTTCTCTCGCGTGCCGTGCGCTCAACCTCGGCCATCAGCAGCTTGCCTATACCCCGGGCCTGAACGTCAGGAGACACAAAGACCGTACGGACTACGCTTCCATCGAGGCTTGCTGTTCCAACGACACGACTGCCAATCGCGGCAACAAAGACGGTGCGCTTGCCGATTAGCTCCAGCACTGCGCTCGGACCAAAGCTGTGCTCGATCCTCTCGATGATCTCTCTTGCATAGTCCTTCGCATTAGTTTCGCACAATGTACGTAAAATAACCGCGCTTATTTCGTCGGCGTCATCCTCACGCGCCGGCCGAATTGTGCATTCCATCGGTCGTCTCCGCTCGCCCAAGGGTCGCATTAAGTCTACAATCGCTAAGGCGACAGCAGGAACCCGCATCCTCGTTCCAGCCTTGGCTCGTGACACGCATGAGGCATCGTGCGGACGGGCTCGCGGGATGCCTGTTGTTGGGCCGGTCGCGTCGTTTGCTGCGAATTGAAACGGGAGCAGGGCACGCCGATCGCGTGCCCTGCTTTGCTATCATCGGCTAATTAAGCCGAACGCTCTTCCCGAAACGTGCTCGGCTGCGCGTTTCGGCGCGTCGCTACCGCATCGGCCAGCACGTTCAGCACGGAAACCGTCGTCTCCCAGTCGATGCAGCCGTCGGTGATGCTCTGACCGTAGACCAGAGGCTTGCCCGGGACCACGTCCTGACGGCCGGCGACGAGATTGCTCTCGATCATCACGCCGGTGATGCGTTGCTCGCCGTTCGAGATCTGCTGCGCGATGTCGGTGACGACGAGCGGCTGGTTCTCCGGCTTCTTGGAGCTGTTGGCGTGGCTGGTGTCGATCATGATCCGCGGCGCGACGCCGGCACGAGTGAGTTCGAGACACGCGGCCTCGACGCTTTCGCGGTCGTAATTCGGCTTGTTACCGCCGCGCAGGATGATGTGGCAGTCCTCGTTGCCGGTCGTTGCCGCGATCGCCGAGCGTCCGCCCTTGGTCACCGCCATGAAATGGTGCGGATGCGAGGCCGACTTCACGGCATCCGCCGCGATGCGGACATTGCCGTCGGTGCCGTTCTTGAAGCCGACCGGGCAGGAGAGACCAGACGCCAGCTCGCGATGGATCTGGCTCTCGGTGGTGCGCGCGCCGATCGCCGCCCATGCCATCAGGTCAGCGATGTACTGCGGCGTCGTCATGTCGAGGAATTCGGTCCCGGCCGGCAGACCGAGATTATTCACGGCGGACAGCACGTTGCGGGCAAGGCGCAGGCCCTTGTTGATGTCGAAGGAGCCGTCGAGATTTGGATCGTTGATCAGTCCCTTCCATCCGACTGTCGTGCGCGGCTTCTCGAAATAGACCCGCATCACGATCTCGAGGCGGTCGGCGAGCGCTTCGCGCAGGGCGGCGAGCCGCTCGGCGTAATCGACGGCCGCGGCGGGATCGTGGACCGAGCAGGGGCCGACGACGACCAGCAGGCGGTCATCGGTGCCGTTCAGGATGGCGTGGATGGCGTTGCGTGCCGCCATCACGACGCGCGTCGCGGTCAAGGTGCGGGGTATCTCGCCCATCACCTCCTGCGGCGTACTCAGCTCTTTCAGTTCGCGAATTCGAAGGTCGTCGGTGGTGCTCAACACGGCTGTGGCTCCTGGTTAGGAAACCTGCCGGCCAATAAAAAAGCCGCCAGGTTTGGCGGCTGTTTGGACTTTTGGCTTCAATTCATCAGATTGAGCGCGATCCTCCCACCGCCAGCGAGCTGTCGTAGCTAAAATACCAAAAGTTGCTGGCGGCGAACGTGATCATGGCGGGCTCTATAGCCCAGCCATTCGGGCTTGTCACCCCCATAATCGGCGGCGTCAGGCCTTGCGTGCCGCGAGCGCCATGCCGACCATCGAGGCGCCGCCGAGCACGAGGTTGATCCCGACCAGGAGCCCGATCGCCCATTGCGCCGAATCCGGCAGGCCGGCGACGATGATGAACGCGATCACGAGGTCCATTACGCCCGACATCAGTAGCCAGGACCAGCGCTCCGACAATTCGCGGCGGTGCTCCAGCGCGTACATGATGGTGACGACGCCTTCGGCCAGGAAATACGCGCCCACTATGATGGTGAGCGTGAGGATGCCTTGCATGGGCCGCGCCAATAAGACGCCGCCGGCAAGGACGGCGAGTGCCGCTGAGAACAGCGACCACCAGAAGCCCGGCATCTGCCGCGACAAGTAGGTGACGAACAGTCCGGCAACGCCGCCGATCAGAAACATCCAACCGAGGAAGATGGTGACGGCGAGGCTTGCCAGCGGCGGCACGATCATCGCGGCCAGGCCGAGCAGGGCAAGCAGGATGCCTTCGAACAGGAACGCCATCCAGCGCGCCTTCACCGCGGCATTCATTTCAGACTGCCGTTTGCCGAGATCTGGAGGGCCGTCCTGGGGAAGGGTCACTGGAAACTCCCGATGCCTGCCGCGCCGATCGAGTGTCCAATATAGCCCGTGCGCCGACTGCGGGTAAAATTTGTTCGCCGTTATCTTTGCGCGAGATCAATGACGGCAGGACGACATTCAGCCCGGCTCAGGCGCGGACGAAAATCCTTCCGAGGACGTCCTGATGCGGTTGCGGCCGAACACATAAACCGCAGACGTCGCCAGCAACAATGCCAAGCCTATCAGAATGGAGGTCATGCCGAGCGGAATGAGAAGCAGCGAGGCGTTGCGATCCGGATTGACGAACCAATGATGGAGCGAGGTCAGCACGAAAGCCGCGCCCGCGAAGCCCGCGCCGCTGCCCACGAGCAAGAGCGCCCACATCCGCCGCAACTGGCTGAGCCGCTCACGCGCAACTTCGGTGCGCGGCGCATGGTGGCGGCCGACGCGCCGAACCAGGCGGATGGCAAATCCGATCGAGCTGAAGCCGATCAAAAGGCTCGCCGCCCCCAGCAGCATTCGCGTGGCGGGGCCGAGATCGGGATGTTTCTGCAATGTCAGGAGCGGGAAGTCGAAGGCGGCGTGCAGTGCCACCGGCGCGAACAGCGCCAGGCACCAGCTCGAGATCCGCGCCCAGTCGCGATGATGGCGATGGGCGCCAAGCGCGGTGCCGGCACGGGCAATCGCGATATAGGCGCCCGCGATGATGCCGAGCGCGCCGTGGAACGGCACCGTCAGCACGCTCCGCAAGGCCGCCAGCGAACGCCACATGTCGGCGTGCTGCACCAGGTAAGCGAGGTTTTCGTAAGCCGCGAAGCCGAGGCCGGCGGCCGCGCCGTAGACCACGGTATCCATCGGATCCGCAAACGTCCGCCGGCGCACCGGCAGCGACACGGCAATGATCACGAGGACCTTGACGATTTCTTCCGGCGCGGCGACGCCGAAAACGGAACGCAGGCCCTGCGTCATCCAGGGATTTCCCGGCACCGCAAGGATCGCGGCAAACGGGGCGCGCGCCACTCCCAACAGCGAAATGCTGGCGGCCCCGAGCACGAACGCGAGCCATACCCGCGCGGGCGGGCCGGGGCGCTCGTCGGCGGCAATGACGAGCCATAGCACCAGCAACGCCGGCGCGATCGCGGCAACGCCGATCGATGTGGGAAGGGCCTGAAGCAGCAGCATTTTGTGGAACTTTACCTCACGTGAGCGTAAATGGCCGTAAACGCAGCCGTTTGCAAGAAAACTAGACGCGACTCCTTGTCACCAAGGAAGAACTGGCGGAGGAAACCGGCGCAGCGCTCAGGCATAGGTCCGTTGGCCGATCTTGCCCCGTACCATCAGCAATCCGGCCAGCGCGACCAGCGCGAAGGCGGCGCCGGCCAGAAACGTTCCTTGCGGTCCAGCGATATCCCAGAGCGCGCCGGCAATGACGCTGGCGGCGAGCATCGCCACGCCGCCGAGCAGGTTGAAGAATCCGAAAGCCGTGCCGCGCAACTCCGCCGGTGCCGTATCGGCCACCAGCGCAGCCAGCAAGCCTTGCGTCAGTCCCATATGCAGGCCCCAGAGCACGACGCCGAGCGCGACGCCGCCTATCGAGGGCATCAGGGCCAGCACGACATCCGCAACGATCAGCACCACAATGCCGCCGGCGAGCACGGCCGTCCGGCTCATGCGGTCCGAGATGACGCCGGCGGGATAGGCGGCGAGGGCATAGACGACGTTCATGGTGACCAGCACGGCAGGCACCAGCATGATCGGCAGCCCGACATTCTGGGCGCGGAGGACGAGGAAGGCTTCGCTGAATCGCGCCAGCGTGAACACGCTCGCGACCGCCACCACCCACCAATAGGCCGTTCCGAGGTTCTTGATCTCGGCGAGGCCGATCGGATTGCGCACGGTGCGCAGCGCTTTTGGCCGTTCCGGCTCACGCACGGCGAAAACGATCAACGCAAACGCCAGGAAGGCGGGGATTACGGCAACCCAGAATACCGTCGTGAAGTTATCTGCCGTCCACCACATCAGGGCGATGGCGAGCAGGGGGCCGAGGAAGGCGCCGATCGTGTCGAGCGATTGGCGCAGCCCAAAACTCGCGCCGCGCAGGTCGGGCGGCGAGAGATCCGCCACCAGCGCGTCACGGGGCGCGCCGCGAATGCCCTTGCCGATCCGGTCGACGAAACGCGCAGCCACCAGCCAGCCGACGGTTGGCGCCAGCGGGAACACCGGCTTGGTGAAGGCCGCGAGGCCATAGCCGATGGCGGCCAGCCATTTGCGCTTGCCGAGCCAGTCCGAGAGTGCGCCGGAGAATATCTTGGTGATCGAGGCGGTGGCCTCGGCGATGCCTTCGATGACGCCGACCGTCACCATCGATGCGCCGAGCACCGAGACCAGGTAGATCGGCAGCAGCGCATGGATCATCTCCGACGAGACGTCCATCAGCATCGAGACGAATCCGAGAATCCATACGCCCGGTGGAATGTCCCTGATCGGACGGGTCGGCTTGGTCTCAGCGGTCATGTCGTTTCTCGTGCCGCCTCATCGCGCCAACAGCCGCCGGCAGGCATCGACAAACACCTCGGCGCCCGTGACGATGTCGGCGTCGGCGGTGTTCTCGGTCCAGTGGTGCGAGATGCCGCCGATCGAGGGCACGAACAGCATGCCCGCCGGCATGACGGTGGCAAGGACCTGTGCGTCGTGGCCGGCGCCGCTCGGCATACGGAGTGCCTTGCCGCCGGCAAAGGCTGCGCCGGCTTGTTCGATGGCCTGCTGGAATGCGGCGTCCATCAACGCGGGCGCGCCGGTGCGGATGCGCTCCACCGCGACGGCGCAGCGGCCCTGCGCGTTGACCTCGGCAGCCATGCCGCGGAGGAGATCCTCCAGCCGCGTGATCACGGCGGGATCGTCGTCGCGAATCTGGAACAGCATCTCCGCCGCTCCCGGGATGATGCTGGGCGCACCGGGATCGAGCGTAATGCGGCCGGTGGTCCACACCGTGCGCGGACCGCAGGCTGCGGGGAAGCGATCGTCGATCGCGACGCAGAACCTGGCGAGCGCAAGCCCGGCATCGCGGCGAACCGCCATCCGCGTGGTGCCGGCGTGGTTCTGTTCGCCGGTGAAGGCGATGCGGTATTGCCAGATGCCGACGATGGACGTGACGATCCCGATATTGAGACCGCTGCTTTCGAGCGTCTCGCCCTGTTCGATATGGGCTTCCAGATATCCGACGTGCCGCCCCGGTTCGCAGCGCGTGCGGGCGCGGCCGGCAAGACCTGCGTCGCGCAGGGCGTCGCGCATGCTTTTTCCCTCGTTGCGGTCGCGCGCGGTGTCGATATCGGCTTCGGTGACGCCGCCGACATAGGACCGGCTGCCAAGGAAGTGTCCGAAATGCCCTTCCTCGTCGCACCAGGCCGCGACTTCAACGGCGCCCTTCATGTCAGGATCGCGATTGATGACGCGGGCGGCTTCGAGCGCGTACACCACGCCGAGCGGTCCATCGAGCCAGCCCGCATGGTTCTGACTTTCCAGATGCGAGCCCGCCAATAGCTTCGGTCCGTCTTTCGTGCTGGTACTGATGATATTGCCGATGCCGTCGATCCCGCCCGCAAGGCCGGCCTCGGGCAGCCGCTCGACCAGCCACGCCAGCGAACGCAGATGCGGCTCCGAGAACGTCGGCTTGTGAACACCGGACTTATACGTGCCAATTGCACGCAGTGCGTGCAGATCGGCAAGGACACGCGCGCCGTCGATGCGCGAGAGATTGGCTGTCATTGAGTTGCGTACCTGTCGGCCCGTAGTTCTCCGGAGAAGAACAAAGTTCCTGAGCGGGTTCTCTAGGATAGAACAAAGTTCCTGCGATCGTTCTGGTAGTAGAACAAAGTTCCTGCGATATCGCCAGTTGCCTTATCTATCCCGTCGATAGCAGCGTCAACGCGAGGACAACAAGCCACACCACGATGACGAGCGCCGCCACAGCGCCAGCGGTGATCTTCGCTTTCTCCTTGAACGTGTAGTCGCGCATTCATTCCGCAAAAACGTGTGAGGGCCTGCGGCCGTTGAAACGACTTTACTCACTTGGTTTCCGAAAAGGAGCAGTTCTAGCGGCGGGTGGAGCGCGTGGTGTGAGAACGAAGCAAGCCGAAACCGTGGTGCGCGTCGCGCCAAAGAAAGGCGAACGCCGCTGAGCGAACCGAGGTGCTGGGCCGTCGGGATTGACGGAAGTCGCGCGGATCGCGCTAGGAGGGGTGGCTTCCCGGAATGCCGACCATGCAGTGACCTTCGGCCGTCCGGTCTTTCATGGCCGCGACGACCTCATTGGCGAACGCAATGTGAGGATCGGTCGACGTCGGACAATGCGGCTGAGACGCTTTTGACTTGCGTCCGATCCGGGCTTCGTAGGCATCGAGCTTGTGCCCGAAATTTGCGAGAGCCTCCTTCAGATTGGCCAGTTCCGTCGCGCGGGGATCTCGATCTTTGTCCATCACAGCCTCGCTGCGATTTAACGTTTGTGGACCGTCATTCACAAAAAAGGCCGCCACAAGTGGCGGCCTTCAGACTTTCTACGGACGGTGCCCGTCAGGCCCGACGCAGTGCCTGGCCTTGCCCGCGGCGGCGGTAGACCATGAACCCGACACCAGCGAAGCCCAGGATCATCATGGCCCATGTGGATGGCTCGGGGACGGCGGCAGTCACCTCCTCAAGCCTTATCTGCCTCACGTCCTGAACGCCGTTCCCTCCAATGAACGTCATATAGATGGAGGAAATGCTCTGTCCGTTGATGCCCTGAAAGCCAAAGAAGTTCGAGCCGTTTGCAAGGGAGTAACTGTTGAACGCGAACGGATCCAGGTTGTCGTCGTAAAGCGTGAAGTTGACCGACGTTGCGCCGCCGCCGTTCCGGCCGTTCAGCACGGTATTGATATTGAACTCCAGGTCGTTGAACGTGCCGCCACCTACAAGGTGCCAGTTCAGGCTGGTGAGGCGCGCCTCCGCTGTGCCTTCGATCCGGGCCTGTCCGCCGTTCGCGGTGATCGTGGTTCCGCCGCCGAACGTCGTGCCTGAAAACTCCACGATCGTGCCCGACTGTGTATGTCCTAGAACGGTCGTGCCGGTCTGAGTGCCATCGTTGAAAAGAACATTATCGCCCTGGATCGAACTCGCCGGCACCATGACGATATCTGCGTGAGCCGGCAGCGAAAGACCAGCAGTCAGAGCGAGAATGCAAATTGCACCCAAGGTATTTGATTTGACCATGCGCAACTCCTGCCAATAACTGAAATTCATAATTGCTTTTATTTGCTGGCCCGAATTGCCAGATTTTCCCGACTTATACCATTTATTAAAAACCCGTAAAGGGGGGCGGGCTTACTGAGGTACCCGTGAATGGAATAATTCCAACCATTATAAGTTGCGCCGCGCTTCCTCACATCCGGCCGCCAAGCTTGGACATTGCTGCATTTTCGGTAGCCTCCCGCATTCCATTTAATTCGGAGGCGCGTGAATCGATAATTAAATGAGGGTCGCTAAAAATAAATGCGCAATCTTCCCGATCTAGGCACGGTCGAGATCGGGCTGGGTCATCGGTGCGAGCGGCCCTTTGCAATATCGCGCACCGCTTGCCGATCGAGCGTCCACACGGCAACCGGGCGGACGCAGCAAATTTAGCTGCGAGCGTGCGGAACGCAGCAAATCAAGGCACGGCGCGGATTTGGGGTCATGGCGCTCCCTAGCGGAATCGAACCGCTCTCTCCACCGTGAAAGGGTGGCGTCCTAACCGATAGACGAAGGGAGCAAAACAACCGGAAAATCAAGGTGTTATGTGCTTGATGGGCCGTGTTGGCCGCCGGCCGTCCATGTTGCATGGCGGCAGCGACGGGCGAACGTATAGTGGCGTTTGGCCGGGTGGGCAAGCCGCTCGAAAAGACGTTTTTCGGACTTCTTTGGCGCCGCCATCGATGCCCCCGGCGGATGACGATTTCGCCACGCCGGGCAACGGATTTTAAAGCCGCATGACGTTAGGCTGTATTCGAGGGGAACTCCGACATGGCCTTGCGATCGAGCAAAAAGCGCGAGACGCGCAAATCATTGAGTCAGCCCGGGTGGATCACGCTCGAAGGCGGTTTTGCTGCGCGCCAGTGCGTGGTGCAGGATCTGTCCACGACGGGGGCAAAGGTCACGATCGACGATCCCAACTCGCTGCCGGCCAAGTTGCGGCTGGCGTTTTCGCGCGATGCCAGGACCGGACGCCGCTGCGAAGTGGTCTGGCGCCGCGGCAAATCGGTCGGCGTCAAGTTCGTCCGCTAATCTGGTACTGATAGGCAAGCGGCGATAAAAGGCGGGATGCGAAAATCCCTCCTGGTCATGATGGCGGTGCTGCTGCCTTCGGTTCCCGTGCTCGCCGAGCAACTCCGTCTCCAGAAGTCCGACAAGGCCGCACCATCGGGCAAGGCGCTTCCGCTGAAGCGCCCCGGTTCGGCCAATGCCTGCGCGGAATACGGCGCCGGCTTCGTCAGGATCGAAGGCACCAGCACCTGCATGAAGATCGGCGGCGCGATAAGCGTCGGCGCCGGTGTGTCCAGCGGCTCGCGCTGACCAGCCCTTACGTCATCGGCGGTGCGATGAACCTGGTGAAGCCGGGGCGGGCTGCGAATTGCGAAAACCAGCGTTCGAGATTCGGCAGCCTCTGTTTGGTGACGCCCTCGACGCCGAGCCAGCGCCGGGCATAGGCGCCGAGCGCGATATCGGCGATGGTGAACTGATCGCCTTCGATGAAGCGCCGTGTCGCCAGCTGCGCCTCGACGATGCGCCACACCTGGCCTTCCGCGTCGGCATCCTTCTGGATCGCGACCATATCGCGCTTTTCGACGGGCGTGCGCACCAGCGCCCAGAACACCGGCCGGTCGACCGGCTGCAATGTCGATAGCGTCCAGTCCAGCCAGCGGTCGACGCCGGCGCGCGCCTTCGGCTGCGAGGGGTAGATCGGCGATCCCTCACCATAGGCCATGCAGAGATAGCGCATCACCGAATTGGATTCCCACAGCACGTAGTCGCCATCCACCAGCGTCGGCACGCGGCCGTTCGGATTCATTGCCAGATAGGGCGCCTCGTTGTTCTTGCCGAACTGCATGCCGGCGTCGATCCGCTCATAGGCAAGATCGAGCTCGGCGAGACACCACAGCACTTTTTGAACGTTGACCGAGTTGGCCCGGCCCCAGATGGTGAGTTGTTGTTTCTTGTTGTCGGCCACGCGCCTCGCTCCCGCTGATCTGCTTGTGCTCAGTTCTTAGCCGAAGATCGACGAAAAAGCGCGCGCTCACTCAGGGCCAGCGCCAACAAAAACAGGCCCTGCCGCAATGCGACAGAGCCCGTTTCTTGCGTTATGCGTAGCTGCGTCAGCCTGTTAATGGCCGAGGAACAGCCACAGCAGAATGATCACCGGAATAGGCACGCCCAGCAACCAAAGCAAAATCCCACGTCCCATCATTTCCTCCTTCAAAATGCATTCGAGGAGAAAACGCGTCATGCCGTGGCCAGTTCCTGCGGATAAAACCACGCAAGGCGAGGAACGTTTTATGATTTGGGATTTTCCGCGAGCGACAATCCCACCCGAAACAGCCGTCGCGCTCCGCCGCCTCGCGCACTTCGGCGTCGACGTCGCTCAAATGGCGGCTGCGTGTCAGCCGCCATTTGCTTTGGGTCTGGTCAGGAAACCGGGGCCTACCAGTGGCCGGTGTTCGGCATCGACGTCCACGGCTCGGCGGGCGGCTTCGGCTCGCCCTTCTGCAGCAGCTCGATCGAATGCAGATCCGGTGAGCGCACGAACGCCATGTTGCCGTCGCGGGGCGGGCGGTTGATGGTGATGCCGGCCTTCATCAGGCGGTCGCAGGTCGCATAGATGTCGTCGACCTCGTAGGCGAGATGGCCGAAATGGCGGTCTTCGCCGTATTTCTCCTCGTCCCAATTATAGGTCAGCTCGACCAGCGGCGCGCCGCGGTTCTGGGGCGCGGCCTTGAACAGGCCCTCATCCTCGGGCGCGCACAGGAACACCAGCGTGAAGCGGCCCTTCTCATTATCGACCCGGCGTACTTCCTTCAGCCCCAGCGCATCCTGATAAAACTTCATCGCGATATCGAGATTGCGGACGCGCAGCATGGTGTGGAGATAGCGCATGTTTGTTGTCCTCTGGTCTTGCGAAATTTGGAGTTTCTTCAGCTCCCGAGGGCAATAAGTAGCAGCAAATTGCAGCGTAGGGCAGGGGCTGGCGGTTCACTCTGTCTCGTTTTACGCGAAACCTGGACCAGCGCGAAACGGTAGGCACGCTGCCACGACGTGAAAACTGATGATCGAAGCGCTTCTCGAAATTGTTATCGGCGGCACCGGACTGTGGGTACTCCGACAATTTGGCCGAGAAGACCCAGGTGAACTTGAAATGATGCTTGCCGGGATTGCGTTTTGGGTCGTGGTCGGGCTCGCAAGCCTCGCCTTTGCGATGATGTTTCGGTGATAGCCTACCGAGTCAACGCCGGAATAAGACTCTCGAACAGCGCCACGAGCCGTTCTCCGGTCATTCCGATCGGAAACTGATGCGGCAGGCGCGTGCTTGTCAGGTGAAGCAAGCTGCGTAAAATGCAATCATGACGACCCCGACTATCGAAGACACCATCAATTTCATAAAGGCTGCCCACGCCGGTCAGGTCGACAAAGGCGGCGTCGAATACTGGAAGCACCCGGTATCGGTCATGCACCGGCTGGGCTCGGACGCATCAGACGAGTCCAAGCTTGTCGCCTTGCTTCACGACGTTATCGAGGACACCGAGTACACCGCCGAAGATCTTCTTCGCCTGGGCTATCCCAGGAGCGTTGTGGCGTCGGTGGAGCGCCTCACCAAGCCGAAGGGAGTGACGTATCTTGATTGCATCGAAGCTATCGCAGCCTCGGGCGATCGCATGGCAATTGCGGTGAAGAGGGCGGACAATCAGGACAATCTCGATCCCGACCGCCTATCGAGGTTGCCACCGGAGAAGCGCACTGGCGATGACAAGTATCGCCGTTCGATCGAAATCCTGACGGCTGCGCTGTCAGGCGCGGCCGGTGAAGAGTAGCCTGCGGCTGCGGGCTTTTGTCATGCCGCAACCCCAAAGGGCGACACTTCTGGCCGTCACTTAATCGTCAGTGCGGGAATAAGACTCTCGAACAGCGCCACGAGCCTTTGCCCGGTCATTCCGACGGCGGCGATGATGGCCAGGGCGATAAACCCGGCGATGAGGCTGTATTCGATGGCGGTGGCGCCGTTCTCGTCGCGCAGAAACTTCCCAAGCATTCCCATTCTCTCTCGATACTTTGATCAGAAACGGTGTGGCACGCCCAAGTTGCCATCATGACAACCAAAAGCGTAAAATTGCAGCATTTTGTCGGGAAGCCGAAACCGACGGAGTGACTTCAATAAGAGCAGCTGATAGCGATCGGTCGGAGCCTGTTTTATCGCGCTCTTGTTGTTGAGCATTTCGCGGCCCAGAACGCTACATTTACCAGCGTGACCCCTCACACAGATGCAACCAGGTCCGCCCTCCATTGTCACGCCGATGGAGGGATCGATGATGTACATGTTCTATGGCCTGCTGATACTCGCGATGGCCTTCTTTCTTGTGTTGCCGATCACCGATTTCAGAACGGCCCGGATGAAATTGTCCGTGGTCAGCAGCCTCGGCGTATTGCTGGCAGTATTGGTTGTCGTGCCGCGCCTGATGCATTAACGAAGGATTCGCCCGCCTCGACGCGTAACGACCGGCGCCTTTCGAGGGCGGGCGGTTGGCTGATGCGAACGGGGATCGGCATGATTATCGTAACCGGCAGCATTCTGGCGCGCGAGGAGACGTTCGACGACGTGCTTCGCTCGTGCATCGAGCATGTCGAGCGCTCCCGCAAGGAGCCCGGCTGCATTTCGCATGACGTACATGTCGACTGTCAGAACCCGATGCGGCTGTTCTTCTTCGAACGTTGGCAGGACGAGGCGGCGTTGCGCACGCATTTCGCCGTCGAAGGCTCGAAGGCGTTCGTGAAATCGCTCAAGGGCCGGATCGTCGAGACGTCGGGGACCAACATCTATCGCACCGAGACGATACCGCGATAAGACCCACGCGCCGTAGCGGCGGGCTCAGAGCAGGGGATTGTCGTACGTCCAGCTCTCCGGCAAGAACCTGCTTCCGATCCAGCCCAACGTTGCCGCCACCGCGAAGAAGATCAGCGCAGTCGGTATCAGTTCGTGGATACTGAAGGTCTCGGCAATGATCGGGCCGAACAGGTGCGCGGACAGTCCCGCGACACCAATGCCGACGCAAAACAGCAGCGCTTGTACGGCCCAGATCACGACGGTGCGAAACAGCATCATGCGACGACGATAGCGCGGTCGCGGCGCAGTCGATGTGATGCCGGGCACAGTCGCCTCATCAGCGGAAGCGTTAGCTGTTGCGCATCCGCTTCGCCTGGGAGGCTCAAGATGCTGGCGTGGGTTTTACTGGTCGCGAATCTGCCGACGATCGTGTGTACGATTTGCTCCGCTTTCCTCGCTTACAAGGAAAAGCCGCAGTGGGTGTGGTTCGCAGGGCTGGCTGTGCTCGCCGGCATCGGCGGCCTGGTGATGCTCAGCGTCGTGCATGCGCAGCAACTCGCATGGCGAGCGTGAGGACCGGACGCAGCCTGGTTCTTGCGCGCAAGTCAGTATTTTCCGTCAGATCAAACCTTGACGTCCACCCGCGGCGGTTCTTCGGTCTGCAGGTTGGCAAGGGCCGCTTCTACGGCGGCTGCCTTGGCATGGTCGACAGCCTGCAGATCCTGATTGATCGTATGTGCGGGCGCCTTGGCGGTCTGATCGACGACGAGTTGTATTCTGGCCTGTGTCACTTCTGCCGGTATCGGATAAATGACCATGGGATAAACCCTCCTGGTCACAACTTGTCAGGCCCGTGTTTACGTCTTGTAAAGAGGTTCGGTTAACGGCGGGGCTCCGCCGCACAAAGCGGTAAACAGCGGCTTAAAATTTTCGTCCCCGTATTGCCCGATCCAGAACGCTAATGCGTCTGCTCCAGCCGCTCCGCGTAGAGACGGAATTCCTCGGCCATCTCGATCAGCTTCTTCGAGGCTTCCGGATCCTTCACGGCTTCGGCGAGCCGTCGGGCCCTGGTGGATTGCTCTCGGTAATGGTCGGCTTGGGTCATCGCAACACCTTTTTAGATGAGTACGGATGGCGCCAAAAAGGTTCGACGCCCGGCATCGCGAGGTAACGGTATCTTAAGAAGGCAGCCGTGCCGGAAAATGCGCCCCCTGTTCGTTCCAGGAGAACAAAAGGAGTCTTTTTCGATTGCGCGGGTGAATGCCTGATTGCTTTCGCTTCATCTGGACCAGGCCGGCCATCGAGCGGATCGCGCCGGCGTGGATAAGACGGGGCGTGGATGCAGGACGTGCCGGAGAGCTCGGAGCCTCGCGACTGCCGCCTCAAGGTTTCCGCGAAAACGCAGATAACCCTATTCGGTTAGGTTAAAACCCAAATCGCATTGTGCGTATCCGGCGTTGCGATAGGGATGGCTTTGAGGAAAGCGGGCCATGTTCCCTTCGTTTCACAACGCGGACAAACCAACTCATCGGCGCGTCATGGTGGTCGGCCTGCTGCTGTGCCTCGTCTTCGTCGTCATCAGCTTTTCATTGCGGCCGCAAGCTGAAAGCGGTCAGGTGCTGGTCAAGGCCGACAGGCTGGTCCGCACCGCGGGTGAACCGCAAAAGGCGAACTGACCGCAACTTACAAGTCTGGTACTTACAAGTCCGGCGCTCAACGATCCGGGAATTTTTCGCCTGACGATCTGTGATAGGTCGCGATGGCGATGAAGCCGGCGTAACCGATCACATTGATCAGAATTTCCATCCACACGGGCATGACGCACATCTCCGTGTGGGTAAACTCCACAAGAAGCGAAATAGTTCCCGCGCAATTCGATGGTCAGCCCTGCGCGATCGCATGGCTTGCGATCCCGTGGCGGTGTATCGGTCTGGCGATAACGAAAACCCCGCCACATCCGCAGATGCCGACGGGGTCATTCGTGCTTTCACCTCTCGCAAGGCTGCTGCACTTGAGAGGAAAACATCGAGGGGTCTGCTTCGTTCCGCCCCGGTTGCGGAATTTTCCTGCTGGTTCCTCGCGTCATATTCCATCGGCGATAACGCAACGGCGGAGCAATGCTCCTTGCCGGTTCCGCCTCAACGCCAGAACGAGGGCCGACCGGATCCGTTCAGCGCTTTCGCCAGCGTCGTCTCGTAATACTGCTCGCGCTCGCGTTCAAACTTCTGCTGGGTTTCCCTGAAGCGTGCCACACGCGCGGCGATTTCGGCGCGATCCCGCGCGAGTCTTTCTTCCTTCTCCGTCATCGCCCATCCGTCTTCTTGATTGATTCGCGCCCCGCGTCATTGGCCCGGGCGAATGGGGCACGAATTGGGAAGCATTATCATCGCGCGGCCGTTGGCAGCGAAGCGGTGGATAAGGTGTGGTGCATTCTTGTCGCTCACACGGGTTCCCGTTAGCGAAAGCCAAACGGGAGGTTCCATTGGCAAAGATCGATCTGGATTCACTTGGTATCGAAGAACTCGCAGCACTTCGGGAGAGCGCCACCGACAAGCTGTTCGAGAAAGTCGCTACACGCCGCGCCGAGCTTGAAGCGGAACTGGAAAAGCTCGCCCAATATAGCAAGCCGCCGGCGAAGAAAGCGGAAAGCGCACCGGCACCCAAGGCGAAGAAGTCCGAAGAAGCCAAAGAGCGGAAGCAATCGGAGCCGAAGCAATCGGAGCCGAAAGAACCTGTTGCCAAGGCGGCATGACGAGGGCTCGCGCGGCATAAGGTGGCTTGATAGCCATGCACGTGTGGCGCCGTCGGGCAGGGCGCATCGATCTGGCAATCCGAACGGCCGTGCTATAGTCCGCACAGCCCAACAACTCGGAAACATTAGCGGTGATCGCCAAGGATTTGCGTAGCGGCGTCGAGCAGCTCGGCAACATGATCGCCGAAGCTAGTTGCATCGTCCCCTTTACCGGTGCCGGCATTTCCACCGAATGCGGCATTCCGGATTTCCGTTCCCCCGGCGGCCTATGGACCCGCAACCGCCCGATCGCCTTCGACGAATTCGTCGCCAGCGCCGACGCGCGGGCCGAGGCCTGGCGGCGGCGCTTTGCGATGGAAGAGACTTTTGCGGCGGCCAGGCCCGGCCGCGGGCATCGCGCGCTGGCCTCGCTCTACAAGGCCGGCAAGACGCCGGCGATCATCACCCAGAATATTGATAATTTGCATCAGGCGTCCGGCTTCAAGGCCGACGACGTGATCGAACTGCATGGCAATACCACCTATGCCCGCTGCATCGGCTGCGGACATGCCTATGATCTTCCTTGGGTAAAGGCGCGTTTCGAAGAAAATGGCAGCGCGCCCGACTGCACCCTTTGCGATGAGCCGATAAAGACCGCGACGATCTCTTTCGGACAGGCGATGCCGGAAGACGAGATGCGGCGCGCCACTGAACTGGCCCAGCAATGNCGACCTGTTCCTGGCGATCGGATCCTCGCTAGTTGTTTGGCCGGCCGCAGGTNTTTCCGCTGATGGCCAGGAACTGCGGCGCTAAACTGGTGATCATCAACAATGAGCCGACGGAACAGGACGACGTCGCCGACCTGGTGATCCGTCACGACATCGGAGAGACGCTCGGACCGTTTGTAGGCAATTGATCGCCAACTGATTCGTGATTGATTCGTGGCCGTTGCAAGTCTGTTTATAGTTCTCGCCCGAATTGTTTTTTAGCTATGCGCCGCAATCGGTAGTGTTATCTTTGATTCGAGAGATTCGCGCTGCGTTAGCATGATGGTCATGGTAGGGCGCGTGTTCCGGTCCGCTTCGGCGACAAGCGGGCCGCTTTTTGAGAAGTGTGAGGTCCGGGGTCATGGGGTCGGACGAATTTGGGTCCAAGAAGCTCGGGGGCCCGCCACCAGGCGGAACAGGGCAAAATAGGATTGGACCAGCTGAATACACAACCGGAGCGCAACGCGACCCGGCGGTGGATGCATTATCGGGGCTCGGCGATGCCGCGGCCAACCTTGTCGAAATATCGGGCGTCATCAAATGGTTCGACGCTTCGAAGGGCTACGGCTTCATCGTGCCGGACAATGGCTGGCCCGATGTGCTGTTGCACGTCACCGTGCTCAGGCGCGACGGCTACCAGACAGCGTATGAAGGCGCGCGGCTGGTGGTCGAATGCGTGCAGCGCGCCAAGGGCTATCAGGCGTTCCGAATCGTCTCGATGGACGAATCGACCGCGATCCATCCGGCGCAAATGCTGCCGCCCAGAACCCATGTCAGCGTCACGCCGACCAGCGGGCTGGAGCGGGCGCAGGTCAAATGGTTCAATCGGCTGCGCGGGTTCGGCTTCCTGACCTGCGGCGAGGGCACGCCGGACATTTTTGTCCACATGGAAACGCTGCGCCGTTTTGGCATGACCGAACTGCGGCCGGGCCAGTACGTGCTGGTGCGCTTCGGGCCCGGGTCCAAGGGCATGATGGCGGCCGAGATCCATCCCGAGACCGGACCGTCGGCGCTGTCCTCGCACTAGAGCGTTTTCCCGCGAAGTGGACACCGGTTCGCGTCAAGAAAACGCGTCAAATCAAAAATCTGGAGCCATTTCCGATTCCATCGGAACGGAAATGGCTCCAGTCCCGCCGGACTACTGACGGAAACGTGAGCCGCCCGCCGTGCACCTGCGCGGCGGCCTCTGGCATTTGCCGCAATCCCTGGGTTAGGGTTCGCCGGCAATTTCCCCTTAAGATTTCCTGGCGGGTGCTTTGATGAGTTTCGCTTTGATGATGGTGCGGCCTCGTATCGCGGGCCGCCTGGTGGCGTCGCTGGCGGCGGCCGCCGCCGTGCTCGTCACCCTCTGCGCCGGTCCCGCCGCCAGGGCCGCCAGCATTCAGCCTCTCGAGATCGTCACCAAATCGGGCGTGCAGGTGTTCTCGGTCGAGATGGCGACCACGGAGGAGGAGAAGACCCAGGGGTTGATGCACCGGAAGGAACTGCCCGACGGCAAAGGCATGCTGTTCGACTTCTCGCCGGAGCAGCAGATCTCGATGTGGATGAAGAACACTTATATCCCGCTCGACATGATCTTCATCCGCGCCGACGGCCGCATCCTGCGGATCGCCGAAAATACCGAGCCGATGTCCACCAAGATCATCTCCTCGGGCGGGCTGGCCAGGGGCGTGCTGGAGGTAATTGCCGGCACGGCGCAAAAGTATGGAATTCAGCCCGGCGACCGGGTGGCGCATCCGCTGTTCAACAAGCGCTGACCCGGCCTTCCGTCGCCTTGCTGGCAGCGGTTTTAGCGTGTATCGACGCATTTCCAGGGGATCGGGGTATAGCGCAGCCTGGTAGCGCGGCAGTTTTGGGTACTGCAGGTCGTTGGTTCGAATCCAGCTGCCCCGACCAACAAAATCAATGACTTGCTGCGTCCTTTTCGGTTGAAGATTCCCGGCGCGTCGGGAGGGGCAGGGGAACAATTGTGGCGGGTAGGAAGACGATCATCCTGGCGCGGCATGCCCTTCTGCTGGGGCTTTTGATTTGTTTCGCCGCCACAGTCGGCAGCCGGACGGCTGCGGCCAATCCCGCGCAGATGATTTCTGATTTTCGGCTCAAGCACGGCGAGAAGCGCGTTGCCCTGGATGCGACGCTCACGCGCATCGCGCACGATCAGGCCCAGGCGATGGCCGCCAAGGACCAACTCGATCACGACGTCCTTGGCCGGTTCAATACACGCGTCGGACCCGCAGGTGCTGGCCGGGCCGCAGAGAACATTGCGTACGGCTACGACAGCTTTCCCAAAACCCTCGACCAGTGGATCAATTCGTCAGGGCACCGGAAAAACCTGCTGTTGCCCGGCGCGACGCGCGTCGGTGTTGCCAGCGTGAAAAGCGCGAAGACCGGCCGCATGTACTGGGCCATGGTGATCGCGGGCGATTATGAGCGTCCCAAAGCGCCCAAGGGGTCGCCGAAGAGTTCGCCAAAAGACTCGCCGAAGGAATCAAGGCAGGCAAGCGCTGCGAAGCCCAAATCGCGCGCTGCCGAGAACTGCCGGCTGAAGATTCTCAGCCTCTGCTTCTAGAGCCGAAATCGCGAAAGTCGTGATCTGCGCCGCCGCCCGAGATTTTGCAGCTTGCAATGATGTTCCTGCTATGTTCTCATCGGTCATCTTCGGAGGTGACCAATGAATGTCGAGAAGCAACGGGAAATCATCCGG
The DNA here is from genome assembly GCF_001440475.1 of Bradyrhizobium lablabi. Classification (GTDB taxonomy): domain Bacteria; phylum Pseudomonadota; class Alphaproteobacteria; order Rhizobiales; family Xanthobacteraceae; genus Bradyrhizobium; species Bradyrhizobium lablabi. The sequence goes on along the minus strand of NZ_LLYB01000135.1, from coordinate 13,297 downwards.
CTCTGGAATCGGATGCGCCAGGTCGAGGGTCCACTCGCGGAGGAAATCAGGATCCAGATCCTTGAATACTTTGCGCAGCCGGATTCGCCGAGTGCGCGCCTGAACGAGCGGCGCGAAGTGCTCAATCGTTTGCCGGTCCGGACCGCGCAAATCTATCGCATCGGCGAGCGCAGCAATAACGCAACGCTTTGATCGCTTTTGCGTTTCGACGGGCCGATTCGCCGTCGGTCAAGGTTGACGGAATCGATCCGCGGTGCATGCTGCGTGCATGTTGTCGCGTGTGCGCAATCATTTTCAAGGTGCGAAGTTCGCCCGCATGAGCAGCGGGACGTATTGCATCATCCGCGATCTCGGGCTGGTCAAGGGCGGCAAGGGGATGCGGCACCATGAGGTGCTCGTCACCTTCAGCCCTCGCGCGTTCTGGCGCGCAATGGGACGGGGTTGCCGACGCCTGATGACCGCGTCGAAGGAGCCGGAGGTTTCGGTTCGCCCTGTCGCGGACAACGTCGCCACAATGGCGCGGCCATCGGCGATCAGTGCTGCGCCGCCTGCCACGCCAGCAATTTGTGCTCCGCCAGCGACATCGCAACCGACGTCACATAGCCCGTTACCCCTAACAGGATGACGCCGGCGAACAGGTCGGCCGAGCGGAACGCGCGGGCCGAGAGCAGCACCCAGTGGCCGAGGCCGTCGAGGCCGGCCAGGATTTCGCAGACCACCGAGAGGATCAGCGCGACCGTCAGGCTGAGACGCATCCCGGCAAGGATGTCGGGACTGGCCGAGGGCAGCGCGATCTTGAGGATCACGGCAAGCCGCGACATCTGCAGCGACCGCGCGACCTCGTAGAGCCGCGGCTCGACCGCCGCAAAACCATGGATGGTCGCGAGCATGATCGGCCAGATCGCGCCGAAGGAGATCACGAACAGTGCCATCGCCTGCGTCAGCCCGAGCATAGCGATCGCAACCGGAATGATCGCCGAGACCGGCAGCGGCCGCAAAAACTCCAGCGAGGGCGCGACATAGGTCCGCATCGTTCGCGACGATCCGATGATCGCGCCGATCGCGATGCCGGCGATGGAGGCGAGAAGCCAGCCATAGGCCATGTGTTCGAGCGTGCCGGCAAGCTTGCTCCAGAGATCGCCGGACGAAAATCCGCGCACCAGCGACGCCCATGCGCGGTCCGGTCCGGGCAGGAATACCGGCGAGACCAGTTTCAGATTGGCGATCAATTGCCACAGCCCGATGAATCCGGCCGCGACCGCGAAACTCGCCACCCGCCAGAGGATTGCGCCGCGATTCATCTGCCGTCTCCGCTCACTGCGGCGCGGCCGAACAGGCGGTTTTGCGCGACGACCAGGAGGACATTCAGCGCGTAGCCGATGGCGCCGATCCAGACCAGATAGGCCAGCATCAGGTCAGGGCGCAGCGCCTGCTGCGCCAGCATGATACCGGCGCCGAGGCCGAGCGGGTTGATCGCGATTTCGACCGTGACGGCGACGATCAGCGCGATGCCGGCCGACAACCGGAACGCGACGAAGATCCGCGGCAGCGCCGCCGGGATGATGATCTTCCAGACCCGCTGCGCCGGCGGTAGCCGCAGCGCCCGCGCCACTTCCATCAGCCGCGGCTCGATGCTGCGCACAGCGGCGCGGGAGAGGATCAGGATCGGCCAGACGCAGGCAAACGCCACGATGACGATTTCCATGCGGTAGCCGAAGCCGAGCGCGATCAGCGCAATCGGCAGCAGCGCAATCGAGGGAATGGGGCGGATCGCTTCGACGGTTACTTCCATCAGGCGGTTGAGCGTGTCGGAGATTCCGAACGCGATGCCAAAGGCGAGACCGATGATCGTGCCGATCGCAAGCCCGGCGAACGCCGAAAACAGCGTGTCGCGCGTCGCTGCCAGGATGGAGAGATCGGCGAAGGCACCGAACAGCGCCATCACGATGTCGCTCGGCGGCGCAAGGCTGTCGCTCTGCAGATGCGTGGCGCGCGCCCCGAGCTCGAACGCTGCCAGCACGGCAAGCGGCAGCGCCAGCGCCTTGGCGGAGCCCGCCGTCATTGCTCGGTCGCCTTGATGAAATCGAACAACTGCCGCCGCAGCCGCAAAAATTCCGGATGCTCGCGGGTCGATAGCTGGTCCCTTGGTCGCGGCAGATTCACCGCCAATTCGATGCCGATCCGTCCCGGATGCGGCAGCAAGCCAATGACACGGTCGCCGAGATAGATGGCTTCGTCGAGGTCGTGGGTCACAAAGATCACGGTGGCGCCGCTCGCCGCCACCAGCGACAGCACCTCGTCCTGCAATCCCTGCCGCGTCATGGCATCCAGCGCGCCGAACGGCTCGTCCATCAGCAGCGTCTTCGGCTCCTGCGCCAGGCAGCGCGCGATCTGCAGGCGCTGCTGCATGCCGCCGGACATTTCCGAGGGATATTTGCCGGCATGGCCGGGCAGGCCGACGGTGCGCAATAGTTCTTCGATGCGGGCAGGGCGTTCGGCCGACGTCATGCCGGCCGCTTCCAGCGCCAGCGAGACATTGCCGGCCGCGGTGCGCCACGGCAGCAGCGCCTTGCCATAGTCCTGGAATACGATTGCGATCTCGCGGCGCGGCTCGCGCATCGGCTGGCCGTCGAAATTCACCTTGCCGCCGGTCGGCTGATAGAGACCGGCGGCGAGGCGCAGCGCCGTGGTCTTGCCGCAGCCGGAGGCGCCGACGATGCAGAGGAATTCGCCGGCGCGGACCCCAAGGCTCAGATTCTCGATGATGGCCTTGCCGCCGAGCTGCAGCGTGACCGCGTCAAAGCTGATTTGCGGCGCAGGCGTGCCGGGGACGGCGTCGAGGCGTTTTGCGGCGCTTGCCATGATGTCAGCTCTCGCTGCCTGAGGGATAGACGAAGTCCATGGTCGAGCGCAGATGCGCCGTCAGCATCGCCTGCGAACCCTGAACGTCCCGTGCGATGATCCGGTCGGCGAGCAATTGATGGGCGCGGACGAACTTCTTGCCGCTGTCGAAGGAACGCATCATGACGCGGCGGTAGCGGTAGGCCTGGTCGTAGAGGTCGGAATGGGCCGCGAGCAGGCGTTTGGAGCCGCAGGCCGCCAGCAGCGCGGTATGAAAGCCCTTGTGCAGCCGGTCGAAATCCTCCGCGCCTTCGCGGAATTGATCGCCGGTGCGCTCGATGTGGCGACGCATCTGGTGCAGCGCGCTGACGATGCCGGCCTCCCAGGCGTCGTCGCCATGGACGATGGCGAGCCTGATGGCCTCGACCTCGACCGCCGTGCGCATGCAGGTGATGTCGACCAGATCCTCGCGGCTGATATCGGCGACGCGAAAGCCGCGCTGTCCGATGCCGACGATCAGTCCGCGCGACATCAGCCGCGACAGGCCTTCGCGAAGCGGCGTTGCGCCAATCTCGTAGCGCTGCACGAGGTCGACGATGCCGAGCCGCGATCCCGGCGCCAGATGACCGGCGAGGATGTCCTGCTCGACCAGCAGCGCCGCGCGCTCGCTCAGCGTGGTGGCCTCGCTTGCCGGTCGGGTCGTTTGGCGCTCGGAGGCTGGCATTCGCAATCCGTTATTTCAGCACCAGCTTCGAGGTGTCGAGTTTCGACTGCAGCATCTTCTGCGTCGACATCACCTCGATCCACCAGGCGAGCTGTTCGGGCTTGAGCGCCGGTTCGGAGCGGTTGGGCGGCGTCGCCTTGACCAGCTCGATCGGCTGCTTGGTGAATTTTGCAATCGAGTTCGACGCCGTTTCGCGATCGTCATTGACGATGACGGCGGATTCGGCCAGCGCATCGCGGAATTTCTTGATCGCCATCGCGTTCTTGTCCGCCCATTCGCGCGACGCCGCATAGAAGATGATCGGGTCAGTCCGCGCCAGTTCGACCGCATAGCGCGCGCCGACCGAGCCCAACCCGGCATTGGTCATGCGGGTCACAAACGGTTCGGCCGTGAGCACGGCATCGACGCCGCCCGACTTGATGATGTCGGCCATGGTCGGGAAGGTGACCTCGACGAAATTCACCCCCTTGGGATCGACGCCTTTCTCCACCAGCCATTTCACGAACAGCACGTGCAGGAAGGCGTTGAGACCGGGCGCGCCGACTTTCTTGCCGACGAAGTCCTTCGGCTCCTTGATGGTGATGCCGTTGCGCACGAAGGCGGTGATGTTGCCGTTCGAGACCGGGCTCATGACGGTGGCGCCGGCGATGGCGACGAGGTCGAGCCCACCGTCGACGGCCTGCAGGAATACCGTCGAGGTCGGCCCGCCAATCTGAATCGAGTTCGACAGGATCGCCGCCGGGATGTTCGAGTTGATGCCGATCGGCGTCATCTCGACCTCGAGCCCGTGCTTTTTGAAGATGCCCTCGTCGATCGCCACCATGGCGGAGGCGCAGTCCGAGGTTGCCGTGCAGCCGACCTGGATCTTGGCTTGCGCAAAGGCGGTGCCGGTCAGCGCCAGGCTGACCGCAAGGGCGGCAAGGACCTTCTTCACAACGTTCTCCCCATGACACATTTTTCTGTCTTGTTTATCGATATTTTTTTTGATCATATATTTCGAGAGAAAACAAGGGTGGATCCAGTGAAACTCACGACATTCAAATCCGGCGGCCAGGAAAAGATCGGAATCGTGCATGGGGGCGATAAGCAGATCTTTGATCTTGCGGCCGCCGCCAGCCGTAACGGCGGCGCCAATCCAGCGTTCGCCTCGATGCTGGCATTGATCGACACCGGAGATGCCGCGCTCGAAGCGGCAGCAACGGCGTTCGAGAAGCACGGCAAGGACGAGAGCCTTTCGATACCGGTGGCGACGGCGGAAATCCTCGCACCGGTCCCCGAGCCGCGGCAGATGCGCGACGGCATGTCGTTCCCGCTGCACATCCTGCAGGCTCCGCGCGGGCAGCTCAAACTTGCCGCGCGCGCCAAGGGCGACATGGCGGAGCTGGCGCGGATCGAGGCCGAGCCGCTGGGCGAGCTACCGGAGGTCTATCGCAAGCAGCCGATCTACTACATCACCAACCGCTTTAGCGTGCGCGGCACCAACACGACCGTGAAATGGCCGCGCTACAGCCAGGTGATGGATTACGAGCTCGAATTCGGCATCATCACCCGGAACAAGGGCGCCAATATCTCCGCCGCCAAGGCCAAGGATCACATCTTCGGCTATACCATCTTCAACGACTTTTCCGCGCGCGACGCCCAGCGCATCGAAATGGAGGGGCGGCTCGGGCCAGCGAAGGGCAAGAGTTTCGACGGCGGCAACGTGATGGGGCCGTGGATCGTCACGCCGGACGAGATCGGCGATCCCTACAAATTGAAGATGGAAGCGCGCGTCAACGGCGAGATGCGCTCGCAAGGGGTCACCGAGGGCATGCTATTCTCGTTCGAGGAGATCATCGCCCATGTTAGCAAAGACGAAACCCTGATGCCCGGCGAATTCATCGGATCCGGTACCGTCGGCAATGGCTGCGGCCTCGAACTCGGCTGGTATCTCGAACACGGCGATACGATCGAGCTCGAGGTCGAAAAGATCGGTATTTTGAAGAACCGGGTCGAGCGGCAATAGTCTCTTCCGGCAACGTTACCCAAAAGAACATCAGGCTGAAGGAAACGCCATGGCGCGCAAGCTGATCGATATCTCCGTCCCCCTGCAAAACGACGTGCCGGCCGATCCGCCCGGCAATCACCCGACCATCCAGTACATCGATCATCAGCAGGGCCTGCCGCGCATGCTGCAGTTCTTCGACGGGCTGAAGGCCGAAGATCTGCCTGACGGGCAGGGCTGGGCGGTGGAGATGGTATCGCTTTCCACCCACAACGGCACGCATCTCGATGCACCCTGGCATTTCCATCCCACCATGAACCGCGGCGAGCGCGCATGGACCATCGACGAGGTGCCGCTGGAATGGTGCTTTCAGCCGGGCGTGAAGCTCGACTTTCGGCATTTTCCGGACGGCTATGTCGTGACCGCCAAGGATGTGGAAGCGGAATTGAAGCGCATCGGACATACGCTGTCGCCGCTCGAAATCGTCGTGGTCAACACCAGCGCCGGCGTCAAATATGGCCAGCAGGATTACGTCATCTCCGGCTGCGGCATGGGCTATGAGGCGACGATGTATCTATTGGAGCGCGGCGTGCGGCTGACCGGCATCGACGGCTGGAGCTGGGATGCGCCGTTCATTTACACCGCGAAGAAATATGCGGAGACAAAGGATGCCAGTCTGATCTGGGAAGGCCACAAGGCCGGCCGCCACATCGGCTATTGCCACATCGAAAAGCTGCACAATCTCGAGCAACTGCCGTCCACGGGGTTCATGGTGTCGTGCTTCCCGGTGAAGATCGAGCGCGCCTCGGCCGGCTGGACCCGGGCAGTCGCCATTCTCGACGGCTGAAGCGCTACGCGACAACAAACAAAACTTGGGGAGAGAACGAATGACGGATTTGCGCGCGCCCCCGTTGCGGGGCTGCTTCTGCTGTGGCCCATCGAGTCCGTCACGCTCTGCGCAAAGCCGGCGCGGCTTCATGCTCGGCGCCGGCGCGCTGGCGCTGACTGCCGCCATCGGTAGTGACGGCGCAACAGCACAAACCGCCGACACAAAGGCGTTCCGGATTGACGTCCATCATCATCTGTCGCCGCCGACTTACGTGACCGCCTCGAACGATGCGGGCTTTGGCGATCCGCTGATGAAGAACTGGACGATAGAGAAGTCGCTTGCTGACATGGACAAGGCCGGCATCGCTACGTCGATGCTCTCTGTCACCACGCCCGCCGTCAATTTCACCAAGGGTGACGCCGCGCGAAAGCTCTGCCGCGAGTCGAACGAATATGCCGCGAAACTGGTTGCTGATTATCCCGGACGCTTCGGCAATTTCGCCATGCTGCCGCTCACCGATGCTGAAGGCAGCCTGCGCGAACTGGCGTATGCGCTCGATACGCTCAAGGCCGACGGCATCGCCTTGATGACGAGCTATGGCGATAAATGGCTTGGCGATCCGCTGTTCCTGCCGGTCATGGACGAGCTCAATCGGCGCAAGACGCTGGTCTACACCCATCCGACGGCGGCGAACTGCTGCGTGAACCTGGTGTCGACGCAGCCGCCGGTGATGATCGAGTTCGGCACCGACACGACGCGGACCATCGCCGACATCGTCTTCTCCGGCAACGCCCGGCGGTTTCCCGATATCCGCTGGATCTTCTCGCATGCGGGCGGGACCATGCCGTTCCTGATCGAGCGCTTCGTCCGTCATCCGCTGCTGGCGCCGAAGGCCAAGGATACGGTGCCCGACGGCACGCTCGCAGAGCTCAAGCGCTTCTTTTATGACACCGCCCAGACGTCCAATCGTAGTTCGATGTCGGCGCTCGCGGCCATCATCCCGCCGTCGCAGATCGTGTTCGGGACGGATTTCCCGTACCGGACCGGAATCGATCATGTGAAGGGACTGCGCGAGGCGGGCGTGTTCACGGACGAACAGATCGCTGAGATCGAACGCGGCAATGCGCTCAGGCTAATCCCGCGGCTGGCAAGTTAGGTCGGGTACGGCCGGCGCTCACCGAAGCGATTACGCAAAAGAAGATCACCCAAAAGAAAAAGGCGTGCCGGTCGGCACGCCTGGTTCTCATCATGATCGCGTCTGATCCGACGGCGATCGATCTATGTCACCACCTGCAAACGCGGACGCCGTAGACATTCCACCAGCAGCGGGGACCACCGCCATAGTAGCCGTAACCTCGGCCGTAGTAGCCCCGGCCGCCATAAAAGCCTCTGCCACCGCGATAGAAGCCACGGCCACCGCCGCGAAAGCCACCACCACGGAAGCCGCCGCCTCGGCCGCCACGAGCCTGCGCGGACGTCGTTGTCCCACCCACCAGAATGGCAGAGGTACTGGCCACATAGACGAACAACAGGGCCAGCGCTGCAAGGCAGCGGGTCAGGATATTATAGCGTTTAGCCATACTAGGAATCTCCCGGTCACTTCCGAACATCTGGACTTCGGTACTGTCTCACTTAGACGCTTGAGAAAGCCGTCGGTTCAGATGCGCTAGACAATCTTTTTCACTAAGGTTCTTTCGGGTTTTTGGGACTTTATTAAGAAGGGCAGATAAGGTCAAGTTATGGCCGATCTATCGTGGCTTTCTTGCGCCGTTCATCTATCTGAATACTGGATGAACACTTGGGATTGTGCACCGCAGAACCTGGAATTGGAAAAAATCCCGCAAGGTCACGCTAACAACTTGATGTCGACACGATCTCCATTTTTCAGCGCAAGATGATCCTCTCCTGACGAGTACCCATGCCCAAAAAACACACTTACGTCCTCGGCCTGAACACTTATGACCATGATGTCAGCGCCNTGCCTATTGCGTGACGGCGCCATTGCGTTTGCGATCGCCAAGGAGCGGATCANCCCGCGCCAAGCACGCGTCCGGCTTCTACAAAGAAGTGATCGACTATTGCCTAGAGGCTGAAGGCATCACGCTCGACGACGTCGATCTCGTGGTGCGCAATTGCTACATCCTGCCGGTGCCGGAAATGGAGGAGCGGCTGGTCTATTTCGACGCACCGGGCTTCCTGCCGGACTTCGAGCGCGGCGATGCGGCCAAGCATCCGCTTTATCTGAAGCATTCGGAGAAGGTGGTCACGATCTCCCACCATCTGGCGCACGCCTACAGCGCGTTTGCGGTGTCGCCGTTCGAAGATGGCGTGGTGATGATCGTCGACGGCGTCGGCAGCTACCAGTCCGACGTCATGGAATCCTATCCGCCCGCTGATGTGGCAACGCCATTGGCACGGGAGTCCGAGAGCTACTACAAGTTCAGCGGCAAGACGCTGGAATGCCTGAAGAAGGTCTGGATGGAGCCGGACCGCGGCTTCCTCAGCGATGAATTCTACAACATGCCCGGCCTCGGCGCGCTCTACAGCCGCGCCTCGACCTATATCTTTGGCGACTGGAATAAATGCGGCGAGCTGATGGGTCTGGCGCCCTATGGCCGCCGCGAGCAGGTCAAGCATCTGCTCGAAATGAACGGCGACAAGCTGCAGGTGCCGCACTGGACCGTCGACTTCAAGCAGCCTTACGTATTCGAACCCGGCAGCAATTGGGAAAAGAACCCCGCGATGCGGCACTGGGAAGATCTGGCCTGGCGCACGCAGGACGACACCGAAAACGTGCTGCTGGCCCGCGCCCGCTGGCTGCGCGAAACCACCGGCGCCAAGAACCTCTGCATGGCCGGCGGCGTCGCACTGAATTGCGTGGCGAACGGCCGGGTGGCCCGCGAGGCCGGATTCGAGAACGTCTGGATCCAGCCCGCGGCCGGCGACGACGGTATCGCGATCGGCTGCGCCTATTACGGCTGGCTCGAAATCCTCAAGCAGCGCCGCGATTTCGTGATGGATCATTCCTATGTCGGCCGGCGCTACAGCGACCAGGACGCCGCCAAGGAATTGCAGAAGTTTCTGGTGCGCATCCAGGCCGACGCCGTGCGCAGTGACAATGTCTGTCGCGACACCGCCAAGCTGCTGGCCGACCAGAAGGTGATCGGCTGGTTTCAGGATCGCTCGGAATTCGGGCCGCGCGCGCTCGGCAACCGCAGCCTGCTGGCCGATCCGCGCAAAGGAGAGATGAAGGACATCCTCAACAGCCGCGTCAAGCACCGGCAGGCGTTCCGGCCGTTCGCGCCGATCGTGCTGGCCGAGCGCATGAAGGAAGTCTTCGAGGGCGACGAGGATTCGCCGTTCATGCTGATAGCCAAGCCGGTGCGCCCGGAGTGGCGCGACAGGATCCCGGCGATCGTGCATGTCGACGGCACCGCGCGCGTCCAGACCGTGCGTGAACAAACCAATCCGATGCTCTACCGTCTGCTGAAGGAGTTCGAGGCGCTGACCGGCGTTCCCGTGCTGATCAACACCTCATTCAACATCAAGGGCGAGCCGATCGTGGAAACGCCGCAGGATGCCGTGAACTGCTTCCTGACCACCGGTGTCGATCACCTCGTGATCCACGACACCATCGTGTCGAAGAACAAGATGCACAAGGTGGTGGCGCCGGTACTCAATGTCTACGCCGATGTGCGCACGCTGGTGGCGTCGACGGCGCAGCCGGCCTGACGCCGGCTGCCTCGCTTTAGCCGGAAGCCGCCGGGGTGGCTTTCGGCGCCGGCGGCTTGAGCGGCTTGTCCTGCCGCTTCGACCAGGAAATGTAGTAGGCGACGACGGTCATGATTGCGATGCCGGTCACGCTGACGAGGATCTGCACGAGCAGCGATCCCGAGCTCAGCGACAACTGGAAATGCCCAACAAAGGACAGGAACACGCCGACGCAAAACACCGCGAGCGACTGCTGGCCGCAAACCACCAGCGGATCGAAGATCTTCCACTCCAGGCCCGGCCAATCCTTTGGCACGAAGCGGATTGTCAGGATCACGATCACCACGAAGTGCAGGAAGCGGTAGGGCGCGAGGTTGGTCTTGTCGTTCGGGTTGAACATCGAATAGAGCCAGTGCGGGAACATCTCGCCAAAAGCCGGGAAGCGGCCGGCCATGGTCATGATGAGCGCCCAGATCATGTAGGCGATGCACAGATACAGCGTGATCGGCGAGTTGATGATGGCCATATTGTTGCGGGCACCGCCGAGCGCACACCAGGCGCCGAACACGAACAGCACCTGCCAGGCGAAGGGGTTGAAGTACCAGGTGCCGACCGGGTAGGCGGGCAGGTTCCAGCCGGTCTGCCGCGACACCAGCCACAGCACGAGCGCGGCCAGCATGGTCCAGTTCGGCTGGCGCAGCATGATCCACAACACCGGCGGGAACAGCCCCATCAGCACGATATAGAGCGGCAGCACGTCGAGATTGACCGGCTTGAACTTCAGGAACAGCCCCTGCCGCAGCGTTTCGGTGGCATTGTCGATCAGGCCGGCGACGTTGAAGTCGTTGACCAATTGGGAATCGCCGAAGCGCAGCGCCAGATAGCTGATCGAGGCGATATAGATCACGAACAGGATGATGTGGGCGACGTAGAGCTGCCAGACCCGCTTGGTCAGCCGCGTGGCGCCGACGATGAAGCCGCGCTCGATCATCATCCGGGCATAGACGAAGGAAGCGGTGTAGCCGGAAATGAAAACGAAGAGGTCGGCGGCGTCGCTAAACCCGTAATTGCGGGTGGTGATCCAGTTCACGACATTGTCTGGAATGTGGTCCAGAAAGATCGCCCAGTTTGCGACCCCGCGAAACAGGTCGAGCCGGAGGTCGCGTCCTTTTTCTGGCAGGGTGGCGTTGATTTTCATGGGTGCCGTTTCGAACTGCTGCTTTCGGGAAGATCGCGCCGCAAGACGGGGTCCCGGGTGCCGGATGGCCCCAGATTGTCACAGTACGGTATAATGACTATACCGGTGCGGAAATGGTACATCCGGAGTTCTGGAATCACCGAACAAGTTTCCTGAAAGGTGTCTCTATACTATCCCGGGTGTTTCCTCCAACCGCTACCGTGTCGCATATCGCCTGAGGACTCAACCATCCATGACCGCACGCATTTTCAAGCCTGCCAAGAACGCGATGCAATCGGGCAGGGCCAAGACCCGGGAATGGCAGCTCGACTACGAGCCCGAGCAGCCGCGTGCGATCGAGCCCCTGATGGGGTGGACCTCTTCGGTGGACATGAAGCAGCAGCTCACCTTGCACTTCGACACCAAGGAAGACGCGATCGCCTATTGCGAGCGCAAGGGCATTGCCTACCAGGTGATCGAGCCCAAGGATTCCGTGCGCCGGGCGGCCGCCTACGCCGATAATTTCGCCTTCAAGCGCGTCGAGCCCTGGACCCACTAGAGGGCTGACGGGCGCTTTCGAGTAGGCTCGGTGCCGACGGCTATTGCGCCGGGCCAAATGCTGAGGGCGCGCGGGGCAATGGCAGCGGCGCATCCTTGGCGACGCCGAGCACCGGGAAGGTCCTGATGTGGCGGACCTCGGGCATGGCGGAAAATTGCAGAAGCTGTTGGTGCATGCCCTCGACGTTCCGCGCCACGCATTTGAGCAGATAGTCGGCATCGCCCGAAATGCGCCAGCTCTGCTGCACCAGCGGTAGTGCCGCGATCGATTTTTCGAACGCCTGCAACGTTGCCTGCGCCTGGCTCTGCAACTGGATCAGGACGTAGGAAATGACCTCGTATCCCAGCAGTTTTTCGTCGAGCGTAGCTCTGATGGCACTGACGTAGCCGCGCTCGCGCAAGGAGCGAACCCGTCGCCGGCATGGCGGCTCGGAAAGGCCGACCCTCTCGGCCAGCTCATTGTTGCGGATGCGCCCGTCCTTTTGCAACTCGGCCAGTATCCTGAGGTCGATTTCGTCGAGGGCGTGATGTTCCGTCATGGGCATCAGCGGCGCGCCAGCCCGCTACGCGGGGAGGGGGCGCATTGGCTTGCCCGATCCGCCGTTCCAGTCGGGGCGACGCTCGACAGCACCAGCTTCTCGTGGGCGGCGACGATCGCCTCCTTGGTGAGCCGCCCGCCGGGGCGGTACCAGGTGGTGAGGCCAGTCAACAGGGCCAGGATCGCAAAGGTCGCCACCTGGACGTCGACTACCTCGAATTCGCCTTCCGCCACGCCCTCGGTGAGGATGGCGGCGAGCCGCTGCTCGTAGGCACCGCGCAGCGCCACGATCTCCTCGTAGTTCTTCGGCTCCAGGCTGCGCAGCTCGGAATTGGCGATGAATACCTCGCGCTTCTTGGTCATGTGGTAGGTGACGTGGAAGGCGACGAAGGCGCGGAGCTTGTCGGCCGGCCGCTGCTTGCCCTGGAGCGCACGGTCGAGCTGGCGCAGCAGTTCGTTGATGTGGTCGCGCACCAGATCGAACAGCAATTCCTGCTTGGTGCTGATATGATTGTAGAGCGAGCCCGACTGGATTCCGACCTCGGCCGCGAGCTGGCGCAGGCTCATGGCGGCGTAGCCGTGTTCGAAGATCAGGCGCAGCCCGGCTTTGCGGATCGCCTCCATCGTCTTGGGGCCGTGTGAGCCGATCGTCCGCGCCATTGGGCCTCTGGAAAGGGAAGGCGGCCGCCGTCGTGAAACGAGCGGGTGATCGTATAATTCTGGCACGAAACAGCAGTAAATTCAATAGTCTGGGTGCCTGCCGTAGCCTTTCTGCGGTCCCACTTGCAGGGATAGTAAAAAAACGTATGATCGTTTAATTCCAGAAGAACATTGCGGAGGGAATGATGGCCTCGAACCGGGCTCTGCTGCTCAACTTCGACCTCGGCGAGACCGCGGATGCGATCCGCGAGACGGTGTTTTCGTTTTCGCAGAAC
>NZ_LLYB01000134.1 GCF_001440475.1 Bradyrhizobium lablabi | reverse complement strand
CGCGCCATTGCCGGAGGTGCCGCAGGCCGGGCCATCGCCGGCGGTGGTCCCGCCGGTCGGGCCGCTGGCGCAGCCATGCCACCTGGCGCGCCGCCTGGGCCATGGCCTCTTCCATGTTGGGCGAACGAGCCGGTGCTCAGCGTGATCGCGGAGACACCAACAAGAAATACTGCAACGCGAACGCCGAGCGGAAGCATGATCGCAACTCCCTCGTGCTTCGTCGCCCGGAAATTTCAACGCGCCAGCCTAAGAATCGTTCGCCGGGATCCATGGCTTGCGTTGCGGTCTTGTGACGCGGGACTGTTGCAATGCGTCTGCAGCCTTAGCCGACTGTGCAGGGCACGCTCAGAAATCCGCGGAATCGCACCCGGCCGCCGCGGACCGGTTCGCCGTCGAGCGCATAATCCGGAAAGCGCGCGAGGAAACGCGAGATCGCAATCGCGCCTTCCAGCCGCGCCAGCGCCATCCCGGCGCATTGATGCGCGCCGGTGCCGAAGGCGAGATGCCGGTTCGGCGTGCGGCTGACATCAAGGCGTTCGGGGTCGGCGAACTGCGCGGGATCGCGGTTGGCGGCGCCGATGCACAGCGTCACTGGCGTTCCCGGTGGCATCGCGATGCCGCCGAGCTCGAACGGCTCGACGGTCATGCGGTTGCCGAGCTGGTTGGAGCTCTCGAACCGCAGCATTTCCTCGACCGCGGTCTTGATCAGCGTGGGGTCCTCGATCAATCGCCGTTTCTCGCCGGCGTGGTGCAGCAGCGCCACCAGCCCGTTGCCGATCAGGTTGGTGGTGGTCTCGTGGCCGGCATTGAGCAGGAAGATGCAATTGTGCAGCAGCTCCTTCTCGGTAAGCCGCTCGCCATTATCTTCGCCCTGAATGAGCCGGGTCAGCACGTCGCGGTCGGGATTGCCGGGCCTGGCCCGCCGCCGCGCCACCAGCACATCCAGATAGGCAAGAAAATCCTTCACCGCCTTGTTGCCGCGGGCGAAAGCGTCCGGGCCGATCACCGGCTCCAATGCGCCGAGGATGGCGAGCGACCAGTCGCGCAAGGGGCCGCGCTCTTCCTGCGGAACGTCAAGCAGATTGCCGATCACCTCGATCGGGATAGCGGTCGCAAAATCCTCGATCAGATCGACCTTGCCTTTGGCCGCGATGGCGTCGAGCAGCCGGTCCACCAGCCTGACCAGATCGGGCTCCATGCCGGCAATCGCGCGCGGCGACAGCGCGCCCATGATCAGTCGCCGAACGCGGGTGTGGGCAGGGGGATCATTGAAGACGAGGCTGGTGGTGTGGTGCTCGTAGAGCAGAGAGTCGCCGTATTTCGGCGAGAACTCTTTCTTCTTGTCCGACGAGAACGCCTTGGTGTTCTTGTAGGCCGTGACCAGATCGTCGTAGCGGGTCAGGAAATACGAGCCGTTCGGCATCCGCTTGACCGGCTCGTTTTCTCGCAGCGCGCGATAGGTCGGGTAGGGGTCCGCGTAGAACTCCGGCGTCAGCTTTTCGAGGTCGAAGGTCGCCGCCAGTTCGCGCGCATTCAGATTCATGGCTCGCCATACCCTTTTGCGAAGACGGGACAAGTCGGCAAATTAGTCGCATGTGCAACTATCTTAATTGCCGCCCAGGGGGCGTCAAGCCGGCGCGCTGCCTTCATCGGCGTGTCTCCGCGGCTCGCTTGAGTTGCGAGCCGTCCGGAATGGGCCGGGAAGGGTGCGCGCCGAAATCAGGGAAAAAATCGTGGCTAAACAAGACGATGAGGCTGTGTCTTTGACGTCACCCTGGGACAGAATCCGTTTGGTGCGCTGCAATAGATCCTTGACTTCGTTAAGGTGAGTGATTACTCACACCCTTCATGTCCACCCTGCGTATGACCAGTGACTTGCGGCGTCAATTGATCCTGAGCGCCGCCAAGCGATGCTTCGCCCGTAACGGCTTTGCCGGCACCACGACCAAGAGCGTGGCGGCCGCCGCGGCTATTTCGGAAGGGCTGCTGTTCAAGCACTTCCCGTCCAAGGCCGCGCTCTATGCCGAAATTCTCGCCGAAGAGTGCGAGGCCGATCCGGATTTTGCGCACCTGCTTGGCCAGGAGCCTTCAACTGCCACATTGGTCGAACTGGTCAAGGGCATGGTTGGACATTTCATGGAAGCGTCCAACGGGTCGGATCAGGAGGAGGCGCAGCGGCTGCGCCTGATGACGACCAGCCATCTCGACGACGGCGAGTTCGCGCGCCTGCTCTACGACAAGATCAGCGGCCTGATCGGGCCGGTATTCACCGCATCGATCGAAAGCGCGATCGCATCTGGCGATGCGGCGCGGATCGGCAGCGATCCGCTCAACCTGTTCTGGTTCGCGCACCACACCGTGCTGATGGCAGCGCTGACGCGGCTTCCGGCCGTGCCCTGTCTTTCCTACGGCAACGCTCCCGATCTGGAGCGGCAGCTTAGTCAATTCCTCCTGCGCGGCATCGGACTTACCGAGGCCGCAATTGCTTCTCATCTGGACGGCGAGCTGTCACCGAATTCGGGACAATCGGTAACTGCGGAAAGTGCATGACATGAATATCGCGACTGAACCCAAACTTTCGGGCAAGCCGTTCACCGACAAGCCGCACAAGCGGCCGGTCCGGATGGTGCGCTGGTTCATCATCATCGGAACGCTGCTGGCTCTGCTGGTCGGCGGCCTGGTGTGGTTCAACTACTTCCGCGGCAAGATGATCGCGCAGTTCTTCGCCGGCATGAAGCCGCCCCCGGCCAGCGTCAACATCGCCACGGCGAAGTCTGAGACCATTCCGAACCTCCTGACTGCGGTCGGCGATCTCGCCGCCGTGCATCAGGTCAACGTGACCTCCGACGTCAACGGCCGCATCACCGACATCCAGTTCACGGCCGGCGCCAGCGTGAAGGCTGGCACGCCGCTGGTGCAGCTGTTCGACGGTCCCGAGCAGGGCGACCTCGCCAACTACAAGGCTCAGCAGCGCGTGGCGCAGATATCGCTGGATCGCGCCAAGCAACTGGCCGAGCGTCAGGTCGGACCGCAGGCGACGGTGGACAACGCCCAGGCTGTGTTCGACCAGGCCAGTGCAGGCATTGCCAAGACCGAAGCCATCATCTCGCAGAAGCTGGTACGCGCTCCCTTCGACGGTGAACTCGGCGTTCGCAAGGTCGAGGTCGGACAATATCTGACCGCCGGCACGCAGATCGTCTCGTTGACCGATCTGTCGGTGCTGTATGCCAACTTCACCGTGACGGAAAAGGATTCCGGCCAGCTCAAGGTCGACCAGATCGTCCGTATCGCGGTCGATGCCTATCCGGGCCGCACCTTCGAGGGCAAGATCACCACCATCGAGCCGCAGATCGCGACCGACACGCGCAACATTCGCGTGCAGGCGACGATCCAGAATCCGGACAAGATACTCAAGCCCGGCATGTTCGCGACCACCACGGTGGTGCTGCCGGACAAGCCGCCGGTCGTCACCGTGCCCGAAACCGCGGTCGACTACACGCTCTATGGCGACTCGGTATACCTCGTCAGCGAGAAGAAGGAAGAGGATGGCAAGACCAGCCTCCAGGTGACGCGGACCTTCGTGCAGACCGGCAATCGCATCCAGGGACGCGCCGAAATCCTGAAAGGGCTGAAGGACGGCGACCGCGTCGTGGCGTTGGGCCAGCTCAAGCTGCAATCGGGATCGGCGGTGACGATCTCGAACGAACCGGTGCCGCCGATTCCGGCGAAGCCGCCGCGTTACTGACGCGCCTTTTAACTGACGATCGCGCGGCCCGAGGAGGCCGCGCGGACAAAACGGCGGGCGGCGGTCTTCTCGAATGAGGCCGCGCCCTGAATGCTGAACTCAGCGGGATAATCTACAGATGGCCTTCACCGATATTTTCATCAAGCGTCCGGTCCTGTCGATCGTTGTCAGCCTGCTGATCCTGCTGATCGGTCTCAGGGCCGCCAGCGTATTGCCGATCCGGCAGTATCCGAAGCTGTCGAACACGGTGGTCAACATCACCACCGTCTATCCGGGCGCGTCGGCCAATCTGATCCAGGGCTTCATCACCACGCCGATCGAGCAGGCGGTCGCCTCCGCAGAGGGCGTCGACTACATCACCTCGTCGTCGGTGCAGGGCACCAGCACGATCCAGGTCTACATCAAGCTCAATTTCGACCCGAACCAGGCGCTGACCGAAGTCCTCGCCAAGGTGAACTCGGTCAAATATTTGATCCCGAAGGAATCGAACGATCCGATCGTGACCAAGACCACTGGCCAGACCACGGCCGTGATGTATCTCGGCTTCTCCAGCGATGAGCTCTCCGGCTCGGCGATCTCGGACTACCTGACGCGCGTGGTGCAGCCGGTGCTGTCGACGGTCGACGGCGTGGCGTCGGCCGACATTCTCGGCGGGCAGACATTCGCGATGCGGCTATGGCTCGATCCCATCAAGATGGCGGGCCGCGGCGTGTCGCCGAGCGATGTCTCGGCGGCGATCGCCGCCAACAACTTCCAGGCCGCGGCGGGGCAAGCCAAGGGCTACTTCATCGTCTCGAACGTTCAGACCAATACGGACCTGCGGAACCTCGAGCAGTTCAAGAAGATGATCGTCAAGTCCAAGGACGGCGGCTTCGTTCGGATCGAGGATGTCGCAACGGTCGAGCTTGCCGCCCAGAGCTCGGATGCGAGCGTCGCCTTCAGCGGCGAGCGCGCGATCTTCATCGGCGTGCAGGCGACGCCGCAAGGCAACCCGCTGACGCTGGTCAAGGGCGTGCGCGCGTTGATGCCGGAAATCGAACGCAACCTGCCGCCGTCGATGAAGATGAAGGTGGCCTATGACTCCACCAAGTTCATTCAATCCTCGATCGACGAGGTGAAGAACACGCTGATCGAGGCGGTGCTGATCGTCGTGGTCGTGATCTTCCTGTTCCTGGCCTCGTTCCGCTCCGTCATCATCCCGGTGGTCACGATTCCGCTGTCGCTGATTGGCGTCTGCAGCCTGATGCTGGCGATGGGCTTCAGCTTCAATCTGCTGACGCTGCTGGCGATGGTGCTGGCGATCGGGCTAGTGGTCGACGACGCCATCGTGGTGGTGGAGAACATCCATCGACATCTGGAGGAAGGCAAGACGCCGGTGCAGGCGTCGCTGCAGGGCGCGCGCGAAATCGTCGGTCCCGTGATCTCGATGACGATCACGCTGGCGGCGGTGTACGCGCCGATCGGCTTCCTCGGCGGCCTCACCGGTTCGCTGTTCCGCGAATTTGCCTTCACGCTGGCGGGTTCGGTGATCGTGTCGGGCGTGATTGCGCTGACGCTGTCGCCGATGATGTGCTCGGTGCTTCTCAAGAGCGCGGACGAGGGACGGTTCGCCAGGCTCGTCAACCGGGTGTTCGGTGCGATGACGCGCTGGTACGGCCGTCAGCTCGACCGTTCGCTCGATTATCGCCCGATCACCGGACTGTTCGCGCTGACTATCCTCGGTCTGGTCGGCTTCCTTTATATGAACACCTCCAAGGAGCTGGCGCCGGAAGAGGACCAGGGCATCGTGTTCTCGGTGACCAAGGCGCCGAAATACGCCAACATCGATTATGTCGACTTCTATGGCGACAAGCTCGACAAGGCGTTCGCCAAGTTCCCCGAAACCGACCTGACTTTCGTCCTGAACGGTATCAACGGGCCGCAGGGCGGCATTGCCGGCATGCTGCTCAAGCCGTGGGAGGAGCGTCAGCGTTCGTCGATCAAGCTGAAGCCGCTGGTGCAGGCTGAAATCGGCAAGATCGAAGGCGTCCAGGCTTTCGCGTTCAACCTGCCGCCGCTGCCGGGCGGGCCGGGTGGCCTGCCGATCCAGATGGTGATCAATTCGACCGCCGGGTTCCAGGCCGTCTATGAGCAGATGGCGAAGCTGAAGGAGGCCGCGCGCAAGAGCGGCATGTTCATCGTCTCCGACAGCGACCTCGAGTTCAACCAGCCGGTGGTGCGCGTCTCCATCGACCGTTCCAAGGCCAGCGACCTCGGCATTAACATGGCGCAGGTCGGCAGCACGCTGCAGACGCTTCTGGGCGGCAACTATGTCAACCGCTTCAACCTCGAGGGGCGGTCCTATCAGGTGATCCCGCAGGTGCCGCGCGGCATGCGGCTGTCGCCGGAATCGCTCGGCGGCTACTATGTCCCGACCAACACGGGACAGCTCGTGCCGCTGTCGACCATCGTGTCGATCGAGACCGGCACCGATCCGAACTCGCTGACGCACTACAACCAGCTCAACTCGGCGACCTTCTCGGCGGTGCCGATGCCGGGCGTGACGGTTGGGCAGGCCGTGGACTTCCTGGAAGGCGAAGCCAAGAAGCTGCCTGCCGGCTTCGGTCATGATTACCTGGCCGACTCCCGCCAATATGTGCAGGAAGGCAACCAGCTCGCGATCACCTTCGGCTTCGCGTTGATCATCATCTTCCTGGTGCTGGCGGCCCAGTTCGAAAGCCTGCGGGATCCGCTGGTGATCATGATCAGCGTGCCCATGGCGATCGTCGGTGCGTTGATTCCGCTGTTCTTTGGCGTCGCGACCATCAACATCTACACCCAGGTCGGGCTGCTGACGCTGGTCGGACTGATCACCAAGCACGGCATCCTGATGGTGGAGTTCGCCAACGAATTGCAGCTCAAGGAAGGCCTCGACAAGCGTTCGGCGATCGAGATGGCGGCCCGCATCCGGCTGCGTCCGATCCTGATGACGACGGCGGCGATGGTCACCGGCCTGATCCCGCTCTTGACGGCAACCGGCGCCGGCGCCGCCAGCCGCTTCTCGATCGGTCTCGTCGTGGTATCCGGCATGTCGATCGGCACGCTGTTCACGCTGTTCGTGCTGCCGGCGGTCTATGTCTGGCTGGCCACGGACCACCAGGCCGAGGCCGACTCGCAGCGGACCAAGGAGATCGCCGATTTCGATCTCGGCACGCAGGGGCTCAAGCCGACCTGAGCTTCTTCGCCGGGAATGATTGCGGGCGACGGCAGCGGAAATCGCTGCCGTCGCTTTTTTGTGCCGGGGGCATGCGGTCCCGGCGACGCCGTCGGCACTCCATGCTAGGAAACAAGAAAAAGGGAGCCAGCATGACCAGCGACTTTGCAGCCGGAAACTACCGCTTCATTCCAGCCGTGTTTCAATATTCCGGCGGGGTAGCGGCCAATCCCGGGTATGAAATCGAGCGGGTGCGCTTCGACAAATGGGTACCGCTCGCCGAGGGATTTGCGCAGATCGCAAAATACATTCAGGCGGCAGGGCGGCCGCTGACCTCATTCTGCGCCTGTGAATTGCGCTCGCCGGCCGCCTTCACCGACGAGGGGTTTCGCAATTTCAACCTGCACTACGTCAAGACGCTGGCGGAGTGGGGCATCTATGACGGAACGACCAACCCGGTGGCGCGCAGCAATGTCTGCCCGGAAATCGACCCGCCGGCCGAGCCGTCGTTCCATGCCTTTTCATTCACGCGGCCGAGCGAGCGCGCTACGCCGAGCTTCGTGATCGCGGGCAGTGGGGAATCGCAGGAGGGCAACGCGAGTTACGCCGAACGCACGGTCCGCTACCGCGATATCAGCCCTGAGGGCATTGCCGAGAAGGTCCGCTACGTCGCCGGCGTGATGGAGCGGCGCATGGGCGAGTTCGGCGTCGGCTGGAAGGACGCGACCGCGGTTCAGACCTACACCATCCACGACTTCCACCACGTCTTCGCCGATGCGCTCGTCCGCCGCGGCGCCGCGCGTTCGGGCCTGACCTGGCATTTCGCCCGGCCGCCGGTAATCGATCTCGAATATGAGATGGATTGCCGGAGGGTGCTGCGGGAGGTGGTGATTCAGCCAGACCCTCATCCTGAGGAGCGCGTCTTCGCGCGTCTCGAAGGATGAGGCCACGGTCGGGCCTCATGGTTCGAGACGGCGCGTTGCGCCTCCTCACCATGAGGGGCGGGCCCTACCGCTCCCTCGGATCCAGCGCGTCGCGCAGGCCGTCGCCGACCAGGTTGAACGACAGCACGACAAGGAAAATCGCCAGCCCGGGCCAGATCGCCATCCACGGCGCGTTGGTGAGGAAGCGCTGCGCGGCATTGAGCATGCTGCCCCAGGATGGGGCGGGCGGCTGCTGGCCAAGGCCGAGGAACGACAGCGCGGCCTCCGCGATGATGGCGGCGGCGATCGACAGCGTCGCCTGCACCAGCAGCGCTGGCATGATGTTCGGCAGGATGTGAAACAGCGCAATCCGCCAGCGCGGGTTGCCCATCGCGCGCGCGGCCTCGACATAATCCTCGACCTTGACGCTCATCACCTGGCCGCGGGTTAGCCGCACGAAGATCGGCGTCGCCGATATGCCGATCGCGATCATGGCGTTGCCGAGGCTGGGGCCTAAGAATGCCGCTAGCGCAATCGCGAGGATCAGGAACGGGCAGGCCAGCATCGCATCCGTGATGCGACTGATCAGGGCGTCGATGAAGCCGCCGCGATAGCCCGACAACAGGCCGAGCGGAACCCCGATCGACAATGCGATGCCGACCGAGATCGCGCCGGCCAGCAGCGACGCCCGCGCGCCGTAGATCACGCGGGCGAGAATGTCGCGGCCGAGCTCATCGGTCCCGAACCAGTGCAGCGCGGAGGGCGGCTTGCGCACCAGCGACCAGCTTGTCGCGATCGGCTCATACGGCGAGATCAGCGGCGCAAACAGCGCGAGCAGGACGAAAGCGCCGATCACGACGAGGCCGGCCACCGCGCCCTTGCGCTTGAACAGCCGGCGCAGCGCGCGTCGCGCCGGGCTCTCCAACTCGTCTGTTGTGGCCAATTTTATCGTGCCAAGGGCAGCGTCGGTCATGGCCTTAAGCCCTCAGCCGTGGATTGACGAGCACATAGGCGATATCGGCAATGAGGTTGAGCGTGATGTAGATCGTCGCCGTCGTCAGCACGACGCCTTGCACGACGGCATAGTCGCGGTTGAAGACAGCGTCGACGATCAGCTTGCCGAAGCCTGGAATCGAAAAGATTTGCTCGGTCAGCACCGCGCCGGACAATAGCGTGCCGAGTTCGAGCGCGCCGAGCGTGATCACCGGCGTCAGCGCGTTGCGCATGGCGTGCTTGAGAATGACCGAGCGCTCGAGCAAGCCCTTGGCGCGGGCGGTGCGGACGTAATCGCTTTCCAGCACCTGCAGCATGGCGCTGCGGGTATGTCGCATCAGGATCGCGGCGATCGCGTTGCCGAGCACGAAGGCCGGCATGATGGTGGAGGCGATGCTGGCGCGCCAGTTCTCCGTCAGCGGCACATAGCCGGACGCCGGCAGCCAGCCGAGCTGGATCGAGAACAGGAAGATCAGCATGATGCCGAGCCAGAAATTCGGCGTCGAGATTCCCCACAGCGCGAAGAAATTGGCGCCATAGTCCCAGGCCGTGCCTTTCTTCACCGCCGAGACAATGCCGGCGGGAATGCCGATCAGGAAGGCAATGACGATCGCCATCGATGCCAGTTGCATCGTCACCGGCAGTTTCTGCGCGATCAGTTCGCGCACCGGCACCTTGTTGCGCAGGGACTCGCCGAAATCGCCCGACAGCACGCCCTTGACCCAGTAGACGTATTGGACAGGGACCGGCTGATCGAGCCGGTACTGCTGGCGGATTTGCGCGATGACATCGGGGTCGCGTTCCTCGCCCGCCATGACCAGCGCCGGATCGCCCGGCAGCAATTGCTGCAGCGAGAAGATCAGGATCGAGACGAAGAACAACGTCGGGATCAGTTGGACGATACGGCGTGCGAGGAAATGCAGCATGGCGCTATCCGTGTCCCCGGCGCAGCGTAGCGTGCAACGCTGCGCCGCCGAACCGGGACCCATGCGAGAGGGACGGCAGGTCCCGGATCAGCATTGCACCACTTTGCGCTGCAATGCGTCCGGGACACGAGTGTCTGTTCTTCACGCTCACTTCAGCTTCAACCCGACCACGCGTACCAGCCCGTCCGGCATCTGCTTGTAGCCTTCGAGCTTCGTCGTATGCGCGATCAGGATGCGGCGGTGATAGATGTAAAGCAGCGGCTTCTCGTCGAGCACGATCTTCGTCAGCTTCTCGTAGATCGCCTTGCGCTGGGCCTGATCGGTGACCAGGCGGCCCTCATCGAGTGCCTTGTCGGCGTCCTTGTTGGACCACGCGCTGTAGTTCTGCGGCGCGTCGGTTTTCTGGAAGATGTAGGAATTGCCGTCCGGGTCGATCCGTCCGCTCCAGGCCAAGAGATAGGCCTGGTATTCTCCGGCCTCGGCCTGCTTCAGCGAGGTCGCGAACTCGGTAACCCTGAGCTTCATGTCGAAGCCGGTCTCCGCCGCCATCGACTGGATCACCTGGGCTGCCGCTTCGGTTTCGGCGCCCTTCGACACCATGAAGTCGACGCTGACCGGCGGCGTGACGCCTGCTTCCTTCAACAGCGCCTTGGCCTTGGCGACATCGCGCTTCGGCACCGGAAATGCCTTTTGATAATAGGGATGATCCGGATTGATCCACTGGTTTCCGGGCTTGAACTCGCCGTTGGACACCACCTCGCTGATCGCGTCGCGGTCGAGCGAGAGGTCGAGCGCCTGACGCACCTTGGCGGACTGGCTGAGCGGTCCCTTGGCCTTGTCCTTGCCGACGTTCAGCGTCACGCCCTGATAGCCGAGCTCGATGGCGCTCGACAGTTTGAGTTTTGCGTCACCCCTGACTTCCTTGATGTCGGTCGCAAGCAGGCGCTCGATCAAATCGAGGCCGCCGGATTTCAGATTGGCAAGGCGAACCGTCGCGTCCACCAAGGGCAGATAGACGATGCGGTCGATATGGATGTTGTCCTTGTTCCAGTAGTCCGCGAATTTCTCGAACACCATGCGGTCCTGCTGCACGCGTTCGACGAATTTGTAGGGGCCGGCGCAAACCGGGCGCAGGCCGAACTTGTCGCCGGCCTCCTTGGCCGCCTTGGGCGACACCATCATCCCGGCGCGATCGGTGAGCTGGGCGACCAGCGGAGAGTAGGGCGCCTTCAATGCCAGCTTGATGGTGAGGGGATCGACCACGTCGATGCGATCGACCGCCGCCAGCTCCGGCTTTCGGAACGAGCCGGGAAACGTCAGATGGCGCTCCAGCGAAAACTTGGCGGCTTCCGCATCGAAGGCCTCGCCGTCGTGAAACTTGACGCCGGGTCGAAGCTTGATGGTGACTTCCTTGCCATCGGCCGAGGTTTCATGGCTCAGCGCAAGCTGCGGCACGATGTTCAGTTTTTCGTCGATGTCGAACAGCTTGTCGCAGAACGATGCGAACACGATGCGGCCCACATAGGTGCGCGCCATGGTCGGATCGAGAATGTCAGGATCTTCGGCAAGCCCGATCCGCAGCGTGGTCTGGGCCTGAACATTTGCTGGAAGCGACAGCAGCAGCGCCGCCGCGGTAACTGCGTAACGAATGATCTTCATGCTGCCATCCCCTTATCCACGATTACTCGGCGGTGTCCCTGATAAATCAACCCCGGCGCGGCCTGCGCCTTCCGTGCCGCCGCTGAAGGCAGCGACCAATTTTTCCAGCATCGGCGAAAAGTCGCCATCGGCGGGAACGATGGCTTCGGATGCCGGCAGTTCGGCCGTGCGGTGACATGCCGTGGCGTGCCCTGAGCCGTCGGCGAGCAGCGGCGGAACTTCGGTCCGGCAGCGCGCGATAACGTAGGGGCAGCGGGTATGAAAGCGACAGCCGGAAGGCGGATGAAGCGCGCTCGGCATCTCGCCCTCCAGCACGATGCGGCTGCGCTTGGCCTGCGGTTTGGGTACCGGGATCGCCGACAGGAGCGCGCGGCTATAGGGGTGCCGGGGCGCAGCGAACAGCGCATCAGCCGCAGCGGTCTCGACGATGCCGCCGAGATTCATCACGGCGACGCGGTCGGCGATGTGTTTCACCACGGCAAGATCGTGGGAGACGAAGATATAGGCGAGGCCGAGCCGGTCCTGCAGATCGCGCAACAGATTGAGGATCTGCGAGCGGATCGAGACGTCCAGTGCCGACACCGGCTCGTCGCAGATGATCAGTTTCGGCTCCACGGCGAGCGCCCGCGCAATCGCAATGCGCTGGCGCTGGCCGCCGGAAAATTCGTGCGGATAGCGGCGNCCCACCCCGCCCAGCCGCAACAGCTCGTCCACCCGCTCACGCCGCCGCGCCGCCGGCACCAGATCATGCAGCGCCAGTGGCTCGCTCAGGATCTGGCTGACGGTCATACGCGGGTTGAGCGATGCATAAGGATCTTGAAAGATAATCTGCGCATCGCGGCGGAAGGCACGCAATTCATTGGCGTTTAGTGCGCCGAGGTCGCGGCCCTCAAAGCGAACGGTGCCCGCATCCGGCTCGATCAGCCGCAGCACCAGCCGGCTCACGGTGGATTTGCCGCAGCCGGACTCGCCGACCAGCGCCAGCGTCTTGCCGGCCTCGACGGTGAAGCTGACGCCGTCGACCGCCTTCACATGGGCGGTAGGCCGACCGAACACCGACCGCGCAGCGACGAAATGTTTTACCAGTCCTTCGACCTCGAGGAGGGACGTCATGACACCAGCCGCTCCAGCGGCGCGCGGATGCAGCGCGAGGCGTGGCCCGGGCTTACGATTGCCAGCGGCGGTGGCGCGGCGGTGCAGGGCTCGATGACGAACGGGCAGCGCGCGGCAAAGCGGCAGCCGGGTGGCGGGGTCGCCATGTTCGGCACCATCCCCTCGATCGTCGCCAGATGCGAGGCGCGGCGGTCGAGCCGCGGGATCGAGCCGAGCAGGCCGACCGTATAAGGATGCTGCGGATTGGCAAAGAGTTCGTCGACCGGCGCGCGCTCGACGATCTCGCCGGCATACATCACCGCCACCTCGTCGCAGACCTCGGCGACCACGCCGAGATCGTGAGTGATCAGGATGATCGCCGCGCCGCTGGCGGCCTTCAGCTCGCGCATCAGGTCGAGGATCTGCGCCTGCAGGGTAACGTCGAGCGCGGTGGTGGGTTCGTCCGCGATCAGAAGGCGCGGATCGCAGGCCAGCGCCATCGCGATCATCACGCGCTGGCGCATGCCCCCCGAAAGCTTGTGCGGATATTCGTCGATCCGCTTGTCGGGCGAGGGGATGTGCACGCGGCGCAACAGCTCGATGGCGCGCTCGCGCGCCTGCCGCCGCGACCCGCCGCGATGGCGCAGGATGGTCTCGATGATCTGGTCGCCAATCGTAAAACTCGGATTGAGCGAGGTCATCGGCTCCTGAAAGATCATCGCCAGACGGTTGCCGCGGAGGTCGCGCAGCGTGTCGTCGGGCACGTCGAGCAGATCAAAACCGTCGAAGCGGATCGAGCCCGAGACCTCGGCGGAGCGCTTTGACAACAGCCCCATGATGGCAAGCGAGGTCACGCTCTTGCCGCAGCCGGATTCGCCGACGAGGCCAAGCGTCGCGCCGTTGGCGACGCTGAGATCGACACTGTCGACGGCGTGGGTGGTACGGCCATCGTCGCCATGGAAGACGACGCGCAGTTTCTCGATCTCGATCAGCGGACCGGCGGTCATGCCTTGCCTGTGGTCGCGGCTTGAACGCTGGCGTCAATGACCGCGCGGTCGGTGATCCCGGCCGGGTTCTTCCGCGTCGGCAGGAAGGGACGGAAATGCACCCAGCGCTCGCGGCTGACCTGTTCGAGACGTTCGAGTTCGGCGAGCGGATCGGTGTGGTCATCGACGCGCAGGTCGAGGTCGGACCATTCCTCCTCGCCATGGATCAGCAGCGCCGCGGATTGCTTGCCGCGCTTGTCGCCGCCGGCGGCTTCGCCGGCCTTCATGGCTGCGATCAGCCGTTGCGCGAACGGGAGGCTGGCGTTGGCGGCGTAGACTTTGGCGGTGTCGTCGAGCACGGCGGCGCCGGCCAGCATGTTGCCGGCGAGGGAAAAGCCGTCGCCCTGGATATGTCCGCACCAGTCGATGCATTCGCCGCCGGTATGTGCGGCGATCCGGCCCTTGATATCCATGACATGGAGCTGGCGAGCCTCGCGGCCGTCATCCCTCGCAATCAGCGTATCGATCATCTCGCGCGGACTGCGTCCTTCGCGGAGCAGCTTGACGCCGTCGATACCGTAATAGGGATTGACCAGGGCCTGCGTCGCGATGCCGCCGAGGCCGGGGGCGATGTGCGGCACGCGGGCGCCGACCGCAAAAAATCTGGTCGCGACCGCGATGCCGATCTGGCCGGTTGAGGGATCGCGGGCGATGATCGACCAGGTCATCTTTGGCTCTTCTCTATTTATCGTCCAGCCGCGTAGCCCTGCATGCCCCTCGGGTTGGCGGCGGCGCGGCGGCGGCGGCCGACCCTCGAAGCTGCAGTGAGGCGGCCTTCCGACCATTCGGGACCGATCTCGACGACATGGCCGCGGCCCTTCAGCGTATCGACCGTCGCCTTCGGCACGCGGCTTTCGAGCACGAGTACGCCGGGGCGCGCGGTGCGCGGCCAGAATGAGATCGGGAAGTGCTCGGAGTGCCAGGCCGGCGCGTCGATCGCTTCCTGCAGGTTCAGCTTGGCGTGGACATGCCGCAGGAAGAATTGCGTGGTCCACTGATCCTGCTGGTCACCGCCGGGCGAGCCCCAGGCCATGTAGGGTTCGCCGTCGCGCAACGCCATGGTCGGCGAGAGCGTGGTGCGCGGGCGTTTTCCCGGCGCGAGTGCGGCCGGGTGGTCTTCCTCCAGCCAGAACATCTGCGCGCGGCTGCCGAGGCAGAAGCCGAGTTCGGGAATGACCGGCGAGGATTGCAGCCAGCCGCCGGACGGCGTCGCCGAGACCATGTTGCCGGCCTGATCGATGATGTCGAAATGCACGGTGTCGCCGCGCACCTCGCCGAAGCGGCCGACAGTCGGCTCGCCCGCGCCCATGGCGCCGACCGCCTCGCGATGGCCTTCGGCGCGGCGCAGCTTGACGACCGAGCCAAAGCCTTCGACCGAGCCGGGGATGAAATCGAGCGAGGCCTTGTCCCTCGAGATCAGCTTGCGGCGTTCGTCGTTGTACGCATCCGACAGCAACGTCGTGATCGGAATGTCCGTGAACTTCGGATCGCCATAAAACTTCTCGCGGTCTGCGAAGGCGAGTTTGGCGCATTCGATCTGCAGATGAATGAATTCGGGGCCGGCGGGATCGAGCCCATCGAGCTCAAAGCCCTTCAACAGCGCGAGCTGCTGCAGCATCACCGGGCCCTGGCTCCAGACCCCGGGCTTGCACACGGTGTAGCGGCCATAGTCATAAGTGAGCGGCGCCTCGACGGTCGGCTGCCAGCGCGCCATGTCGTCTGCGGAAAGCACGCCGCGATGCGGCGAGCCGGAGACGTCCATCACGTCCTGCGTGCGGCAGAACTTGTCGATCGCCTCCGCCAAAAAACCCTGCGACCAGGATTTTCGCGCGCGTTCGATCTGCGCGACGCGGTCGCCGCCCGCGCTCTCGGCTTCTTTCAGGATGCGGGCATAGGTTTCCGAGAGTTTCGTATTGGTGAACAGCGTGCCCGGCCGGGGCACTTCATTGTTCGGCAAATAGACCGCCGCCGACGTCGTCCAGTGTTTGCGGAATAATTGCTCGACCACCTGGATGGTCGCCGAGGCGCGCTCGACCAGCGGATAGCCGTTGCCGGCATAGGCGATCGCGGGCTCCAGCACGTCGCGCAGCCGCATCGTGCCGTAATCCCGCAAAAGCAGCATCCAGGATTCGAACGTGCCGGGCACGCAAGCCGCAAGCAGGCCAGTGCCGGGCACCATTTCCAGGCCTTCGCTCTTGTAATGCGCGATGGTGGCCTTTGCAGGCGCAGGGCCCTGGCCGCAGATCACTTCGGTACGGCCGCGCTTGACGTCGTGCACGATGATCGGCACGTCGCCGCCGGGACCGTTCAGATGCGGCTCCACGACCTGCAGCGTGAAGGCCGTGGCCACACCGGCATCGAACGCGTTGCCGCCCTTTTCCAGGATGCTCATGCCGACGGCGGTAGCGATCCAGTGGGTGGAGGTGACGACGCCAAAGGTGCCTTCGATTTCCGGGCGGGTCGTGAACGGATCGGGGTTGATGTTGCTCATGGGCGTCCAATGCGGTGCTGGTATCTTGATGCTGAAACACTTGACCACAGGCGAGGCTGGATGCCAACCGTTGGCATGCCACGCATGGCTCTCATCCCCGTGATCATACCGCGGCGGCGGTCTCAACCGGATGGTTGACGGCATGGCAGGCGACGCCGTCGATCAGGGCAGGCGCTTCCTTCCGGCACAGGTCGAACGCCAGCGGACAGCGCGGGTTGAAGGCACATCCCGGCGGCGGGTCGATCGGATTGGGGATCTCGCCCTTCACCGGAATCCGCTGGCGGCCGGACATCGCAAGATCGGGAACGGCGCCGAGCAGCATCTTGGTGTAGGGCATCCGCGGATTGGCGAACAATTCGCGCCCCTCCGCGATCTCGACGATACGGCCGAGATACATCACGCCGATGCGCGTCGCCATGTGGCGGACCACGGCGAGATTATGGCTGATGAGAAGATAGGTCAGGCCGAACTTGTCCTGCAGGTCGCGCATCAGATTGAGGATTTGCGCCTGCACGGAAACGTCGAGCGCCGAGGTCGGCTCGTCGCAAACGATGAATTCGGCATCCGAGGCCAGCGCGCGCGCAATGGCGATGCGTTGACGCTGGCCGCCGGAGAATTCATGCGGATATTTCAGCCCGTCGTCCGGATGCAGGCCGACGAGACTCAATAATTCGCCGACGCGCGAGCGAATGTCGCGTTCGCCCTGGATCAGGTCGAAGGCGCGGATCGGCTCGGAAACGATGGCGTCGACCCGGAAGCGCGGATTGAGGCTCGCATAGGGGTCCTGGAAAATCATCTGGATCCGGCGACGCAGCCGCTGCCGCGCCTGGGCCTGCCTCGGATTGGTCATCGACACGCCGTCGATGACGACTTCGCCCGTGCTCGGCGGCAGCAATCCCACCACCATCCGCGCCACGGTGGTCTTGCCCGAACCGGACTCGCCGACGAGGGCGAATGTTTCGCCCTTCCTGATGTCAAAAGTTACGCCGTCGACGGCCTTCAGAAATTCCAGGTGGCCGCCTTCGAGCACGCGATTGAGCCACGGCTTCGAAACATCGAACACGCGGCGCAGATTTCTCACATCGACATAGCGGGCCGTCATGCCGCGGTCTCCTTCGCGGCTTCGTTGGGCGCCGGATCGTAGAGATGACAGGCCACGGCATGCGAGCCCTGCTTGAGCGGCTCCGGCCGCTCGACGCGGCAGCGATCGAACGCAAAGGCGCAGCGCGGATTGAACGAGCAGCCCGGCGGGATCGCCGACAGCCGCGGCATCGAGCCGGGAATTTGCACCAGCCGCTTCTCTTCGCCGGCCAGCGTCGGGATCGCGCCCATCAGGCCCTTGGCATAGGGATGCAGCGGGTTCTGCACGACATCCTGCACCGGGCCGATCTCGGCGATCCGCCCCGAATACATCACCGCAACGCGGTCGGAGGTTTCGGCGATCACGCCCATATCGTGGGTCACCAGCATCACCGCTGTGCCGTGATCGCGCCCGAGACGCTTGATCAGCGAGATGATCTGCGCCTGCACGGACACGTCGAGCGCCGTGGTCGGCTCGTCCGCGATGATCAGTTCAGGCTCGGCGCAGATCGCCAGCGCAATCACGACGCGCTGGCGCATACCGCCGGAGAATTCATGCGGATAGGCGTCGATGCGCTTTTCCGGTGCGGGAATTCCGACCTCGGCCAAAAGATCGATCGCGCGCTTGCGCGCCGCGGTCTCCGTAAGGTTCATGTGGGTCCGGATCGTCTCCACGATCTGGTCGCCGACCCGGTACAGCGGATTGAGGCTGGTCAGCGGATCCTGAAAGATCATTCCGATCCGCTTGCCGCGGATGCGGCGGATTTCTTCGGTCGGCAGATGGTCGATCCGCGTTCCCGAGAGATAGATCTCGCCGCCGGCGATGCGGCCGGGCGGGTCGATCAGTCCGATCACGGCCAGTCCCGTGACCGATTTGCCGGCGCCGGATTCTCCGACCACGCCGAGCACCTCGCCCTTGGCGATATCGAAGGACACGCCGTTGATGGCGCGCAGCGTGCTGCGGCGGGTGAGGAATTCCACCTCGAGGTTACGCACGGAGAGGACAGGAACGGTCATCGGAGTTTTGGATTGAGCGCGTCGCGCAGCCAGTCGCCGAGCAGGTTGATGGAGAGGATCAGCCCCGCCAGCGCAATGCCGGGGAAGGCGACGATCCACCATTCGCCGGCGAACAGATAATTGTTGCCGATCCGAATGAGCGTGCCGAGCGAGGGCATGGTGTCGGGCATGCCGGCGCCCAGGAACGACAGCGTCGCTTCGGTGATGATGGCAAGCGCGAGGTTGATGGTCGCGATCACCAGGATCGGCCCCATCGTGTTCGGCAGCACATGCCGCAGCATGATCTTGGGCGCAGGCAGGCCGATCAGTTGCGCGGCGGCGACATAATCCTTGCTCTTCTCGACCATGACCGAGCCGCGCACGGTGCGGGCATATTGCACCCAGAAGCTCAGGCCGATCGCCACCACCAGCACCGCCAGCGTGCTCATGGCATCCAGCCGGTTGCCGAGCACGGATTTGGCGACGCCGTTGACGAGCAGGGCAATCAGGATGGCGGGGAAGGTGAGCTGCACATCGGCGATGCGCATGATCAGCCCGTCGACCGCGCCGCCGACATAGCCCGCGATGAGACCAAGCGTGATGCCGAGCGTGCCGGCCAGGATGACGCCGAGCACGCCGACCACGAGCGAGATCCGCAAGCCGTAGAGAATGGCCGAAAACACGTCGCGGCCCTGTTCATCGGTGCCGAGCAGGAACGGGCTCTGGCCGTCGGCGGTCCACAGCGGCGAGATCCGGGAGTTCATCAATTGCAGTTGCGCCGGGTCGAAGGGGTTTTGCACCGACAGTTGCGAAGCAAAGATCGCCAGCAGGAAGAACAGGACGGTGATGGCGGCCGCGACCATCGTCATGCGGGAACGGCGGAACGAATAAAAGATGTCGCTGTCGAGCGCGCGCTTCAGCCAGCTTGTCCCGGAACGCGCCGCTGCTGCGTTCGGCTCAACTCGGTGTGGGACGACGGCGTCGGACATTGGCTCGCTCGCTTATGCCGGACGGCTGATGGTCGAGCGCAGGCGCGGATCGACGATGGTGTAGAGGATATCGACCACCAGGTTGATGGTGACGAAGATCAGCGACACCATCAGCAGGTAGGCCGCCATGATCGGGATATCGACGTTTTGCACGGCCTGCACGAACAACAATCCCATACCCGGCCACTGGAAGACGGTCTCGGTGATTATCGCAAATGCAATAACCGAGCCAAACTGCAGCCCCGCAACGGTGATGACGGGGACCAGCGTGTTCTTCAGCGCGTGGCCGAAATGGATGGCGCGCGTGGTCAGACCGCGGGCGCGGGCGAAGCGGATGTAATCGGTGCGGAGCACTTCAAGCATTTCCGCGCGCACCAGCCGCATGATCAGGGTCATCTGGAACAGGCCGAGCGTAATCGAGGGCATGATCAGCGCCTTCAGGCCGGAAAGCGTGAGCAGGCCGGTGGTCCACCAGCCGATCCGCACCACATCGCCGCGGCCGAATGAAGGCAGCCAGCCCAGCGTCACCGAGAACAAGTAGATCAGGAGAATGCCGATCAGGAAGGTCGGCAGCGAGATTCCGATCAGCGACACCGCCTGGAAAAACTTTGTGAGAATCGTATCGCGTCGCAGCGCCGAATAGACCCCCATCAGGATGCCGAACACCATGGCGAGAACGGTGGCGCAGGCCGCGAGTTCCAGCGTCGCCGGCATCCGCTCCATCAGAAGGTTCGAAACCGGCTGGCGGAATTGATAGGACACCCCGAACTTGAACTGCACGGCATTGCCGAAATAGCGCGCGAACTGCACCGGCACGGGGTCGTCGAGCCCGAGCGACTTGCGCACCGCCTCGCGTTCGGCGGCCGGCGTATCCAGTGAGACGATCTGGTTGACGGGGTCGCCGGCGAAACGGAACATCGAGAACGCGATGACGCCGACCGCGATCATGACGCCGATGGCCTGGATAGCGCGACGAAGAGTGAAAGCGAGCATGAATTCCTTTCACTGCTCTTTGATGCGGCGGCGGACGTCGCTGTCGCCTTGATAAAGAAAGGTCCCGGAAGCCATAAGCCGCCGGGACCTGTATTGTAGCCCAACTAGTCCTGTTTGGTCGCCCAGTACAGCAGGACCTGATTGTCGGCGCGCTGGGTCAGCTTGACTTTTTTCGACACGCCCCAGGCCAGCGCCTGCTGGTGCAGCGGGATGTATCCGAAGTCCTTGGCGCCGATCGCGTAGGCGTCCTTGATCAGGAGGTCGCGCTTGCTCATGTCGGACTCCTGCAACACCTTGTCGGTGAGTTCGTCGAGCTTCTTGTTGCAGTAGCCGCCGAGATTGCCCTCGCCGCGCGCCGATTTCGGATCATCGCGGCAACCCATGATGTCGAACAGGACGTTGTGCGAATCGAGGGTGCCGGGCGTCCAGCCGAGCAGATAGAACGAGGTCTGGTAACCGCCGGGCTTCAGCACCTTGGCGAAATATTGCGCCTTGGGCTGGGCCAGCAGCGTCACCTTGACGCCGATGCGGGCCAGCATGCCGACGACCGCCTGGCAGATCGCGGCGTCGTTGACATAGCGGTCGTTCGGGCAGTCCATCGTGACTTCGAAACCGTCGGGGTAGCCGGCCTCGGTCAGAAGCTTCTTGGCGCCGTCAGGATCGAATTTCGGGCGCGTGAAGTCGCCGGACAGCTTGAACAGTTGCGGGGCAATCATCAGCGGCGAAGGCGTCGACAGCCCGCGCATGACGCGGGTCTTGATCAGTTCGATGTCGACGGCCTTGAAGAAGGCCTCGCGCACCTTGATGTCCTTGAACGGGTTCTTGCCCTTGATATTGGAGTAGAGCAGTTCGTCGCGCACCTGATCCATGCCGAGGAAGATGGTGCGAAGTTCCGGTCCCTTCAGCACCTGGGCGTTCGGGCTGGAATCGACCCGCGTGATGTCCTGGATCGGAACCGGCTCGATGACGTCGACTTCGCCCGACAGCAGTGCGGCGACGCGCGTGGCGTCCGAGCCGATCGGCGTGAACACGATTTCCTTGAGGTTATGCTCCGGTTTGCGCCACCAGTTCGGATTGGCCTTGTACACGGTCTTGACGCCGGGCTGATGGCTCTCGACGGTGAAGGGGCCGGTGCCATTGGCATTGAGCGAGGCAAAGCTCGGTGTCGTTGCCGCCGCGGGCGTCGGGTCGACCGAATTGTTCGCCTCGGCCCACTTCTTGTCCATGATGTACCAGGTATCCCATTGCGAATTGAGAATGGGATTTGGCGAGGTCAGGATGAAGTCCACCGTGTGGTCGTCAACCTTCACGACCTTGGCGTCGGTGGGAATGCGGGTCTGCAGGTTCGAGCCCTTCTTGCGGACGCGGTCCGCTGAAAAAACCACGTCGTCGGCGGTGAAGGGGTCGCCATTGTGGAATTTCACGCCCTTGCGCAAATGGAACCGCCAGCGCGTCGGCTCCGGCGTTTCCCAGCTTTCCGCCAGAGCCGGGATGATTTTCAGATCCTTGTCGCGAGCGACGAGACCTTCAAAGACGTGCCCGAGATGGGCGTGGGTGGTGCTCTCGTTCAGCGTATAGGGGTCCAGCGATTTGAGGTCGCCCTGGTTGGCATAGCGCAGGGTCTGGGCCGATGCCGGGGCCATGGCCAGGATTGAAGCCGTGGCCGCTGCAAGCAAAGTCTGACGTACCGACATTTGTTCGATTTCCCCGCTTTGATCAGCAATTTCCACAATTAGCGGCGGATATTGCCGAGCCATGTTGCCAAAGTCCAGCCACCGCGCAAAGCACGATTTCCCCGCACTGCATGCCGATTTGCGCGGCGGTGCGGCAAAGACTAGTTTCACCTTAAGCCGTGCGCGTAAGCACGTTACATTGAACTTTCGGAGTGCAGATGGCGGAACTGAAGGCCGACGTTCTCGTCCTGGGTGCGGGCATGGTCGGCGTCAGCGCCGCTTTGCACCTGCAGAAGCGCGGCCGGAACGTGGTTCTGATCGACCGGCACGACACCGCCGGCGAGGAAACCAGTTATGGCAATGGCGGACTGATCGAATGCGCCTCGGTCTTTCCCTATATGTTTCCGCGGGACGTAGGCCAGATCCTGCGCTACGCGCTCCTTCGCGCGCCGCAGGTGAGCTACCATTTCAGGGATTTGCCGGCCTTTCTGCCGTGGCTGATACGGTATTTCCTCGCCTCGTCGCCGGCGCGTGCACTGCACAGCGCGATGGCCGAATTGCCGCTGATCCAGCGCAGCCTGATCGAGCATGAGGCACTGATTACGGAAGCCAATGTGCCGGAACTGTTGCGGCGGACCGGCTGGATCAAGCTGTTTCGCTCCGAGGCGACGTTTGCGGGTGCGGTGCAGGATCTCAAGCGCGCCGGGCAGCATGGGGTCACCGGCGAGGTACTGGACGGGCCTGCCATTATCGCGCGCGAGCCGCATTTGACCGGCGATTTCTCAGGCGCCATCCACTTTCCGACGCCGGGATTTGTGCCCGACCCCGGCGGGCTGGCCAAAGCCTATGCCGCGCTGTTCGGCCGCAAGGGCGGGCGCTATCTGGTCGGCGACGCCCGAACGCTCGAACCGTCCGGCGGAAGGTGGCGGGTGGCGACGCTGGAAGGCTCTATTACGGCGCGCGAGGTCGTGGTGGCGATGGGGCCGTGGTCGGACCAGGTCCTCCGGCCGCTCGGTTATGCGATCCCACTGCAGGTCAAGCGCGGCTATCATCTGCACCTCAAGCCGCGCGGCAATGCGGTCTTGCATCATCCCGTGCTGGACACCGATCTCGGCTATCTGCTGGCGCCGATGAACCGCGGCATTCGCCTGACCACCGGTGCCGAATTTGCCCACCGCGATCGACCGCCGACCCCGGTCCAGGTCGAGCGAGCCCTGCCGCGGGCGCACAAATTGTTCCCGCTGGGTGAGCCGGTCGACGCCAAGCCCTGGATGGGCGCGCGGCCCTGTCTGCCCGATATGCTGCCGGTGATCGGCAAGGCCCCCCGTCATGGCGGGCTATGGTTCGATTTCGGCCACCAGCACCACGGCCTGACGCTCGGCCCCGCGACCGGCCGCCTGCTGGCCGAAATGATGACCGGCGAGACCCCGTTTGCCGATGTCAGGCCGTTTGCCATCGAACGCTTTGGTTGACCATATCGGCAATTGAGGGGACCGGCGGTCGGGACTTATCCTTGCGTGATCAGGGTCATCGTGGCGATACTGCAAGGACCCAGCAAGAGGAGCGGTCATGAAAGTTAACGTCGAAATCGATTGCACGCCGCTGGAGGCCAGGCAGTTCTTCGGATTGCCCGACGTCTCGCCGATGCAGACCGCCGTGATGGACAAGATGCAGCAGCAGGTGATGGCCAACATCGAAAAGGTCTCGCCGGAGTCGCTGATCCAGAGTTGGTTTACGTTCGATCCCAAGATCGCCGAACGATTCCAGGACATGTTCGTGACCATGGCCGGTCTTGGCGGCATGACCAAGAAGGATAAGTAAGTGACGGTCGCGGAGAGCGCGGCTACGACTGAGGAGCAAAGGCTTCGGCCACCCAGCCTGTTTCTGATGCTGGCCGAGACAAGGGCGCTGTTCGAACTGAACTCCAGCCTGTTGCTGTCGCCGCTCTTGATGCGCGCGCCGCGGGGCGACGGGCATCCGGTGCTGACGCTGCCGGGCTTTCTTGCCAGCGATCTTTCGATGGCGCCGATGCGGCGCTACCTGAAAGAACTCGGCTACGACGCCTATGCATGGAACATGGGCCGCAATTTCGGCGGCGTCGCTTCCAAGCGCGGTGCGCTGCGTGAACTGCTGCGGCGCGTTCATGACGAGACCGGCCGCAAGGTCAGTCTGGTCGGCTGGAGTCTCGGCGGCGTCTATGCGCGCGATCTTGCGCTGCAGATGCCGGACATGGTGCACTCCGTGATTACGCTCGGCAGCCCGTTTGCCAACGACATCCGGGCGACCAACGCGACGCGTCTGTATGAGGCGCTGTCGGGAGAGACGGTCGACGACAACCCGGAAATCCTTCAGGCGATCGCCGGTGACCTGCCGGTGCCGGTGACCTCGATCTATTCGAAGACCGACGGCATCGTGAACTGGCACACCAGCCTGTTGCGTCCCTCCGTAACGGCCGAAAATATCGAGGTGTACTTCGCCAGCCATATCGGGCTCGGCGTCAACCCCGCGGCACTATGGGCGGTGGCCGACCGTCTGGCGCAGGCGGAGGGCGAATTTAAGCATTTTGACCGATCAGGACCATTTGCCATTGCCTACGGCCCCCCTGAAAATGCACAATCGTAAGTTAACGACCTGAGCCAAAGGGCATGATCCCGAAACATCCCGCCCTGCAATTGATGCGGGATAGCTAGCGCTTTTCGGATATGCTCCAATAATAAAGACATTCCAGACGCCAGAAGCGCCGCCAAGGCGCCGCGTTATCTACTGCGGGAGGAAAAGCATGGCGGACGCCAAGAAACTGTCTTCGCTGGACGCGTCGTTTCTGTATCTGGAAACGCCGGAGATGCCGATGCA
Source organism: Bradyrhizobium lablabi (assembly GCF_001440475.1). Taxonomy (GTDB): domain Bacteria; phylum Pseudomonadota; class Alphaproteobacteria; order Rhizobiales; family Xanthobacteraceae; genus Bradyrhizobium; species Bradyrhizobium lablabi. The sequence goes on along the minus strand of NZ_LLYB01000134.1, from coordinate 305,493 downwards.
TGTCGGCAGCATGGCGATCTTCCGCTTGCCCGATGGCTACAAGGGCGATTTCTTCGAAGAGTTCAAGGCGATGATCGCCTCGCGCCTGCACATCGCGCCGATCCTCAAAGCGCGCCTGGAGAAGGCGCCGCTCGACATCGATCATCCCTCCTGGGTCGAGGACGACCAGTTCGATATCGACCGTCACATCTTCCGCGCCAGCCTGCCGGCGCCGCGCGATCGTGCCACGCTGGAACGGATCGTCGGCTGGATGCATGCCAAACTGCTCAACCGCGCCCGTCCGCTCTGGGAGTTCTATGTCTTCGAAGGCATGAAGGACAACGAGATCGGGCTTTATTCCAAGATGCACCATGCCTGCATCGACGGCGGCGCCGGCGCAGCCCTCACCAGCATGATCTATGACATCACGCCGGTGCCGCGTCAGGTCGACCCGCCGACCGCGCCCAAGGTGGCGCAGGAGCCGCGCGACATCGCCGCCAACCTGATCGATTCCTACCAGCAGCTCTGGACGCAGCCGTTCGACGCCAAGGCAGCACCAAAGACTCTCGAACTGCCGCGCACGGGAAAAAGCGATCTCGGCTCGATCCTGTTCGACAACGCCATGTTCCAGATCGAAACGGCGGTGAAGTTCGCCAGCAGCGTGCCGACGATGCTGAAGTCGCTTTCTGACGTGGTCGGAAAGATCTCCGATCCCAAGTCGCGCGACAGCCTGGCCAGCATGGCCTCGCCGCCGACCATCCTCAACAAGACGATCTCGTCGGAGCGCAGCTTCGCCGGCGTCTCGATCTCGCTGTCGCGCGCCAAGGCGCTGGCGAAGGCGTCCGGCGGCAAGCTCAACGACGTCGTGCTGGCGCTCTCTTCGGGCGTGGTCCGCCGCTATCTGATCAGCCAGGGCGGGCTGCCGAACAAATCGCTGACGGCAGCGGTGCCGATCTCGCTGCGCGAGGAGGGCAATGCCGACGCCAACAACCAGGTGTTCGGCATGATCTGCTCGATCGCCACCAATATCGAGGATCCGAAGGGGCGGCTGGAAAGCATCATCGCGCAATCCACCAAGTCGAAGGAGATGTCGCATCCGCTGCGGGCGCTGATGCCGCAGGTTTCCAACCTGTCGATGCTGGGCGCGCCGATCGTGACCCAGATCCTCGCGCTGCTTTATAGCCGCTCCAATCTCTCCGACGTGCTGCCGCCGGCCGCCAACATCACCGTTTCAAACGTGCCCGGGCCGCGGCAGACACTCTATGCAGCCGGCGCCGAGCTTCTGCACATCTTCCCGGTGTCGATCTCGACGCATGGCATCGCGCTCAACATCACCGTGCAAAGCTATCGCGACCAGCTCGATTTCGGTTTCATCGCCGGCGCCAACATCATTCCGCATGTCCAAATTCTTTGCGACATGCTTCCGGTCGAATTTGAAGCGCTGGAGGCGGCATACGCACCGCCGCCGAACATGACCAGCGCGGCTGAGTAGGAAGTTGACATGATTGAAATGCCGCCGCTGCAGTTCGCCCAGGTGAACGGCATTCGCATGGGCTTCTATGAGGCAGGGCCCCAATCCGACAAGCCGCCGGTCGTCCTCTGCCACGGCTGGCCGGAAATCGCTTTCTCCTGGCGTCACCAGATCAAGGCGCTGAGCGAGGCCGGCATCCGGGTGATTGCGCCGGACCAGCGTGGTTATGGCGCGACCGACCGTCCCGAGCCGGTCGAAGACTACGACATGGAGCACCTGACCGGCGACCTCGTCGGTCTGCTCGATCATCTCAAGATCGACAAGGCGATCTTCGTCGGCCACGACTGGGGCGGCTTCATCGTCTGGCAGATGCCGCTGCGCCACCTCGATCGCGTCGCCGGCGTGGTCGGCGTCAACACGCCGCACTGGGATCGCGCGCCGGCCGACCCAATCGAGCTGTTTCGAAAGCGTTTCGGCGACAGCATGTATATCGTGCAGTTTCAGGATCCTGCCCGTGAGCCGGACAGGATATTCGGCAGCCGGGTCGAGCAGACCTTTGACGCGTTCATGCGCAAGCCGGTGGCGCGGCCCCCCGGTACGCCGGAGGAGCAGCCGATTGCCGGCGTCGGCGCATCGGCGCGGCTCAATCTGGCGTTTCCGCAGATGATCGCGAATTACGATGCCAAGCACGATCCGCGCACGCCGATCCTGTCGGCGGAAGAGAAAAAAGTGTTCGTCGACACCTTCACCAGAACCGGCTTCACCGGCGGCATCAACTGGTATCGCAATTTTTCGCGCAACTGGCAGCGCTCGGAAGGGCTCGACCATACGGTGCGCGTGCCCTCGCTAATGATCATGGCTGAGAACGACGGGGTGCTGCCGCCCTCGGCGACCGAAGGCATGGAGAAGCTGGTGCCCGATCTCGAGAAGTATCTCGTGCGCGACAGCGGCCATTGGACGCAGCAGGAAAAGCCGGACGAGGTCAGCGCCAAGCTGATCGAATGGCGTAGAAAAAGATTTGGGTAGGACCCGCATACCAAGCCGTCATTGCGAGCGAAGCGAAGCAATCCATCGCTCGGCGAAAAGAAAGAATGGATTGCTTCGTCGCTGCGCTCCTCGCAATGACGGTTGAGGCAGGCAGGAGAAACTTCGACAATGGCGTCCGTCAACAAACTGAACCCGATCCCGCATCCGCCGAAAAAACCTGTCGTCGGCAACATGCTGTCGCTGGATCCCAACGCGCCGGTGCAGCACCTCGTCAAGCTTTCCAAGGAGCTCGGGCCGATCTTCTGGCTCGACATGATGGGCGCGCCGATCGTCATCGCCTCCGGCCATGATCTGATCGACGAGCTCTCCGACGAGAAGCGCTTCGACAAGACCGTGCGCGGCTCGCTGCGCCGTGTCCGCGCCGTCGGCGGCGACGGGCTGTTCACCGCAGATACCACCGAGCCGAACTGGAGCAAGGCGCACAACATCCTGCTGCAGCCGTTCGGCAACCGCGCGATGCAGTCCTATCACCCGAGCATGGTCGATATCGCCGAGCAGCTCGTCAAGAAATGGGAGCGGCTCAACCCCGACGACGAAATCGACGTCGTGCAGGACATGACGGCGCTGACGCTCGACACCATCGGGCTGTGCGGCTTCGACTACCGCTTCAACTCGTTCTACCGCCGCGACTATCACCCGTTCGTGGAATCGCTAGTGCGCTCGCTCGAGACCATCATGATGACCCGAGGCCTGCCGCTGGAAAATCTCTGGATGCAGAAGCGGCGCAAGACGCTGGCCCAGGACGTCCTCTTCATGAACAAGATGGTCGACGAGATCATCGCCGAGCGCCGCAGCAATGCGGAAGCGGCCGAAGGCAAGAAGGACATGCTCGGCGCCATGATGACCGGCGTCGACCGCACCACCGGCGAGCAGCTCGACGACGTCAACATCCGCTACCAGATCAACACCTTCCTGATCGCGGGCCATGAGACCACCAGCGGGCTTCTGTCGTGCACGATCTATGCGCTGCTCAAGCATCCGGAAATCCTCAAGAAGGCCTATGAGGAAGTCGACCGGGTGCTCGGTCCCGATATCAACGCGAAGCCGACCTATCAGCAGGTCACCCAGCTCACCTACATCACGCAGGTGTTGAAGGAAGCGCTGCGGATGTGGCCGCCGGCGCCCGCTTACGGCATCACGCCGCTGCAGGACGAGACCCTCGGCGGCGGCAAGTACAAGCTCAAGAAAAACACGTTCATCACCGTGCTGGTGATGGCGCTGCACCGCGACCCCAGCGTCTGGGGGCCGAACCCCGACGTGTTCGACCCCGAGAATTTCAGCCGCGAGGCGGAAGCAAAACGCCCGATCAATGCCTGGAAACCGTTCGGCAACGGCCAGCGCGCCTGTATCGGCCGCGGCTTTGCGATGCACGAGGCGGCGCTGGCGATCGGCATGATCCTGCAGCGCTTCAAGCTGATCGACCATCACCGCTACCAGATGCACCTGAAGGAAACGCTGACGGTCAAGCCTGACGGTTTCAAGATCAAGGTGCGTCCGCGCGCTGACAAGGACCGCGGCGCCTTTGCCGGCCGCACTGCGGTCGCGGCTGCCACTTCGGGCGCGGCGGCGCCGCAGGCCCGAACCCGTCCTGGACATAACACGCCGCTACTGGTGCTCTACGGCTCCAACCTCGGCACGGCAGAAGAACTTGCGACGCGGGTGGCAGACCTTGCCGAGGTCAACGGCTTCTCGACCAGGCTCGGCGCGCTCGACGATTACATCGGCAAGCTGCCGGAAGAGGGCGCGCTGATGGTCTTCTGCGCTTCCTACAACGGCGCAGCCCCCGATAACGCCACGCAGTTCGTCAAATGGCTGGACAGCGGCCTGCCGAAGGATGCGTTCGCCAAGGTGCGCTATGCCGTGTTCGGCTGCGGCAACAGCGACTGGGCCGCGACCTATCAATCCGTGCCGCGCATCATCGACGAGCAGTTGGCGGCGCATGGCGCGCGCAGCCTCTATGGCCGCGGCGAGGGCGACGCCCGCAGCGATCTCGACGGCCAGTTCGAAAAATGGTTCGCAGCCGCTGCCCCCGCGGCGATGAAGGAGCTGGGCGTCGATTCCAGTTTCGCCCGCAGCGCCGACGACGCGCCGCTGTATTCGATCGAGCCGGTAGCGCCGTCCGCGGTCAACACCATCGTCACCCAGGGCGGCGTCGCGCCGATGAAGGTGCTGGTCAATTCCGAGCTGCAGAACAAGGCCGGCGCCAATCCTTCCGACCGCTCGACCCGGCATATCGAGGTGGAATTGCCGCCCGGCATCACCTACCGCGTCGGCGACCATCTCAGCGTGGTGCCGCGCAACGATCCGGCGCTGGTGGATTCGGTGGCGCGCCGTTTCGGTTTCCTGCCCGGCGATCAGATCCGGCTGCAGGTCGCGGAGGGCCGCCGCGCGCAACTGCCGGTCGGCGATGTCGTGTCGGTCGGGCGATTGCTGACCGAATTCGTGGAGCTGCAGCAGATCGCGACCCGCAAGCAGATCCAGATCATGTCGGAGCACACGCGCTGCCCCGTCACCAAGCCGAAGCTGCTGGCTTATGTCGGCGACGACGATGCGTCGACCGAGCGTTACCGCGCCGATGTCCTGACCCGGCGCAAATCAGTGTTCGACCTGCTGGAGGAGCATCCGGCCTGCGAACTGCCGTTCCACTGCTATCTCGAAATGCTGTCGCTGCTGGCGCCGCGCTATTATTCGATTTCGTCGTCGCCTTCGACCGACCCGGCGCGCTGCAGCGTCACCGTCGGCGTGGTGGAAGCGCCGGCAAGTTCGGGACGCGGCGTCTACAAGGGCGTCTGCTCCAACTATCTTTCCGGCCGCCGCGTCGGCGACACCGTTCATGCTACCGTGCGCGAGACCAAGGCCGGCTTCCGTCTGCCGGACGATCCTTCGGTCCCTGTGATCATGATCGGGCCCGGCACGGGACTGGCGCCGTTCCGCGGCTTCCTGCAGGAGCGCGCGCATCGCAAGGCGCAGGGTGCAGAACTCGGTCCCGCGATGCTGTTCTTCGGCTGCCGCCATCCCGAACAGGATTTTCTCTATGCGGATGATTTGAAGACCTTCGCCTCCGACGGCATCACCGAGCTGCACACCGCCTTCTCTCGCGCCGACGGACCGAAGACCTATGTGCAGCATCAGGTCGCGGCGCAGAAGGACCGCATCTGGAACCTGATCGAGCAGGGCGCGATCGTCTATGTCTGTGGCGACGGCGGCAAGATGGAGCCGGACGTCAAGGCCGCGCTGGTTGCGATCTATCGCGAAAAGTCGGGCGCGGATGCCGATGCGGGTTCGCGCTGGATCGACGATCTCGGCACGAAGAACCGTTACGTGCTGGACGTCTGGGCGGGCGGATAGATCTTGCTCCACTGTCGTCCTCCGCGAAAGCGGGGGACCAGTACGCCGCGGCGATAGTGAGACGGCGCGTAACACCAAGGCCTCTGGAATACTGGATCGCCCGGTCAAGCCGGGCGACGACAGCGTGTTTCGCGCAACGTCACTCGATCATGCTAAGACGCCCCGCATGATTCCCTGGGAAAAAATCGACACCGCCCGCATTCCCGGCACTAACGACGAACTCCGCCTGATGCGCCGCGGCAAGGAGTTCTCCATCAAGCTCGGCAGCAACGAGCTGATGAACAGCCGCCTGTCGGGCTCCGAGGAGGCGCTCGCCACGCTTGCGGCAAAACAGATCGGGAAGGTCGCCAGCCCGCGTGTGCTCATCGGCGGATTGGGCATGGGCTTTACGCTGCGTGCCGCGCTTGCCGCGTTCGGAAGCAAGGCGCGGATCGTGCAGGCCGAGCTTGTTCCGGCCGTCGTTGCCTGGGCGCGCGGCCCGATGGCCGAGATCTTCGGTGACAGTCTCGCCGATCCTCGCGTGAACATCCGCGAAGGCGATGTTGCCGAGATCATCCGGTCGCATCGCGGCGCCTTCGACGCCATTCTGCTCGATGTCGATAACGGTCCCGAAGGGCTCACCCGAAAAGCAAATGATGCGCTCTACGATTCAGCCGGGCTGAACGCGACACGCACAGCGCTGCGTCCGGGCGGCGTGCTGGCGGTCTGGTCTTCCGGCCCCAACCCGGCATTCGCAAAGCGCCTTCGTGGCGCGCGTTTCGACGTTAACGAAGTCAACATCCGCGCCACCGGCAAAGGCCGCGGCGTGCGCCACGTCATCTGGATCGCGACGAAAATTTAGAAAGTGTAGGGTGGGCAAAGCGCAGCGTGCCCACCATTTCCACCCGATTGTTCGGATGCATGGTGGGCACGGCGCAAGTGCGCCTTTGCCCACCCTACGGCCGTAGTGGCTTACGCCGCCTTCGCCGCGGCCCCATGCGCGTGCTTGGCGATCGCGTCGATGATCTGCGGCCACATCGGGATCGGCAGCGCGTGGCCCATGCCTTCGATCATCAGAAGCTTTGCACCTGATATCGATGCCGCGGTGTCCTTGCCGCCTTCGGGCCGCACCAGCGGATCGACGGTGCCGTGAATGACCAGCGTTGGCGTCTTCACCTGGGCCAGCCGTTCCTTGCGGCTGCCGGAGGCCAGCACCGCCCGCAACTGCCGCCCGACACCGGCCGGATTGAGGCCGCGCTCATAGGTGCGTGCGGCGCGCGCCGGATCGAGCGCCTCGTCTTCGGGGAAGGAGCCGACGCGCAGCACTTTCCAGGTCTTGGCGAAGCGCTCGAAATACTCTTCCTTCGTTGCCGGCGGCGGCGCCATCAGCACGGCGGCAGCCTCGCGCGTTGGCGGCGGAATTTTGGGATTGCCTGTCGTCGACATGATCGAGGTCAGCGAGCGCACCCGCTGCGGGAACGAGAGCGCAACCTCCTGGGCGATCATGCCGCCCATCGATGCGCCGACCAGATGCGCCGACTGGATGCCGAGCGCGTCCATCAGGCCGACCGTGTCCTTGGCCATGTCGATCAGTCTGTAGGTCGAGGCCACCGGGATCTTCAGGAAGCGCTGCTTCAGGAGTTCGAACGGCGTCAGCCGCTTGCCGCCGGTGAGGTGGGAGGACTTGCCGATGTCGCGATTGTCGAAGCGGATGACGCGAAAGCCGCGCGCGGCGAGCTGGCGGCAGAAATCGTCATCCCAATGGATCATCTGGGCGCCGAGGCCCATGATCAAGAACAGGGGTTCCGCGGCCGGATCGCCGAAGATCTCGTAGCAGATGTCGATGCCGTTGGCGTGGGCGATCTGTGGCGGCTGATGGGCAAGCATCGCGTGTGTCTTCCCTCAAGTGATACCGGAGTAACTATGGCACGGTTTCCCGCACCGCAGAAGGCTTGGCAGCGGTTGACCGGCCCGCCGCAACGGTGTGGTATGGGCCAAATACAAGCGAAGCGTGGCAAGCGCTCGTAACCGTGAGGGAGAGGGCGCCTATGGCCGACAAAGGCAACGATCCTGCCGTGATCTGGCAGACGATGATCGGGGAGATGGAGAAGGGGTTCAACTCCTTCGCCAACCAGGCGATGGCGTCGCCTGAATTTTCGCGAGCGATGAACCAGGTCGGCGGCGCGACGGCGGGCGCGCAGAAGCAGCTCGGCGAGCTGATGGAAAAATATCTCTTGGCGATGAACCTGCCGAGCCGGGCGCAGATGGTCGGCATGGCCGAGCGCATCCAGGCCATCGAAGGCCAGCTCAACGAGATCAAGGTGCTGCTGCAGCAGGTGCACCATAACTCGCTCGCTCCGGAGAGCGGCTCCGGCACGCCGCGACCGCCGCGCACCAAGCGTCCGCCATCGGAGGGAGAGCAAAAATGAACGCTCCCACCGGCCTCGATTTCGCTTCCATCTCAGAGCGGGTCCAGTCCGAGGTGCAGCGCGCGATCCAGCGCAGCATCAAGGGCGTCGAATATTTTTCCTCGTCCGGTCCCTCGCTCGGCTCGACGCCAAAGGACATCCTGGCCGTCCGCGGCACCATGAACCTTTACCACTACCGCCCGATCGCGGATGAAATCTACCGCGTGCCGATCCTGATCGTGATGGCCACCACCAACCGCGGCTACATCCTCGATATGGTGCCCGGCCAGAGCTTCATCGAGTTTCTGTTGAAGCGCGGCTACGACGTCTACATGCTGGACTGGACCGCGCCGAAGCCGGAAGAGAAAAGCTTGCGGATGGAGGACTACGTCCTCGACTTCATTCCGGACTGCATCCGTCGCGTGCAGCAGGATTCCGGCGAAAAGGACGTCAGCATCATCGGCTATTGCTTCGGCGGCGTGCTGTCGCTGCTGTACGGCTCGATCTTCCACGACGGGCCGATGAAGAACCTGATCTGCTTCACCACGCCGATCGACTTCCGCGAGATGAAGCTGTTCTCGAACTTCTCCGACCGCCGCTATTTCGATGTCGACCGCCTGATCGACACCACCGGCAACATGCCGCCCGAACTGATCCTGCAGTCGTTCGAGATGCTGCGGCCGGGCTCGCGCGTCGCGAGCCAGGTACAGCTCTGGGACAACATCTGGAATGACGAATACGTCAAAGCCTACCGGATGATGGATCGCTGGGGCACTGATACCTTGCCGCTGGCCGGCGAGTACTTTCGCGCCATCACCAAGGACCTGATGTGGGACAACAAGCTCTACAACGACACCATGACGGTCGGCGGGCGCGAGGCGAAGCTTGCCAACATCAAGGTGCCGATCCTGCATGCGGTCGCCGAGCACGATCACATAGTGCCCTATGACGCCGCCAAGCATCTGATCGTCAAGATCGGCTCATCGGACAAGGAAGAGGTGGTGCTGAAGGGCGGTCACGTCAGCGTCGTCGCCGGCGCCAACGCCATCAAGCGGCTGTGGCCGAAACTGGATTCCTGGCTAGGTAAGAGATCAACATGAGCGAGACACGTTCCTATCCGCGCCACGTCAAGACCGACGCGGGCGACATCGAATTTCGACTGATGGCCCGCGCCGATGAGCCGGCCGTGCTGGCGTTTGCGCAAAAGCTTCCGACGCATGATCTGCTGTTCCTGCCGCGCAATATCAGCCAGCCAAAGGTGTTGTCGGCCTGGGTCAACGAGATCGAGCGCGGCGCCATCACGAGCCTGCTGGCGGTAAAGAACGGGACGGTGGTCGGCTGCGGCACGCTGGTTTGCGACCCGCATTCCTGGTCGCCCCATGTCGGTGGCATCAGGATGGTGGTGTCGCTTGATGTCCGCGGGCAGGGGGTCGGCCGGGCGCTCTCCCAGGAGACCTTTGCGCTGGCGCTTGGGGCCGGGCTGGAAAGGCTGACGGTGCAGATGACGGTCGACCAGCAGGCGGCGATCACACTGTTCGAAAGCCTGGGCTTCAAGGCCGAGGCGCTGCTGCGGGACCATGTCCGGGACGTCGACGGCAAGAAGCACGACATCGTCGTCCTCGGGCACAATGTGGCGCAGGTCCGGGCCCAGATGGAGGCCTACGGGTTGCCGGGGGCGGTCCAGCACTGACCGGGCGGGCACCGCCCGGACACTGACCGACCGGACACCGCCCGGACAAAAACTCGCAAAACAACCCCATGCAAAGTAGGCCGGCCAAGCTCCGGCCTTAGACTAAAGTGGAACTTTTGCCGGTTCGCTCGGCAAAGCGCTCATTTGGCGGGCTCCTCACGATTTCGTGATATCGCGATGCAACATTGATGTTGCGACGCACCATTAACTATGGCACAACACTCGTGCCCCGGGCCAAACCGGACGGGGTGAGCCCCGTTGCTCAAACCTGAGGATGGAGAGACCCCCAATGACCACCGATACCAATTCCGTGCTGAACACCGTCAAGGAAGCCTTCGCGCCCGTCACCGAGGCGTTCACCAAGCTCCAGAACCTGGAAGTTCCGGAAGCCGCCCGTGAGTTCGTGAAGAAGCAGGCCGAGACCGCGAAGGTTCGCGCTGCCGACTTCCACGCCGGTTCCGAGAAGGTCACCGCCGCGATCGAGACCGCCGTTGCCGGTTCGGTCACCGAGGCCGCCAAGATCAGCCGTAACATCCAGCAGGCGCTGTACCAGGACGCGGAAGCGTTCTTCGCCGGCATCGACAAGCTCGCTTCGGCCAAGTCGCTGAGCGAAGCCGCCCAGATCCAGTCGGACCTGGTCCGTGCGCGTGGCGAAGTGCTCGTCTCGCGGGCGAAGGCCTCCAGCGAGTATCTCGGCAAGCTCGTCGCCGACGGTGCCAAGACCGCACAGGACAATTTCTCCAAGGTCTATTCCAAGACCGCCTGATCGCGATCGCCTGACAACTGCTCAATTCGAAGGCCCGCTTAGGCGGGCCTTCTTTTTGTCGGGCGTCGGCATAGATCAATGCTGCATCCTCCTCCGTCATTGCGAGGAGCGAAGCGACGAAGCAATCCACCTCAGCTTTCCGCCCGAGGTGAGGTGGATTGCTTCGCTGCGCTCGCAATGACGGAGTAGGCTGACGCAGGCGCGAATCTCCTTCGAAAGCCGTCATGACGCTTCCCGCCACCTTCGTCATCGACACGCCCGGCGACGCCGCGCGCGCCGCCGAGTTGCGGCGCGTGAAGTTGCTGGCGACAGGAGTGTTGGCGGCGACGTTTGTCGTTTTTCTCGGCGCGAAGGCGCTGGTGCCGGTACATCCGGTATTCGGCTTCATCGCAGCTTTTGCGGAAGCGGCGACCATCGGCGGCCTCGCCGACTGGTATGCGGTCGTGGCGTTGTTCAAACGGCCGCTGGGCCTGCCGATCCCGCACACCGCGATCATCCAGAGCAACCAGCACCGCATAGCCGACAAGCTCGGCGAATTCATCGAGCAGCATTTCCTCGAAGCCGCGCCCGTCGAAGCAAAACTGCGGCAGATCGATTTCGGCTCGTTCATTGCCGACTGGCTGCGCGACCGCAAACGCAGCCAGGATCTTGCGCGCTTTGCGCTGCGGCTGTTGCCCGAGGCGGTGGCGGCGACCGAGAATTCCGGCCTGATGACCTTCGTGAGCCGCCGCATCACGGCGCAATTGATGGCGATCGATCTGGCGCCGCTTGCCGCCGGCACCTTGCGTACGTTCGTGAAGGAAGGCCGTCATCAGGGTCTGCTCGACGATCTCCTGCGCGGCGTGCATGAGACGATGACGCAGGCCGAGACGATGGCGATGATCCGCGAAAAAATCCGCGCGGAATTGCCGACGCTCTTAAAACTCTATCGCGCCGACAAGTTTCTGGTGAACAAGATCGTGGCTTCCGCCACCGCGTTCTTCGAGGAAGTCCGCAACGATCCCGCCCATCCGTTCCGCGGCGAGTTCGACCGCATGGTGCTGACCTTCGTCGACCGCCTCGGCACCGATCCGGTGTATGCCGAGAAGATCGCCGGCCTGAAGCGCGATCTGCTGGCGCGGCCCGAACTGGCCGGCCTTGCGCGCCACATCTGGGCGAACGTACGCTCGTTCTTCGAGCGCAGCGCCTCGGGCGAGACGCAGGTGCTGGAGCAGTATCTCGTGCGCATGTTCGTAACAGCAGGCGAGGCCTTGGCCAGCGACGCCGAACTGCGCGCCGAAATCAACCAGGGTCTCGTGGCGGTGCTGCGAACCGTCGTCGCCGAACAGAAGAGCGGCGTCTCGACCTTCATCTCCGATCAGGTCAAGTCGTGGGACATGGGGCAGTTGATCTCGCTGATCGAGATCAATATCGGCCGCGACCTGCAATACATCCGCTTCAACGGCTCGCTGATCGGCGGGCTTGCAGGGCTGGCGCTTTACACGCTCGAATACCTGCTGCGGCTGTTGTGACTAATTCATCACGTCAACGCTTTTACTTTTCCCAAGTGTGATCTGGCCCGCTTGCAAGAGCAAAACCGGTTCCCTAGCTTTTTATGGAGCAATGTTGCGTTGCGAACGATTCTGCTGCGTTGCGTCTAACTGAACCAGTGGCCTGGCTGCCGAGACGTAAGGGGCCAGCCCGAGAGGAGACATGATGTCCGTTGCTACACAGACGCTTGCGCCGCCGTCCAGGACCCTGATGTTTCTGGAGGGCCGTGCCATTTCCGAATTGGGGGCGTTTCTCGGCGCCTTGCCGCTGCTGAGCCTCGCGCCGCGCGGGGACGGCCATCCGGTGCTGGTGCTGCCCGGGCTCGTTGCTTCCGACACCTCGACCCGGCCGCTGCGGACTTTCCTGCGCAATCGCGGCTACGTCGTCAGTGGCTGGCGGCAGGGCCGCAATCTCGGCCTGCGCCACGGCGTGCAGGACGCGATGGTCGATCTGGTGCAGGAGTTGAACGACACGCATGGCCGCAAGGTCTCGCTGGTCGGCTGGAGCCTCGGCGGCCTCTACGCGCGTCAGCTCGCCAAGATGATGCCGGGGCGCGTGCGCTCGGTGATCACGCTCGGCAGCCCGTTTGCGTCGGGCCCGAAGGCGACCAACGCCTGGCGCGTCTACGAGATCGCAAGCGGCCGCCGCGCCGACGAAGAGGATGCCCGTTTCGGCGGCGCGCTGTCGTCGACGCCGCCGGTGCCGACTACCGCCATCTTCAGCCGTACCGACGGCATCTGCGCCTGGCAGGGCTGCATGGAGAAGACGTCGGCGACATCGGAGAGCATCGAGGTCGAGAGTAGCCATTGCGGCATGGGCCATCATCCCGCCGTCGTCTACGCGGTCGCCGATCGCCTGGCCCAGCCGGAAGGCGAGTGGGCGCCGTTCGATCGCAGCGGCTGGCGCGGCCTGGTCTATCCGAACCCGCATCGGTAGACTTCTTTTCCCGGCCATGGTTCGAGACGCGCGGCTTTGCCGCGCTCCTCACCATGAGGACCTCCCTGGTTGCCCTCATCCTGAGGAGCCGCGAAGCGGCGTCTCGAAAGATGAAGCCCGGCTGGCCGCCATTGTCGCTCTCCCGAAAAACGCGCTATGCGTTGAGGCATGTCGCCGCCGCTTGCCCGCATCATCCAGCAGTTGAAGCGCGAACCGTCGCGCACCGGCTCGATCGTCATCACCGTGTTCGGTGATGCCATCGTGCCGCGCGGCGGCTCGGTCTGGCTCGGCACGTTGCTCGAATTCTTCGAGCAACTCGACATCGACGCCAGCGTGGTGCGCACCGCGATGTCGCGGCTCACTGCCGATGGTTGGTTCGAGCGCAATAAAGTCGGCCGCAACAGCTTCTATCGTCTGGTGCAGAGTGGGCGGCAAACTTTTGATATCGCAACGAAACATATCTACGGCCCGCCGGCCTCCGACTGGACCGGCCGGTTCGAACTGCTGCTGATCGGCAATGGCGAAGACCGCGACGCTTCGCGCGAGGCGCTGAAGAACGCAGGCTTCGGCAGTCCGCTGCCGGGGGTGTGGGTGGCGCCCTCGGGCGTGCCGGTGCCGGAAGAAGCCGCGGGCGCCATCCGTCTCGAAGTCTCCGCCGAAGACGACAGCGGCCGGCGCCTGCTCAGCGAAAGCTGGCCGCTCGATCGCACCGCCGACGCCTATCAGAAGTTCATGAAAACCTTCGCTCCCTTGCGGGAGTGGATCGGACGTGGCGAGCGGCTGACGGAAGCCGACGCCTTTACCGCGCGCGTGCTGCTGATCCACCATTACCGCCGCGTCGTGCTGCGCGACCCATTGCTGCCGACGGCGCTGCTGCCTGCGGACTGGCCGGGCAGGGCCGCCCGGACGCTGTGCGGCGAGATCTATCGCGCGCTGCTTCCCGCGTCCGAACAATGGCTTGACCGCCATGCCACCAACGAAAACGGCCCCTTGCCGAAGCCCGGCGCGGAACTTTCGAGGCGCTTCGGCGATCCGTAAATATGTTACAGAATTATATTGCATATCGTAGTTTCTGTTATATATTGCCTCCCAACAAATACCGGGAGGTCCGCCATGTACACGCAGGCGCTCAATACGTCCGACGGCGACGAACGCCACATTGAGGACGCCGAACGCGCCACGCAGTTTCAGGCGCGCATCGATGCCGACGAGCGCATCGAGCCGAACGACTGGATGCCGGCGGCTTACCGCAAGACGCTGACGCGGCAGATTTCCCAGCACGCGCATTCCGAAATCGTCGGCATGCTTCCCGAAGGCAACTGGATCACCCGCGCGCCGTCGCTGCGCCGGAAGGCCGCGCTGCTCGCAAAAGTGCAGGACGAATGCGGCCACGGGCTCTATCTCTACGCCGCCGCCGAAACCCTCGGCTCCTCGCGCGAAGAACTGGTCGACGCGATGCTGGGGGGGAAGGCAAAGTATTCCTCGATCTTCAACTATCCGACGCTGACCTGGGCCGATATCGGCACCATCGGCTGGCTGGTCGACGGCGCGGCGATCATGAACCAGATCCCGCTGTGCCGCTGCTCCTACGGCCCGTATGCGCGCGCGATGATCCGCGTCTGCAAGGAGGAATCCTTCCATCAGCGCCAGGGCTTTGAGATCATGCTGACGCTGTGTCGCGGCACTGCCGAACAGAAGGCGATGGCGCAGGATGCGCTGAACCGCTGGTGGTGGCCGGTGCTGATGATGTTCGGTCCGCCCGACCAGGTCAGCCAGCACTCGGACACCTCGACCAAATGGAAGATCAAGCGCTTCTCCAATGACGAGCTGCGCCAGAAATTCGTCGATGCCACGGTGCCGCAGGCCCAGTTCCTCGGGCTGACCTTTCCCGATCCCGGCATGAAGCAAAACGAAGCCGGCAATTGGGAATACAGTGCGATCGACTGGGAGGAATTCAAGCAGGTGCTGGCCGGTAACGGCCCCTGCAATCGCGACCGCATGGCCGCGCGGCGCAAGGCGCACGACGACGGCGCCTGGGTGCGCGAGGCCGCGATGGCCTATGCGGAGAAGCGCAAGCAGCGCGCCGCCTTGCAGGCCGCAGAGTAGGGAGACGAATAATGGCGACGCCGAACATTCCGCTCTGGGAAGTCTTTATCCGCAGCCGCAACGGGCTGGCGCACAAGCATGTCGGCTCGCTGCATGCAACCGACGCCACGCTGGCGCTGCAGGCCGCTCGCGACATCTACACCCGCCGCGGCGAGGGCCTCTCGATCTGGGTGGTGCCGTCGAACGCGATCACGGCGTCCGATCCTTCTGAGAAGGGCATGATGTTCGAGCCGGCGGAATCCAAGATCTACCGGCACCCGACGTTTTACGACGTGCCGGATGAAGTCGGGCATATGTGACGCCGTCATTGCGAGCGCAGCGAAGCAATCCATCGCGCCGCAACGGAAGAATGGATTGCTTCGTCGCTTCGCTCCTCGCAATGACGATTGAACAGGCAGGTGTCTAAAATGACCGTCGCCAACATCTCCGTCTCCGAAACCCCGCTGGTGCTCTACACCCTGCGCCGCGCCGACGATGCGTTGATCCTCGGCCATCGCCTGTCGGAGTGGTGCGGCCATGCGCCGATGCTGGAAGAGGACATGGCACTCGCCAATATGGGACTGGATCTGCTCGGTCAGGCCCGCGAACTCTATTCCTACGCCGCAAAGGTTGAGGGCAGGGACAACGACGAGGACAAGTTCGCCTACCTTCGCGATGTCAGGCAGTACCGCAATCTCCTGCTGCTCGAACAACCCAACGGCGACTTCGCGCGCACCATGGTGCGGCAGTTCTTCTATGCGACCTTTGCCGATCTCTACTGGCGCGCGATGATGCGCTCCAGCGATCTTACGCTGGCGGCGATTGCGGCGAAATCGGAAAAGGAAAGCGCCTATCATGTCCGCCATTCCTCGGAGTGGATCGTCCGCCTCGGCGACGGTACCGAGGAAAGCCACCGCCGGACGCAATCGGCCATCGATGAACTCTGGGCTTTCACCGGCGAGATGTTCGCCGTTGATGACAGCGAGCGCGGCCTGATCGACGCCCGTATTGCGGTTGATCCGGCAGCGTTGCACCCGCAGTGGCTCAAAACGGTGTCCAGCGTCGTCAGCGAGGCGACGCTCGCGCTACCGAAGAGCGACTGGATGCAGCAGGGCGGCCGCAGCGGCCGACACAGTGAGCATCTCGGCCATCTTCTCAGCGAGTTGCAATCGATGCAGCGGACGTTTCCGGGGGCGACATGGTGACGGCGGTTCTCAGCGATACCGATCTGCGCCGGCGTGCCTGGGAGGTGGCCGCGCAGGTGGTCGATCCCGAAATCCCCGTGCTCACCATCGCCGATCTCGGCGTGCTGCGCGATGTCAGGGTTCGTGACGGCCGCGTCGAGGTGGCGATCACGCCGACCTATTCGGGCTGTCCTGCCATGAACATGATCGCGCTCGAGATCGAACTGGCGCTGGAGCGCGCCGGTATCGGGCGGCCGACCATCCGAACCGTGCTGTCGCCGGCCTGGACCACCGACTGGATGAGCGAGGACGGCCGCAACAAGCTGCGTGCCTATGGCATCGCGCCGCCGCAAGCGTCGAGTTCGCGCCGCGCGCTGTTCGGAGAGCAGCAGGTATCGTGCCCGCAATGCGGTTCCGGGAATACGGAGCTGCTGTCGGAGTTCGGCTCGACCTCCTGCAAGGCGCTGTGGCGTTGCAAGGCCTGCCGTGAACCCTTTGATTATTTCAAGTGTCATTGAGGCCCTCTATGCCGTCATTGCGAGCGAAGCGAAGCAATCCATCGAGCCGCAGAGAAGGTGTGGATTGCTTCGCTGCGCTCGCAATGACGGTGGGAAAACACTGATGTCCCACGCCCCACGTTTCCACCGCTTGGCCGTCAACGATCTTCGCCGCGAAGCCGCTGACGCCGTGTCGATGACATTCGTCATTCCGAAGGAGCTGGAGGGCGACTACAGCTTTACGCCCGGCCAATACCTCACCTTGCGCACGACGATGGACGGCGAGGAAGTGCGCCGGTCCTATTCGATCTGCTCCGGTCCCGACGACGGCGAATTGCGCATTGCCGTCAAGAAGGTCGATGGCGGCGCGTTCTCGAACTGGGCCGCGGATGAATTGAAAGCCGGCGACGAGCTCGATGTGATGACGCCGACCGGCCGTTTCGGCATCGCGCATGCGCCCGCGGAGGCGCGGGTCTATGTCGGCTTTGCCGCCGGCAGCGGCATCACGCCGATCCTGTCGATCGTCAAGGGCGTGCTGGCGCGCGAGCCGAGCAGCCGCTTCTTCCTGTTCTACGGCAACCGCTCGACCACGAGCATGCTGTTCCTCGAAGAGCTGGAGGAGTTGAAGGACCGCTTCATGCAGCGGCTGTCGCTGTTCCACGTCATTTCGGGCGAGGAGCAGGACATTCCGATCCTGCACGGCCGGCTCGACGGCGAAAAGGTGCGCGTGCTGCTGCGTTCGCTGGTGCCGGCGGCAAGCGTCGATCACGTCTTCATCTGCGGCCCGATGGGCATGAGCGAAGACATCGAGGCGACCTGCCGCGAGATTGGGATCGCTGATGATCGCATTCACGTCGAGCGCTTCGTCTCGGAGTTCGGCGGCAAGCCGCGTCCGAAGAAAGTTATCGAGACGTCCGCGCCGCCCAAGGCGATGGCGTCGCTGATCATCGATGGCAAGCGCCGCGAGGTGCCGGTCGCCGAGGAGGAATCCATCCTCGATGCCGCCTTGCGCGCCGGCATGGATCTGCCGTTCGCCTGCAAGGGCGGCATGTGCTCGACCTGCCGCGCCAAGCTGGTCGAGGGTGACGCGCAGATGGAGCTCAATTATTCGCTGGAGCCGTGGGAATTGAAGGCAGGCTTCATCCTGACCTGCCAGGCCCGGCCGTGTTCGGACAAGGTCGTGGTGGATTACGATCATGTGTGACAGACTGTTTCCCTCATGGTGAGGAGCGCGAAGCGCGTCTCGAACCATGCGGGCCCGTCTGTGGCCTGCATCCTTCGAGACGCCCGCTAAGCGGGCTCCTCAGGATGAGGGTTTGGACTAACGAGGCTTGAAAACAAGCCCGTACGCACAGGGAGAGAACGTCGTGGAACCGTCTCGCAGAGCGGGCTATCAGCTATGAACGTCGCGCTTTCGCCGGACGAGATCGCCCGCGCCTGCGCGGATGCGATGTGGAAGGAAGACGACGCCAGCAAGGGCCTCGGCATGAAGATTGTCGAGGTAAAACCCGGCTTCGCGACGCTGACGATGACGGTGCAGCCGCACATGGTCAACGGCCAGCGTATCGCCCATGGCGGCTTCATTTTTCTCCTCGCGGATTCCACCTTCGCCTTTGCCTGCAACTCGCGCAATGAGCGCACCGTCGCCGCGCAATGCGACATCGCCTTCATCCGGCCGGGCAAGCTCGGCGACGTGCTGGTCGCGACCGCGCGCGAAATTTCGCGTAACGGCCGTTCCGGCATCTATGACGTTCGCGTTACCGCCGGCGACGTCGTGATCGCCGAGTTCCGCGGCCATTCCCGCACCATCGCCGGCACATGGCTGCCGGATGCGGGCAACGATGCCGGTTAAGAATACAGACCAAGGGGAACGCACCATGGCCATGGCAAAATTGAAATCCAGCGGAAGCGGTTACAGCGCTGAATTGGACGAGGCCGAACGCGCCTCGCGCGACGAGATCATGGCGCTGCAGACGAAGCGCCTCGCCTGGTCGCTCAAGCACGCCTACGACAATGTGGCGCATTACAGGAAGGCGTTCGATGCGGCCGGCGTGCATCCGTCCGATTTCAGAGAGCTTTCCGATCTCGCCAAATTCCCGTTCACGGTGAAGACCGATCTGCGCGACAACTATCCCTTCAACATGTTCGCGGTGCCGCGCGAAAAACTCGTCCGTGTTCATGCGTCCTCAGGCACGACCGGCAAGCCGATCGTGGTCGGCTATACGCAAGGCGACATCGACGTCTGGTCGGAGGTGATGGCGCGGTCGATCCGCGCCGCCGGCGGTCGCACCGGCATGATCATTCACAATGCCTACGGCTATGGCCTGTTCACCGGCGGCCTCGGCGCGCATTACGGCGCGGAGAAACTCGGCTGCACCGTGGTGCCGGTTTCCGGCGGCATGACCGAGCGTCAGGTGCAACTCATCAACGATTTCAGGCCCGACATCATCACGGTGACGCCGAGCTACATGCTGGCTATCCTCGACGAATTCAAGCGGCAGGGCCTCGACCCCAGAAAATCGTCGCTGAAGTTCGGCATCTTCGGCGCCGAGCCCTGGACCAACGCGATGCGCGCCGAGATCGAACAGGCTTTTGACATGGACGCGACCGACATCTACGGGCTGTCGGAAGTGATCGGCCCAGGCGTCGCGCAGGAATGCGTGGAGACCAAGGACGGCCTGCATATCTGGGAGGATCATTTCTACCCTGAAGTCATCGATCCCGAGACTGGCGCGGTGCTGCCGGACGGCGAGAGGGGCGAACTGGTGTTCACCTCGCTGACCAAGCAGGGCTTTCCGATCATCCGCTACCGCACCCGCGACCTGACGCGATTGCTGCCCGGCACCGCGCGCCCCGGCATGCGGCGGATGGAGAAGGTGACCGGCCGGTCCGACGACATGATCATCCTGCGTGGCGTCAACGTGTTCCCGACCCAGATCGAGGAAGCGCTGCTCGCCACCGACTGGTGCGGCGGCCATTTCATCATCGAGCTGACGCGCGAGGGGCGGATGGACGAGATGACCGTGCTTGCCGAAGCCCGCCCCGAAAGCTGGGACGGCAGCGGGCTGCTGCCGCACGCCGAAAAGGTCGCGGTCTTCATCAAGAACACCATCGGCATCACCGCTCGCATCAAGGCCGTCGCGCCGAACACGCTGGAACGTTCGCTCGGCAAGGCGAAACGGGTTTACGACAAGCGGCCGAAAGCCTAGTTTTCTCCCCTCATGGTGAGGAGGCGCGAAGCGCCGTCTCGAACCATGAGGCCACAGGCGGGCCTGCATCCTTCGAGACGCTTGCTACGCAAGCTCCTCAGGATGAGGAGTTGGAGCGAATGATACAGAGGCCGGAATGACGGAAGGAGCCTTTCTCTACATCGTCCGCTGCGCCGATGGGAGTTTTTACATTGGAACGACGCGAACGGCGTTGGAAATAAGGATTGCCCAGCACAAAGCAGGGACGTTTGACGGGTACACGTGCACTAGACTGCCCGTGACGCTGGTTTTCTCACAATGGTTCGATCGGGTGACCGATGCCATAGAGAATGAGCGCAAGTTGAAGAAATGGAGCCGGGCGAAGAAGGAGGCTTTCATTCGAGGTGACTTCACGGCCTTGAAAGAACTTTCCGCGCGCAGGTCGCGGCACCCTCCGAAGCCGACGGAAATTTGACAAGCCTCTTGCACTAAACGGCCGGTCGGCTAGTCATGGGCCACGCGGCTATCTGCCGCCGAATAGCGCTCAAGCCATCCGGGGATATCGTGAAGCCGGCTTCCAGGTCAGATAGCCAATCAGTCCAGGCCCGCTGCGTCCGCCTGCCGGCGAAGGTCACCGACGCCGCTTCACTCGCGCCTGTGATCGAAGCGCACGCGCTCTCACGTGGCGAAAACGATCTGCTGATCGAGGTCAGGGCCGCGGCCGTCAACCCATCCGACGTAAAGGCGGCGACCGGGCTGATGCCCTATGCCGTCTTTCCGCGCACGCCCGGTCGTGACTATGCGGGGGTCGTGATCGATGGGCCGCAGGGGTGGATCGGGCGTGAAGTGTTCGGCTCCTCCGGCGATCTCGGCATTCGCCGGGACGGCACGCATGCCTCGCATCTCGTGGTCGAGCTTGATGCCGTGGTGGAGAAGCCGAAAAGCATTTCATGGGAAGAGGCCGCCGGTATCGGCGTGCCCTTCGTTACCGCAATGGAAGGACTGCGCCGCGCCGGCATTCCGAAAGCGGGCGAGACCGTGCTGGTGATGGGCGTCAACGGCAAGGTCGGGCAGGCGGCGGTGCAGATCGCGACCTGGCACGGCGCGCGTGTGATCGGCGTCGTGCGCAAGGCCGAGGCTTACGAAGGCCACGCCAATTCAAAGGTGGAGGTCATCGATGCCTCTGCGACCGATGTCGCGGCGCGCGTGCGCGAACTCACCGGCGGCAAGGGCGCCGATATCGTGTTTAACACGGTGGGCGATCCCTACTTCCAGGCCGCGCACCAATCGCTGGCGTTGCGCGGCCGGCAGATCCTGATCGCGGCGGTCGATCGCATCGTGCAGTTCAACATTCTGGAGTTCTATCGCGGCCAGCACACTTATGTGGGCATCGATACGCTCGGTCTGTCCTCGGTCGCGACAGGGACGGTGCTGCGCGAACTCGCTCCCGGCTTTGCCGGCGGCCATCTCAAGCCGTTCCCGATCAAGTCAAGTGCAATCTATCCGCTGGAACAGGCGAAGGCTGCCTTCATCGCGGTGGCCGGCTCATCGCGGGACCGGGTGATCCTGCGGCCTTGAAGACAGGCATTCGCTGCAGGCGCGGGATTCCATCATTTTTTCATGGGGAATAAACCTGCCGTCCGCCAATTGGAGGCAGCGATTTTGTTCTGTCGTCGGCGATGTCGGCGATCAATTCATTCTCTGGATCGTTAGTCCGTGGACGGGCGCACCTTTCCAACATATTAGCAACCGCTGAAATTGCGTCCTATGTGAGCGGTGACGGCTGGATCGGCCGCGAGGGAACAGGGAAACGCCAGTGCTGGACAGTGCCAATATCGTCGTGGTCAGCGGGTTATTGATCGGCCTCGTCTATGGATCGGTGGGATTGTTGAGCGGATTCTGCCTGCTCAGCAGCCTCAGGGGTTTTTGGGCCGAGGGCGATGGCCGGCTGGTGCGCAGCTACGCGCTGGCGATTGGCGTGGCGGTTGCCATGACGCAGTTGCTGGCTGCGGGCGGGTTCGTCGATATCGGCAAGTCGATCTATCTGCAGTCTTCCTTCTCCGCGCCGGTGATGTTCTTTGGTGGGCTGTTGTTCGGCTACGGCATGGTGCTGTCGAACGGCTGCGGCTCGCGTGCGCTGGTGCTGCTCGGGCGCGGCAATCTCCGTTCCTTTGTGGTGGTGGTCGTGCTGGCGATTTTCGCGCAGATGACGCTGAAGGGCCTGATCGCGCCGTCGCGCATCGCAATGGTCGGCGCGTCACAGACAACGACCACCGCGAACTCGGTGCCGGCCTTGCTCGCCGGCGCGGGCCTGAGTGCAACAGCTGCGCGCATGCTGGCCGCGTCGATCATCTCCGCGGCGCTGATCATCTTTGCCTTTGCGCATCAGGCGTTCCGGCGGTCGCCTGGCCAGATCGCCGCCGGCCTCGTGATCGGCCTGCTGGTGGCCGCAGGCTGGTTTGCCTCCGGCTATCTCGGCGCCGACGACTTCAACCCGGTGCCGGTGACTTCGCTCACCTTCATCGCGCCGATCGCGGACGCGCTGCAATATGTCATGCTGTCGACGGGCTCGACGCTCAATTTCGGTATCGTCACGGTGTTCGGCGTGTTCGCCGGCAGTCTCGCAACGGCGCTATTGACGGGCCGCTTCCAGCTCGAAGGCTTTCAGTCGCCGCGCCACATGCTGCGCTCGGGCGGCGGTGCCGCGCTGATGGGTGCGGGCGGCGTCATGGCATTCGGCTGCTCGATCGGGCAGGGGCTGACCGGATTTTCCACGCTGGCGCTGGCGTCATTGATTGCCTTCGCCGGCATTCTCGTCGGCACCGCCGCGGGCCTGCGTGGCGCACTGCGCGTCCGCCCGCTGGCAGCGGCTTAATCCGCCGCCTTCGTCACGATCCGGATCTCCGACTTCAGCGTCCGGTGCACCGGGCACTTGTCGGCGATCTCCATCAGCCGCGCGCGCTGGTCGGCATCGAGCGCGCCTTCGATTGTGATCACTCGGTCGATCTGATCCAGCATGCCCTCCCGCGTTTCGCATTCCTCGCAATCCCTCGCGTGGATCTTGCTGTGCTTCAGCGTCACGGTGACGCGCTCCAGCGGCAGCGATTTGCGGTCGGCATACATCCGCATCGTCATCGACGTGCAGGCGCCAAGGCCGGTGAGCAGGAAATCATAGGGGCCCGGTCCGGTATCCTGGCCGCCGGCGGCAAGCGGCTCGTCCGCCAGCATCTCATGCGGACCTGCGGTGACGATCTGCTGGAACTTGCCGTTGCGGGTTTCGCGCACCACGACATTGCGCGGCGCCTCGCTTGCCGCCGCAGGCTGCGCGGCAATGGGCTCGATATAGCGCTCGGCCCAGGCGGCGATGATGCCGGCGACATAGGCGGCATCGCGCTTACCGCTCAGCAGATGATCCGCGCCCGATAGTGAAACGAAACTCTTGGGGTGCCTAGCCGCGACGAAGATCTTCGTCGCATTGTCGATCCCGACCGTGTCGTCGGTCGGCGAATGCATGACCAGCAGCGCCTTGTGAAGTTTTGCGATGTGCACCGCCAGGCTGTGCTCGGCGATGTCGTCGAGGAATTCGCGCTTGATGTGAAACGGCCGTCCGGCGAGCTGAACTTCTACCTTGCCCTGCGCGCGGATGTCCTCGATGCGATCCCTAAACAGATGCGTGACGTGCACGGGATCGGAAGGCGCGGCGATGGTCACGACCGCCTTGGCCTCCGGGATCTGCCCCGCAGCGGCAAGGATCGCGGCGCCGCCGAGGCTGTGCCCGATCAGGAGCGCAGGCGCGCCGCGGGTTTCACGCAGATGAACGGCGGCGCGGACGAGGTCGGCGACGTTGGAAGAGAAGGTCGAGTTGGCGAAATCGCCTTCGCTGGAGCCGAGGCCCGTAAAATCGAACCGCAGCACCGCGATGCCCCGTGCAGCCAGCGCGGTCGCAATGCGCTTGGCGGCCAGCACATCCTTGCCGCAGGTGAAGCAATGCGCGAACAGCGCATAGGCGTGCACCGGTCCATCCGGCATATCCAGCGCGGCGGCGAGCTGATGACCGCCTTCGCCGGTGAATTGGAAGCGTTCCGTCGGCACAGGCGTTCTCCTCGCTTGGTGTTGTTGCGTCAGTCGCTGGAATAGCGCTGTTCCAGCCAGGGGTCGCCGCGGTTGTGATAGCCGCGGACTTCCCAATAGCCGGGCGCGTCGTGTTCGAGAAACTCGATGCTTTGCAGCCACTTTGCGCTCTTCCAGAAATAAAGATGCGGCACGACGAGGCGCACCGGGCCGCCATGCTCCTGCTCCAGCGGGGCGCCGGACCAGCCATGGGCCAGCAGCGCGTCCTCGGCGGCGAAATCTTCCAGCGGCAGGTTGGTGGTGTAGCCGTCATGCGAATGCAGCACGACGAAGCGGGCTTCCTGGCGCGGCCGGCAGGCCTCAAGGAGATCGCGGGTCGCCAATCCCTCCCATTGATTGTCGTAGCGCGACCAGGTCGTGACGCAGTGAATGTCTGATACGAATTTGCTCTGCGGCTGCGCGGTGAACTGGGCAAAATCCCAGAAGATCGGATGTTCGACCGCACCGTAGACGTCGAGCCGCCAGCGCTCGCGCGAGATGTTCGGCGTCAGCCCGAGATCGAGCGTCGGCCAATCCCGGGTCAGGTGCTGGCCCGGCGGCAGACGCATTTCCTCAGGCCGCGAGATCTTTCCCGTGAGGAATTTTCCTTCGCGCGCCCAGCGTGCCTTGCTGCGCGTCAGCTTGCTCTCCGGCGGCGGCTCGTTCTCGTTGTCCATCTGAATCAGTCACTCGTGGCGATGCATGGCGGACGCATGCTTGGTGTCGCGCATGGTCGCATAGATGAGGAGTGAGAGGAAGATCATGCCGCTGAGATAATAGTAGAACCAGTCCTCATGCCCCATCGTCTTGAAATAGAGCGCGACCGCGGGTGCGGTGCCGCCGAACAGCGATACCGTGATGGCATAGGGCAGGCCGACGCCGAGTGCGCGGACATTGGTCGGGAATAGTTCGGCCTTCACCACCGCGTTGATCGAGGTATAGCCGGCGACGAAAATCCAGGCGGCGCAGATCAGCAGGAAGGCCGTGAACGGCGATTTGGTTTCCTTCAGTGTGGTCAGAATGGGGACTGTTGCCAGCGTGCCGGCGGCCCCGAAGAAGATCAGCAGCGGCTTGCGGCCGATGCGATCGGAGAGGGCGCCATAGATCGGCTGCAGCAGGGTCGCAAAGATCAGCGAGCCGAAGATCACGGTCGTGGTCTGGTCCTCGGTGAGGCCGACCGAGAGTTTTACAAAAGTCTGCATGTAGGTGGTGAAGGTGTAGAACGCGGCCGTGCCGCCGGCGGTAAGGCCGACCACCAGCAACAATTCGCGCGGATATTTCAGAAGCCCGCGGATCGAGCCGGTCGGCTTTGTCAGCTTCTTCGCTTCCTCAAACGCATCGGTCTCGTGCAGATTGCGGCGCATGACGGCGGCAAAGATTGCAAGCAGTGCGCCGATGACGAAGGGTATCCGCCAGCCCCAGTCCTTCAGCTGATCCGGCGTGAGGAACACCTTCTGCAGCAGCAACAGCACCATGATGGCGGTGAGTTGCCCGCCGATCAGGGTCACATACTGAAAGCTTGAATAGAATCCGCGATGCCTGGGATCGGCGACCTCGGTCAGGTAGGTCGCGCTGGCGCCGTATTCGCCGCCGAGGCTCAAGCCCTCGATGATGCGCGCCAGCGCCAGAATGGCGGGGGCGGCGAAGCCGATGGTGGCGTAGGTCGGTGTCACCGCGATGATCAGCGAGCCAAAGCACATGCAGACGACGGAAAGCGTCAGCGACAGCCGCCGGCCATAACGGTCGGCGATGAAGCCGAACAGCCAGCCGCCGAGCGGCCGCATCAGGAAGGTCGCCGCGAACAGCACCGCGGCGTTGAGCTGCTGGACGACGGGATCGCTGTTCGGAAAAAAGGCCGGCGCGAAATACAGCGCGAACGCGGTATAGGCGTAGAAATCATACCATTCGACGAGATTGCCGATCGAGCCGATGAAGATCGCCTTGATCCGCCGCTCCACATCCTGGATGTCGAAATGGTCGTCGGCGGATTTGATGGCTTGATCGGTCATGATCCGTCTCCAAAGGGCGATGCACGATCCCTTTGTCCCGGATCAATTCGCCGCACAACGGCGGGAAACGACGACGGGCTATGCCAGGTTCCCCGATCACAAAACGGAGAGCGTTGGGCCGGATGGAGACGGTGTCCTGACGATCGCGCTTACTTGGGCGCCCTTGGATCGATCGGTGTCGTGCCGCGCACGCCCAGAATATCCTCCAGCACCTTGCTGCCCGCGAGCAATTGCGCTTCGCCGCGTGGCGGGGCCACCACCTGCAATCCAATCGGCAGGCCGGAGGCAGTGAAACCGCAGGGCAGCGACAGCGCGGGACAACACACCAATGTGATCGCATAGACGATGCCGAGCCATTCGACGTAATTGTCGAACTTCTTGCCGGCGCATTCGGCGACGTAGCGGTTCTCGACCGGGAAGGGCGGCACGATGGTCGCGGGCGCCAACAACAGATCGTATTTGTCGAAAAATTCCAGCGTGCGCGCGGTCATCGCGACGCGCTGCGCTTCGGCGCGTTCGATCTGCTCGACCGTCAGCTTGAGACCTTCCTCGATGTTCCAGATCACTTCCGGCTTGAGCAGGTCGCGCTTGGAGCGCAGCAGCGCCGCCTTGGAGAGCGCGAAATCGAACGCGCGCAGCACGTGGAAGCATTCATGGGCCTCGCGCAGGTCCGGATGGGCCTCTTCGACGATGACTCCGGCTTCCGAGAAACGCTGCGCCGCCTTGCGGGTGACGGCGGCGACTTCAGGGTCGACCGGCGTAATGCCGAGATCGGGCGAATAGGCGACGCGCTTCGGCTTGCCGCCGGAGCGCGCGGCCGAAAGAAACGACGTCGGCAGCACCGGCAGCGACAGCGGATCGCCGCGATGCTCGCCGCTCATGGCGTCGAGCAGCAGTGCGAGGTCTTCGACATTGCGCGCCATCGGACCCTGGACGCCGAGATTGCGGTCGACCGCGGCTGCCAGGCTGTGCGCGACGCGGCCGATGCTCGGGCGCAGACCGACGATGCCGCAGAAGCTCGCGGGGTTGCGCAAGCTGCCGCCCATATCAGAGCCATGCGCCAACCATGCGGTGCCGGTCGCAAGCGCGACCGCTGCGCCGCCCGAAGAGCCGGCGGCGGAGCGCGACGTGTCCCAGGGATTGCGGGTCGGGCCGAACACTTCGTTGAACGTGTTGGCGCCGGCGCCGAATTCCGGCGTGTTCGACTTGGCGTAGATCACCCCGCCATTGTTTTCGAGATGCTCGACCAGAATGTCCGACTTGGTGGGGATCGCATCCTTGTAGATCGGCGAGCCCTGCGTGGTCAGGACACCCGCGACATTGGTCAGGTCCTTGATCGGGATCGGCAGGCCGGCGAGCAGGCCGCGCTCGGCTGCCGGTTTTTCCATCAGCGCAGTGGCGTGCTTGCGGGCGCGATCGAAGCACAGTGTCGGCAGCGCGTTGACCTTGCCGTCGACCTCGGCGATGCGTTTCTCCAGCACGTCGAGCAGGTCGAGGGGCGTGACCTCGCCCGCCTTCAGCTTGCCGACAATGGCAATTGCCGTCTCACGCACCAGCCCCTGATCTGCCACTTCGCTATCTCCGTTTCTTGGATCGCCGATGGTGCTGTAGAACATTTTCCGGCAAAGTGGAAACGCACTCACGTTGTGGCCGACCGGAGATATTGCATGACGACACTGTTTTCCGCGCTGGACTGGCGCTCCCTGAGCCGGGAGGCGCTCGACCTCGGCCTCAATAACGGCGTTGCCGTATCCGGCAGCGTCGAGATGGTGGCCGGCTGGGAGCAGCGCTCCGCCGACATGCGCAAGCGTTTTCCTGGCCATATCGACCTGCGATACGGCCCGCGCGAGCGCAACCGGATCGATTTCCTGAAAGCCGCCGACAATGCGCCAACGCTCCTGTTCATTCATGGCGGCTATTGGCAGGCGCGGGCGAAAGAAGTCTTCACCGTCGTGGCGGAAGGGCCGATGGCGCACGGCATCAATGTCGCGCTGATCGGCTACACGCTGGCGCCGGAGGCTGCGCTCGACGAGATCGTCGCCGAAATCCACGCCGGTATCGATTACCTCACCGGGCAATTGCCGGCGCTTGGCGCCGCTGCTGGAAGCATCGTGGTATCGGGCTGGTCCGCCGGCGGGCACCTGACCTCGATGGCGTTGTCGCACCCGAAGGTGAGGGCGGGCATGGCCATCAGTGGCATCTACGATCTCGAACCGATCCGCCACTCCTATCTCAACGAGAAACTGCGCGCCGACGAGGCGACTTCGCGCCGCAACTCGCCGATGATGCAAGAGGGCGGCCCGCCAAAACCGCTGTCGCTGGTGGTCGGCAGCGCCGAGCTGCCGCTGTTGCGCAAGCAGACCGCCGATTTCGCCGGCCACCGCGCGCGATACGGCTTGCCGGTGACATATGAGGAAATCCCTGGCGCGGACCACTTTACGATCATGTACGAGATGATGTCGCCGAAGGGCAGGATCACGACGCTGATCCGGCAGTTGTTCGAGCGCACGACGGGTTAGCGGACTCCGTCATTGCGAGGAGCGAAGCGACGAAGCAATCCATGTCGCACTTGCGGCGCTGTGGAGTGCTTCGCTTCGCTCGCAATGACGGTGGAGGCTGCTGCGCCTAACTCCAGCCCGACGTATGCCCACCGTCGACGGTAAAGATCACCCCCGACGTATAGCCCGACCGATCTGATGCCAGGAACGCCATGAGATCGCCGATCTCGCGCGCATGGGCGGGACGGCCGAGCGGCATGCCCTTCTGGAATTCCCTGTAGCGGTTTTCGTCGCCGAACTGGTTCCTGGCCCGCGTCTTCAGCAGCGTCACGTGACGATCGGTGCCGACCGGGCCGGGATTGATGCCGACCACGCGGATGTTGTCGGCGAGGCTTTTGCCACCGAGCGCGCGGGTGAACGCCATCAGCGCAGCATTGCCGGCGCTGCCGCAAATGTAATTGGCGTCGAATTTTTCACCGGCGGCGCCGATGTCGTTGACGATGACGCCACCGCCTCGCGCCTTCATCTGCGCGTAGATCGCCCGGGTGAGGTTGATGTAGCCGAACACCTTCAGCTCCCAGGCGTGCCGCCAGGTTGCCTCGTCGATCTTGTCGACCGAGCCGCCGGGAATGTCGCCGGCATTGTTGACGAGGATGTCGATATCGGCGGCTTCCTTGACGAGCCGGGCGATGTCCTCGCTCTTGCGCAGGTCGACGACATGGGTGGTTGCGCCGATCTGGTGCGCCGAGCGCAGCCGCTCGGCCAGCGCCTTGAGTTGCTCGCCGTTGCGGGCGGCCAGCATGACGTCGGCTCCTTCCTCGGCAAAGGCTTCGGCCGCGGCCGCGCCAATGCCCTTGGAGGCGCCGGTGATCAGGACGCGTTTGCCGCGGAGATGCAGATCCATGGGAATTCTCGCTTCGGTGAGGGAGGCAGGAAGAGGGGGCCGGTAAATTGTTAGGCTTGGGGCGCCATGGCGGTCAACATTGCAGTGCAGCGTTGCGCAGGCGGCAGGTTTGGTCCATTGCAAGGCAATCAAATAAGCGGCATTAGCCGGCTCAGCAAAGCCAACAAGGAAACTCTCGATGAGCAGCGCCAAGAAACAATATCGGATCGCCGTCATTCCCGGCGACGGCATCGGCAAGGAAGTGATGCCGGAGGGGCTGCGCGTGCTGGAGGCGGCAGGGAAAAAGCACGGGGTCTCCGTCCAATTCGATCATTTCGATTTCGCCTCCTGGGACTATTACGAGAAGCACGGCGAGATGATGCCGGAGGACTGGAAGGCGGAAATCGGCAAGCACGACGCGATCTATTTCGGCGCCGTCGGCTGGCCGGCGAAAATTCCCGATCACGTCTCCCTGTGGGGCTCGCTGATCAAGTTCCGCCGCGAGTTCGATCAGTATGTCAATTTGCGCCCTGTGCGGCTGATGCCCGGCGTGCCGTCGCCGCTCGCCAACCGCAAGCCCGGCGATATCGATTTCTGGGTGGTGCGCGAGAATACCGAGGGCGAGTATTCTTCCGTCGGCGGCCGCATGTTCCCTGATACCGACCGTGAATTCGTCACGCAGCAGACGGTGATGACGCGGACCGGCGTCGACCGCATCCTGAAATTCGCGTTTGAGCTGGCGCAATCGCGGCCGAAGAAGCACCTGACCTCGGCGACCAAGTCCAACGGCATCTCGATCACGATGCCCTATTGGGACGAGCGCGTGGAGGCGATGGCGAAGAAGTATCCGGGCGTGAAGTGGGACAAGTACCACATCGACATCCTCACCGCGAACTTCGTGCTGCATCCGGACTGGTTCGACGTCGTGGTCGGCTCGAATTTGTTCGGCGATATCCTCTCCGATCTCGGACCGGCCTGCACCGGCACCATCGGCATCGCGCCGTCGGGCAACATCAATCCGGAAGGCAATTTCCCATCCGTGTTCGAGCCTGTGCACGGCTCGGCGCCCGACATCGCGGGGCAGGGTATTGCTAACCCGATCGGCATGATCTGGTCGGGCGCGATGATGATGGAGCATCTCGGCGAGAAGGACGCCGCAGAATCCATCGTCGGCGCCATCGAGCGCACCCTCGGCGAACGCACGCTGCGCACGCGCGACCTCGGCGGCAACGCGGACACCGCGGCCTGCGGCAAGGCCGTGGCTGATATGGTGGATTGACTGAAACCCTCATGGTGAGGAGCGCGTCTCCGGACGATACTTCGCATCGCTCGGAGAACCATGAGGCCTCGATCTCACCCGCGGCCATCCTTCGAGACGACCGCTGCGCGGTCTCCTCAGGATGAGGGGAGTATGTGGCAGGCGGCTCGCTGCACGGCGAGCAGCTTCCTTCGTTATGCAGGGCGATGCACTGAAATCTTATCAATACAACCCGGTAAGATAGAAGAACGCGATAGCCACGAACACCGCGGCGGTTTTCGTCATTGTGATCACGAACACGTCTCCGTAGGCCTGCCTGTGGGTGAGACCCGTCACGGCAAGCAGGGTGATGACGGCGCCATTATGAGGCAACGTGTCCATGCCACCACTCGCCATCGCCGCGATCCGATGGAAAACTTCGAGGGGGATATTGGCGGCCTGCGCAGCGGCAATGAATTCATCGGACATGGCGGCGAGCGCAATGCTCATGCCTCCGGATGCGGAGCCGGTGATGCCGGCGAGCACCGTCACCGTAACGGCCTCGTTCACGAGCGGATTGGGAATTGCCCGGAGCGCGGCGGCCACCATCTCAAAGCCCGGCAACAACGCAATCACGCCGCCGAACCCGTATTCGGAGGCGGTATTGAGCGAGGCAAGCAGGGCGCCGGCGACGGCGGCCTTGCTGCCATCCGCGAACTTCGCCAGCACGGGACGCCAGGCAAAGATGAACACTGTCAGGATGCCGAGCAGTAGCGCGCCCTCGACGGCCCATATAGCCGCCAGCGGACCGACTTTCGTCACGATCGGGTGGCCGCCGAGATTGACCTCATGAACTGCGCCATAGGCGCGAGGTACGAGCTGCGTGAATACGAAGTTCATGACGCCCACCACGACCAGCGGCGTAAGGGCGATCCACGGGTTCGGCAATTCCTTTTCCTCGAACGGCTCGGGCTCGTTCACAAGCTCGGTGCCGTACCCTTCTCCGCGTTTTTGCGCGGCACGGCGGCGGTTTTCGATGTAGGCAAGACCGACGCCGAAAACGAAAACACTGCCGACCAGCCCTAGTATTGGCGCGGCCCACGTCGTCGTGTTGAAAAACGTGGTCGGAATGATGTTCTGGATCTGCGGCGTTCCCGGCAGCGCGTCCATCGTGAAGCTGAAAGCGCCGAGCGCGATCGTGCAGGGAATGAGACGCTTCGGAATATCGCCCTGGCGGAACATCTCGGCTGCGAACGGATAGACTGCGAACACCACGACGAACAGCGACACGCCGCCATAGGTCAGGATCGCGCAGACCACGACGATGGAAAGGACGGCGCGCTCCCGGCCAAGCACGCCGATTACCGCGGCTACGATCGACTTCGAGAAACCCGAGAGTTCGATGACTTTGCCAAACACGGCGCCGAGCATGAACACAGGAAAGTAGTTCTTGATGAAGCCGACCATCTTCTCCATGAAAACGCTGGAGAACATCGGCGGGACCAGTGAGGGATCGGTCAGCAACACGGCGCCCAAAGCGGCGACCGGAGCAAACAGGATCACGCTGTAGCCGCGATAGGCGACAAACATCAGAAAGACAAGAGCGGCCAGCACGATCAGGAGATTCATGGCGACACTCCACTTCAAAACCGCAGGTCAGCGGGCGCGGCTATCCTCAAGCTGTTGACGTCAGCATCGTCATTCGTTCGCGCTCAAGCTCGCTGATGACCTTGGTGTGATGTTCTACCGCCTCACGCAGCAGGTCACGAACCGAGATGACGCCAACCGGCTTCTCGTTGTCGACAACCGGCAGGTGACGAATGCCGTTCGTGTGCATCAATCTCAAACAATCAGCAAACGTGCTCTCAAGATTGGCCGTGACGACATCTCGAACCATGACGTCCACCACCAGCGTCACTTCAGGGTATTTGCGGGCCAGTACAACGCGCCGCATGCAATCGCGTTCGGAAAGAACGCCGACGATCTTTCCATTCTCCAGAACCACCAGAAAGCCGATATTCTTTTCGGCCATTATCTTCGCTGCTGACAGGATGGTGTCTGCCGGGCCCACACTCCAAAGAGCTCTGGGCTTGAGCATTTGTTTCATTGACCGATAGGCCAGAATTTCTTCCGGACGTCTGAGCGGATGGTCCATCTGCGTTGCCTTTGCTTTAGGGACATTGACGGCAGGACGGGTTCGTCAATTCGACTTTTGCTTCACGTATCTTCCAGGCGCCGGCTCAATGATCTTGAAGTTGGCGTTTCCCGGCTGGGCCGGCGCGCGCATCTTGCCGCTCGAATGACGCTTCAGCCAATTATCCCAGTCGGGCCACCAGCTTCCCGGCTTCTCCTGGGCTTCCTCCAGCCAGGTCTTTGCATCGCGATTGATATTGTCATTAAGCCAGAAGTTGCGCTTCTTGCGGGCGGGTGGGTTGATTACACCTGCAACGTGACCACTGGCCGCCAGCACGAAACGAGGATCTTTTCCCATTAGATCCTTCGATCGGTACGCGCTCTGCCAGGGGACAATATGGTCCTCGCGAGAAGCCAGCAGATACAGTGGCACGCTTACCTGCGAGAGATCGATCGGCAAGCCACACTGCGTCGTCTTGCCCGGCTCCTTGATCTTGTTTTCGAGATAGGTGTTGCGCGTGTACCAGCAGTACATCGGGCCAGGCAGGCTGACACTGTCGGAATCCCAGTACAACAGGTCGAACGCCTCGGGCGTCGCACCTTTCAGGTAGCTCTCGACGACATAGCGCCAGATCAGGTCATTGGCGCGGAGAGTCCCGAAGGTAAAGGCGAGTTCCTTGCCCGGCAGGATGCCGCCTCTTCCGATCATTGCCTCCCGCAAGGCGACTGCATTCTCGTCGATCAGGAGTCCAATCTCGCCGGTATCGACAAAGTCGACCATCGTGGTCAGCAGCGTCATGGTAGCCAGCTTGTGCTCTCCGCGAGCGGCCAGTACTCCGGCTGCGCAACTCAGAATCGTGCCTCCGACGCAAAAACCCAGCACATGAATCTTGTCGACAGCGGCGATGTCGCGCACGACGTCGATGGCCTTGAGCGGCCCAAGGTTCAGATAGTCGTCCCAGGTCAGATACTGCGTTTCGGGGATCGCGCTGCGCCATGAGATCAGGAAGACGCGATGGCCTTGAGCGACGGCATATTCAACGAACGAATTGCCTGCGCCGAGATCCAGCAGGTAGTATTTGTTGATGCAGGGCGGCACGATGAGAAGCGGTGTCTTCTCGACCTCGACCGTCTGCGGCGTATATTCGATGAGCTGGATCAGCTCGTTTTCGAAAACCACCGATCCGGGCGTTGCCGCAAGGTTCCGCCCGACTTCAAAGGCGGATTCGTCAACCCGGGTGATGCGCCCTTTTTTGAGATCCTCGATCAGGTTCTGCATTCCGGTCGCCAGGCTCGCCGCGCGCGTCCGGATTGCGGTTCGAATGACGTCCGGGTTTGTCGCGGGGAAGTTGGACGGGCTCATCGCATCGATGAACTGCCGTGCATAGAAGCGAAGCTGCAGCCTGGATTTGTCATCGACCTGGGCCTGATCGACCAGGTCGGACAATTGCTTCGAGGTGAGCAGATAGGATTGCTTGAGGAGATCGTAATAAGGGGAGTGCTGCCAGGCGTCGTCCTTGAAACGCTTGTCGCCTCGCGAGGGTTGAACCGACGTCCCGGCCGCTGCAAACGCATTGACGATACTGGCATTCCAGAGCCGCCAGGCCTCTGTCACGTAATCCGGATACATCGCAAACGGTGACATTCCCTGACTCGCCGGACGGCTGGCGCCCACGCCCATGGCCGCGGCGATCGCATCATCAAACTGCTTCATCGATTGCTGGCCGGCCCTCATCAATTCTTCAATCGGAGCCAGGGGATTGCTCGGCGATGACGGGCTGCTCATCTGAACCTCCTGCAGACGCAATCGCATCGTCCTGTTCCCCGGACCGATAGAATGAGCGATGCGACCAGCAAATTTCCGGGTAGCAGGGCAGGGGCCAGCCAACCTTGGCGTTGTCGCGCGCGTCGGTTGCTTCCCCTGATACCTACGCTCTAGCAGGTCAGGTTATTCAGGCTTGACTTAGATCAATAGAGTTGGGGGACCCCACAGTGCCGGCGGTAGACACGTTGTGCTCCGCGTAGCCGGCCGCGAAGCCAATCAAACGCGTGATGGCGATGGAGGCGTCAGCGTTCAGCGATCCTCCTTGCCCATCAGGGGGAAGGAAACGGGACCTACCTCGGCGAACCCTGTCGCGCCCTGCGGCTAAACATACGACTTACGTGCCGGATCGAAGATCGGCGGATATCCATTCTCGTCAAGAAGATCCAGGAACGCGTCGAGGCCCTCGTTCTTGATCAGCTCATACTCGCGGTCGGAGATCAGGTTGA
Source organism: Bradyrhizobium lablabi (assembly GCF_001440475.1). Lineage (GTDB taxonomy): Bacteria > Pseudomonadota > Alphaproteobacteria > Rhizobiales > Xanthobacteraceae > Bradyrhizobium > Bradyrhizobium lablabi. The sequence goes on along the minus strand of NZ_LLYB01000134.1, from coordinate 270,244 downwards.
CGGTCAGAATTTCCGCTGCATCCCCGCCGCTCGAAAGCTGCTCTGCGATGCGCTGGTCCGGGGTGATGATCGGCGTGAGGAACAGGAAGGTCTTGAAGTCGGTGCCGCGGACGGGCGGCGCCGGCATGGGCACACGGTGCCCGAACCCGAACCAGGTGTTGTCGATGAACGGGACTGAACCGAGCCAGCGCAGGTTGCTGCAAATCTCCGTCGTTGCCTCGCGGACGTACCACATCAGCTCGGCGCGCGCCTTTGTCTCCTTCGCCTCAGGCGGCACGGCCATGCGCTGCTCGCTCATGCCGTTGGTCAGGAGCACGTAGCCTTCGTCCGAACCCTCCTCGCAATCCGGCACGAAATCCCGGCCGAAGGCGTGAACGTCGATGCGGCGGTCGCCCGTATCGCGGGAGGTGAATTCGGGCTCGTCGAGTTCGCTTTCGTAGATGGCGAGCCGCCGTTTGTAGGAATCGGCAGCGTCAGCGGGCTGACCTCGATCGAACAGTGAATTCATGAAACGTGAGCGCATGTGAACCTCGGATGCGCGCACCGGCAGGGCGCACGCTTCCTGTGGTCGCAAAGGCTCGGGATCCGGTTCAAACCCGCAAGGAGCGATTTGCGGCTACTTTCCCCTCGCGATCCGCCGGCAATGCTCCCAGGCCGCACTCATCAAATTCTCGCTGGCCTCCGGCGTGCGGAATGCCGAATGCGCCGATAGCGTTACGTTGGGCAGCGCCGTCAGCGGATGGTCCGCCGGCAGCGGCTCGATGTTGAAAACGTCGAGCCCGGCGTGACGGATATGGCCCGATTTCAGGGCTTCGATCATCGCTTCCTCGTCGACGATGGCGCCGCGCGCGGTGTTGACCAGGATGACGCCGGGCTTCATCCCCTCGATGCAGGCGCGCGAGATCATGCCGCGCGTCTCGTCGTTCAGCAGCAGATGGATCGAAACCACGTCGCTCTCGGTCAGCACTTCGTCGAAATCGAGGAACTCGACCTTCGGATATTTTTTCGGCGACCGGTTCCAGGCGATCACGCGCATCCCTGCGCCGAGCGCGATGCGGGCGACTTCGGCGGCGATGCCGCCAAAACCGATCAGGCCGAGCGTCTTGCCGGTGAGCTGCATCCCGTCGTCGCGCAGCCAGTTGCCGGCGCGGATGCCGCGGTCCATCTTGGCAAGGCCGCGCGCGCCTTCCCACATCAGCGCGATGGCGCATTCGGCGACCGCCGTATCACCATAGCCCTTGATCAGGTGCACGTGGATGCCGGTCTCGGCGAGCTCGTCGGGACTCATGTAGCTGCGCGCGCCGGTGCCGAGAAACACCACGTGCTTCAGGCCCGCGCATTTCTTCGCGATATCGGTCGGCAACGCGGTGTGATCGACGATGGCGATTTCGGCGCCGTCGAGGATCTCAGGATATTGCTCCGGGCTGATGTCGGGATTGCGGTTGATCCGCACCTTGGGATCGCCGGGCTGTTCCAGTCGTTCGAAGATCACGGCCAGCGATTCATTGGCGTCGACAAAAACTCCGCGCATGGGCATTCCCCCCATTTCTTGTTTTGATATCAGGATGCGACGCCGGCCAGTGCCAGTACGGTATGCATCAGCACGTTGGCGCCCGCCGCGCAATCGGGCTGGGTGGCGTCTTCGAGTTCGTTGTGGCTGATACCGTCCTTGCAGGGCACGAACACCATCGCCGCCGGCATCACGGTGTTGAGGTTGCAGGCATCGTGGCCGGCGCCGGAAGTGATGCGCCGGTGCGAATAGCCGAGCATTTTTGCGGCATTCTCCACCGCATCCACCAGTTTCGGATCGAAATGCGTCGGCGGCTTGCGCCAGATCAGGTCGAATTGCACCTCGACCTTGCGCCGGGCCGCGATCTCGGCAATCGCCGCACGCAGATCCCTGTCCAGTGCATCCATGATCGCGGCATCGGCGCTGCGGCAATCCACGGTGAAGGCGATCTCGCCGGGAATGACGTTGCGTGAGGGATTGGCGATCACGGCTTCCCCGATGGTGCCGACCGCCTTCGGGCCGTGCTTCTTTGCGATTGCTTCCATCGCCAGCACGATTTCCGACAGCGTCGCCAGCGCATCGCGCCGCAGCGGCATCGGGGTCGAGCCGGCATGGCTCTCGAAGCCGGTGATCTTGCCGTCGTACCACAGCACGCCCTGGCCGGAATCGACGACGCCGATGGTCTTGTTCTCGGCCTCCAGGATCGGGCCCTGTTCGATGTGCAGTTCGACGAAGCCTGAGAATTTCTGCGTTCCCACCGGCCGATCGCCGCGGTAACCGATGCTGTCGAGCGCCTGCGCCACGGTGACACCCTCGGCATCCCGGCGCGACAAAATGTCATCGGTGGTGAAATCGCCGACATAGGCGGCGGAGGCCATCATCGCCGGCGCAAACCGCGAGCCTTCCTCGTTGGTCCAGTTGCAGACGCAGATCGGTGTCTCGGTTTCGATGCCGGCATCGTTGAGCGTGCGCACCACTTCCAGCGCCGCCAGCGTGCCGAGCACGCCGTCATATTTGCCGCCGGTCGGTTGCGTGTCGAGATGCGAGCCGAGCCCCACCGGCGGCTTCGACATGTCGCGGCCCTTGCGCACACCGAACATCGAACCCAGCGCGTCGACATGCACTTCCAGCCCTGCAGCCTCGCAGGCGTTCCGGAACCAGTCGCGCACCTGCTTGTCCTCGGGCCCCAGCGTCAGCCGCCGTACGCCGCCTTTCGGCGTGGCACCGAATTTGGCGGTTTCGTGAATCGTGCCCCACAGCCGGGCGGAATCGATTTGCAGGTTGGAGCCGATCTTGGTCATGCACTATTCCGGGATCAGGTGGGCAGGCGCTTGTTCATTCTTGTTCGGTCGTTTTCAATGACGCGCCTGCGGCGGCCCGTCAACAATGACGCCGCCGCGGGCCAGATTTGCGGCGAGCTCGGCCACGCGTTCCACGGCGACGGTATCGGGCGAGGCCAGCCAGCTCGCCGAAAACGTCAGCTTTGGCAGTTGCACGTCGGTCGACAGCAATTGCAGCCGTCCGTCGGTCATTTCGCTTTCGACGATCGCGGTCGGAATCACGGCAATGCCGAGGCCCTCGATCGCCATGTGAATGACGGTCGCAATCGAGGCGCTGGCATGCAGGCGCATCGGCGGCAGGTCCGGCCGGTTGAACAGCGAGCGCACGACCTCATAGGGCGGGGTCTTGCGCGGGAAGGTGATGATCGGAAATTTCGCGAGATCATGCACGGTCAACTGGCGGGTGCCGAGCCCGAGCGAGGGGCTGGCGAGGAACCCGACCGGATAATCGCACAGCACACGGTTGCTGACGCTCGGCGCCGTCAGGGGCCCGAGCAGGAACGCGAGTTCGATCTCCTGCGCCAAGAGGCGCGTCCGCAAATTCGAGGTGATGTCGACTTCGATTTCGAGCGAGATGTTGGGATAGGCGTGATTGACGCTCTTGATGAGCTGCGACAACCAGGTGTGCACGATGGTTTCGGCGACGCCGAGTCGCAGCACGCCGCGCATCGCCGAGCGATCGCCGACCACGGCGAGCATCTCCGAGCGCAGCCCGATCAGTTTCTCGGCATAGACCATCAATTGCCGTCCGCTCGGCGTCGGCAACACCATGCGGCGGTCGCGCTGCAGCAGCCGCACGCCGACCTCGCGTTCGAGCTGGGCGATCCGTTGCGAGATCGCGGGCTGGGTGGTGTTGAGCTTCTGGGCCGCGCCGCGAAAGCTGCCGAGCGTCACCACCCACATGAAAGTCTCAATTGCCTTGAAATCAGTCATGCACCCTCTGCCCGCAGATCGATAATTTTGTTTTATTGAACTTGATTAGAAAAGACGATTAGACATTATCATAGCCATATGCGGGAGTAGATGTCGACAAGAATGGAAGCGGGGACAACGATGACCAGCTTGGCGAGGACGGAACGGCAAGGTCAGGATACGGCGGATTTATCGCCGAGCGTCGCGGCCCGCCATGCCTGCCGCAACGGCATGGCCCATCACACCGCAGGCGTCGCCAACGGCTTCGTCCAGGGCAACCTCGCCATCCTGCCGGAAAAACTCGCGGGCGCCTTTCACCGCTTCTGCCAGCTCAATCCCAAGCCGTGCCCGATCATCGGCATGTCCGACGTCGGCGATCCCCGCATTCCCGCGCTCGGCATCGACCTCGACATCCGCACCGACCTGCCGCGCTATCGCATCTGGCGCGACGGCGAAATCTTAGAGGAGCCAACCGACATCACGGCGCACTGGCGCGACGATCTCGTGGCCTTCGTGCTCGGCTGCTCGTTCTCGTTCGAGGAGGCGCTGCTGGAGGAAGGTCTGCCGATCCGCCATATCGAGCGCGACGTGCGCGTGCCGATGTACCGCACCAATATCGCCTGCAGCCCGGCCGGGCCCTTTGCCGGACCGATGGTGGTGACGATGCGGCCGTTCAAGCCCGCCAATGCGATCCGCGCGGTGCAGATCACGTCGCGCTTCCCCTCGGTGCATGGGGCGCCGGTTCATATTGGTCTTCCCGAACAGATCGGCATTGCCGATCTCGCCAAGCCCGACTACGGCGATCCGGTGCCGGTCGAGGCTGACGAAATTCCGGTGTTCTGGGCGTGCGGCGTGACCCCGCAATCGGTCATCCAGGCCGCGAAGGTGCCGTTTGCGATCACGCACGCGCCCGGATTGATGCTCGTGACCGATCTCAGGAACAAAGCGCTTGCCGTGCTTTGATGCAGCGCCTGCTGCTCATTGAGGCTTTACCGTAACCATCGCCCGTTTCATCGATAGTCGCCATCCAGCATAAGGATATCGCCATGAACATCACGCGCCGTAATGTACTGCTTGGAGCCACCGCTGCCGCAGCGCTCGGACCTGTCGCGGCCCGCGCGCAGACGTCCGAAGTCGTGATCGGCGTGATCTATCCATTCTCCGGCGCCAGCGCGCAGATGGGCGTCGATGCGCAGAAGTCGTTCGAGACCGCGCTCGACATCATCAACAAGGACCACGATTTCGATCTGCCGCTGGCGAAGGGCGAGGGCTTGCCCGGCCTCGGCGGCGCCAAGGTCCGCCTCGTCTTCGCCGATCACCAGGCCGATCCGCAGAAAGGCCGCGCCGAGACCGAGCGCCTGATCACCCAGGAAAAGGTCTGCGCCGTCGTCGGCACCTATCAGAGCGCGGTCGCGGTCACCGTCAGCCAGATCTGCGAGCGCTACCAGGTCCCGTTCATCTCGGCGGACAATTCCTCGCCGAGCCTGCACAAGCGCGGCCTCAAATTCTATTTCCGCGCCGCGCCCCATGACGAGATGTTCTCGGCGGCGATGTTCAGCTTTTTCGACGCGATGAAGAAGAAGGGCACGAAGATAGACACGCTGTCGCTGTTCCACGAAGACACCATCTTCGGCACCGACTCCGCCAACACCCAGCTCAAGCTGGCGTCCGAGCGCGGCTACCAGGTCATCTCCGACATCAAGTACCGTTCCAACTCGCCGTCATTGTCCGCGGAAGTGCAGCAGCTCAAGACCGCGAATGCCGACGTGCTGATGCCCTCGAGCTACACCACCGACGGCATCCTGCTGGTGAAGACCATGGCCGAGCTCGGCTACAAGCCGAACGCGATCGTGGCGCAGGACGCCGGCTTCTCCGAAAAGGCGCTCTATGACGCGGTCGGCGACAAGCTCGAAGGCGTGATCTCGCGCGGCAGCTTCTCGCTCGACCTCGCCGCCAAGCGGCCGATGGTCGGCAAGATCAACGCCATGTTCAAGGAGAAGTCGGGCAAGGATTTCAACGATCTGACCTCGCGCCAGTTCATGGGGCTCCTGGTGATGGCTGATGCCATCAACCGCGCCAAGTCGACCGACGGCGAAAAGATCCGCGAGGCGCTGGTCGCGACCGACATTCCGGGCGAGCAGACCATCATGCCCTGGAAGCGCGTCAAGTTCGACGAGCTCGGCCAGAACAACGACGCCGACCCGGTGCTGCTGCAATATATCGGCGGCAAGTTCGTCACCATCTTCCCGCCGCAGGCCGCCATCGCCGAAGCCGTTTGGCCGATGAAATAAAACGGGAACGCGGGGGCGGGGGATATGACTGTGACGACTAGCCAGAGACTGCCGCCCCTCGTCATTGCGAGGAGCGTAGCGACGAAGCAATCCATCGTGCCGCACGAAGAAAGAATGGATTGCTTCGCGGAGCCTGTCATCGGGCGGCGCTACGCGCCGACCCGTTGGCTCGCAATGACGAAAGTTGAGAGTAATGCCTCCGGGCTGGAGCGACTTTCATGACAGCCGACGCCATCATTCAAAGCCTCGCCAGCGGTCTCCTCATGGGCCTGCTCTATGGCCTCATCGCCGTCGGCCTCGCGCTGATCTTCGGCCTGATGGACGTCGTGAACTTCGCGCATGGCGAGTTCCTGATGATCGCGATGTACGCGACGTTCTTCCTGTTCGTGTTCTTCGCGATCGATCCCTTGCTGTCGGCGCCGCTGGTCGCTGCCGCCCTGTTCGTGTTCGGGGCGGTGGTCTATCTATTGATCGTGCGCTTTGCGGTGCGCGCCAAAGCCAATGCCGGGATGGTGCAGATCTTCTCGACATTTGGTTTGGCCATCGTCATGCGTGGCCTGACGCAGTATTTCTTCACGCCGGATTACCGCAGCGTCACCCATTCATGGCTCGGCGGCAAGACGGTGTCGGTGGCCGGCATCTTCCTGCCGGTGCCGCAACTGGTCGGCGCGCTGGTCGCGATCGCGGCGTTCGGCGGGCTCTATCTCTTCATCAACCGCACCGATTTCGGCCGCGCGCTGGAAGCGACCCGCGAGGACGCCGGCGCGGTGGCGCTGGTCGGCATCGACAAGAACAAGGTGTTTGCGCTGGGCTGGGGTCTCGGCGCGGCGCTGGTCGGCCTTGCCGGCGCGATCATGGCCATCTTCTTCTACATCTATCCCGACGTCGGCGCCTCCTTTGCGCTGATCGCCTATGTGACGGTGGCGCTCGGCGGCTTCGGCAGCGTGTTCGGCGCTTTCGCCGGCGGCATCATCGTCGGCCTCGTCGAGGCCACCACTGCGATGTTGCTGCCGCCGTCGCTGAAGGCGGTCGGCATCTACGCCGTCTATCTCCTTGTGGTCTTTGTCCGCCCGCGCGGCCTGTTCGGATCGATGTGATGGATACCGCTTTCGCAGAACGCCGCCGCCGCGACCTCATCGTCGCCTTTGTCCTCGCCGCAATCGCGGCCACCGTCCCGCTGTTCGTCAAGGACTCCTACCTCCAGAACATGATGGTGCTGACCCTGATGTGGGGCGCGCTGTCGCAAAGCTGGAACATCCTGTCCGGCTATTGCGGGCAGATCTCGCTCGGGCATGCGCTCTATTTCGGGCTTGGCGCCTATACCACCGCGCTGCTGTTCACCAAGTTCGGCGTGCTGCCATGGTTCGGCATGCTCGGCGGCGGCGTGATCTCCGCGCTGATCGCGATGGCGCTCGGCTATCCCTGTTTCCGACTGCGCGGCCACTACTTCGTGATCGCCACCATCGTCATCGCCGAAATCGGACTGCTGCTGTTCCACAATTGGGATTGGGCCGGTGCGGCGATGGGTATCGAAATCCCGGTGCGCGGCGATAGCTGGCTGAAGTTCCAATTCCCGCGCAGCAAGCTGCCGTATTTCTACTTCGCGCTGGCGCTGGCCTGTGTCGCCTGGTTCGTCACCTGGTGGCTGGAAGATTCCAAATGGGGCTATTGGTGGCGGGCGGTGAAGGACAATCCGGAAGCCGCTGAAAGCCTCGGCGTCGTCGTATTCAATTCCAAGATGGGCGCGGCGGCGGTGTCGGCGTTCCTGGTCGCGGTCGGCGGCAGCTTCTATGCGCAGTTCGTTTCCTACATCGATCCCGAAAGCGTCATGGGCTTTCAGTTCTCGCTGCTGATGGCGTTGCCCGCGGTGCTCGGCGGCATCGGCACGCTGTGGGGGCCGATGCTGGGCGCGGTCATCCTGATCCCGCTCACCGAACTGACGCGCTCCTATGTCGGCGGCTCCGGAAAGGGTATCGACTTGATCGTCTATGGCGGCCTGATCATCGCGATCTCGCTGGCGCGCCCGCAGGGGCTGATCGGCCTGTTCTCGGTCAAGAGCCTGGCTGGACTGCTCTCGCCCAGGCGCAAGGAGGCTGTTCGATGACGACGCCCTTGCTGGAAACCCGCGGCGTCTGGCAGCGCTTTGGCGGCCTGATCGCCAACAGCGACGTCTCGATCTCGGTCGGGCGCGGCGAGATCGTCGGCCTGATCGGCCCGAACGGTGCGGGCAAGTCGACGCTGTTCAACCTGATCGCGGGCGTGCTGCCGCCGACCCAAGGCTCGATCATCTTCGACGGCGAGGATGTCACCGCATTGCCGGCCGCCGAACGTTGCCAGCGCGGCGTCGGCCGCACCTTTCAGGTGGTCAAGAGTTTCGAGACCATGACGGTCATCGACAACGTCATCGTCGGCGCGCTGGTGCGCAGCACCGTGATGCGCGATGCCCGCCGCAAGGCACATGAGGTGCTGGAATTCTGCGGCCTCGGCCCGCGCGCCAATGTGCTGGCGAGCGATCTGGTGCCGTCCGAGAAGCGTCGGCTCGAAGTGGCGCGGGCGCTGGCGACCGAGCCGAAGCTGCTGCTGCTCGACGAAGTGCTCACGGGACTGACGCCTGTCGAAGCCAAGACCGGCGTCGAACTGGTGCGCAAGGTGCGGGATACCGGCGTCACCGTGCTGATGGTCGAGCATGTCATGGAGATCGTGATGCCGCTGGTCGACCGCGCGATCGTGCTCGATCTCGGCAAGGTGCTGGTCGAGGGCAAGCCCGCCGACGTCGTCCGCGATCCGAAAGTCATCACCGCCTATCTGGGAGACCGTCATGCTGTCGGTGCATGAAGTCACCACCGCCTATCAGGGCCTGGTCGCGATCTCGGCGGTCTCGATCGAGGTGGAGAAAGGCGAGATCGTCTGCGTCGCCGGCGCCAACGGGGCCGGCAAGTCGACGCTGTTGAAATCGATTGCCGGTGCCGAGCGCCCGCGCTCCGGCACGGTGTCGTTCGACGGCACCCGCATCGACGGCATGGCGCAGCACGTCATCACCTCGCGCGGCATCGCCTATGTGCCGGAAAACCGTCGGCTGTTTCCGCGCCTGTCGGTGCGCGACAATCTGCGCCTCGGCAGCTACCTCTATCGCGGCGAGGCCGACCGCGAAGCGCCGCTCGATCTCGTGTTCAAGCTGTTTCCGCGCCTGCAGGAGCGGCTGGAGCAGCGCGCCGAAACGCTCTCCGGCGGCGAGCAGCAGATGCTCGCCATCGGCCGCGCCCTGATGACGCGCCCGCGGCTCCTGATGCTGGACGAGCCGTCGCAAGGCATCATGCCAAAACTGGTCGACGAAATCTTCCAGGCGGTGAAGCGCATCCGCGATGCCGGCATGACCGTGCTGATCGTCGAGCAGCGCATGTCGGAGTGCCTGGAAATCGCCGACCGCGCCTACATTCTCCAGACCGGGCGCGTGCTGATGCAGGGGAGTGCGGCGGACATTCGCGTCAATCCGGATGTAAGGAGGGCGTATCTGGGGCTGTGATGTGTAGCCCGGATGGAGCGCAGCGAAATCCGGGAAACAACGAGCACCGGCCCCGGATTGCGCTACGCTCCATCCGGGCTACGACTGCAGCGCGTTATGGTGTTTCCGTATTTCGCTTTGCCTGTGATGCGGCCATCAACATCCGCTCCACGATCCCTTCAAACTCGCTCTTGGCGATCGGGTCCGTCTTGGCAAACTCATCGTACGGTTTAATGGTTTTGGACCACCAATGATGGTGGCGCCCCGCTTTATCAAGGACACGAGCCGCCGCTTCGACCTCGGCGTCCGTTGGCCTTGCCGCCAGGGCCAGGCCTACATGATCTGCAGCAGCGAACGCGCTTGGTGCCCCCCAATCGGCTTCATCTTCATGGACGCAAAGGTTTCCACCAAGGATGAATCCTTGCCACCCTTCGCCGGAGATGGCGTACACATTGAGTCCTGGTTCCATCATCTCGGCCGGGCGGCTGCGGAAATCTCGCAGGTAGGCCTGATCAACCAGCGCAATCTCAAATCCTTCGGACCAGGATCTAGTTTCCATCGCACGTACATCGAGAATTAGCACGTCGATGCGGGTATGGTGTTCATCGGTCTTTCCACTTCTCAGCAGAAGGGGACCATGGCCTGGCCCATAGCCAATCACCCAGAACTTTCTATCGGACTTGAAGCATTTGAGATTGGTTTGCATGGGATGACTATGTGTGATCGTGAGTTTCGGGCAGAGTGAGCCCGAACACTTTCGTCAAGTCCTTTACCTGTTCTGGCGACAGGTACCTCGGGTTCAACCCCCGCAGCAGCAGATACAGCTTCGCCGTCTCTTCCAGCTCTTCCATCGCGAACACGGCAGCCTCAAGCGTGTCGCCCGACACCACCGGCCCATGATTGGCGAGCAGCACGGACGAATATTTCCCGGCCAGCCCCTTGATGGCGTCCGCAACCGCCGGATCGCCCGGCCGGTAATAAGGCACAAGCGCGGTCTGCCCGCATTTCATCAGATAATAAGGTGTCATCGGCGGCAGCGCGGCACGCGGGTCGATCTCCGGCAGCATCGACAACGCCACCGAGTGGGTTGAATGCAGATGCACCACGGCGCGCGCGGCGCCACGGGTCTGGTAGAGCGCGGTGTGCAGCGGCACTTCCTTGGTCGGCGCATCGCCGGAAACCAGCCGTCCATCCGGTGCGAGCCGCGACATCCGCGCCGGGTCGAGGAAGCCAAGCGAGGCATTGGTCGGCGTCACCAGCCAGCCGCCGTCGTCGAGCTTGACGCTGATATTGCCGGAGGAACCGGGCGTCAGCCCGCGCTCGAACAGCGAGCGGCCGAGGCGGCAGATTTCCTCGCGGATCCTTGTTTCGCTCATAAAACCGACCCCGTTTTGAAGCCTTGTCTCACGCTTTGGCAGCGCGGCCAAGCCGTGATACGCAAGGGACAAGGCCGCCGGCCCATGGCGGCGAACGAGAAACCTATCGAGGAATCGCCGCAATGCCAGAATCCGCCAAACCGCGTGTCGCCGTCATCGGGCTGGGCTCGATGGGATATGGCATGGCGACCTCATTGCGCCGCGCGGGGCTGGAAGTCACCGGCTGCGACGTATCCGCTGAAACGGTGAAGCGGTTCGTGGCCGACGGCGGCAAGGGGGCGAGCACGCCGGCGGAAGCCGCAAAATCCGCCGACATCGTCGTCAGCGTCGTCGTCAACGCCGCCCAGACCGAGACCATTTTGTTCGGCGCCAATGGCGTTGCGGAAACGCTCGGGGAAGGCGCGGTATTCATTTCCTCCGCGACCATGGATCCCGACGTCGCGCGGCGGCTCGCCAAGCAGTTGGAGGCGACTGACCGCCATTACCTCGACGCGCCGATTTCCGGTGGCGCGCAGCGCGCGGCGCAGGGCGAACTCACCATTCTGGCCTCCGGCAGTCCGGCCGCCTTCGCCAAGGCACGCCCGGCGCTGGATGCGATGGCGGCAAAACTCTACGAACTCGGCGACGCCGCCGGGCAGGGGGCCGCGTTCAAGATGATCAACCAGTTGCTCGCGGGCGTGCACATCGCTGCCGCCTCCGAAGCCATCGCATTCGCCGCCAAGCAGGGGCTCGATATCCGCAAGGTCTACGAGGTGATCACGGCGTCCGCCGGCAATTCCTGGATGTTCGAGAACCGCATGCCGCATGTGCTCGACGGCGATTACGCACCGCGCAGCGCGGTAGATATTTTCGTGAAAGACCTCGGCATCATCCAGGACATGGCGCGCTCGCAGAAATTCCCGGTGCCGGTTTCCGCTGCTGCCTTGCAGATGTTCCTGATGACGTCGGCCGCCGGCATGGGCCGCGACGACGACGCCTCGGTGGCGCGGATGTATGCGAAGGTCACCGGCACGCCGCTGCCGGGCGAGCCGAAGTAAACCGCGAGGGTCCTGTTTTAGCCGAGCGTTTGAGATGCCGAACGAAGTTGCAAAATCTGTCCTGCTCATCAACGGGCCGCGCTTCTACAGCCAGACGGATGAGGATTATTTCTTCGCACGGATTCAATCGATCTCTGAAATCGAGAAGGTAACGGGGGTTGTTCGCGACCTGGAACTGATCGTCCGGCGCCCGATGGACAAGGAAAGTCTACGCGACCTGGTCGCTCTGATGAGAAGGTATAATTTGGATCGCAGTCCCCTCAAGCCTCTATGTGACGAACAGCAGGACGAATATCTTCGAAACGCGTGGACTGCCCACGGTTGAGACGCATCATCGAACAGCAACCCTAAGCGAGACCGAACATGCCGCGCTTTGCCGCCAATCTCTCCATGATGTTCACCGAGGTTCCGTTCCTCGACCGCATCGACGCCGCAGCGAAAGCGGGCTTCACTGCCGTCGAATTCCTGTTTCCGTACGATCACCCGGCCGAGGCCGTCGGCGAACGCTTGAAACGCAACGGCCTGACACAGGCGCTGTTCAATCTGCCGCCGGGCAATTGGGACGCCGGCGAAAAAGGTTTTGCCGCGCTGCCGGAACGGTTTGACGATCTGAAGCGAAGCCTCGATACGGCGTTGCCCTATGCCAAGGCGACCGGCGTCAAGCGCTTGCATCTGATGGCGGGTATTGCCGACCGTAGCAACGCCAAGGCCGTCGAGCAATTCTACAAGTCCGTGGCGTGGGCGGCGGAATTCTTCGCGCCTCACGGCCTCGACGTCGTGATCGAGCCGATCAATTCGCGCAACGTGCCGGGATATTTTCTCAACGATTTCGGTTTTGCCCGCGATCTGATTACCGAGCTGAAGATTTCAAACCTGAAGCTGCAGTTCGACATCTACCACTGCCAGATCATTCACGGCGACGTCACCATGCGGCTGCGCGAGATGATGCCGATCACCGGCCATATCCAGATCGCCAGCATTCCCTCGCGCAACGAGCCCGACGGCGAGGAGCTGAACTATCCCTTCCTGTTCGCTGAACTCGACCGGCTCGGCTATGGCGGCTTCGTGGGCTGCGAATACAACCCGCGCGGCAAGACCACCGACGGACTTGCCTGGTTCAAGCCCTATGCCGGAGCGAAATCGTGAAACTGTCCTTGGGCTGCATCGCCGACGACTACACCGGCGCCTCCGATCTCGCCAACACGCTGACCCGTCAGGGCCTGCGCACGGTGCAGACCATCGGCGTTCCCTCGGACGATCTCGCGCTCCCCGAGGTGGATGCGGTCGTGGTGTCGCTCAAGAGCCGCTCGATCGAGGCTGAGGTGGCGGTGGACCGCTCGCGCGCCGCGGAAAAATGGCTGCGCGGCCGCGGCGCCGGCCATGTGCTGTTCAAGATCTGCTCAACCTTCGATTCCACCGATGCCGGCAATATCGGCCCGGTCATGGATGCGCTGCGGACGGATTCCGGCGATGCGATCGTGCTGGTGACGCCGGCCTTTCCGGAAACCGGCCGCACCGTCTATCAGGGCAATCTGTTCGTCGGTTCCGTGCCGCTGAACGAAAGCCCGCTGAAGGACCATCCGCTCAACCCGATGCACGATTCCAATCTGGTGCGGGTTTTGGCGCGCCAGAGCCGGACCAAGGTCGGGCTGGCCGATCTCGCCACGCTGTCGCGCGGCGCGGAGGCGGTTCGCGGGCGCCTCGCCGATCTCTCGGGCAAGGGCATCGGCGCAGCCATCATCGACGCCGTCTTTGATCGGGATCTCGAAACCATCGGCGCGGTGGCGCTGGATCACCGCCTGTCGGTGGGTGCATCCGGCATCGGCCTCGGCCTCGCGCGGGCGCTGGTCGCCTCCGGCAAGGTCAAGGCGGCTGCCGCGGGCGCGGTATCCGACGCGCCGGTCGGTGGACCGGCGGCGTGCCTTGCGGGGAGCTGCTCGCAGGCGACGCTGGCGCAGATTGCCAACGCCGAAAAGGTGATGCCCGTTTTGCATCTCGATCCCGAGCAGATCATCGCCGGTCCCGCCGAAGCCCGCCGCGCGCTGGCCTGGGCAAGCGACCGAATCACCGACGGCCCGATCCTGATCGCCAGCAGCTCGACGCCGGATCAGGTTTCAGCTCTGCAATCCCGGCATGGCCGCGATGCAGCCGGACATGCCATCGAGCAGGCGATGGCCGATATCGCCGAAGGCTTGGTGCGTTCAGGCGTGCGGCGGCTGGTGGTCGCCGGTGGTGAAACTTCAGGCGCCGTCGTCGATCGCCTGCGCCTTCCCGGCTTCCTGGTAGGCGAAGAAATCGCTGCAGGAGTGCCGGTTTTGCGATCCGTCGGCTCCGACAAAGGCGAGATGCTGCTTGCCCTGAAATCAGGCAATTTCGGTGGGCCGGAGTTTTTCTCCGACGCGCTGAAGCTGATGCGCTGATCGCCGCGCCGGCGTTTTTTGGCCGGTGTGAGTCCGACTTGTAGGTATTTTTACCAGACTTCGTTAACTCAACCTGAGGACGTAGCGGGTTTGATGTCCTGCAACGTCTCTTTTCTTGATTCCCCGACATTCCGACGCCTTGCCACGTTCGGCGTGTCCACGCGCCCAAAACCAAGAGATTCCCGCCATGCTCGCCAAATACTCCATCCGCACCAAGATCATCGCCGTGGTGGCCTTCCTGCTCGTCGCGACGACGGGCATGGGTTTGCTCGCGGTCCGGAACATGCGGGCCATCAATGCCAACACGGTCGACATCTCGACGAGCTGGCTGCCGAGCGTCCGCGTGCTGGGCGACCTGCGCGCCGGCGTCATCACCTATCGCAACGTGATCCGCGAGCACATGCTGTCCGAAACGCTGGAAGAGAAGCTGGCGCAGGAAAAGACCCTCGCGACCGTCGTCGAAGCTAACGCCAAGGCACGCGCGGCCTATGAGCCGATGATCACATCGCCCGAAGAGCGTGCGCTCTATAACGAATGGGTGAAGCTCTGGGAGAGCTACAAGAAAGGCACCGAGGAGGTGATGGCGCTGTCGCGCAAGGCGGCCGGCCAGATTCCGCGCGAAGCCCATGAGCTGAACACCAAGACGGTCAACAAGATCGGGCTCGATGCCGATGCCGTCCTGCGCAAGGACATCGACCTCAACAACGCCGGCGCCGACAAGGCGGCACAGGATGCGGCCGACAGCTACACCTCCGCGCTGATGATGCTGGCCCTGATCCTGGGCGCCGCCGTCGTCATCGGCATCGGTATCAGCGCCTATCTGGTTCGCGACGTCTCGAGCGGCATCGCCTCCATCGTTACGCCGATGCAAGCGCTGGGCAATGGCGATCTGAGCGCCAACGTGCCGCATCAGGGCGAGAAGACTGAAATCGGTGCGATGGCCGACACCTTGCAGGTGTTCAAGCAGGCGCTGATCGCCAAGAAGGCCGCCGACGAAGCCGCAGCCGCCGACGCCGAAGCCAAGATCGAGCGCGGCCGGCGGGTCGACGGCATTACGCGCAATTTCGAGAGCGTGATCGGCGAGATCGTGCAGACGGTATCGTCGGCGTCGACGCAGCTCGAAGCGTCCGCCGGCACGCTGTCGGCGACTGCCGAACGCTCGCAGACGCTGACATCGACGGTCGCTTCGGCCTCCGGCGAAGCCTCCGCCAACGTGCAGTCGGTGGCGTCGGCGACCGAGGAGCTTTCTTCCTCGGTCACCGAGATCGGCCGCCAGGTGCAGGAATCGGCGCGGATGGCGACCGACGCGGTCGGGCAGGCCCGCGTCACCAACGACCGCGTCAGCGAATTGTCCAAGGCGGCGGGCCGGATCGGCGATGTCGTCGAACTCATCAACACCATCGCAGGCCAAACCAATTTGCTCGCGCTCAACGCCACCATCGAGGCGGCGCGCGCCGGCGATGCCGGGCGCGGCTTTGCGGTCGTGGCCTCGGAGGTCAAGGCGCTGGCCGAACAGACGGCAAAGGCCACCGGCGAGATCAGCCAGCAGATTGCCGGCATCCAGGGCGCAACCCAGGAGTCGGTGAACGCGATCAAGGAAATCAGCGGCACCATCGAACGGCTGGCGGAGATCTCTTCGGCCATTGCCGCCGCCGTGGAAGAGCAGGGCGCTGCGACGCAGGAAATCTCCCGCAACGTGCAGCAGGCGGCGCGGGGCACCCAGCAGGTCTCCAGCAACATCACCGACGTGCAGCGCGGCGCCAGCGAGACCGGCGCGGCCTCTTCCCAGGTATTGTCGGCAGCGCAGTCGCTGTCGGGCGACAGCAACCGCCTCCGGCTCGAAGTCGGCAAGTTTCTGGAATCCGTCCGGGCAGCCTGACAACCGGTCGGCCGCAGACGAAAGGCCCGGTTCCCGGACAGGGCGCCGGGCTTTTTCGCGTTTTACGCGAGGTTTGTTGAGATGCAACCCAGCTAGATTTTCCGTAGTTTCCCGCAAGCGGAAATTAACCGGTCGCCGCTACGCTGGCCCGTATCTCCGGGTTTCACGCGCGAAGGTTGCTGATTCCTTGGTAGGGCAAATTCCGCCTCCGGAAAAAACTGATTCAGAAGAATTTGGGGTCGTCGACATGATCAAGCTCAACCGCATCGGAAACAAACTGGGCTTGGCCGGGGCGGTGGGCGTCCTGCTGGCGATCGGCATGGTGGCCAACCAGATGGTCACCGAAGCGAAGATCGAGGAAGCCAGCGAGCGCGCCAATCGGTCGCAGCAGGTTGCGAATAGTGCGCTCGCCGCGCATATCGACCTGCGCAAAATTCAGCTGGCCGCCGGCGACGTCCGCCTGTCCAGAAGGAAGGCTGAAGTCGAAAAGGCCCTCGCCGATTTGCAGCGTCACAAGGCGAGCGCGGCAAAGGAGCTGGAGGCGGCGCTGGCGATGGCCCAGCGAGCGGACGCCAAGGAGCGGCTGCAGAAGACGAAATCCCTGATGGAGGGCTTTGCCGCCGCCGTGGAAGATCTCGCCCAGGCGCAGACGACGCTGCTGGCGCAGATCGAGAAGCGCTCGGTGATCTCGGAGGAATGGAACAAGGCGGTCGATACTCAGATGAAGTTGCCGGCCATGCAGAAGCTGGACAACCGCCTCGAGATCGAACGTCTGCTGTTCCAGGCTGATGGCAAGGTGAACGCGCTGCGGGCGGCTGCCTGGAAGCTCGGCGCCACCGGCGACGCCAACCTGGTCACCGAGATGGCCAAGACCGAGGCCTCGCTGAAGGACGTGTTCAACAAGCTGCGCGGCGAGGCCGACGATCGCGAATTGCTGGTCGTAGTCAGCAACCTTTCCTCGCTCGTCAAACGCTTCCTGGCCGCCAATGAGGAAGCCGTCAAGACCGAGCAAATCAAGAACGACATCGTCGCCAACCGCACGGTCAAGGCCGCCGCCGACGTCGCCGATCTGATGGAAACGACCGTCGCGGCCGCGCAAAAGGATGCGAAGACCTCCAAGGACGAGGTCATGGCCGATACCGAGAGTGCCAACCAGATCAACCTGATCATGGCGATCATCGTGGTCGCCTCGCTGATCGCCTCGGTGGTGTTCTCGTTCATGGGTGTCGCGCGTCCGATGACGCGCCTGAACGGCGCGCTGGGCGAGATGGCGGGCGGCAATCTCGAAGTCGAGATTCCCGGTGCGACCCGCGGCGACGAAATCGGCGACCTCGCCAAGACGGTGACCGTCATTCGCGAGAACGCCGAGCACAAGGCGCGCGAGGAAGCCGAAGCCAAGGTCCAGCAGGACTTGGTCGCGGCGCAACGGCGCAAGGCCGAAATGATCAAGCTCGCCGACGATTTCGAAGGCGCGATCGGCAAGATCGTCGAGACCGTATCGTCGGCCTCGACCGACCTCGAAACCGCCGCCGGTACGCTGACGACGACCGCCGAACGCGCCCAGGAACTGACCACGATGGTGGCCGCGGCTTCCGAGGAAGCTTCCACCAATGTGCAGTCGGTGGCTTCCTCCACCGAGGAGATGGCGTCGTCGATCACCGAGATCGGCCGCCAGGTTCAGGAATCGGCGCGGATGGCCAATGAGGCCGTCGATCAGGCCCGCACCACCAATAGCCGCGTCAGCGAATTGTCGAAGGCCGCTGCCCGCATCGGCGCGGTGGTCGAACTCATCAACACCATCGCCGAGCAGACCAATTTGCTGGCGCTCAACGCCACCATCGAGGCCGCGCGCGCCGGCGATGCCGGCCGCGGCTTCGCGGTCGTTGCTTCCGAGGTGAAGGCGCTTGCCGAGCAGACCTCGAAGGCGACCGGCGAGATCGGTCAGCAGATCAGCGGCATCCAGGCTGCGACGGAAGAGTCGGTCGGGGCGATCCAGGCGATCAGCTCTACCATCGAGAAGCTGTCGGAAATCTCGTCGACCATTGCAGCCGCCGTGGAAGAGCAGGGCGCCGCGACCCAGGAAATCTCCCGCAACGTGCAGCAGGCTGCGCGCGGGACCCAGCAGGTTTCTTCCAACATCACCGACGTGCAGCGCGGCGCCGGCGAAACCGGTTCGGCCTCATCGCAGGTGCTGTCGGCGGCGCAGTCGCTGTCGTCCGACTCCGGCCGTCTCAAGCGCGAGGTCGGCAAGTTCCTCGGCTCGGTGCGGGCGGCCTGATCTCTCCACCATCAGGAAAATTCAAAGCCCGGCCCTCGCGGCCGGGCTTTCGTTTTTTTGAAGACGGAGCATCGATCGAATCAAGCCTCTTCTTTTCGCCAGCAACACTCAGAAACAAATGCGTTCGCAATCCCGTAAAGCTACGGATCGTCAACTTTACACTGGATAAAGGGCTGGAACGTAAACCCTTTGTTGAGGCGTTTTTTTAACGCGGCTGACAAAGAGGTCTCCCCGATGTCGTTTCTGTCGAATTTCCGTGTGCTCACGAAAGTGCTGGCCATCATTTGTGTGCTGTCACTGATCACGGGAATCATGGCCTGGCTCGGGATCAGCTCGCTGCATTCGGTGAGCGAAAAGTCGAATACCATGGCGCGATCGGCGGAACGGGCCTTGCTGGCTACCCGCGCCAACAACAACGTGGTGGCCATCAACCGCGGCGAGTTTCGCAGCGCTCTCGATCCGCGTGACGAAAACAGGCTGGCTGCGCGCGCGATAATCGACGAGCAGGTCAAGCAGCTCGAGGAGCGTCTTGCCGAGGTCAGCAAGACGGTGGACGAGAAGACTCAGGCCCTGATGCCGGCCGTCAGATCGGCGCTTGCCGCCTATCAGGCGCAACTGAAGCAGACGCTTCAGTCGGTCGATGACGCCAAATCCACTGAAGTGACGCAGTCGGCGGCCGCATTGCGGGATGCGACGATGAAGAGCCGCGCCGCGGCAGAGACGCTGCAGCTCGCTATCCGCGCGGTGGCCAACAGGCTTGACCAGCGGGTCATGGAAAACAACAAGGCCGCAGAGGAGGAATATGCCTCCGCGTCGCGCCTCCTGATGATCCTCGCGGTCGCAAGCCTGGTGTTCGGTCTCGGCTTCGGCTTCGCGGTCGGTCAGTACGGCATTGCCAAGCCGATCCGCGCGGTCGTCGAGTTGCTGCAGCAGCTTGCCGGTGGCAAATACGACATCAACATTTCGGGCACGGAGCGCGGCGACGAGGTCGGCGATGTCGCCAAGACCGCCCTGGTGTTCAAGGAAAATGGTCTCGCGCGAATCCGCATGGAGCACGAGCAGAAGGAGGCGGAAGTCCGCTCCGCCGCACAGCGCCGCACCGACATGCTGCAACTCGCCGATGGTTTCGAGCGCGCGGTAGGCGAGATCGTCAAGACCGTGTCGTCGGCCTCGACCGAACTCGAAGCCTCTGCCGGCACGCTGACATCGACCGCCGAGCGCTCGCAGGAACTGACCACGGTGGTGGCTGCGGCTTCGGAAGAAGCTTCCACCAACGTGCAGTCGGTGGCGTCGGCCACCGAAGAGCTGTCCTCGTCGGTCAACGAGATCAGCCGCCAGGTGCAGGAATCAGCGCGGATGGCCAGCGAAGCGGTCGACCAGGCCCGCACGACCAATGATCGCGTCGCCGAATTGTCGAAGGCGGCGGCGCGCATCGGCGACGTCGTCGAACTCATCAACACCATCGCCGGCCAGACCAATCTGCTGGCGCTCAACGCCACCATCGAGGCGGCGCGCGCCGGCGAGGCCGGCCGCGGCTTTGCTGTCGTGGCGTCTGAAGTGAAGGCGCTCGCCGAGCAGACAGCGAAGGCGACCGGCGAGATCGGCCAGCAGATCGCCGGTATCCAGGCCGCCACGCAGGATTCGGTCGGCGCCATCAAGGAGATCAGCGGAACCATCGAACGATTGTCCGAGATTGCCTCGACCATTGCGGCGGCGGTGGAAGAGCAGGGCGCCGCGACCCAGGAAATCTCCCGCAACGTACAGCAGGCTGCCGAGGGAACCCAGCAGGTTTCCTCCAACATCACCGACGTGCAGCGCGGCGCCAGCGAAACCGGATCGGCCTCTTCGCAGGTGCTGTCGGCGGCGCAATCGCTGTCGACGGACTCCAACCGCCTCAGGCTCGAGGTCGGCAAGTTCCTCGACTCGGTGCGGGCGGCCTGAGGCGCCGGCCACGTGGGCCCTGGTTAACAGAACCCCGTATATCTACTGACTACAAAATTAACGGGTAGAGAGCGGCTGACCTATACGATTCCGTGCAATGGGGCGGACGACCTTCGTCGTCGCGTGGAGATCCGAGCATGTTTGCAATGGTAAGTCGGGCCAGGATGACGGTTGGCCGAAAGATCTATGCCCTTATCTGCCTCGGGTTCGCCGGGCTCCTGGGCATCGCCTTCCTCGACTCGCGGGAGCTGGCATCGAGCCTCAACCAGCAGAAGCAGATCGAACTGCAGCATCTCGGCGACCTCGCGCTCGGCATCATCAAGGAAGAGCATGCCGCGGCGCAGAAGGGCGGGATTTCGGACGCCGACGCGCAGAAGCGGGCGATGGCGCGGATCGGCGTGCTCCGCTACGGCAACAACGACTATTATTGGATCAACGACATGCATCCGAAAATGGTGATGCACCCGATCAAGCCGGAGATGAACGGCAATGATCTGTCGGCCTACAAGGATCCTAACGGCAAGCTGCTGTTCGTCGATTTCGTCAATGCCGTCAAAAAGGGCGGCTCGGGCTTCGTCCCCTATGAATGGCCCAAGCCCGGCTTCGACAAGCCGCAACCGAAACTGTCCTATGTGGTCGGCTTCGCGCCGTGGAACTGGGTCGTCGGCACCGGCGTGTACATCGACGACCTGACGGCGCAGACCTGGGCCTCGACCCAGCGCTCCCTGATCGTGGCCGGCGTGATCCTGCTGTTGACGCTCGTGGTGTCGGTGTTCGTGGCGCGGAGCGTCACAGCCCCGCTGCAGCGGATGACCGTTGCGATGAACGATCTCGCCAGCGGCAACCTTGCCGTCGAGGTGCCCGGCGTCGGACGCGGCGACGAGATCGGCGAGATGGCCAAGGCGGTGGAGGTGTTCAAGAGCAATGCTCTCGCCCAAAAGACGCTGGAAGCCGAACAGCGCGAGGCCGAGACCCGTGCGACCAGCAGCCGGAAGGCGGACATGAGCAAGATGGCCGACGATTTCGAAACCGCGGTCGGGCGCATCGTCGAGGCCGTGTCGTCGGCGTCCGGTCAGCTCGAGGTCTCGGCGGGCACGCTCACGGCGACCGCAGAACGCGCGCAGGAACTCGCGACCACCGTTGCGGCGGCGTCCGAGGAAGCTTCGACCAATGTGCAGTCGGTGGCGTCGGCGACCGAGGAGATGGCGTCGTCCGTTACCGAGATCAGCCGCCAGGTCCAGGAATCGGCGCGGATGGCCAATGACGCCGTGGATCAGGCGCGCGTCACCAACGAACGCGTCAGCGAATTGTCCAAGGCGGCAACCCGCATCGGCGACGTCGTCGAGCTGATCAACACCATCGCGGGCCAGACCAACCTTCTGGCGCTCAACGCCACCATCGAGGCGGCGCGGGCGGGCGAGGCTGGCCGCGGCTTTGCCGTCGTGGCTTCCGAGGTCAAGGCGCTGGCCGAGCAGACCGCAAAGGCTACCGGCGAGATCGGACAGCAGATTACCGGCATCCAGGCCGCCACCCAGGAGTCGGTGAACGCCATCCAGGCGATCAGCGGCACGATCGAGAAACTTTCGGAGATCTCGTCGACGATTGCGGCCGCCGTGGAAGAGCAGGGTGCCGCGACGCAGGAAATCTCCCGCAACGTGCAGCAGGCGGCCACCGGTACCCAGCAGGTGTCCTCCAACATTACCGACGTGCAGCGCGGCGCCAGCGAAACCGGCTCGGCGTCCTCGCAGGTTCTTTCGGCGGCGCGGTCGCTCTCGGGTGACTCCAACCGCCTCAAGCTCGAAGTCGGCCGCTTCCTCGACTCGGTGCGGGCGGCCTGAGTGCGTCCTGATGTCCGAAGCCGGCTTCTCATGCCGGCTTCGCGACCACAGACGCTTCGAATCGAAACCACGAACTGCCGCGAGCAGCCGATCTTCGGCTGCAAGAGGAGCAGGGGACATCCCTAGATCGTGAAACCGCGATTGCGGCACGTGCCCACCAATCGCCCTGAATGAAACTGGGGCCAATTGTGGCAAACTGAACTTCCGGAATCGGGAAAAAGTGGTAAGACGCAAAGGCATCGTGACGATTTGATGTCAAAAGGTCTGGTGCCAGAAGATCTGCCAATGATCGCTACCGATGGCTCGGATGACCGCCGCGTGTCGTTGCTCGATGAACTAGTTGATTCTGAGTTCGTAAAGGTTTGCCGGTCTCTGGACGTCGATCGTTTCCGGAGCATCGAAGGACTGGGCGACGCCAGAAGCATTCCGATCGACACCAAAGGTTTCGCAGCCGCTTTCGCCTCGTTGAAGCTGAAGTCATGTTCGGTCTATCTGCAGCGGACGTTCCCGCGAATCCTGCAGATGCAGTATTCCACCACCGGCGCGATCGTCGGCTTCGCGATGGACGATGCGGCTTCGTTGATCATCAACGGCGTTGAAGCCCGCGCGCCGTCGGTGCTCCTGGTCAGGGGTACCGCGACGTGTGAGATCGTGGAGCAGCAGGCCAATCTGGTCGCGCTTGTGAATTTCGCTTCCATCGACGATCGCGGCTGGCCGGGGGACGCCGATAGCGCTCAATTGATCGCGACGCAGCCGGACAAATGCGAAACGCTGCGGGCGACGGTTCGCGATGCCCTGACGCTCGCTTCGCATTCGCCCAATACTTTCGCACAGCCGAATGTGATCGAGCACGTGGAAGAATCGCTCCTGCTGGCCGTCGATCTGGCGATGGCTGCGGCATCGCCCACACCCGAAGCCAAGCGCCTGAGTCTTAGCCACTATCTGGCGCTGGTCCGGAAGCTGGACGAGTTCGTGGCCGACAGCACCGGCAAGACGTTATACAGCGCCGACGTGGCGCGGCAACTCGGGGTCTCGGTACGGACGCTGCATAACGCCGTGGTTGCCATTCGCGGCATGAGCATGCATCGCTACATGCGGCTGCGGCGGCTATGGAATGTCCGACAACAACTGGTGCGAGGCGTATCAGTGCAGTCGGTGAAAGCGGTCGCGCTCGCGAACGGCTTCTGGCACATGGGTGAGTTCACCGCGCTGTATCGCGAACTGTTCGGTGAAACGCCGCAGCAGACCTTGTCGGCGGCGCGCAAGCAGACCGGCGACCCATCATGATGACGACGGCGCGAGCCGCGATACCGTAATACTACCAGCCTGTCATCCGCGGCACCTTAGACACTGGTTAACTATCGCATGGGATCTTTGGTCATGGGTGCCGCTCTGTGGCCATCTGCCGCAGGAGCCCTTCGGTCGTAACGAACCGGCTCGTCCAAATTGGCCCGGCGCTTCTTCAACCGTGATCCCGCCATGCGGGACACAGGCGGTCGTGTTGCTATTTCCCCGTTTGATTTGAAGGACGCAAGGCCATGTCGCGATTCATCCTCAACCTGTCAATCGGCGCCAAACTCGGCATCGCTTCAGCCCTCGGCGTGCTGCTCGTTGCCACAATGGTGATTGTCCAGATCCGCGCCAATGCCGCGATGCGCGACCTCGACGTCCGCATGGCGGGGCAACAGACGATCGCGCGCGACGCGGTGGACGCAAAGGCATCGATCCGTGGCATGCAGGTTGGTATCCGCGATCTTCGCCTCGTCAATACAGCAATAGAAATGCAGAAGGCTAATGAGTATCTCGCCGCTCGCCTCAAGTCGGTGAGCAAATTCACCGACGAAATGCACAGGCTGTCGAAGTCCGCCGAGAACAAAGCTCGCATCGAGAAGCTCAAGGCGCGGGCGGAAGATTACGCGAAGGGCGCGCAGCAGATCGCGGCCGTTCGCAGCGAAGCGATTGCTGCGGCAGGCGGCGGTGCCGAGGCGGCAGCGAAGATTGCGAAGCTGAACGAAGAGGCGATTCGCATCGCCCGCGAAGTGACGCTGCCGATCGCGGCCGAGCTCGAGCCGCTTGCCAACCAGATCGCCGATTTCGCCAAACACAACGTGGAACAGCAGGCTGCGCAGGCTGAGCGGGAAATGGCCACGTCGGAATGGGAAGCCCTTGCCCTGGGCATCGGCACGATCCTGCTGCTGATCGCAACCAGCGTATTCTCGTTCTTCACCATTGCCCGGCCGATGCGTGCATTGAGCGTGTCGATGGAAGAGCTTGCCGGCGGCAATTTTGCGGTAGTGCTGCCGGGCCTTGGTCGCAAGGATGAGCTCGGCGCGGTCGCCGGCGCCGTCGAGAAATTCAAGGTCGTCTCGGAGCAGAAGGCCCGTGACGAAGCGGAAGCCAAGATGAAGCTGGACCAGATCGCGGCGCAGCAGCGCAAGGCCGAGATGGTCAGGCTGGCGGATTCGTTCGAGGCAGCCGTCGGCGAGATCGTCGAAACCGTCTCGTCGGCGTCCACCGAGCTCGAAGCCTCCGCCGGCACGCTGACGGCAACCGCCGAACGCGCCCAGCAGGTGACGACCATGGTGGCCGCGGCCTCTGAGGAGGCTTCCACCAACGTGCAGTCGGTCGCATCGGCGACGGAGGAACTGTCGTCTTCCGTCAACGAGATCAGCCGTCAGGTGCAGGCCTCGGCGCGGATGGCCGGCGAGGCCGTCGACCAGGCCCGCGTCACCAACGACCGCGTCAGCGAATTGTCGAAGGCGGCAGCCCGCATCGGCGACGTCGTCGAACTTATCAACACCATCGCCGGACAAACCAATTTGTTGGCACTCAACGCCACCATCGAGGCGGCGCGCGCCGGCGAGGCTGGCCGCGGGTTTGCGGTCGTCGCATCCGAAGTGAAGGCGCTCGCGGAGCAGACTGCGAAAGCGACCGGCGAGATCGGCCAGCAGATCACCGGCATCCAGGGCGCCACCCAGGAGTCGGTCAGCGCGATCAAGGAGATCAGTGGCACCATCGAACGGCTGGCCGAGATCGCTTCGACGATCGCGGCCGCCGTGGAAGAGCAGGGCGCCGCCACCCAGGAAATCTCCCGCAACGTGCAGCAGGCGGCCGAAGGCACCCAGCAGGTCTCCGCCAACATCACCGATGTGCAGCGCGGCGCCGGCGAGACCGGCTCAGCCTCCGCGCAGGTGCTTTCCGCGGCGCAGTCGCTGTCGGCTGACAGCAATCGCCTCAAGCTGGAAGTCGGCAATTTCCTGGATACGGTGCGGGCGGCGTGACGGAGCCGGTTCCAGGGGAAGGTGGAAGAAGCAGAACTCTCTTCCCTTCTCCCACAAGGGGAGAAGGAAGAACGCGACCGCTAACCCAAGCGCCACTCCAGCACGCCGTCCTCGGCCGCGACGATATTGCCGACCGTCCCCACCGGCGTCCGCTCCATGTTCAGCAAATGCTTCAGCGTCGCCGCGTCATTGGCGGGGATGCGGGCCAGCGCCCGCGCGTCGGCCTCGGTGCGCAGCATCACCACGCCATGCTCGACGTCGCCCTTGCCCTTGTAGATCACGGTGAAGGCTTCGACCTTGCCCTTGCCGGTAGCCTCCGTGACGAACTCCGGCACCTTGCGGCGGTTGCGGTCGGCCTCGGCCTGCACGCTGGTGTCCTGCTTGAGCGCGGCTTTGGGCGCCTCGCGCGACAGCACCAGCCCGTGATGCTTGGTGACAAAACCGCCCTGGCCGTAGAGCAGGCCGAGCTTGTCGCCCTGGCGGAGCTTGCGCACCATCGCCACCGCCGCGTGCGTCATATAGGTGTTGAGCGGCGCGCCGAAGAAGGTGAGGCCACCGGTCACCGTCGGCTGCACGTCGCGGCCTAGGCCCAGCGTCCGCCGCGCCATCTTGGGCACGCAGGGGAAACAGCTATAGAGTTCGATGGCGTCGAATTTCCTGCCGTCGCCTTCGACGATATCCATCACCGCCTTCAGCACAGCGTTCTGCGGATGGCTTTCATAGAACTGATCGCGCACGAGGTAATCGCGCGGCTCTTCCGCCGAGGCGCCGCCGAGCGGATAGATCAGCCGTTCCTCCGATGCGCCGGCCGCGCGTGCCTTGGCGAGCGACGTCAGCAGGACCGCGCCGCCCATGTTCACGGTCGGATTGGCTACCATCAGTTTTGTATAGGGCCAGGCGATCAACCGGTTCTCCGGTGTCGGCGTGGTGATTTCATCAGGCGCAAAACGCTTCTTCAGCCATGAATTTTCATTCTCGGACGCCACGCGCGCATAGGTCGACCACAGTTCGCCGGATTCGGCGAGCGCCTCGCGCGGCGTCTGGCCCCAATGCGCCGAAGTGGCCGATTCATACAGCGGATAGACGGTGATGGGACGGAACACGCCGAGCTTCACCGCCATCGGCTTCTGGAACGCCGCGCCGCGTTTCGGCTCCTCGACGTCATGGGCGAACGGCGTCCACGGCAGCGAGATGCCGCCGCGCTCGGCCTTGGTCGCGGTCGATTGCGCCTCCGCCCCGCAGACCACCGCCACGCTGCACTCGCCGCGCGCGATGCGCTTCGCCGCTTCGTGAATGTAGCGGATCGGGCTCTCGCCGCCGACCGGACCGTAATAGCAATGCGCCGGATTGGCGCCGAGCTTTGCTGCGAGCTGCTTCTCCGGATCGCGGTAGCGCCAGCTCAGGAAATTGACGACGTCGAGCGAGCCGAGCTCGCCGAGCAGCTTTGCGCCGCTGTCGGCTTCCGCGCGCCGCACCGCCTGTTCGAGCAAGGCCATCGGCTCGAGGCCGGCGGCGATGTCCTTGGGCCGGTCAACGATTTCGCCGACGCCGACGATGACGGGAATGCGGTCTTCGGGAAGGGGGGAGTTGGACATTTTTTCTTGTTTCGCTTTCCAGAAATTCGAACTCGTAGGGTGGGCAAAGGCGCGCTAGCGCCGTGCCCACCATCTAACGTCTTGCTCGGGAATGGTGGGCACGCTTCGCTTTGCCCACCCTACGGGAGTGGAGGTCACTCCTCCATCAGCATATTCATATGCTCCACGGCATCGGCAAAATCTTCCTTGAACTCCTGCACCACCGCGCCGGCCGATTTCACGCTGTCGATCAGGCCGACGCCCTGTCCGACGAAATAGCTGACGAGATCGCGCGCCTGCACATTGCCGGCGGCCGCGGCGCGGTCGATCGAGTTGAAGGCGTCGCGGCTGATGATGCTTTGCAGCGGCATCGGCAACGCGCCGGGACTATCCGGCCCGCGGTCCCACGCATCCGTCCACACCGACCGCAATTGCCGCGCCGGCTTGCCGGTGCGGCCCTTGGAGCGCACCGCGTCGCGCGAGGAGGCCGCGATCATCTTCTCGCGGAAGATTTCGGTGGTCTCGGATTCCACCGTCGCCAGCCACACCGATCCGGTCCAGGCGCCGGCCGCGCCCATCGCCATGCAGGCCGCCATCTGCCGTCCCGTCATGATGCCACCCGCGGCCAGCACCGGCACGTCGCGCACCGGCCTGATCGCCTTGATCACTTCGGGCACCAGCACCATGGTCGACACTTCGCCGCAATGGCCGCCGGCCTCGGTGCCCTGCGCCACCAGAATATCGACGCCGGCGGCGACTTGCCGCAGCGCGTGTTCCTTCGAGCCGACGAGCGCCGCGACCGGCACGCCGTGCTTGCGGCCCATGTCGATCATCTGCCTGGGCGGCACGCCGAGCGCGTTCGCGATCAGCTTGATCGGGTGACGGAATGAAACCTCGAGAACGTCGAGCGCGCGCTGCGCATCGAACGGCTGCGGCTGGTTGTCGGCGACGTTGGTCGTCGTCAGCTCGATGCCGTATTTCTTCAGGAGGTTGCGGGTGAAGTCGCGATGCTGCGGCGAGATCCGCGCCTCCAGGCTCTTCCAGGTGACGTCCTTTTCGCCCGCGGTCGAAATGTTCTCGGGGATCAGCACGTCGAGCCCATAGGGCTTGCCGTCGGTGTGATCATCGATCCATTTCAATTCCTGCTCGATGGTTTCAGGCGAGTGCGCCGTCGCGCCCAGCACGCCAAAGCCGCCGGCACGGCTGACGGCGGCGACGACGTCGCGGCAATGGCTGAAGGCGAGCAACGGAAACTCAATTCCCAGCATGTCGCAGATCGGCGATTTCATGGCTTGTCCTCCCGGCGGCAGCATTCCAGATTGCTGCTCGGCTTTCTGAGACGCTAGCCTATTGGAGGCTTGCATGCCAAGCGGCCTTGCCCTCGCCATGAGGAGCAAACATTCCACCGCGCAAAATATGCAATGCCATGCCGTCGATTTGCGTCTTGCGCTTTGACGCTATCGAGAGAATGCTGACGGGCAAACAGATAATCTTTCAGGGAGCCCTCATGTCCGCTACGCCTTCCGTTACCGCCAAATCGTCCGAGAGCTACGACGTCGTCGTGGTCGGTGCGGGCTTTGCCGGCATGTATATGCTGCACCGGCTGCGCGGGCAGGGGACGACGGCGCGGGTCTATGAGCAGGGCTCGGGCGTCGGCGGCACCTGGTACTGGAACCGCTATCCCGGCGCGCGCTGCGACGTCGAGAGCATGCAGTACTCCTATTCGTTTTCGGAAGAGCTGCAGCAGGAATGGGACTGGAGCGAGCGCTACGCGCCGCAGCCGGAGATTTTGAAATACGCCAACCACGTCGCCGACCGCTTCGATTTGCGAAGGGACATCCAGTTCAATACCCGTGTCGAGCGCGCCGCGTTCGACGAGGCCACCAATCTCTGGTCGGTCTCGACTTCGGACGGCAGGACGGTGACGGCAAAATTCGTCGTGCTCGCCACCGGCTGCCTGTCGAACGCGCGGATGCCCGAGATCAAGGGCCTCGATCGCTTCAAGGGCAAGGTCTACCACACCGGTCACTGGCCGCATGAGGAAGTCGATTTCACCGGCCAGCGCGTCGGCGTGATCGGCACCGGATCGTCGGGCATCCAGTCGGTGCCTGCTATTGCCGAGCAAGCGAGCCAGCTCACGGTCTTCCAGCGCACCGCGAACTTCTCCATTCCCGCCCGCAACGCGCCGCTGACCGAGGAAGAGCGGCAGAAATTTCGCGACAACTATCCCGAGATCAGGCGCTTCGCGCGCGAAGTCGCGAAGAACGGCATCTATACCGAAATGCCCGACCGCGGCGCGCTCGATGACGGCGGCAACGAGCGCCGCGCGAAGTACGAGGCGCGCTGGAATCGCGGCGGGCTCACCTTCATGTCGGTCTATAATAACCTCGCGCTGGACAAGGCCGCCAACGACACCGCCGCCGATTTCGTCCGCGGCAAGATCGCCGAGGTCGTCAACGATCCAGAAACGGCGAAGCTGTTGCAGCCGAACAACCATCCGATCGGCTCGAAGCGCATCTGCATCGACACGGATTATTTCGCGACCTTCAATCGCCCGAACGTGACGCTGGTCGATATCAAATCGAATCCGATCGAGGAGATCACCGAAAGCGCGGTGCGCGTCGCGGGCAGGGATTACGAAGTCGATGCACTCGTGCTCGCGACCGGCTTTGACGCGATGACGGGATCGGTGGCGAAGATCGACATCAGGGGGCGCGGCGGGCAGACGCTCAATCAAAAATGGGCCGCCGGCCCGCGCACCTATCTCGGCCTGATGAGCGCCGGCTTCCCCAATCTCTTCGTCGTCACCGGCCCCGGCAGTCCGTCGGTGCTGTCGAACATGATCGTCTCGATCGAGCAGCATGTCGACTGGATCAGCGATTGCATGGCGTATTTGCGCGACTGCGGCCTCGACACCATGGAGGCGACAGTCGACGCGGAGGACAAATGGGTCGCTCACGTCAACGAGGTCGCCGCCACCACGCTCTATCCGCAGGCCAATTCCTGGTACATGGGCGCCAACGTCCCCGGCAAGCCACGCATCTTCATGCCCTATATCGGAGGGGTGGGGCCTTACCGACAGATCTGCAACGACGTTGCGGCCAAGGGGTATGAGGGCTTTGTGATGGAGCGGGCTGAGCAGCCGCGCGAGATGGTGGCGTCCTAGGTGTCGTCATTGCGAGCGAAGCGAAGCAATCCATCTCACCACGCAAAGAAAGAATGGATTGCTTCGTCGCTTCGCTCCTCGCAATGACGGCAAATGTGAACTCGTAGGGTGGGCAAAGCGCAGCGTGCCCACCATCTTGCGGCATGACATGAACATGGTGGGCACGGCGCAAGTGCGCCTTTGCCCACCCTACGCATCACGCGCGCAGCCGCCTACTCAATACCTCAACGAACCGGTCGGCGTCGGCTTCGTCATTATAGACGTGCGGCGACACGCGCATGCGGCCCAAACGCGGCGCGACGTAGACGCCCTCGCTTGCCATGCCCTCGATCAACCCCGTCGGCATTCCGCCCTTGAAGGCGAGACTCAAAACATGCGGGCTGCGCAGACGAAGCTCGGGCACGCCGACACCGAGGCCGCGCACGCCCGCCGCGATCCGCTCGGTGAGCATCGTGAGGCGTTGCTCGATGGCTGGCGCGCCCCAGTCGGCCATCATCTCCATGCCGATCGAGGCCATCTCCATCGAGATGAAATAATCGCGCTCGCCCATGTCGTAGCGACGGGCATCGCCGACGTAACCGGGATCGGTGAAATAAACCGCGTTCTCGGCGCGCACGTTGCGGCGGCCGGACGCGGTCTGCTCGAGCGGGATTCCGCCTTGGTGGCGTTTGGCGACATAGAGAAAGGCGCGGCCGTAAGGGCCGAGCAGCCATTTATAGGTCGGGAAGATCACAAAATCCGGGTCGAGACGCTTCACGTCGGTCGTCAGTACGCCGGTGCTCTGCGTCGTGTCGACAAGGAAGGCCGCGCCCTGTCGCCGCAGTGCCGCGCCTACCTTCTCGACATCGATCAGCCCGCCGTCCGACCAGTGCACCGATGAGATCGAGGCCAGGCTGACCCGCGGTGCGCCGGATCGTTCGATCGCGGCAAGCACCGCCGATGTCCAGTCGCCATCGTCAGGTTGTCGAACCGTCTCGACGGAAAATCCTTCCGCCTCGGCCCGCGTCTGCCATTCGAGCACCGGCGAGGAATGATCGTTCTCCAGCACGATCACGCGCGTGCCGCGGGCGATCGGCAGGATCTTCGCGGCCGTCGCAACGCCGTAGCTGATCGAGGGGATCAGCGCGATATCGGAAGCCTCGGCATTGATCAGCCGGGCGGCCGCAAGGCGCGCGCGCTCATTCTGCTGGCTGGCGAAGGAGGCCTCGAGCGTCCATGGCGTGCCCTTGCGAAGAACCGCTGATCGCCCGGCCTCCAGGGTTCGAAGCGGCAGCGGGCTGTAGGAGGCGGCATTGAGGTAGCAAACCTGGCGCGGTATCTCGAACAAGGCGCGCTGTGATGGGAGCATCTGGAAGGTCTCTGCTGTAGCGACACATCCATTATGGCCGATCTCTGCTACGCCAGCCACAGAAGCATTGCTCCGAGTACATCTGCGGCCGGGGGCCCATCACGCAGATATGTAGGGTAGGCAAGGCGGGTTGTGGCCACCATATGCAACACGCACATTTGCGTGGTAGGCATGGCGCAAGCGAGCCTTTGCCCACCCTGCGGCTCTGGAGATAAAAAGAAATGACCGACGCCCCCGTAAACGAACCCGCCGAATATACCCCGCCAAAAGTCTGGACCTGGAACAAGGCAAGCGGTGGCCAATTCGCCGCCATTAATCGCCCGATCGCCGGTCCCACGCATGAGGCGGAATTGCCAGTCGGCCGGCATCCGTTCCAGCTCTATTCGCTGGCGACGCCGAACGGCGTCAAGGTCACCGTGATGTTCGAGGAGCTGCTGGCCGCCGGCCATAGCGGCGCGGAATACGACGCCTGGCTGATCAAGATCGACGGCAACCAGTTCGGCAGCGGCTTTGTCTCCGTCAATCCGAACTCGAAGATTCCCGCGCTGATGGACCGCAGCGGACCGACCCCGATCCGGGTGTTCGAATCCGGCGCGATCCTGATGCATCTGGCCGAAAAGTTCGGCGCCTTCCTGCCGACGAGCGGTGAAGCGCGGGCGGAATGCCTGTCCTGGCTGTTCTGGCAGATGGGCAGCGCGCCGTTTCTCGGCGGCGGCTTTGGCCATTTCTACGCCTACGCGCCGACCAAGATCGAATACGCGATCGACCGCTACGCGATGGAGGTGAAGCGCCAGCTCGATGTTCTCGACCGCCGCCTGGCCGACAATGAATTTCTCGCCGGCAAGGACTACACCATCGCCGACATGGCGACCTGGCCGTGGTACGGCGCGCTGGCCAAGGGCCTGGTCTACGGCGCCGGCGAGTTTCTCTCGGTGCACGAATACAAGAACGTGCAGCGCTGGACCGATGCGATCGCCAAGCGCCCGGCCGTGAAGCGCGGTCGCATGGTCAACCGCATCTCGGGCGATCCGGCGAGCCAGTTGCACGAGCGGCACGAGGCCAGTGATTTCGATACGAAGACGCAGGACAAGATCGGCGAGCCGGCGAAGGCGTAGAGCGCAGGCAAGGGGAAACGCCATGAGCTTTTTCGAGAAAGGCGCCGTCCGTATTCACTATGAGGAAGCCGGCTCCGGCTTTCCGCTGCTCCTGATCGCCGGCGGCGGGCTGAACTCGAACATAACAGGCATCACCGGCGACTATCCGCCGTTCAACGCCATCAAGGAATTCGGTGACGAATACCGCTGCGTCGCCTACGACCTGCGCAACGCGCCGCCCGGCCAATCCTCCGGTCCGCTCGAGATCGACCGCCCCTGGGATTCCCACACAGATGACCAGCTCGCGCTGATGGATCATTTGGGTTTCGAAAAGTTCATGGTGCTGGGCTTCTGCATCGGCGGTCCCTTGATCTGGAATCTGATCAAGCGCGCACCGGACCGTGTGGTTGCCGCCGTGCTGGCAATGCCTTCAGGTTCGCGCCCCGAAATGCGCGACCTGTTTTACAATAACAACATGACCGGCTGGGCACCGGAACTGACAAAGCGCAGGCCCGACATCACGATGGAGCAGGCCGAGAAATTCCTGACGCGGATGTACCGCACGGATCCCGATTTCGTGTTCACGGTGACGCGCGATTTCGTGCGTCAATGTCAGACGCCAGTACTGATCCTGCCCGACGACATCCCGGCGCATCCTTATGCGGTCGCGATGGAAAGCGCGCTGCTGGCGCCGAACGCGGAGGTGAGTTTGTTTCCGTGGAAGGAGCCGAAGGAGAGGGTGCCGCTGGCAGTGCGCCAGATCCGCTCCTTCCTGCGCGCGCATCGGCCGGTTTCGTAGGGTGGGCAAAGGCGCGCTTGCGCCGTGCCCACCATTCTAACGGCTCTCATGCAAGAGGATGGTGGACACGGCGCTAACGCGCCTTTGCACACCCTACGGACTATGCCCCCGCCTTCGCCCCTTCCGCCGGCGGGAACACCACGCGGTCATCCGTCCGGCAATAGCGATCCGCGAACATGCGGCCGATCGGATGATAGCGATCCATGTGCACGCGCATCGCGGCGTGATCCCACAATTCGTCGCGGATGTGGAAGTGGATGCCTTCGCCCATCACCAGCAGGCGATCGCCGTTGACGTCGATCTCCTTCCAGGTCTTGCACTCCATCGAAAACGGCGCGTCCGCCAGCCGCGGCACCGCGATCTTCGTCGAAGGCGCCAGCTTCAGGTCCAGATAATCCGGCTCGCCGATATCGGGCGGAAAATCGCCGCTGCTCTCGTGCATCGCGAGCGCCAACGCTTCGTCAGTCATGTTGACCACGAATTCGTTCGTCGCGCGGATGTTGATCACGGTATCCTTCACCCGACCGTCGGGCCGCAGATTGGCGGCGAACATGCAGAGCGGCGGATCCTCGCAGAACACGTTGAAGAAACTGAACGGCGCCGCATTGACCACGCCGGCAGGTCCGATCGATGTCACCCATGCGATCGGCCGCGGCAGCACGAAGGATGTGAGCACCTTGTAGCGCTCGCGGGGTTTGAGGTCGCTGGGGGCGTATTGCATGTAACGAGGCTCCGCTTAGGTGGGCAAGGCGTAGCGTGCCCACCATTCGACGCGGGTGCAAGTCGAGCGGCGGCATGGCGCTTGTGCGCCTTTGTCCGTTCTACTCGCCAAGAAGCTTAGAGATCCATATCTCCGCCGCTTCGGCGCCATACAAGCCATCGCGGGCTAAATGCCCAAAATCGTTGTAGTCCGAGAGCGGTTCTGAAACGCTTTTCAGCGGGTCCACGTCAGAATACCGGATCAACCAGGCTTTCCCTGATATTGGATCGCGTCTCACAAAATTCGGCATTGGCCAGTCGACTCGTTGCCAATCCGGTATGCTGCCAACGACTCTCCATGGTCCCTTGATCAATCGAAGGTCGCCAAAGCGAATGCTCGCCAGTGCACGATCAGGGCTGAGATCATCGAGTGCTACAGGGGCTTCTCTTTCCAGTCGTGGCCCAAAAAAATATCCGAGCAGCACTCTGCCCTTTGGGGCCTTCCGCGCCACAACTCCTCGAGCAACTCCGCCATCTCGGAGCGGGATCGAGAAGACAGAACCTTCATCATAGGGCAACTTCATCTCTTCATTGGGCCCAAATTCTGATCGGAGATTGATTGGCATCGTTCAGCGCGGTGCAGAACTGGCATCGTTTGCGGAAGCAACCCCTCATCCCGACCTTCTCCCCGTGAAGAACGGGGAGAAGGGGAGGAAGTTACGGCATGCTCAGCTCGTGCCGGCCGACCACCATCCAGTGCACCTCGTCCGGACCGTCGGCGAAGCGCAGATGCCGCACATCCTGATACATTTCGCCGAGCGGGCTCCAGTGCGAAATACCGGTCGCGCCGTGCATCTGGATCGCCTGGTCGATGATCTTGCAGGTGCGCTCCGGCACCATCGCCTTCACCATGCTGACCCAGATCCGCGCTTCCTTGTTGCCGAGCACGTCCATCGCTTTCGCCGCCTTCAGCACCATCAGCCGCATCGCCTCGATCTCGCAGCGCGCCTGCGCGATGATCTGCATATTGCCGCCGAGATGGGCGATCTTCTTGCCGAAGGCTTCGCGGGTGAGGCCGCGCTGCACCATCAGGTCGAGCGCCTTTTCCGCCTTGCCGATCGTGCGCATGCAGTGATGGATGCGGCCCGGTCCGAGGCGGACCTGGGAGATTTCAAAACCGCGGCCTTCGCCCAGCAGCATGTTCTCCTTCGGCACCCGGCAATTGTTGAAGCGCAGGTGCATGTGGCCGCGCGGCGCGTGGTCGTGGCCGAACACGTGCATCGGGCCCAAAATCTCGACGCCGGGGGTGTCGATCGGCACCAGGATCTGCGACTGCTGCTTGCTCGGCGGCGCGTCGGGATTGGTCTTCACCATCACGATCATGATCTTGCAGCGCGGGTCGCCGGCGCCGGAGATGTAATATTTTTCGCCGTTGATCACCCATTCGTCGCCGACGAGCTTTGCCGTGGTCGAAATGTTCTTGGCGTCGGAGGAGGCGACGTTCGGTTCGGTCATCGCATAGGCCGAGCGGATCTCGCCGGCCAGCAGCGGCTTCAGCCACTTCTCCTTCTGCGCCTTGGTGCCGACGCGTTCCAGCACTTCCATGTTGCCGGTGTCGGGCGCCGAGCAATTCATGGTCTCCGAGGCCATCGGATTTTTCGCCAGCTCCACCGCGATGTAGGCATAGTCCAGGTTCTTCAGGCCTTCGCCGGTTTCGGCATCGGGCAGGAAGAAGTTCCACAGCCCTTCCTCCTTGGCCTTGTCCTTGGCCTTCTGCAGCACCGCGAGCTGCTCGGGTGTAAAGCTCCAGCGATCCTTCTTGCTCTCGCCAAGCCGCATGAACTCGACCGACATCGGATCGACGGTTTCGCGGATGAATTTTTTGACGTGCTCGTACAGCGGACGAACTTCATCCGACATGCGCAGATCGTTCAGTTCCTCGCCCGGATTGAGATTGTAGGTCGTGGTTCGCGGGATATAGGCGTGTTTCATGGATTATTTCCTCCCATTTGCGCGGGGATCGTTGATCCCGCGGACGCGCGCTCGGCTCGTTGGCCGGCAATGTAGACGGCGGGGAGGGGCTTGTACAAGCGCGAGCGGAGGGCCGCGATTTTCCGCCTGATGGGAAGCGGCATCGTGGCCGCTACTTCCGCCGCGCCTTGCTGTCGAACGCGCTGAGCACCGCGAGCGTCATCGCGGTGATGCCGGTTTCGATGGTCGGCCTCGGCACCGGCGCGAACAGCGGCGAATGATTGGACGGTATCGGCGGCCCGGAGCCATTGCGTGCCGCGACAAACCGTTCCTGGTCATAGACGCCGATGTTGAACATCATCGACGGCACCCCGGCGCCGGCGAATTCGGAGAAATCCTCGCTGGCCGTCACCGGCGGTGAAGTCCTGAACTTGTCGCCGAGCGCAGCCTTCAGCACATCGGCGACGGCCGCGACCACGTCGGGATCGTTCATCACCGGCTTGGTACCCTCGACGATCTTGATGTCGGGGGCAGGCGCATCCGACATCGCGGCGGCGGCCTTTGCCGTTCGTTCGATCCCGGCATGCAATTTGGCGCGGACCTCGGGCTTGTAGGAGCGGATGGTGCCGGCGAGCCGCACGGAGTCAGGGATGATATTTGGTGCGGTGCCGCCGTGAATGGCGCCGATGCTCATGACGCCGAATTCAGCCGGGTCCTTTTCGCGGCTGATCACGCTTTGCACTTCGACGATGAACCGCGCCGCGATCCCAACGGGATCGACGGTCGTGTGCGGCGCCGAGCCGTGACCGCCGCGGCCGTGGAATGTGATATCGAGGCCATCGGCGGCGGATGAGCCGACCCCGGTGCGATAGAACACCGTGCCATGAGGGCCGGGGCCGGCATGCAGGGCAAGAGCGATGTCGGGCTTGCCAAATCGCGTGAACAGGCCGTCCGCCAGCATCGCCTTGGCGCCTGCCACGATTTCTTCGGCCGGCTGGGCAATGAACATCAGCGTGCCCTGCCAATGAGCTTTCAGGCCGAGCAGTATCTTCGCCGTTCCGACCCAACTCGCCATGTGGATGTCATGGCCGCAACTATGGGCGACGAACACCTCCCGGCTCTGCCAGCTGGTCTTGTCGCGGCTGGCATAGTCGAGGCCGGTCTTCTCCTCCATCGGCAGGCCGTCGAGTTCGGTGCGCACCATGATGGTGGGCCCCTCGCCATTCCTGTAAATCGCGACCAGCCCGGTCTTGCCGACGTTTTCGGTAACGTCGAATCCCAGCGCGCGCATTTCCGCGGCGAGCCTGGCGGCGGTTTTCACCTCCTGAAAGGCAAGCTCCGGGTGGGCGTGGATTTCCTTGTAGAGCGCGTCGAGCTTTGGATAATCGCTTTCGATCGAGGCCTGGATCGCCTTCTTGAGATTAGCGACATCGAACTCGGCGTGGGCCGGTGCCAGACTTGCCGCGAGTAGTGCGGCCGACGCTGTCAATGAGATGACAAATCGATTCATGGCCCGGGCCCTCCAACCGTGATCACTTATGTTAAACCTCATGGTGAGGAGGCGCTCCTGCGCCGTCTTCAACCATGAGGCCCGCCGGTGCCCTCATCCTTCGAGACGCGGCGAAGACGCCGCTCCTCAGGATGAGGTTCGAGATGCTACGCCGGCATCCGGTGCATGGCGCAGATCTTGTTGCCGTCGAGATCGCGCAAATAGGCGAGATAGAGTTTGCCGCCCGCGCCTTGGCGAACGCCCGGCGGATTTTCGCAAGGAGTGCCGCCATTGGCGATGCCGGCCGCGTGCCAGGCGTCGGCCTGTTCGGCTGAATCAGCCGAAAAACCGATGGTGCCGCCATTGGCCGCGGTCGCCGGCTGGCCGTTGATCGGCCTGGTCACCGAGAACACCCCGGTCTTGGTGAAATAGAAGATGCGGTGGCCATCGACCTTGGCCGGCCGGACGCCGAGCGTGCCAAGCAACGCGTCATAGAACGCCTTGGCCTTTTCCAGGTCGTTGGTGCCGATCATCACATGCGAAAACATTCTTAAATTCCTCCCCGTTTTTCGAACGAACAGCCGCGATTGTCTTGCGCTTTTGTGAGGGCGCGGAACGGCCCCCCGTGCTGCCCGTTGTTGGCACTGTAGACGGCGCCGTCAGCGTTGTACAAGGAGGCGGAGGGCAACCGGCGGGAAGCCTGAGCCGGCGATTACGTTTCAGTAACCTGGTCCGAAACAGTGGTTTAGGCGCCAAACGCGGCGCCTCGACGCACCCCGGCATCTTGCAGCGCCGCCAGGGCAGTTCCTACCTCTGGGATGCCAGCCACGGCTTATCCGCCTTCAGGCTGTAGGGAGACGACAATGAGCTATCTGAAGACTGCCATTCTATTGGCCGGTCTCACCGGCCTCTTCATGGGCGTCGGCTATCTGATCGGCGGCGCCAGCGGTGCCGTGATCGCGCTCGTGATCGCCGCCGCGACCAACATCTTTGCCTACTGGAATTCGGACCGCATGGTGCTGTCGATGTATGGCGCCCATGAGGTCGACCGCAACAGCGCGCCCGACCTCGTGCAACTCGTGGCCGAGCTCGCCGGCCGCGCCGGGCTGCCGATGCCGCGCGTGTTCGTGATGGATGAGGCGCAGCCCAATGCGTTCGCCACCGGCCGCAATCCGCAGAACGCCGCGGTTGCGGTCACCACGGGCCTGATGCAACAGCTCAGCCGCGAGGAGCTCGCCGGCGTGATCGCGCACGAGCTCGCGCATATCAAGAACCATGACACGCTCTTGATGACCATAACCGCGACCATCGCGGGTGCGATCTCGATGCTGGCGCAGTTCGGCATGTTCTTCGGCGGCCATCGCAGCAACAACAGCGGCCCCGGCATGATCGGCTCGATCGCCATGATGATCCTGGCGCCGCTCGGCGCGATGCTGGTGCAGATGGCGATAAGCCGGACCCGCGAATACGCCGCCGACGATCTCGGCGCGCGCATCTGCGGTCAGCCGATGTGGCTCGCATCCGCCTTGGGCAAGATCGCGAGCGCCGCGCATGTCGTGCCGAATCCGGAAGCCGAGCGCAATCCGGCCACCGCGCACATGTTCATCATCAACCCGCTGTCGGGGCAGGGGATGGACAATCTGTTCACGACGCACCCCTCGACCGAGAACCGCATCGCCGCGCTGCAGCAGCTCGCGGCGCAGATGGGCGCGCAGGGCGGAACGCTTTCCGTCAACGACCGCGGCAATTACCCGCGCCGCGGCCCGTGGGACCGCCCCTCGGCCTCGCGCGGCCCGTGGGGATGAGCTGACGCGAAGCCGCGAAGTCGCGTAGGGTGGGCAAAGGCGCGTCAGCGCCGTGCCCACCATCCATCACCGAACGCGCTGCTTGATGGTGGGCACGCTGTCGCTTTCTCCGTCATTGCGAGCGAAGCAATCCATCTATCCCCGCGCCAAGGCGTGGATTGCTTCACTCCGCTCGCAATGACTAACCACGCTATCACCCGCGGGCACACTGCGCTCTCTCCCCCCTTGCGGGGGAGGGTAGGGGAGAGGGGTAAGCCACGGGCACCGTCTTTGCCGCCACCCCTCTCCCTAACCCTCTCCCGCAAGGGGAGAGGGAACGCACCGTTTGCGAACGGATAGCTGTGAAAGAATCGATAAGCCGCAGGACTAGTTCTGAAACCTTCATGGTGAGGAGCGCGGCAGCGTCGCGCGTCTCGAACCATGAGGCCGTTATGTCGCTGCGTACCTCAAAACGCCGTGTACCCGCCATCGATCACAAAGCAATCGGCCGTATGATACGACGACGCCTTGCTCATGATGTACACGGCGATGCCGCCGAAATCCGTGGGCTCACCGAAGCGGCGCACGGGAATCCGCGGCATCACGTTGGCGACGAATTTTTCGTTGCCCATGATGCCGGCAGTCATGTCGCTCTTGATCCAGCCGGGCAGGATCGCATTCGCGGTGACGCCGTGGCGCGCAAGCTCGACCGCGAGCGCGCGGCACAGCGCGTTCAGCGCTGCCTTGGTGCCGGCGTAATGCTCGTTGCGGGCGGTGCCGAACAGCGAGGCGAGGCTGGAGGTCGCAACCAGCCGGCCGAACTTGTCGCCGGCTTCCGCGCGCTCGGTCATGTGGCGGGCCGCTGCCTGGAAGACGTGGAAGACGCCGTCGAGATTGGTCGCGAACATTTTTCGCCACTCTTCCTCGGTGCGGTCGATGAAGGACCGGCGTCCGCCGCCGCCGATACCGGCATTGGCAAAGCAGCCGTCGACACGGCCGAACGTGTCGAGCGTCGCCTGCATCGCGGCCTTGACGGAGGCGGGATCGGTGACGTCGCAGACCTCTGTATGAACCTTGCCGGGCCCCGCCGACATGGTTGCGGCAGCGCTCTTGTTCTTGTCCGCATTGCGGCCCCAGATCGAGACGTTGCAGCCGGCAGCGTTCAGTGCCTGCGCGATACCGAGGCCGATGCCGCCATTGCCGCCGGTGATGACGGCCGTGCGGCCGCTGAGATCAAAGATGCTCATGGGATGTTTCCATTTTTTTGGGTAGCAGACTTGCGCCCGGTGGCGGGCAGATGTTCTGGCGCAAGCATGGACAACGCCGTCAGGAAAATCAAATATGGGCGCGACATCATCAGGTCTTCCGCGCAGCGAAATAGCGCGTAAACGCAAGTCAAGAGGAAACAATGCAATTCAAGCACGTCACGCTCGATTTCGACGGCCCGGTCGCCGTTCTCAAGCTCGACCATCAGGAGGTCATGAACGCGGTCTCGATGGACATGCTGGGCGGACTTGGCGAGGCGCTCGATGAGATCGACGACAAGCGCGACGAAGTCCGCTGCGTCGTGCTGACCGGTGCCGGGCGCGCCTTCTGCACCGGCGCCAATCTGCAGGGCCGCAACAACCAGAAGCCCGGCAAGAGCAATGCCGGGCAATCGCTGGAAATCGGCTTTCATCCGTTCCTGCGGCGGCTGCGCCGGTTGCATTGCCCGATCGTGTCGGCGGTCAATGGCCCCGCCGCCGGCGCCGGGATGAGTTTTGCATTGATGGGCGACATGATCCTGTGCGCGCGCTCGTCCTATTTCCTGCAGGCGTTCCGCCGCATCGGCCTGGTGCCGGATTGCGGCTCGACCTGGCTGTTGCCGCGCATGATCGGCAAGGCCCGTTCGGTCGAATTGTCCTTGATGGGCGAGCGGCTGCCGGCGGAGAAGGCGCTGGAATGGGGCCTCGTCAACCGCGTCTATGACGATGCGGTCTTGATGGAGGAGGCGATGAAGCTCGCGCATGACCTCGCCAACGGTCCTACGATCGCGCTGTCGCTGATCCGAAAACTCTATTGGGACAGCCCGGAAAATTCCTTCGAGGAACAGCTCAACCTCGAATTCGAATCGCAACGCATCGCGGGCGCGGCGGAAGATTTCAAGGAAGGCGTCACGGCGTTTCTCGAAAAGCGCCCCGCCAAGTTCAAGGGCAAATGATCGAGGACCAACTCGGACGCTGCGTCGCCTCCTGGTATAAGGGGGCGACCGGCGTGACTGGGGCCGCCAAACTCTCCGGCGGCGCCAGCCAGGAGACCTGGACGTTCGACATCGTTCACCCCGGCGGTAATTTCGGCGCGATCCTGCGCCGTGCGCCACCGGGCTATGGTGCCTCGCCATCGCCGTCGCGCGCTGCCGGCCTCGATGCCGAAGCGGTGCTAATGCAGCTTGCGTACGATGCAGGCCTGCCGTCACCGCGCGTGATGCACGTGCTGACGCCGGAGGAGAGGCTCGGTCGGGGCTTCATCATGGCGCGGGTGGAGGGCGAGACCCTTGCGCGCAAGATCCTGCGCGACGAAGAATTTGCCCAGGCAAGACCGCTGCTCGCGCGACAGCTTGGCAGGATCGCCGCCGGCATACACAGCCTTCCGCGAGCAAGGCTGCCGAACCTGCGCAGCATGACCGCAACAAGAGAGATCGCGGACCTCGATCGCGAATACCGGGGCGCCGACTGGCCCCGTCCGGTGTTCGAACTCGCGCTACGCTGGCTCGCCGACCACGATCCCGGCCCGTCGCGCCAGGTCACGCTGGTGCATGGTGATTTCCGCAACGGCAATCTCATCATCGGCCCCGATGGTGTGCGCGCGGTACTGGACTGGGAACTCGCGCACTTCGGCGATCCGATGGAAGATCTCGGCTGGATCTGCGTCAACTCCTGGCGTTTTGGCGAGATCGACAAGCCGGCCGGTGGGTTTGGCTCCCGCGAAGATTTGTTTGCAGGTTACGAAGAAGCCGGCGGCAAAGTTGATGCGGATCGTGTGATGTTCTGGGAGGTGATGGGCACGCTGCGTTGGGGCATCATGTGCGGCCGCATGATGCAGCGATTCCGCAACGCCCCGGATCATCCGATGGAGCAAGCGGTGATCGGGCGGCGCACGTCGGAGACGGAGATCGATCTGTTGCGGTTACTTGCGCCGCGAGGGTGATAACATGCAGGACGAACCGACACCCACCGAACTGATCAAGGCGGTCGCGGACTTCCTCCGCAACGAGATCGTCCCTCAAATCAAGGGCCACAACGCGTTCAAGCTCCGCGTCGGCATCAACGCGCTTGATCTGGTGACGCGGCAGTTGGCGCTGGAGCAGGGGAGCGATGCGGCGGAGGCCGAGCGGTTGAAGCAGTTGCTCGGCATGGACGGCGCGCTGATCGACCTCAACCGCGCGCTATCGGAGAAGATTGCAAAGGGCGAAGTCGATCTAGCAACGCCGGGGCTGGCAGAACACCTCTGGCAGACCACGATGGACAAACTCGCCGTCGATCAGCCGAATTACGCGTCGTACAAGCGGGAGTTGGGGAATAAGTAGGCCAGTGACCAACTCTCCCGTCATTGCGAGGAGCGCAAGCGACGAAGCAATCCATCTATCCCCGTGTTGAGGCNTCGCGGAGCCTGTCATCGGGCGGCGCTTCGCGCCGACCCGTTGGCTCGCAATGACGGGGATCGACCGTCGCGATCCTTACCGTCCCAGCCATTTCGGCGGCCGCTTCTCCGCAAACGCCTTCGGCCCTTCGATGTAATCCTGCGAGGCCGCCATCGCCTTCACCGCGGGATATTCCCGCTGCTCGGCGATCGCCTGCTCCAGCGATCCATCGAGCCCGCGCTGGATCGCCTGCTTGGAAGCACGGATCGACATCGGCGAGTTCTTGCAGATCGTCTCGGCCCAGCGTTCGGCCGCGGCCAGCGCTTCACCGGCGGGAACCACCTCATTCACGAAACCGAGCTCGAGGCCCTCCTTGGCTGAGACGTGGCGCGCGGTGAGGATCATGCCCATGGCGCGCTTCAGCCCGATCTGGCGCGGCAGCCGGTGCACGCCGCCGGCGAGCGCGGCGAGGCCGACGCGCGGCTCGGGCAGGGCAAACGTCGCGTTCTCCGCGGCGATGATGAGATCGCAGGCCAGCGCGATCTCGAACCCGCCGCCCATCGCGACGCCGTTGACGGCGGCGATGATCGGCTTGTCGCAGTCAAAGCGCGAGGTCAGGCCGGCGAAGCCGCCCTTGTCCCAGCCGCGTTTTCCCCCAGCCGCCTGCCATTTCAGGTCATTGCCGGCACAGAACGCCTTGTCGCCAGCGCCGGTGACGATCGCGACCCATTGCTCGGGGTCCGCGGAGAAATCGTCGAACACCTTGTTGAGTTCGAAATGCGCGTCGATATGCAGCGCATTGTACACTTCCGGCCGCGACAGCGTGATGATCGTGATCGGCCCCTTGCGCGTCACCTTGGAGAATTTCAGGTCCATGTTGGCTCCCATGTTGATTTTCTGCGGCGAAGAATATTGACCACGATCATAGCGCGAGGCGCGCGCCTGAAACCATCCAATTACGCAAGGCCCCCGCGCATGCCAAGGTCAATTCCGTTGCTTGACTTGGAGGCGGTCTTCTCAGCTAAATCGATCCGAGCAGGAGCGCTCTCGTAGCGCCTAAACGCAAAAGCAATAAACGACATTTCCGGGAGAGATGCCTTGGATTTCAACCTGCCTGCCGACCTCACGGCCTATCTCGACGAACTCGATCGCTTCATCGCACGCGAGATCAAGCCGCTGGAGGAGGCCGATGACAACATCCGCTTCTTCGATCATCGTCGCGAATGGGCGCGCACCGATTTCGAAAAGGGCGGCCTGCCGCGGCATGAATGGGAAGCGCTGCTGCGCAAGGCGAAGAACCTCGCGGATGCCGCAGGCCACCTGCGCTTTGCGATCCCGAAGCGCTACGGCGGCAAGGACGGCTCCAATCTCTGGATGGCCGTGATCCGTGAGCACTTTGCGTCAAAGGGCCTCGGCCTGCACAACGACCTGCAGAACGAGCATTCGATCGTCGGCAATCTGCCGCTCGTCACTATGCTCGACCGCTACGGCACCGACGAGCAGAAGGCGATGATCGAAGGTTCAATCACCGGGAAATACCGCATCACCTTCGGCCTCACCGAGCCCGATCACGGTTCGGACGCGACGCATATGGAAACCAGGGCGGTGCAGGCGACCCGCGACAACGTCAAGGGCTGGATCATCAACGGCCAGAAGATGTGGACGACCGGCATGCATGTCGCGACCCACTGCGCGC
This sequence comes from Bradyrhizobium lablabi, assembly GCF_001440475.1. GTDB lineage: Bacteria > Pseudomonadota > Alphaproteobacteria > Rhizobiales > Xanthobacteraceae > Bradyrhizobium > Bradyrhizobium lablabi. Next base: position 225,400 of record NZ_LLYB01000134.1, on the reverse strand, counting down.
TGTTTGCCCGCACGTCTGGCAATGACGGCGATGCGCGCGGCATCACATGCCTCCTGGTGCCGGCGAAGAGCGAGGGCGTGAAGGTCGAGGAATACATGTGGACCTTCAATATGCCGACGGATCATCCGCGCGTCAGCTTCACGAATGTGTTCGTGCCTGAAGATGCGCTGTTCGGCGAGATCGGCCGGGGGCTGTCACTGGCGCAATGTTTCGTGCATGAGAACCGGATCCGGCAGGCGGCGAGCTCGCTGGGCGCGGCGGTCTATTGCATCAATGAAAGCGTGAAATACGCGCGCGAACGAAAACCGTTCGGCAAGGCGCTGGCCGAGAACCAGGCGATCCAGTGGCCGCTGGTCGAACTGGCGACGCAGGCCGAAATGCTGCGGCTGTTGATCCGCAAGACCGCCTGGGAGATGGACCAGCTCACCCAGGCGCAGGTCGAGAACACGCTGTCCGACCGGGTCTCGATGTGCAACTACTGGGCAAACCGGCTGTGCTGCGAGGCCGCCGACCGCGCCATGCAGGTGCATGGCGGCATGGGCTATTCGCGCCATAAGCCGTTCGAGCATATCTACCGCCACCACCGCCGCTACCGCATCACCGAAGGCAGCGAGGAAATCCAGAAGCGCAAAGTGGCGGGATTCCTGTTCGGATATATGGGGGCGGGGAAGCACTAGGGGGTAACGATGGAAGGTGGATGCACGTGCCGGCATGTCCGCTATCGCCTGAATGGCAGGCCGATGATCGTGCATGCCTGCCACTGCACCTGGTGCCAGCGCGAGACGGGCACGGTGCACGCGCTCAATGCGATGTACGAGGCCGAGAGGGTCGAGCATATCGGGGCTGAGCCCGAGATCGTCGTGACGCCGTCGGCGAGCGGCAAGGGCCAGCGCATCGCCCGCTGCCCGGTCTGCAAGGTCGCGGTCTGGAGCAACTATCCGGGATTTGGCCCCGCCGTGCGGTTCGTGCGTGTCGGCACCATGGACGATCCCGGCCAGTGCCCGCCGGATATTCACATCTTCACCTCCACCAAGCAGCCCTGGGTGACGCTGCCGCCAGGGGCGAAGGCGGTCGCCGAGTTCTACGATGTCAACGAGGTCTGGTCGGACGAGGCCAAGGCGCGGCGGCGGGTGTTGCGGGAGAAGGCGGGGAAGAAGTAGGCGCTGCTGCCAACACCGTCATTGCGAGCGAAGCGAAGCAATCCATATCACGGCATAACGGATAGATGGATTGCTTCGTCGCTTGCGCTCCTCACAATGACGACGGTGGCCTAATTCACCTGCCGGTCCTTGCCCGCCCAATAAGGCTCGCGGAGATTCCGCCGCAAGATCTTCCCTGACGGATTGCGCGGCAGCGCTTCGAGAAAATCCACCGACTTCGGCGTCTTGAATCCGGCGATGCGCTCGCGTGTGAAATTGATGATGTCGGTGGCGCTCGCCTGCTTGCCTGGCTTCATCACCACGACCGCCTTCACCGCTTCGCCCCATTTGTCGTCGGGGATGCCGATCACGGCGGCTTCGGCGACATCGGGATGATCGCAGATCGCGCTCTCGACTTCGGCCGGATAGATGTTTTCGCCGCCGGAGATGATCATGTCCTTGATGCGATCGTGGATGTAGAGGTAGCCGTCCTCGTCCATGTAGCCGGCGTCGCCTGTGCGCAGCCAGCCGTCGCTGCCGAGCGTCCTGGCGGTCGCCTCCGGCAGGTTCCAGTAGCCCGCCATGTTGGAGCCGGAGCGGGTGGCGATCTCGCCGACCTGGCGCGGCGGCAACTGGTTGCCGTCGGGATCGAGGATCGCAAGCTCGATGCCGGGCAGCGCCTTGCCGGCCGAGCGCATGCGCTCCAGCCCCTCGACATGGTCTTCGGGCGGAAGGGCGACGATGGTGCCTGTTGTCTCGGTCATGCCGTAGAGCTGCACGAAGCCGCACTTGAACACCTCGATGCACTCCTTCAGTAGCGCAGCCGGAATTGGCGAGGCGCCATAGAGCATGTGTTTCAGACGGGAGAAATCGACCTGCCGCGCCCGTGGCTGCCGCACAACGAACTGCATCGCGGCCGGCACCATGAACAGTTTGGTGACGCCGGACTGCTCGATGAAGTCCAAAACCTTGGTCGGATCGAATTCGCGCGCGATCACGCTCCTGGCGCCGTGATAGATACCCAACACGCCCCAGCCGGAGCCGCCGATATGGAAGACCGGCATCGCCACCAGCGAGACGTCATCCGTCGTCCACTTGTTCCATTCCGGCTTCTCGGCCGCGTTGCCGGCGGTTGCGAGGTTGAGGAAGTTGGCATGCGACAGCATCGCGCCCTTGGGTTTGCCTGTAGTGCCCGAGGTATAAAGCTGGATCGCAATGTCCTTCGGGCTGATCGCCACCTTCGGATCGTCACCGCTGGCCGCATCGCGCCAGGCGATAAAATCCTGCCATTCCGGCGCGCCGCCCTCGGTCGTGATGATGGTGCGGACATCAGGGAGTTGCGGCTTGATATTGCGGACCTGGGTGATGAACTCAGGCCCCACGAACAGCACCGGCGCCTTGCAGTCGCCGACGATGAAGGCGATCTCGGGGCCCGCGAGGCGCCAGTTGACCGGCGCCATTACGACCTTGGCCTTCATCGCACCCATCAGCAGCTCGAAATAGAAGTCGCTGTTCTTGCCGAGGTAGGCGATCCGCTCGCCCGGCTTGACGTCCATCGCGATCAGCGCGTTGGCGACGCGGTTGGTCCTGACGTTGAATTCGGCAAAGCTGGTCTGGCGTCCCTCGAATTCGTAGGCGATGGCGTCACCGCGCGTTCTGGCGCGTTCGCGCACCATGTGGACAAGGTCGGTCGATTCCTGCGAAGCGGACATGTCACTCCCGTATCGTCTTGTTATCGTTACGCGGAGTTTGGCGGTATCGCGCGGCAAAGACAATACGGCTCAGTCGTTCCTGCGAAAGCAGGAACCCATACGCCGCGGCTCGTCGATGACAGGACGCGGTTAGTTGCCTTCGCAATAGCTGGCGCTGGTGGTTATGGGTCCCTGCTTTCGCAGGGACGACAACCTACCCCCTGGCCGCGCGGTCCTTCTCGTTCTGTGCCTTGATCGAGTCGCGCGCCTTGTTCCAGTCGTCGTCGCTCCAGTCGCGCAACTGATAGAAATTACCGCCCATCGCCAGCGCCTGCGCGCCGTCCATGGCGATGGTTTCGCCGTTGATCCAGTCGCAGCCGCCGGAGATCAGGAACACGGCAAGATTCTGCAGTTCCTCCATGGTGCCGACGCGGCCCATCGGGTTCTGCGCCCGGGTTCGCGCGCCGGCTTCGTCGCCGGGCTTGATGCGCTTGCTCATGCCCTCGGTCGGGATTTCGCCGGGCGCGATGGTGTTGAGGCGGATGCCGTGCTTGCCCCATTCCACCGCGAGCGACATCGTCATGGCGTGGATCGCCGATTTGCTCATCGCTGACGGCACCACGTAGGGCGAGCCGTTGCGTACCCAGGTCACGGTGATCGACACCACGTTGCCGCGGTGACCTCCGGCGATCCAGCGCCGTCCGACCGCATGCGTCACATAGAAGGTGCCGTGCATCACGATGTTGGCGACCGCATCGAAGCCGCGCGGCGAAAGCTCTTCCGAGCGCGAGATGAAATTGCCGGCGGCGTTGTTGATGAGGTCGGTGAGGGGCCCCGACGTCCAGATCTGCTCGATCATCTCATCGACGGCCATCGCATTGCGGATGTCGACGCCGTGGCTGACCACGCGCCCGCCATGCAGATCCATCAATTCGGTTGCGGTCTCGTCGCACACAATTTTGCGGCGGCCGCAGATGTGGACCTCGGCTCCCAGTTGCAGGAACCGCGCGGCCATGGACTTGCCGAGGCCGGTGCCGCCTCCGGTCACGAGAATGCGTCGCCCGGCGAGAAGCTGATCGTTGAACATCGTTTCCACCCACGGGATTGTCTGTTAATTGGTCGATTGACTAAAACCGGACAATTCCGTTCTGTAAAGCCGCAACAGGGCTATCTGCGAGGAGATTTTCATGGAGCAACGCGTCTCGATCTCGATTTCGGACAGTATCGCCGATGTCCGGCTGGTGCGGGCCGACAAGATGAACGCGCTCGATGCCGCGATGTTCGAGGCGCTGGTGGCGGCGACCGAGCGGCTGGCGCGTGAAAAAGGCGTCCGGGTGGTAGTATTGTCGGGGGAGGGACGGGCGTTTTGCGCCGGTCTCGACATGGGGCGCTTCCAGGCCATGAAGGAAAACGGCGGTAACGGGATCGCCGGTGGCGAGAAACGCGATCTGACTGCACGCACGCATGGTCTCGCGAACTTTCCGCAGCAGGCGGTCTGGGGCTGGCGCCAGCTTCCGGTGCCGGTCATTGCCGCGATCCAGGGCGTGGCGTTCGGCGGCGGGTTCCAGCTCGCGCTCGGCGCCGACATGCGCTTCCTCACGCCCGACGCGCGGATGTCGATCATGGAAATCAAATGGGGCCTGGTGCCCGACATGGCGGGCACGCCGATCCTCGCCAGCCTCGTCCGCGACGATATTTTGCGTGAGCTGACCTATACCGGGCGCATCTTCTCGGCGCAGGAAGCGATGAGCTACGGCCTCGCGACGCGGATCTGCGACGATCCGCGCGCGGCGGCCTTCGAAGTCGCGCGCGAAATCGCCGGCAAGAGCCCCGATGCCATCCGCGCCGCCAAGCGCATGCTGAACAAGCTCTCCGTCGATCCGGCTCCGGCGCTGCTGGCTGAATCCGTCGAGCAGCAGAAACTGATCGGCAGCCCCAACCAGACCGAGGCGGTTCGCGCCAATATGGAAAAACGCCCGCCGCGCTTTGCGGAGGCTTAGACTTCGACCTCATCCCGAGGAGCCGCGCAAGCGGCGTCTCGAGAGATGGGCCACGGACCTCATGGTTCGAGACGCGCCAAGACGCGCTCCTCACCATGAGGGTCACACAAAACCCGGCAGCAGATCGGAAAGAGACAATGTCTATCTCGCCCTTCCTCGGCATCATCAGCGGCCCGCGCCGCCGCACTCACGACGAGGTCGCCGAGCGCAGTGAGCGCATCGCCAGCGGTCTGCAACAACTCGGCGTCAAGCAGGGCGACAGCGTCGCCATGTTGATGCGCAACGACATCGCTTTCATCGAGGCGGCCTATGCCGCGATGCGGCTCGGGGCCTATGGCGTGCCGGTCAATTGGCACTTCAAGCCGGAAGAGATCAATTTTGTGCTGAAGGATTCCGGCACCGCGGTGCTAATCGCGCATGCCGACATGCTGCATCAGTTGCGCGAGGCCATCCCGCCCGGCGTCACGGCGCTCAGCGTGCCGACGCCGCCTGAAATTATTGCCAGCTACAGGATCGATCCGGATCACCTCGCGACGCCCGACTTCGCGATCGATTTTGAATCCTGGCTGAAGCAGCACCCGCGCTATGACGGGCCGGCGGTGCCGCAGCCGCAGAACATGATCTACACCTCGGGCACAACGGGCCATCCCAAGGGTGTTCGTCGTTTCGCGCCTACGCCGGAGCAGACCGCCAATGCCGAACGCATGCGCGCGATGATCTATGGCCTGAAGCCTGGCGCCCGCGCGCTGCTCCCGGGGCCGTTGTATCATTCCGCGCCGAATTCCTTCGGCCTGCGTGCCGGCCGGCTCGGCGGCGCGCTGGTGATCATGCCGCGTTTCGATGCGGAAGAATTTTTGCGCGTGATCGAAACCGAGAAGGTCGACACCATCTTCATGGTGCCTACCATGTTCATCCGCCTGATGAAGCTGCCCGAGGAGGTGCGCAAGAAGTATGACATGTCGTCGCTGCGCCATATCATCCATGCCGCCGCGCCCTGTCCGGCGGACGTCAAGCGCGCGATGATCGAGTGGTGGGGGCCGGTCATTTACGAATTCTACGGCTCGACGGAATCAGGCGCCGTCACCTTCGCCACTTCCGAGGATGCGCTGAAGAAGCCGGGCACGGTCGGCAAGATTTCGCCCGGCGCGGAGCTGCGCTTCATCGGCGATGACGGCAGGGAATTGCCGCAGGGCGAGATCGGCGAAATCTATTCGCGCATCGCGGGCAATCCGGATTTCACCTATCACAACAAGCCGGAGAAGCGTTCCGAGATCGATCGCGACGGCTTCATCACCTCGGGCGATGTCGGCTATATCGACGCCGACGGCTACGTCTTCATCNCGCGACATGGTGATCTCGGGCGGCGTCAACATCTATCCGGCCGAGATCGAGGCGGCGCTGCATGCGATTCCTGGCGTGCACGATTGCGCGGTGTTCGGCATTCCCGATGCGGAATTCGGGGAGGCGCTGATGGCGGTGGTCGAGCCGCAGCCGGGCGTGACGCTCGATCTTGCTTCGATCCGCAGCCAGCTCAAGGTCTCGCTCGCCGACTACAAGGTGCCGAAGCATATCGAAATCCAGTCCGGCCTGCCGCGGGAAGATTCCGGCAAGATCTTCAAGCGCCGCCTGCGCGATCCCTTTTGGGAGCGGGCCGGGCGGAGGATTTAGCGATATCCAATGCTCGTCGTCCCGGCCAAGCGAAGCGCGAGCCGGGACCCATAACCACGAATGTTTGTGGTTCGCGAAGCTGGAGCCCTCAGCGCATGTAACCACTGCGCCCGGTGGCTATGGGTCCCCGCTTTCGCGGGGACGACGGATAGCTGCACCGCCTCCATCTTTATCTTGCACTGCGGCAAAAAAATTGCACACTCGGGACAGCCGGGCTGTTCCTGAGGTGGCGAGCCAATGTCTTCCCAGATCATGCCTTCCGAGATCGAAGTCCGGTCCAACCGCAGCGACGAAGCGCTGGCGCTGGAGGAAGATGCCCGGCTGCGGACCGATATCCGCCTGCTCGGCCGGATTCTCGGTGATACCGTTCGTGATCAGGAGGGTGCCGATGTGTTCGACCTCGTCGAGCGTATCCGGCAGACCTCGATCCGGTTCCATCGCGACGAGGACAGGCTGGCGCGGCGGGAACTCGAGACCATCCTCGACAGCATGTCGACAGCCGATACCGTGCGGATCGTCCGCGCCTTCAGCTATTTTTCCCACCTCGCCAACATCGCCGAGGACCAGAACAACATCCGTCAGATGCGCGGTCGAGGTCCCGGCGGGCCGCGGCCGAGCGCGCTAACCCAGACGTTGGCGCATGCCAAGACGGCCGGGATCAGTGCGGCCGAGCTCCGCCGCTTTTTCAAGGAAGCCCAGGTCAGCCCGGTGCTGACGGCGCACCCAACCGAAGTCCGCCGCAAGAGCACGATCGACCGCGAGATGGAAATCGCCGGCTTGCTCGACCGGCGCGAGCGCGTCCAGCTCACGCCGGAGGAGGCCGAGGCCTGCGACGAGCAGTTGCGCCGCGCCGTGCTCACGCTGTGGCAGACCAACCTGTTGCGGCGAACCAAGCTGACCGTGCTGGACGAAGTCTCAAATGGTCTCTCCTTCTACGACTACACCTTCCTGCACGAGGTGCCGCGGCTGCATAGCGCGCTGGAAGATCGGCTCAACCGGGAGGAGGGCGGCACGCCCGGCGATCTGGCATCGTTCCTGACCATGGGAAGCTGGATCGGTGGCGACCGCGACGGCAACCCGTTCGTCACCGCCGACGTCATGCGCGGCACGCTGCGCCTGCAGTCGAGCCGGGTGATGAGCTTCTATCTGGAGGAATTGCACGTCCTCGGCTCGGAACTCTCGCTGGCGGCGCATCTTGCCGATGTCTCTGAAGAATTGCGCGCCCTGGCCGGGCGCTCGCCCGACTCCTCGCCGCACCGAAGCGGTGAACCGTACCGCCTTGCGGTCTCAGGAATCTATGCGCGGCTGACCGCAACGGCGCTGAAGCTAGAGATCGAGACGACAAGGCGGCCGGTCGGCGAGGGCGCGCCGTACGAGAGCGTGCGGGAATTCAAGGCCGATCTCGATGTACTCGATCGTTCGCTGATTGCGAATAATTCCGGCGTGATCGCACGCGGTCGTTTGCGCCTGCTGCGCCGCGCAGTGGATTGTTTCGGCTTCCACCTCGCGCGGCTTGATATCAGGCAGAACTCCGCGGTGCATGAGCGCACGGTGGCCGAACTGTTCGATGCGGCAATCCCCGGCATGTCCTATCTGGACTTGAACGAGGAAGCCCGCGTCAGCCTGCTGTTGAGCGAACTGCGCAGCGCAAGGCCGCTCAGCTCGGCCTTCGTCAGGTACAGCGACGAAACGCTCAGCGAACTCGCGGTGTTCCGCGCGGCAGCAGAGGCCCATGCCCATTTCGGCCCCGATGTGATCCACCAATGCATCATCTCGATGTGCAAGGGCATGTCCGACATGATGGAGGTGGCGGTGCTGCTGAAGGAGGTTGGGCTTATCAATCCCTCCGGCCGCAGCGCCATCAACATCGTACCGCTGTTCGAGACCATCGAGGACCTGCAGGCCTCATCCGGCATCATGGACCGGATGCTGTCCCTCCACGATTATCGCCGGCTGGTGGACAGCCGCGGCGGCATACAAGAAGTGATGCTCGGCTATTCCGACAGCAACAAGGATGGCGGCTTCGTCACTTCGGGCTGGGAGCTCTACAAGGCCGAGATCGGCCTCGTCGACGTGTTCGAGCGCCATCACGTGCGGCTGCGTTTGTTCCACGGTCGCGGCGGATCGGTCGGCCGCGGCGGCGGGCCGAGTTATGACGCGATCATCGCGCAGCCCGGCGGCGCGGTGAACGGGCAGATCCGCATCACCGAACAGGGCGAAATCATCTCAAGCAAATATTCCAATCCCGAGGTCGGCCGCAGCAATCTGGAAATCCTTGCCGCGGCGACGCTGGAAGCGAGCCTGCTGCACCCGCGGCAGAGTGCGCCGCGCAAGGAATATCTGACCGCGATGGAGGAACTGTCCGCGCTGGCCTTCAAGGCCTATCGCGGCCTGGTCTACGAGACCGAAGGTTTTGCGGATTATTTCTGGGGCTCCACCGTCATCACCGAAATCTCGACGCTCAACATCGGCAGCCGTCCGGCGTCGCGCAAGAAAACCCGCGAGATCGAGGATCTTCGCGCCATTCCCTGGGTGTTCAGCTGGGCGCAGTGCCGCTTGATGCTGCCGGGCTGGTACGGTTTTGGTTCGGCGGTCGAGACCTGGATCGCCGAGCATCCGGAGCAGGGCATGCCGTTCCTGCAGGAGCTCTACCGCGAATGGCCGTTCTTCCGCACGCTGCTGTCGAACATGGATATGGTGCTGGCCAAGAGCTCGATCGCGATCGCCTCGCGCTATGCCGAGCTGGTGCCTGATGTCGCCTTGCGCGACAGCATCTTTGGCCGCATCCGGCGCGAATGGCATTCCTCGATCGAGACGCTGCTCGACATCATGGGGCACGAACGCCTGCTGCAGGGTAACCCGCTGCTGGACCGCTCGATCCGCAACCGCTTTCCCTATCTCGACCCGCTCAACCATGTGCAGGTCGAACTGTTGAAGGAGCACCGCGCGCAGAACCCGGATGAGCAGGTGCTGCGCGGGATTCAGCTCACCATCAACGGGATTTCGGCGGGCTTGCGGAATAGCGGGTGAGGGGGCGCCACTCCCTCCGCCGTCGTCCCGGCCTAGTGCGCAATTGCGCACGGGCGCCGGGACCCATACCGCGTGATCTATCCGTAAGGCAGGATGGGAGAGATCACCTGCTTCAACAGAGCCCTGTGGTTATGGGTCCCCGCGCCAAGTGCGCAATTGCGCACAAGGCGGGGGGACGACTCGTGGTGGGGGCGTATTCCCAACAACTATTGGCGCCCGTTGGCATTGCTCACGGCTTCATCGCACCCTGCGCACTGGTGTACACGGCATACAGCGACGACGAGCCGCAGATGTAGAGCCTGTTCCGCTGCTGGCCGCCGAAGCACAGATTGGCGACCGTTTCCGGGATGTGGATCTTGCCGAGGAGGTCGCCGTCCGCTGTGTAGCAGCGCACGCCGTCCTCATTCGGATCGCCCCAACCCACGGAGCACCAGAGGCGGCCTTCACGATCGCAGCGCAGCCCGTCGGTAATGCTGGGCTTGGGCATGTCCGCAAAGACCTTGCTGTTCGATAGCTTTCCGGCGGCGAGATCCACGTCGAACACGCGGATATGCGACGGGTTGTCCGGCCCGTCGGTGAAGCCGGTATCGCAGATATAGAGCTTCTTCTCGTCAGGCGAGAAGCAAAGGCCGTTTGGCTCCACGAAGTCATCGACCACCATCTTGATGTCGCCGGATTTCGGATCCACCCGGTAGACGTTTTTCTTTTCCTGCTCGGCGTCGGCCTTGATGCCCTCGTAATAGCCGCCGATACCGTAGGCTGGGTCGCAGAACCAGATCGTACCGTCGGCCGCGACGACTGCGTCGTTCGGCGAGTTCAGTTTCTTGCCATTGTACTTGTCGGCGATGATCGTGATCGAGCCGTCGAGTTCGGTCCGGGTGACCCGCCGACCGCTGTGTTCGCAGGTGATCAGGCGTCCTTCGCGATCAATCGTGTTGCCGTTCGAGTTCATCGACGGCTGGCGATAGACGCTGAGATGCCCGTCATCTTCTGAAAAGCGCATGATGCGGTTGTTGGGAATGTCGCTAAACAGAACATATCGCCCAGCCGGAAAGTAGACTGGGCCTTCGGCCCAGCGGAATCCGGTGGCGACGCGCTCGACGGCCATGGTGCCCGCGAAGGCCGGAAAGCCTGTCGGCCCGAACGAAACCTTCGGCTTCTTCATCGACTCCAGTCGAGCGTCCGGATAGCGGGCGCCGGAAAGCGGGCCGAGTGGCAGGGGCGGCGATGCCGTGGTCGGTGCGCCGGTTTGGCCGAGCGGCGCCACGGAGGCGGCAGAAGCCGTCTTCATCGTTACGGTCGAGGCGGCGAGTGCTGCCGCGCCGGTCAGTATCTTGCGACGGTCAAAACCGCCGCCTTGTTGCTGGGGATCGGAAAGGGTCAGCGAGGTTGTCATGATTTCCTCCCGTGTATTTTTTGTTGGGAGGAAAAACATCAGCCCGCATTCCGGCATAAAGCGGGCGGGCTGTGATGAAACAACCGGAAATGGCGCCGCAGTATAGCAGCCATTGAATCCTCATGGTGAGGAGGCGCATTAGCGCCGTCTCGAACCATGAGGCCCCGCTGGTGCCATTCATCCTTCGAGACGGCGCTCGCGCGCCTCCTCAGGATGAGGTCCGGCAGTTGCGAGATGGTGGGCACGGCGCTGTTGCGCCTTGGCCCACCCTACGCTTCGTCCGTCAGATCGGATCCCACGTAAAGATATCCGCGGAGCGGTCGAGCGCGGTGAACGATCCCTTCAGCGCCGGCATGCCGTGCTCGGCAATGGTCTGCGGCGTCCAGCCTTCGCCGCGGTGAACCGAGCGTACCGGACGATTCTGGCTGAACAGGAAGATCTCGTTCATGCGCACGCCGAAGATCTGCCCGGTGACGTCCTTGGCGGCATCGGAGAGCAGGTGGGCGCAGACCGGTGCGATCTTCTCCGGGCCCATCTGCTTGATCTTCTCGACCCGCGCCTTCTCGGCGTCGGTCTCGGTCGGGATGGTGCCGATCATGCGGGTCCAGGCGAACGGCGAGACGCAGTTCGAGCGCACATTGAAGCGGCCCATGTCGAGCGCGATCGACTTCGACAGGCCAACGATGCCGAGCTTGGCGGCGGCGTAGTTGGCCTGGCCGAAATTGCCGATCAGGCCCGAGGTCGAGGTGAAGTGCACGAAGGCGCCGCTCTCCTGTTCGCGATAGATCCGCGCCGCGGCGTGGCTGACATAGAACGAACCCATCAGGTGCACCTTGATGACGGCCTCGAACGCCTCCACGCTCATCTTGTGGAAGATCATGTCGCGCAGGATGCCGGCATTGTTGACGACGCCGTCGAGCCGGCCGAAATGATCGGTCGCGGTCTTCACGATCTTGCTGGCAGGGATCGCTTCCGCCACCGACTCGAAATTGGCGACCGCGATGCCGCCGCGCTTCTTGATCTCCTCGACCACTTCCTCGGCGGGAGCCGCGCTCGAACCGGCGCCGTCGGCCGCGCCGCCGGGATCGTTGACCACGACCTTGGCGCCTTCGGCGGCGCAGAGCAGCGCGATCTCGCGCCCGATGCCGCGGCCTGCGCCGGTGACGATGATGACTTTGTCTTGCAGTGATTTTGCCATTGGGGGTCTCCTGTTCTGTTTTCGCAGGCCGATGCAGAACTCCGCTCGTCATGCGCGGGCTTGACCCGCGCATCCATCCTTCTTCAGAAGGAGATGGATTGCCGGGTCAAGCCCGGCAATGACAGATTGAGTGCTGCGCTCGCGCCAGCCATTTCCTAGCGTTCGTTCGTAAAGATGATCGTGCCACTCGCCGCGAACATGCCGCCGACGCCGTGGCAGACCGAAATCTTCGCGTCCTTGACCTGCGCCGGCGCGATGCCGCGCATCTGCCGCACGCTCTCCTGCAGCGCGTACATGCCGTACATGCCGGAGTGCATATAGCTGAGGCCGCCGCCATTGGTGTTGAGCGGCAGCTTGCCGCCGGGGCGGGTGTTGCCGTCGGCGATGAACTTACCGGTCTCTTCATGCGGCATGAAGCCGAGATCGCCGAGGCCAAAAAGCGGCAGATGGGCAAAGGCGTCGTAGATCATGAGATGATTGACGTCCTTGTGGGTGATGCCGGCCTCCTTGAAGGCGGTCGGCCCCGCCACCTTGAAGGCGCGCGAGGAGTTGAACGTCTCCATCTGGCTGACCATCGGCGTTTCCACGCTCTCGCCGGTGCCGAGGATATAGACCGGCTTCTTCGGAAAATCCTTGGCGCGGTCGGCCGAGGTGAGGATCAGCGCGCCGCCGCCATCGGTGACGAGGCAGCATTGCAGCAGGCGGAACGGGTAGGCGATCATCCGCGAGTTCAGCACGTCGGCGACCGTGATCGGGTCCTTCATCATCGCGCGCGGGTTCTTTGCCGCCCATTCGCGCTGGGCGACCGCGACCATGGCGATCTGCTCATGGGTGATGCCGTAGGTCTTCATGTAGCGCAGCACGGGAATCGGGAACATGCTGGGCGGGCCGTAGACGCCGAACGGCGCCTCGAACTGGCCATTGAGGCTGTCTGGCGGCGTCGAGCGCGGCAATTTTCCGATCATCGACTTGCCGCTCTCGGCGTGGGTGATCAGCACGGTCTTGCAGAGCCCGGCTTCGATGGCAGCGGCGGCATGACGGACGTGCAGCATGAACGAGCAGCCGCCGACGGACGTGCCGTCGACCCAGGTCGGCGTGATGCCGAGGTAATGTGCGATCTGCTGCGGGGTTTCGACGGCGGTAGCGATGCCGTCGATGTCGGACAGTTTCAGCCCGGCATCCGCAATGGCGTTGAGCGCCGCGTCCGCATGGAGCTGGATCTGCGACATGTTGGGAATGACGCCGAGTTCGGTGGTCTCGGCTGCGCCGACGACGGCGACCTGGTTTCTGCGCATATGCTTAACCCTTCGCCGGACGGAACAAGGGAAGGGTGATCTTGTCGTCGAGCTTTTCGAACGCGACTTCGAGCTTCATGTCGAGTTCGAGCGCCTCCGGCGTCTGCGGACAGTCGATGATGTTGCTCATCATGCGCGGGCCCTCGTCGAGTTCGACGACCGCGATCGCGTAGGGCGGCGTGAAGCCGGGCGCGGCCGGACGGTGGTTGATAACGTAACTATAGAGCTTGCCCTTGCCGCTTGCCTTGAACACGGAAACCTTGCGCGAGGCGCAGGAGGGGCAGAACGGGCGCGGCGGAAAATAGACATTGGCGCAGGCGTCGCAGCGCTGCAGGCGCAGTTCGCCGGCTTGCGTTCCGTCCCAGAAATGCTGGGTCTCCGGTGTGGGCTTTGGTTTGGCGCGCGCGGGTTCGGCCATGCGGCAATTTCTCCTTGGGACGCGGACGCTTGCCCGCATGTTTCGATCTTGATGCGACATAGACTGTTCCCCGTCAACGGTCCCAGCAGTGGCGCTGCCGCATGGCCGCATTCCGCCAAGCCACAGCGCTTGTATGCCAGTAATTTTCCGCGCTAGGGTATTTGTCTGTTGCGAGCCGCGTGGTGCTTGCAGCGAGAAGGAGACGATGTGCGAACGATACGAATAGGGTCCGGTGCCGGCTATTCGGGCGATCGCATCGAGCCTGCGATCGAACTCGCCGAGAAGGGCGATATCCAGTATCTCGTGTTCGAATGCCTCGGCGAGCGTACGGTGGCGCTCGCGCAGCAGGCGCGCATGAAAGATCCCGACAGCGGCTTCGATCCATTGCTCGAGGAGCGCATGCGCGCGGTTCTGCCGGTCTGCGCCGCCAAGGGCATCAAGATCGTGACCAATATGGGCGCGGCCAATCCGGAAGCCGCCGCGCGAAAGACCGCTGAGATCGCGAGGTCACTTGGGCTGCCATCTCTGAAGGTGGCTGCCATCGTCGGCGACGACGTGCTCGACGCCTGCAAGGAAGGCGATCTGCCGATCATGGAATTCGACGGCACGATCAAGCAGCTCGGCAACCGGCTGTTGTCGGCGAATGCCTATCTCGGCGCCGAGCCGATGGCGCAGGCGCTGGCCGCGGGTGCCGATGTCGTCATCACCGGGAGAGCATCCGATCCGGCGCTGTTCCTGGCGCCGATGATCCATGCCTTCGGCTGGGCGATGGACGACTGGAATCTGCTCGGGCAGGGCACGGTCGCCGGCCATCTGCTCGAATGCGCCGGCCAGATCACCGGCGGCTATTTTGCCGATCCCGGGTACAAGGATGTGGCTGATCTGGCGCGGCTTGGCTTTCCGATCGGCGAGGTCGGCGAGGACGGCAGTCTTGTCGTCACCAAGGTTGCGGGCTCGGGCGGCGCGGTGACGGAGCAAACCTGCAAGGAGCAATTGCTGTATGAGGTCCACGACCCCACGAAATATTTCCAGCCGGATGTGGTCGCGGATTTCTCGCAGGTAAGGATCGAGGAAATCGGACCTGATCGCGTCCGTGTCAGCGGCGGCCGTGGCACGAAGCGAACCGATACGCTGAAGGTCTCGGTCGGTTATGTCGACAGCTATATCGGCGAGGGACAGATCTCCTATGCCGGTCCCGGCGCACTGGCGCGGGGGCGGCTGGCGCTGGAGATCGTCCGCGAGCGGCTGAAGCTCACCAACGTCGCCGCGAGCGAATTGCGGTTCGAACTGGTCGGCGTCGATTCCCTGCATGGGCCGGAAGTGTCCGCGCGGGCCGGCGAACCTTATGAGGTGCGCGTGCGGGTCGCGGGGCGTACCGAGAACCTGCGTGAGGCGATCAGGATCGGCAACGAGGTCGAGACACTCTATACCAATGGCCCGGCCGCGGGCGGCGGCGCCTGGAAATCGGCGCGTGACGTGGTCGCGGTCGCATCCGTGCTGCTGCCGCGCGAGCTGGCAAAGTCGCAGATCCGATTTGTGGGAGCATAGGGTGAAGCTGCGCGAGATCGCTCATTCCCGCACCGGCGACAAGGGCAACATTTCCAACATCTCGGTCATCGCCTATGACGCCAAGCACTATCCGCTGTTGCTCGAGCAAGTTACCGCTGCGCGGGTGAAGTCCCATTTTGCCGGTGTTGTCCAGGGCGAGGTGGTTCGTTATGAACTGCCCAATCTCGCTGCGCTGAATTTCGTGATGGACCAGGCGCTGGGAGGGGGCGTAACCCGGTCGCTGGCCCTCGATGCACACGGCAAATCGCTGAGTTCGGCGCTGCTGGATCTCGACATCGTACCCGCGCCGGACGGCAATTAACGAAGAGAGCGACGACGATCATGCCTGCTAATCCGACACTCGCCAGCCTCGCCGCCGATCTCGACACCGGGCGCACCACCGCGCGCAAACTGGTCGAGGCGTGTCTGGCCAGAATTGCCGATCCCGCCGGCGAAGGCGCGCGGGCCTTTATCCATGTCGACAAGGACGCCGCGATATCGGCGGCGGATGCGATGGATCACTTACGCAAAGCGCATGCCGCACCGTCGCCCTATGCAGGCATCCCCGTGTCGATCAAGGATCTCTATGACATCAAGGGGCAGGTGACCCGCGCCGGATCCCGCGCGCTGGAGGATTCCGCGCCCGCGGAAGCCGATGCACCTGTGGTGGCGCGGCTGCGCCGGACCGGCTTCATCGTGATCGGCCGCACCAACATGACCGAATTCGCCTATTCCGGCATCGGCATCAATCCGCATTACGGCACGCCGAAGAGCGTGTTCAATCGCAGCGTCGGCCATGTGCCGGGCGGCTCGTCCTCGGGGGCTGCGGTCTCGATCGCGGATGGCATGGCCTATGGCGCGCTCGGCACCGATACCGGCGGCTCCTGTCGGATTCCGGCGGCCTATAACGGCATCGTCGGCTACAAGCCGACGCAGGCGCGCGTGCCGCTTGACGGCGGCGTGCCGCTGTCGTCCTCACTCGACAGCTTTGGCCCGCTGGCGCGCTCGGTTGGCTGCTGCGCGGTGCTCGACGCCGTGCTCGCGGAGGAAGCCGTTAAGCCGTTGCATCCGCGCCCGGTCAAGGGCATGCGGCTCGCGGTGCCGACCACGGTCGCGCTCGACGATCTCGACGAAGAGGTCGCAAAGACCTTCGAGCGCGCGCTGGAGACGCTGTCACGCCACGGTGCGTTGATCGAGCGGATCGAGGTGCCGGAATTCCACGATGTCGGCGCCATGAGCAGCAAGGGCGGGTTTGCCGCCGCGGAAAGCTACGCGTGGCACCGCTATCTGCTCACCAGCAAAGGCGACGTCTACGATCCCCGCGTCCGCGTCCGCATCCTGCGTGGCGAAGCCATCAGCGCGGCTGACTATATCGACATCCTCAACGCGCGCCGCTCGTTCATTGCGCGCACCGAGCAGCGCATCGCGCCGTATGACGCGCTGGTGCTGCCGACCACCGCGAATACGCCGCCCAAAATCGCCGACCTTGTCGCCGACGACAAGCTGTTCGCCACGGAGAATTTGCGGTCGTTGCGCAACTGCACGCTGATCAACATGCTCGACGGCTGCGCGATCTCGCTGCCGGCGCATCGCGAAGGCGAGATGCCGGTCGGGCTGATGCTGGCCGCCGCGGGCGGATCGGATCGTCGCATCTTCGAACTAGCGGCCGGAATGGAGGACGTCATCCGTGTTTGATCTCACCTTCAACGTCGACGACAAGGGCATGCTGACGCCACTGACGCTGGCGATCGACCAGGCCGTCATCGCCGGCTGGACCGGGCGCGATCCGGTGGCGCGCGACAAGCACATCGCCGAACTCGAGGAGCTCGGCATCGCGCGGCCCGCGACGACGCCGATCTACTACCGTTGCTCGGCGCGGCGGATTACCCAGGCCGACCGCATCGAGGTCTCGGGTGAAAATTCCAGCGGCGAGGTCGAGTTCGTGCTGATCGGCTGGCAGGGCCGCATCTTCGTCGGTTGCGGCTCCGACCACACTGACCGCAAGGTCGAGAGCTACAGCGTCACCGTATCAAAACAGATGTGCGATAAGCCGGTTGCGTCCGTGCTGTGGGAGCTGGAGGACGTCATCGGCCACTGGGACAAGATGATCCTGCGTTCCTGGGCTGTAATCGATGGCGCGCGGGTGCTCTATCAGGAGGGCACGCTGGATGCCATGCTGCCGGTGAAGGACCTGATCGACCGCGGTTTTGCCGGCAAGGGCCTGCCCGACGGCTGCGCCATGTTCGGCGGCACCTTTGCCGCTAAGGGCGGCATCCGCCCGGCCGATCGCTTCGAGTTCGAGCTGGAGGATCCTGTGCTGAAGCGCAAAATCAGCCACGGCTATGATGTGATCACGATGCCGGTGTTGGGCTGACCTCACAGCTTCCGCCGCTGCGTGGCGTTGTCCGGCGGGATTTCGCGGAACTGCAGCGGACGCGCTCGCGCCGTCGTGGCCTCGGCGTCATTGATGATTTTTGCCTGCAGCATCCGGTCGATGACGGCATTTCGCCGATCCTGGGCGAGATCGGTCCGTCGGCTGAGCAGCGTCGGCATTCTCGGCAGGGCCGCGATCACTGCGATTTCGTCGACGGTCAGCAACGCGAGCGGTTTGTCGAAATACGCCGTCGAAGCGGCGCCGACGCCGTAGCTGCCGCGGCCGAAGTAACTCTCATTCAGATGAATCTCGAGGATCCGATCGCGGGACAAGGTCTTAGCTACGCGAGTCATGAGAGCGATATTCCCGATATGCCAGTCGAGTCCCCTGCAACACGCTGGATTAAGCGAAATGAGGCACCTTGTGACCGAAGCCGTTATGCTGGATGGTCGAGGACCGCGGTTGTGGGTGATGGCAACGACTAATTCAATCAAAGGGTTCAGCGACAGGCGTTCATAGAATTCGGGTTCCTCGTAAGCGACAGCCGCTTGGCGGACGAGCGGAGGTATCTCGGACAGCGGAACGTAGGTCTGCTGGTTGCTGGTGGAGCACGCAGGTGCAGGCACCGAAAGCGCCGCGAGTTTTCTTTCGTCCGGCAGGCCAATGCCGTATTCGTAGTGCCAGATCAGCCAGCCCTCGAATATCAATAGCCCCGTGCCTGCTACCGAAAGCAGCGCCACGACCAGCTTGGCTAAAATGATGAGAGGTTTGCGCATCGGCGAGAGCAGTCCAGGCTAACAGGCAGTTTTATTGACTCTTGTACGGGTTGCATCGTTTTGGCGGAAAACGTCCAAATTGGGTCCTTGGAACCGATCGAGCCCCATGGATGTTCGGAAATCGGGTGGCACAGGACCATTTAAAGCGGGAAGATCCCCGTCATGAAAGCAACCGCAAAAAAGCTCTATCCTCCGTCCCTCGATATCGCCGTGCGCGTCGACGCCATCGACTGGACGCAGGTCACCGCCGATCTCGACGCAGAAGGCTGCGCCGTCCTGAAGGGATTGCTGTCGCCGGACGAATGCGCCGTGCTGGCCGCGCTCTATCCGGACGACACAAATTTCCGCAGCCGCATCGTGATGGGGCGCCATGGCTTCGGCCGTGGCGAGTACAAGTATTTTTCCTATCCGCTGCCGGACCTGATCACAGAGTTGCGGCCCGCGCTCTACACGCGGCTTTGCGGCGTTGCCAATCGCTGGAACGAGACGATGGGGATAGACATCCGCTATCCCGACAAGCATGCCGCATTCCTGAAACGCTGCCATGACGCGGGGCAGACGCGGCCGACGCCGCTGCTGTTGCAGTATGGCGAGGGTGACTACAACTGCCTGCATCAGGACCTCTACGGCGAGCACGTCTTCCCGCTGCAGGTCGCGATCCTGCTGTCGGAACCGGGGCGCGATTTCGAGGGCGGCGAGTTCGTGCTGACGGAGCAGCGGCCGCGGATGCAGTCGCGGCCGGAGGTGGTGCCGCTCAAACAGGGCGATGCCGTCGCCTTTGCTGTGCACCATCGGCCGGTGCAGGGGACGCGCGGGCCGTATCGGGTTAATCTGCGCCATGGCGTCAGCCGCATCAGATCCGGTGATCGCCACACCGTCGGTGTGATCTTCCACGATGCCAAATGAGCGCGGACTGAATTGACAGCGGATTTGTTCGGTAACGTTCAGGATGTGCGCCCGTCACGCGAAGTGATGGCGGACGGCGCGGTGCTGCTGCGTGGTTTTGCGCGGCCGTTCGAAGCCGAGCTGCTTCCGGCACTGCGCGCGATAGTCAAACAGGCGCCGTTCCGGCATCTGATCACGCCGGGCGGGCACCGCATGTCGGTCGCGATGACCAATTGCGGCAGTGTCGGCTGGGTGTCGGACCACACCGGTTATCGCTATGACGCCATCGACCCCGCGTCCGGACAGAAGTGGCCGGCGATGCCGCCCGTTCTGTACAGACTAGCGGCCGACGCTGCTGATGACGCCGGGTTCAGCGGCTTCGGGCCGGAGGCCTGCCTGATCAACCGCTATGTACCAGGCGCGAAGCTGTCGCTGCATCAGGACAGGGACGAACTCGATTTCGGTGCGCCCATCGTATCGGTCTCGCTTGGGCTACCGGCGATCTTCCTGTTCGGCGGCCCGAAGCGCGCCGACAAGCCAGACCGCTACCGGCTCGAGCACGGCGACGTCGTCGTATGGGGCGGCCCGTCGCGGCTGTACTTTCACGGTGTCGCGCCGCTCGCGGACGGCGAGCACGCCGTCATGGGGCGGCAGCGGATCAACCTCACATTTCGCAAAGCGCGCTGATTTTCCTTTTCGGGGGTTGTCTGCTCGCACCTTTCTGGCAGGGATAAAATCACGCGGGTGACGCATCGCTGCCACATACTGATCACGATTGCGGGGCGAGATGGCGAGAGGATCATCGTTGGATTGGCGGATGTACCCAATTCTAGCGATCCAAGGGCCCCCGGAGAGATCATCTCCGGGGGCTTCTTCTTGCCGGTATGTTTTCGGCTTGCAACTGATGTGCGTTCCTGCGTGTAAAAAGAGAACGCGCTTACAGCATTCACCGCCATGGCGAAAGCGGCGGTGCCAACCAGCACCGCCGTTCTGCAATCGGCCTTCAGAAAATTAAGGCGGTCGCCCGCATCTAGGCGCGCCATCGGCCTCGCCAAGGTGGTCTCCCATGCGATAACCGGAGCGCGCGGCCGGGAGCTCCCAAAAGGGGAGAATTGCACCATTGCGGATGCAGGGCGACGTAATCAGGCACGCCTACGGTTTCGGCGGATGGATGAACGCCCACGGCGAGACTTCGGAATCCGTCGGCACTTCCACCGAAATCACGTAAGGCCCGCCATCGGCCAGCGCCTTTTCCAGCGCGGGCCGGAACTGATCCGGCGAGGTGACGCGCGCCGCGCCTGCGCCGAAGGATTCCGCCAGCTTCACGAAATCCGGATTGACCAGGTCGGACGCCACCACGCGCCCGTCGAAATGCTGGCGCTGGTCGCGGCGCACATTGCCGTAGGCGTTGTTGTTGAACACCAGCGTCACGACGCCGATCTTGAATTGCACGGCGGTCGACAGTTCCTGCACGCCGAACATGAAGCCGCCGTCGCCTGTTATCGCGACCACCGGCCTGTCAGGATTGGCGACCTTGGCGCCCAGCGCGGTCGGGAAGCCCGAGCCGAGCGTGCCCTGATAGCCCGAGGTGATGAAGGTGCGCGGTTCATAGATCGGAAAGCCGTACCAGGAGGCAAAGCCGACCTGCGACAGCTCGTCGGTGACGATGGCGTTCGCCGGCAGCACCTCGCGCAGAATGTTCAGATACGCCATCTGCGGCTGTACCTTCTGGATCTCCTCAAGCGCCGCCGCCGTCGCGTCGCGGATTTCACCGCGCCGGCCGCTCGTCTTACTGTAGCCGGCCTTCTTCACGGCTGCGACCAGATCGGCCGTGCCTGCCTTGGCATCGGCAACGATGGCGGCGTCGCACACCAGCCGGCGCATCTCGGCCGGATCGATATCGATACGAACGGATTTCAATCCCTTCGGCTGATATGGCCAGCGGAAGCCCGATGTCGGCAGTTCGGCGCGGGTGCCGATTGCGATCATCAGGTCGGTGGTCGGCCAGAGCTTGTAGCCGGCCGCCATGGTCAGCCCGAGCTCATGCGCGTTGGAGACGATGCCGCGGCCGCTGCGGAACGCCACCACGGGCGCGTCGATCATCTCGGCCAGTTCGAGGATTTCCTCCGCGGCATGGATCGCGCCGCTGCCGACGAAGATCATTGGCCGCTTCGCATCCTTGATCAGCGCTGCCGCCGCCTTGATCCTGTCAGGGTCCGGCTGTGGCGCGGGCAGGGCATCGAGCACCGTCGAACGGCGGACCTGCGCGCGCTGGGTGAACACATCCCACGGCATCTCCACCGACACCGGGCCGCGGCGGCCCGACAGCATCTCCTGGAATGCGCGCGACACCACGGATGGCGCGGCGTCCGGATATTCGATCCGCTCGGCCCATTTCACGAAGGTGCGCAGTGTCGCCAACTGGTCCGGCATCTCGTGCAGATGGCCGCGGCCCTTGCCGAGAAACGCCGTCGGCACCTGGCCGGTCAGGCACAGCACCGGCTCGTTGCAGCCGAACGCGGTGAGCAGCGCCGCGCTGGCATTGAGCACGCCGGGCCCGGGCACCACGCTGAACACGCCGGGCTTTCCCGATGAGCGCGCATAGCCGAAGGCCATGTAGCCGCAGGCCTGTTCGTGCCGCGCTCCGATCACCTTCAACTGCGCCTGGTGGAAGGCGTCGAACAGGCCGTAGATCTGCGCGCCGGGCAGGCCGAACACGGTGTCGACGCCATGCGCGACGAGACCATTGACGATTGCTTCGCCGCCGGAAGTTGAGCTCATTGTACTATCCACTCGCTTGCAGGAATTTTTCAGGCTTCGTCGGTCACGCCGTTCTTCAGTACGCCGACACCCTCGGCTTCGACCTCGATGACGTCGCCGGGCTTGAGGTAGCGCGGCGGGTCGAACCGCGCGCCGGCGCCGGTCGGCGTTCCCGTCACGATGACATCGCCTGCTACCAGCGTGGTGAAGGTCGAGAGATAGTTGATGAGGTATCTGAAGCCGAAGATCAACCGGCCGGTGCGGTCGTCCTGCCGGGTCTCGCCATTGACCTTCGTGGTCAGGCGGATGTCCGCGATCTGGCTTTCTTGCGTGTAGGGCACGATCCAGGGGCCGAGGCTGCCGGTGGAATCGAAATTCTTGCCCTGCGTGACGTTGAACTTGGCGTGCCGCACCCAGTCGCGGATCGTGCCCTCGTTGCAGAGCGTGACGGCGGCGATATGATCCAGCGCGTCGTTCTCCTTGATGTGCCGGCCGGCCTTGCCGATGACCAGCACCAGCTCGCCCTCGTAGTCGAGCTGCGGCGAGGCGCGGGGGCGCACCAGCGGCGTATTGTGGCCGACAAAGGAGCGCGGCGTGCGCATGAACATGCTCGGATATTTCGGCGCGTCCTGGCCGTCCTTGTATTCGGCGTTGCGGTCCGGGTAGTTGACGCCGATGCAGATGATCTTTTCCGGCACGGGGATCGGCGGCTGCCACGTGATCGCATCGAGCGCATGGTCCGGCTGGTGCCGCGCGCCTTCGTCGGCGAGCTTCATCAGCGCGCCGGCCGCGATGACCTCGCGCAGCGTCGGATAGTCTTTTCCGAACCGCGCGGAGAGATCGACGATGCCGGCGTCGGTCACGGCGCCGTATTTGGTGGCGCCGCCAATGGAATAGGTCGCGAGACGGGGAGTGGCCATGAAATGTCCTGTTAGCCCGGCGTCATGCCAGCAGCCTTGATGATGGCGGTGGCTTCTTGTGTTCTGAGGTAGTCGATCAGCGCCCTGGCGGCGTCGGCCTCCCTGGCCTCGGCGGCGACGGCCGAGGTGAACACCAGCTCCTGCTGCAGATCGCCGGGGAACGGGCCAACGAGTTCGACGCCTGGCACGGCCAGGACATGCGTCAGGAACACGCCAAGCTCGGCCTCGCCCTTGGCGACGGCCGGCGCGATCTGGCCCGGTCCGGCCTGCGCCTTGGTCTTGGCCTTCATCTCCTCCGATATGCCGAGGCGTTCGAACACTTTTGTTATGTAAGCGCCCGCGGCGCTTGCCGGCAGAAAGGCGATGGAGGGCGCGGCAAGCAGGGCCTTCTTGAAGGCGTCCGGCGTCGAGATGTCGGGCTTCGGTGCGCCGGCCCGAACGATGACGCCGTAGCCGACACGAGCGATATCGACGGTGGGGCTGGGCGCAAAGCGGGCTTTGGCCGCGGCGTCCTTGAAGACGTCGACGGGAACGACGACCACATCGAACGGCGTGCCGGAGTTTATTCGCGCGATGATGTTGGGCGTGGAATCGAAATGGATCGACAGTTTATGCCCCGTCGCTTTCTCGAAGGTCGCGGCAAGGGCATTCATCGAGTTGGTCATCGAGCCGCCGGCGATGACGTTGAGTTCGGCGGCTTGAAGGGAGGCTGCGGAAGTCATGACAAGTGCACCGGAAAGCAGGATTGCGACGGATTTCAGCAACGACGTGCTCATGATGCCCTCCCGATGGTTTGAGGCCGATCCTAATCCGCAATAGTGACGTCGGCGACGAAGGCCGGTTCGCGCACCTTTTGTCCGGTGAAGGGCGAGCCCTCCTCGAACCAGGAGCGCGGCGCAGGCGCACCCCACAGCGTCTGCCGGCGCGGGTCCTTCAGCGACCAGCGCAGCGGCTCATGGTCGTGGTCGCCGGTGAAATAATCGCTGGTGTAGAGTTCGAGACGATGGCCGTCCGGGTCGCGAACATAAAGGAAGAACGCATTCGAGATGCCGTGCCGCCCCGGGCCGCGCTCGATGTTCTTCAGATAGCCGCTGGAAGCCATGACGTCGCAGAGATGCAGGATGTTCATCGCCGTCGGCGTCCAATAGGCGAAGTGGTGCAGGCGAGGGCCGCGGCCATTGGTGATGGCGAAGTCATGGACGTTGCCCTTGCGGTGCATCCAGGCCGCCGCGATCCGTCCGTTCGGCCCGTCCTCCTCGCCATATTCGGTCAGCCGGAAGCCGAGCCTTGCGTAGAAATCGACGGTGTCCTGAACTTCGGCGGCGAAGACGTTGAAGTGGTCGAGCCGCTGCGGATGGCAGCCTTTATATAGATCGTAGCGCCGCAGCAGATGCGGCCGCTTCTCCATCGTCGCATAGAGTTCGAGCTGGAAGCCGGCGGGATCGGTGAATTGCAGGGTGCGGCCCTGGAACGGCTGGTCGACGAAGGCGTAAGCGATGCCGTTCTCGGAGAAGAAGGTCGCCGCCTTGTCGAGATCGCCGTCATTGCCGACCTTGAAGCCGAGCCGGCTGCAGGCGGCTACCGGCGCTTTCCGCAAGACCAGCGAGTGATGCTGATGCTCCTCGCTGCCGCGCAGGTACACCGCCTTGTCGTCGGCGTCCTCGACATGCAGGCCGACGGTGTTCTCGTAGAAGGCGCGACTCTTGCCGAGGTCGACGACGTCGAGCACGGCGTGGCTGCAGCGGATGATGTTGAAGGGCGGGTCGAAGACGTGTGTCGGCACCGGCATGGGCGTTCCCTTGGGTTGGTTCGTCATTCCGGGGCGATGCGCAGCATCGAACCCGGAATCTCGAGGTTCCGGGTCTGGTCCTTTGGACCATCCCGGAACGACGGTGGCTGTTACACTCCCAGTCGCTGAATCTTGTGCGTCCCGCGCGCGAGCGAGACGTGCTTGGTCTCCATGTAGAAGTCGAACGAGTAGTCGCCGCCGTCGCGCCCGATGCCGGAGGCCTTCATGCCGCCGAACGGGGTCGGCAGATGGCGGACGTTTTCGGAATTGAGCCAGATCATGCCGGCCTCCAGCGCATCCGCGACGCGCAGCGCCCGGCCCATGTCGCCGGTCCAGACATAGCCGGTCAGGCCATACTGCACGCCGTTGGCGATTTCGATGGCGTCCTTCTCGTCCTTGAACGGGATCACGGTCAGGAACGGGCCGAACACTTCCTCCTGCGCCACCCGCATCCTCGCATGCGCGCCGGTGACCAGCGTCGGCTGCACGTAGTGTCCGCCGCCGGGGCCGTCATGCGGTTTTCCGCCGGCGGCAATGGTGGCGCCGTCCTTCTTGGCGACGTCGAAATAGCTGCAGACTTTTGCCAGGTGCCGCTCGTGGATCAGCGGCCCGATTTCGGTGGCGGGGTCGAGGGGATGGCCGACCTTCAGCGCCTTCACCCGCGCCGTCAGCTTTTCGATGAATTTCTCCGCGATGTTCTCCTGGACCAGCAGCCGGCTGGAGGAGGTGCAGCGCTCGCCGTTCAGCGAGTAGATCATGAAGACCACCGCATCTAGCGCCCGGTCGAGGTCGGCGTCGTCGAACACGATTACCGGGTTCTTGCCGCCGAGCTCGAAATGCACGCGCTTCAGGGTAGGGGCGCCCTGCGCCATGATGGCCGAGCCCGTCGCGCTTTCGCCGACGAAGCCGATTGCCTTGATGGCGGGATGCTCGGTCAGTGCCTTGCCGGCTTCCTCGCCCATGCCGTGAACTGTGTTGAGTACGCCGTCGGGTAGGCCGGCCTGCTTGGCAAGTTTTGCCAGCAGGTCCGCGGTGACCGGCGACCATTCCGCCGGCTTGTGGACGACCGTGCAGCCCGCGGCGAGCGCGGGCGCGATCTTCCAGGTCGACAGCATGAACGGCGTGTTCCAGGGCGTGATGACGCCGACCGGGCCGATCGGCACCCGGGTCGAAATATTCCAGTGCTCCTCGGAGGGCGTGTTGAGGCCGTCGCGGGCCTCGCCGCATTTGTCGGCAAAGAAGCGGAAGTTTTCCGCCGCCCGGATCGCGGCCTTGGCCATGAAGCGGTGGGCCTGGCCGGTATCGATGCATTCGAGCACCGCGATATCGTCGGCGTTATCCTCGATCGCATCCGCGACCCGATGCAGCAATTTCTTGCGCGCCGCCGCCGGCATGTCGCGCCAGGACTTGAAGGCGGTCGCGGCCGCGGTTGCGGCACGGTCGATATCCTCGGCGGTGCCGCGTGCGACGGACGCCAGCACCGCGCCGTCAACCGGCGACTTCGTCTCAAAGGTCTGGCCCGACACCGACGGCACGGTCTTGCCGCCGATCATGTGTCCGATGCCGTCGCTCTTCAATTTGGCGAGCAGGGGGGCTGCTCGGTCGCGATTGGCCTGAAACCCGTCTTTAGGTGTCGCCTTATCCATTGATAGTCTCCACCTTCAGAGCTTCGTGGATGTTGTTGCGTTTCCAGCTTGTTTCCTTGTCGTTGATCTGCATGTCGAACGACAACGCGAACTTCTCGTTCGCAAAGACCGGCTCGAGATGGGCCGACAAGGCCTTGAAAATATGTTCGCCCGCCTTCTTGCGGGTGGCGAGGTCGCGACCCTCGCCGAGCCGCAGCACCATGTCGAGAAAGGCATAGTTCTGGCGGCCATCGGCAATCGCATAGTGCTCGCATCTGACGGCGCGGACTCTGATACCGCCGAGCGGGAAGATGCCGGTCTCGACTGCGGCCTTGCGAACCAACTCCACCACCGCGCCCATGTCGACGCGCCCATCGAGATTGGCCGAATATTCAATCGTGAAGTGCGGCATGTTGCGATTGCTCCTGTCGTCCTCAAGCTTCAGGCGAAGTAGCAGCTCACTGAACCGTAAGGGCCATAGTCCGCCTGGATCGTGTCGCCCTTCCGCGTCTCGATCGGGCGAATGAACGAGCCTGCCAGCACCACCTGTCCGGCTTCGAGCGCGAGGCCATTCGGCGCGATTTTGTTGGCAAGCCAGGCGACCGACGTCGCGGGATGATTGAGAACGCCCGCCGCAAGCCCGGTTTCCTCGAGCTGGCCGTTGCGGAAGCAGAGCACGCCGATCCAGCGCAGGTCGGCGTCCATCGGCCGGATCGGGCGGCCGCCCAGCACGATGCCGGCATTGGCGGCGTTGTCGGCGATGGTGTCAAAGATCTTCCGCGTCGCCTTGGTCTGCGGATCGACCCGCTCGACGCGGGTGTCGAGGATTTCGAGCGCGGGCACCACGAAGTCGGTGGCATTGAGCACATCGAACATCGTGCAGTCCGGTCCCGCCAGCCGCGACTTCATCACGAAGGCAAGCTCGGCCTCGACGCGGGTGCCGATGAAGCGGTCCGACGGCACCAGCCCGCCATCGGCAAAGAACATGTCGTCGAGCAGGATGCCGGAGTCCGGCTCGTCGATATTGAGCGCGCTCTGCATCGCCTTCGAGGTCAGGCCGATCTTGTGGCCCTTCACGACGCGGCCCTGGGCGACCTTCATCTCGACCCAGGCTTTCTGAATAGCGTAGGCATCCTCGATCGTTATGGTGGGATGTTCGAGCGAAAGCTGGCGAATCTGCTTGCGCGTTTTTTCGGCCTGGTCGAGCCGCGTGGCGGCGCTGCGGATGTCGTCGGTTGAAAGGGCCATGAGCGTCCGGCTGTTTCAGCAAAAAGCGGGTGCTGAAATTTGTTTAACATGTTAAGTTATCCGGCGCAAACTGATTTGATGCTTGTTGCGCCGCAAAACTTTATCCTTCGCGAGATCGAGGATTCCCGATTGGCGGATCACCAGACATGACGGGCAAGAAGTCGCCGAACGGAACGCGTTCGGACCAGGAGGGAACACCGGACGCGCGCCGCGGGCCGATGCGCGAATTCTCGCGTTCGCTGCCGATGTCGCTCTTACGCGCGCGCGAAGCCGTGATGCGCCAGTTCCGCCCATCCTTGCGCAACCATGGCCTGACTGAACAGCAATGGCGGATCCTGCGCGCGCTGACGGCGGTGGATACCATCGAGGTGACCGAGCTCGCGCGCGTCGCGTTTCTGCTGGGGCCGAGCCTGTCGCGGATCCTGCGCGACCTCGAAGCGCGCGACCTGATCGAGCGCCGGACAGCCGAAGCCGATCTGCGCCGCGGCGTGGTGTCGATCTCGTCCAAGGGCCTGAAGCTGATCGAGGCGGTGGCGCCGACCTCGGAAGCGATCTACGCCGAGATCACGCAGCGCTATGGCGCCCGCAAGCTCGCCGAGCTGCAGGACATGCTGGGCGAACTCGAGCGCAGCCTTGCGGCGATGGAAGTCGCAGGCGAGGGCGACGCCGAGGCGGACGAGTAATCACAAATTTGCATGATGCTACCGAGCCGGTGCATAGCGGGCGGACAAATGATTGCAATCATTTGGCTAAATGCGATCGAGGCGAGTAGACATGCGCGCGGTTTTTCGCTCAAAGTGCCGGCCAAGCCGGTCATGAAAACCGGCGCGGGAGTCGCGGGCCTGGCTGTTCAAGCGCAGGCTTCCGCCGGGCAAGGACAGGGCTGAAATCCGGACATGGTCACTATCAAAGTCAACAATCTGATCGATTTCGTCGCTGAGGTTTTTTCCCATTCGGAATCCTCGCCCGAGGAAGCAAGGCGCATCGCGACCTACCTCACGACGGCCAATCTCACCGGCCATGACAGCCACGGCGTGATCCGGGTTCCCGTCTACATCAGGTGGAAGAAGACCGGCAACGTCATTCCCAACCAGACCCCCGAGATCGTCGTCGATACGCCCTCGCTCGCGGTGGTCGATGGCAAGTTCGGCTACGGCCAGACCGTGACGCCGTTCGCCGTGCGGACCGGCATCGACAAGTGCAAGAAGGCGGGGCTATCGGCGGTCGCGCTGCGCAATGCAGGCCATATCGGCCGCGTCGGCGACTGGGCGGAGATGGCTGCCGCCGAAGGGCTGGTATCGGTGCATTTCGTCAATGCGGCCGGCTCGCTCTTGGTCGCACCGTTCGGCGGCGTCCAGAAGCGGCTCTCGACCGCGCCCTATTGCGTCGGCATTCCGCGCAAGGGGCAGGATCCGATCGTGCTCGATTTTGCGACCTCCATCGTCGCCGAGGGCAAGGTGCTGGTCGCCAGCCGCGGCGGCAAGAAGTTGCCCACCGGCGCACTGGTTGATGCCGACGGCACGCTGAGCGAGGAGCCGTCCGTGCTCTACGGGCCCTACACTCCAGATGGACCTCGCGACCATACCAAGGGTACCGGCGCGATCCGCGCCTTCGGCGAGCACAAGGGCTCGGGCCTGGCGTTCATCTGTGAACTGCTCGGCGGCGCGCTGACCGGCACCGGCGCCACCTCGGGCGGGCGGCAGTTCGCCAACGGCATGCTCTCCTTCTATGTCGATCCCAAGGTGGTCGACACCGCCAACTTCTTCGACGGCGAAATCTCGCGCTATACCGACTTCATCCGCGAGACCAAGCCGATCGCCGGCGTCGAGTCCGTGCTGGTCCCGGGCGATCCGGAACGGAAGACGCGCGCCGAGCGAACGAAGAACGGCGTGCCGCTGCCTGACGATACCTGGGCCGCGATCGTCAACACCGCCCGCGAGGTCGGCGTCAGCGAAGCCAGCATTCAGCGCGCGACCAGCTAATTCACCTCACGAACTCCAACAATCGTAACGATCACAAAAGGAAAGCGATCAATGGCAACCAACAACGTCAAGAAAGTATGGGCCTCGGGCAAGGCCGTGGTGAACGCGTGGCTCGCGATCCCCTCCGGCTTCTCGGCCGAGGTGATCGCGCAATGCGGCTTCGACAGCGTCACCGTCGACATGCAGCATGGCGTGCAGGATTACCTCTCGATGGTGCAATGCTTCCAGGCGATGAACGGCCACCCGGTGACGCCGATGGTCCGCGTGCCCTGGAACGAGCCCGGCATCATCGGCAAGGTGCTCGACGGCGGCGCCTACGGCGTGATCTGCCCGATGATCAACACCCCGCAGGAAGCCAAGGATCTCGTTCAGTTCGCCAAGTATCCGCCGAAGGGCACGCGCTCGAACGGCCCGATCCGCGCCGGCATGTACGGCACCGCCGGCAGCTATCAGCAGACCGCAAACGACGAGATCGTGCTGCTGCCGATGATGGAGACCAAGACGGCGGTGGAGAACATGGAAGCGATCCTCGATGTCGAGGGCATCGACGGCGTCTATATCGGCCCGTCCGATCTCGGCTTCTCCTACGGCCTGGTGCCGAAGCTCGACCGCGACGAGCCGGAGATCCTCAAGATCTACGAGAAGATCATCAAGGAATGCGGCAAGCGCGGCCTCAATCCGGGCATCCATTGCTCCGGCGCCGAGGGCGCGGTGCGCGCCATCAACATGGGCTTCAAGCTGGTGACGCTGTCGAACGAGGTCGGCTTGATGTCGACCTACGCCAAGATGCAGGTGAACCAGACCCGCAAGGATAGTGCCGGCAAGGCCTAAGCTCTTACTTCTCCCTCGCCCCGCTCTTGCGGGGAGAGGGGCGGGGTGAGGGGCCTCCATCCAGCGAGCACTGTGTTAGCGTTCGGCATCGTGCCTTGCCCCTCACCCGAATTCTCGCGTTGCGAGAATTCGACCTCTCTCCGTAAAGGACGGGGAGAGGTGACAGCGAACCCGAGGAGACACCACCATGACGACCCCCGCACCCGTGATCCGCCTGCACCCTGACGACGGCGTTCTGATCGCGCGCGCAAGCCTGCCGCCGGGCATGATGGTGGCGGACGGCGTCACCACGGTCGAGCGCATTCCCGCCGGCCACAAGGTCGCGATCCGGCCGATTGCCATGGGCGAGCCGGTGCGCCGTTACGGCCAGATCATCGGCTTCGCCACCGCGCCGATCGCGCCGGGACAGCACGTGCATACGCAAAACTGCGGCATGGGGGACTTTTCCAAGGACTATGCCTATGGCGTCGACGTCAAGCCGGTGCCGAACTTCGATCTGCCCGCGACGTTCGACGGCATTCGCCGCGCCGACGGGCGGGTGGCGACGCGCAACTATATCGGCATCCTCACCTCGGTGAATTGCAGCGCCCATGTCGCCGGCATCGTGGCCGACATGTTCAAGAAGAATCCCTTTACCGGCGATAACCCGCTGGCCGATTTCCCGAATGTCGACGGCGTCGTCGCGCTGACCCACAAGACCGGCTGCGGCATGACGCAGAACGAACCGCTCGCTTTGCTTCGCCGCACGCTCGGCGGCTACGCGCGGCACGCGAATTTCTCCCATGTGGTCGTGCTGGGGCTCGGCTGCGAGGTCAACCAGATCGGCGGGCTGATGGAGGAGCAGAAGCTCGCCGGACGGCTGCGCGCGATGGACATCCAGGAAGTCGGCGGCACCCGCAAGACGGTGGAGGCCGGCGTCGCCTTCGTGAAGGAAGCATTAACGGATGCGAACAAGGTGAAGCGCGAGCCCGTGCCGGCGAGCGAACTGACGGTCGCCCTGCAATGCGGTGGCTCCGACGGCTACTCCGGCGTCTCGGCCAATCCCGCGCTGGGCGCGGCGAGTGATCTCCTGGTTGCCCACGGCGGCACCGTGATCCTCTCGGAGACGCCGGAAACATACGGCGCCGAGCATCTCCTGACCCGCCGCGCGGTCAGCCGTGAGGTCGGCGAAAAGCTCGTCGGCCTGATGCGCTGGTGGGAGGAATACACGAAGCGCGAAGGCGCCGAGATGAACGCCAATCCGAGCCCCGGCAACAAGGCCGGCGGTCTTACCACGATCCTCGAGAAATCACTGGGCGCGATGGCCAAGGCCGGCAGCACCAACCTGGTCGACGTGCTCAACTACGCCGAGCCCATCACCAAGAAGGGTTTCGTCTTCATGGACACGCCCGGCTACGACCCGGTCGCTGCCACGGGCCAAGTGGCCGGCGGCGCTAACATGGTCTGCTTCACCACGGGGCGCGGCAGCGTGTTCGGCTGCAAGCCCGCGCCCTCGATCAAGCTCGCCACCAACACGCCGATGTACATGCGCATGGAAGACGACATGGACGTCAATTGCGGCACCATCCTCGACGGCGAGGAAACCGTGCAGCAATGCGGCCAGCGCATCTTCGAACTGATGCTGAAAACGGCATCGGGACAGCCGACCAAGAGCGAGAGTTTCGATTTCGGCAGCGCCGAGTTCGCGCCCTGGGTGATTGGGGCGACGATGTAGTTCTCGCGATCGTAGCCCGGATGGAGCGAAGCGAAATCCGGGAGCGGTGCCGCAGGCGGACCGAGTTGCCCCGGATTGCGCTTCGCTCCATCCGGGCTACAGGACTGTCTCAACCGTCATTGCGAGCGCAGCGAAGCAATCCATAGTGCGGCAAGCGGGACGATGGATTGCTTCGTCGCTTCGCTCCTCGCAATGGCGGGGAAGGAGCTCAGCCTGCCCCATAGGCACCCCGTGCCCGTTGTTAATGCTTGATCCCACCCGGAACCGGTGTTCTGCTTAAAAAAGCCGCTGGAGTTTCCGGTCCGTGTCGATCTTCGTCGCACTTCATCACGTCACACACTACAAATACGACCGACCGATCGATCTCGGCCCGCAAACCGTTCGCCTGCGCCCGGCGCCGCATACGCGCACGCCGATCCTGAGTTATTCGCTCAAAGTCACACCGGCCAACCACTTCGTGAACTGGCAGCAGGACCCGCAGGGCAACTGGCTGGCGCGATTCGTGTTTCCGGAGAAGGCAACCGAACTCAAGATCGAAGTCGACTTCACCGCGCAGATGACGGTGGTCAACCCCTTCGACTTCTTCGTCGAGCCCTACGCCAATTCCTTTCCGTTCCAATACCCCAACGATCTCAAGACCGAGCTCGCGCCATATCTCGCCACCACCGGGCAGGGGCCACTGTTCGAGCAGTATCTGAAGGAGATTCCGCGCGAGGCGGACAGTACCGTCAATTTCCTGGTCGAGCTCAACGCGCAGCTACGGAAGAAGATCAACTATGTCATCCGGATGGAGCCGGGCATTCAGACGCCGGAAGAGACGCTGGCGCGCGGCTCCGGTTCGTGCCGCGACTCGGCGTGGCTGCTGATCCAGGCGTTGCGGCATCTCGGCCTCGCCGCGCGCTTCGTCTCCGGCTATCTCATCCAGCTTCGTCCCGACATCGATCCGGTCGAAGGGCCGCGCGAGGTCGAACGCGATTTCACCGATCTGCACGCCTGGGCCGAGGTCTATCTTCCCGGGGCCGGCTGGATCGGGTTCGACGTCACGTCCGGCATGCTGACGGGCGAGGGGCACATCCCGGTCGCCGCCACGCCGCATTATCGATCTGCCGCGCCGGTCTCGGGCAGCGCCGGGTTTGCCGAAGTCGATTTTGCTTTCGAGATGAGCGTCAGGCGCATCCGCGAGGCGCCGCGGATCACGCGGCCGTTCTCGGATGAATCCTGGGCGCGTCTCGATGCGCTGGGCGAGCAGGTCGATGCCGATCTCAGAGCTGACGACGTGCGTCTCACCATGGGCGGCGAGCCGACCTTCGTCTCCGTCGACGATCTGGAATCGCCGGAATGGAATATCGCCGCCGTCGGCCCGACCAAGCAGGCGCTGGCGGATGAGCTGATCCGCAAGCTGCGCGCGCGCTTTGCACCGGGCGGCCTGCTGCATTACGGACAGGGCAAATGGTATCCGGGCGAAAGCCTGCCGCGCTGGGCGTTCGGCCTTTATTGGCGCAAGGACGGCGTGCCGATCTGGAAGAATGCCGATCTGATTGCGACGATCGATAGCCCGCGCAAGGCGATAATCGAAGACGCTCAACAATTCATGGAGCGTGCCGCGAAGCGTCTCGGCCTCGATATCGCTTACGTGATGCCCGCCTATGAAGATCCCGTGCACTGGCTGCAGAAGGAAGCCGCCCTTCCGGTCAATGTCGATCCCAGCGATTCCAAGCTCTCCGAGGCGGAAGAACGCTCGCGCATGGCGCGGGTGTTCGATGAGGGACTCAACAAGGCCAGAGGGTTCGTGCTGCCGATCCAGCACGCGGGCGCCGATGGTTCGGGCTGGATGAGCGAGCGCTGGCAGCTTCGGCGCAGCCATCTGTTTCTGATCCCGGGCGATTCCCCGCTCGGGCTGCGGCTGCCGATGGCCTCGCTGCCGCATGTCGAGCCGGAAGACTATCCCTACATCGTCGAGCAGGACCCGATGGAGCCGCGGCTCGAACTGGCGACGGAACACAAGGACGCGGTGGCTGATAGCGTTCGCTCGCGGCTGGCACAGAAGCCGAAGCAGCCCAAGCCGGTGCGCACGGCAACATCGGTCGAAATCCGCGACGGCGTCTTGTGCGTCTTCATGCCACCGGTCGAGAGAGTCGAGGACTATCTCGAATTGATCGCGGCGGTGGAGGCGACCGCCGAGGAGATGCAGATCCCGGTTCATGTCGAGGGCTATGGGCCGCCCTATGATCCGCGCATCGAGGTCATCAAGGTGACGCCCGATCCCGGCGTCATCGAGATCAACGTCCAGCCGGCGCAGAGCTGGCGCGAAGCGGTCGATATTACTTTCGGCCTGTACGAAGACGCCGCAAAGGTTCGCCTCGGCGCCAACCGCTTTCTGGTCGATGGCCGTCATACCGGCACCGGTGGCGGGAACCATGTCGTGGTCGGTGGCTCGACACCGGAAGCCTCGCCGTTCCTGCGCCGTCCGGATCTGCTGAAAAGTCTCGTGCTGTACTGGCAGCGCCATCCGTCGCTGTCCTATCTGTTCTCCGGCATGTTCATCGGCCCGACCAGCCAGGCGCCGCGCATCGACGAGGCGCGGCATGACGGGCTCTATGAACTGGAGATCGCGCTATCGCATGTGCCGCCGCCCGGCATCGAAGCCCCGCTGTGGCTGGTCGACCGGCTGTTCCGGCATATCCTCGTCGACATCACCGGCAACACCCACCGCGCCGAGATCTGCATCGACAAGCTCTATTCGCCCGACGGGCCGACCGGCCGTCTCGGGCTCGTCGAATTCCGCGCGCTCGAAATGCCGCCGGACCCGCGGATGTCGCTGGCGCAGCAACTCCTGATCCGCGCGCTGATTGCAAAACTGTGGCGCGAGCCACTGCAAGGCAAGTTCGTGCGCTGGGGCACCACGCTGCACGATCGCTACATGCTGCCGCATTTCCTCTGGGAGGATTTTCTCGGCGTGCTCGATGAGCTCCGGCAATCCGGCTACGACTTCTCGCCGGACTGGTATTCGGCGCAGCTCGAGTTTCGTTTTCCGGTGTTCGGCCGCGTGCATCATGGCGGCGTCGCGCTGGAATTGCGGCAGGCACTGGAGCCATGGCATGTGCTGGGCGAGGAGGGCTCGGCCGGCGGCACCGTGCGCTACGTCGATTCTTCCGTGGAGCGGCTGCAGGTCAAGGCGACCGGCTTTGTCGAGGGACGCCATGTCGTGACCTGCAATGGCCGGCGGATGCCGATGACGTCAATGGGGCGCGCCAGCGAGGCGGTCGCCGCCGTCCGCTTCAAGGCCTGGCAGCCGGCATCGGGGCTGCACCCGACCATTCCGGTGCACGCACCGCTGACATTTGACTTAATTGATAGCTGGAACGGCCGCTCGCTCGGCGGCTGCGTCTACCATGTCGCCCATCCCGGCGGCCGCAACTATGACACCAAGCCGGTCAATTCCTATGAGGCGGAAGCCCGCCGGCTGGCCCGGTTTCAGGATCACGGCCACACCCCGGGCAAAATCGAGCCGCCGCCCGAGGAACGCACCATTGAATTCCCTTTGACACTCGACTTGAGGACGCCGCTCCTGATCTAATCGGCCGTCTCGGGGAATCGGAATGTCAGGCCAGGGCAACAACCAGGAGAGCAAGGCCCGTCCGGGCCAGCGCCGGATGGCGCAATGGACGCGCGACTATGCGCGGCTGCCCGGAATCCCTGATGAATATATCGGGCCTGACGGGGCGCCCCGCGCGGCCTGGGCCCGCTTCTTCGATGCCTTTGCGGCGCTCTCGCCCGTCGATATCGAGCGGCGCTTCGCCTCCGCCGACCGTCATCTGCGCGAGGCCGGCGTCACCTATCGCGCGCCCGGCGAGACCGCCGACCGGCTGTGGCCGCTCAGCCATCTGCCGCTGATCATCGACGAGGCCGACTGGCAGCAACTGACCACGGGCATCGCGCAGCGCGCGCAGTTGTTCGAAATGATCCTGCGCGATCTCTATGGCGAGGGGCGGCTCGTCACCGAGGGCGCGGTGCCGGCGGCGGCGATTGCCGGCAGCAACGAATATCTGCGTGCCGTCTGCGGCGTCAAACCGCCTGGCGGGCGTCATCTGCATTTCTATGCCGCCGATGTCGGCCGTGGCCCCGACGGCCGCTGGTGGGTGCTGAACGACCGCACGCAGGCGCCGTCAGGTGCCGGCTATGCGCTGGAAAATCGCCTGGTGCTGTCGCGCGCCTTTTCCAATCTCTACAAGTCGATGAACGTCGAGCGCGTCGCGCCGTTCTTCGAGGCATTCCGCGATTCACTTCGCGCCAGCGCCGACCGCGACGAGCCGCGCATCGGCCTGCTGACGCCGGGCGCCTTCAGCGAGACCTATTTCGAGCACGCCACGCTCGCGCGCTATCTCGGCTTCCTGCTGGTGGAAGGCGACGATCTCGCCGTCAGCGGCGACCGCATCCATATCCGCACCGTCGCGGGACTGAAGCGCCTCGACGTGCTGCTGCGGCGGGTCGATTCCAATTTTCTCGATCCGCTCGAACTCGATGCCTCCTCGCAGCTCGGCGTGCCCGGCCTGATCGACGTCGTACGTAAGGGCGGCGTCGTGGTCGCCAACATGCCGGGCTCGGGCGTGCTGGAGGCGAGGGCGCTGCTTGGCTTCCTGCCCAGCCTGTGCCGGCGTCTGCTCGGCGAGACCTTGATCATGCCGCACATCGCGACCTGGTGGTGCGGCCAGAAATCGGCGCGCGAGGAGGTGCTGTCGCGGCTGGAGGATTTCGCGATCGAGGGCGCCTATGGCCGGGCCGTTCCGGGCTTTTCCAGCCACGGGCCCGTGCTGGCAGGCGAACTGCCGCCCGACGAACGCGACCGGCTCCGGCAGGCGATCACCGACCGCGGCATCGATTATGTCGGCCAGGAACTGGTGCGGCTGTCGACGACACCGGTGTGGGAGCAGGGCCGGATCACGCCGCGCCCGTTCGTGCTGAGAGTATTTGCCGCCGCCACGCCGCAGGGCTGGACCATAATGCCCGGCGGTTTCTGCCGGATCGCCGACCAACCCGATGCCCGCGCCGTGTCGATGGGGGACGGCGCGCGAGCGGCTGATGTCTGGGTGGTTTCCGACAAGGCGGTCTCGACGTCGACGCTGCTGCCGGCCGCCGAAACCGTACGCATCAGGCGGATCGCCGGCGTGGTGCCGAGCCGCGCCGCCGACAATCTGTTCTGGCTCGGCCGCTATCTCGAACGCGCAGAGGCGACGCTGCGGCTGATCCGCGTGCTCGGCACCTCGACGCGCGATCCGGCCAACGGCGCGCCAACCGCGCTGCATTCGGTCGAGCGCATCCAGCGCATTCTGGTGAGCTGGGGCGCCACCTCGCAAACGACACGGTCAAACCCGGCGCGGGTCATCGCCGAGGCGCTGCAGAGCGAGGAGAAGTTCGGCTCGGCGTTGTCCCTGGTGCGATCGGTGCAGCGCACCGCGAGCTCGTTGCGCGAGCGGCTCTCGCCGGACGCCTGGCAGGTCATCACCGAGATGGTGGAACGCCTCGCGCTGCAGGTCGACGACGACGACAGCGTCGTCAGCGCCGCCGAACTGACGCTGCAGGAGCTGGCGAGCCTTGCAGGCCTCGCACAGGAGAACATGAACCGCGCCGCCGGCTGGCGCTTCCTAGACATGGGCCGCCGCGCCGAGCGCGCCATCAACACGGTGCGGTTTGCGCGGCAGTTTGCCTATGACGAAGCCGGCGAGGATGACCTCGACGCCCTGCTGACGCTGGTGGATTGCCAGATCACCTATCGCTCGCGCTATCTGGTTGGGCCGGCACTGGCGCCGGTGCGGGATCTTGCGGTGCTCGATCCCTATAATCCGCGCTCGGTCGCGTTTCAGGTGGCGACGCTGAATGATCATATCGCAGCCCTCCCGAGCCTGAAGGAGCACGGCCTGATCGAGCGGCCGCAACGGCTGGCCGTGGCATTGCAGGCGACGCTGACGACGGGAGAGGCCGCTACGCTCGACGTCACGACCCTGTTTGCGCTCGAACAGGCTCTGCTCAATCTCGCCGACGCGATCGGTCAGCATTATTTCCCGCACGGACCGCATGCGAGCCGGCCGGAGAAGCTGACGGGCCTCGCGTGATCTACGACATCCGTCACGTCACGACCTATGCTTACGAGAGCCCGGTGAGCTTTGCGCGCTGCTCGCTGCGGCTGGAGCCGCGGAGCAGCGACGGGCAGCAATTGATCTCGCATTCGGTCGATATCCGGCCGCGGCCGGCCGAGCGCACGGTGCGGCGCGACTTTTTCGGAACCCATACCGAGAGCGTGCTGATCGAGACCGCGCATCGCAATCTGCGGATCGATTCCCGCTCGCGCGTTTCGGTCTCGCGCCATGCGCCCGCCCGCGCGGCACCTAGCCCGCCCTGGGAGCGCATCCGCGACGTCGCGTTCGAGGCCACCAGCCTCGGCCCCGCGTCACCGGTCGGATACGTCTTCGCGAGTTCGCTGGTGCCGGTGCTGGCGCCGCTCACCGCCTATGCCGCGCCAAGCTTCCCGCCTGATGGCGGCATCCTCGCGGGCGCCGTCGACCTGATGTCCCGGATACGCCGCGATTTCCGCTACGACCCCAAGGCCACCGTGATTTCGACGCCGCTCAAGGAGGTGCTCGAAAAGCGCCACGGCGTCTGCCAGGATTTTGCCCATGTGATGATCGCGGGCCTGCGCGGGCTCGGCCTGCCGGCGGCCTATGTCAGCGGCTATCTCCGCACCACCCCGCCCGCCGGCCAGCCGCGCCTGCAGGGCGCCGACGCCAGCCACGCCTGGGTGTCGGTCTGGTGCGGTCCCGAGCTCGGCTGGGTCGGCTTCGATCCGACCAACGACCTCCTGGTCGAGAACGACCACATCATCCTGTCGATCGGCCGGGATTTTTCTGACGTCTCGCCGGTCGACGGCATCATCGTCGGATCGCGCAAGCAGAAGCTCGGCGTGGCCGTCGATGTGGTGCTGGTGGAGTAGGCCGGACTTGGCCCCACCCATCGTGATCCGTCATCCTGAGGAGCGCGAAGCGCGTCTCGAAGGATGTGCGGCCCGGCTGGTGGCCGTCGCCCTTCGAGACGGCCGTGTTGCGGCCTCCTCAGGGTGACGGATTACAGATGCTCCGCAATTGCTGCAGCGGGCCTTACGTCCCGGTCTTCCGCACCTGCTCGGATGAATCCGCGCGCAGGTTGCGGAAGAACTTTTCGACCTCGCGGGACAGCGTATCGGCGGTCGCGGTCAGTTCGCTGGAGGCGGTGAGCACGGAGGCGGCCGCCGTGCTGGTCGTGCCGATCGCATCGCTCAGCGAAGAGATATTGACCACCAGCGTTCCGTTGCCCTGCGCCGCCAGTTGCGCATTCGACGAGATCTCGCGGGTTGCCGAATCCTGCTGCTCGATCGCGCTGGCGATGATGGAAGTAACCTCGTTGATCTCGCGCACCGCGTTGCCGATCTCGCGGACCGCCTCGACGGAGGTTTTGGTCGAGGTCTGGATCAGGCCGACGTTCTGGCCGATTTCGGCGGTCGCTTTCGCGGTCTGCTCGGCCAGCGCCTTGACCTCGTGGGCGACCACGGCAAAGCCGCGGCCGGCATCGCCGGCACGCGCCGCCTCGATCGTCGCGTTGAGCGCCAAGAGATTGGTCTGTTCGGCAATCGCCTGGATCAGGCTCAGCACGCCGTCGATGCGCTGGGTCGCGGCCGCAAGTCCCTCGATTTCGGCGACCGATTTCTCGGTGCGATGGCCGGCCTGCTCGACAGCACTCGCGGATTGGCGCACCTGGCGGCCGATTTCCTCGACGGAAGCGGAAAGTTCCTCGGCGGCGCTGGCCACCGCAGAGACGTTGCTGGAGGCCTGCTCGGTCGCGCCGTTGGCGGCCACCGCACGCCCGCTCGCTTCCGATGAGACGTTGGCGATGGTCTCGGCGGTGCCGCGCATCGAGGTCGCATTGTCCTTGACCGCGCGCAGCACGCCGCCGATCGCTTCCCGGAAGGCGTCGACCGAGGCTTCGATGTGCCGGGTGCGCTCGTCGCGGGCCTTGGAATCCTGCAGCACCTGCGAATTGAGGTTGCGGTTGCGATCCATCGCCTCCTGGAAGATCTTGATGGCGCGGGCCAGCGCGCCGATCTCGTCGGCGCGGCCGGTATGCGGAACCTCGACGCCCTCGGCGCCGTCGGCGACCTGCTTGATGGTGGCGGTGATAACCGACAGCGGGTGGGCGATCGAGCGCGCAATGATCAGGATGCCGATGACCACCACTGCCAGTGCCATGACGCCGAGAGCGGTGAGCACAAAGGCCAGCGTGTGGTTGGTGTCGGTCTGTTGCGCCAGCTTCTTGCTGCGTTCGGCATAGACCTTGGACAGCGCCTCGAGATCCTTGTTCAGCGCGGTGCGCACTTCGCGGTTGGCGTCGTTGTCGCCCCATTCGCGCCCTGCGGCCGCGTTGATCTCGACGCCGCGGCGAACCAGTTCCTTGCGGAAGTCGACGAACTGCTGGATCCGCTTCTTGAAGGTGGCGAACTGCTGGGCGTCATCGGCCTGAACCAGCGCCTCCCAGTTCTTCACGACGTCGAGAATGCGCTCATTGAACTTGAGCAGCCCGTCGCCGTATTTCTTCACCACCGCCGGTTCGGTCGACATGTAGATGCCGCGGGATTCCATCACGACCGCATAGACCAGCGAATTGATGCGCTCGACATTGAGCGCGGCGCGGCTCGCAATCGAGACCGCCTCGGTGAGGGCGGCGTTCTGGCGGGTGTTGTAGTCGGACAGCGCCGTGATGGCGGCAACCAGCAGCGCGAACAGCGCGAAGATCGAATATAGTCTGGCTGCGAGCGAAAACCGGGATGCCATGGCGTCACCAAAACAAGTACGGGATTTTTGTAAATTTCAGCCGTATCGGCGCGCCGGAGCGGAATCCAGCGACTGCCGCTTACTTTGGCAAAGTGTGCCCAAGTTAGATGGAAAATGTCTTAACGCGCGAAGTTGCGGGGCGTGCAACTAATACTAATTATCAAGTGATTTCAGTTAATTACACCCTCGGAATGACTTGCATCGCCAGGAAGATTCGGCAGCTCCGCGCCGACCCGAACGGGCTCGGCCATGCCGGCGCAATTGGAGGTGGCCATAGCCGGACAGCGACACAGGTCCCGTGACCGCATCGGCCGGGGGAGTTCTCACCACGCGCTGTCGCGCTTCGGCAGGCATCTCTGCAGCGAATCAAGCTAGACAGCAAGCAAGGCGGCGGAACTTGTTCGAACTCGCCTTGCCCGGGCGGCAAGTGCGCAATTCTCAAACCATCGCTCCAATTCGTCGTGTGGCGCCTGCTGCAGGCGGCGCATGCTTATGCGTGAGAACCGGGACTCATGACTCAAAGTGCTGCCGCCTTGCCGGGCAATCTCGATCTCTATCTTCACGTGCGCGTGCTGATCGCCCTGATCCTGGGGCTCAGCGTCACGCGGTTGGTCAGCGGCATCGCGGGCCTGGTCCAGCATCCCGGTCGCTACCCGATCTGGCCAGTACATCTTGCCTGGGTCGCCTGGGCGCTGCTGAACGTCGTCACGTTCTGGTGGTTTGAGTTTCGGCTGAACCAGATCCAGCACTGGACGTATGGCCTTTACTTCTTCGTTTGCGTTTACGCATCGATGTACTATTTCCTGAGCGTCCTGCTTTTCCCGCAGGATCTCGATGACTATCAGGGTTACGAAGATTACTTCCTCTCGCGCCGCCGCTGGTTCTTTGGTTTTGCCGCCCTTACCGAAGCGCTCGATGTAGTCGACACTTGGATAAAGGGCGAAGCGCATCTGCGGTCGCTGGGACTGGACTATCTCGTCGCCATCAGTGCATTCATCCTGCTGTCAGCGATAGCTGCGAGAACGCGCAATCCGAAATTCCACCTGCTGTTTGCGCTAGGCGCGGTGGCCTATGAGATAAGCTTTGCCGTTCGCCATTTCGGTACGCTGGACTAGCTGGGTAGCCTTGGCTGTCCGCCCGGCATAGATTAGCGAGGCGGCAGGGCGCGGGTACGGGCGCGGGAAGGTCAGCATGGTCTATCGCCAGGTCATCGGCGGCACCGCCTACGTATTCGGCGATTTGCGCGAACTGCTCGCCAAGGCGACGCCGCCGCGGTCCGGCGATCGTCTTGCCGGCGTCGCGGCCGACAGCGCGGAAGCGATGATCGCGGCGCGGATGGCGCTCGCCGACCTGCCGCTCAAGCAATTCCTCAACGAGGCCGTCATTCCTTACGAAGACGACGAGGTCACGCGGCTGATCATCGACAGCCACGACGCCCCGGGCTTTGCGCCCATCTCGTCGCTGACCGTCGGGGGCTTCCGCGACTGGCTGCTCTCCGATGCCGCGACAGCTGAGACCCTGGCGAAGGTCGCGCGCGGGATCACGCCGGAAATGGCCGCCGGCGTCTCCAAACTGATGCGCAACCAGGACCTGATCCTGGTTGCCAAAAAATGCGCCGTGACCACGGCGTTTCGCAACACCATCGGCCTGAAGGGACGGATGAGCGTGCGGCTGCAGCCCAATCACCCCTTCGATGACGCCAAGGGCATTACCGCTTCGATCCTCGACGGCATCCTCCTGGGATCGGGCGATGCCTGCATCGGCATCAATCCGGCCAGCGACGATCCGGCCGTGATCGGCGAACTGCT
Source organism: Bradyrhizobium lablabi (assembly GCF_001440475.1). GTDB lineage: Bacteria > Pseudomonadota > Alphaproteobacteria > Rhizobiales > Xanthobacteraceae > Bradyrhizobium > Bradyrhizobium lablabi. The sequence goes on along the minus strand of NZ_LLYB01000134.1, from coordinate 182,450 downwards.
GCGGCTGCTCGATGGCATCATCGCGCGGTTGCAGATTCCGACGCAGGGCTGCGTGCTCACCCACGTGACGACGACGCTCGGATTGATCGGGCAGGGCGCGCCGGTCGATCTGGTGTTTCAATCGATCGCCGGAACCGAAGCGGCCAACCGCAGCTTTGGTGTCGATCTCGCGCTGCTCCGCGAGGCGCGCGCGGCCGGGCTGTCGCTCCGCCGCGGCACGGTCGGCGAGAATGTGATGTATTTCGAGACCGGGCAGGGCTCGGCGCTGTCGGCCAACGCCAATCACCATGTCGACCAGCAGACCTGCGAGGCGCGGGCCTATGCGGTGGCGCGCGCCTTCGATCCGCTGCTGGTCAACAGTGTGGTCGGCTTCATCGGCCCGGAATATCTCTATGACGGCAAGGAAATCATCCGCGCCGGGCTGGAGGATCATTTCTGCGGCAAGCTTCTCGGCCTGCCGCTCGGCGTCGACGTCTGCTACACCAACCATGCCGAGGCCGACCAGGACGACATGGACAATCTGCTGACGCTATTGGCCGCCGCCGGTGTCACCTTCATCATGGGGGTGCCGGGCGCCGATGACGTCATGCTGAACTATCAGTCGACCTCGTTTCACGACGCGCTCTACGTCCGCGACCTCTTCGGCCTGAAGCGGGCGCCGGAATTCGACGAGTGGCTGGTGCGCGCAGGCCTCGCCGACGCCGATTTCCGGCTTGCGGGCAACGCGGGTCTGCTGCCCGAATTTGCCTCGCGCCTGATCGCCTGATCACGTGAGCCCGGTCACGTAAGCCCTGGCCCCGCGGCCGGCAGATTTTCGTGCAACCAATTGAACCCACAGCGAGTTAGAGGTGACTGTCACAATATTGAAGAACTTCTGGCCCAGCTTTCAATGTCGTGCTTAAATTCGCGCCAGCCTTGAGGAAATTTGATGAGAGCTGAAGGCATCGGAACGGTACGGCGTATTCTGTGCGTCTTTCCGCGCTATACGTCTTCTTTCGGTACGTTCGAGCACGCTTATCCCCTGACCGACGGCGTCCAGGCATTCATGCCGCCGCAGGGTCTTCTCCTGATCGCGGCCTATCTTCCGGCGGACTGGCCCGTTCGTTTCGTCGACGAGAACATCCGTCCCGCTTCCAGGGAGGATTTCGAATGGGCGGAGGCGGTGTTCGTCAGCGGCATGCACATCCAGCGCCAGCAGATGAACGACATCTGCCGCCGCGCCCATGGCTTCGAGCTCCCGGTGGCGATCGGCGGCCCCTCGGTGAGCGCGTGCCCGGATTACTATCCCTCGTTCGACTATCTGCATGTCGGCGAGCTCGGCGACGCCACCAACGAGCTGCTTGCGCGGTTGGCGCAGGACCCGTCTCGCCCTGCGCAGCAGGTGGTGCTGACGACCAAGGACCGGCTGTCGATGACCGAGTTTCCGATTCCGGCCTACGAGCTGGCGGAAGTGAAAAAATATCTGCTCGGCAGCATCCAGTTTTCCAGCGGCTGTCCCTATCAGTGCGAGTTCTGCGACATCCCCGGCCTCTATGGCCGCAACCCGCGCCTGAAGACGCCGGAGCAGATCGTTGCCGAACTGGATCGCTTACGCGAATGCGGCATGACCGACACGATCTATTTCGTCGATGACAATTTCATCGGCAACCGCAAGGCTGCGCTGGACCTGCTGCCGCATCTGATCGAATGGCAGAAGAGGACAGGATATGTCGTGCGGCTGGCCTGCGAGGCGACGCTGAACATCGCCAAGCGGCCGGAGATCCTCGAGAAGATGCGGGAGGCGCAGTTCGTCACGGTGTTCTGCGGCATCGAGACGCCGGACCCCGATGCGCTGCACGCCATGCACAAGGACCACAACATGATGGTCCCGATCCTCGAGGGCATCCAGACCATCAATTCCTACGGCATGGAGGTCGTCTCCGGCATCATCATGGGGCTCGATACCGACAAGCCGGGCACCGCGGATGCGCTGCTCAACTTCGTCGATGAATCGCGGATTCCGCTGCTCACCATCAACCTGCTGCAGGCGCTGCCGAAGACGCCGCTGTGGGACCGGCTGGAGCGCGAGGGGCGTCTGGTCGAGGACGACAGCCGCGATTCCAATGTCGAATTCCTGATGCCGTATGAGGACGTCGTCAGCTCCTGGAAGCGATGCATGGAGATCGCCTACGAGCCCGAGAAGCTGTTCGCGCGATACGAGTATCAGTGCGACTACACCTATGCCAACCGCATCAAGGTGCCGGTCGCACCCGAAATGAAGAGCTGGCGCAACATTCGCCGCGCGCTGATCATGCTGCGCAATATCTTCTGGCAGGTCGGCGTGCGCGGCGACTACAGGCGCGTGTTCTGGAAGTTCGCGATAGGGCGGCTTCGGCGCGGCGATATCGAGGGATTCATCGGGTCGGCCACCATTGCGCATCATCTGATCAAGTTCGCGCGTGCGGCGTCCGGCGGCCAGCAGAACGCGTCGAACTATTCGATCCGGCTGCGCGAAGCCTCGGTCCCTGCCGAGTAAAGCTGCATGAAAACGCCGGCGCCGCCGTCCCGTCCGCTTGAAGCCTTGCGGGAGTTGACGCCGGCGCGCGTCGGCCTCGGCCGCTCCGGCGCGAGCATGCCGACCGACGCGCTGCTTGCCTTTACGCTCGACCACGCACGCGCGCGCGACGCCGTTCATGCCGCCTTCGATGCGCCGCATCTGGTTGCCGGATTGGCCGGCCTCGGCCTGCAAGTCAGCGAGGTTTCCAGTCAGGCGCGCGACCGTGGTGACTACCTGCGCCGTCCCGATCTCGGACGCATGTTGGAGCCGGATTCGCGGCGCACGCTGGAAGACCGCAGCAGCGGCGCGAGCGAGGTCGTGGTCGTGATCGGCGACGGGCTGTCGCCGGCGGCCGTCAATCTCCACGCGGTCGAACTGGTTCGTCATCTCACACCGCGCCTGACGGAAGCGGGAATCCGGTGCGGGCATGTCGTGGTCGCATCCAACGCGCGCGTGGCGCTGGGCGACGAGATCGGCGCGGTGCTCGGCGCGCGGATGGTGGCGATGCTGATCGGCGAGCGGCCCGGCCTGTCGGCACCTGACAGCCTCGGCGCCTACCTGACCTTTGCGCCGCGCATCGGCCTCACCGACGAGAAGCGCAATTGCGTGTCCAACATCCACGGTGCAGGCCTGAGCTACGATGAGGCCGCCTTCAAGATCGCGTGGCTGGTGCGGGAAGGCATCGCGCGAGAGGTCACCGGCGTGGCGCTCAAGGACGAGAGCGGAACCGCGCTGATCGCGGCCCGACCGGTCGACTGAGCCCGAAAACGAATCGACATGTGGCCGCTCCGCCACGGTGAGCCAACCCGCGCCTGATATAAGCGACCAAGGAGCGGGCAGGACAGGCGATGGAGACAGCGGGGACGCGAAGCGCTGCGGGCAGGCATGCGGGTCCGGACGGGTTCCGGCTCGACATCAATGGACTGCGGGCGCTCTCGGTGATCGCCGTCGTCGGCTTCCACTTCCAGATCCCGGGATTCGCCGGAGGATTCGTCGGCGTCGACGTCTTCCTCGTCATCACCGGCTATCTGATGACGACGAAGGTGCTGAACGACCTGCGGCTCGGTCGCCTTTCGCTGTGGGCTTTCTGGATGATGCGGATGCGCAGGATCTATCCTGCGCTTGCGGTGCTCACCATGGTGTCCGTTATCGTCGGCTGGTTCGTGACTTTGCCGGCTGAATATCAACGGCATTTGCTCCAGGCGCTGTCGGCGCTGACTTTCTTTTCGAACTTCGCCTTCAAGAGCGATAGCGGCTATTTCGCCATGGCGGCCCAGACCAAACCGCTGCTGCACACCTGGTCGCTGTCGCTGGAGTGGCAGTTCTATTTCTTCATGCCACTGATCGTTGGCCTGGTCTGGCGGCTTGCTTCGCGCGCCATGTCAGGGATCAACGCGGTGGTCGTTGCGCTGCAGGTCTTCGCGGCCCTTTCACTGGCGTGGTGTCTGTGGGCAAGCCAGCAAGATGCGACGGGATCATCCTTCTTCTCCCTGCAGGCGCGGGCCTGGGAGCCGTTGGCTGGCGGATTGATCGCAGCCACTGAGATCCGGCGCCGGTCGGAAGGCATGAAAACGTCATGGCTGGAATCGCCGATGACAGCGCTTGCCGGCTGGGTGCTGGTCGCAGCCTGTACCGTCTACCCCATGCCAGAAGCGCGATGGCCCGGCGTGCTCACCATCCTGCCGATCCTCGGCGCTTGCATGATCGTCGCGGCGCGACAGAAAGCAGGTGAGGGCAGCCTGCTCGCACTATCCCCGGTCCAGCGCATCGGCGACTGGTCCTACTCGATCTATCTGTGGCACTGGCCGGTCTGGGTGTTCGGCCTGAGCTGGCTCGCGGTGCGCGGTTACGAGGTCGGCAGCGTGCAAAAGACAGCGATGGTGCTGGCCTCGCTGGCACTTGGCGCGCTGTCCTACCGCTACGTCGAACAGCCGGTCCGAACGCAGCGCGATTTCTGGACGCCCCGCGTCCTGCTGACGGCTTCAGGCGTCTCGTTCGCCGCCTTCGCCGGCTTTGTGTCGCTGGCGTTCCTCAATCAAGGCTTTCCGGGCAGGCTGCCGGAATATCTGCTGCCTGCTGAACTTGCGCGAAGGACCAACACGCCGCGCGATGAGTGTTTCCGGAATGCAAACTCCACCAAGAAGGCAACCGAGACCTATTGCAGCTTCGGCAGTGCGCCAGCCGCGGCCATGCCGTCGGCGATCCTGTGGGGCGATTCCTTTGCCAACCAGTATCTCGATCCGATTTCATCGGCCGCGCTGGCCAACGGCATCCACGGGCTGATCGCGACGCAAAGCGGGTGCAGGGCTTTCGTCGACGATGCGGCAATCGACGCAGGGTATCAGCCGCCATGCCGGCAATTCAACCGCAGCACGCTTGATTTCGTGTTGGCGCAGACGGGGCCGAGCATCGTCGTGCTTGGCAGTATCTGGGGCACCGCCGCCGAGGTTTCTGTTCTGGTGGACAGACTGCTCTCGGCAGGCAAGACCGTCGTCTTCATCATGCCGTTGCTGCATGTCGGCTTCGACGTGCCGCAGCGATGGATCGAAAACCAGATCCGCGCGGGCAAGGCGATCGACGAATGGAAAGTCGAGGCCAGCCCCGGCCTGACGATGAGCGCCTTCCGGGGCGAGATCGCGGGCGTCCTCGACCGGTACCGGGATAATCCGCATCTCCTGATCATCGACCCGCTGTCCGCCGTCTGCGAGCACGGCTATTGCTATCTGGTCCGGAACGGGCAGGCCAATTTCCGCGACACCGCGCATATCTCCAATGTCAATGCGAGCCAATATGCCGGCCTGTTCGACGCGGCGTTCAAGGCCGCGCTCCGCGCCGGGACGGAAGCGGAGAAGAAACAGGACTGAGCGGTCGCGCCGCTCGCCTCGAGCGTGCCATTTCCCGAAAAATTGACCGGAGGTCGTGGCGCCCGGTCGGCGCGATCGGGGTTGCCGGGACCGTGCCGGCAGGTGTGGCAAATCAGAGACTTAACGCGGATTTTCGTCATCTTCATGCCGATTTGCCCTGTCCCGCATGCTTGCCGGACGGGGCTTCGCCCTGTAAAACGGCGCCGGTTAATTTACCGCGTGATTTCAATGGTTAGCGCCAATCGGATGATGGCTGTCAAAGCCGCCTTCGCGCCACCAAATGCATAAGCCAAGCTGCACGAACAGGCCGACGTGAGAACTGGACAGGGTATGCTCGACAAGAACTCCGAAAGTCACGTCCACGTCGAAGCCATCGAGGAGCCGCCGCCGCCAGGCAAGAGCATCGCCTTCGGGCTCGAGCGCATGGGCCTGATCGCGGTCAAGGCGCCGATCCTGTCCATGTTCATTCTCGCCGCGCTGATCGTGGCCGCGCTGTTCGGCATCGAGCGGATCAAGATCGACGACTCCCTGAGCCAGTTGTTCCGTTCCGACTCCAAGGACTACAAGCAATACGAGGCCGTGACGAAGCGCTTCCCGGCGACCGAATTCGACGTGCTCGTCGTGGTCGAGGGCAAAACGCTGCTGGCCCGCGAGAACCTCGAAAAGATCCGCGACATGGTCACCGACCTGCAGCTGGTCGAGGGCGTGCGCGGTCTGGTCTCGCTGTTTTCGGCGCGCCAGGCACCGGAGCCCGGCAAGCTGCCGGCCGCGCTGTTCCCGCCCGAATTGCCGCAAGGCGCCGCCTACGAGAAGTTCGCCGAGACCGTCAAATCAAACGAGATCATTCGCGGCAAGCTGTTGTCGGAAGACGGCACGCTGGCGCTGATCGTGCTGTCGCTCGAACCGAGCGTCGTTTCCTCAAACGAGCTCGGCAAGGTGGTCGGCGAAATGCGCAAGATCATGGCCGACGACTTGTCGGGCAGTGGTCTCAACGCCCAGCTCTCCGGCGTTCCCGTCATGCAGCTCGAGATCCGCAACGCGGTCAAGCGCGACGGGCTGACCTACAACATCCTCGGCATTCTGGCCGGCTGTATCATCGCGATCATCTTCTTCCGCAAGATATCGTTCATGGTGGTCGCGGCTTTCCCGCCGATCATCGCGATCCTGCTCGCGCTCGGCGGCCTCGGCTGGGCCGGTTTCAATCTCAACATGTTCCTGAACGTGATGACGCCGCTCATCATGGTGATCAGCTTCTCGGACTCGATGCAGCTGACGTTCGCGGCACGCGACCGCCTGATCGCGGGCCAGGACAAGCGCACCGCCTTCACCAATGCCGTTCTGGTGGTGGGCCCGGCCTGCGTGCTCACCCACGCAACCGCCGGCATTTCGTTCATTGCCCTGCAATTCTCCGATTCCGAACTGATCCGCAAATTCGGCGAGGCTGGCCTTGCCGCCACCATCATCGCGCTGATTGCCGTGCTCTCGCTGGTTCCGGTGTTCGGCGTGCTGTTCGTGCGCAACGAGAAGATCTTTGCGGTCAAGTTCCAGAGCGCCGATGCCGGCGTGCAGATGCTGCGCAATTTCTGCTACTGGATCGCGGTGCGCATGGTCGGCCGCCCCGGCATGTTCAGCCTGATCGCGTTGCTCTTCGTCGGTGCGCTCGGCTACATCTACGCCACGCTGNCTCGCGGACCAGGTGCCGGACAAGCGGCAAGCCGTGGCCGCGTCGAGCCGCCTCGACGCCAAGCTCACCGGCGCCAATCCGATCGACGTGCTGATCGAATTCCCCAAGGGCACCTCGCTCTATGCACCCGATACGCTGAAGACGATCGCCGAAGTTCACGCCATGGTCGAGAAATCAGCCGGCGTCGGCAATGTCTGGTCGCTCGAAACCCTGCGCCGCTGGCTCGCCGAGAAAGCCGGCAGCAGCGACGTCGAAACGCTGAAGCAATATGTCAGCGTCATCCCCGAACATCTGGTCCGCCGCTTCATCTCGGCCGATCAGGATGCCGTGGTGGTGTCGGGACGCGTGCCCGATCTCGATTCCAGCGAAATCCTTCCCGTGGTCGACAAGCTCGACAAGGCGCTCGACAAGGTGCGCGCCGAACATCCCGGCTTTGAGATCGCGGTCACTGGCCTGTCGGCGATCGCCGCGCGCAACAGCGCCAACATGATCTCGAAACTCAATCACGGCCTGACGATCGAGTTCCTGCTGGTCGCAGTCTTCATCGGCCTCGCATTCCGCTCGGTCGTGGTGATGTTCTCGTGCATCCTGCCCGGCATCTTCCCGGTCGTGGCATCGGGCACGGTGCTGTGGATCCTGGGCGAGGGCCTGCAATTCGCCAGCGTGGTCGCGCTGACGGTCTCGTTCGGCCTGGGGCTTTCCGCCACCATCCACTTCCTCAACCGCCTGCGGCTGGAGAGCAAGCCGGGCGTGACGTCGGCACTGGCGGTCGAGCGCGCCACCGTGCTGGTCGGTCCGGCGCTGATCCTGACCACCGTGGTGCTAGCCTGCGGCCTCGTCGTTACCGTGTTCTCCGACCTGCCGTCGCTGCGGCTGTTCGGCTGGCTCAGCGCGTTCTCGATGATCGCTGCGCTGGTGGCCGACCTCTTCATCCTGCGGCCGACCTCGATGTTCCTGATCAATCTGTCGGAAAAGATTCGCGGCGTCAGTCACGCCAAACCGGCGGAGAACAAGCCAGGCGTTGCTGAATAACAAGGGTTGCCGATCAACGGCAGCCGAAGAGAGGCTGAGGAATGACGTCTGCAGGATTAGCCGCTCGCCCTGCGGCGGACGCCGCCGCTTATCGCGCCGTCGAACACATCTATCATTCCTACCTCACCGGGCTGATCCTGATGCTGGCCTCGCGGGCGGGCGCGCCGCGTGCGGCCGAGGTGGTGTTCCGCACCTTCCGCCGCCAGCAACTGGCGCGCTTTCTGCCTGGATTGAAGAAGCTCGGGCTCGACAAGCTCCCCCATGCGGTCGCCTGCGCGCAATATCACTACCTCTCGAACCAGGTCGGCGGCGTGAAGGTCGAGTATGTCCATGAGACCGACACCAAGGCCTGGGTGCGCTATCCGCCGCCGCGCTGGATCTGGTCGGGTACCGCCATCTGCGGCATTCCTTCCGAAGTGTCGCGGGCGATGCTGCGCGGATGGCACGCCAATAACGGCGTCGTGCTCGGCAATCCCAGGCTCGGCTTTGTCTGCACCGGCCAGACCGTTGACGGCCAGCCGGGGCTCGAGGGTTACTACAAGGAATGGGATCGCGATCTTGCGCCCGAGGAGCGGCTGCAGTTCTCGCCCGGCGAGCGTTGCCCGCCATTCCGCGCCGATCTGGCGCCGCGTCTGCCTGATACGACATGGCCGGAGGAGCGGCTGCAAAAAGTGCTGCGCAATTATGCGATGGAGTACGTCACCTCGATCGTGCCGGAAACCATAGCCGTGCTCGGCCCGGAGGAGGGCGGCCATCTCGCCGGTGCCGCCGCGCGGCTGGTCGGGATGCACACCTTCGACGACGTCGCCGCGATGCTGGGCGGCGTCGAGGCGGGCGCTGCCGGTTTTGCAGCGGCCTTCGCCCGGCTGTCGCGCGCGCAGGATGACGATGCCGAACTAAAGCTGGAAAACGCGAATGCCAGCGTGCGCCAGACCTCGTGGCGGCTGATGGCGGAGCGCGAAGCACTGTCGCCCGCCGTGTTCGATGCCTGGAACGAATTGTGGGTGGGCGCCGCGCTGGCTCATGACCGCTTCATGCGCGTCGAGGTCACCGAACGCCGCGACCGCGGCGATGCACATTGGGCGTGGCAATTCCGCTAGGCGGGTCGCGAAAATGAAAATGGCGGCGTTGAACGCCGCCATTTCACATTGCCTCGATGGCCCTATCAGGTCCTTGTCATCGTGATCTTGACGCCGCGGATCTCGCCCTTGGAGTCGATCTGCACGACCTGCTTGTTGCCCTGGGTGCGCAAATTCAGGTTGGCTGCAAATCCGGACGCTTCGACGAACACCTCGATCTGGCCGCCGCCGGCGGTGCCCTGCAGGTTGCCGAAGATATTGCGGCTCTTTTCGCTCCAGTTGCCGGAGATGCGCTCACCCTGGCTGGTGACGTCGCTCGACAGGTCGAATTTGTAGCTGTCGCTGGCGCAGTGCAGATTCTGCTTCAGGCCGAGTCCGTTGGCGTTGACCTTGTAGTCGGCCTTGCAGCGGATGTTCTCGGTGGTGCCGTTGGAGAGGGCGACCGTGCCGGTGCCGCTCCAGTTTCCGTCAAAGCCGGCAAACGGGCCGCCCGCCTGGGCATGGCTCGCGGTGACCGACAGCATGAGCGCGGCGCCGACGCCGGCCGCTGCGAAAGCCTGACCGAGCAAGCTGGAACCAAATAGTTTCATCGTGAGTTTTCCCATCAAATAGACGCTCTTTGCCAAGATACGTCTCGCCGCATCGAAGATTTAGTGTTCCCGCAGTATCTTAGGTTCAAATGATGGCGTGCTGTTTTCCGCCGGTCGCGGCAGGAAAGGGCACAGGCGGCCGAATGGAATCGATCGCTCACATCGGCGCCGTCGCTGCAGCATCTAGCTTTGCGCCGCGTCGTCTGCAATATCCAATTGCTTGGCGGCTGTTGCAAAAATACACGTTAAATATCAGTTGGTTATTTAACGTGCTGAAGTGGTGGTAGATGTTGCCGCAAATTTGGCCGCATTTGCCATGCTTGTCCTGTGCACGCTGCTGCGCTACGCGGCGCCTGCCATCCCAAACAAATCCGTCCCGGCGAGGCCGAAACGCAAATCGGGAACAGGATTTCATGCTGCCGAAATGAAGGAATACGATGCGTAAATCTCTCCTGGCACTCACCTTGTTGTCGATCACGGTTTCGTCGAACGCCGCCTTCGCCCAGCAACAGCGCAGCGGAACGGCGGAGGAGCAGAAGGCCTGTACGAAGGATGTGCAGAAGTTCTGCCGTCCGGTCATCGATCAGGGCGATCTGACGATCCTGGCCTGCCTCAAGGAAAACCGGTCCAAGATCAGCCAGGCCTGCAACCAGGTTCTCAAGAACAACGGCCAATAAGACGCTTCAGCGTCCGTTAACCCTCGCGACAAAGCCATTTTTCGGCTCTATGACGCGCGTCACGGGCGGGGCTAATCAGCCCATATAGCATTGGTTTTGGCTGCGGATTCCCCTATATGGGGCCCGCGATCACCCCGCATGCGCCGAAGCATCGGCGCATGCCGCCAATCCCGATTGATGTAGCCAGTTCCTGATGACCACCGCGAGCGACCTGCGATCCGGAAAGACCGACCGCGACGAGAATTTTCCGGTCGCGTCGTGGATCATTCATCCGCGTCACCGGGCGCTGATTCTCGCATTCTATAATTTCGTCCGGACGGCGGATGATATCGCCGATCATGCCGAACTCGGCGCGGACGAGAAGCTGCGCTATCTCGACCTGTTCGAGGCCGAGCTCCTGGGCAAGGGCGATACGCAGAAGGAAGCGGTCATCCTGCGCCAGGCTCTTGCCGAGCGTTCAATGGCGCCGCGGCACGCGCTCGACGTGCTGGTGGCGTTCCGGATGGACGTCACCAAGCTGCGCTACGAGAACTGGGACGACGTCATTCACTATTGCCGCTATTCAGCGATGCCAGTCGGCCGCTTCATGCTCGACGTTCATGGCGAGAGCACCTCGACCTGGGCGGCATCCGACGCGCTGTGCGCGGGCCTGCAGATCAACAACCATTTGCAGGACTGCGGCAAGGACTACCGGAATCTCAACCGCGTCTACCTGCCGCGCGACGCACTGGCCGCCAGCGGCGCCACCGTCGAGATGCTGGGCGAGGCGAAGTCGCAGCCGGCGCTATTGCAATGCCTTCATGCGCTCGCGGTGCGCACCGAAACCCTGCTGAATGAAAGCAAATCGTTGAGCGCCGAAGTAAAGGATTTCCGGCTCGGGCTGGATATTTCCGTGATCCAGGCATTTGCCGACCAGATCGTCCGCATGCTGAAGGTGCGCGATCCGCTCAGCGAGCGCGTGCATTTGAGCAAGCTGGAGTTGCTCGGCCACACCTTCGGCGGCGTCGCAAGCGAAATGATCAGGCGCGCGGTCGGGCGTCGCCCCCTGGCAAAACCGGCGGCCGGCGCATGACGGTGCAGACGGCGGCGGCCAACGCAGATTATGGCACCACCGCGTCCGGCAGCTCGTTCTATGCCGCGATGCGCATCCTGCCGCGCGACCAGCGCGAGGCGATGTTCCAGATCTACAGCTTCTGCCGGCAGGTCGACGACATCGCCGACTCCCACGGGCCGCGGCCCGAGCGGCTCGCCGCGCTCCAGCAATGGCGCGACGATATCGACGCTCTCTATCAGGGCCATCCTCCGCCACGCCTGCAGGACTACGCCGCGTCAGTCAAAACCTTCGGGCTGAAGCGCGAGGATTTTATCGCGATCGTCGACGGCATGGAGATGGACGTGCCGCAGGACATCCGCGCGCCTGATCTTGCCACCCTCGATCTCTATTGCGATCGCGTCGCCAGCGCCGTCGGACGCCTGTCGGTACGCGTGTTCGGCCTGCCCGAGGAAGACGGCATCCTGCTCGCCCACCATCTCGGCCGCGCGCTGCAATTGACCAACATCCTGCGCGACATCGATGAGGACGCCGGCCTCGGCCGGCTGTATTTGCCGCGCGAAAGCCTGCTGCTTGCCGGCATCACCACCGACAATCCGCAGCGCGTGATCGTCGATCGCGCATTGCCGAAAGTTTGCCTTGCGCTCGCCGAGCGCGCGAAAAAGCATTTCGAGAAAGCCGACGAAATCATGAAGCGCAATTCGCGGCGCGTCGTGCGCGCTCCGCGGATCATGTCGAAATATTACCGCGTGATTCTGGACCTGTTGCTGGCCCGGGGCTTCGCCGCCCCGCGCGAGCCGGTCCGCGTCCACAAATGGGCGAAGATTGCCATCCTTCTCCGTTACGCGATCATCTGATGCAGAAAAACGCTCATATCATCGGCGCCGGCATTTCCGGCCTTTCGGCGGCCGTGCGGCTCGCCAATGCCAATTACCGCGTGCATGTCCACGAGGCCACGCAGCAGGCCGGCGGCCGCTGCCGTTCTTATTTCGACGCGGCCACCAATCTCACCATCGACAACGGCAACCATCTGTTGTTGTCCGGCAATAGCCATGCACTGGCCTATGCCAGGTCGATCGGCACCGAGGCGGGGCTGGTCGGGCCGAAGCTGGCGCAGTTTCCGTTCGCCGATATCTCAACAGGCCAGCGCTGGCTGCTCGACCTCGGCGAGGGCAAACTGCCGCTGTGGGTGTTCGACGAAGCGCGCCGCGTTCCCGATACCGGGCTGCGCGACTATCTCGCCTTGATGCCGCTGATCTGGGCCGGCACCGGCAAACTGGTCGGCGACACCATCCCCTGCAAGGGCACGCTGTATGACCGGCTGGTGCAGCCGCTGCTGCTGGCCGCGCTCAATGTCGATCCGCCCGAGGGCTCGGCGGGCCTGGCCGGCGCGATCGTGCGGGAAACGCTGCTGGCGGGCGGGCAGGCGTGCCGGCCGCTGATCGCGCGCGATGGCCTCAGCGCCGTGCTGGTCGAGCCCGCGATCAAGCTGCTGCAGGACAAGGGCGCCTCGGTCCAGTTCGGCCATGAGCTGCGTGAGTTCGAGCTTGCGGGCAACGCCGTGGGCGAACTGAAATTCGGCAGTGACACGGTTGCGCTCGGCCCCGACGATGTCGTGGTGCTCGCGGTGCCGCCGCGCCCCGCGGCATCGCTGCTGCCGGGGCTGAAGACGCCGACAAAATTCCGCGCCATCGTCAATGCGCATTTCCGCTACGATCCGCCGAAGGATGCGGCAGCGATCCTCGGCGTCGTCGGTGGTCTCGTGGAATGGCTGTTTGCGTTCCCGCAGCGGCTGTCGGTCACTATCAGCAATGGCGATCGTCTGGTCGACATGCCGCGCGAAGAGCTCGCGCTGGCGATCTGGCGCGACGTCTGCAAGGCCGCCGGCCTGCCGGGCGACTTGCCGCTGCCGCCCTGGCAGATCGTACGTGAGCGCCGTGCTACGTTCGAGGCGACGCCGGAGCAGAATGCGCTGCGGCCGGGGGCGGTGACCTCATTCAAAAACCTGTTTCTCGCCGGCGACTGGACCGATACCGGACTGCCGGCGACCATCGAGGGATCGGTGCGGTCGGGTGACCGCGCCGCCGATCTGGTCCTGGCAAGGCGATAAGCCTGAAGGACGTTGCGTGACCGGCTTCACAGAGCCCGGCGCGAAGATAGGGATGTATAGCGAAATGCTTGCCATCGACAAAACCATCGCAGCCGATTCCGTCGCGCCGGTCGACCCCGTCGCGCTGGAGAAGAGCATCTCTTCGGCGACCGAGGCGCTGCTCGGCTACCGGCAATCCGACGGACACTGGGTGTTCGAGCTGGAAGCCGACAGCACCATTCCTTCCGAATACATTCTGCTGCGCCACTATCTCGCCGAGCCCGTCGACACCGAGCTCGAGGCCAAGATCGCCAACTATCTGCGCCGCACGCAAGGCAATCATGGCGGCTGGCCGCTGGTGCAGGACGGCCCGTTCGACATGAGCGCCAGCGTCAAATCCTATTTCGCGCTGAAGATGATCGGCGATTCCGTCGATGCGCCGCATATGGTGCGCGCGCGCGAAGCGATCCGCAGCCGTGGCGGCGCCGCGGGCAGCAACGTCTTCACGCGATTCCTGCTCGCCTTCTATGGCGTGTTGAGCTGGCGCGCGGTGCCGGTGCTGCCGGTCGAGATCATGCTGCTGCCGATGTGGTCGCCGTTCCACATCAACAAGATTTCCTATTGGGCGCGCACCACGATCGTGCCGCTGATGGTGCTGGCGGCGCTGAAGCCGGTGGCGAGGAATCCGAAGGGCGTCGGCATCGACGAACTGTTCCTGCAGGACCCCAAATCGGTCGGCATGAACAAGAAGGCGCCGCATCAGAGCGCTGGCTGGTACGCGCTGTTCAGCACGCTCGACAAGATTCTGCGCGTCGTCGAGCCGCTGTTCCCGAAAAAGCTGCGCCAGCGCGCGATCGACGCCGCGCTTGCCTTCACCGAGGAGCGGCTGAACGGCGAGGACGGCATGGGCGCGATCTATCCGCCGATGGCCAACATCGTCATGATGTACGACGCGCTCGGCAAGGGACCGGACTTTCCGCCGCGCGCGATCACCCGCAAGGGCATCGACAAGCTGCTCGTGATCGGTGAGCACGAAGCCTATTGCCAGCCCTGCGTCTCGCCGGTGTGGGACACCGCGCTGACCTGCCACGCGCTGGCGGAGGCCGGCGGCGAAGACACGCTCAAGAAGATGGAGCAAGGCCTCGACTGGCTGAAGCCGCGGCAGGTGCTCGATCTCAAGGGCGACTGGGCGGTGAAGGCGCCAGACGTCCGTCCCGGCGGCTGGGCGTTCCAGTACAACAACGACCATTATCCCGACCTCGACGATACGGCCGTGGTCGTGATGGCGATGGACCGCGCGCGCCGGCAGTCCGGCAGCAAGGACTATGATGCGGCAATTGCGCGCGGCCGCGAGTGGATCGAGGGCCTGCAGAGCCGCGATGGCGGCTGGGCTGCCTTCGACGTCAACAACCTCGAATACTATCTCAACAACATCCCGTTCTCCGACCACGGCGCGCTGCTCGATCCGCCGACCGAGGACGTCACCGCGCGCTGCATCTCGATGCTGGCGCAGCTCGGCGAGACCGCCGAGACCAACAAGGCGGTCGCGGACGGAATCGCCTATTTGCGCCGCACCCAGCTCGCGGAAGGGTCGTGGTACGGCCGCTGGGGCCTCAACTACATCTACGGAACCTGGTCGGTGCTCTGTGCGCTGAATGCCGCAGGTGTCGACCACCAGGATCCGATGATGCGGAAGGCTGTGGACTGGCTGGTTTCGATCCAGAACAAGGATGGCGGTTGGGGTGAAGATGCCGTCAGCTATCGCTTGGACTACAAGGGATTCGAGGATGCGCCATCGACGTCCTCGCAAACGGCATGGGCCTTGCTTGGATTGATGGCGGCCGGAGAGGTGGAGAATCCGGCGGTCATCCGAGGTGTGGAGTACCTAAAAGCCACACAGACCGAGAAAGGGCTTTGGAACGAGGCGCGTTACACGGCTACAGGCTTTCCGCGGGTGTTTTACTTGCGGTATCATGGCTACTCGAAATTCTTTCCGCTCTGGGCGCTGGCGCGGTACCGGAATTTGAGAAGCACCAACAGCAGGGTGGTAGGGGTCGGGATGTGACTTGGGGGGCGGGGGCCGCCGCGATTGCGGACAATCAGATTGATCGGGATTCGATCGATTCGCGGCCGGTTTTGATTGTTACAGGATTGGTGCAGGAAGCCCGCATCGCGGCCGGGCCCGGCATGATTGTCATCTGTAGTTCCAGCGATCCGCAGCAATTGCGCGCATTGCTGGCAACGCTCGATTCCTCCACTTTCAGAGGTGTCATCTCATTCGGCGTTGCCGGCGGGCTCGACCCGTCGCTGAAATCCGGCGACGTGGTGGTGGCGACCGAGGTTCTGGCCGGCGACACCCGTTTTCTGGCCGGTCTGGCGCTTAATGAGGAAATGATCGCCCGTGCGGCACTTCGTCGCCGTCGGGTGGTCCGCGGCGTTCTTTCGGGCGTGGAACAGGTGATTGCGGCGACCGCGTGCAAGGCGGCGCTGCATTCGGAGACGGGCGCGGCGGCGGTCGATATGGAAAGCCATATTGCCGCAGCCTATGCGGCCGAGGCCGGCTTGCCGTTCGCAGCGCTGCGCGTGATTTCCGATCCCGCCAGCCGGGCGCTTCCGGCGATTGCCAAGAACGCGATCAAGCCGAATGGCGATATCGATTTGCGCAAGGTGCTGACCGGGGTCGCGCGCAATCCGACCTCGCTGCGCGCGCTGGTCTCGACGGGGCTGGATTTCAACCGCGCACTGCGCTCGCTGCGCGGTTGCCGCGGCTTCCTGCATGGCGAGAGCCTCGCCCCTGCGGAGGCCTGATCGGCCTGGGCGGCATCCCGCTTCAAGAGTTTCCGAACGGCGTCAAACAAAAAGAAAGGGCCTCGGTTCGTTCAGGAACCGAGGCCCTCATCTTTTCGCTCATTCCGCTCAGGCGGCGGTCGAAGCCTTTGCCTGCTGCTTGGCGGCAGCGGCAGCCGCTTCGTCGCGGCGGATTTCCGACAGCTTCTTCTGCACCTGTTCGGAGAAGATGTACTGCGCCGGGCGCTGATTGGAGAGATCGATCTCGGGCGCCATCGGACCGGTGGTGCGGACGCCTTTCAGCGCCACCCACATCGCCTTGAACGGGTTGTTGAGCGCCGCGGTGGCCGCAGTCGGCTCGTAGCCGCAATGCGCCATGCAGTCGGCGCACTTCTCATACTTGCCGGTGCCGTAGGAATCCCAGTCCGTGGTCTCCATCAGCTCCTTGAAGGTCTTGGTATAGCCTTCGCCGAGCAGATAGCAGGGCTTCTGCCAGCCGAAGATGTTGCGCGCCGGCATGCCCCAAGGGGTGCATTCGTAGGACTGGTTGCCGGCGAGGAAGTCGAGGAACAGGCCGGAATGCATAAAGTTCCACTTCTTGCCCTTGCCGAGCGCAAAGACGTCGCGGAACAGCTTCTTGGTCTTGGTGCGATTAAGGAAGTGCTCCTGGTCCGGCGCACGCTCATAGGCGTAGCCCGGCGACATCGAGACGCCGACACCGAGTTCGGTGGTGAGGTCGAGGAACTTGGCGATCTCTTCCGCCGGATGGCCGTCGAAGATCGTGGCGTTGACGTTGACGGTGAAACCGCGCGCCTTCGCGGCCTTGATCGCGGACACCGCGCGGTCGAACACGCCCTTCTGCGAGACTGCCTTGTCGTGGTGATCCTTCAGGCCGTCGAGATGCACCGAGAAGAACAGGTACGGCGAGGGCTCGAACAGATCGAGCTTCTTTTCCAGAAGCAGCGCGTTGGTGCACAGCGAGACGAACTTCTTGCGCTCGACCAGGCCGCGCACGATCTCGCCGATCTCCTTGTGGATCAGCGGCTCGCCGCCAGGGATCGCCACCATCGGCGCGCCGCATTCGTCGGCCGCGTCCCAGCATTCCTGCGCCGTCATGCGGCGGTTGAGGATCGCGTCGGGATAGTCGATCTTGCCGCAGCCGACGCAGGCGAGGTTGCAGCGGAACAGCGGCTCCAGCATCAGCACGAGCGGATAACGTTTCCGGCCAAGCAGCTTCTGCTTCATCAGATAGCCGCCGATCCGCATTTCCTTGAAGAACGGTATTGCCATTGTGAGGATTTTCTTTCTGGACTTGGGTCTGGGCCGGGCGGCCCAGACTTGGAACTCGAGAAGCAGATCAACCCGCAGTCAGTTCGGCCGGAAGCCGGAATTCGATGTTCTCCTCCCGGCCGGGAAGCACCGATACCTTGACGGGTCCGATACGCCTCAAAGCCTCGATCACGTCATCGACCAAAACTTCGGGCGCCGATGCGCCCGCCGTAATGCCGACCGCTTTAGCATCCTTCAGCCAATCGGGGTTCAACTCGCTCCCGTCGGCAATAAGATAACTCGCGACCCCGACCTCGGTGCCGATTTCGCGGAGCCTGTTTGAGTTGGAACTATTGGCGGCCCCCACCACCAAGATGACGTCCACCAGTTTGCTCAGATCCCTTACCGCAGATTGGCGGTTCTGTGTCGCATAGCAGATATCCCGGATGTCGGGGCCTTGAATATCTGTAAATTTGGCCTGAAGGGCCGCGATTATGTCCTTTGTGTCGTCCACGCTGAGGGTGGTCTGGGTAATATAGGCCACCGGGGCGTCGGTCGGCAGCGTCAGCGCCGCCACGTCATCGACATTCTGGACCAGGAGGACCGGGCCGGGAACCTGACCCATGGTTCCCTCGACCTCGGGATGGCCGGCATGCCCGATCAGGACCAGGGTCCGGCCCTTGGACATATACCGTTTACCCTGATTATGGACCTTGGTGACCAGCGGGCAGGTGGCATTGAGGACGGGCAGGCCGCGGGCGGCAGCCTCTTCCTCGACCGTCCGGGCGACGCCATGGGCACTGAAGACGGTTACCGCCAGCGGCGGAACCTCCGACAGGTCCTCGACGAAGATCGCGCCCTTGGCCTTCAGGCTTTCGACCACGTACTTGTTGTGCACGATCTCGTGCCGGACATAGACCGGCGGACCGTACTTCTCGAGCGCACGCTCAACGATTTCGATGGCACGCACGACGCCCGCACAAAATCCGCGGGGCTGCGCAAGATACACTTCCATGGGATGTCCGTTATACAAGTTGCACCAAGGACTGAATTCGCAAATTTACCCGAAAGCCTCCGTGCAGCCGGTCACATCCGGATATCTGCAATATCCGCACCATGCCGGAACCGTAGGTTCATCCCCACCCACTAGATGGAAGTGCAGGTCTATGTGTCAAAAATCGTGCAGATAGAAAAGGGTGGATCGCGTAATGGTTACCAATGTTTGGTAACTAAATACCGATAAATCACATTCGTGAAGCCCAGTTCCTCACCGGTTCGTCACTTTATCGCCCATCGGAAAGGGCTATACCGGCGCCCTGAACGCCTGTTCCGGTTTGTTTTGGCGGCTTGCCTTGAACCTCCAGACAGGTAACCAAAACAACATTAGATCGGCTCCGGGAACTCCGTTAGACAGCGGGCGTTTTCGCCCAGCTCTCCTTGAGATTTAGAAAGAAGCGAAGTGCTGACCAGCATTGTTGTCTCGATTGTCAGAACCTGTACGCGGTTTGCCACTCTCGTCGTCATTCTCTCGCTGCTTCTGGCAGTCGGAGCGAGCGTCTATGCGGCCCGGCATTTCGCCATCAACACCGACATCAACACGCTGATTTCGCCCGATCTCGACTGGCGCAAGCGCGACAACCAGTTCGAGCACGCGTTCGACCGCGAAAAACTGATCCTGGCCGTGATCGAGGCGCCGACGCCTGAACTCGCCAGCGCGGCGAGCAGGGCGCTGGCTGCAAAGCTCACCGGCGACACCAAGCATTTCGAATCGGTGCAGCCGCTCGGCTCCGGCGAGTTCTTCGAAAAGAACGGGCTGCTGTTCCTTCCCGTGGAGGAAGTCGGCAAGGTCGCAGGCCAGCTCGAAGCCGCCGCCCCCCTGATCGAGATCATGGCCGGCGATCCCTCGATCCGCGGCCTGACCGGCGCGCTGGAAACCGGGCTTGCCGGCGTCAAGCGCGGGCAGGTCAAGCTCGACAATGCCGATCGGCCCTTCAACCTGATCAGCCAGACGGTCGAGGATGTCCTCAACAAGAAGCCGGCGACGTTCTCCTGGCGCGAGCTCGTCAGCGACAAGCCGTTGACCGATGCCGACCGCCGCACCTTCATCGAGTTCAAGCCGAAGCTGGATTACCAGGCGCTTGAGCCCGGCAAGGACGCGACCGACGCGATCCGGCAGGCTGCGATCGATCTCAATTTTGCGGGCCAGTACAGCGCGCGCGTGCGGCTGACCGGTCCGGTTCCGATCGCGAATGAGGAATATTCGACCGTGCAGGACGGCGCGATCCTCAACGGCGTCGCCACCGTCCTCATCGTGCTCGTGATCCTCTGGATGGCGCTGCACTCGGGCAAGATCATCTTCGCGGTGTTCGTGAACCTCTTCATCGGACTTGCGGTCACCACCGCCGTCGGCCTGATGATGGTGGGATCACTAAACCTGTTGTCGATCGCCTTTGCCGTGCTGTTCGTCGGCCTCGGCGTCGATTTCGGCATTCAGTTCAGCGTCCGCTACCGTTCGGAGCGTTTCAAGAACGACGATATAGCGCTGGCGCTGGAGAACGCGGCCCGACGTTGCGCGGTGCCGCTGTCGCTCGCCGCGATGGCCACTGCCGCCGGCTTCCTGTGCTTCCTGCCGACCGATTACAAGGGCATTTCCGAACTCGGCAAGATCGCCGGTGCGGGCATGCTGATCGCGTTCCTCACCAGCATCACGGCCCTGCCGGCGATGCTGAAGCTGCTGCACCCGCCCGGCGAAAACGAACCGGTCGGCTACGCGTTTCTGGCGCCGGTGGACGAATTCCTCGAACGGCACCGCGTCATCATCGTCGCCGGCACGCTGCTTCTGGTCGTGGCCGGCCTGCCGCTGCTCTATTTCATGAAGTTCGACTTCAACCCGATCAACCTGCGCAATCCGCACGCTGAATCGATCGCGACCTTCCTTGACCTGCGCAAGGACCCCAACACCGGCGCGAACGCCATCAACGTGCTGACCAACTCGGACGCGGAAGCGAAAAAAATCGCAGCGCGGCTGGAAAAGCTGCCGGAAGTTCTTCGCGTGANTGTCGATCGACAGTTTCGTGCCTGAGGACCAGCCGGCGAAGCTTCAGTTGATCGGGAAGGCGGCGAGGGTGGTGGGCCCCGCACTCAATCCCGACTCGGTCGATGCGGCGCCGACCGATGAGGAGAATGTCGAGTCGCTGAAGAGTTCGGCCGATGCCTTGCGCAGGACCGCCGGCGACGGCAAGGGCCCTGGCGCCGTTGCCTCACGCAGATTGGCGGATGCACTGTCGAAGCTTGCCGGCAGCGACCAGGCGACGCGCGACAAGGCGCAGAACGTCTTCGTCGCGCCGCTCAAGATCGTGTTCGACCAGCTCCGCAACACGATGCAGGCCGGGCCGGTGACGTTGAAGACGCTGCCGCCGGAATTGCTCAATAGCTGGAAATCCAGGGACGGCTTGATCCGCGTCGAGGCGCTGCCGAAGGGCGACCCCAACGACAACGACAATCTGCGCCGCTTTGCCGATGCGGTTCTGGCCGCTGAGCCGAACGCGATCGGCGGGCCGGTCTCGATCCTCAAATCCGGCGACACCATCGTGAAGGCGTTCATTCACGCCGGTATCTGGGCATTGCTGGTGATCAGCCTGTTGCTGTGGCTGGCGCTGCGTCGAGTCACCGACGTGCTGATGACGATGGTGCCGCTGCTGGTGGCGGGCGCGGTGACGCTGGAGCTCTGCGTGCTGATCGAGCTGCCGCTCAACTTCGCCAACATCGTAGCTCTGCCGCTGCTGCTCGGCGTCGGCGTCGCCTTCAAGATCTACTACGTCACGGCGTGGCGCGAGGGCAGGACCAACCTGCTGCAGTCCAGCCTGACGCGCGCGATCTTCTTCTCGGCGCTGACGACCGCGACCGCGTTCGGAAGCCTGTGGCTATCCAGTCATCCCGGCACCGCCAGCATGGGTAAATTGCTGGCGCTGTCGTTCGTCATCACGCTGGCCGCGGTGCTGCTGTTCCAGCCGGCGCTAATGGGCAAACCGCGCGATGTCGGGGAGTAGGCAGATATCGCCGATATCGGCGGGCTGTGCGGCCGCCTGCTTCTGACCGGGGGCGGCCTTCGGCGCAGGATTCGCCGGCGCCGGGTTCGCCGCACCAGTGGTCTTTGGCGCCGTGGGTGCAGGAGCCGCAGTCGACGGTGCCGCGCCTGATGCCGCGCTCTTGGGCGCTGTGCCGGGCGCTCCCTTAGGTGCACCCTTGGCCATGCTGTTGGCGGGGCTTGAAGGAATCGGCGGTCCGACGCGCGTCCAGGTCTCGCCGCCGCAGAGGAAGCCCAGCACGCAGCCCTGAATCTCGAGCTGGTCGGTGCCGACAGGCTTGATCGTCGAGCTGTAGAGCTGTCCGTCCTTGGCGTTGTAGACTTGGCCTTCCCAGGCGTCGACGCCGGGCTTCTTCTTCATCTCGATCAGGATAGGCATGCCCAGGGTCGGCCGGCTCTGCTTGGCGGTATCCGGATTGTTCTTGTCCTTGCCGCCCGGCTGCTTCTCCCAGGCCACGACACCCCACATGTTGCCGCTACATTGGGCGACGCGAATATTGGCCACGCCATCGGCTACTTTCCAGTCACCGGTGGGATCGGCGGCCAGCGCCGCATTAAGACCTGTGGCCAAAAAGATTCCCGAATAAACTATTGTACGCGCGACGCTTCTTGGGCAGTGCAACATGGTCCAAACCTATGTTTAAGTAGATGATCCAGCGGGAGCGGGGGTCAAAACGCCGCATTGGGCGTTTTCAGTTGACGAAACAGCCATCAACCGACGTATGTAGCCAATGTCACACTCATATCTAGATGTTTCCGAGCTGTTTGCTGACCGGCAGGCGCAGCGCAGTTCCATGCATGCGCGTCATCTCAACGAGCAACTCGTTCGGGTGCTGAAGACCATCGGCTACGATGTGGGCTTTCAGAAGGGTCAAGGTCAATACCTGTTCGATCGTGACGGGGCCCGCTATCTCGATCTACTCAGCGGATTTGGCGTTTTTGCGATTGGCCGCAATCATCCGGCGCTGCGTCACGCGCTGAAAAGCGTGCTAGATGCCGATTTTCCCAATCTGGTGCAACTCGACGTGTCCACGCTCGCCGGCGTGCTCGCGGAACGGCTGATCGAACATGTGCCATATCTGGACAAGGTGTTCTTTGCCAATTCCGGCGCCGAAACCGTCGAGGCTGCGATCAAGTTCGCGCGCGGCGCAACCGGCCGCCCCGGCATCGTGTCCTGTTCCCACTCGTACCATGGATTGACCTACGGTGCGCTGTCGCTGATGGACGATGCGAACTTCCGCAGCGGATTCGAGCCGCTGTTGCCCGGGTGCACGCAGATTCCCTTCAACGACCTTGAGGCACTTGAGCGGGCGTTGTCCTCGCGCCAGGTCGCGGCGTTCATCGTCGAGCCGATCCAGGGCAAGGGCGTCAACCTGCCCACCGATGAATTCCTGCCCAGCGCCGCGGCGCTGTGCAAGAAATACGGCGCCATCTTCATCGCCGACGAAATCCAGACCGGAATCGGCCGCACCGGAAAATTCCTCGCGGTCGAGCACTGGAATGTCGAGCCAGACATGGTGTTGCTCTCGAAGGCGCTTTCGGGCGGCCACGTGCCGGTCGGTGCGCTGCTCACGCGCAAGTCGATCTTCGACAAGATCTTCAGCCAGATGGACCGCGCCGTTGTGCACGGCTCGACGTTTTCGAAGAACGATATGGCGATGGCCGCCGGGATCGCGATGCTTGATGTGATCAAGCAGGAAAAGCTGGTCGAGCAGGCCGCCAAGCGCGGCGCCGAGCTTCGGCTCGCGCTGACCCGCATGGTGCCGGGCTACGAACTGCTGAAGGAAGTGCGCGGCAAAGGTCTGATGATCGGCATCGAGTTCGGCCCGCCGAAATCGCTGAAGCTGAAGGCTTCGTGGAATTTGCTGGAGACCGCCAACAAGGGCCTGTTCTGCCAGCTCATCACCGTGCCGCTGTTCAAGGATCACAAGATCCTGACCCAGGTCTCCGGCCACGGCAGCCACACCATCAAGCTGCTGCCGCCGCTCGTGATCACGGAAGAAGACTGCGCCTGGATCGAAAAGTCGTTCGACGACGTCATCGCCGCCAGCCACAAGGTCCCCGGTGCGATCTGGTCGCTCGGCAAGACGCTCGTCGACAACGCGGTGAGGAAGTCGGCGTAGGGCCGCGTCTTGAAATCTTCCTCATGCTGGGTTCATCTTGTCTGGCATGTTGGCCAATCATCGAAAGCTGCGTCACGCCTGGCGTGACTGTGCCCGCCTAGCCGGTGTCGCGCTATTGGGCATTTCGCTTGCGTGGCAGTACGCGATGGCTCAGGGCGGGCAAGCCGTCGATACAAGTGCTCAGAACCTGATGGTCGTTCTCAGGGAGTCGGCCGGTACCAACAAGCAAGACGAGGCTCTGAAACCGTTGGGCAAGCTCCGAGCCCGCGGTCCTGATGGCGCCGAGGTGGAGTTCGAGCTTGCTGCGTTCGCGTTCCTCGGGGACATGCATGTTCGGTTTGTCTTTGACGGACCGACCTCGATGCGCAATGCGACGCCCCAGGATCTTGCTCGATTGCAAGTGAACCCGGCGCAAGCCCTCGAGCTTTCGGTTCGCAATATGAAGCGCGTCTACGGTGATCCCGCCGCAAGGCCGTTCACCGGAGGATTGATGCAGGTCCAGGGCAAGTCGCCGGACCTCGATAGCAGCTACTTTCTCGACCGAGGTTTCTGGCGAGGTATTCTCCAGCGGCACCCTGAAGGAATTTTGGTCGCTGTGCCCAAGCGCGGCGGCCTGGTGTTCGCGCCCTTGAGTGACAGCAAAGCTGTGGACGGTCTACGCAAGGGTGTCTCTTATCTCTATTCAAGCAGCGGGCAACTGCGCGTTTCATCTGCGCTTTATCTGTTCAAAGACGATCAGTGGACTGTCTTTCAGCCGCCGCAACCCCAGACGCGCGGACCTTGAACGAAGCGACAGTAGGACGCAATGGCGATCCATTGCGTTGAAGCCGCCAATCTCCGAAGTATCTAGCGGGCAGGGCTGCATCGATCGGGGAGAGAAGCATGACCACCATCACCGGCGGCTGTCATTGTGGCGCCATCCGTTATGAGATTGCGGGCGAACTTATCGTTCATGCGCTGTGCCACTGTACTGACTGCAGGCGTCATGCCGGCGCGCCGGTAGTCGGCTGGACGATGTACGCGGAAGACGCGCTCAAGGTGACGAAGGGGACGCCCAAGCTCTACAAGTCCTCCGAACATGGCCGGCGGCAATTCTGTGCCGACTGCGGCACGGGTCTGTTCTACACCAATGCGAACATCATGCCCGGCATCGTCGACATTCAGAGTGGGACCTACGACGACCCCGACGCCGTCCCGGCGATGATGCACATCCAGACCGCAGAACGGCTGCGCTGGATGGAGCGCGCGCACGAATTGCCGACCTTCGAGCGTTATCCGCCGCAGGAGTAGCGACAAGCTCAGATGCTGTAGCCCGGATAAGCGAAGCGATATCCGGGAGCGTCTAGCGTTGTGCTCCCGGGCATAAGTGCAATAGCGGAAACGTTGCGCCAATCGGTTCGTTTGTAGGCAAATATTCTGCGCGCTTGCCGATAGAACAGGTGTCCTCGCGTTCACGCCATCGCGCATCCTCAAGCACGACTTTTCAAATCGCGGTGAGAGCCCTCGCGCAGCACTCCGTTTTTGCGCTGCGATACCCAATTGGGTGGTGAGACTTCATAACAAGAGGATCCCACCATGACCAAGTCGATCCCAATCCTCGCCGCCGCGTTTCTGATGACCGCGATCGCAACGCCCGTGTTCGCGCAAGCCGCGATCCAGGAGCCCGGTGCCTATGCCTTCTATCACCCCAACGCCGACGTGCTCGGTGGCCGACCGTCCTACCGGTCGTTCGATCAATCGAACGCGTATTACAATTCCAATGCCTATTACGACGAGGGAGTGATCACGCCCGAACCGCAACTGCGGCGGAGGCCGGTCGCGCCGCGGCATCATCGCAGGACACAATAGCGCAATCGTATGGCGCTGATCCGCCAATGGAGTTGGCGCAATAAACGCTCGCTGTTCGGCTAACGCGAACCCCAGTCACGGGCCGCATTCAAGCCGGAGCGTGCCGCTAGCGTGGGCTTCGCATCGCGCTCTCGAATTTTTCGCCGAAATCCGAGAGTTCGTCCTTGGCGAGGTCGCTCACCGCCCAATAGTTCAGGCCGCGGTCGCTCCAGTGCCGGATGTTGAATCCCTGAACCGTATCGATCCTGGCCGAGCGCCGTTCGGTATTCGCCGTCTGTGCCACGAACAGGTTGATGATGTGCTGGCGGCGGCGATAGACCACGGCGCCGATGGCGCGGGCATCGACATAATCGAGCCGGCCCCCGATCAGGGTAAAGCCTTGCGCGGTCAGATCGACCACCGGCGGCGAGACGTCGAGCTTGCCGTTGAACCACGGTTTTACCGTGTGCTGGTCGGTGGAAACCACGTCGGTGAGATGTCCGGCCTGCAGCGAGCGCAGATGCGCGGAGACCACCTCGGACTGGATTCGGTCCACGTCATCGTTGCGCAGCACGATCGCGACCAGGCCGGTCGCGGCCAACGCCGACACCGCCGAGCCCATCGCAAAGCCGCGCAATACGGCGCGGCGGTTCGGCACGGCCTTGGGTTGCGGCAGTGCCGCTTCGATGCGCTGACGCAACGCCACCGGTGCGGTGTAGCGCGCGCCAGTTTCAGCAACCATCCTGCTCAGCTCGCGATAATCCCGAAGGGCGGCCGCGCAACGCGAACAGCCGGCGACATGGTTTTCGACGTCGCGGGTGTGCCCGGCGTCGAGTTCGCCGTCGATCAGTGCGTGAAGCAGCACTTCAGCCTCGTCGCAGGTCATTTCGATTGCTCCTGTTCCGCCAGCCATGCCGATCGCAGCATGGCGCGGGCGCGTGCGAGACGGGACATCACGGTGCCGACAGGCACTTCGGCGACATCGGCAATCTCGCGGTACGACAGATTCTGTATTTCACGCAGCACGAAGGCTTCCCGGAACGGTTCGGCCAGCGTTGCAATAAGGCGGCGGATGGCGTGCGAATCCTTTGCACGGATGATCTGTCCTTCCGGCGTCTCCTGGGCCTCATGCCACAGCGGTGTCTGTTCGGCGCGTTCCGGCACGTCCTCGATCGGGCTGGTTAGCGCGGTCGCGCGGCGAGCGTATTCGGCGCGGCAGACGTTGCGCAGGATCGCGAACAACCACGGCTTCATCGCTGGTCCGCGATAGCTGTCGAAATGCCGGAATGCGCGCAGGTAGCATTCCTGCACCGCGTCTTCGGCGTCAGTGGCGTCGCGCAGCAGGTAGCGCGCCAGCGTGTAGGCGTCGTCCAGATAGGGCAGCGCGGCCTCGCGAAACCGTCGCGCCTTTTCGGGATCGTGGTCGGATGCTTTTGATGGCATCGCCTCTCGTCCGGCTGCTGCAGAACACGAGTCCACCCGGCCGGATTCGAACCTCCGGCCGGGCAGGATGGTGATGCCTCGGTTCGGCACGCTACTCAACCTTCACCATCCCTGTCATATGCGGATGCAGCGAACAAAAATACTTGTAGTCGCCCGGTGCCGTGAACGTGAACGAGAAGGTGCCGTCGGTATCCATCGTCTTCGATCTGAATTTCCCCGCGCATACCACCGTGTGGGGAATGTCGTCGCGGTTGGTCCAGGTGACGGTCTGGCCGACCTTCACCGTGAGTTGCGCCGGCTCGAAAACGAAATTGTCGATGTGCACGGCGATGTCTTCGGCGCGGGCAGCGCGGGCGGACAGGAGCATGGTCGCGACCACGGCGATACCGAAGTCGCGGCGATTGATCGAACTCATCGCACTGTCCCCTTCAGCCCTGCAGTGGCGTGTCGATGATCGCAAGGCGCTGGTCGCCCTGCTTGAAGTTGATGCTGGCGACGCCGAGCAGGCTGCGCAGCCTGCTGTCCTCGACCTTCATCGGGCCAGGTGAGGGGGCTGATCCCGGCGCCGGCTGCGGGAAAGCCGTCGAGCGTGCGGTATGGAAGGTGACGTTGCCCTCGACCTTCTGCATCACCTGATGGATGTGGCCGTTCAGCACTGTAACCGAGCCAAAACCCTTCACGTAGTCGAGCGCGCGGGCGCCGTCCTCGGTGCCCCAACCCCATTGCGGATACACCGTCCATAGCGGGATATGGGCGAACAGCACGATCGGCGTCGACTTCGAGCGGCCCTTGAGGTCGTCCTCCAGCCATTCGAGCTGCTCGTTGCCGAGATTGCCGAGGCCGCCGCCCTTGAGATCGACGACGTTGACGAGGCCGACGAAATGCACGCCGCCGGCATCGAAAGAATAATAGCCGGGGCCCTTGGTGCCGCGCCCATAGCGCTCTTTGTAGAGCTTGACCTCTTCGTCGATGATGTCGTGCTCGCCCGGTACGTAGTGCACGTCGAGCTTGGCTTGCGAGATGATGCGGTCGGCGTCGTCGAATTCGGAGGCCTTCGACAAATGCGTGATGTCGCCGGTATGGATCATGAAAGACGGCTTTGCCGGCATCGCCCTGATCTTCTCGATGGCTTCTTCCAGCGTGCCCTTTGCGTTCGGGTTGGCCGGCTTGTCGAAGCCGATATGGCTGTCGCTGATCTGCAGGAAGGTCATGCCTGCGGCTTCGGCCGCCGCCGCGGATCCAACCAGCCCCAACGAGCGCGGCACGCCGCCCGTAACGGTCCAGAGCACGCCGGTGCCCGCCCAGGTCATGCATTCCAGCACGCGGCGGCGGCTGACACCGTCACCATGGTGATCGTGATCGCTCATGACAAATCTCCCTGAACCCGTGATTGGGCTTTCAGGGACGTGATCGGGCTGGGGCGGGGTTTATTCCCGGAAGTCCGGCGTCAGCGGTCGCGAGGGATGACGTTTTCGTGAGATTGGGATTGTAGCCAGGATGAGCGAAGCGAAATCCGGGACCACTCGCTCGGCGGATCCCGGATTTCGCTTTGCTCCATCGGGACTACCGCCCATCCTCCAAAATCATCGCCGCGCCTTTCTCCGCAATCATCGCCGTCGGCGTATTGGTATTCCCCGACGTGATCGTCGGCATCACCGACGCGTCCACCACGCGCAGGCCGCCGATGCCGTAGAAGCGCAGCCGCTCATCGACTACCGCCATCGGGTCGTTCGCGGTGCCCATCTTCGCAGTCCCGACGGGATGGAAGATCGTGGTGCCGATATCGCCGGCGGCCTTTGCCAGTGACGCCTCGTCATCGCCGACGCTGGGGCCGGGCAGATACTCCTGCGGCCGGTAGCGTTCGAGCCGCTTCTGCTTCATCAGCCGCCGCGTGGTGCGGATGGCATCCGCCGCCACCTGGCGGTCGTCGTCGGTCGAGAGATAATTCGGCGCGATCGACGGCGCTTCGTCCGGCGTTGCCGATTTGATGCGCACGGTGCCGCGCGAGGTCGGCTGCAGGTTGCAGGCGCTCACCGTGATGGCGGGGAAGCGGTGCAGGGGATCGCCGAACTTGTCGAGGGACAGCGGCTGCACGTGAAACTGGATGTTGGCGCGCGCGCGGCGGGGATCGGAGCGGGTGAAGATGCCGAGCTGCGAGGGCGCCATGGTCAGCGGGCCGCGGCGGCGGAAGGCGTAATCGAGCCCCATCATCCCGCGCCGGATCAGGTTGTAATAGGTTTCGTTCAGCGTGCGCACGCCCTCGACCTTGTAGATCGCGCGCTGCTGCAGATGGTCCTGCAGATTGCGTCCGACACCCGGTCTGTCGAGCGTCACGTCGATGCCGAGCGGCGACAGCCAGTCGGCGGGGCCGATGCCGGAGCGATGCAGCACCTGCGTCGAGCCGATCGCTCCCGCGCACAAGATGACTTCGCCCTTGGTGCGGGCCTCGATCACCTCATCGCCCTGCATGAAGCGCACGCCGACCGCACGGCCGTTCTCGACGATCAGCCGGTCGACCAGCACATGCTTTTCCAGCCGCAGATTGGCGCGGTTCACCACCGGCTTGAGGAAGCCACGCGCGGACGACCAGCGCCGGCCGCGCTTCTGGTTGACGTGGAAATAACTGACGCCCTCATTGTCGCCGGTGTTGAAATCGGCAATGCGCCTGATGCCCATTTCCTCGGCGGCCTCGCCGACCGCGTCGAGCACGTCCCAGGACAGCCGCGGCGCCTCGATGCGCCAGCCGCCGCCTGTGCCGTGATGTTCACTTTCCCCGAGGAAATGGTCCTCCAGCCGCTTGAACAGCGGCAGCACGTCGTCGTAGCCCCAGCCGGTCAGCCCGAGTTGCCGCCAGTGATCGTAATCGGCGGCCTGTCCCCGCATCGAGATCATGGCGTTGATGGCGGAGCAGCCGCCGATCACCTTGCCGCGGGGATAGGCAAGCGAGCGGCCGTTGAGCCCGGGCTCTGCCTCGGTCCGGAACATCCAGTCCGAACGCGGATTGCCGATCGCGAAGAGATAGCCGACCGGGATGTGAAACCAGATCCAGTTGTCGTTGCCGCCGGCCTCCAGGATCAACACGCGGTTGTTCGGATCGGCCGACAGCCGGTTGGCCATGATGCAGCCGGCCGTGCCGGCGCCCACTACGATATAGTCGAAATCGCCTTCAAGCCGTTTCGGCATCCCTTAGTTTCCACCCGTCGTCGACACCGTCATGCCCGGGCTTGTTCCGGGCATCCACGTCTTTTCGCCTATTAGTCAGACGTGGATGGCCCAGACAAGCCCGGCCATGACGGGATGGAGTCCCTGCGCCCATACCGATGGTTGGACCGCCGCTTGCATGCTACAGGGCAGAAGGTTCAACCCGGAAAGCCCGTTACCCCATGCCCATCGTCAACCGCGTCGCCGAGTTTCAACCCGACATCCAGGCCTGGCGCCGGGATATTCATGAACACCCGGAACTGCTCTACGACGTGCATCGCACTGCGGCATTGGTGGCGGACCGGTTGCGGGAATTCGGCTGCGACGAGGTTGTTACCGGTATCGGCCGCACCGGCGTCGTCGGCGTCATCAAGGGCAACCGGCCCGGCAATGGCGACGTGAAGGTCATCGGGCTGCGGGCGGATATGGACGCGCTGCCGATCGAGGAGGCGACCAATCTGCCTTACGCTTCCAAGACACCCGGCAAGATGCACGCCTGCGGCCATGACGGCCACACCGCCATGTTGTTGGGTGCCGCGCGCTATCTCGCCGAGACCCGCAATTTCGCAGGCGATGCGGTCGTGATCTTCCAGCCCGCCGAGGAGGGCGGTGCGGGCGCCGTCGCCATGATCAAGGACGGGCTGATGGACCGTTTCGGCATCGAGCAGGTCTACGGGATGCATAACGGTCCGGGCATTCCGGTCGGCTCGTTCGCGCTTCGGCCTGGTCCGATCATGGCCGGTGGCGATGCCGTCCTCATCAAGATCGAAGGGCGCGGCGGACACGCCGCGCAGCCGCACAAAAGCATCGATTCCGTGCTTGTCGGCGCGCAGTTGATCACGGCGCTGCAGTCGATCGTGTCGCGCAGCGTGGATCCGCTGGAATCGGCTGTCATTTCGATGTGCGAATTTCACGCCGGCCACGCCCGCAACGTGATTCCACACACCGCCGAGCTGAAGGGCACCGTCCGTACCCTGAACGGCGAAGTGCGGGATCTGGTGGAAAGGCGGGTCCGCGAGGTCGTCGCCGGCGTGGCGCAGATCACCGGCGCCAGCATCGATCTGACCTACGATCGCGGCTATCCGGTAACGGTCAACCATCTCAGGCAGACGGATATCGCGACGCGGGCAGCCCGAGAAATCGCCGGCGATGCCAATGTGCAGGAGATGCCGCCGCTGATGGCTGGCGAAGATTTCGCCTACATGCTGGAGCAGCGGCCGGGGGCGCTGATCTTCTGCGGCAATGGCGACAGCGCAGGGCTCCATCACCCCGCCTACAATTTCAACGACGAGGCGCTCGTGTTCGGCACCTCTTACTGGATCAGGCTGGTCGAGAACACGCTGGCCGCGTGACCGCCTAGGTGGGGATGGGGGCTCTGCAACAGGCGGTTGGGTGGACCGCGGCTTGCATGCTACAAAAGCCTTACGCGTTCCAAACTGAGGTTCGAGAAATCCCATGCCTATCGTCAACCGCGTCGCCGATCTGCAACCCGATATTCAGGCCTGGCGCCGCGATATCCATGAAAATCCCGAATTGCTCTACGACGTCCACCGCACTGCAGCATTCGTGGCGGACCGCCTGCGCGAATTCGGCTGCGACGAGGTGGCGACCGGCCTCGGCCGCACCGGCGTCGTCGGCGTGATCAAGGGCAAGCAACCCGGCAAGGGTGAAATCAACGTGATCGGGCTCCGCGCCGACATGGACGCGCTGCCGATCGAGGAGGCGACCAATCTTCCCCATGCCTCCAAGACGCCGGGCAAGATGCACGCCTGCGGCCATGACGGCCACACCGCGATGCTTTTGGGTGCAGCCCGCTATCTCGCCGAGACCCGGAATTTCGCCGGCGATGCGGTCGTGATCTTCCAGCCGGCCGAGGAGGGCGGGGCGGGCGCCGCCGCCATGATCCAGGACGGGCTGATGGACCGTTTTGGCATCGAGCAGGTCTATGGCATGCATAATGGACCCGGGATTCCGATCGGTTCCTTCGCCATCCGGCCCGGCCCGGTGATGGCGGCGACCGACTCGATCGACATCAAGATCGAGGGCCTCGGCGGCCATGCCGCGCGCCCGAACAAATGCATCGATTCCGTCCTGGTCGGCTCGCAGCTCATCACCGCCCTGCAGTCGATCGTCTCGCGGACCATCGATCCCCTGGAATCGGCGGTGATCTCGATCTGCGAGTTCCATGCCGGCAACGCGCGCAACGTCATTCCGCACACCGCCGAACTCCGCGGCACCGTGCGGACGCTGACGGCGGAAGTGCGCGAGACGGTCGAGAAGCGGGTCCGCGAGGTGTGCGAGGGCGTGGCCAGAATGACCGGCGCCAAGATCGATCTCACTTACGAGCGTGGCTATCCCGTCACCAAAAATCACGACGAGCAGACCGAATTCGCGACGCAGGTGGCCAAGGAAGTGGCCGGCGCCCAGAACGTCCACGACATGCCGCCCTTGATGGGCGCGGAAGATTTCTCCTACATGCTGGAAGCGCGTCCCGGCGCGTTCATCTTCTGCGGCAATGGCGACAGCGCAGGGCTGCATCATCCCGCCTATGATTTCAACGACGAGGCCATCGTGTACGGCACCTCGTACTGGATCAAGCTGGTCGAGAACAAGCTGGCGGCTGCGTAGAGGTTCTTCAACTTGAATCGCATGTGAAGCTCAACTTCACGTCAAGGAAGGCCCGTATCTCCAGTGCAGGCCTTCTTTATTTGCCGCTCAGCCGTAACGTGAGGGGCGCGGTGCGCCGCGCTTAATATCTGAGCGTGGTGGTCACGCCGAACACGGCGGCGTCGCCGATCCGCGACACGCCGGCCGGATCGTTCGGGTTCGGGATGCCGCCGGACGGACGGAACACATATTGGAAATACGGCGCCAGCAGCCAGCCAGGCTTGAGATGCGCCTCGTAAATCATTTCGAGCAGCGTCTCGTTGCTGCGCACCGGGCTTGGCAGCCCGGAAAAGAACCTGACGTCGCGGTCGAGATTTCGCGCCGAATCTGAAATCCGCATATAGGCCATCGCGACCCCGAACCGGTCGAGCGGGCGGCCGCGGACCAGGCCGCTGACGCCGATGCCTCCGTCGATATAGAGATCGATCAGGTTTCGGTCCGGCGGGCTGTACGCAATCCGCGCAAAAGCCGTCACTCCCGGTACGGAGGCCGACGCGGCCTTCTCGGTCGCCCCGGGCGAGCGGTAGAGCGTCTGCTCGACGACGGCGAAGATGCCGAAATTGCCGCGAAGTTTGGCGGCGATGCCGGAGCCACTGGGATCGGCGATCGACAGGCCCTGCGCGGTGAAACGCTGATCGTCGAATTGCCCGGTATGGCGCCATGCTCCCGGCGTGAAATTGCCCGGCAGCCTGCCCGTGCCGAAATCGAGGTCGTAGCTTACGCGCACCTGGCCGATGAGCCAGGGCGGATCGTTGACGCGGAACGCAAGGCCGTGATTGTCGCGAAGCTGCGGGTCGCCGTCGCCCGACCGCGCGGCATTGCCGTTGAACACCGCGCCGAACACGGTGATCTGGTCCGACAGGGTGGCCTTGAGGCGAATGCCCGGCACTGCGATCGGTGGCGCCGGTCCACCGGAGGGAAGATTGTTGGCCTTGTTGGCCGGCCAGCCGAACGTTCCGTTGATGAAGAGATCGTCGGTCTGGCTGTCGAAGAACTCGACGTCGGCCGCCTGCTGCCCGATCCGGATGCTGAACGCATTATTGTAGAAGCTCTGCTCGAAATAGGCGTTGTAGAGGCGGGCCTCGGGCAGGGCCTCGATCTCGCTGATGGTGGCGAGGTTGTGGACATAGTTGCGCGACAATCCGCGGCCGTAGATGCCGAGCATGTTGGCGTAGAACCTGCCGCCGGTCCAGCCGGCCAGTTTCTCCAGATCGCCGTCAACAGAGAGATCGAAGCGGCCGAAATGGATGGCGCCGCGGCGCGATCCTCCGGAAACATTGGCGATGTTGTCGCCGATCCAGATCGCGCCAAAGTTCAGTCCCTTGGCCGCAAGCCCGTCATGCCACTCGTTGAACCATTTCGGGGCCAGCCATTCGGCGGCCGATTCGTCCTTGGCGCCGGCGGACGCGTCGGTGCTTGTCATCGCGCCCGCAAGATACGCCGCCGTTTTCGCCCATCTACGCAACGCGAACATCCGCGGTGATCCTGCCCGCTACCTGATGATCCCGATGCGTTTCATGATGAGGTAGGCGGCCAGTGACGACAGGACCAAGAGCGATGCGGCCCAGAGGAAGGCGGTTTCGAGGTCCGTGAACGGCAGCCCCTTGGTGTTCATGCCGAAGATGCCGGTCACGAGCGTTGGCGGCATCAGCAAAGCCGTCAGGACCGAGAGCACCCTGATATTGTCGTTGCCCTGCTCCTCGATCTTCAGATGAAGCTCTTCCTGCAGCAGCCGGCTGCGCTCCCGCATCTCGACGATGGTGTGATCGAGACCGTCGAGCCGCTGGGCGAGTTTGCCGGCGCGAAGCCGCAACGCCGGCTTCAAATCATCGAGATGCTTTTGCTCGAATCGGTGGAAGACGATGCGCAGGCCGGACAATTGCCGGTGCAGGCGGGCGCAGGTGCGCCGCAGGCGGCCGAGGCTCTGGCGCAGGTCCGTCGGCCCGTCCGACAGCACCTTTTCCTCGAGATCGTCGAGGGCCTGCGCCACGCGATCGGCGATGCCGTCCATGGTGTCGGCGACATGTTCGACGATCGTCTCCAGGAGCGCGGCTGAGCTTTCGATCCGATGACCGGCCTCGAGCGCACGGCGGGTGGCGTCGACCGCGCACAGCGCATGATGCCGGCCGCTGACCAGGATCCGCTCGGTCATGACGAAGCGCAGATAGCCGGTATCCTCGGTCGCCTCGCCGACGTCGCGCAACAGATCCGAGATCACGCCGTAGACGCAGTCATCGACGGTGTGAAGCTGCTGGTAGGTGTCCTTTGACAGCAGCAGCGTGCGCGCCGCGGTCGGAACCCCGAGGTCGGCCGTCGTCAGCCACAGCAGCGCCCGGGCATCGGCCAGATTGAAATGCAGCCAGAGCAGTCCGCCATGGGAAGACGGCATCGGCTGATCGACCGGGAGCGATTCCGCCGTGCCGTCCGAATGAACGTAAAACGCCCAGACCAATCCCGGAACGAGGGCTGACACAGGGGGTGGGGGCGAGTGACCGCTCTCGGTGATGGCATCGGCAACTGACGTATCAGCTCGCATCGCACACCGCCGTGGCCTGCCCGCAATCGCAGGGTACGCCCACCAGAGAAAAAGATCAGGCGCGGATCGGCGTTTCGACGCCGGCCTGTTCCTCAATGAAATCTCATAGAAAGACACGTCTGTTACAGCCGTGTGTCACGCGGAAGCCGGTCGTTCGTACCGAGCACGGTCTGCGGTCCGGCGCTCAATAGCGCGCTGGCACGTACATTTCGGGTGGGATCGGCCCGCGGCTATATTCCGGATGGCGAACCCGCGCCGGCAGAACCACCCGGTCCTGCTTAATTTCCTGGTAGGGAATTTGTTCGAGCAGATGCGCGATGCAGTTCAGCCGTGCTTTCTTCTTGTCGTCGGCTTCGACCAGGTACCAGGGAGCTTCCGAAATGTGGGTACGCTCCAGCATCGCTTCCTTGGCCTTGGTGTATTGCTCCCAGCGGCTGCGCGATTCCACATCCATCGGGCTGAGCTTCCACTGCTTGAGCGGATCGTGGATCCGCATCGTGAAGCGCAAATGCTGCTGTTCGTCGGTGATGGAAAACCAGTACTTGATCAGGGTGATGCCGGAACGCACGAGCATGCGCTCGAATTCCGGCACCGACCGGAAGAATTCTTCGACGTCGTCTTCGGTGCAGAAGCCCATCACGCGCTCGACGCCGGCGCGGTTGTACCAGCTACGGTCGAACAGCACGATTTCGCCGCCAGCCGGCAGGTGCGAAACGTAACGCTGGAAATACCATTGCGTGCGCTCGCGCTCGTTCGGCGCCGGAAGCGCCGCGACGCGGCAGACCCGCGGATTGAGCCTCTGGGTGATGCGCTTGATGACGCCGCCCTTGCCGGCGGAATCGCGTCCCTCGAAAATCACCACCACCTTGAGCTTGTGGTGCTGCACCCAAGTCTGCAGTTTTACCAGTTCACCCTGCAGACGGAATAATTCCTTGAAGTAGACGCGCCGATCGATCGTCTCTTCTTCCGTATGGTCGGCAAATTCATTGGTCAGCGCATCGAGACGATCGTCGTCGATTTCAAGTTCCAGTTCCTCATCGAAACTATCCAGCATTTCCGCCTGAATGCGGTCGTGGATGGTGCCATCCGGGGGCTTTTTGGTCATGGCGGGCTCCATCTGCAGAGCTGTTGGGTTCGCGTGGTGTGTGAACGTCGATGTCCTGCCGTATCATCGGTCAGGGCCCTTTGCGGAAAGCAAAAGGCCGGAGTTTGGTTCCGGCCTTCCGCTACCCGTCGAGGCTGCTGCCTGTGTGGCAGCGATTCTACCGTACCGGCCCGATACTCAGAACAGATTCGCGAACAGTACGTAGAGACTTGCCGACAGGCAGATCGCAGCCGGCAGCGTCAGCACCCATGCCATCAGGAGATTGCGCACGGTCGCCATCTGCAGGCCCGACCCGTTGGCTGCCATCGTGCCGGCGACGCCGGATGACAGCACGTGGGTGGTGGAAACCGGCAGGCCGAACACGTCGGCGACACCGATCGTGGAGGCGGCGACCAGCTCGGCGGACGCGCCTTGCGCGTAGGTCAGATGCGACTTACCGATCTTCTCGCCGACGGTGACGACGATGCGCTTCCAGCCGATCATGGTGCCGAGGCCCAGCGCGATCGCGACCGCGATCTTGACCCAGAGCGGGATGAACTTGGTGGCCGAGTCGAGCGAGCCCTTGTAGGCCTTGAGGGTATCGACCTCTTCCTTGTTCAGGTCGTTTTCCTTGTCCTTCATCAGGAAGCGGATCGCCTCCGACGTCAGGTACATGTCGTTACGGGTGTTGCCGACGGCTTCCGCGGGCACCTTGTTCAGCGAGCCGTACTTCGGGACCTGGTCGCCGACGTCCTTCACCAGCACGGCCAGCGAGGGGTAGGTGCCTTCGCTGATCTTGCGGGCGGAGACGTATTGCGTCACCGCGGGCCTGGGATCGCCGATGATGCTGTGGCCGGCGCCCTTGGCGGCGATCACCCTGGAGGCGGCCTCCGAGGTCTTCTGGAATTGCGCCACCTGGGATTCCGGGAGGGTGCGGTTCAGCGCGTAGGCGGTCGGCACCGTGCCGATCAGGATCAGCATGATCAGGCCCATGCCCTTCTGGCCGTCATTGGAGCCATGGGCGAAGCTGACGCCGGTGCAGGTCGCGATCAGGACGCTGCGGATCCACAGCGGCGGCGGCTTGTTGCCTTCGGGGGCGGCATACAGCGCGGGATTGCGGACGACGAACTTCAGCACCAGCAGCAGGATCGCGGCCATGCAGAAGCCGAACAGCGGCGAGAGCAGCAGCGCGTAACCGATCTCGGTCGCCTTGGTCCAGTCGACGCCCGAGGTGCCGTCGCGGCCGTGCATCAGCGCGTTGGCGATGCCGACGCCGATGATCGAGCCGATCAGGGTGTGCGAGGAGGATGCCGGCAGGCCGAAATACCAGGTGCCGAGGTTCCAGACGATCGCGGCAATGAGCAGCGCGAACACCATCGCGAAACCCGCGCTGCTTCCGACCTGGAGGATCAATTCCACCGGCAGCAGCGAGACGATGCCGAAGGCGACCGCGCCGGAGGAGAGCAGCACGCCGAGGAAATTGAAGAAGCCCGACCACATCACGGCGAATTCCGCCGGCAGCGAATGGGTGTAGATCACGGTCGCGACCGCGTTGGCGGTATCGTGGAAGCCGTTGACGAACTCGAAGCCGAGCGCGATCAGAAGCGCGACGAACAGCATGATATAGGGCAGGTAGGTCGTGACCCGCATGCCGGTCGCGTCTATGTCGTCATAGATGCTGTAGGCGACGTACAGCAGCCCGGCGGCAAGGATGCCGCAGAACAGGATCAGGGTCAGTGGATTGAACCCCTTGTCGAGGTTCGGCCGCGAAGCCGGCTGGACAGGCGTTGCGTCGCCCATCGATGAATTGAGTGCAAGATCGGTCATTCTGACCCCCCGTCGGAATAGGCTGAGAGGCGGGCATCTTTGACCGAGGCCCTTGAAGGTTAGATGACAGGGGCGGCCGGCAGCGCCGCTGAAGTTTGATCGCACATCAAGGAAAGCTGGTATCTCCAGTGCAGGTCTTCATTATTTTCCTTTGAACCGATTTATGATGTG
Organism: Bradyrhizobium lablabi; assembly: GCF_001440475.1. Lineage (GTDB taxonomy): Bacteria > Pseudomonadota > Alphaproteobacteria > Rhizobiales > Xanthobacteraceae > Bradyrhizobium > Bradyrhizobium lablabi. The sequence goes on along the minus strand of NZ_LLYB01000134.1, from coordinate 143,826 downwards.
TGGATCCGACAAGGCGCTCCTGAATTGCTTATCGGTTCAGGGCTTGGCCGATGGTCTGCACGAGAAAATCTCATCGTCCCTGTCGGCAGACGTTCATTTCATCCGTCCTTGGAACGAAAGCGGCCGTGCGTACGCTGGCCATTTGGAGGAAGGAGCCCCGATGAAGGTCACACAGCACCTCTGGTTCGCGAAGGATATGGAGGCCGCGATCGGTTTCTACACCTCGCTCATCCGCGGTTCGTCGGTGCAGTGGGTTTCGGCCCTGCCGGCCGAGAGCCCGAGCGGTCCCGCCGGCAGCGTCAAGATCGCGGGCTTTACGCTGGGCGACCAGCGCTACATGGCGATCGAGGCGGGCCCGCTCGATCCGTTCAACCACAGCTTCTCGATCATGGTCGAATGCGACACGCAGGCCGAGATCGACCGCTTGTGGGACGCCTTGAAAGAGGGCGGCAAGATCGAGCAATGCGGCTGGCTGCAGGACCGCTGGGGCCTGTCCTGGCAGATTGCGCCAAGACGGCTGGGCGAGTTGATGAATGATCCCGACCCTGCGACGGCCAAGCGCGTGGCGGAAGCCATGCTGAAGATGGTCAAGTTCGATATCGCAGAACTCGAGGCCGCGGCGAGGGGCTAGGATGCCTCGCTACGCGGGGTGTGTTTAGTCGATGGAACCGCCGAGGGGCGGCGGTGGCGCCACGAGAAAAAAAGAGGGTCGAGCGCTGCACGGCGCCGGGGCTGGAGGAGGACCGCGCAGCGCGTCGACCATGTAGGAGCGTCATGGCGTGAACCAAAACGTCCCACATTCCCTTGAGAATGCGATTGTGTCTTCCATCAATTAATGGTTGCAGATGGAATTGTCAATTTTTCCCGTTATTTTTCACCAGATATTGCGGCTGCCGGCTTGGCGGAATTCAGGCCGCATGTGCTGATTTTCGCAGCGCGCCGGCGGCAATTTTGAGGTCCTGAACGAAGCGCCGGTATTCGCTCGCCCTGGCTTCGGCGTCCGGCAGCCGCAGCAGATAGGACGGGTGCACCGTCACCAAGACCCTGGTGCCGTCGTCCAGATCGATCGGGCGGCCGCGGTTCTTGTTGATCGGGGTAATTTTCCCGAACACGCTTTGCGCCGCGGTGGCGCCCATCGCCACCACCAGTTCGGGTTTGATCGCGGCCAGTTCGCGTTCGTACCATTGCCGGCATGCCCTGATTTCCGGCGTGTTCGGCTTCTGGTGCAGGCGGACTTTTCCGCGCGGCACGAACTTGAAGTGCTTCACCGCATTGGTGACGTAGACCTTGCGGCGATCGATGCCGGCCTCGTCCAGCGCGCGGTCGAGCATTTGGCCGGCGGGCCCGACGAACGGCTTGCCGGCGAGGTCTTCCTTGTCGCCGGGCTGCTCGCCGACCAGCATGATCCGCGCCGTTTGCGCCCCTTCGCCGAACACCGTCTGGGTGGCATTCTTGTAGAGGGGGCAGGCGCGGCAATCGGCGGCTTCTTCGCGCAGCGTCTCGATATCGTCGGCACCTTTGCGAGGCATGTCGTCTGCCTTTGGCGGTTCCAGCCGCTTCTGCGGCTTGTGCGGTTCGCTCGCCGCTTTCGCGATCATCGCGCTGGCGGTGCGCCCGGCATCTTCGATCAGGGGCTTAATCAACGAAGCCTCCGGCAGGTTCCGCCAGTATTTCCGAGGCATCTCCTTCTGCATCGCCTGCACTTTCAGCCGGGCGGGATTGAAAATGCTGGCGTAGTAGCTGCGCCAGGTTTCCTCCAGCCTGTCAGCGGTCGGGGCCTCGCTTTTGGCAACCCCCGGCGTGATCGAGACGGCATGGCCGTCCCAATGCGCGCAGACGTCGGGGGTGAGGATCGACCAGGGCATGTCGGCGAAGCGGCGCGCAAAGAACGGCGCGGCCAGTTCGACGATATGGTGCTCCGGCTCGAACCAGGCGACGAAATGCGATTTCTGCTCGCGGCCGATTTCGCGGAAGCGGACAAAGGCATGCATCTTGTGCTCGTCGCGGTGCACGGCTTTCGCCATCGCGGCGACCTCGGCCACATCGGGATCGGTCACGATCTCGAGCAGATCGTGATTGCCGCGCAGCCGCCACAGCAGGCGATAGAGCAAGGCGAACCGTTCGGGATTGCGGTGCAGGATCGCCATTTCAGCGAGTTCGACAAATCTGGCCGGGACGTTGAAGGTGCCGTGGGGCGGCTCGAGCGGCGGTGCAGATGGCTCGAACAGTTCGGGCGCATCATCAGCCACGCGCCAAGTCACGTCGGACGGTTTGACATCGTTCAACGCCAGCGCGCGCGCCGCTTTGCGCCAGCCATCGAAATCGGTTTCGCTATCGAGGATCATATGGTGCATGGTGCTTCCTCCCCGTCATTGCGATTTTTCCTGCCGTCATTGCGAGCGAAGCGAAGCAATCCATTTCTCCACTTGCTGAGGCNGTCGCTTCGCTCCCTTGCGCAAACGCTTCGCGTTTGTCGCAGGCAATGACGCCAGTGGTCAAAACCCAAATCCCAATTGCATAGCTTTCGGCTTGAACCTCTGCTTCAGCCCCGCGCCGTCGAGCAGACGCGGCGAGGGGCGGTGGTCGCTGAGCACGATGAACGGCAGCGCCTTTTTCTGGGGGATATGCAGCCGCGCCAGATCGGCCAGGCGGATCGAGGTCAGGCGGCGCGTCGCAATGATGCGGTCGACCGCCCTGGTGCCGAAGCCCGGCACCCGCAACAGCTCTTCGCGGCTGGCGGTGGCGACATCGAGCGGGAAGCGGTCGCGGTGGCGCAGCGCCCAGGCGAGTTTTGGATCGATGTCGAGCGGCAGCATGCCGGCGGTTTCGTCGACGATCTCGTTCGCGTCAAAACCGTAGAACCGGATCAGCCAGTCGGCCTGGTACAGCCGGTGCTCGCGAAGGAGCGGTGGCGGGACAAGCGGCAGCGCGCGGCTGGCGTCCGGGATCGGGCTGAAGGCCGAATAATAGACGCGCTTGAGGCGGTAGGAGCCGTAGAGGTTGGCGCTGGTGTCGAGAATGGTTTTGTCGTCGGCCGCATCGGCGCCGATGATCATCTGCGTGCTCTGGCCGGCCGGCGCAAAGCGCGGCGGCTTTGCTTTCGTCGCGGCCTTGCCGTTCTCCCTGGCTTCATCGAGCTTCAGGCGCAGCCGGCCCATGGTGCGGCGGATCGCGCGCACATCCTTTTCCGGCGCGAATTTGGCGAGGCTGTTTTCCAGCGGCATCTCGATATTGATGGAAAGACGGTCGGCATATTTCCCGGCCTCCACGATCAGGGCGTCGTCCGCTTCGGGAATGGTCTTGAGATGAATGTAGCCGCGGAAGCGATGCTCCTCGCGCAGTTTGCGCGCGACGCTCACCACCTGCTCCATGGTGTAGTCAGGGCTGCGGATGATGCCGGAGGAGAGAAACAAGCCCTCGATGTAGTTGCGCCGGTAGAAGTCGATCGTGAGTTTCACCACCTCGTCCACCGTGAAGCGGGCGCGCGGCACGTTGGAGGAGGTGCGGTTGACGCAATAGAGGCAATCGTAATTGCAGGCGTTGGTGAGCAGCACCTTCAACAGCGAGATGCAGCGTCCATCCGGCGCGTAGGAATGGCAGATACCCATGCCCGGCGCGGTCGAGCCGAGGCCCTTGCCGTCGCTGGAATCCCGCTGCTCGGTGCCCGAGGAGGCGCAGGAAGCATCGTATTTCGCAGCATCCGCCAGGATTTCCAGCTTACGTTGCAGGTCCATCGTCGAATCCCTTTGATTCCGCTCATGAATCGCCCGGGTGTCGATCCCGATTGACTCCACCGGGCCTGTTAGCTTTATATTAGAACATATCATGAACAAATGGGCCAGCCGAGGGTTCACTCGGGAAGAAGCGGTAAGGGCTCAATTTTCCGAAGGAGCGGCGCATGAGCACCGCACGTACCGGCACGCTTGCAAGTTTGCGCGGCAGCATCGAGCGCCTGGAGACGCATGGCGATGCGCATGACCTCGCCAGGATCGCGCTTGGCCACAAGGCTGCGGATGCGATGCTGCAGGGCGGGTTGGCGCTATCAGCGGTGCATGAAGTGTTTGCCGAAGGGCATCAGAGCGCCACGGCCACCGGCTTCATCGCGGGGCTGGCAGGACGGGTATCGCCGCGTCGGCCGCTGGTCTGGGTGCGGCAGGATTTTTCGGAAATTGAATCCGGCGCGCTGTCGATAAGCGGGCTCTCCGAGCTCGGGCTCGATCCACGGCTGCTCGTGACCGTGCGCGCGCCCGATACCGATGCCGCGCTACGGACCGCCGCCGACGCGCTGGCCTGCGATGCGCTCGGCGTAGTCGTGCTGGAAGTCTGGGGGCAGGCGCGCCAGCTCGATCTCGTCGCCAGCCGAAAACTCACTTTGGCCGCGGCAGCCTCCGGCGTCACCGCATTGCTGTTGCGGGTGGCGGCCGAGCCGAGGCCCTCGACGGCGGAGACCAGATGGATCGTGCGCGCCGCGCATTCACCGCCGGGATCGCCGTGGCACGCCTGGGGCGCGCCGATGTTCGACGCGCAGCTCGTTCGTAACCGTCATGGCCCGGTCGGCCGCTGGATCATGGAATGGAATTGTGATGAGTGCCTGTTCAGAGAACCGTCGGCGTATCCTCAGCCTCTGGCTGCCACGCCTGCCCATCGACCGCATCCAGCGGCGGCTTATGCAGGCCAGCGCCGCGCAAGCTGAAAATTCTCAAGCGGCTTCGAGCAACACTGCTCACGACACGAACGGTGCGCTCCCTCCCCCCTTGCGGGGGAGGGCTGGGGAGAGGGGTGGCGGCAACGGCAGTGCTTGTGGCTTACCCCTCTCCCTAACCCTCCCCCGCAAGGGGGGAGGGAACGACAGCGGTGCGCCGGTTGATACCTCCAACCACACGACCAGTGCGCAAACCTTCCCCTGCGTCGTCGTCGCCAAGCAGCACAACGCCATCCTGATCCATTCCCTCGACGAAACAGCCGTCCGCGCCGGCCTCTCGATCGGCCTGCCGCTGGCCAATGCCCGCGCCATCTGCCCCGAACTGACGGTGTTCGACGCCGACGAGATCGCCGACCGCAAAACGCTTGATGATATCGCCGACTGGTGCGATCGCTTCACGCCGCTGGTGGCGCTCGATCCGCCGTATGGGCTCTATCTCGACATCACCGGCTGCGCCCATCTGTTCGGCGGCGAGCGGGCGCTGCTGCAGATCGTCTGCGGTGCGTTGAGCCGTCGCGGTTTTGCCGTCAGCGCCGCGATTGCGAGCACCTCGATCTGCGCCCGCACGCTGACGCGGCACGCGTCGGGAAAGATCGTGGCCGATGGCGAAGAGGCCGAGGCCGTCGCTCCGCTGCCCATATCCGCACTCGGCGCGGGTGATGCCATCACTGCCGGCCTGCGCCGCGCCGGCCTGAAGACCATCGGTGATGTCGCCTTGCGTGCCCCTCACGAAATCACCGCCCGGTTTGGCGCTTCCTTCACGACGCTGCTGGCGCACGCGCTCGGGCAGGGCGATGCGCCGATCAGTCCCCGAAAGCCGCTGCCGGATTACATCGTCGAAAAACGCTTTCCCGATCCGGTCGCGACCGACACCGTGATCGCGATGAATTTGTCCGCGCTCGCCGCCATGCTGGTCACGGCGATGGACAAGCAGGGCAAGGGCGCGCGGCGGCTGGACGCGAGTTTTTTCCGCACCGACGGTGCGGTGCGCACGATCTCGGTCGACACCGGGCGTCCCGTGACGAGAGCGGAAGTAATCGACCGCCTGTTTCGCGAGCGGCTCGATGCGCTCAACGATCCCCTCGATCCCGGCTTCGGCTTCGATCTCATCAGGCTCTCCGCCAGCCGCACCGAAATCGTGGTGCAGCAGCAGCGTGACCTCGACGCCAACGTCCATGACAATGACGAACTGTCCGCGCTGATCGACCGCATCGCCGCGCGCATCGGGGGAAAACGCGTCGTCGTACATCTGCCTGAGGATACCCACATCCCCGAGCGCGCCGTGCTGGCAGTAGCAGCGCAGCATCATCTGGCGGCAGCCGCCCAGGCCGCCTGGCCGGAGCGGATCGAAAGCGAGCCGCCGCTGCGCCCGTTGCGGCTGTTCGACAAACCCGAGCCCATCAAGGTGCCGTTTGCGACCGTGCCCGACGGCCCGCCGCATCAATTCACCTGGCGGCGCGTGACGCACACGGTGGCGCGGGTGGAGGGGCCGGAGCGCATCGCGATGGAATGGTGGAAGCAAAACGGCGACGGCCCGACGCGGGATTACTTTCGCATCGAGGACGAGGCGGGCCTGCGTTTCTGGATCTTTCGCGACGGGCTCTATGAAAGCGAACCGCCGGATGAGGAAGTCGAGCCCGGTTCGGTCAGATGGTACGTGCACGGGCTGTTCGCATGAAGAACCCTCTCGCCAGTTATGCCGAGATCGGCATCACCACCAATTTCTCGTTCCTGCGCGGCGGCTCGGATCCGCGCGCCTATGTGCATCAGGCGAGCGAACTCGGCATTCCCGTCATCGGCATCGCCGACCACAACACGCTGGCCGGCGTGGTCCGCGCGTATAAGGAGCTCGATAATTCCGAGGTCACGCACAAGCCCAAATTGCTGATCGGCGCGCGGATCGTCTTCATCGACGGCACGCCCGACATCCTGGTCTATCCGCGCGACCGTGCAGCTTACGGCCGGCTGTGCCAATTGCTCACCCGCGGCAAGCGCGGCGACGACATCACGCGGATCGAGAAGGGCGAGTGCCATCTGCGATTCGAGGACCTCCTGGACTTCGCCGAGGGCCAGCTTCTGGTGTTGGCGCTGCCGCATCGCTTCGAGCCGGGGAGCGCGCAGGAAATTTTGCAGCGCCTGAAAGCAAGCCGCGCCGATGGCGTCTGGCTCGCCGCGAGCCTGCTCTATCGTGGCGACGACAAGCGCCGGCTGGCGGGGCTGCATCGCATCGCGCGCACCGCCAAAGTGCCGCTGCTCGCGACCAACGAGGTGCTGTACCACCATCCCGCCCGCCGCCGGCTGCAGGACGTGCTGACCTGCATCCGCGAGAAGACCACCATCGATGCCATCGGCCGGCGGCTGGAAGCCAATGCCGAGCGTTATCTCAAGCCGGCGCACGAAATGGCGCGGCTGTTTCGCGATCTGCCGGAGGCGATCGCCGAAACCATACGCTTCGCCTCCCGTATCAGCTTCTCGCTCGACCAGCTCAAATACCAGTATCCGGACGAGCCGGTGCCGCCGGGCAAGACCGCGCAACAGCATCTCGAAGACCTGACCTGGGCCGGTGTCGACAAATATTTCGGCGGGGTGATCGACGACACGCTGCGCGCCACCTTGCGGAAAGAACTCGACCTGATCGCGGAGCTGAAATACGCGCATTATTTCCTCACGGTGCACGACATCGTGCACTACGCGCGCAGCCAGAACATCCTGTGCCAGGGCCGGGGCTCGGCAGCGAACTCCGCCGTCTGCTACGTGCTCGGCGTCACCTCGGTCGACCCGACCAAGGTCGATCTGCTGTTCGAGCGCTTCATCTCCAAGGAGCGGCTGGAGCCGCCCGACATCGACGTCGATTTCGAGCATTCGCGGCGCGAGGAGGTGATGCAATATGTCTACCGCCGCTACGGCCGCCACCGCGCCGCGATCATCGCCACCGTTATCCATTATCGCCCGCGCAGCGCGATCCGCGACGTCGGCAAGGCGCTGGGGCTGACCGAGGACGTCACCGCGGCGCTGGCCGATACCGTGTGGGGAAGCTGGGGCAAGGGCCTCAACGAGATGCAGGTCCGCCAGGCCGGGCTGGACCCTGCGAATGCGATGGTCGAGCTCGCGGTTGAACTTGCCACCGAGCTGATCGAATTCCCCCGCCATCTGTCGCAACATGTCGGCGGCTATGTGCTGACGCAGGATCGGCTCGACACCTATGTGCCGATCGGCAATGCCGCGATGGACGACCGCACCTTCATCGAATGGGACAAGGACGACGTCGACGCGCTGAGCATGATGAAGGTCGACGTGCTGGCTTTGGGCATGCTGACCTGCATTCGCAAATGTTTTGATCTGATTGCCGACCACAAGGGCGAGCGATACGAACTGGCTGACATCAAGGCGATCGACAACGATGATGTTTTTAAAATGCTGCAGAGAGGAGAGTCGCTCGGCGTGTTCCAGGTCGAGAGCCGCGCGCAGATGAACATGTTGCCGCGGCTGAAGCCGAAGACGTTTTACGATCTCGTCATCGAGGTCGCGATCGTGCGGCCCGGCCCGATCCAGGGCGACATGGTGCATCCGTATCTGCGGCGGCGGAACGGCAAGGAAAAGGTGAGCTATCCGTCACCGTCGCCCGATCACGGCAAGGCGGATGAATTGTACCGCGTGCTGCACAAGACGCTCGGCGTGCCCCTGTTCCAGGAGCAGGCGATGCGGATCGCGATCGAGGCCGCCCAATTCACGTCCGAGGAAGCCAATGGCCTGCGCCGCGCGATGGCGACCTTCCGCAATGTCGGCACCATCGGCAAATTCGAAGACAAGCTGATCGGCAACATGATCGCGCGCGGCTACGATCCCGAATTCGCCAAAAGCTGTTTTGACCAGATCAAGGGTTTTGGTTCCTACGGCTTTCCGGAAAGCCACGCGGCGAGCTTCGCCCAGCTCGTCTATGTCTCGTCATGGCTGAAGCATTATCACCCCGACGCCTTCTGCTGCGGCCTGCTCAATTCGCAGCCGATGGGCTTTTACGCTCCCGCCCAGATCGTCGGCGACGCCCGCAAGAACGGCGTCGAGGTTCGCGAGATCGACGTCTCCCACAGCTTTGCCCAGAACACGCTGGAGGAGGGCGAGGGCAAATACTGCGCCGTGCGCTTGGGCTTCCGCCAGATCGACGGCTTTCACTGGCTCGATGAGGACGAGGAGAGGTTGAAGCAAATGCAGTCGTCGTTTCGGGGCGTCGCGCAAGCGACGAATCCCGATGCGCAATTGCGCATTGTGGAACCTCGAGATTCTCTGATGTGCAATTGCACATCAGAGTTCGCTGCTATCGCAGCGCCCCGGAATGACAACGTAAAGAAAGAGCAAGACTGGGCCGACCGCATCGTCGCCGCCCGCAAGCGCCGCCCCTTCACCTCGCTGGAGGAATTCGCCCGCGACACCGGCCTGCCGAAACGCGCGCTGATCCTGCTGGCGGATGCCGATGCCTTCCGCTCCCTCGGGCTCGATCGCCGCGCCGCGCTATGGGCGGTGCGGCGGCTGCCCGACGACGTGCCGCTGCCGCTGTTTCAGGCCGCGGTCGCCCGCGAGCAGCCCGATGAGAACGCCAGGCCATTGCCGCTGATGCCGCTGCCGGAGCAGGTGGTCGCCGATTACCAGACGGTGCGGCTGTCGCTGAAGGGCCACCCGATGGAATTCTTGCGCGAGATGTTCACGAAGGAGCGCGTCGTTCCCTGCAAGGATGTCAACCACAAGAACGACAGGCGCCGTATCAGCTGCGCCGGCGTGGTGCTGGTGCGCCAGCGGCCGGGCAGCGCCAAGGGCGTCGTCTTCATGACGCTGGAGGACGAGACCGGCATCGCCAATATCGTGGTGTGGCCCAAGGTGATGGAGCAGTACCGGAAAGAAGTGATGGGCGCCCGCCTCATCCTGGTCGAAGGCTATATCCAGAGCAGCCCGGAACACGTGACGCATCTGGTGGCGCAGCGGATGTTCGACCGCTCCCACGATCTCATCGGCCTCGCCAACGACGCATTAAGCCGCAAGCATCCGGTGCCCGCAGGGCCCGCGCTGGTCGAACCGCTCAACGACGACCGCCGCGACCACGTCGATAGCCCAGCGCAAAAAATCCGCCACCCCCGCGATGTCCGCATCCTGCCACCGTCCCGGGATTTTCACTGAGCGGCAACGCCACAAACTCATCCTCATCCCGAGGAGTCGCGAAGCGGCCTCTCGAAGGATGGGCCGCGGGTGAGAGCGGGGCTATTGCGGAACGTGTTTCGTCGCTACAATCGTTAAGATTTTAATTGAGGTTATAAACAACCTGAAAGAGAAGATCGCTTACGATCATCGCGCAGCCGGGCCTGATGTAACGGGGTGACGCTTGCAGTACTTGGAATTGCCGCGAAAATCCCGCGGTCTCGTCGTGGCAAAAAAGCCGGACCGAAATCCCTCCTACGCCGATCACATTGCACTCTGGCTATCAACGAACAGAAACGTTGATGGGCTCTGGGTGGGCACCATGGAAGATGAGCCCTATCCGGGCTTGCGTCGCGTCGAGGATGCGCTTCAACTGCTCAAACGCCACGACCCGCTCAACTATCTACGAGTCACCCGTAATCTTGACCGAATATGGGTGCGTCTGATTCCAAGCGCTGAAGCGCACTATGAAAGGACATTGAACGCTTGCATCCTTGATAAGCGCTACCTTCTCAAGGCGGCCGTCGGTGGGTATGCCTCGCCAATAACTGTAGTAGGCCGCCCATAGCGGCGGCTTCTCGCGGTAATGCTCGGGGTGCACCGCCTCGCTCAGCATGGAGTGCCGGCCGTCGGCGCCCACGATCACTTCGGCAGTTTCCGTAACAGTGCCGCCGTGTTTCGATCGCCCCTTGATGCCGACGATGCGCTCGTCCTTGATCATAATTTCCTCGACGACGAAACCCTCACTGATTTCCGCACCGGATTCGGCGGCGGCATCAACCAGCAGCTTGTCGAGGATTGTCCGCCGCGGGCAGTAGGCAACAGCATCCTTGTCCACCCCCGGGGCGCCGGCGATCGTGAAGGGGCCGAAGTCGAAGGAGTAGGTGTGGATCGGCGGGCATCCGGTCGCCACCAGCCGGTCGAGCAACCCCCATCGGGCCATCGCATCCACGGTGCGCGGATGCAGGAGATGCGTTGAGACGGTATCGCTCGGGAATGACGCGCGGTCGACCGACAGCACCCGGTAACCCTTGCGCGCCAAGAGCATCGCGGTTGGCGAACCGGCGCAGCGCGCGCCGATGACGATCACGTCGAATGCCTTGCCCATGGGAACCTCCTTGCAAAATTCTTCCGTGCCGATTCAGGGCAGCCGGACTGACTGGTCGCGCCGGTCGAGCCCATGCACTCCAGCCTAGCGGCAAGCCGAAGCCGCAACTTTGCCGAAACTCCGTGGTTCTTTGCATGTTCAGGTCCACGGTCGAGGGAGCATGGAAATGGATGCTCTATCGGAGGCGCTGGCGTCTGTGCGCATGACCGGCGCCATCTTCTACCACGCGGAGTGCACGGCTCCCTGGGGGTTCCGGGTGCCGCATCTGCAAGACGTCGCCCACGTGCTTGCGCCCGGAACCGAGCGGCTGGTCAGCTATCACCTGGTTACCCACGGCAAGGCGGTCGTGTGTTTTCCGGGCGAGGCGGACATTCCCGTCACGGCGGGGGATATCCTGATCATCCCGCACGGCGATGCGCATACCGTCTCGAACGGCTCGCCATCGGCCTTCATCGACAGCGGGGCCTCGCTCAGCAGGTATCTCGCAGGCGATCTGACGACCATGCGATTGGGCGGCGGCGGCGAACTGACCCACTTTGTCTGCGGCTATTTCGGCTGCGAGCGTCATGCCGAACGGCTTTTCCTGGCCGGCCTGCCGTTGATGATCAAGATCAACCTCCGCGGCGACCCGGCCGGCGAATGGCTGGAGAGCTCGGTTCGCCATCTTGTCTCCCAGGCTGAATCTCCGCGGCCGGGACAAGCGGTCTTGCTCTCCAAGATGGCGGAAGCGCTCTTCATCGAAACCATCCGCCGCTATATGGAGGCGCTGCCGGCCGAGCAGACCGGCTGGCTTGCGGGTGCGCGAGATCCAATTGTCGGCGGTGCACTGGCGCTGCTGCACCGAAAGCCCTGTCATCATTGGACCGTGGAGGATCTGGCTGCCGCTGCAGGGGTCTCACGCTCGGTCCTGGCCGAGAGGTTCTCCCGCTTTCTCGGCGAGCCGCCATTGGCTTATCTTGCCCGCTGGCGACTGCAACTCGCCGCCAGGATGCTGCAAACCACGCGGGAGCCGGTGATACAGGTGGCGTCCGAGGTCGGGTATGACTCGGAGGCGGCGTTCAATCGGGCGTTCAAGCGCGAGTTCGGTATTCCGCCGGGAAAATTCAGAGGCCAATTCGGGAGCCAGTTCCGGGGCCGATCCAGAGCATCGCGCGCCCGAGCGGGACGGGTTGGAGGGGACGGGCCACCGCGCATCCCCTCGGACGCAGCGTGAGAGGAATCAAAAAAGTATCCAGCGATGGCTTCACCGACGATCCGCAGATCCGCTGGCTCCAATCTACCAGTAGATCAATCCCGTTCGTGTCGCACCTAACCCGCTTCTCGCAAGCATTGCAGCGATCTTTTGCTTTTCGGCGCAATGTGCCGCGAGGGCCTGGTATAGCCTTGCCTCGATGAAGGGGGCATGTTCCCGGCTGGTGGACGCCGCATCGGCGGTCGCGGATATCAGCGCACTGATTTGGCGTATCAGCAGATCGTCTGTCGATGGCTGCATGACCTTCTCCTTCGATCTCGGTCCGACAAGATGATTCCTGATTGCGGTTCACGGCAAGTCGGCAAATGCCGGCTGCGACAGATTGCTCGCGCTTCATCAAGTTTCAGCGAGCGAGGGCGATCCTGTGCGTCTCCTGCAACCGAGCCAGACAATATTCCCGGTAGAGTAGGTTGATGAGCGTCCCCATGATCGACTCCATGTCTGATCATCCGATCACACTAAGACATCATCGTTTCAGGATTTCTTCCTCGGCCGGGAAAATGGTTTCGCGCAAGGCGCGGAATACTTCATGCTGTCCGCGGGCGGCGAAATAGCCTCACGGCGCGGTGACTGTTGTGCATCATGCGGATCTCTCCGCGACCAGTCCCGGTACAATCGAACCTTGGCTCAATCCGACTTGGCCTCGCCCTTGCGCTCGCTCTTCCCGCCGTCCTTGAGGTCGTCTTCTTCCTTCACCAGCGTCAGCAGCCTCAGCGTCAGGAATGTTAACACCGCCACCGTCACCGCGACGTCGTAGCTGCCGAGTCCGACGGAGACGCCGATCGCGCCGGTGGCCCACAGGCTCGCGGCGGTCGCCGTGCCCTGCACGGTGGTGCCCTGCTTGAGGATCGCGCCGCCGCCGATGAAGCCGATGCCGGTGATCACGCCTTCGATGACCTTCGACATGCCATCGGGAGAATTCACCATCAGCTGTTCGCTGGCCTGAACGAATCCGCAGCTTGCCAGCGCGACCAGCGGAAAGGTGCGCAGGCCCGCGCTCCGCGCCCGCTTTTCACGGTCCCAGCCGATCGGGATGGCCAGCACGAAAGCCGCGGCCAGCGTCAGAAAATGAACACCTATCTGAAACCGGTCCAAAACACGCCCTTCTGAAACAAAGCCCCGCTACCCGCGACGCATACGGGTAACGCGGCAGGGAGGCGCAAGGTTTCAGTGCGGGGGTTGTCTTACCGGGGACTGCCGGCGACGGTTGTGCTTGGCGCCCCGCTCGTGATCGTTGCCGTAGTCCGATACTGCGGCAGGTGATTTTCCAGCGAATAGAACACGCACAGCGCAAGGCTCGACCAGACCGCCAGGCTGAAATAAAGCGACATCCAGGCAATCTCGTCCTTCCACTCCCTGAGGTCGTGCGTCACCACCCAGCGCGTGCTGACGTCGCGCAGGCCCTCGCGCGGCGTCAGGCGCTTGTCGCCATCGGCGTCGCCAGTCCGCCAGCGCTTCAGATACATCGGAACGTCGATGGTCATGAGAAACGCCAGAAAGCCCGCAATGCCCGCGACGGCGATGGCGAGGACGGCGCGAACCGCACCGTTGAATTCCGGCAGCAGGCGGCAGAGCGCGACGCCAATGGCGAAGAAGGCCACCGCCCACAGCGAATTCTCGATGGCGTTGCCGAGATAATTCCGGGTCAGCACCGCATACCATGACAGGCATTCCGCGATCAGGATCAGCGGCACGATCACCCACGCGACATTCGTCACGGTTTCCGCGCCCGTCATTGTGCCGATCTGGTGCAGGATGATGGCCCATTGCGCCACGAAGCAGATCTCGGCGATCGTCGCCACCGAACGTCCGACCATGACGCTCGATAGCCAGGTGTCGAACAGGCAGATGCGCTGCACGTCGGCACGCGGCAGGAACGACCTGAAGGCGCAGCCGAACACATAGGCCGCGCAGAACAGCAGCATGGCGCCGGCGCCGGATAGGCTGCCGACACTTCCGGCCGGCGGAAGCGGAAGCTCGCGATACAGCACGAACCAGATGGCGATATTGACGCCGCTCACCAGCGTCAGCAGGCCCCACCACCAGGACACGGGATTTGACCAGGCCAGGGAACCTGACCGCGCCTGCCATTCCAAGCTCATTCGCTGCTCCGCCGTAATCGAATTGACATATGAATGTAATAATACATTCACGTATGTCGAGCTCGAATCGCGACGAGAGTATGTCCGCGAGGGCGGCCGGCCGGCGCTCGGGTCGGAGGGCCGCGATTGTGACAGCCGGGCCTGCATCCTTCGAGACGCGGCAAAGATGCCGCTCCTCAGGATGAGGTTCTAGGCTGGCGTTGGGGCTTAGATTTAGTACGCGCCGCGGAGTATTTATCTCTCCTCATGGTGAGGAGGCGCAACGCGCCGTCTCGAACCATGAAGGCCACGCTAGCAGCCACATCCTTGAAGTCGGGGCGGAAGGTGCCTCAGGACAGAAACTTCACGCCGTAGGTCTTGCCCCGGCGCCACACCACTTCGCACGACTGGCGCGTCGTGTGTTCGGGCACCAGCGCCAGTTCAAAACTGTCCCTGACGTCGAACGGAGCATCGGTCACGATCTTGGCGCCGCCCGGGGAGACGTCCAGGACGATGCATTCGATCTTCGTCACCCCGTCGTCGGTCGTCACCCATGTCGGCCGTTTGCGCAGCTGGCGTCGCGGCTCGCGCTGCACTTTTGTCCTTTGCTCGTCGACAATCATCGTGGCCACCCGTCATTGGACCCAGTCGGCTGGGTCTTCGCAGTGGTGACCACATTGAATGCAAGTTCGTAAAGTTCCCTTAGCTTATCGATTCAAATTGACCCGGTTTGGTTCGCGAGTTGTAAGCCCGGCTCTCGCAACTGCGGTAGGCCGGATGCAACGGGTTACGCGCAATCGCACGCCCAAATTGAGTTTTAACCAGCAACGAAACCTCATATCGTCGCCGGCGGCCGGGCAGCACAGGGGAGGACCCGGCCGCACATCATCAACGCTTCATAATCAATACCCTTGGGAGGAAGAAGACATGCGTCGGAATACTTTGGCGATTCTTGCGGCGTGCGCCGTCGCAGCGGTCTGCGGACAGGCCCCGGCTCAAGCTCAGCAACCGGCGGCTCCGGCAGCCCCGGCCGCTCCAGCAGCCCCTGCGGCAGTGCCCGACCAGATGCCGTTCGATATTCCTTATGGCAATTCGATCACCGCCGATCGCGCCGCCGACATCGTGAAGGCGGTCGTTGCCGAGGCCACCAAGTCTCCGCGCAACTGGAAGCTCGCCATTTCCGTTGTCGATACCCATGGCGACCTCGTCTATTTCTACAAGATGGACAACACCCAGCACGGCTCGGTGACGATCTCGCAGAACAAGGCGCGGACGTCGGCGCGGCTTCGACGTCCGACGCAGATCTTCAGCAACGCGATGCAGACTCCCGCCGGCAACTATCTTGCCACGCTGGATTCGCCCCCGCCGACCGCGTCTCCCGGCGGCTTCCCGCTGATCGAAGGCGGCAAGATCATCGGCGCCGTCGGTTGCAGTGGCGCCACCGGCGATCAGGATGCGGTGGCCTGCAAGGCCGGCGCGGAAACGATCAAGTAGAAAAGATTCCGGAATCGTAGGGTGGGCAAAGGCGCATCGCGCCGTGCCCACCATCTTCAATCCGGATCGCTGTTGCAAAAGGTGGGCACGCTGCGCTTTGCCCACCCTACAATCCGTCGTTAGAAATTCACCCGGTTCGAGATCGCGCCGTCGACCACGAGGTTCGAACCGGTCGTGAACGAAGACGCCGGGCTCGCCAGGAAAACCGCCGCATTGGCGATTTCCTGCGGCGTCGCCATGCGGCCGGTCGGGTTGCGCGCCAGCGCATCCTGGTAGCGCTTCGGCATGTTCTGCTCGACCATGTTCCAGATGCCGCCCTTGAAATAGACCGTGCCCGGCGACACCACGTTGACGCGGATTTTCTTGCCCGCGTATTGCCGCGCCAGTCCCTTGGCCATGTGGATCAGCGCCGCCTTGATCGGGCCATAGGAGCTGGCGGCGTCGGCCTGCGCGGCTGATATCGACGAGATGATGATGAATGCTGCGTCGCCGGTTTTTTCGCCGCTGGCCTCGAGAAACGGCCGCGCCGCCTCGAATGCGTTGACGGCGCCGAGCACGTCGAGCCGAAAGTTCTGCTCCCAGGAGGCGGGATCGCCGCCTTGCGCCATCGCCCCGGCGTTGGAAAACAGCATGTCGATGCTGCCGAGCTCGTTGGCCGTATCAGATATCCATGATTTCAGCGCCGCCGCGTCGGTAACATCGAGCGGCACCCCGGTCGCGCGCCCGCCATGCGCCTTCAGCTCGCTAACGGTCGCCGCGACCTGATCCACATTGCGCGCGCACACCGCGACGCCTGCGCCTTCGCCCGCCAGCGTATCCGCAATCGCCCGCCCGATGCCCCGCGTGCCGCCGAGCACGACGGCGTTTCTACCCTTCAAACCCAAGTCCATTTTGTTTTTCCTTGATTGATCCGCAGCACATTGTAGCGAGGAAGGTGACGCGGGAGAAAGCTCAAAGTGTGAAAGGGCTGCGTAGGGTGGGTAGAGTGAAGCGAAACCCATCACCCTCACGAACGGCATTGATGGGTTTCGCTTCGCTCTACCCATCCTACCGGCTACGGGCGGGCATGCCGGACTTACTCCGGCGCAGCACCAACCGGCGGGCCGCCGGGCGGACGATGCAGGAAGGTAATAGTCAGATAAGCGCCGACCCACGAGCCGATAGCGGCGAACACGACATAGACCCAATTGTCGGTGTAGCTGATCACGGCGTAGGACGAGAGCACGTACCAGATGCTGCTCCAGGTCGCTGCCGGCACGCGCTTGCGGTGTACCACCGCCGAAGTGAACATCACGTAGACCGCGTCGGTCCCTGCGGTCGCAAGGAAAACGGCTCCCGCCGTCAGGGGGTCGATGGCCGCCATTGCAACTCCTTCCGGATTGAGGACGCGTAGCCCGGATGAAGCGAAGCGCAATCCGGGTAAGAGCGATCCGCGTGGCAAGATCGTTCCTGGATTTCGCTGACGCTCCATCCGGGCTACGTTGACTGGAATATTCGAGACGAACGTTAGGGAAGAGACGCGCCGATGCAAAGCCCCAGAGAAATTCTCGCCGACATCTGGACCTCTGCCGGCGGCGATCCGTCCGCACTCGATGCGCTCAAGCTGACCGGCGACGAGCCGCAATTGCCGTCCTCGTTTCGCGTTGCGGCGGCGGCGCAGGTCAGCGTCGCCGCCAGCGCGCTCGCCGCGGCCGAGATCTGGAAAATGCGCGGCGGAGAGGCGCAGGGCGTTTCGGTCGATATGCGCCATGCCGTGGTCGAATGCCGGAGCGAGCGTTATCTCCGCCTCGACGGCAAGCCGCCGCCGCCGGCCTGGGACGCGATCGCCGGTGTCTACAAGGTCAGCGACGGCTTTGTGCGGCTGCACACCAACTTTCCGCATCACCGCGATGCCGTCTGCAAGGTACTGAACTGCAAGCCCGAGCGCGACGCCGTGCAGGCCGCGCTGATGCAATTGGACGGCGAGGCGTTCGAGACCGCAGCCTATGCGAACGGCGGCGTCGTTGCCTTCATGCGCTCCCATGACCAATGGTCGGCGACGCCGCATGCCAGGGCACTCGCCGGATTGCCACTGATCTCGATCACGAAAATCGGCGAGGCCGCGCCAAAGCCGTGGCCCGCGGGCGAGCGGCCGCTCGCCGGGCTCCGGGTGCTCGATCTGTCGCGCGTGATTGCAGGTCCCGTGGCGGGACGGACGCTCGCGGCCCATGGCGCCGACGTGCTGCTGATCTCAGGACCGGATCTGCCGGCGATCCCGTGGCTCACGATCGATACCGGCCGCGGGAAGCTGACGAGTTTCGTCGAACTCAGGACGGAGCAGGGCCGGGCGGTGTTGCGGGAGTTGCTGGCTGACGCCGATATCTTTTCGCAAGGCTACCGGCCGCATGCGATCGCCGGCCTCGGCTTTTCGCCGGAGGAAGCGGCGCGCATCAATCCCGGCATCATTTATGTCACGTTGTCCGCCTATGGTGCCGTCGGGCCTTGGGCCGGGCGGCGCGGTTTCGACTCGTTGGTGCAGACCGCGACCGGATTCAACCATGCCGAGGGTCAGGCGGCCGGTATTGAGGGGCCAAAGGAATTGCCCGCGCAGATGCTCGACCACGCCACCGGCTACTTCATGGCGTTCGGCGCGATGATAGCCAAAGCGCGTCAGGCGCGCGAAGGCGGCAGTTGGCACGTCCAGGTGTCGCTGGCGCAGACCGGGCGGTGGCTGTGGAATCTCGGGCGGGTCGCCGGCGGGCTGGATACCCGTGATTTTACGGGGGAGGCGGTGACGCCATTTATGGAGGAGACCGGCTCAGGTTTTGGTACGCTGCGATCAGTCAGGCATTCTGGGGTTTTGGCGAAAACCCCGGCGTTTTGGGCCCGTCCGGCAATGCCGCTCGGCAGCGATCAACCGCAATGGCCTAGGCACGAATGAGGCAGTCATAAGGCGTTCATATGCACTTCTCCAAACTTTAACCTCTCCGCCAAACCAATTTTCGTTTTTTAGGTTGTGTAAAATGCCAATTGGGCACTATTAGCGGGTAGGTGAGGCAAAACGTCGCTGAGTGATCCGGGCCGCATGCTGAAACAATTAACAAAGCAATGGCAGCCGCTTAGTCGGAAGCGATGGGCTATGGCAGTGGCGTTCGTGGCGCTCGCAAGTGCGGGCGCCTATGGCTACGCCCAGATCGGCGGTGCAAAGCGCGGGCATTCGGAAATTTCGAGCCAGTCGCGCAAGGGCTTGCAGCGCTATACGCCGAGCCCCGCCGAATGGGCCAGCCTGACCATTCAGCCCGTCACCGAGCGGGGCTTCCGCGCCGAGCACGTCACCGAAGGCAAGATCGCGATCGATGAAGATCGTTCGACGCCGGTGTTCTCGCCCTATGCGGGCCGTGTCACCAGGCTGCTGGCCAGGCCGGGCGACAGTGTCGTCAAGGGCCAGCCGCTGTTCGTGATCGAGGCCGCCGACAACGTCCAGGCGCAAAACGATTTTATCGCGGCCATGACCGCCATGAACAAGGCGAAGTCCGCGCTCGAATTGGCGCAGTTGCAGGGAACGCGCGCCAAGGATCTGTTCGAAGGCAAGGCCGTCCCGTTGAAGGATTATCAGCAGAGTCAGGCGACCCTGATCCAGGCGCAGAATGACATGCGCTCGTCGGAAACGGCGCTGCAGGCGGCGCGCAACAAGCTGCGCCTGCTCGGCCTCACTGACGAGGACATCGCGACCTTCCAGGAGAAGGGCCGTATCAATCCCGAGATCACCATCTTCGCACCGATCGCCGGCACCGTGGTCCAGCGCAAGATCGGCCCGGGGCAATACGTCAACGCCGGCGCCAGCGACCCCGTCTATGTGATCGGCGATCTCTCCACCGTTTGGATGACGGCGTTCGTTCGCGAAAGCGACTGCGCCAACGTCGCGATCGGGCAGGAGGTGAGTTTCAACGTGCTGGCGCTGCCGGGCCGTTCGCTGTCGGCGCGGATCAACTATGTCGCCACCGCAATCGATCCGGCGACGCGGCGGCTACTCGTCCGCGCCACCATCGACAACAAGAACGGCACGCTGAAGCCGGAGATGTTCGCCAATGTCACGATCTATTCGGCGGGCGACCGTCCCGCAGTCGGCGTGCCGAAGCAGGCGCTGATCTATGAAGGCGACCAGGTCCGGATCTGGGTCGCGCATCCGGACAAGACCATCGAACTGCGTCAGATCAAGCCCGGCCTCATCAATGGCGATCTCGTCGAGGTGGTCGGCAATTTGAAGCCTGGTGAGCAGATCGTCACCAAGGGCGCACTCTTCATCGACCGCGCCGCGTCCGGCAGCTGACCTCTCACTGAAAGCTTCGATCTGTGGATCGCCTGGTCGCCCTAGCAGTCAGCCGCCGCTATTTGATGGTCGGCATGTTCGTCGCCGTGCTGGTCGGCGGACTGATCGCGTTCCAGCACCTCAACATCGAGGCCTATCCCGATCCGACCCCGCCGATGGTCGACATCGTGACGCAGAGCCCTGGCCTGTCGTCGGAAGAGATCGAGCGCTACATCACGATTCCGATCGAGACCCAGGTCGCCGGCATCAAGAATCTGCGCACGATCCGCACCATCTCGTTGTACGGCCTATCCGACGTCAAACTGCAATTCTCCTTCGACTACACTTATGAAGAGGCATTGCAGCAGGTTCTGAACCGCCTGGCGCAATTGCCGCCGCTGCCAGGCAATGTGCAGCCGACCATCTCGCCGCTCAGCCCGATCGGCGAGATTTTTCGTTACCGCCTGAAGGGCCCGCCGAACTACAGCGTGCTCGATCTCAAGACGCTGCAGGACTGGGTGCTGCAACGCCGCTTCCGCGCCGTGCCCGGCGTCATCGACGTCACGGGGTGGGGCGGCAAGACCAAGACCTACGAGCTGCAGGTCGATTTCAACAAGCTGGTCGCCAACGGGCTGACGCTGCCGCAGGTGCTTCAGGCCGTAAGCAACGCCAACATCAATGTCGGCGGCAACACCGTCAATATCGGCGCGCAATCCGCCGTGGTGCGCGGCGTCGGCCTGATCCGCTCGATCGACGACCTCAACAACACTATGGTGTCGCAGTCCGGCGGCAATCCAGTGCTGGTGCGCGACATCGCCCATGTCACGATCGGGGAGAAGCCGCGGCTCGGTATTGCCGGCCTCGACCAGGACGACGACATCGTGCAGGGCATCGTGCTGATGCGGCGCGGCGAGCAGAGTTCGCCGACGATTGCCCGCGTCGAAAAGCTCGTGCACGACATCAATCATTCCTCGATCCTGCCGCCCGGCGTGAAAATCGAGCGGATCTACGACCGCAAGGACCTCATCGACATCACCACGCATACGGTGCTGCACAACATGGTGGTTGGGATCCTCCTGATCGTGCTGCTGCAGTGGATGTTCCTCGGCGATCTCCGCAGCGCGCTGATCGTCGGCGCAACGATTCCGTTCGCGCTGTTTTTCGCCGTCATCATCCTGGTGCTGCGCGGCGAATCCGCCAACCTGCTGTCGGTCGGCGCGATCGATTTCGGCCTGATCGTCGACGGCACCGTGATCATGGTGGAGGCGATCTTCCGGCGGCTGACCCAGACGACGGCGCTGTCGGAGGCCGAGCAGAGCCACATCTCCTTCGAAACCACGATGGGAATGAAGAGCCACGCCATTCTGTCGGCGTCTGCCGACGTGTCGCGCTCGATCTTCTTCGCAGCCGCTATCATCATCGCCGCCTTCCTGCCGCTGTTCACGCTGAGCGGCGTCGAGGGCAATATCTTTGGGCCGATGGCGCGGACCTATGCCTATGCTTTGGCGGGCGGACTCCTCGCGACTTTCACCGTAACGCCCGCGCTGAGCGCGATCATCCTGCCCGCGCACATGCAGGAAACCGAGACCCGCATCATGGCGTTCCTGCATTGGTTCTATATGCCGGTCCTGCGGTGGGCGATTGCGAACCGCAAGATCGTGTTGGGCGGTGCTGCCGTGCTCTTCCTGATGACGATTGCGTTCGCGCGGTTGCTGGGCCTGGAATTCCTGCCCAAGCTGGAAGAAGGAAATCTTTGGATCCGCGCCACGTTGCCGCCGACCATCTCGCTGCAGGAAGGCAATGCCTACGTCAACGAGATGCGCAGGATGATCCGCGCGCGTCCCGAAGTGGAATCGGTGGTGTCGCAGCATGGACGCCCGGACGACGGCACCGACGCCGCCGGCCTGTTCAACGCCGAATTCTTCGCGCCGCTCAAACCCAACACCGAATGGCCCGGCACCCGCGACAAGGATGAGTTGACCGCGCAGCTCTTGGGGCAATTGCAGGACAAATTCCCGGGCGTCGAATTCAACTTCTCGCAATACCTGCAGGACAACGTCTCGGAGGCGGTCTCGGGCGTCAAGGGCGAGAACTCGATCAAGCTGTTCGGCAACGACCTGCAGGCGCTGACCGATACCGCCAACAAGATCAAATCCGTGCTCGGCACCGTGCAGGGCGTCACCGACCTCGCCGTGTTCACCTCGCTCGGCCAGCCGACCATTCAGATCGACGTCGACCGTGCCCGCGCGGCGCGCTACGGCCTGTCGCCCGGCGATATCAACGCCACCATCAAGGTCGCGGTCGGCGGCGACAGCGCCGGCGATCTCTACGAGCCCGGCAGCGACCGGCATTTCCCGATCATCGTTCGTCTTGCGCCGGAGTACCGCAAGAGCGCGGAGGCGATCCACAACTTGCGGATCGGCGTGGCCGGGCAGGGCGGCGTTACGCAGATCCCGCTCAGCGAGGTCGCCTCGATCAACCTGGTCTCGGGCGCCGCCTATATTTACCGCGAAGGGCAGGAACGCTATCTGCCGATCAAGTTCTCGGTGCGTAACCGCGACCTCGGCAGCGCGATCCATGAAGCGCAGGACAAGGTCGCCGAGCAGGTCCAGCTTCCGCCGGGATCGCGGATCGAATGGGTCGGCGAGTTCGGTAACCTGAAGGACGCCATCCGAAGACTGTCGATCGTGGTGCCGATCAGCCTCGCGCTGATCGGCGTACTCTTGTTCTTCAATTTCGGTTCGATGGTCGACACGCTGCTCGCGATGAGCGTAATCCCGATGGCGATCTTCGGCGGTGTGCTCGGATTGCTGATCACGGGGATTCCCTTCAGCGTCTCGGCGGCGATCGGCTTCATCGCGCTGTTCGGTATCGCCGTGATGGACGGCATCATCATCCTGTCGCAGTACAACCAGCTCATCGACGAGGGCTATGAGCGGATCCGCGCGGTGATCCGCACTGGCGAACTGCAGTTGCGGCCGGTGCTGATGACCTGCGTGGTCGCGGGCGTCGGACTGTTGCCGGCGGCACTCTCGGAGGGGATCGGTTCGCAGGTGCAAAAGCCGCTGGCGGTCGTGGTCGTCACCGGCATGATGCTGGCGCCGATCGTGATCCTGGTGACGTTGCCTGCCCTGATCTCGGTGTTCTCGCGCCGGGCACGCTAGAAGCCGTGTGGGCACATGCCCATGTTTCCTGCCCACTCGGTTTGTGGTTGACGCAAACCTGCGGCCGTCCCTTGATACCGGCAGGGACAACCGCAGGAGCAAGCCATGCGGATCGAGGAAAGCCAGGGCACTAGCCAGCTATCTGCAGGGCCAACGAACGGCCACGTACCACTTGCGAAGACCGCGCCGACGGCCGAGCAGATTCTCGGCGAAATCCGTGACTATTGCCGCCAGACACGCACGGCCGAATCGACCTTCGGGCGGCTGGTGGTCAACGACGGCAAGCTGGTATCGCGCTTGCGCGACGGCGCCAGGATCACGACCGGCACGCTTGACAAGGTCCGCGCGTATCTCGCCGAGCACCAGCCAGCTTCAGCCGACGCATCGTCCAGTTCCCCGGCGACCAGGCCGCAGAACGGCACGGCCGCAGCCCCGGCGGTTGCGCCGCCGGGATTCCGATTCTTCGACAACCGGCAAAAGTATCTGCTGTTCGTCTCGACCTGCAGCGAGAAGAGCGAGGTCGGCAACCGCATCTCGCTCGAACTCGGCAATCTGCAGCCGGCGCCGCCGGCACTGCGCATCTTCGACGCCGGCGTCGGCGACGGCACCGTGCTGTCGCGGGTGATGCGCGCGGTGCATGCGCGCTTCCCCACCATGCCGCTCTATGTCGTGGCGAAGGAGATCAGCTACGAAGACGTCCGCCTGATGCTGGAGAAAATGGCCGACCGCCTGTTCGAGCATCCCGCCACGGTGCTGGTCGTGACAAACCTCTATTATGCCGAGGCGCCGTGGCTGACGCCGCGCTCGGTGACGTCAGCGCAAGGCCTGATCTGGAAGGATGTCACGCTGACCGGCAACACCGCGCACGGCTTCGCCGAACAGATCGGTGAGCTCGAAAGCTTCCTCGCCGAGAACTGGCGTGCCGGCATCAGTCCGACCACGGGCAATCCGGTCTACCAGCGCCCGGTGATCCTGACGCTGCGGCGCGAGGATCATTCGTTCCTGCTCGATCCGATCATGCCACGGCCCGGCCGGGTGATGGCCGATTATGACCTCGTCATTGCCTCGCAGCCCTACCGGGCGCGGGCGAGTGTCGAGTTCAAGGCATCGAAAGTCGTGACTCCGCTGGTCAAATCGTTGCGGCCGGGAGGGCGGCTGATCGGCATCCATTCGCACGGGCGGGATCCCGGCATCGAGATCATCGACCAGGTCTGGCCGGGCGACGATCCGTTCAAGACCGACCGCTATGCGATCCTGCGCCAGGTCAAGCACGAGCTCGGCGCGGCGGCGCGGCATTACAATTTCAATGCCTCCTCGGATGCGCGCTCGATCTTCCGCTATCAGATGCACACCCTGCCGGACGAAGTCAGCGGGCCGATCGGCACCTCAACGCTGTTCGCGGCTTGGAACGCCGCGATCTACGTAGCGCAGATTGAGGATAACAGGCTGTCGGAAGTCGTTCGCGACGGCCGCTATCTCGAAGCCACCGACCGCGTCCTGAAGAAGCATGGCGGCCTGTGGTTCAACGACGAGACCTATGTGATCTCGCGCCGCCGCGCGCCGGCCTGAGTTTGGGAGGCGTCCGTGACCGTCACCGATCAGCCATCCCCCAGACTTGCCGCGCTGCTGCCGTCGGCCTCCGTCGAAATCTCCTCGCGCGGGCATCAGCTCGCAGAACTGCGCGACAATTTCGCTGCAGGCACCGACGTCACGATCACATTCCTGCCCGGCGACAATTACCGACATAACGTCGAAACGGCGGCCGCGCTGCGCCGCGCCGGCTACAATCCGGTGCCCCATGTCGCCGCGCGCGAAATGGCCTCGCGGGAAGCGCTCGATGATTTCCTGGCGCGGGCGCGGGGCGAAGCCGGTGTGTCGCGGGTCGTCCTCATTGCGGGCGATGTCGCGGCGGCCAAGGGCCCGTTCAAGTCGACGTGGGACGTCTGCAGCAGCGGTTTGCTCGAGGCACGCGGCGTTGCATACGTCAGCCTCGCCGGTCATCCCGAGGGCCATCCCTATCTCGAACTGCCGGAAGCCCTGAACGGTCTCAAGGCATGGCGGGACTGGGGGCAGCGGACGGGAGTGCGGATCGATATCGTCTCGCAGTTCTGCTTCGAGAGCGCGCCGATCCTGCAATGGATCGGTGCCCTCGATCGCGCCGGCATCGATCTTCCGGTCATTATCGGCCTGGCCGGGCCGGCGACGCCGGCGACGCTGACAAAATTTGCGCTCCGCTGCGGCATCGGCAATTCCATGCGCGCGCTGCGGGCCCAGATCGGCCGGTTCGGCCGGCTGCTGACCGACACCGGGCCGGACGACGTCGTCAGGGGATTGTGGTCGGCGCCGGCAACCGCGACCGCATCGATTACGGGATTCCACCTGTTTCCGTTCGGCGGCCTGCGCAAAGCCGGTGCGTGGTTGCGCGAGAACCACCACGACCCGCTCCGGTCAGCGGAGCGGGTCGTGGTCTCACATGCCGGGCTTCAGAACCCGTAGAGCTGGGCCGGGTTGTCGACCAGGATCTTCTTGCGGATTGCCGCATCCGGCGCCCACACCGCAAGCTGATTCAACAGCTTCCCGTCCTCGATCTGGAATAGTGGCGTGACGTCGGTGACCTGCTTGCCGGCCGGGGTAACGGAGTCCGGGTGCGGCCAGTCGGTGCCCCAGATGATGCGGTCGGGATTGGCCGCGATCAACGCCTTGGCGAGCGGGGTGCAGTCGGCGTAGTCGGGGCCGAGTTTCGAGGAGCGATAGGCGCCGGAAATCTTCACATAGGCCTTGCCCGATTTGACGAGATCGACGAGGTCAGCAAACCCGGGCTGCTCGACGCCAAGCGCCGCCTGGGCGCCGCCGAAATGGTCGAACACGACCGGTACCGGCGAAGCCAGGATCAGATCCTTGACCGCTGATATCATCGGCAGATTGGTATAGATCTGCACGTGCCAGCCGCGCGCCTTCATGCGTTCGACGGCCGTCGTGAATCGCGGCCGCGCGACGTTCGGATCGTTGACGCCGCCGGTTGCGAGGTTGAGGCGGACGCCGCGAATGCCGGCCTTGCCCATGAGATCGAGATCGCTCTCGGACGTCTTGTCGTCGATCACGGCGACCCCGCGCGCGGTCGGCCCGCGCGCCGCCATGCCGAACAGCGTCGCCGAATTGTCGGTGCCATAGATCGAGGGCGTGACGATCACCACGCGCTCCATGCGCAGCGCCTTGTGCAGCGCGCTCATTTCCTCGGGCGAGGCCAGTTCGGGCGTATAGACGCGGCCGGAGAAGAACGGAAATTTCTGGGGATCAGGATGGATATGGGTGTGGCAGTCGCAGGCGCCCGCGGGCACGTCGAAATTCACCGGTGTTGCTGGCTGTGCCGCTTTGGCAGAGGCGGTTCTGTCGTTCATCATCACTCCGGCGGCGATGGAGGCAAGCATCATACTGCGTCGCGTCAGCATTGGTGTTCTCCCTGGATATTGTTGTTGATTGTTGGTGTCCGGACGGGGCGTCATGCCCGTCAATTCCAGCGTTCCTCCGGCGCCGGGCGTTGCTTCGCCCGTGGTGTGGCGAGGAGATTATCGAGAGAAGTGAGGCGCGGGAAGGGCGCCCGTCGCCTGGCTACGCAGAGTTATCGGTCCGGTAACGTGGCCGGCGTATCGAACCGGAAGCCGCCAAATTTGACTAATGATCCGCCCGCCCGGAATATCCTGTAACCCTCTGGAATCACTTCATGCGAAAATTTTCACAAAAGTTCAAAACCGGCGTGTCCGTTGCCGCCGTGGTCGTCGTGCTGCTCGGCGTTTACAGCTATCGCAAGCTTGCCGCGTTGGCCGCCGATCCCACCGGAGAAAAGGATTGCGGGCCGGCGGTCGGCGGTGATGAGCAAGCCAAGATGGATCCCCTCGAGCGGATCAAGGTGATTGCGCCGCTTAAGGATGTGAAATGGTCGCAGCTTGGCGGAAGCATCAACGACGCAAGCTGCCTCAGCAAAACCGAGATCTACGGCGTCGTCGACGTCCGCAGCGTCGACGATATTGCCAAGACACTGGCCTTTGCGCGCGACAACAAGCTCTCCGTCACTACCGCCGGCGTCCGTCACAGCATGGGCGGGCAGGCCTTCCGCAAGGGCGGCATCGTGCTCGACATGCGCGGCTTCAACAAGATCGTGCTCAACGAGAGCTCGCGATCGGTCACGGTGCAGCCGGGCGCGACCTGGCACGACATCCAGAACGTGCTGCACCCGCGCTTCGCGGTTCGCGCCATGCAGTCGACCGACATCTTCACCGTCGGCGGTTCGATCTCGGTCAATGCCCATGGCATGGACCACCAGGCCGGCGCGCTCGCGAAATCGATCAAGTCGATGAAGGTGATGCTGGCGGACGGGTCGCTGCGCACGGTGTCGGCGACCGAGAATCCGGACCTGTTCAACCTCGTGGTCGGCGGTTACGGCCTGTTCGGCGTCATCGTCGAGGCCGAACTCGATATTGCCGACAACCTGGTCTACCAGACCGGCCGCCGCATGATGGACTACAAGGAATTCCCGGCGCTGTTCGCCAACGAGATCGAGAGGGACGGCAATATCGGCCTGATGTACGGCCACCTCTCGACCGCACCAAGCTCGTTCCTGAAGGAGTTGCTGCTGTACACCTACACCAAGGTCGACGGCACCGATTTCAAGCGCCAGCCGCTCGGCGAGGTCTCAGGCACCAAATTGCGGCGGCTCACCATCAACCTGTCCAAGCAGGGCGCGCTGTTTCAGGAAATGAAGTGGCTGTCGGAAAAGCACATCGAGCACCGCATGGAGAGCTGCACGGTGACGCGCGCGCAGGCGATCGGATCGGCGGAGGCCTGCCTCGTCAACCGCAACGACCCGATGCACGATTCCGTGCCTTATTTGCGCAATTCGCTGCCCAACGATACCGACATCCTGCACGAGTACTTCATCCCGCGCAGCCAGTTCGTCTCGTTTGTCGACGGCATGCGCAAGGTGCTGACCGACAACAAGACCAATCTCCTCAACGCGTCGGTGCGCGTCGTGCATCAGGAGAACAATTTCCTGACCTATTCGCCGGAGCCGGCGTTCTCGCTGGTGCTCTACATCAACCAGACCACGGATGACGAGGGCAACCGGCGGATGAAGAAGGCGACCGAGGAGCTGATCGACCTCACCATCGCCCACAAGGGCCGGTTCTTCCTGCCTTACCAGCTCTATTATTCGAAGGATCAGCTGCAGCGCTCGTATCCGCAGATCAACGATTTCTTCGCGGCGAAGCGGAAGTATGATCCGAGCGGGCTATTCACCAATACGTTTTACCAAAAATACGCGTCGTGACACTGCCCGGCAGAATGGGATGGGCATTGTGTCCATCACAGAAAATCTCGCAGCCTGGCAAGTTCAACGGCGAGTTCGGCGGAGATTACTGCAGGGATCAGTTCGCCCTGAGGGGCAGTATGAATTTGGTAGAGATGACGCTGGCCCAGCGGCTGCGTCAATAACTTCGTCAGGCATGCGTCCAAGGTACCGTCAAAGACCGAGTATGGGATGGGCCACGCAACGTCTTTGGCGCGCTCGTTGTTCTTCGACGGCCATTTTTTCAGAACAGCGGGCGCGTAAAAATCCGTTTCAGGATACTCCATGAGGCATCGCGGTCGCAGTTACAGCGCGGTGAACCGCCTCCGTGGCAGGCCGCTGCAGCCGCCTGCCTGTTCGGCGTCCAGCACAAACAGCGCACCTGCCGCGTACAGACGGCCGACGAAATTGGCGTCGTCGGAACGCGCAATGGTGAAGTAGTTGTTCGACGCAACAATCCGGCCGTTGGCTTTGGCGATCGCAGCCAGCGCCTGGGACGGCGGGCCAATCACCGCCATCGACTTGCCGGGGGCCGATCCGAAGGTCAGCGCAACGACCACGGCGAGCCAGCCGCAGATGACCAGGGCGATCGCGCCGGCAATCCGGCCCCATCGCCGACCTCCACGCTGCCGGCCGTCAGTAATCATAGAAGTGCTCAATGCTCGCACCCCTGGCCTTGAGCTCGCGGTTGATATCGACAAGACGGTCGATCCTCGCCTTCAGACCCGCCCGGCGGAAGCCGGGCCGTGCATCCAGTTCCAGCGAAAACAGCTCCGTCGTGCCCTTGATGTCGAGTTTAGCGGCATCGGGGGCAATCACCGTGATGAGGATATCGTGATTGCCAGCGATCTCCACAACCCCATAACCCTGATCCAGCAGGCCCATGAGGATGTCGGTAAAGTCCTTGTAGCGCGGCGTCTGCACCAATTGCCATTGCGGGGTCAGCGCGCGGATCGGCTTGATGCGCGGCTCCTTCGCCAGCACGTCGGGCGGCAATGTGGCGACCGCAAACACGATGTCGCGCGGCTCGTTGTCGCCACCTGCGTCGAGCGCCTTCTGGATCAGCGAGGCATAGCCGATCTTGACGAAATATTCGGCGCCAAGCGCGAAGTCGCGCTCCCAGCTGCGCAAGTTGCTCGGCGTCGGAGCGGAGATCGCCATCAGACCGTCGAGCTTTTCCCGGAACGGATATTTGTACCAGGGGATGGTATAGAGGAAGGCGGCATAGTCCTGCAGCACGGCGCGGCCGAACTCGTCCTGCGGCGTGCGCTTCTCGCCCCTGATCCATTCGAACACGCGGCCGACGGTATTCTCGTAGAATCCCTTGATGGCGTATTCGACGGAATAGCTGATGCCGATGACGTAGATCATCGTCTTCACCTCGGCGAGCGATTCGCCCGTCGCGGGTACGACGCGGTTGATGGTGCAAAAGCTCCGCCAGAATCCGAAGATGTGACCGAGATAGCCGAAACGGCTTTCGCTGGAGCGGTCGAGGAAGCGGCCGAAATCCTCGAAGGAATAGACGATGTACCATTCGGGGAAGGTGAAGAACGTGTTGTTCAGCTTGCGCCGGTAGCCTGCCTCGTCGATCGCGGGCAGGGTAACGACGGGTGCGCTAGCCGCCGTTGCGTCGGACGACGGACGGCACGTGCCCTCGATATAGGCCAGCGGCAAAAGCACCGTCAGCGCAATCAGGATTGCGACGACCGCGAGGATGCGCCGCAGCCATTTAAGCATGTACGGCGGTCCGCGTCCGCGGCGCTAGAAGGTATCCGATCAGGATCGCCACGCCGCCGAGGCCAAGATGAGGAGCGTTGGCGAAGAACCGCGTCGAGAGCGGCAGGTTGAGGACGCCGTTAATCAGGATGCCGAAGTCGAGATAGCCGCTGCCGGTGAGGAGGCCGAGTACGCCGTCGGCGAAATAGAACACGCCGAACAGTTGAAAGAACAATTCGGAGGCGCGGCGCGAGGTCATCGCCGCGGCTGCCGCCCACAGCGCCGAGACCAGATGCAGTCCGTCGGCGTACCAGGTGCGGCGGAACAGGCCGAAGATCATGTCGTTGGCGTCGATGAAGGCCGGAATGTAGCCGGTGAGAATCACGAAGCCGAGCAGGGCGGCATAGCCCCAGGCGCACAATCTGATGATGTCCATGATGTCTCCGGCCGGGTTCGAATCTCGGTCCAGTCTAGAGTTTTCCGAGTGTCTTGAGCAGGGCATCGTTGAACATGCCGGGGTCCTCGATCTGCGGAATGTGGCCGAGTCCCGGCAGCAAGGTCAGGTCCGTTTCAGGCGGCAGCAGCGTCTGGAGATCGCGGGCCTGCTCGACCGGCGTAATGGTGTCCTTGTCGCCCCAGAGGATCGCGACCGGGACTTCCAGCTTCGCATAGGCCGTGCGGTCCGCGCTTGCCGCATTCGTGTCGGTGCCGAGGAAATAATAGAGCCAGTCGGCGATATCGCTCGTGCTGTCGCGCTGGGCCAGCGGCCTTTGCAGGATCGCGACATATTCCGGCAGCGCGCGCTCCTTCTTCGCGATCATCGATTGCAGCAGCGTTTGCGTCGCGATCGGATTGGTGATGGTCAGCGACACTAGGATTTCGCGAATCCATTGCGGCTGGATCACCCAGGGCGCGGCCGATGGCGTGGCCGTCAATCCGAGGGCCGCATCGACCAGCACCAATGCGCGCGCCCGATCCGGATATCGCATCACCAGTTCGGTCGCAGCACCGGCGCCGAAGGAGTGTCCGACGATGATGGCGGGCGGGGCCTCCAGCGTATCGAGCACGTCGTTGATCCGGGCAGCCTGGTCCTGCCGCGTATAGCCGCCGGGACGATCCGAGAACCCGAACGGCGGGAGGTCAAGGGCGATCACATGAAAGCCGGCGGATGCCAGCGCATCGCTGGTCTGCCGCCACAACTCGCTCCACGCCGCTGTGCCGTGAAACAGGACCACGGGAATGCCGTTCGCGGGGCCCTTCTCCTGCACGAAGACGCCGCCCGAACGTGTCGGCACCAGATGGCCGGTCCTTGGCGCCAGTTGGGCGCGCATGCCGGTCTCGCGTATCGACGCCGCCATGCGGAACGAGGTGATCAGAAGGATGATCGACAGCACGAGGACCAACAGGCCGTTGGCCGACCAGCGCAGGATGTTTGAAACCACGAGGCCTCGCAAAATCCATCGAAATAAAACGGGGGCGGGAACCCCTACGTTTTAGGCCAACGCGGGTTGCGGGCGACTGAAAATACACGACATAATCAGCGTCCGGTTAACGCCGGGAGAAAATACAACCTACTGTCCGGACGGTGTCCGCAGCCCGTGCCAGGCGTCGCGCACCTGATGGTAGTGCACTTCCGGCAGATAATCCGGCGTGTTGAGGCCGAGATTCTTGACGTCGAGCCGGCCGATGGCGCTGAGCAGCGTATAGGAGGCGATGACGCGGTCGCGCTGCGCGCCGATTAGCCGCGCCTTGGCCAGGATCAGGTCTTGCTGCGCGTTCAGCACGTCGACCGTGGTACGCTGCCCACCGGCGGCTTCCCGCTGCACGCCCTGCAGCGCGACGGTGGCGGCGCGGACTTCGGCTTCGGATGCCGTGACCGCAATCTTGGCCCCCTCGTTGGCGACCCAGGCGCCGACCGCCGCGGTGCGGGCCTGGTTGCGGACCTGATCCAGCACCTGCCGGCTTTGAGCGGCGACTTCCTTGGCCTGTCGGGTCTGCGAGGCCGCCATGCCGCCATCATAGATCGGCTGGTTGAGCTGGCCGGTAATGGAAGCCTGGTCGGTCCCTGCGCTGCTGAGGGTAGGGTCGGACTGCCTGCTGCGGCTGGCGCTGCCTTGCAGCGTGATGGTCGGCATCAGGCTGCTTTCGGCGACGCGGATCGAGGTGGAGGCGACATCGAAATCGAAGCTTGCCGCCATCACAGCCGGATGCTCCCGGAAGGCAAGGCCGGTGGCATCGTCGCGGCTGCGCGGCAGCAGCCGGTCCACGGTATCGGCCGGGCGGAGCAGGTTGGGCGCGTTGCCGATGACCTGAAGATATGTCGCCTGGCTGACGGCCAGATTGACCTCAGCGGCGTTCAAATCGGCGCGCCCCCGGCTCAGGCGTGCCTCGGCCTGCGCAGTATCGGTCGGCGTCACGTCGCCGGCATTGAGACGTTTCTGGGTGATGCCGAGCGTTTCCTGCAGGAAGGCTACGTTGGCGCGCTGGGCTTCGACCAGCGACTGGTTGGCGAGCACGTTGGTATAGACCGTGACCGCATCGAGCAGCACGCCCTGGCCGACATTGCGCAGCGCCTCGCGGCCGGACTGCACCTGCAATTCCGCCACGCGGACGCTGTTGGCGGTCTTGAAACCGTTGAACAGCGTCTGGGACACGGTCACCCCGATGGTCCAGGGCTTCAGATTCGCGGACTGGATGGTGTTGTCGGGCAGCAGGTTGCGCACCGCCTGAAAGCCGGCGGAGAGAGTGGCGACGATCTGCGGCCGATAACCGGAAAGCGCCTGCGGCACATTCTCGTCCGTGGCGCGCTGGCGGGCCCGTTCGGCATTGAGCGCGGGATTGGTCTGATAGGCCTTGGCCAGCGCCTCGGGGAGGCCTTCGCCATGCGCGGCCGGCGCCGCCAACGCCACGCAAGCCGCCACAAGGCAAATGCCCGATCGAAGCAACCGCCTTGTCACGTGGCCAATGCTGACGGCACGCCCTGTCATTTGATCCCGTAGTGAACACGAGAGCGTGATGACCCGGTTTCGAGTCATCGCGCTCAATCTTCCTGTTTGAGCACGATCTTCAGGAATCGCGGTTACCCCCGTCATTCCCGGTGCTTGTCCGCCCCCGCCGACAACCCCGGCTCGTCTACCTGTTTAGGGGGCGCCGTGGCCACAGGCAAACTGCCGCGCGACATCAGTACATTAATTCACTGAAATACATGCTTGGCTGTTGCCCGTTCGTCACAGACGCAGTCCGGTGGCAAATGCGCTATGCTCGGATCGCTGGCGTCCGACTCAGGGCGGTTGGCTTCCAAGCTATGCCCGGGTCCGCAACCGATGCCAAAGCTGTTTTCCGACCCCCAAGCGATCGCGGAGGATATCATCCGCGATGTCGGAACCGACCTTGTGGTCGGTTTGCCGCTCGGGCTCGGCAAGGCCAACCATGTCGTCAACGCGCTGTATGCGCGCGCCGTGGCTGACCGCTCGATCAAGCTCACCCTGTTTTCGGCGCTGACGCTGGAAAAGCCGCGGCCCTCAAGCCTGCTCGAACGGCGCTTCATCGGCCCGGTGATCGATCGCCTGTTCGGCGGTTACCCGGACCTCGCCTATGCCGATTCGCTGCATGCCGGCGAACTGCCGCCCAACGTCCAGGTGATCGAGTTCTTCTTCCTGGCCGGCAAATGGCTGCACGTGCCGTACGCGCAGCAGCACTACATCTCCGCGAACTACACCCATGCCTCGTCCTATCTGCTGACGCGCGGGCTGAACGTCGTCACCCAACTGGTGGCGAAACGTGTGGTCGACGGCGTGGCGCGCTACAGTTTGAGTTGCAACACCGACACGACGCTCGACATCCTGCGCGCCCGCAACGAGGGGCGCGCGTCATTCAAGCTGATCGGCCAGGTCAACTCCGAACTGCCGTTCATGCCGGGCGCCGGCGATCTGCCGGCAGACGAATTCTCCGCCGTGCTCGACAGCCCCGCGACGGATTTCCCGCTGTTCGCGCCACCGGCCGAGCCGGTCAGCGACACCAAATATGCGATCGGGCTGCATGCCGCTGGCCTCGTGCCTGACGGCGGCACGCTGCAGATCGGCATCGGACAGGTCGGCGATGCGCTGGCGCGGGGGTTGATCGTTCGCCACCACGACAACGCGCAGTACCACGCCATCATGAAGCGGCTGACGCCGGGCGCGGCGCCCGTGGAGAGTGGGCCGTTCACGAAGGGGCTTTATGGCGTCAGCGAAATGCTGATCGACGCCTTCCTCGGCCTGATCGACGCGGGCATTCTCAAGCGCGAGGTCGAGGGCGTCGTGCTGCACGGCGCGTTCTTCGTCGGGCCGAAATCGCTCTATCGCGCGTTGCGGGAGATGGCTCCCGACCAACTCGCGCGCATCCAGATGATGCCGGTGTCCTTCACCAACCAGCTCTATGGCGACGAGGATGCCAAGCGCCGCGCGCGGATCGACGCGCGCTTCATCAACACCGCGATGATGGCGACGCTGATGGGAGCTGCGGTCTCCGACGGCCTCGAGGACGGTCAGGTCGTCAGCGGCGTCGGCGGCCAGTACAATTTCGTCGCGCAGGCGTTCGCGCTGCACGGCGCGCGATCGATTCTCGCACTGGATTCGACACGGCAGGCTGGTCGCAAGACGTTCTCCAACATCCGCTGGAATTACGGCCACCAGACCATCCCGCGGCATCTGCGCGACGTGTTCGTCACCGAATATGGCGCAGCCGATGTCAGGGGCAAATCGGATGCCGAGACGATTGCGGCGATGCTGGCGGTCACGGATTCGCGTTTCCAGGACGAACTGGCTGGGATTGCCAAGGATGCCGGCAAGCTGCCGAAGGCGTATGAAATTCCACGGGCTCATCGCGAGAACTTTCCGGAACGGGTCGCGGAGGCCTTAAAGCCCGCGCGCGAGGCCGGGCTGTTGCCGTCATTTCCATTTGGCAGCGATTTTACCGAGGTCGAGCAACGGCTGATCCCGGCCTTGCAGTTGCTGCGCGAGGCTCAGCGGACGCCGCTTCGCCTGCCGGGATTGCTATGGCAGGGAATGACCCAGCCGCCGGATGCGGCCAAGCG
Organism: Bradyrhizobium lablabi; assembly: GCF_001440475.1. GTDB lineage: Bacteria > Pseudomonadota > Alphaproteobacteria > Rhizobiales > Xanthobacteraceae > Bradyrhizobium > Bradyrhizobium lablabi. The sequence goes on along the minus strand of NZ_LLYB01000134.1, from coordinate 108,422 downwards.
CGAATGCCTGAAGCGGCTCGGCCTCGATCGCCCGACGACGTTTGCCGAGCGCGGCTATCGCGCGCTGGTCAATGCGGCGTTGGCGCGGACGAAATAGCGGCGACAACGAAAATATCGAAAACAACCCCATGCAAAGTAGCTGTAGGATGGGCAAGGCAAAGCGTGCCCACCATTGGAGTTGCTTAACCCTCATGGTGAGGAGCGCGCAGCGCGTCTCGAACCATGCGGCCCCGCTAGTGCCATTCATCCTTCGAGACGCCGCTGCGCGGCTCCTCAGGATGAGGTCTCACACCTGGTAGGTGGCCACGGCACTAGGCGCCTTCCCACCCTACGCAAATTCGACCGCAGCCCTACCTGTTCTTGTTCACCGGCTTGCGCTTCTCGATGAACGCCGCCATGCCCTCGGAGCGGTCTTCCAGCGCAAAGGTCGAGTGGAACAGGTTGCGCTCGACGTTCATGCCCTCCGACAGCGGCGTTTCGAATGCGCGGTTGATGGCCTCCTTGGCCATCGCGGCCGCGGGACGCGACATCGAGGCGATCTTCTCGGCGGCCGACAGCGCCTCTTCCATCAACTTGTCCGCCGGCACGACGCGGCTGACCAGGCCGGAGCGCTCGGCCTCCGCGGCATCCATCATGCGGCCGGTGAGGCAGAGATCCATCGCCTTGGACTTGCCGATCGCGTGCGTCAGCCGCTGGGTGCCGCCGATCCCTGGGATGGTGCCGAGCGTGATTTCGGGCTGGCCGAATTTGGCGGTGTCGGATGCGATGATGATGTCGCACATCATGGCGAGTTCGCAGCCGCCGCCGAGCGCATAGCCGCTGACGGCGGCAAGGGTCGGCTTCCGGCAGGTGGCGACGCGATCGCCGCCGATGGCGGTGAAATCACTGGAGAACATGTCGATGAAGCCTTTCGGCTGCATCTCCTTGATGTCGGCGCCGGCGGCGAACGCCTTTTCGCTGCCGGTGAGCAGGATGCACCCGATCTTGTCGTCGGCCTCGAGGTCATCGACAGCCGCCGCGATTTCGCGAAACACGCCGAACGATAGCGCGTTGAGCATTTTCGGCCGGTTCAGCGTGATGATGCCGACCGCGCCCTTGCTCTGAACAATGATGTATTCGAACGTCGCCATGATCCACCCCGGGTAGCTGATTTGCGGGCAATGTGCCCGCTGCCGGGGTGGGCTTCAAGTGGGTGCAAACACGACGCCGGACGCGCTCGTCTGCGTCCGGTGCCGCGGACCCCCCTTAAGCCATGAACATGCGCGCGGCCGACGCCATCGTCAGCAGGGCGCCGAAGGCGATGAAGATCTTTCCGATCAGCGAGGTCTTGTCCAAGGTGGAACTGTCGTTGGTAGCGGCCTGCGCGGCGCCATCCGACGCCGGTTTGACCGAAGCCATCGCGACCGTCTGCGTGGAGGCGGCCTCAACGGTCTGCGTGGAGGCGGCCTCGGACGGGTTAGCGTGCAGCGCACGATCGACTTCGTTGAGCTGGTCGGAGGCAACCACGGTGGCATCGGCCGACGCCTCGGCATCTGCAGGCTTTTCCGCCGCCGCCTGCAGGACGGTATTAGCTTTCTCGGACATCGCCGCCGACATCCCCTTGGCGGTATCGGACGGCGCATCAGCCGCGGTCATCTGGGCGTTGGCATTGGCGAGCCATGCGGGGATTCCCGGCGGAGTACCGCCGCTTGTGTCGGCAACCTGCTTTTCTTCCGCCTTCTTGCTCTCGGGTTTCGCTGCCGAGTTGCTGTCGTCGGATTTCGCAGCCGCGTGCGTCGTATTGCGATGGGCGTAGCGCTTCTTCAGGGAACGGGAATCTTGCCTGACGGACTTGCCGGACGTCGCGTTCTCCGATTTCGAGGCAGCGGCGGTATCTGCATCTGCGCCCACGGCCATCGCCGGTAACGGTGCTGCTGCGAAACCCACCAAAAAGCCTGCCGCAATAATCATGGCCGACCGCGCGCTGGCTTTGATCGTCATGTAGAATCTCCCCATTGGCCGCCGCCCAGCGGCGAAATGAGACCCTGCGGATGTCCACAGCGCGGCAGAAAAAGGGAATCTTCGGGCAACACCCGGCAAAAGCTGGGCAATCCTGTTGCGGCCGACCGGATGCGGGCCCGCGCAATCGATGTTATGAGCCTGCCGTCGTGCAGCCGGCCGTTCCGATTCCCGGACAGGAGTCAGCCGAGTCGCCGAACCGGACTCTGATCACGACTTCGTGATTGCGGTGTCCTGACGTAACAAATTGAAAGATCGACCGAATTGCACGGTAGGAGCGCGGGTGCGCGAACGGGATGACGAATGGACCGGCCTGATGCGGTCGGCCATCGCAGGCGACAGTGCGGCGTATCATCGCCTGCTCAAGGCCGTCACGCCGGTGCTCCGGGCCGCGGCGCGCCGTGGTCTGGCGCGGGCAGGGCAGCCGGTCGATCAGTCCGAGGACATCGTGCAGGACATTCTGTTGGCGGTTCATCTGAAGCGGCACACCTGGGACGTCAGCGCCCCGTTTGCCCCGTGGCTGTTTGCGATCGCCCGCAACAAGCTGATCGATGCGCTGCGCCGCCGCGGCCGGCGCATCTTCGTCGACATCGACGATTTCGCCGAGACGCTGCCGGGTGAAACGCCGGCCGAGACCGCCTCGCCAGGCGAGGTCGCGGCCCAGCTTCAGACGCTGCCGGCGCGGCAGCGCGACGTGCTGCAGGCGATCGCGGTCGATGCCGCCTCGATCAAGGATACGGCGGCGAAATTTTCGATGAGCGAGGGCGCGGTGCGGGTGGCGCTGCACCGCGGGCTCGCCAGCCTGACGGCGAAGCTACGGGAACGGTGAGAATGGATACCGATCAGCTCATTCGAACGTTGGCTGCCGACAACGCGCACCGGGCGCGCCCCGTTGGCTTCGCGCTGATGCTGGCGCTATTGGCTGCCGCGCCGGTCTCGCTGTTGATGTTCTTCACGGAGCTCGGCGTCAGGCCCGACGTGATGGTTGCGATGCACAATCCGTTCTTCAACCTGAAATTCGCGGTGACGCTGGCGCTGGCGATCGCGGCGATCGCCGTCAGCCTGCATTTGTCGCGGCCCGAGGCCTCGCTGCGCGGCTTTGGCTTGTTGCTGCTGGCCCCGGTCGGGATCCTGGCCGCGGCGATCGGCGGCGAGATGATGATGCCGCAGCGATTGCCGATGATGACGCGGATGGTCGGCAAGAATTCGTCGACATGCCTGGTCGCGATCCCGCTGATGTCGCTGCCGCTCCTCGCTGGCGCGCTGGTCGGATTGCGTCACGGAGCGCCGTCGCGGCCGGCGGTTGCCGGCGCCATCGCCGGACTGTTGTCGGCGGGATTGGCCGCGACGCTCTACGCGTCACACTGCACGGATGATTCACCGCTGTTCGTGGCGGCATGGTACACGATCGCGACCGCGCTGGTGACGGCGATCGGCGCGCTCGCGGGGGCGAAGCTGCTGAAATATTGAAGCAGCCCCTTCACCCTCACCAAGATCAACGAGCGGCGCGATGCCGAAGAAAGCCGGCCAAAAGCGAAGCCGAAGAAGCGGCCGCGTAAGCCGCCGACGCAGCGGCGGCAGGGTGGTGCTCGGGCTTGCACGGGGGCAGGACCGCCGCCGCGCCCGGAATTGCTGCCGCCGGGATTTTTCCGACCATCCCCCCTGCGCCCCTTGAGGCTCTTTGAGGTCCTGCGCCCCTCATTGGAGCTTTCAGGACAATATTCCGTCTACAACCATGGCAAGAAGCCGGCGCGGGGCGTCGCGGGTTGATGGAACCAAAGAAGCAGTTCTACGTTGTAGGGCGCCTTGTCATCACTCGCGGGGAGCCTTGAGTGCAGGGGACAAAGTACGTCGCGCGTCGGGTCGCGGCCCTGTTGGGCTACGCTAGGTCCGCAGTGATCGAGCGGTCGAGAAGGCTGGTTAGACCGCGCTCTGCTGGCAGGACGGCGTTCGACCGGGAAGCCGTCACGGAACTTATTAGACTCACCGACAACCTTCTCCGGCAGTACGGCCAAAACATTGACGTGGACGATGAAGCCACCCGCTGCTTCGCTACCGACGAATTTCTCGTCGCTACGTGCACAGTAGAACCGGGCCTCGCTCTCTACCAAATTTCGCAGCACACTGACGGTGAGAATGTATCTCAAGTATTTGTCGCGACGTGGCACTGCACTTCGGGCACTCCAGGCCTACGACTCTACCGTGACGGACCTTGGCGGAGACGATTTCGGAGTTTCGCTGACGACTCATTGGACCCGGCTCCACCGCGGCTTCTACATTGATCGCGCAAGGTCCTGATCTCATTCACGTCGCCTTGCGCCGACTGCATCTGCTCCCCGCATGACGATGCGGACGTACGCTCCGGCTTTTGGCAGGGCACATGCTGACGTCGCACCACGAAGATTCTGTGAAGGAAACGGCGTTAATCTGGACAGTTACGCCTGCAACAGCTTGATCGTGGAAACCGGCCACTTGCCGGGATGGCCCGCGATCGAGAGCCGCAAACCGTGCATCTCGTCCAAGAACACTGCCTCTACGGTACCCGCCTTGCCGTCGGAGAGCACAACGGCCTTGCCGATTAGTTCCGCCTCAGCTCTCTGATATTCTCGCAGAATTGCAGAAGCGTGCTGATGTTTGGCTTGGGGCATTGCATCCGGCGTCTCGATTACCGATGTGCCTTAATCGTCCCAAATGAGTTCACCGCAAACGCACTCATACAGATGGACAGAAACGACGAGGGACACGGGCGAAGGCCGCGCACTTTGGGCAGCGCCGCTGCTCATACTGAGTATGCTGCGGCTCTGGCAACTCTTTGGATCTCTCGGCCACTGTTCCACTCCCCTTGGCCGACTTTTTAAGGACGAAAGTGGGACATAAGTTTGTATAAGTACAAAAGTGGACAGTTTAGATCTCGGGAAAAAACTGCAAGCAACGCTGGCGATGTCAGATATCGCGATAACGTTGTCCAGCATTGCAAATTATGGCGTTGCATCTTGTCGGGAAAAGATGGAAATCCACTGTGCCCCACCTTCAATTACGAAGCAAAAAACAAGAATCAACAAGAACGGGCGCTTTGAAAATGCCTCAGCCAGCCGCCGCCGGCTTGAGGCTTTTTTCATGCAATCTCGATTCCATCATTGGAACGCACGCGCTCATCAGACCTTGCGCGCAGAGTCAGTGCTGGTACTAGAGCAGGTTGATGAACCTGACCTGCGTCGATGACCTGGCGCAGCTATTCTTATTTTGCTCGCTCCGCCGGAAGGCGGTGTTGGAGTGAAACGCCGATGCCGAATTGCACCTTCGATTGGCTTGACGCTTGCAGAGCGCGTTGTCTCGACGATCTCTTGGATCTCTATGACGCAAAAGCATCGTTCCGATGTGCGTGCGAGGGTCTTTATCAAGGGCGCGACGAGCTGACCCGCTACTGGTCAACGCGATTGGAGCGAGCGGTCCCGCACGCGTTCAGTCTTGCTGATCTTGCCCACGATGACTACGGCGTCAATCCCGGCATCTCCCCCTCCAGGGGAGGGTAAGTAGCTCACGCTGGCACGTTCTGCTGCATGCGGTGGAAACGCAGCACCTGCTGCGCCGTCGACGGCCGCAACCGCTCATAGGTGTCCTGGCTGACGACGAGATCGGTCGGCTCCGCGCCGGACAGCTCGTCGCGCATCCTGATGAGGGTCCTGACCGTCGGCCATGACAGTCCGGCGACCTTCGCCAGGATCATCACGCCTTCGGCCCGGCTTTCGATCATCATGTTCTCGGCGATCGCAACCGATACGTTGGCGAGCGCCGCGATCGAGGCGTTGGCTTCGTCGAATTTCCCGGCCTTGGCAAACGACGCGACCTCCGATTCGTCGAGCCGGCCGTCCTCGTACAGCGACTTGACCAGCGCGTGCGCAATCGCAGTGTCCCTGGTGATCGTCGAGGTCGCCGAGCGCGCGCGCCGCGTTGCCTCCTTGACCACGGTCGGCACCTCGGCCGCCTGCTTGGGATTGGCGGCCTCCAGCCGCTGCCGCACCGTGTCGGAGGCCTTGGCGAGCAGTTTCAGATAGAGATGCCGCGGCACCGACGGGCGCAGGCCGATCGAGGCCGTGAGATCGTCGTCGCCTTCGGCGCGGCTGACGAGGCGGGTAAAACCGCGCTCGGTGAATTCCGCGCCGGGATTGTTCACGGTCGACTGAACTACCTGATCGTTGCCGCGCTGGACCAGCACGTCGGTGACCGCGCCGCTCAGGGTCTTGCGGGTCGAGATCGCCATCAAATGCGCCTGGCTCTTGCTGCGCGCGTTCTCGATCAGGGTCTTGTCGTCCAGCCGCATCGACTGCGACAGCACCGGACCCGCGACCTCGATGATGTCATCGAACGCGAGTGCGCGGATGGTGAGCGGCGGCGCGGTGTCGATCGGAGCGAGACGGTTGGCCAGCAGCATCTTGGCCGAGGTTTCGATGTGATCGATCAGGCACTGGAAGACGTCGTCGAACAGCCCGATCTGCTCGTCCGAATAATCCACCGCGCCGTTGATGAAGAGATCGGTCACCCGGCGCAGGGTTTCCACGCGGCGAGCGACGGTTCCGTGCGCGAGCGTGGACTGCAGCTCGTCGAGCAGATGTGCCGGAGAGGGAGACGTGGCGGTCTTCAAAATCATGACTCTGTCCTGGAGCAAAGGCCGGCGGCGGATTCTTCACCGCCGGAGGGAGCTGAAAATGTTGGATCAGGCGCGGGTAATACGGTTGCGTCCCTGCGCCTTGGCTGCATAAAGCGCGCTGTCGGCGCGCGCGAGGAATGTGTCTGAGGACTCGTTCGGATTAAGCATTGCAACGCCTGCCGACATCGTCACCTTCATGCCCGGCGAGAATGCGCTCCAGTCGAGCTCGGCGATAATAACGCGCAGGCGATCGAGCGCCCGCATGGCCTGGCCGGCGTCCATGCCGGGCAGCACCAGCAAGAATTCCTCGCCGCCATATCGGCCGAACCGGTCGACGCTGCGGATGTTGGCGAAGGTGGTGATCGAGAATGTCCGCAGCACCTCGTCGCCCGTCGGATGGCCATAGGCGTCGTTGATGCGCTTGAACCAGTCGAGGTCGATCAGTGCGATGGAGCAGGGCGATCCGCCGCGGGCTGCGCGGTCAATTTCTTCCTCCAGCATCCGCATGATGCTGCGGCGGTTTGACGAGCCGGTCAGTTCGTCGAGCTCGGCAAGCTCCTCGATCCGCTTGTACGCCGCCTTCAGTTCGAAGCTGCGGTCGTAGAGCATCTTGCGCATGGTGGAGCCATACAGTCCCACGAAGGCGCATTGCCCGATCGTGAGGACAAAGGAAAGCATGGCCGCGACGCGCTCGGTCTGGGTGGTGATCGGCAGGCCGATCGGGGTGCTGGTGAAGAGGAAGATCGGCGCCAGGCCGATCATGGTCAGCGTCCAGGTGATGATCGCCTGCCTGGACGTCATTCGCAGCGCGCCGAACCCGAAGATCAGGAATACGACGCTCAGGAAGACAAATCCGATTCCGGGCGCCGCCAGCAGAAAGCCGAGCTGGATCACGACATGGCCGGCGACCTGGAAGATCGTGAGATAGTGATCCTCGAACCGGTCGTTGAAGTGGGCTTCCGACAACACGACGAAGATCGAGAGCAATCCGATGCCGGAAAGGAAATAGGCCGACGGGATGATGATCGGGACGGTGCCGGCGTAGCAGTAGACCAGCAGGACCGAGGTGATCAGCGAATAGCTGACGCCCTGGACCGCGAGCATATGGCGGCGCTGGCCGACCCGGCGCTTCAATACTTCCGGCGACAGGCGGACCGGATATGCGGTCGCACTGTGGGAGGCTTGCCCCTGAAGCAATGAAGCCGCGCTGCTCATGTCCTGTCGCTGTTGGTGTGCGTCGGACGAAACTTTAGGGAATAAAGCCTTTAGGTTTGGTATCTTTTGAAGCCGAATCGGGTCCGTTAAAACCCTGCCATTGCACTGTTTTCGCAGCAGAAATCTGCCGAATTCCGATAGGGTGGAACCCGCCTCCAAAGGGGTGGCCGGCGTCACGCAGATGCTGCTCTGCCGGCGAAGCCTTGATAAGGTTGCGGGTGGCGCGTCTTTAGGAAAGTGTTTCCGTATTATGGTACCAATAATGGGGCTCAGCTCGTTTCTGCCGGGAAAATGGCCGGACCATGTCCGTCTGTGGGGTAGGTCACACATGCAATTCCGGCATTGCCGTAATGTGAAGAATCTCACTCTTCCCATCGAACCGCCGGCCACTCCCGTCCGACCAACCTTGCGAGACGGCCATTGAGCGCGACACAGGCGGCTTCAGATGAAGTTCTGATCGCTCGGATCGCTCAAGGCGACCGGCTCGCCATGCAGGTGCTTTACGGAAGGCACCATGTCAGGGTGTTCCGTTTCGGGCTTCGGCTCGTAAGGGACGAACAGATTGCGGAAGACCTCATCAGCGAGGTTTTTCTCGATGTGTGGCGTCAGGCTGGCAAGTTCGAAGGCCGATCCGCCGTTACCACCTGGCTCCTGGCGATTACACGGTTCAAGGCCCTTTCGGCACTTCGGCGCCGCAAGGACGTTGGACTGGACGACGAAACCGCGAACGCGATCGAGGACACGTCCGACGATCCGGAAGTGGTGGTTCAGAAGAAGGATACGGGTGAAGCGTTGCGCAAGTGCCTGACAGCACTTTCGCCAGAGCATCGGGAGATCGTCGATCTCGTCTACTACCACGAGAAGTCCGTGGAAGAGGTGGCCGAAATCGTCGGTATTCCGGAGAACACCGTCAAGACGCGCCTGTTTTATGCGCGCAAGAAATTGGCCGAGTTGCTCAAAGCAGCAGGCATAGAGCGAGGTTGGCCATGATGGCAGCGAGCAAAAAAATGCTGGATCACGAGCCCAGCGAAGTCGAGACGCTGTTGCCCTTCCACGCGGCCGGTACCCTGAACGCGCGCGACGCGCGCCGTGTCGAGGAAGCGCTCGCCGGCGATCCCGAACTGGCCCGGCAGTACGCCGTCATCCGTGAAGAATACGCCGAGACGATCAGCCTCAACGAGAGCCTGGGTGCGCCGTCCGTGCGCGCCATGCAAAAGCTGTTTGCGGCGATCGACGCGGAGCCGGCGCGCGAGCCGTCGCGTTCGATTGGCCTGTCTGCGCGGTTATCGGGGTTCTTTGCAAGTCTGTCGCCGCGTACGTTGGCCTGGTCGGCGAGCCTCGGCGCCGTACTGCTATTGTTGCAGGCCGGTGTAATCGGCGCGGTGCTGATGAAGAACCAGACCGCTTCGTTCCAGACCGCGTCGCTGAGCCTGAACGAGAAGTCGGCCGCGCCGCTTACGCGTGATCTCGGCAGCAGCATCACGCCGACGCGTGCGCTGGTGCGGTTTACACCCGACGCCCGCATTGCCGACATCACCGCGCTGCTCGACAATTACCAGGCTTCGATCGTCGATGGCGCCAAGGGCGGCATGTTCAGCCTTCAGTTCGGCAAGGCGATGAGCAAGGACGAGGTTGCCGGCCTGCTCGCCAGGCTGCAGCGCGAGAAGATCGTCAGCCTGGCGGTCGCAACGCCGTAGAGTCTCCGGCGCGCCCCGGGAGAGCCGAGGTCCCATGGTTCACGATGGCCCGAATTGGCTGATGAAGACGCGCCGCGCGGCATTGATTGTGCCGGCGGCGCTTTTGCCTTTGATCGCGGCTGCAGCTTCGCCGGTTCATGCGCAAAGCATCATGCGCACGCCCAACCTCAATGTCGGGGTGCGGACGCCGACCATCAATCCGACGATAACGCCGCGCATCAACCCCACCATCGCTGCTCGCCCGACTGTCGCTGCCCGGCCGAGCGTCGATACCGCCGCGCGGACGCCGCCGACCAGGATCGGCACCATGAGTTCGACCCTGCGGGTGCGCCCGGGCGCCGGCGTGCCGTCGACGCTGCCTTATGCGCGGTTTTCGCCCAACCTCTATCCGGCTTGCCAATATGCGATGCGCGGTCCCGACGGCGAATGCTTCGATCGCCCGGTCATGTCCGCCGGCGGCGGCAACGGCACCTCATCCAAGAAGGGCAAGGGTGGATCAGGCAACGACAACGCGCAGGCGGCGGTCAATCTGCGCGCAGTCAAGAATGAACTCGTCGCCGAAATCGACGGCGCGTTATCCAATGCCGAGGCTGACGAACTGGCGCGGCGTCACGGCCTGGAGCGTATCTCCTCGCAGAGCTTCCCGCTGCTCGGCGGCACCATCGGCCTGTTCCGCATCGTCGATAACCGTCCGGCGGATACCGTGCGCCGCGAACTCGCAGCCGACGGCAGCGTGCGTTCGGTGCAGCTCAATTTCCGCTACTTGCTGCAGGATCAGAAGGCTTCGACCGAGGGCGACGCCGCGCAATACGCCGTCGCCCAGCTTCGGCTGCCGCAGGCGCACAAGCTTGTCCGCGGCATGAACGTCACCATTGCGGTGATCGATTCAGGCGTTGACGTCAGGCATCCCGAACTCGCCAACTCGGTCGCCGACAGTTTTGACGCGCTCGGCAGCAAGGAAGGCCCGCATACCCATGGCACCGGCATTGCAGGCGCGATCGTCGCGCATGCCAGGCTGATGGGTAGCGCGCCGGAAGCGAGGTTGATTGCGATCCGCGCATTCGGCGCGGGATCGAAGGGCGCGGAGAGCACGTCCTATGTGATCCTCCGGGGGCTGGACTATGCGGCAGAGCACGGTGCGCAGATCATCAACATGAGTTTTGCAGGCCCGCAGGATCCGCTGATCGAGCGCGGCATCGCAGCGACGGCGGCCCGCGGCATCCTGATGGTCGCGGCGGCCGGCAATGCCGGTGCGAAATCGCCGCCGCTCTATCCCGCCGCCAATCCGAACGTCATCGCGGTGAGCGGCACCGACGCGCAGGAAAAACTGTTTGCGGCATCCAACCGCGGCAACCACATCGCGGTTGCCGCTCCAGGGGCGGATATCTTCCTGCCGGCGCCCGATGACAAATATCAGATCACGTCAGGTACCTCGTTCTCCGCGGCCTATGTCAGCGGCGTAGCGGCGCTGATCATGGAGCGCAACCCGGCACTGAAGCCTGGCGACGTTCGCGCGATCCTGACGAACACCGCTCGCGATCTCGGCACCCCCGGCCGCGACGATCAGTTCGGAGCGGGCGAAGCCGACGCCTTTGCCGCGGTTACCGCCGCAGCCGCCGCGCCGGCGGTTCCACTTGCCTCGGCCTCAGGCAAGCCAACGGGAGAAAAAGCGCCGGCGCTCGACCCGTCCGCCGATAACGCTTCCGTGAGCCGGGCGCTGAATGACTCCCCGCCGTCGATGGCAGCGGACAAATCGGCCGCAAACGCCGCGAAATAAGCCCGCTACGCGGTGATTTTCGGCAATCGCCCCCTAAAGAGAACGTTAAAAAAATCGCCCGGCGTTTTGAACGTCTGGCGAGGGTGCCGCGACCAAATGATGTGGGAGCGGTAATCCCTCCCCAGTGGCTATATTCGGCGCGAGCGCCCATCCACCCCAAGCGCCCATATGGCTTGACCCGTCCGGTTGTCCCCCCGGACGGGTCTTTCATTTTCAGGCCAGGCTTTCGAAGAAGTTGCATCGCATGCGCCGCCGCGCCTGCTTGCCGGGTACAAGTTTCTCGTTTGTCGGCACGAGGTGCAATTTTCCCGTGCGTGTTCTCACGCGCAATGGCGGCGCGCGCTTCGCAAAGCGCCCATGCTGCTGTGCGGCTTGACGGTGGATTGAGGTGACAACTCCGTATTTGTGCGGGTTTCTTTGATTGCTGGCGCAATCCGTAGCTGCACGTACTGGACAACCAAAAAGTTTTCCACAGAATATCCCTGTGATCTCCAAACTGATTCGTCTCTGGTTGCGTCTGCGTCCGTCTCTCTCTTACGGGCTGATTTATGGCACATCCTGCAGACGTGGCACGTGGCCGCAACATCGTTGCGCGCTGGTGCAACCTTGCCGAGCAACGGCTGGAATACCTTACTGAATTGTTCGAGACCGGGCGCTGGCGCCGCTTTCACACCGAACGCGAATTTCTCGAAAACATCCGGGAAGCCAAGGCTGCGGTTGCGACCTGGCGCGACCTGCTGAGCCGTGAGGCAGCGCTCGACAACACGCAAATCGATTTGGCCTGGCTCGGCCGGCGTCGAGTGTTGCCGCTGCCGCTGACGCCGCTGCCGCGCGATGAGGGGTATCGTCAGCCGGTCGTGCATCTTCAGCCGCAGCCGGTGGTGCAGCTTCGGCCGCAGCCGGTAGTGGAGCCGCAGCCCGCGCCGGTTGCCGCCGCGCCGCCACGCGATGTTCCCGCCGAGGTGCTGTTCGCGCTGGAAAGCCAGCTCGCTGTTGTGGATGAGGCGCCGCCCGTGGCCGATCCGCTGGCGCTGGACGAGATGTCGTTCCCGGCGCTCGATCTCGACGCGATGAAGGAGCGCTACCCGCTGCTGCGCAACGCGCTGTAGGCGGGCGGGCAGGGCGAGCTATCGTCGCACCGCGTTGCCTCCCACGACTACCTGCGCATAACGCTGGGCGCCTTCGGCCGACAGATCGGTCGTAATCGTGCGGGCGTGGTCGAGCCCGACCACGGCGCCGCGCGGGGTTTCCGAGATCATGTTGTTGTTGACCAGCGCCGTCCCGGCGCCAGGCATTACCGACACGCCGACCCCGACGAAGGCCTTGCGGATCACATTGCCGGTAATGGCGACGTCGCGAAGATATTTGCCCCAGCCGGCGATGATGCCGAACGAGGGTGCGTTCTCGACAACGTTGCCTGTCACCGTCGAGTCCGCCTCGACATAGATGCCGATCCCGGCGTCATCATCGGGCGCGGTGCCGATCGGCCGCTTCGGCAGCAGGTTGCGGATGACGTTGCCCTGCACGACCGCGATGCGGCCGCCCTCGTTGAAATTGCACACGGAGACGCCCACGGCGGCGCCATCCACCGTGTTGTTGGCGATCACGGCGCCTTCGAACGCGAATTCCGAATAGAGCGCGACCTCGCGGACATTGCTGACGCTGTTGTCGGTGATGTGAATATTCGACGCCGAATTGCCGCGTACGGCCGAGTAGTCGCAATTCCGGATGCGGTTGCCGCGCACGATCACGTTGCCGGCGCGGAAGGCGTTGATGGCGTTGCCATATTGCCCGGAGCCGCCGGGGCCGGCCTTGATGTCCTCGATCCGGTTGTCGAGCACCAGCGTGCCGTCATCGCCGATCGCCGTGCGCAAGATCTCGATGCCGTTGTCATTGGTATCGGTGATGGTGTTGCGCGAGACGATCAGGCCGAGGGCATCGAAGGATACGACCGCGGTGGTCTCGATCTTCGAGAAGATGTTGCCGGAAATGTCGCCCGAGACCTGCTCGAGCCAGATCCCGTTGCCGCCGCTGCCCGTGATTTCGCAATCTGCGATCCGAACGTCGCGGCCGCCAAGGCAATGGACGAGGCCGCGCCGCGTCGGCAGCGGAATGCGGCCGCCATCGAGGGTGATGCCGGTCAGGCCGATATTGTTGGCGCCTTCGCTCTGCAGGACCGAGGCGCCGCCGGTGAACACGAGTTTGGTCGCGCCGCGCACGCCGACCAGCTGGGTGCCGTTCGCAAGGCGCAGCATGCCGGTGCGGTAGACGCCGGGCGGCAGCGCCAGCGGCACTTGCGCGCGCGCGGCTTCATCGATCGCGCGCTGCAGTTTCGCGGTCTGATCGTCCGGACTGCCGGGGCGGACGCCGAATTGCGTGACATCGCGGCCGAGAGTGGAAGTGGGCGGAGCGGCACGCGCAGCATCAGGCGACATCGCCAGCGCGCCGGCGACGCCGGCGGCGGACGCTCCAATGAGATGGCGGCGGTTCATGTCCATGGTGAAATAGCCCTCGCGCAATGCAGGTCGCGGCATTCGCAGCTTCATAGGTATCGCGAAAATGCGACCGGGCATGGTGAAGACCGGCAACAGCGGCGGCGATTGTTGAGGGTAGGGTTAATGTTGGGTGGGGCCGTTGAGCCGCCAACGCTAAATCCTCATGGTGAGGAGGCGCTTTGGCGCCGTCTCGAACCATGTGGCCCGGCTCGTGCCATTCATCCTTCGAGACGCGCGTTCCGCGCTCCTCAGGATGAGGTCTGACACTGCTGGTGGGGCACGCTGCGCTTTGCCCACCCTACGAAGCCCGCCGCGCCAGCCTCACCATTTCCAGCAGCATCGCTTCGCCGGCATCGACCAGTTCCTCCAGCGTGATGCGCGGAAAACCCTTGCGTCTGACTGCGCCGCTGCGCGCCAGCGGCGGGATGTGGATGAAGGCGGCGAGGCGAAGGCGGTTATCCGCATCGACGGATTCGATCGCGCGCCAGCTTAAGTAGTTGCAGAGATAGCTACCGGCGTCGCGCGAGGCGCGGGCATCGAGCCCGGTGTTGCTGGCTGCACGGAGCAGCTTCGCGGTATGCGGACCGAACTGTTGCGCGTCGGCGCCGTCAGCGATCGATCCCTTGCGGACGCGGGTTTGCGCAGCGTCGGGCCAGAGCATGGTGACGGCATTGCGGGCGCGGGTTTCGATCCGCAGATAAGGTGTTCGTGAAGCCAGCCCGAACATCAGCAGCGCGTGCGGCTTGTGTTTCGCGAGCGCCAGCGGCAATTCGCGGTCGACTGCTGTGTAGGTGACGGGAAAGATATGGCTGGAGAGTTCGACGTCGGTGAAGGCCGGCCGGCGCAGCCGCGTCAGCCGCGCCACCAGCGGCTGCGTCGGATTATAGGGCGCGCCGGGGAACGGGCCGAAGCCGGTGACGAGAATGCGTAGCTTTTCGCTCACCGCAGCATCTCCGCGATCTGCTCGGCGGCGACCGCCGGCGTGATGCGGCCGTCGGCGACTTCGGCCTCGGTCTTCTTCACCTTGGCGCGGATCGCGGCGTCAGACCGCAGCCGGGCCATCATGCGCTGCTCCAGCATCGACCACATCCATTTCACCTGCTGCTCGCGCCGCCGCGCGGCGAACTCGCCCGAGGCGTTCATGGCGGTGCGGTGATCTAGAATCTTCTGCCACAGCGTGTCCATCCCCGTGCCGGTCAGCGCCGAATAGGTCACGACCGGCGGGTGCCAATGTTCCGAGCGGGGGGTAAGAATATGCAGCGCACCGCGATATTCGGCCGCCGCCAGATTGGCGCGCTTGATATTGTCGCCGTCGGCCTTGTTGATCGCGATCATGTCGGCGAGTTCGACCAGGCCCTTCTTGATGCCCTGCAACTCATCGCCGGCGCCGGGCAGCATCAGGGCGAGGAAGAAATCCGTCATGTCGCAGACGGCGGTCTCGGACTGGCCAATGCCGACGGTCTCCACCAGCACCACGTCGAAGCCGGCGGCCTCGCAGAGCAGCATCGCCTCGCGGGTCTTTGCGGCGACGCCGCCAAGCGTGCCCGACGAGGGCGAAGGTCGGACGAAAGCACCGTCCGAATTGGCCAGCCGCGCCATCCGCGTCTTGTCGCCGAGGATCGAGCCGCCAGTGCGGGCCGAGGAGGGATCGACCGCAAGCACCGCGACCTTGTGGCCGCGCTCGATCAGGAACATGCCGAGCGCGTCGATGGTGGTGGATTTGCCGACCCCGGGCGAACCGGTGATGCCGACGCGAACCGCCTTGCCGGTGTCGGGCAGCAGCGCCTGCACCAGTTCGCGCGCGGCGGCCTGATGATCGGCGCGCCTGCTTTCGATCAGGGTAATCGCGCGGGCCAGCGCCGCGCGCTGGCCTGAGCGGACGTCCTTGGCAAGCTTCTTGAAATCGGGGGAAACGGTCTTCGGCAGGGTCATGCCATGGTTTACAACGGCCGCGCCGTGCAGGCGAGGGGCCTGCACGGATCAGCGGGACGCCGTAGCGGGGGCAGGCTCGCGCCTGAGCTTCCGCCACACCCAGACCAGCACCGGCCAGATCAGTGCGCCGATCGCCATGGCGGCGAGGATCGCCGCGATCGGCCGCTCGAAGAACGGCAGCACGCTGCCATCGGACTTGATCAGCGAGGTGACGAAACTCTGCTCGATCATGGTGCCCATGACGATTCCGAGCACCATCGCGGCGACCGGGTAGCCGTTTTCTTCCATGACATAGCCGATGATGCCGAAGGTCGCGACGGTGACGACGCCGAACATGTTGTTGCCGATGGCAAAGGAACCGACCGCGCAGCATAGCATGATGACGGGCATCACGGTGGAGCGCGGCGCGCGCAGCACATGGCTTGCGAGCCGGATCATGACGATGCCGAACGGGATCATGATGATGTTGGCGATGATGAACATCAGGTAGATCGCATACATGCTCGACGCTTTTTCGGTGAACAGCGTCGGGCCGGGATTGAGCCCCTTCATGTAGAGCACGCCGATCGCAATCGCCGCGATGGTGTCGCCGGGAATGCCGAACAGCAGCGAGGGCACCCAGCCCGAGGCGATGCTGGCATTGTTGCTGGCGCCGGCTTCGACCAGGCCCTCGACATGGCCGGTACCGAATTTCTCGGGTTCTTTCGAAAACCGCTTTGACATGGCGTAGCTGACCCAGGCGGCCATGTCGGCGCCGGCGCCCGGCAGCACGCCGATGATGATGCCGATGATGTTCCCGCGCGTCATCTGCCAGTGATATTTTTTGGTGAGCAGCCACTGGCCCGCCATGATGCTCCCGAACTTGCGCCGCGGAATCGGCGGCGGCTCCGGGGTGAGCATCGCGCGCATCACCTGCGCCACCGCAAAGACGCCGACCAGCGCCGGGATCGGCTCGATGCCGCCGAGCAGGTTGGTGACGCCGAATGTAAAGCGGGGGACGCCGCCGGGGTTCTCGATGCCGATGCAGGAGACCAGCAGGCCGATGAACATGCTGGCGATCGCCTTTACCGGGGAGGAGCGCGCGACCAGCGTGGCGCACATCAGGCCGAGGAAGGCGAGCCAGAAATATTCGAAGGTCGAAAACGACAGCGCGATTTCGGCAAGCGGCGGCGCCAGGATCATCAGCGACAGCGTGCCCGCGATGCCGCCGACGGCGGAGAACCAGACGCCGGCGCCGAGCGCGAGTTCGGCCTCGCCCTTGCGCGTCATCGCATAGGCTTCGTCCGCGTAAGCCGCCGAAGCGGGCGTGCCGGGAATGCGCAGCAGGGCGCCTGGAATGTCACCGGAAAAGATTGCCATCGAGGATGCCGCCACGATGGTGGCGATGGCCGCGATCGGCGACAGATAGAACGTGACGGGGACCAGCAGCGCGGTCGCCATCGTCGCCGAGAGACCGGGCAGCGATCCGATGACAAGGCCATAGACCGATGCCGCGAGCATCGCGACGATGACTTCCCAGGTGGAGATGAGCGCAAACGCTTGGGCGAGGGTGTTGAGCATCGATCACCAGGGCATCGGCAGCAGCCCGGCCGGCAGCGGCACGCGCAGCAATTTTGAGAAAATCAGATGAATGCCGATCGGCGCCAGCACGGCGAGCGGCAGCGAAAGCTTCCAGCGGGCGCCGAGCGCGGTCGACGTCACGAACACGATCAGCGCTGCGGTGATGATGAAGCCGAGCTGGTCGGCAACCGCCACATAGAACAGCAGGAGCGCCGGCGGAAGCAAGGCGCGCAAGCCGTAGAGCTTTCCGGTCGGGGGCTGTGGCTGGCCGCCCTCGACCGGAATGAGTTCTTCTTCCTCTTCAAAACTGCGGCCGATCCCGAGCGCAATCGCAAGGCCGCACAGTGCAAGGCCCGTTCCGATCACCAGCGGAAAGACGTTCGGCCCGACCGGCTGGCCGGGCACCGGCGGCAACTGCCAGCCGCCATAGGCGGCAGCCGCGCCGAGGCCAACGAGAAACAAGCCCGTGACGCGATCGGGTAGACGCATGAACCAACTCCGCGGATTTCGGACGATGTCAGCCGGCGAAGACCGATCAGGCCTTCGACAGACCGGCGGCCTTCATCGCCACGCCCATCTGGGCGTCGCCCTTGTCCATGAAGGCTGCGAATTCGGTCGCATCGCCCCACACCGTGCCGAAGCCGCGATTGCTCATGAACTCCTTGAATTCCTTGGAGTCATAGACTTTCTTCAGCGACGCGGTGAGCTTGGTGGCGATGTCGGCGGGCATGCCCTTGGGGCCGGCAATGCCGCGCCACGCGCCGGTCGAATAGTCGATGCCCATGGCCTCCTTCAGCGTCGGAACATCGGCGAATACAGGGTTGCGCGCCGTCGCCATGACGGCAAGGCTGCGCGCCTTGCCGGCCTCGATGATCGCGCGGGCTTCCGGCACCGAGCAGGTGGTGAGGTCGAGCCCGCCCGCCGCGAGATCCTGCATCGCGGGTGCGGCGCCGTTCGACGGCACCCAGGCGACATGGTTCGGCGCCAGTCCCATCGCCTGCAGCCAGCCGACCAGCGCCAGATGCCAGATGCCGCCTTGGCCAGTGCCGGAGGCCTTGAACTTGCCGGCGGGCGCGGCCTTGATGGCGTCGGCGAGTTCCTTCACGGTCTTGTAGGGCGAGGTGGAACTGACCTGGATTCCCGGCGGATCCTCGTTCATCAGCGCCAGCGGCGTGTAGCTCTTCGGTGCGAGTTCGGTGAGGCCCTGCCAGTGCATCATCGAGATTTCCACCGTCAGCATGCCGATGGTGTAGCCGTCCGCCGGTGCGGTCGCGATCGCGGTATGGCCGACCACGCCCGAGCCGCCGGTGCGGTTGACCACGTTGAACGGCTGGCCGAGATCCTTTTCCAGGAGCGCCGCGACAATGCGCGCGGTCGCGTCGGTGCCGCCGCCGGCGCCCCAGGGCACGATCACGGTCACCGGCCGCGCCGGATAGGCCTGCGCCAAGGCCGGCTTGAAACCAAAGCCCGCGACGGCCGCGGCAGCAGCGGATGAAGCCGCAAAGGCGCGGCGCGTGATCATTTTGGACATTGGGCGATCTCCCTGCGGCGTCCGTGAAGCCGGACGCTCTTGTGATGAGACATTCTAGGCGGCTTTGCGTTGTGGTCGCAAGGCATTGGCTCACGAGGAGGATCGTCGCCGGTGGGCATCTCGCCACATCCGGAAATCGGGTGGCGGCAACAGGGCTACGCGAAATAGGTATCCATGTGCGGCCCGGTCATCGAGCCGCGATCGAATTGCGGAGAGAACCATGACGACAGCCTATTACAGCACCGTGCTGGACCATCCCCTGGAAACCGTGTGGGCCCTGATCCGCGATTTCAACAACTACCCGGCCTATATCGACGGCGTCAGCGAAAGCGTGATCGAGGACGACAGAGGCGGCGATGAGGTCGGCGCGGTGAGGCGCTTCTGCTATCTCGGCAACTGGGTTCGCCAGCGGCTCGCCGGTCATTCCGACCAAGCGCACTCGCTGACCTATGCGGGCATAGAACCGTTTCCGTTTCCAGCCGGGCTTTCGCCGGAGGCGACCGCCCCGACACGCTATTTAGGAACGATGCATCTGCTGCCGATCGTCGAGGGCAACCGGACCTTCATCGAATGGTCCGTGAAGCTCGACACCGCGCCGCAGGACGCGGATCGCTGGCATGAGCTGTTCCAGTCATGGATTCCGGGTTGGACGCATTCGCTCGAACGGTCGCTCGGCCGCCTTGCCGCCTGAGGCGGCCGTCACTGCGGCCGGTCTTCGTCTTCCTTCGGTTGCGCGCCGCCGAAAATTCTGGCGCCTTCCGGCGTTAGATACGGCTTCAACGTTTCCCAGGGTACGAAGGCGATATATTCGCCTTCGGCATAGGAGCCGACCGCGTAAGGTGCGTAGTAGAAGTTCAGGCCGGAGCTCTTGCCTTGTTCGGTCGATGGCGCCAGCGCGACTGGGCCGATCTTGAGAAGCTTCGGCTCGATGCCTTCGATGGCGCTGGCATCGGTGCCATCAGCGCCGCGTTTCTTCTTCTCGGCCTCGAGCGAAGCAATGACGCCTTGCCGCATCGCTTTCATCGTCGGGCCGTTGTCGGCTGTCTCGTTAAAGAACGGACGGATGCTGATGCGCTTGCCGGCTGACTTGTCCCACAGGATGGTATCAGAGGAGCTGTTGGGGTGCGCGCCTCCAGTATATTCGTAGTCTGCCCTGATGATGCTGATATAGCGGCCGTCGACCACCGACCGCGTCTCGTATTTCCGCTCATACGACCACGCATTGCGGAACAGGTCCGGGTCCTGCTTGCGCTCCTTGTCGGCATCGGCCTTGTTCTTTGTCGCCCATGCCTTGCCCTCGGCGAGGCAGTTCGCCGCTAGCGCCGGCTCGGCCTTGATCCCGGCGTCGAGGAAGATGCTGGCTTCGACCCATTTGGTCTTGATGGAAAAATCCGGCTTGGGGTCGGCGGCAAACGCCAGCGTCGCAGTGCATGCGATTGCGCCCGCAAAGGCAATTGTGCGGGCGAACGTGACGAATGCAATGCTGCGCAAGGGCGATCCTTTGGAAGAAGTGAGCGCGGGCGAAGAATTACTCCGCCGCCTCGCTGCTGTGGCCGAGCCGGGCGTTGAGCTTACGGATCAGCTCTTCGGCGGCGTCCGAGATCACGGTGCCCGGCGGGAAGATCGCTTCGGCGCCGGCCGCATAGAGTGCGTCATAATCCTGCGGCGGCACGACGCCGCCGATGATGATCATGATGTCCTCGCGGCCGTGCTTCTTCAGCGCCGCCTTCAGTTCCGGCACCGCGGTGAGATGGGCGGCCGCCAGCGACGAGACGCCGAGGATGTGCACGTCGTTCTCCACCGCCTGCCGCGCCGCCTCATCGGCGGTGGCAAACAGCGGCCCGATATCGACGTCGAAGCCGACATCGGCGAAGGCTGATGCGATCACCTTCTGGCCGCGGTCGTGACCGTCCTGGCCGATCTTGGCGACGAGGATGCGGGGCCGGCGGCCCTCGGCAGTCTCGAACGCATCGATCAGTTCCTGCACCTTTTCGACCCGGTTGGACATGGCCGACGCCTCCCGCTTGTAGACGCCGGTGATGGACTTGATCTCGGCGCGGTGACGCCCGAACACCTTTTCCATCGCGTCCGAAATTTCGCCGACAGTCGCCTTTGCGCGCGCCGCGTCGATGGCGAGCGCGAGCAGATTGCCGTTGCCTTCGCCGGCGCTGCGCGTCAGCGCCGCCAGCGCCTGCTCGACTTCCTTCTGGTCGCGCTCGGTGCGCAGCCGCTTCAGCTTGTCGATCTGCAGCCGCCGCACGGTGGAATTCTCCACCTTGAGCACGTCGATCGCGGCCTCGTTGACCGGCTTGTACTTGTTGACGCCGATCACTGCCTGCCGACCGGCATCGATCCGGGCCTGGGTCTTGGCGGAGGCTTCCTCGATGCGCAGCTTGGGCACGCCGGCCTCGATGGCCTTGGCCATGCCGCCGAGCGCCTCGACTTCCTGGATGTGCCCCCAGGCTTTCTCCGCAAGGTCGCGCGTCAGCCGCTCGACGTAATAGGAGCCGCCCCAGGGATCGATGATGCGGTTGGTGCCGCTTTCCTGCTGCAGGAAAAGCTGCGTGTTGCGGGCGATGCGGGCCGAGAAATCTGTCGGCAGCGCCAGCGCCTCGTCAAGCGCATTGGTGTGCAGGGATTGGGTGTGGCCTTGGGTGGCCGCCATCGCTTCGATCGTGGTGCGCATCACATTGTTGAAGACGTCCTGCGCGGTCAGCGACCAGCCGGAAGTCTGGCAATGGGTGCGCAGCGACAGCGAGCGCGGGTCCTTCGGGTTGAACTGCTTCAGCAGTTTCGCCCAGAGTAGCCGCGCCGCGCGCATCTTGGCGACTTCCATGAAGAAATTCATGCCGATCGCCCAGAAGAACGACAGCCGCGGTGCAAAACGGTCGACGTCGAGGCCGGCGGCAAGGCCGGCGCGCAGGTATTCGACGCCGTCAGCCAGCGTATAGGCCAGCTCGAGGTCCTGCGTCGCGCCGGCTTCCTGCATGTGATAGCCGGAGATCGAGATTGAATTGTACTTGGGCATCCGTTGCGAGGTGTACGCAAAGATGTCGGAGATGATCCGCATCGAGGGCGCGGGCGGATAGATGTAGGTATTGCGCACCATGAACTCTTTCAGAATGTCGTTCTGAATGGTGCCCGAGAGTTTTTCCGGCGGAACGCCCTGTTCCTCGGCGGCTGCGACGAACAGCGCGAGGATCGGCAGTACCGCGCCGTTCATGGTCATTGACACGCTCATCTGGTCGAGCGGAATGCCCGCAAACAGCGTGCGCATGTCGTAGATGGAATCGATCGCGACGCCCGCCATGCCGACGTCGCCCGAGACGCGCGGATGATCGGAATCGTAGCCGCGGTGGGTGGCGAGGTCGAACGCGACCGAGAGACCCTTTTGCCCCGCTGCAAGATTGCGGCGATAGAACGCGTTGGAATCTTCCGCCGTGGAGAAGCCGGCATACTGCCTGATCGTCCAGGGCTGGTTGACATACATGGTCGGGTAGGGGCCGCGCAGATAGGGCGCGACGCCCGGCCAGGTGTCGAGGAAATCGATGCCTTCGAGATCGGCCTCGCTGTAGGCCGGCTTTACCGGAATGCCCTCGGGCGTCAGCCACGGCTCGGCGCTGCCGGCGGGTGCCTCGGGCGCGAAGGCTTCAAAGGCGATATCAGCGAAGTTCGGGATGCGGCTCATGGTACCCATCATAGCATATGTGAAGTCGAGGGCAGGTCACCCCTAATCATGATCCGGATGCTGGTGGCTGGTGATGGTCGCCATCTTCTCCGGTCCGTAATTCTGCATCGTGGTCTGGCTCGGCAGGTTGGCGATTCCGACTACCCAGCCGAGCCGGGATTCGGTTCCATATTGCCGGGTCGGCACCACGCGGTCGGGGCGGTCGAACGTACCGGTCATGATTTCGATCCGAGGGCCGCCGATCAGCCGGTAGGTCAGCGGCGTGCCGCAGGCCGAGCAGAAATCGCGCTCGGCGATGGAGGAGGACTGAAACGTCGCCGGCTTGCCGCGGGTCCAGGTGAAGTGCTCGTGCTCGATATCGGCGAGGGAGGCGAAGGGCGCGCCCGATGCCTTCTGGCACATCCGGCAATGGCAGATGCTGACCTTGGGCGGCGGCACCGACAGTGCAAAGCGAACCGCGCCGCACTGGCAGCCGCCGGTCAGGACCGTCTTGTGGTTGTTTTCCGTCATGCTCACTCCATCCGCCGCCAGGCTTCCTGCAGCATGGCCAGCGCGTCGCCGCCGGCAAAGATGAAATCGCCGACGCCGGCCGAGCGCAGCACGGCCTCCTGTTCGCCGGGCCGCCCTGCCAGATAGATATGCTTCGCGCCGGCCGCTTGAAGGGCCTTTGCGGCGGGGCCTGCGTGTTCCGCGTAAACCTTGTCGGACGAGCACAGGCAGGCGATGGCCGCTCCGGACGTCTTGAACGCGGAGGCCAGCGCGGCGGGGTCGGCAAATCCTTGCGTGTCGATCGCCTCGATGCCGCCGGTCTCGAAGAAACTCTTGGCAAAGGTGGCACGCGCGGTGAAGGCGGCTGCCGTGCCGAGATTGGCGAGAAAGATTTTGGGCCGTGCGCCCGATGTTTTCAGCCTCTCGTCTGACTTGTCCCGCAGCGCCTCGAACGGCGCTGCGAGCCGCATCGGCGGCAGCGGATCGAATTTGTATTTCGCCTCGCCATAGGGCGGCAGCACGATCGGCGTCGCGTTGAGAACGGCGATCTCGTCCTCGTGCAGGTTCGGGAATTCGCTGGCGCCAGTCAGCACGTCACGCCGCTTGGCGATGTTGACTTCCCGTGCGGCGCGGGTGGCGGCGACCTTCTTCTGGATCAGGTTCTCTCCGAGCGCCGCAAAGATGCCGCCCGCTTTTTCGATTTCCTGAAACAGCGACCATGCAGCTTCGCAAAGCTGCTTTGTCAGCGTTTCGATGCCGCCGGAGCCGGCCGCGGGATCGCTGACCTTGGCGAGGTTGGATTCTTCCAGCAGCACCAGTTGGGTGTTGCGTGCGACGCGCCGCGCGAACGGATCGGGCAATCCCAGCGCCAGCGTGTGCGGCAAGACGGTGATGGCATTGGCGCCGCCGAGACCGGCCGAAAAGGTCGCCATCGTCGCGCGCAGCATGTTCACATAGGCATCGCGCTGCGTCAGCATGCGCCAGGCGGTATCGGCCGCAATGAATAAGGGTTTGGGTGTCAGCCCGCAGGCCTGCTCGACGCGCGCCCACAACAGCCGCAGCGCGCGGAATTTCGACAGTGTCAGGAACTGGTCGGCGTCGGCACTGAGCCGCGCATACACCATGCGTTGGGCGTCCTCGAGCGAAACCCCGGCCTGCTCGATCGCGCGCAGAAAGGCGACGCCGCACGCCAGCACGAATGCCAATTCCTGGACTTCCGATCCGCCGGCATCATGGATGACCCGTCCATCGGCAGCGGCGAGCGGGCCCTTGAAGCCCATCGCAGCGAGGCCCTTGATGGCGCTGGTAACCGCGGGCACGATTTCGTCCCAGCTATAGGGACTGGAGCCCCACACCGCACCGGCTCCCAGCGGGTCGAGGCCGAAACGGATGTCGGAGGCAGCAGGATCGATACCCCTGCGCTTGATGTATTCGGCCACGTGAATGGCTGCCATGCGCGACTGCGGGCCGATCTGCAGCTCGATGCCGATGCCGGCATCGAGAAAAATGCCGTCGAGAACCTGCGCGACGGCCTCCGGCGAGGGATCGAGCCCGAAACCATGGGCGCCATTGGCGCCCGAGAACACCAGTGTCAGCCCGGTCGCACCGTTCTCCAGATCGTGCAGCGCCTGTGCATTGGCCGCTTTCGCGTCGGGATGGTCGATCCGCTGCATGATCTGCCAGGGCGCGGCGGCGGCACGGCCGGCGACCGGAGCGGCGCCCTGCGCACGGCGATAGATCGGATCGATCTTCAACCCATCGGATGTCTTGCTGACCAGTTTCTCGAACGGCGCGCCTTTCAGCACCCCGTCGACCAGCTTGCGCCAGTCCTCATAAGTCGCCGGGACAAATTCCGCGGCCAGGGTCAGTTCGTCAGTTTTGGTGGTCATCCGGACTATTGTTCCTCGGTCGTCTCTTCTGTTTGGCCGGAAATTGCCACGGGGCGGCCGCCAAGCCAAACGATGTTTTGGGTCAATCGAGGTCGGGCAGGCGCCGGATACCCTCGGTTGAAAGCCGCGCCAGCGCGTCGGCGACACGGCGTCCCGCGATGACGCGGTCGGGCGCGATTTCGGCGAGCGGCACCAGCACGAAAGCGCGCTCCAAAGCCCGCGGATGCGGCAGCGTCAGTTCCGGCTTGTCGAGCCGGACATCGTCATAGGCGATCAGGTCGAGGTCGAGGGTGCGCGGCCCCCAGCGCGTCTCGTGGGCGCGATCGCGGCCGAACCTCTTCTCGATCTTGTGCAGCGTGAACAGCAGCGCATGGGGATCGAGGCTGGTCTCGATCTCGATGACGGCGTTGGTGAAGGGCGCCTGGTCTTCCTCGCCCCAGGGCGGGGTTGTGTAATCGGAAGAGCGCGCGAGCAGGGCGGCCTGCGTCATGCCGCAAATATTGGCGATGGCTTTCTTGAATGTCGTGCGGACGTCGCCGACATTGCCGCCGAGCGCGATCAGCACGTCCGCCATGTCAGGGCGATGGCCGCTTGCGTACGAGCACGACGCCGACATCCTCGAAGATCTCGGCAATCGGCGCATGCGGCTTGTGGACCGTGACCTTGACCGCATGGACGCGTGGGAACGCCGCGAAGATCGCGTCCGAAACGGCACCGGCCGCACGCTCCAAAAGCTTGTAATGGGTATTCGTGAATGCAGCGGTCGCAGTCTCGACCACGCTGGCATAGGACACGGTGTCGGACAGCCGATCGGAGTGCGAGGATTCCGACAAGTCGATGGAGAGTTCGAGGTCGATCACGAACCGTTGCCCGACTTTGGTCTCGTGCTCCATCACGCCGTGGCGGGCATGGGTAACGAGGCCGGTGATGAAGATCGTATCGCTCATGCCCGTTCCCTGATTGCCGCCGCGACCCGCAGCGCCTGTACCGTTTCCGCGACGTCGTGCGCCCGGATGATCCGCGCGCCGTTCTGCGCCGCCAGCAGATGCGCGGCAATCGAACCGCCGAGGCGCTGATACGGCTCCGACGGCGTCACCGTGCTGATGAAACGTTTGCGCGAGGCGCCGACCAAGAGCGGCAGCCCGAACGATTGCAACTCGCCGAGCCGCGCCAGCGCGGTCATGCTCTGCTCTGGTGTCTTGCCGAAGCCGATGCCGGGGTCGAGCACGATTCTGTCAGGCGAAATGCGGCGTTTGGCGGCGATATCGAGCGAACGCGCGAAGAAATCAGCGATATCCTGCATGATGTCGATGGCGGGATCGGCGCTGTCGCGGTTGTGCATGATGATGACGGGCACGCGGCGCTCGGCGACGAGGCCCGCCATGCCGGAATCGCGCTGCAGGCCCCAGACATCGTTGGCGATGGCGGCGCCCTGATCGAGCGCCCAGGCGACGACGGCCGATTTCATGCTGTCGATCGACACGGGAATGCCGAGCGCCACGACGTCTGATAGCACCGGCTGCAGGCGCTTCAATTCTTCTTCCGCCGGGATCGGTTCCGATCCATAGGGCCGGGTGGATTCCGCGCCGATGTCGATGATGTCGGCGCCCTCGGCGATCATCTGCCGGGCCTGGGCCAGCGCCTGCTCGGGGGCCGCGAATTGCCCGCCGTCCGAGAATGAATCCGGCGTTACGTTCAGTACGCCCATCACCGCCGGATAGGGCCTGGACAGCAGCGCGGGCAGCACCGGATGACCGGCCGGACCGGTTGCGGCGGTTGATCTGGGCTTGGCTGCGGTCATGCGGTCGCTTTGCGCGGTCCGCGCCGGGGAGTCAAGGTGTGAGAGCTGTGCCCGCGGGCCGGCCGGGGCGGGCTCAGTAGCTGATCTTCGGCGCAAGCTTGCGCGCCTGCTCGATCAGTTGCTCGACCGATCGTTCGGAAGGCAGAACCCGGACGAGTTTACGCTTTGTGTTGACGTCTTTCATGTTCTGGGCCAGCCGCGCCGGATTGCGGTGGGCGAGCTCACGCACGGTGGTGACGCCGGCCGCGCGCACCAGACCAACCTTGGCCTTGCCCATTCCGGGAATGCGCATGTAGTCGGAAAAATTGGCCCATTCCAGCAGTTGCTGTTCGCTGATGCCGGTCTTCGCCGCCAGTGCCTTGCGGCCCTTCATCGTGCGGGCGGCTTCCAGCAGCGCATCGGTGGTGCGAATGCCCAACGATTTCAGTTTCGAGGCAGAGTAGGCGGTCAGGCCGTCGATCTCGGAAAGAGGATAAGTCATGATACCAGATGAAAAAAGACTATGTCCGGGCTGAATATGCTCACCAAGCTGCTGACTATGCGAACTGGCTGAGGCCCGGCGTCCCTGAAATGATTTCGCTCATTTGATCCGCTCCGATTTTGTCGCGACCGAACCTGAAAAGTTCACGTGCCACGTTCTGAATCTCGTTCATGCCCAGACCCAGCGCCATCAGCCTGGTGCCAACCGCCATCAAGCCTCCGCCCAACAGCCGCGCGAATCCGCCATTGCTGCTGGAAGCCGCAATTGCAGCTTCGGCGCCTGGAATTTGGTCAATCAGAGCCTGAACCTTGTCGGAGGGCCCCTCATTGCGGAGAAAACCCAGAACGATGCCGATGGTTTTTTCAGCGACAACACTATCGATGCCGGCCTTCGAGGCCAGCCGCCCAATCAGTTCGTCCATAATTTGCCCCGTCCCCAACAACCGGCTTTTGCCGGTTGCTGCTCGTCTTTTGATCTTGAGCGCCTGCGATCTGAAATACAAGCAACCGCGCCCATCGAGATGATTTTGATTCGCTGAGTGTTGCAGCAATGCAAGAGTAAAGGCTGGATTCACGCGAGCTTGCTGCGCTGCGTTCCCGTTTTCTCCGCCGGAGACAGGAAAAAAGTATGAGAGATCCGAGCGACGAGGCAGGCGAACGCGCAACGTATGCGGCGCCCGACGGTTTCAATCGGCGGGCAGGATGCGATATGATTGCCAACCAAACCTTCCCGATGCGCGAAGAGGCGATGCGATGGTAACCTCCGATAACAAGACCGCCGATACCGACGAGAAAATTTTTATCGGAAAGGGCGAACAGACGGCTTGGCTGACGCTCGCGCTTGCCAATCGGCACGGCCTTGTCACCGGAGCGACCGGAACCGGCAAGACCGTGTCGCTGCAGGTGATGGCGGAGGGTTTTGCCCGCGCCGGTGTTCCCGTTTTCGCCGCCGATATAAAGGGCGACCTGTCCGGAATTGCCGAAGTCGGCGAAGCAAAGGACTTCATCCTCAAGCGCGCCGGAGAGATGGGCCTCAATTTCCAGCCCGATCAGTTCTCGACCGTGTTCTGGGACGTGTTCGGCGAGCAGGGCCATCCGGTTCGCGCCACGGTCACGGAAATGGGGCCGCTATTGCTGTCGCGGATGCTCGACCTGAACGACGTGCAGGAAGGCGTTCTCAACGTCGCATTCCGTGTGGCGGATGAAAACGGCCTGACGCTGATCGACATGAAGGATCTGCGGTCGCTGTTGGATGCGATCGCGCCGGTCGCCAAGAAGGCAGCCGCTGCGGACGACGATCCTGACGACAACGAGGAGCTCAAGGCCGCGCTTCGAAAGGCCGCGCAGAGCTACGGCAATGTCAGCAAGGCAACGGTCGGAACCATTCAGCGTCAGCTCCTGGTGCTGGAAAACCAGGGCGCAACGAAATTCTTTGGCGAGCCGGCGCTGACGCTGAAGGACTTCATGAAGACCGACAGCGACGGCCGCGGCGTGGTCAACATCCTGGTCGCCGACAAATTGATGCAGAGCCCGAAGCTATATGCCACCTTCCTGCTGTGGATGCTGTCGGAGCTGTTCGAGGAATTGCCGGAAGCCGGTGATCTGGCGAAGCCGAAACTGGTGTTCTTCTTCGACGAGGCGCATCTGTTGTTCGACGATGCGCCGGATGCGCTGATGGACAAGATCGAGCAGGTGGTGCGCCTGATCCGTTCCAAGGGCGTTGGCGTCTACTTCGTCACGCAGAATCCGATCGACGTGCCGGACAAGGTGCTGGCCCAGTTGGGCGGCCGCGTGCAGCACGCGTTGCGCGCCTTTACGCCTCGCGATCAGAAAGCGGTGAAAGCGGCGGCGGAGACATTTCGGCCGAACCCGAAGCTCGATACCGCCCGCGTCATCATGGAACTCGGCAAGGGCGAGGCGCTGGTGTCGTTCCTCGAAGGCGGCGGCACGCCGACCATGGTCGAGCGCGTGATGATCCGGCCGCCGACCGCACGGATCGGGCCGATAACACCGGAAGAGCGCAAGGCGATCATGAGCAAGAGCCCGTTCAAGGGCAAATACGACACCGCGATCGACGCCGAATCCGCCTATGAGATGCTGCAAAAGCGCGTGGCCGACACGGCGGCGCCTGCGGATGGCCAGGGCGGCGGCGTTCTCGGACAGATCGGCTCGATCGTCGGCACGATCTTCGGTACCAATGTCAAGCGTGGCCGGCTCTCGACCGGCCAGGTCATCGCGCGCGATGTCACGCGTTCGGTTACCAACAAGGTGGTCGGCGGCATCGTCGCCGATCTCGGCAAATCGGTGGGCGGATCGCTCGGCAGTTCAGTCGGACGCGCGCTGGTGCGCGGCGCGCTGGGCGGATTGCTGCGGCGGTAAGGCCACGGCAAGCTACAACTTGACGTCAATAACAAGGCTCACAGCCAGGGATAATCAGCCATGTCCAACGCCAAGATCCAGCCGGTTCTCGATCATATCGACGCCGATTTCGACAACAGCCTCGAGCGGTTGTTCGCGCTGCTGCGGATCAAGTCGATCTCGGCCGATCCGGCCTTCGCCGGCGATTGCAAGGCGGCGGCCGATCATCTTGCGAAGGATATTGCCACGCTCGGCTTCAACGCCGAGGTGAGGCCGACGGCGGGGCATCCCGCGATCGTAGCTAAGGCCAATGGCAGCACCGATGGCCGGCCGCACGTCCTGTTCTACGGCCACTATGACGTGCAGCCGGTCGATCCGCTCAATCTGTGGCACCGTCCGCCGTTCGAGCCTGTCGTCACCGATCACGCCGACGGCCGCAAGGTCATCGTGGCGCGCGGCGCGGAGGACGACAAGGGCCAGTTGATGACCTTCGTCGAGGCTTGCCGGGCCTGGAAGAAGGTGACGGGATCGTTGCCGGTCGATGTCACGATCCTGATCGAAGGCGAAGAAGAAGTCGGTTCGAAGAATTTCGTGCCGTTCATGGAGGCGATCAAGGATGAGTTGAAGGCCGACTTCGCGCTGGTCTGCGACACCAGCATGTGGGACCCGAACACGCCCGCCATCACAACCTCGCTGCGCGGCTTGATGTATGACGAGGTCACCATCAAGGCCGCCAACCGCGACCTGCATTCCGGAGTGTTCGGCGGCGGCGCGCGCAATCCGATCCGCGTGCTGACCAACATCCTCGGCGGCCTGTTTGACGACAACGGCCGCATCACCATTCCCGGCTTCTATGATGGCGTGAAGGATCTGCCGTCGGATATCCTGGCGCAGTGGAAGAACCTGAACCTCACGCCGGAGTCGTTCCTGAAGCCAATCGGCCTCTCGATCCCTGCCGGCGAAAAGGATCGGCTGCTGATCGAGCAGGTGTCCTCGCGCCCGACCTGCGACATCAACGGCATCATCGGCGGCTATACCGGCGAGGGCTCGAAAACCGTGATCCCGGCGGAAGCTTCCGCAAAGATCTCCTTCCGTCTGGTCGAAGGCCAGGATCCGCAGAAGATCAAGAAAGCGTTCCGCGACTATGTCACCGCGCGGCTTCCGGGTGACTGCAAGGCCGTCTTCACCGAGCACTCCAGTGGGGCGGCCATCGCGCTCGACTGGAACATGAAGCCGCTGGCAGCTGCCAAGCGCGCGTTGACCGAGGAATGGGGCAAGGAGGCGCTCTTGGTCGGCTCCGGCGCCTCGATCCCGATCGTCGCGGATTTCAAGCGCACGCTCGGCCTCGACAGCCTGCTGATCGGCTTCGGCCTCGACGACGACAACATCCATTCGCCGAACGAGAAGTATGACCTCAAGAGCTTCCACAAGGGCATCCGCTCCTGGGCGCGGATTTTGGGAGCACTCGCAGAAGCGAAGTAGCGCGCGCGATGGGTAGACCCGCTGGCTTTGCGCTCCCTGCCGCGCTCGACACCGTCATTGCGGCGACCGCGGTGGGCACCACACCGGGCCTGCCGGCACCCAACATGTAGTGGTTCCGGACCGATTCCACGCAAGTCCGGGTTACTGTGTATTGCACGCCACTTTTTTGACGCGTTCAATCCCGCAGATAACCGTCTCGTCGCCCGATACGGACCGGTTCGATCTACCGCCGGCAGACGAGACGGTCGGCGACTTGATCCGGATCCCCGGCGGCACACATGCCGAAGCGATCAATACCTCTACAAACGTACCGGATTTAGTTGTGTCGTGCGCGGGAGGATTGGCGATGGAAGCCGATAGCAGCCGATGACACCATATCAATCCTCAATCACGACCGGCGTACCGCCGCGCTTTTCAGACGAGGTGTTCGATCAGCGGCAGCCGACCCTGCAATCGATCTACGACGCTGCGCCAATCGGCCTTGCGTTCCTGTCGCCTGACTGCCGCTACCTACAGATCAACCAGCGCCTGACCGATATCTGCGGCATATCAGTTGAGGATCATCTTGGCCGCTATGTGCGGGATTGCGTACCGGCGCTGGCGGACGCGGTCGAAGGCATCGTGCAGTCAATCATGCGCACCGGCGATCCCGTCACCGGCATCGAGGTGGCCGGCCAACGCGCCGACCAGACCGATGAGCGGTTCTGGGTCACCTATTGGCATCCGCATCGCAACGCGGACGGTGAGATCGTCGGCGTCAACGTCGCCGCCGAGGAGATCACCGAGCGCAAGCGCGCCGAGGCCGCGCTGAGGGCCAGCGAACGCCAGTTCCACACGCTGGCGGATTCGATTCCGCAACTGGTGTGGATGACGCACGCCGATGGCGCGATCTACTGGCTCAACAGTCATTGGTATGAATACACGGGCAGGCCCGCCGGCGAGATCGATCCGCATGCCTGGCACACGGTGCTTGGCAATCGCTGGACCGAGGCATTGGCAACCGGCACCGCCCTGGAGTCGGAGCTGTCGCTGCTCGGCAAGGACGGCGAGTATCGTCCGTTTCTGACGCGCGTCGTTCCGCTGCGCGATCCCCACGGCGTGGTCTATGGCTGGATCGGCACCCATATCGACATCAGCGAACGCCAGCGCAGCGAGCGGGAAGTGCGTCGGGCCAGGGATGCGGCCGAAGCCGCGTTGCAAAATCTGCGCGAGACTCAGAACTGGCTGATCGAGGCGGAAAAGCTTGCAGCGCTCGGCCGGCTGGTCGCCGGCGTCGCGCACGAAATCAACAATCCGCTCGGCACCAGTCTCACGGTCGCGTCATCGCTGGAGCGCAAAAGCCGGTTGTTTGCCGCGGAAACGGCGCAGGGAACGCTCAAGCGATCGAGCCTCAACGAGTTTGTGGACGCAGTGCGCAACGGCTCTGCGCAGCTTCAGGAGAGCCTGAACCGTGCGGCCGAATTGATCCAGTCGTTCAAGCAGGTGGCCTCCGACCGCAACAATTCGGAGCTTCGGTCGTTCGACCTCGGCGATCTCACCGAGCAGGTCGCCACGGGCTTACGACCGGCTCTGCCAAAGCACGGCGTGACGCTGAACGTCGAGTGCGAGCAGGACCTTTCGATCAGCAGCTATCCCGGCTCCTACGGGCAGGTGCTGACCAACCTTTTCCTCAACTCGATCGCACATGCGTTTCCGGACGGCCGGCAGGGAAAAATTGCGATCAAGGTGAGTGCATGCGGCAACAGTGATGTCGAGATCATCTTTAGTGATGACGGCTGCGGCATGAGCCCGGACGTCAGGCGGCAGGCGTTCGATCCGTTCTTTACCACCCGCCGCCACCAGGGCGGCACTGGTCTCGGCCTGCATATCGTCTATAGCGTGGTGACGGATCGCCTGGGCGGCCAGCTTCGCTTGAGTAGCGAACCCGGGGAGGGGACTGACGTAAGGATCATACTCCCAAGACAGATCCCGGACAGGACGTGAGCGTTACGCCAGCCACACCGCCGTCCCCAAATAAAAACGCCGCCCGGGATTGGGCAGCGTTTTGATTCCGGTCGTGTAGAGGTATGTGGCCGGCAGTTTAGCGCATCTGCGCGGTTCGTCCACCAGATATTCCCGTGCCCTCACTCCACCGGGTAGGGCCCCTCGTCAAAAATGCGGTCGTGATAGCCCTTGCTTCCCACTTCGCGCGCGAGGGGGCTGCGGATGTCATCGTCGGCCTTTAGCCGCGCCATCAGCGCGCGGAAATCATGGCGCGGCTGCCAGCCGAGTTCGGCGCGTGCGCGGTCGTTGACATAGACACGATCGATGCCCGGAATCATCGTCCAGCCACGCCGTGCAAATTCGGCCTCATGGTCCGGCACGCAGCGGCGGACCACGCGCGGCGCGTTGTTGCGCAATTCCGCCGCGTCGTGGCACGCGAACGGGGTGGTGGCGCTGATGATGTATTTCGCGAAGCCGGCCGATGGCGCGTGCTGTGCCGCCAACAGATGCGCGCTGACCACGTCCTCGATGTCGACGCGGCGATACAGGAACTCGTTGGCCTTGGCGTTGGCGTCGCTAAACGCCTCGCGCGTCGCGCGATTGTCGTCCTCTTCGGGAAAGAAGCGCGAGGTGCGCAGCACGATCGCGCGAAGCGCATGATTGCGCGCGAACAGCTGGCACAGATCCTCCGCGGCAGCCTTAGTGACGCCATAGATATTTTTCGGCACCGCGGTGACGTCTTCGGTGATCCAGGCCGCCGGCTCGCCCGGCGGCGGCACCAGCGCATCGCCGAAGACGCTGGTGGTGCTGGTATAGACGAACGCCGAGACGTCGCCTGCGGCGGCCTCTTCGAGCAGGTTGAGCGTGCCCGTGATGTTGACGTCGACGAAGTCCTGGCGGCTATGCGTTGCCACATGCGGCTTGTGCAGCGTCGCGGCGTGCAGCACCGTCGTGACGCCTCGCATGCAGCGGCGCACGAAGGCCCGGTCAGCGATCGAGCCGACATGATGCGTGAATGGGCCGGGCAGAATGTCGATGCCGATGGCATCGCGTGGCTGCGCCCGCAGGGTACGCATCAGCGCCTCGCCCAAATGGCCGGAACTGCCGGTCACCAGTACCGTCACGAGGCTACGACCTTTCGCGTGCTATAGCGTTTTCGAGCGAAGTGGACACCGGTTCGTGTCAAGAAAACGCGTCAAAGGAAGAATCTAGAGCCCGGCTCTGATTCAGTCAGAACCGGACTCTAGCCAGGTTCAGCTCTTGTAGCTCGGATCGATCCGATCGAGTTTTCGCAACAGCGGCGGCCACACCAGATTGGTCGAGCGCCGTTCCGCGAAATCGGGATTGCTGAACAGCTGTTCGTTCTTGTCGATCACGGCCTGTTCGACCGGGTAGGCGGTCGGTCCGAGCATGCGGGTGCGCACCTGCATCGTGCAGGCCCGCTCCAGATGGTACATGCGCTCGAAGGCGGAAGCGACCGAACGGCCCACCGTCAGCGTGCCGTGATTGCGCAACAGCATGTGGTTCTTGTTGCCGAGGTCCTTCTGCAGCCGCGGGCGTTCGTCATGGTCCAGCGCCACACCTTCGTAATCGTGATAGGCGAGGTCGTGGGTGACGAACTGCGCGGTCTGGTTCATCGGCAGCAGACCCTCCATGCAGCTCGCCACCGCCGTTCCGTCGGGCGTGTGCAGATGAAGCACGCAGCCGGCATCCTCACGCACCTCGTGGATTGCCGAATGGATGGTGAAGCCTGCGGGGTTGATGCTGTATTCGCTCTCGCTGAGCTGATTGCCGTGGAGATCGACCTTCACCAGGCTCGACGCCGTGATCTCCTCGAACATCAATCCGTATGGGTTGATCAGGAAATGGTGGTCGGGGCCGGGCACGCGCGCCGAGATATGGGTGTCGACCAGATCGTCCCAGCCATAGAGCGCGACGAGGCGATAGCAGGCGGCGAGATTGACACGCTGGTTCCACTCAGCGTCCGTCATGCCGGACGGGGCTTGCTTAAGGCGTGCTTCGGCTGGCGACATGGCGCTTCTCCCGCGTGTTGCGATTTCGGGAGCGAGCCTAGTCCTGCGCCGGACAGCCAGCAAGGCGGCCATCCTGCGTGGCAGTCATGCCGTCGCAGTGATGCGCCGTTACGGGGCCGGAATGGCGAGCAGCGTCGGAATGGGACGGCCGCGGATGTCATAGACACGCGCGAACACGACGTCGTCGCGCTTGATCTCCACCATGACGGGCGCGGTGAGGCCCTTGCAGTAGAACTCGCCCAGCGTCATCGCGAAGTCGGCGGACTGGCTGTCCCAGCCGATCGTGAAGTCGGGGCCGAGCGCGACCTGCGCCGGACGCTGCGGACCGCATACCGCGACCTTCCACTTGCGACCCGCCGGAGCCACTTCCTGGCGCTCGACCAACTCTTCGCGCAGGCCGTCGGACGCCTGCTTCAGCGCCAGCCCCCAATAGTCCAGCATGAAGTAATTGTCGGCGGTGCGCACCGTGCCGGCGATGTGGTTGAAATGGGTGTATTCGTACGGGTGCAGGCGGATCATCTCGCTCAGCGGCAACAGCAGGCCGAACGTGAACACCGCCAGCGCGGCGGGTTGCCAGCGGCGGTGATTATTCTTGAGCCAGTTCATGCCCCAGGCGAACGATGCGCCGGCGAGCACCGCCATCGGCGGGATGACGAAAACGAAATGCCGGATACCGTTGTAGAGCGCCGGCCGCTTCACCATCGCGATCACCAGCGGCAGGCTGGCTGCCAGCGTCAGCATCAGGAAGATGGTCTTGCGGCGGGCCGGCACATCCTTGCGCGACAGCGACATGAAGGTGCCGACGACGCCGGCGACCAGGAGCGCGAGCATTATTTCGGGAAGCTGCAGCGCGAACAGCGTCGGCAGGTAGGACCACGGCATGTCAGGCACCGACACCAGCGCGCCGTCGAACATTTCCTTCCAGGGCTTCTCGAAGAAGTGCGAGAAATAGGTCAGCGCCTTGAAGGGATGGTCCGCCTCCATGATCGACCACGGCCACACCAGGCCCATGATCAGGTATCCGAGCACGAGGCCGGGCAGCAGCACGTAGACGACATGGGCGAAGCGGCGGGTGGCTTCGCGTGCGCCCTGCTTGCGAACTTCCTCGATCAGCAGCGGGATGAAGCCGACCATCGCATAGACCAGCGCCAGCCCGCCGAGAATCCGGCAGCCGATGGAGAGGCCGGCGCCGATGCCGACGATCAAAATGGTTCGCGGCGAGGGCGCGGGATACTCCTCGGCGAGGCGCACCAGGCCCAGGATCAGGATCACCATCGAGACGGCAAACGGCGCGTCCTTCGGGTTCATGAACATGTGGCCGTAGAACGTCGGGCACAGCGAGAGCAGCAGCAGCGTCGCGAGCCCCGCCAGCGGACCGCCGACGCGCCGTGCCAGCCGCCAGGTTACGCCAAGGCCTATCAGGCCGACGACGGCGCCGAGCAGGCGGCGCGTTTCAAACAGTTCGAGCGGGATGATCTTGTGCAGCAGGGCGGCCGCCATGTCGAAGCCGCCGCCATACATGTAGAGATTGGCAAACGACAGCGCGCCGGTATCCTTGAAGCCGGAACCGTACATCCGCAACAGCAGGTCGGCATATTCGGCGTGCGTGTAGTCGTCCCAGCCCAGCCCGTAGTCGCGGAAAGTCAGGCCCGCGACCAGCGCGACCACGGCCAGCACAAAGATGGCAAGATCGTCACAGGTCCGCTCCACCGAGCGCCGCATGGGCGTATCGAAGGCAGAAGTCGTGATGGATGACATGGCGATTGGTAACCCAGAGTCCCCTATGGCCCACCTAGGATATTGTTGAGCCGCATTCCCCGGGTACCCATATAGCCTAGTTCCATTTCCAAGTAATTGGGAATTGTGGCCTAAAGCCCTGATGCAATGCAACAAAAGGGCAGTAATTAGTAGCCGGTATAACTACGGCCGGCGGGCTGAACGGTACCTGAATGGCAACATTTGTCCGAAATCGGAATCCGGCAAACGGACGACGCCGTTATGGAACCGGGAACGCAATTGGCGGTTGGCGGTGCACACAAGATGACGGTATCGTGGCGTGGGGCGGCTGGCGAGCGTTTCGGGCGCGGCTGAGGGGTTGGTTCAATGATGTTTGTCGTGTTGGTCGCCGGGATCGGCCTCGTTTTGGCGGGCCTGTTGGCGATCGGCTTCGGGATCCCGATCAAGGAATTCAGTACCGGCAACACGCTGATTATCGCCGGCGTCATCGGCGTTTGCACCGGCGCAATCATGTTTGCGCTGTGGGTGGCGGTCCGGGAATTGAAGAACATCGCGCGGCAGCTTGGCGCTGGCATCCCTGAAGCGCGCGGTGAGGCCGCGATGCGGCCGGTGCTTCCTGACGCCGCGGCGCGCGACGTTGCCCCGGTTGCCCCCAGTTTTCAGACTGCTGAACAGTCGGGCGGTCCCGGACCATTTTCGCCAACGGCACCGCCGCCGTGGCAGAACGAGACTGTCTTGCGTGATCACCCGATCCCGGAGCCGATGCACCCCGAACCGCCGCCGTCAGTTCCGAAACCGAAGCGCAATTTGCTGTTTTCCTCGACATCGCGAAAGGAACGCGAGCGCGCGCAATCGCGGGCCGGCGAGCCGCTGCCGCCGGACCTGTTGCCATCGGACCTTCGCTCCAGTCCGCCCGACGTACCGCCGGTCGGGCCGGCCGAACCGCCGCGGGGGTCATTCGATGATGCCTGGCCGAGAGCGGAGCGCGCGAAAGCTGCTGAAGCCCCGCTGCCGCCGCTGCCGCCGCGGCGCGGTGGACGCATGTCTCCAACGCTCGCGGAAGCCAATGCTGGACCGATGCGCACGGAGGATCAGCCGGCGGTGACAGTGCTGAAGTCCGGCATTGTCGATGGCATGGCCTATTCGCTCTATTCCGATGGTTCGATCGAGGCCCAGATGCCGGAAGGGATGATGCGTTTCGCCTCGATCGACGAACTGCGCGCGCATCTCGATCAGCGGCTCTGAGCCGGCAATACTTGCCGGGAACACGGTGATTGAAAATAAAGCGCCGCCGTTCTTGTCAGTTTCCCGGCACTTCGGTCATATGCGCCAAGTTGTACGAGCTTTCGCTGATGTATAGGCGCGGTCGGATACTGTCCGAATCGTGTGGCCGACAGATGCGTTGGTGACCCAGAAGGTTGAGCCATGACTGATCCCTCCGGCAAAACGCCCGTCGAACTGACCGCCAATATCGTTTCGGCCTATCTCAGCAACAATCCGACCCAAGCCTCTGAGATCCCGAACCTGATCAGCCAGGTCCACGCTGCGCTGATGCGGGTGTCGAGCGGCCGCCCCGAGACGCCGCTCGAACCGGCCAAGCCGGCGGTGTCGATGAAGAAGTCGATAACTCCGGAATATCTGGTGTGTCTGGAGGACGGCAAGCGCTTCAAGTCGCTCAAGCGCCATCTGCGCACACAGTACAACATGACGCCGGAACAGTACCGCGACAAATGGGGCCTGCCGCCGGATTACCCGATGGTGGCGCCGAACTATGCGGTGGCGCGTTCGCAGCTCGCCAAGAAGATGGGCCTCGGTCAGCAGGCGCGGAAGCGGAAGTAGTTTTTCGTCATTGCTGCGACAAACGCAAAGCGTTTGCGCAAGGGTGCCAACGGGTCGCGCGAATGCGCGCCCGATGACAGGCTCCGCGACGAGGCAATCCATCTATCTTCGAGCTTCGGCGGACAAGTCGCTACGCTCGCAACGGCGGCGTCTAAGAGGCGGCGGCCAGCGACTCGCGCGCATCAGAGCGGATACGCTCGACCATGGAGCGCAGGCCGTTGGAACGCTGCGGC
Organism: Bradyrhizobium lablabi; assembly: GCF_001440475.1. Classification (GTDB taxonomy): domain Bacteria; phylum Pseudomonadota; class Alphaproteobacteria; order Rhizobiales; family Xanthobacteraceae; genus Bradyrhizobium; species Bradyrhizobium lablabi. The sequence continues at coordinate 69,557 of NZ_LLYB01000134.1, read as the reverse complement.
GTCAAGTGCTCCCGGAATCCAAACTCGTCGAACACTGCGAGCGCATCGGTCGAAAGGATCTGCTGCGGCGTGCGGCCGGAATACAGCGTCAGCAGGATTGCGATCAGGCCGCGCACGATGTGAGCGTCGCTGTCGCCCAGATATTTCAGCCGCGGTTCGCTATTGCCGCTGCGGTCGATCTGCCTCGAAAGCCAGACCTGGCTGACGCAGCCATTGACCTTGTTCTCGGCGGAATGCTCGGCTTCCGGCATCGGGTCAAGTGTGCGGCCGAGTTCGATGACGTACCGGTAGCGGTCGTCCCACTCGTCCAGCAGCTCGAAATTGTCCCTGATTTCGTCGATCGTCATCTTGGTCCGCGTCCGTTTCCTTAAAGTCTTATATAGGACGCGGATCGGACGAAAGCGACGGAAATGGAACTGGTTCCGTGGCCTATTTTGCGGCCAGAGGCGTCCGCGGCATCCGCCATTCGATCGCCATGTCGTCGTCCGTCAGGGCGTCGGCGGGCGATGTGTTCGCGACCACGGCTTCGGCGTCGGTGCCGACCGAACTGGTATGGTCGGGCTTCTTGTCGGGGACGGCGGGAAGCTCGGACTTCTTGTCGGTGATGATCTTGTACAACTGGCGGGCGCCATCCTGGGCGCGCTGGCCGATCGCCGTCGCGGCCTGGCCGCCGACCTCGCAAGCCGCCGGCTGGCGCTTGCAGAACTGCCCCATGTCGGAGGCGGCGGCGGTCGCAGCCGATACAGCCTCGGACGCGCTGATCTGCGGCACCTTGTCCGATTCAGGCGTCTTTTCCCTGGGCAGCAGCACGAGCACGAGCCCGAGCCAGAACGCCATGCGAAGCATAAAAAACATCTCGCGATCCCGGTCGTCTTTTGGTTGTGCCGCGGTTAACCCGCAGCTTCGTTTCTGATTAACAGTCGTCGATAAATCCTAAGTGTTTGCATTGAAGTAAATTCGGCGAAAACTCGCAGAAAATTTGAAAGATGCGATTCGGTGTAAATTTTCGATTGATGGCGATGAGTACGCGGCAAGGCTGCCGTCGGCAGCGCGTCCACCATTTCGAAACCATAGAACCTCAGTGCCGGAAACCTATCGTTCACCATCCGCGTCGAATGGAGCTCGCGCAAGGCGCGAAATCCCTGCGAAGACGCGGTGCTCGGCGCCAATCCGCATCGCCTTAGCGTTCGCTTAAGCTCGCTCTGACACGGTGGCGTCAAGGATAATGGGGGCGTTCCGGCGCGTCTGTCTGACGAACAAGCCGAAGCGCGAGAGCCGTGATTGTTTTGAGTATCATCCGCGATTGTCTCGATGCGTTGCTGCATCCCTCGGCACGATATGATGCGCTGACGCGTGCGCGTCATCGCGCGTTCATGGCGCCGCGGCTGCTCGGCAGCCTGGTGGCGCTTGCGGCTTTTCCGGTCTATCTGGCGATGCGCGGGGCGCCCACGGCGCTCGAGGTTGCGGCCTTCGCCTGGCTGATCGCTCCGATTCTGTTGTCCTGGTTCCTGTCGCGCACCGGCCGCTACGAAGGCGCGCATATCCTTTCCGCGCTGGCGCTGGCGGGCCTCGTCATGATGGTCGCCGTGACCACCGGCGGCATCGAATCCTTCGCCGCGGTCTGGCTCATCGTCGTTCCGCTGGAAGCTGCGCTATCGGCCTCGCGCCGCGTCGTCGCGTTCGCTTCCGCGCTGGCGCTGTCATGCGTCGCCTTGCTGATCACACTCGGACATTTTCACCTCCTGCCGGCGGCGGAGCCGAACGCGACGCTGCACGCCGTCCTGATGGGGGCGGGCCTTGCTTCGGCGACCCTCTATGCGGCGGGACTGGCCGTCAGCGCCGAATCGCTGGCGCGCACGTCAGTGTCGCTGCTCTATCTCGAAGAGGATCGTTACCGCCTGCTGGCGCGGAACATGAGCGACGTGATTTCGCGTCACAGCCGCAATGGCGCTGTGGGGTTCATTTCACCGGCGGCGGAAGCCATGCTCGGCGCACCCGGCGCCCGGCTCACCGGCCATGGCCTGTTCGATCGCGTCCATGTCGCCGATCGGCCGGCCTATCTCACGGCGCTGTCGGATGCCGCGGGCGGCAGCGAGCAGCGCAGCGTCGAGTTCCGCCTGCGCCGCGATGCGGTGCGCGGCCAGAACGCGTCCGCCGATTTCATCTGGGTCGAAATGCGCTGCCGGCCGCTCGAGCAGGCTTCGCCCGAGGCCGAGGTCGTCGCGGTGATGCGCGACATCACCGACCGCAAGCTCCAGGAGCAGGCCCTCGAAACGGCGCGCGCCGCCGCCGAACAGGCCGATGCCTCCAAGACGCGCTTCCTCGCCACCATGAGCCACGAACTGCGCACGCCGTTGAACGCCATCATCGGCTTCTCCGAGATGATCGTGCATGAAGAAGCGATGATGCTCGATACCGCGCGCCGCAGGGAATATGCGCAACTGATCAACGATTCCGGTCAGCATCTGTTGTCGGTCGTCAACGGCATCCTCGACATGTCCAAGATGGAAACCGGCAATTTCGAAATTTCGCCGGAGCCGTTCGCGCCGCGCGCGGCGCTGTTGCATTGCTGTAATCTGCTGGCGCTGAAGGCGCGCGACAACGGCGTCGACCTGATCACCCGCGCAGCGGAGGATCTGCCGGTCATGAACGGCGATCCCCGAGCATTCAAGCAGATCGCGCTGAACCTCATCACCAATGCCATCAAGTTCACCGAGCGCGGCGGCAGCGTGACGGTTTCCGCCGCGGTCGAGGGATCGCGACTGATGCTCAGTGTCACCGACACCGGGGTCGGTATCGCGGCCGAGGACCTCGCGCGGATCGGCGATCCGTTCTTCCAGGCCGGCAAGACCTATCAGCGCAAGCACGAAGGCACCGGCCTCGGCCTGTCGATCGTGAAGGGACTGGTCGCATTGCATAGTGGCGAGATGAACGTGCAGAGCAGCGTCGGCGAGGGAACCACGGTGACCGTTACCTTGCCACTTGACTTTGCGCCGTCGCTGGCGCCTTCAAGCAACATCGCGACGCTGATACCGGCGCAGCGACCCGAATCTCAGGACGAAGCCCATCAGGTGAAGAAGCGTGCCTAGGCGTATTGATGACGACGAAGAGGAGATACCGCGCCGCCGCCGCCGTGGTGCGAAAGCGGTTGCGATCGAAGCGGAGGAACAGCGCGGCCTCGTGATGCGCATCTTCCTGCACAGCCCGAAGGACATGATCGCGGGCCTGCTCGCGGCCGCTGCGATCTGCGCCATCGTCGCCAATGCATTGTTCCTGCAGGCCGGCCGTCATCCCTCGCCGATGTTCGGCTCGGTCGTGACGTTGCCGGCGCTGCAAGCCGCTGTCGTAAGCCCGTTGCCGCGCCCGCGCCCGGTCGAATTGACCGGAAGGCAAGGCGATTCAGATCCGCCGGAAATCCGGCCGGTCGAGGTGAGGAGCGCTGAGCCCAAGAGTTCTGAGAAAAGTTCTGATCCCAAGAGTTCCGATTCCAGGAACGCTGACCCCAGGAATGCCGATCCCATGGCCAATCTGGTGGTCAAGTCGACCGGCGCGCCTGCAGCAGCGTCTGCCAATGTGGCGCGTCCGCCGGCGCCGATTCCGGCGACTACGCAAAGCGCCGGTGCGCGCCGCGTGGCGGCGGTGCAGCGCGCGCTCACCCAATATGGCTATGGCCAGTTGAAGCCGACCGGGGCGGTCGGTGCGGACACCCAGACCGCGATCTCGAAATTCGAGCGCGACCGCAAGCTCCCGGTGACCGGGCAGATGTCCGATCGGCTGGTGAAGGAGCTCACCACCATGATCGGGCACCCGATCGACTAGCGTCCGTCCGGTCGCTGGCCTATCGTCGATTCCATGCGATTGAAATCAAGCATCTGGGTGGCCGCTTACCTGCGCCGCTGCCAGAATGAGGGAATCTTTGGCGCCGTGCGCAAGCGCGGCGCGGAGGAGGCGGGGGCGGTGTTTATCAAGGTGGCGTTGCTTGACGGCAACGCCATGCTGTATGCGCCCGCGCCGCAGACCGTCTATGACGAGAGCCGGCCCGCCGAGCGGCTGTTTGCGCCGGCTTCGCCGCAGCCGGTGCCGGAGCAATCGGTGGAGGAACGCCTTGCCAAGGAACTCCGCTTCGATCCCGACGCCTGGATCGTCGAGACCGAGGACCGGGCAGGGCGGCATTTTCTGGAACTGGCGAAAGCGTAAAGGTGCCAAATCCGTCATCCTGAGGAGCGCGGAACGCGCGTCTCGAAGGACGACGGCCAACAGCCGGGCCGCTCATCCTTCGAGGCTCGCTGCGCTCGCACCTCAGGATGACGACTTGAGATAAGCGCCATTGTTAGTTCAGAAGCTCACGCCTACCGCTTCGAACCGTCGGTGCCGGTGCGAATCGCCGGCGCGGTTCCCGGCTGCACGGCCGGCCGCGTTTGCGAATTCGGCATGCGGGCGCGATGGCGTTCGTCGTCGTAGAGCGCGGCGCGATATTTGGCGCGGCTGACCGCCATGGTCGAACCGCGCCACGCGGCCAGCATGACCAGCGCGGATCGTTCGCTCAGCCGATCATAGAGCCGCGACAAGCGATAGACGTTGTGCACGGATGAGCCGAACTCGGGATTGAGAAACAACAGCACGCGCTGGAAGGCCGCGCTCGGCATGTCAAGCGCGCGCGCCGCACAGGCCAGCGGCTCGCCGCCGGGGTCATTGACGACCTGCGCCGCGATCCGCGACGGCAGGATCAGCGCGTCGCCAAGTTCGAGTGTGAAGTTTTCGACGTCCTCGGCGAAGGCGGCCATCTCCAGGATATGAAGCGCGCGGGCGGCGCGCGCGGCGGAAATTCGCGGCGCGGCCTTCAGCGGCGTGTCGTAGAGATTGTGCAGAATCTGCGCGCGCTCGCTCGGGCCGGCCGTGAAGAACATGTCGGTAATTTCGGCGGCATCATTGGGCCGCATCGACAGGCTGGCTGCCATCCGCAACTGCGCGTCGCTCAGTGGCTTCACCATCGGCGCATCGGCTGGAGCCGCGGCAATCGCAGCCGCAACCGGCAGGGCTTCGCTGGGCTGCGAACGCCGCAGGCCGAGCTTGACCATGATCGCGGCCGGTGTTGCCGGATAGATCGCAAGCCGCGCCCGCACCGCGGCGCGGGTGGCGTCGTCGACCTGGTCGATCAGGCGGGACGTCAGTTCGACGAACTGCCGTTCCTCGTCGGCAGAGTGGGCGCTGGCCTGGACATAAAGGTCGGTCAGCACGCGCAGCAGGGTCGGGCGGATATCGACGCCCTCGCGGCGCGAGAGCGTCATCAGCCCGTCGAATCCCGGAAACAATGGAGCTGCCGTCATGTGAGGTTGTACGCGACTTCGGTAATTCCCTTCGCGGCAGCCTACGCAGGGCGCTTTAAGAGTTGGTTAAGGAAAACAGCCCCTGAAGAAATCCGATAAAATTTGAGCTTTCGGTGCGCTGATTGAGCGGCGAGGCCCGTAACTGTACCGTCTCCACAAATTAAGATGCCGTTAACCACGTTCTGTTCTGAATAATGGCATGTCGCCGGTCAAATCGTGTCCGCGCGGCAACCAGAGAGAACGGAACATGGGCACCATCATTGAATTTCCGGCGGATGCGGCTTCGCGACGGCCGGGCTCAACCATGGATGGCGCTCCACGCGATGGTCTGGGAACCGTGCTGATTCTTCCTGTTGTCCGTATCGAGCGTAAAGCCGGCGAGACCGGCGATGGGCGCGGACCGGAAGAGGGCACTGCGCCCGGTCGCCGTCGCCGTCGGCGCCCCTGAACGACGGAATTTTGAAATGCCGGAGCAGTGCCTCCCGATCCGGAACACCGGGCTTCGGTCACTCCCGGCTCTCATGCTGCTCGTGGCAGGCGCGGTGCTTGGCGGCTGCAGCGGCGGCGATTTCGGCCGCACCCGCGCCGACATGCGCAACGACGACATGCACCGCTGGCTGGGCGCCGAGGCGACTGCAAGCATCGGCCTCAAGCCTTCGCACTTCCAGCTCACCGAAAACGAGCGCCAGCTTCGCGATCTCGCCTATCCCCTGATCGAGCCGCCGCATTCGCGGCCCGCATGGAAGAGCGTGTTCGGCGACTACCAGCCGCTGCCCTCGCCGTGGCGGCAGAAGGTCGTGTTCGACCGCACCACCTACGGGCGCGCCTTGATCGACGAGCCGCACCGTTCGCATACCTCGCGCTATCAGCAGATCATCGAGGACGTCCGCAACGACATCACGCGGTTCGAACCGTTCTTTGCCTCCGCCTTGCGCGTCATCGAACTCGACCGCAAGCGCAGCGCCAGTCTGAAGATGGTATCGGAACTGTCGCCGGCCGAGCAGGCCGATGCGATCGCCCGCATGGAAGAGAACACGCTGATCGTGCAATGGGTCCAGCAATGCCTGGAGCGGCGCATCTCTTCATACCGCTGGGCGCTGGAGCGGCTGGTGATCCACGCGCCAGACGGCATCGCCGCCGACGCCGACCGCCTGATCGGCGAACTCGCGGCGCAGACCGCCAATCCGCCGGTCGCGGCCCAGCCCGTGATCGGGCGTGCCGTGACCGTAAAAGGCTAGGGCGCGGTTCACTAGAGCGTGATGACTTTTCTTCGAATCGTCATCCCGCTCCGTCTCTTTGATTTGAGCATGATCTTTTCGGAAAACCGGTGCCCACTTTTCCGGATCATGCTCTGGCGAGCCGACGCCGCCGCTGGCGCTCAGGCGGCGCGAACGTAACCGTAGCGGAGGTTCGAGGGCTGCATCGCAGCTTGAGCGTACTCGTTCTTGAGCGCCGCAAGGCGGTCCTCGGAAAAGGTGGGCATCCTGGTGTTTTCGGCCGCCTTGAGCTTGATCTTGTAAAACCTGAGCGCGTTGCCCGAGAAGATCTGCTGCTTGGTGGCGCTATTGGCGTCGCCGAGCGGTGCAAAGCCGTACTTCTTCTGCATGTCCTCCGGAATTTCGAGGCGGCGCAGCGCCTCGATCTGCCACTGCGGTGAGCCGTACCAGACCGAGTCAGTACCCCACATCACGTGGTCTACGCCCATGCCCTTGATCAGGGTGCCGACCAGCGCGGCGCAGAACTTGGGATGAGCCACCGCCGAGTTGGCAAAGGACGTGCCGAGCTCGGCATAGACATTGGTGACGCCGAACTTCTGCGGGATTTCCGCGAGATCCGTGGCCCATTGGATGCGGCCGGTCTGCTCGAACTCCGCCCACGCCTTGTCCGGCAGCTCGAGGAATGCCCGCAGCGCCGAGTGATAGATCACGAAGTTCATCTGCGGCCAGTCCTTCGCCGCCTTTCCGATGTCCCACGCGGTTGCGTATTCCCACACGCCGGCGAACGACTTCTCGTAATCGGGCGGCAGCAGCCCCTTGTGGATGCACAGCGTGTTGATGCCGGCCTTCACGGCCTTCTCGTAGAACGGATACATCACCTGCTCGTCGTCGAGCCGCCAGGGAAACTTGGAGGGCGCCAGCGGATCGCCGATCGTGTAGGACTTCCAGGAATCCGGCTTGTAGACCTCGATCGCCTTGTCGACCTCCTCCATCCAGCCGGGCTGCTTTGGGGTGATGACACTGTGCGCCAGCAGGCGGCGCGAACCGGCGAAGTCGTTGATGAGTTCGCGGGCCTTGACGATCTGCTCGTTGGACAGGAGCCACCAGCTCGGATCGTCGAACGGCGCTCCGCTCAGGAGCGCCACGTTGGTGTCGCTGTCGTAGTAGATCTCTTTTACATAATTCTGGAACTTGTAGCGGCCGAGCGAGGAGACGCCTTCTTCCTTCATCTTCGGATTCCAGTGCTGGCTTGCAAAGTCGGCCAGCCCCAAAAGCTCCTTGTGATCGAAGTCGTCGCGCACGAAATGGGTCTGAACGTCGAAGATGAACTGGCTGGAGAGTCCCTGCGCGCGCGCCAGCATCAATTCAGGCTCTCGAGCCTCTGCGGGCGCGACCTGGAAAACATTGCCGTAGACGTCGTTCATGGCGAGGAATGCCGCCGCCATGCCGCAACTCGTGTGCAGGAACTGCCTGCGGCTTAAGCCGAGGTGCTTGCCGTTAACGTCGGCGAGCTCGTTGATCCGTGCCTCGACCTTCTTTTGCACGGCGCTCTGCGGGGGCGGCAGGTACTCGCCGTTGGAAACAATCTGGGTGGGAATAGGCGTTGCCGCCGATGCCGCCTCCGCGCCCGCGACAAGACGCTGCTCTCGCTCACTAAGCCAGGTGCTCATTGTTCTTCTCCATCCTTGGGCGCCACCGACGATGCTGGTCGGTGCGCGCATGAGGCCCGCGCGCTTGGCCACTGCCGGTCAGTTAGATGGACGAAATAGCCGTATTCTCCCGTTCAACTGCGCATGAGGCCATCACACGCGCCTCATGCCCAGGCGAGTTTCTTCATCATTTCGTGCTGCGAGAGTACGGACACTTGCAAAGTTACTTGCGGTAGTGGCGGCATCGAAGGCGAATTCAATGCTCAAACTTCCATTGGCGCAAGCAAGTTATCCGGCAGTCACCCTGTCCCAACGCGCTCATTGCGGCCAGGCGGTTTACCGAGCCTTCGATTTGGCGCGGCCCGCTTTGCGACGCTGGCCCTGCAGCTTCGCGATGAAATTCTGCAGCACCTCCGACGGCGGCCGCGCCGCGCTGTAGGCGAGGCCGACTTCGCGCTTCACGTCGACATCGATCTCGCGCACGGCGACATCGGGATTGGCGCGCGCCACGCCTTCGGGGACGATGGCAATCCCGACACCGGCGGCAACCAGCGCCATCGCCCAATCTTCCGATTCCGCGATCGCCGCCGGCTGGCGTGATGAAGATGCGGCACGGCCGAAGAATTCGCTCTGTTCGCAATGGCAGCGATCGACCATGGCGACGCCTGCAAGGTCGGAGGTGCGCAGCCGTTCCTTCAGCGTCAGCGGATGCGAGGGCGGCAGTGCCGCAACGTAGCGCTCAACCCAGAGCGGAACGAAATGTTCGTCTTTGCGCAGCAGGTTTTTGGAGACGATCCGCGCGTCCGCGTTATCGTCGACGCCGACGAGGCGGAGCGCGATGTCGGAAGTCCCGGTCAGCGGCTTCAGCAGCGCGATGGTTCGGGGACGGTCGAGCGTGCGCATCAGGCCGAGCGTCAGCGAATTCCGTTTCGCCGGTTTTCGGAACAGGTTTTTCGCGGCGTCCGCTTCGTCGATGATGCGGCGGGCGATGGCATGGAATTGTTCGGCTGCTTCCGTTGGCGCCACGCCCTTCTTGTGCCGGATGAACAGGGCCGTGCCGAGTTCGGCCTCCAGATTGGTGATCGCCGCCGAGATCGAGGGCTGCGAGATGAAGCAGCGCCTGGCCGCGGCCGTGAGGTTGCGCTCCCTGAACACGGCGGCGAAATAGCGGAGCTCGCGGATATCCATAGTCCAGTCCTATTGATACTATCGGATATCAATATTTTACCTATGGTATAGCGCATGGCAAGCAAGACGCCTGATCCGGAGGAGACATCGTCATGCGCGTCCATCATCTCAACACCGGCACGATGTGCCCGATCGGCCGGCGTCTGGTGAACGGCACCGGCAGCATTTTTCAGCACGCCCGCATGGTCTGTCACTGCCTGCTGATTGAGACCAATGACGGACTGGCGCTGGTCGATACCGGTATCGGCCTCGACGATATCGCCAACCCGCCGCGGCTCGGACCGAAATGGGTCCGGCAGACCACGCCGCGGCTCGACCCGGCCGAGACCGCCGTGCGGCAAGTGGAGGCGCTCGGCTATTCGCGCGACGACGTGCGGCATCTGTTACTGACCCATCTCGACCGCGATCATGCCGGCGGCATTCCGGATTTCCCGAACGCCAAGGTGCACGTCCACCGCCGCGAGCACGACATGGCCGTGGCGCGCACCGTGCCTGCGCCGAAGGGGCGTTACATCACCGACCAGTGGAAGCATGGTCCGCAATGGGCATTCTATGGGGAGGGCGGTGAGGACTGGTTCGGCTTCAAGGGCGTGCGCGCGCTTGGCGACCGCGAGCCCGATGTCCTGATGATCCCGCTACACGGCCATACGCTCGGTCATTGCGGCATCGCCGTGCGGAGCGGTGACAAATGGCTGCTGCACGCCGGTGATGCCTATTTCTTCCATGGTCAGATGCAGGCTTCGCCGCGGGTGCCATTGGTGCTCGGCCTGTTTCAGCGCCGCGGCGACATGGACCGCGCCATGCGGATCGAAAACCAGGAACGCTTGCGGGCGCTCAAGGCCAATCACGGTGACGCCGTGACGATCTTCAACAGCCATGATCCAGTGGACTATGACAACTGCCGTTGCGGTCAGCATTAGGCCTTGTACCTATAAACCCGGCGACGTCATGTGACTGGTAACTACGTCCGCTTTGCTCCTATAGCGACCAAATTCGTGCGGCAGCGCAGTATGGCGCGATGGGCCACGAACGGACCTGCCAGCGCAGCAAATTGGGATCATTGCGGACGCGCTTCCCGCGCGTTACCTTGAACCTTTCGAGGCATCCATGGCTGATGTGGCCATCTGCCGTTACGACCATTACTCTAGGCAAGAACGACGGGATACGTCGCCTAACGTTGGAAACGCGGAGGGCGAATACTCATGTCCGAGCAGTCATTACCGCCGATTGACCGGCGAGCAATTCTCAAAAGTGCAGGGATCGCAACTGTGGTCCTGCCGACGATTGGCGCAGCCAGCCGCGCCGAGGCCGCAGAACCCAAGCCTCAGATTGCACAGGCGCAACCGCCTGCGGCCGCCGCACCCTCGTCTGCGGCTGCACCCGGCGCAGCAACGGGACACCAGTTCCTCAGCCTGGACGAAGTTGCCTTCACGGAAGCGCTCGTTGACCACATGTGGCCGAAGGATCAGCTGTCGCCGTCAGGTACGGAACTCGGAATCGCCACCTTTATCGATCGCCAGCTCGCAGGCGCTTTCGGGCAGGGTGATCGGCTGTACGCGCAGGGCCCGTTCCGAATGGGCAAGCCGCAGCATGGCTACCAGCTTCCGCTGACGCCGGCACAATATTACCGAGCTGGCGCATCTGCGATCGCCACGGCATGCCAAAAGCGATTTGGCCGGAGCTTCGAACGGCTTGCGGCAGCCGACCGTGAGCAATTCCTGCAAGAGCTCGCCAGCGGAAAGGTCAAAGAGGGACCGCTGGATCTAGCAGCATGGTTTAATGGGCTTGCATATCCTCTGTTCGTGCAGGGGGCATTCGCCGATCCAGTTTATGGAGGAAATCGCGACAAAGCGGCGTGGAAGATGATCGGCTATCCCGGTCTGCCGGCGGTCTACAACCAAGACGTGGTGCGGTTTCGAGGCAAGGCGCACCCGCGCTCTGCCAACCCGCAATCGATCCAGGATTTTAGCTAGGGGGCGCGTCATGGCAACGACCCTCAAAGAGCGCGAAGTCGTAATCGTTGGCGGCGGTCTCTCGGCCGGTCTGATCGCGCGCAAGTTGGTGCCGCTCGGTCGGGATGTACTTGTTCTGGAGCGTGGTGCGCCGCGAAGTGGATCAGAAAGCCAACTCCCTTCGCAGCGCGACGAGCTGCGCTGGGGAATCCAGCGCGGCCTCGTGCAACGTGAGAACGTCGAGACCTACACACTGCGCCACACGCCAGAGGAGACCGCTCTCCCGATGCGGCGCCTGCTATCGTTCCTTCCAGGCTTCGGCGTCGGCGGAGGGGCCTCGCACTGGAACGGCCAGACTTGGCGTTTTCAGACGACGGACTACATTCTGCGCTCACATCTCGAACAACGGTACGGAAAGGCTGCGATTCCGAGCGACATGACTGTGCAGGATTGGGGCATCCGCTACGAAGACCTCGAGCCCTACTACACTCTGTTTGAGAAACTGTTCGGCATCTCGGGCAAGGCCGGCAACATCAAGGGGGTAAAGCAGGAAGGCGGCAATCCATTCGAGCCCTGGCGCGCCGAGGAATTTTCGCTGCCGCCGCTAGAACCGTCTGAGGCCGGCCTCATCTTCAAAGCTGCTGCGGAGAAACTTGGCTACAAGCCATTCCCAATGCCCGCGGCAAATGCAAGCCGCGCCTATACCAACCCGGATGGCATGAAGCTCGGCGCGTGCCAGTACTGCGGGCACTGCGAGCGCTTCGTATGCGAGGCCAACGCGAAGGCAAGCCCAGACCGATTGCTGTTTCCATTTATTGCAGACAAGCCAAACTTCGAGTTGCGCACTCACGCTGAGGCGTTCCTCATCAACTATGACAAGGCGGACCGACGCGTGACTGGGGTCACCTACATCGACACCGAGACAGGCGAAGAATTTGCGCAGCCTGCGAGCACGATTGTGCTTGGCAGCTATGTCTTGTCGAACACACGATTGTTGCTGCTCTCCGGTATCGGCGAGCCCTACGAGCCCGGGACAGGAAAGGGCGTCGTTGGCAAGAACTACTGCTATCAAACGATTTCCGGCGTGAGCGTGTTCTTTGAGGACCGCTACATAAATCCCTTCATGGGCGCCGGTGCCTACGGCATGGTGATTGATGAGTTCAACAATGACCACTTCGACCACTCCGGTCTTGGCTTCTTCGGCGGGGCATTCATTAATGCGACGATCACGAACGGGCGGCCCATAACGACACGCGCGCTTCCACCGGGCACCCCACGGTGGGGATCGGCCTGGAAGGCGGCAAACGCAAAGTGGTATCTGCGGTCCTTTAATATTAGCTGCCACGGCACGAGCTACTCCCACCGCGGCAACTGCATGGACCTAGACCCAGACTATCGTGACGCCTATGGCCGACCGCTTCTGCGCATCGCGTTCGACTTCCCGGAGAACGACTTGAAGATGTCTTTATTCGTGACGCAGAAGGCCCATGATATCGCCAAGGCTACAGGGGCTACCATCGTTGGGACACCCGCGCCGCGGCGTGGACCCTTTGATTCGCGTATCTATCAAAGCACACACAACACGGGTGGCACCATCATGGGTGCCGACCATGCGACGAGCGTTGTGAGTCCGCATCTGCAAAGCTGGGACGCACAGAATCTCTTCATCACCGGCGCCTCAGTGTTCCCGCAGAACTCGGGTTACAATCCAACGGGGACTGTTGGCGCACTGGGGTTGCGGCTCGCTGATGACCTCATATCCTATCTTGAGCGCCCGCGGTTCCTGTGAGGCCTAAAGTGACAACGTTCAGGCATTGCATGGCTATAGCTGTCATGCTCGGTTTGGCGGTCCCGAGCGCGGGGGCACAAGACGCAACCAGAGGCAAAGCCGTCTATGAGGCGTGCATTGTCTGCCACGAACTCGACCCCAAGAGCACCGGCCAGGGTCCGACGCTGATTGGCGTCATTGGGCGCAGGTCGGGAGCACTCGACGACTTTCGGTACAGTCGAGCAATCGTGCGAGCCAATATCGTGTGGGATGAGTCGACGCTGGATGCTTATCTTGCTGATCCGCAGAGCTACATTGTTGGCATGCGCATGCCGTTCGGAGGCATTCCCGATAAGGCTGAACGCGCCGATCTGATCGCGTACTTGAAGACGCTGCGATAGACCGAGCCGTGTCCGATTCCCGACCGAGCCGTCGCCCCGACGAGAGTCAGCTTTAGGTCATTTTCGACGGTTTGAGCGGTGATTGTCGGCTGGCTGATGTCCGCTTCTTCCCCGTAAGCGTCCAACCGGGGCCTGCAACAGTCGGCGAGACTAGGCCGGAAGAACCAGGTGGACTCATCGTGCCTACAGAGCACGCGCTTGTGATTTGGTTCCGGTCTGCGAACTCCCATACGGGCCCGCAGCTTCATCGCTGCATCAGAGACCGGACAGATGGCAGCATCCGACTACGCGCCAATGCGCTTCAAAAATCGCTTGCATCTCGCGGGGCGTCCACAGATGAGTCCACGCCCTAGGCCGGACGCCACAGAGTGTTGATGTCCCCACGCATCATCCATATTCCGCGACGCCAAGCGTCCGGCGTTGACGCTTGAGCGTTTTGCCGCCATATACAGCGCATGAACAAGCTTCGCTCAGCCGCATTGACCACCACCGCGACCGCTTACGGCGGATCGCCTGCTGGTTGCGCGCGCTAGAGACAAGCGTACTTCACCCAGAAAAGGCCCCGCCGGCGACGGACGGGGCCTTTTCTGGTTTTTGACAGTCCCCGTCCGCGCTTTTTCCCATCACAAGGAACTTAAGCCATGGACGATCTCGACCACAGAAATCTCGGCGTACAACTCAAACTCTGGCACCTTCAGGAAGATGCGCCGGGCATGGTGTTCTGGCATCCGCGCGGCTACGCCGTCTACCGGCTGCTGGAGGACTATCTGCGGCGCAAAATGCGCCGAGCCGGCTATGCCGAGGTCCGGACGCCGCAGCTGCTGCCAAAGGAGTTCTGGGGCCGCAGCGGCCACTGGGACAAGTTCAGCGAGCATATGTTCCGGGTCGACGACGGCGAACTGGCAATGGCGCTGAAACCGATGTCGTGCCCGTGCCACGTGCAGATCTTCAACAAGGGGCTGCGCTCGTGGCGGGAGCTTCCCATCCGCTATGCCGAGTTCGGTGCCTGCCACCGCAATGAGCCTTCCGGCTCGCTCCACGGTATCATGCGGACGCGCGCCTTCGAGCAGGACGACGCCCATGTGTTCTGCCGCGAGCAGGATGTGGAGGCCGAGGTCGCGTGCTTCATCGCCCTGCTGGGCGAGGTCTACCGCGAGCTCGGTTTTCCCGACTACGAGGTGGCGCTGGCGACGCGTCCGGCGGTGCGCGCCGGCGACGACGCGACGTGGGACTGGTCGGAAGCGAAGCTCGACGATGCCGCGCGGCAATGCGGCCTCGTGCCTCAAATCAATCCCGGCGAAGGCGCGTTCTACGGACCGAAGCTGGAATTCGCGCTACGCGACCGGCTCGGACGATTCTGGCAGTGCGGCACGGTGCAGCTCGACGGCGTGTTGCCGCAGCGGCTCGAGGCATCCTATGTCGCCCCTGACGGCAGCCGCGCCAGGCCCCTGATGATCCACCACGCCATCTTCGGATCGCTCGGCCGCATGATCGCGATCCTGCTCGAGCACCATGGCGGCGTGCTTCCGTTCTGGCTGTCGCCGGACCAGGTCGCGGTCGCGCCGATCTCGAAAGACCAGGCCGGATACGGCGCGGACGTGCTGGCAGCGTTCGAGAATGCCGGGATCAGGGCCGCCGCCTATGACGGCGCCGATACCCTTTCGCGGCGCATCGTGGCGGCACATGAAATGGCGGTGCCGGTGATGGCTATCGTCGGCGGGCGCGAGATGAGGAAAGGCCGGGTGACCTTGCGCGAGCGCGACGGGTCACAGGCCGACGTTCCGCTGGCCGAGGCGGTGTCCCGCCTGCAGGCGAGGGCCCGGCCGGGCGCCCCTGTGGCTGAAGCCCTGTAAACCCTGCCTCAAGCGCGCTCCGATCAGTGGATCCCTGGCGGACGCGCGCAGTGCCTGCGGACGCAATCAGCGCTTGCCTTTCGGCGCCGGGGCGGGGGGCGGCGCGGGCGCTGGCGGCTCGGGTTGCTTGGCCGGCGGCTCGGTCTCGATCGTGCAACGCGATGCCGCGAGCGAGGCCTGTGCCTGCGGCATCAGGCCGGGCTCCGGCGCCAGCGCCTTCAGCACGATCAGGCCGGTGACGGTCGGGGAGTCGATGATCAGCCGGTCAGCGGCGGTGACTTCCTCATCCTCCGGCAATTCGGAATGCTGCGCTTCCGTCATCAGATCGAGCTCGATCACCTTGCGGCCGGCGGAGCGGTCGTTGATGGCGTAATAGGCGACCTCGTTGCGCGTGTAGAACGACACCGAGGTATAGGCCTGGCTGACCGGCACGGTGAGTTTCAGCGGGCCATCCTTGAGGTCGTAGCGGCAGATCGCGACCGCGAAGGCCGGGTCCATGAACGGCATCGGCGCATTGTTGGGTTCGGCGAGCGGCAACGCCGTGACGGCGTTCTCCTTGGTCATCGGCGTCAGCCGCGAATAGGCATCCTGGGTGGCAATGCGCGGCAGCGCCAGCACGCTGACGAGATGCACCACACCGCCCAGCAGCACGCCCGCAATGATGGTGAATAGCAGCCGGATCATGGGCAGTTCACCGTGGAGATCGAGGGCATCGGCGCGTCCCGCTGCGTCCGCGTCGCGACCCCAACCGGCGTATCATACAGCCGCAGCATCAGCGCGTAGCGTTCGATGCCGCCGGTCGGCAGCCAGTTGCCGGCGCGCGAGCGTGCGGCGACCCGGATCTCGAACCCGCCATCGGAGCCGCGGACGATTTCCTGGCTGGTGAAGCCGTAGCGTTGCAGCGAATTGGCGACCAGATGTCCCTTGCGGTCGAACAGCGTCAGCGTCCAGAAGCGCGCGGCCGGTGTCACCCCGCTGACGACGACGTCGCAGCGCCCGTCGAGCGGTTTCTTCTTGTCGTCGGTGGTGGCCGTAAAGGCGATGCCGTCGCCGGTGCCTACAGGCAATTCGCCGCTGCGGGCAATCGAGGCGCGCGAATAGGGATCGACCTCGGAGGTGCCGCTCTTGGGCCGCGCGGTCCAGGCGCCGATCGTGAGTGTGCCAAGGTCGGTGCCGCGCGTCGCCGTCATATAGGTCGAGCCGAGGCCGACGGCCGTGGCAAGCGCCAACGCCAGCAAGGTGATGAAGATCAGCCGCACGGGCCAGTGCTCCGAAATCTCACGGCATCAGATTCCGCTTGAACCGGCTTCATCCGAAGCCTGAAGCGCATCTTTTCGCTCGAACATGCCGGCACAGGCGCTTCGCATCTGTTCTGAGGAAAGCCGATTAAGGTTCTGCCGGATCATGCCTATTAATTCTTCCGCTGCGCCGGTGCAGGCTGGTCGCCGGCGGCTGCGATATAATTCTCCGGAAACGCCAGCGCGCCGGAATTGACCGGCTTCGCCGGCTGCTTCTGGTCGTTGGCCGAGGTCTTGCCCGCGACCTTGCCGGCCTCGTCGAGCAGCTTTTCGACGCGTACCAGAATATCCGCGCCGCGCTTGGTCAATACCGGGGGCGGTCCCGGCTTGGTATCCAGCACCCGTGCCGCGCTGTTGCCCGCGGCGTTGGCGGACTGGGGCTGCGGCGGCAGCTTCGGGCCCATGCCGATGCCCGGGATTTCCTTCACCTCGACGCCCTGATGCGCGACCACCATGATGTCGTGCCAGGTTTGCGCGGGCAGCGAACCGCCGGTCATGCGATTGGTCGGCGAGTAGTCGTCATTGCCGTACCAGACGGCGCAGGTGAAGTTGCCGGTGTAGCCCACGAACCAGGCGTCGCGATAGGCGTTGGTGGTGCCGGTCTTGCCGGCGGTCGGAATGCCGTCGATCGCGGCGCGGCGGGCGGTGCCTTCGCTGACGACATGGCTCATCATCTCCGCCATGTCGGAGGCGACCGAGGCCGGGATGGCCTGCGTCGGCTTCTTACCGTCGCGGTCGAAGCGCCACACCAGGTCGCCGGCGCCGGTCCGCACTTCCAGCACCGCGTGAGGTTTCACGGCCTTGCCCCTGTTCGGGAAGGTTGCATAGGCGACGGCGTGTTCGAGCACGGTGACCTCGTCCGAGCCGATCGGCATCGACGGCGTATCCGGCAAGGGGGCGGTGAGGCCGAACTTCCGCGCCACCTCGGTGATCTTGACGCGGCCGGCCTTGGCGGGGTTCGGCGTCTTGCCGCCGAGCGCAATCGAGAGCTTCACCGGCACGACGTTGATCGAGCGGGTGATGGCCTGGGTCAGCGTCACCGAGCCGGAATAGGAGTGGCCATAGTTCTGCGGGCACCAGTTGCCGATGCAGACCGGGCCGTCGACCACGATCGAGGTTGGCTTGAAGCCATTCATCAGCGCCGTGGCGTAGACGTAGGGCTTGAACGATGAACCGGGCTGCCGGTAGGCGTCGGTCGCGCGGTTGAACTGGCTCGCGCCGTAGTCGCGGCCGCCAACCATGGCGCGCACGCCGCCGTCGAGATCGGCGACCACGACGGAAGCCTGGGTCGCGTGATAGTCGCGGCCGAACTGTCGGAGCTGGTTTTCGACCGCTTCCTCGGCGGCGCGCTGCACGTTCATGTCGATCGCGGCACGGACCACGAAGACGCGCTCGGTGTAGGATTTCGGGAAGGTGTCGACCAGCTTGCGCATCTCGTCGAAAGCATAGTCGAGATAGTAGTTCGGCGAATTCTCGTCGCGCCGGTCGACAGCGACGGCAGGGTTGCGGCGGGCGCCGAACACCTGGCCCTCGGTCATGAAGCCGGCATCGACGAGGTTGTCGAGCACGACGTTGGCGCGAGCGCGGGCGGCGGGCAGGTTGATATGCGGGGCGTATTTGGTCGGTGCCTTGAACAGGCCGGCCAGCATGGCCGATTCCGCCAGAGTGACGTCGCGCGCCGACTTGTTGAAGTAGAAATGCGCCGCGCCGTCGACGCCGAAGGTGCCGCCGCCCATATAGGCGCGATCGAGATATAGTTTCAGGATCTCGTTCTTGGTCAGCCGCGTCTCCAGCCAGATCGCCAGGAACGCTTCCTTGACCTTGCGCTCGATGGTGCGCTCGTTACTGAGGAACAGGTTCTTCGCCAATTGCTGCGTGATCGACGAACCGCCCTGGCGCACGCCGCCGGCCTGCGCGTTGGTCACCAGCGCGCGCGCGGTGCCGGGGATGTCGATGCCGAAATGGTCGTAGAAGCGGCGGTCCTCGGTGGCGAGCGTCGCCTTGATCAGATTGTCCGGAAAATCTTCCAGCGGGATCGAGTCGTTATGCTTGATGCCGCGGCTGCCGATCGGATTGCCGTAACGGTCGAGGAACGACACCGCCAGATCGGATTTCTTCAGCCAGTCGTCGTCGGCGGTTTCGCGAAACGCCGGGATCGCCAGCGCCAGCATCATGATCAGGCCGCCTAGGCCGAGGGTGGCGGCCTCCGAAAACGGCTCGATGAAGACCCAGCGCTTCCAGCGGCCGACATAGAAGCGATCCATGAAGGTGGAGTAGCGCTCGTAGAGCTCGCGCAGGCCCTTGCCCGACGAGAACAACGTCGAGTCGATACGCGCGTCCAGATCCAGGAAGAAGTTCCGGATCTTCTGCTTCACATCAGGAGGTAGGATCTGGCGCACCGGGACCCTTGGTCGTTCGAAACGCTCACGCACCCGGTCCGGGCGCTGTCGAGACGTCTTGCTTTCATGTTGCGGCAAACCCAAGGCGCTTTTACGGCTCGCTCTCGCGACCCTGGGGACTCACATTTGTTCTATCTGAGCGGGCGCCATAAACCAATGCTTCCGCTCACCATTTTGACGGTCAGCCCTAACGCCGTCCCACCTTTTTTGCTCCCGTTATCGACCCGCTTGCGCCCTGGTTGGTGGACCCACTAGATGTGCCACAGCCGAACCCGACCCGGAAACCAACCGACTTCATGACCGCGCCGCCCAAACGACCCTCGGCCCAGGAGGGATTCTTCTGGAAAACCAAGACGTTGGAGGAGATGTCCAACGCCGAATGGGAAAGCCTGTGCGACGGCTGCGCGCGCTGCTGCCTGGAAAAGCTCGAGGACGAGGACACCGGGAAAATCTATTTCACCCACGTTTCCTGCAAACTGCTCGATTCCGGCCTGTGCGCCTGCAAGGACTACCAGAACCGTTCCGACAAGGTTCCCGATTGCGTCCGCCTGACGCCCGAGAACGTCCGCACCCTGAACTGGCTGCCGCCGAGCTGCGGCTACAAGCTGGTCGCCGAGGGGCGCGATCTCTACTGGTGGCACCCGCTGATTTCGGGTGATCCCAATACCGTGCACGAAGCCGGCGTTTCCGTCCGCGGCAGGGTGCAGGGCACCGAGAACGAGATCCCGGATGAGGAGCTCGAGGATCACATCGTGCAATGGCCGGCGCTGCTACCGAAGCGGGCCCGGCTGAAGAAGCGTCCGAAAGCCTGAACACAAATCCCTGGACCTTTCACGGAAACGCGATGGTCCCTGCGCGGGATGCTCCCATGCGCGCAAGGTGCTGCCGCGGGGGAAGTTCGCCCTCTAGAGTGCCTCACATATGGCGATTCCATCCCGGCGGGCTTGGCCGCGCAGAAGAATATTACGTCCGACATGAACCAGCACCAGCGGCTGGGCCGCGAGCCCGCCGACCAGACGACATTGCCTGATGATATTGGCAGCGAGCTTTCGCACATCTCGACCGAGGTCATGGATGTCAGCGATGCGCCACCGATCGCACCGCCCGCGCCGCTGAGCCAGGACGAGGTCCGCACCATCCTGATGAGCCTGTTGCTGACGATGTTCCTGGCCGCCCTCGACCAGACCATCGTGGCGACGGCGCTGCCGACCATCGGCCGCCAGTTCAATGACGTCAGCAATCTCTCCTGGGTGATCTCGGCCTATCTTTTGGCCTCGACCGCGGTAGCACCCGTATTCGGTACGCTGAGCGACATCTACGGCCGCCGCGTCATGATCACGGTTTCGCTTGTCCTGTTCACGGCTGGCTCGATTCTGTGCGCGGTGGCGCCCAACATGCCGGTATTGATCGTCGCGCGTGGCCTGCAGGGGGTCGGCGGCGGCGGTATCATGCCGGTCGTGCAGACCGTGATTTCCGACGTCGTCAGCCCACGCGAGCGCGGCAAATATCAGGCCTATTTCAGCGGCGTCTGGATGACGGCGGGCCTGTTGGGCCCCGTGCTCGGCGGCGTGTTCGCCGAGCATCTGCACTGGTCGATGATCTTCTGGATCAACGTGCCGCTTGCGGTCGGAGCGCTGTTCCTGCTGCTGCCGAAGATGGGCAAGATCCCCGTATTCCACCGCCGGCGCAAGGTCGACTGGCTCGGCGGATTGCTGCTGATGGCCGCCGCTGTCGTGGTCATGCTGGTGCTGACCTGGGGCGGCAATCGTTACGCCTGGCTGTCGCCTGCGATCATGGCGATGATCAGCGCGTCGGTGGCGCTGGCGTTCGCCTTTGTCTGGCATGCGCGCAACGCCGAGGAGCCGTTCCTGCCGCTGTCGCTGCTGGGCGGAACGGTGGTGCCTTACGCCATCGTGGCCGGCGCCTGCGCGCTGGGCGCCATCACCGGGCTGACCGTGCATCTGCCGCTGTATTACGAGGTGGTCTACCATCTCACGGCCAGCGAGGCGGGGCTGGCGCTGATCCCGCTCGCCGCGATCTCCACCTGTGGCGCGGCGATCGCCGGACGGACCATGGCGCGCGCCAAGCACTACAAGCGCGTTGCGATCGCCGGAACGTTGGTGTCGACCACCTTCGGCGTGGTGCTGACCGTGACGACGCTGCCGCTGTGGGGCTTGCTGATCGTCCTGTCGCTGTTCGCGCTTGGGCTCGGCACGACTTTCCCGGTCAGCGTGGTCTCGCTGCAGAACTCGGTGGTGCGCCCGCAAATCGGCACCGTCACCGGTGCGATGAATTTCTTCCGCGCGCTGATGTCGTCGTTCGCGGTCGCGGCCTTCAGCGCGATCCTGCTGATGTCGCTGGGCGCGGGCATCTCGCTCGGCGAGCACCGGGGACCGGCGAATGCCATTCCCGTCGCCGACATGATCACCGCGTTCCGCTATGTCTTCGGCGCCGCCACCGCGCTGCTCGCAACTGCTGCGGTTTGCATCCTCGCGATGGAGGAACGTCCGCTGGCCGGTCCCTCGACGCCGACGGAGATGGCGGAGTAGGGCCGCCTGGCTACTCAAGCTGCATAAGGACACCCTTCGCGCCGTTGAGCAGCCGCTTCAGGTGAAAATTGGCCAGAGGATCCTCGGGGTGCGCGCCGACAAGTGCGGCAAAGGCCGGCATGGCGGTGCCGTCACCGGCCTCGAGCCTGGCGAAAGCTTCGCCGTACTGCGATGTCGCCGGCGCGCCAAACCTCGCTGCCGATAAAGGCTCGTAGGCACGCAATGGTTCGCTGCGCCCGCGCAGCGCGAGATCGCCGACCGGCCGGCCCCTGAAATTCTCAGCAGCGTTTGCAATTGTCGCGCTGACGCAGATCCGGGTGCCGAGAACCTTGTTCGCCGCTTCAAGCCTCGCCGCCGTGTTGATGGCGTCGCCGTAAGCCGTGTAGTCGAAGAAGCGGCCGCCCCCGAAATTGCCGACCAGCGCAGGACCGGCGTGAACGCCGATGCGGGTGGCGCCGAAATTCACGCCTCTCGCCTTCCACCGTTCGCGAAACGCTTCCGCCCATGCGTCGAGCTCCGCCGCGCAGGCGACCGCGCGCGTCGCATGGTCGGGCTGGTCGCTGGGCGCATTGAACAGCACCTCGATGGCATCGCCGATCACCTTCGCCACGGTCCCCTCATGCGCGAAGACGACGTCGGTCATTCCGGCCACATATTCGTTGAGCAGTTCTCCAAGCAGTTCGGGCGGGGCCGTCTCCACGAGCGCGGTGAAGTTGGTGATATCGGTGAAGATGACCGCAACGTCGCGCCAGGCCACCTCCATGCCGTCGCCCACGCTGGACGCAAGCCGCTTGGCGAGTTCGGGCGAGAAATAGCGGGAGAGCGAGGCATGGGCGCGCTCGGCTTCCGCCTGACGGCGCCGCGTCTCGCGCAGCATTTCGATGTGCCGCAGGGTCTTGTCGATCGTCGCTTCAAGATCGACGAAATCGATCGGTTTGGTCACGAAGTCGAATGCGCCGCGATTCATCGCGGTGCGGATGTTGCTCATGTCGCTGTAAGCCGACACGATAATGGTCGATTTCTTGTCCTCGGATTCCTGCAGCCTGGCGAGCAGCGACAAGCCGTCCATTCGCGGCATGTTGATGTCGGAGACCACCAGATCGACGTGCGGATGCGCTTCGAGCGACTGCAACGCCTCGAGCCCGTCGCGCGCAAACATGAAGCTGACCAGACCCTCGCGAACCTGCCGCCGGAATTTCTGAAGGATCAGCGCCTCCAGATCCGGCTCATCATCGACCACGAGGATGGTTGCGGTCATGCGGCTTGCTCGACCCTGGCATCGATCTCCTGACGCAGCGTCGCGAAGTCGATCGGTTTGGTCAGAAGGTCGGTTGCGCCGTTCTCCAGCGCCTTGCGCTTGGTGTCGGCATCGCCATAGGCCGTGATCATGATGACCGGCACCTCGGGCCGCATTTCCTTGACCTTGGGCAGCATTTCCAGCCCTGTCATGCCGGGCATGTTGATGTCGGACAGGATCAGGATCAGCGAGTGCTCGGTGGGGGAGCCGACGCGCGCCAGCGCGTCCGACGCGGAACTGGCGAAGTCCATGACGAAACGCTGCGCGCGCAGGTCGCGGCGGAATTGCTGGCGGAACAACGCTTCCACATCGGGCTCGTCATCGACAACCAGAACCAGAACACTCACGGCTACCCTCTAGACTTTTCTGCAAAATCGCTTGTTCGCGGCAACACGATGCGGAATTCGGTGAAATGGCCCGGCTGGGTCTCCACGTCAATTGTCCCGCCGTGCTGTTTCACGACGATGTCATGGCTCATCGACAGACCCAACCCGGTCCCTTCGCCGGCCGGCTTGCTGGTGAAGAAGGGGTTGAACATCTTTTCCTTTACCTCGGGCGGAATGCCGATGCCGTTGTCGCGGATGCGGATCTCGACGCTTTCGCCGAGGTTTTTCGTGCTCGCCCGCAGCGTCGGCTCGAAGCCGGCCTCGCCGCCTTCCTTGTTGCGCTTGGTCACCGCGTAAAAGCCATTCGAGACCAGATTAAGGATCACGCGGGTGATCTCCTGCGGGAACAGGTCGAGCTCGCCTGCGGCCGGATCGAAATCGCGCTCCAACGTGACGTTGAAGCCCGGTTTCTCGGCGCGGGCGCCGTGATAGGCCAGGTTGAGGCTCTCATCCACCAGTGCGTTGATGTCGGACAGCCGGTGCTCGCCGCCACCCTCGCGCGAATGCAGGAGCATGTTCTTGACGATGGAATCGGCGCGCTTGCCGTGTTGCACGACCTTCTCGAGGTTACCCCTCAGGAGCCCCGTTAATTCGTCTACTTCCGCACGGATTTCCCCGGCGACTTCGACTTGCTTGAGCGCATCGTTCAACTCCTCGGTCAATTCCACTGAAAGGGCAGCGAAATTGTTGACGAAGTTGAGTGGATTCTTGATCTCGTGGGCGATGCCGGCGGTGAGCTGGCCAAGCGAGGCGAGTTTTTCGGTCTGCACTAGGCGGTCCTGCGCGGTGCGCAGGTCGTCCAGCGATTGGGACAGGTCGCTGGTGCGTTGGCGGAGTTCGTTGAGCAGGCGAGCATTTTCGATCGCGATCACGGCCTGGGCAGCAAAGTTCTGCACCAGAGCGATCTGCTTCTCGGTGAACGGCCGGACCTCCTGACGGTAGAGGCCGATCGTTCCGACGAGTTGATTCTCCTTGAGCATGGGCACCTGCAGCAGCGTGCGGCCGCCGCCGATTTCCGCGAGTGCGATCATGCCCGGATAGCGCTCAAGATAGGCCTCATGCTGCAAAACATCATGGACGTGAACCGGCCGCTTTGTAGTGACGACGCTGCCCAGCGGAAGCTTGGGGTCGACGCGGATCGGAGTCTGCGCAAGAAATTCGCCGAAGGCGGGAGGCAAATTCCACGCGGCGACGCCGTGAAATTGGTCGCCTTTCAACAGGCGCAGCATCGCGAATTTCGCCTCGCAGAGTCGCCCAGCGTTTTCCAGCATGGCCTGGAACACCGGCTCTAGTTCTCCGGGCGAGGCGCTGATCACCCTGAGCACGTCCGCGGTCGCGGTCTGCTGCTGCAGCGATTCCTCCAGATCGCGCGTCTTGGCCTGCACCTCCTCGAACAGGCGGACATTGCCGATGGCGATTACGGCCTGGTCGGCGAAGGTCTGCAGCAGGGCGATCTGCTTGTCGCTGAATGGGTTCACCTCCAGGCGACGAAGCGTAATCGCACCCAGGCTCTCGCCTTCGCGCAGCAGGGGCACGCTCATGATGGTGCGGTGGCCCTGCTGCAGAGCCAATTCCCGCGCTTCGGGAAATTCATCTCCCTCCGGAGCAAGCAGGTCGTTGATCTGTATCGGTCTCCGGTCGACGACCGCTCGACCTGCCGTCCAGTCCCTGTTGATGGGCCGTTCATTCCTGAACGTCGATATCGGGCCATGGTGGGCGCTGAAGCAGAGATTGTCGGCCTTCTTCAGGCGCAATACCGCATCATAAGCGTTCAAGAGCTCGCAGGCGCTTTCGACGATGGCATTGAGGACAGGATTGATGTCAGTCGGCGACGAGGCGATGACGCGGAGAATATTGGCGCTTCCGGTCTGATAGGTGAGGGCTTCCGACAGGTCGCGCGTCTTGGCCTGCACCTCTTCGAACAGCCGCACATTGCCGATGGCGATCACGGCCTGGTCGGCAAAGGTCTGCAGCAGCGCGATCTGCTTGTCGCTGAAGGCTAGCGGCTCCAGGCGACGCAGTGCGATTGCGCCGATCGCCTCGCCCTCCCGCAACAGCGGTACGCTGAGCGTGCAGCGGTGCCCCTGTTCGCGCGACTGCCGCTGTCCCTCCGGAAACTCGGCGGCCTCGAGAGCCTGAAAATCGGACACCTGCACCGGTGCCTTGTCGATGACCGAGCGACCTACGACCCAGTCTCGGTTGATTGGACGCGGCTCTTGACCTGTCCGAATGGGTCCGTGATGGGCGCTGAAATGCAAATTGTCGCCAATCTTCAGCAGCACGCCGGCATCATAGGCATTGCAAAAGGTGCAGGCGCTTTCGACAATGGCCTGGAGGGCGGGGTTTACGTCGGTCGGCGAGGAGGCGATCACCTTCAGCACCTCGCCGGTGGCGGTCTGCTGCTGAAGGGCTTCGCTCAGGTCCTCGGTGCGCTGGTGAACTTCGTTGAACAACCGGACGTTCTCGATCGCGATCACGGCCTGGTCGGCGAAGGTGGCGACAAGGTCGATCTGCTTCTGCGTGAATGGTTCGACGCGCCGGCGTGCCAGCACGATCACGCCGATTGGGTCGTTCTCGCGCAACAACGGCACGCCGACCGCGGTGCGCTGGCCGGCGAGAGTGTAAGTCTCTCGAAGCGTGTATTCGGGGTCAGCCATCACATCCAGAATCTGCACCGGGCGCCGCTCGAGCACGGAGCGGCCAGTCACCGTGCCGCGATTGACGGCCAGCGGGTGGTTGGTAAGGAAATCGATATAGGCTTCGGTGTAGCCGACGGCGGCACCTGCGCGGTATTCGCCGTCCACGCGGCGCATGATGAAGGCCATGTCGGCGTCACAAAGGTGCGCCGCCGACTGCACCAGCGTGTCGAGTACCGGCTGCAATTCGAAAGTCGAGCGGCTGATGGTCTTGAGCACGTCGCCGATGGCGGTTTGCTGTCGCAGGGATTCGCTGAGGTCGTCGGTCCGCGCCTTCACCTCGTTGAACAGTCCGACATTCTTGATCGCGATCACGGCCTGGTCGGCGAACATCTGCAGCAGGCGGGTGTGCTGTTCGCCGAATGGGCCGGGCGCGACGCGGGTGACGGTGATGATGCCGACGGCCTCACCGTCATTCATCAGCGGCGCGAACAGCATGCTGCGATAACCGCGGGCCCGCGCAATGTCGCGCGCCGCCGGCTCGAGATCGGTATCGGGCAATTCAACCGGCGCCCCCTGGCGCGTCAGCTGGTAGGGCGGAAACTTGTCCAGCGGGACCGGGAATGAGGACCGCAGGAAGGTGTCGCCGTCTGCGTCGGTCGGCGTGAAGGCCGCCAGATGAATCTTGTCGTCGATATAACGGAACACGGCGGCCGAAAAACCGCCGATCAGGCGGTTGGCGCTGTCGGCGATGGTATCGAACACCGGGGTTGTGTCCGACGGCGAACTCGCGATGGCCTTCAGGATATCAGCCGTTGCCGTCTGTCGCTCCAGCGCTTCCTGCGTTTCGTTGAAGAGACGTGTATTTTCGATGGCGATCACTGCCTGGTCGGCGAAGGTCTTGAGCAGTTGAACGTGGTGAGGCGCGAAGGCGCCGGGCTCCGCCCGCGTGACGCTGATCATGCCGACCGGTGTCCCGCGGTTCATCAGGGGGGTGAACAGCACGCTGCGGAAGCCGCGCAGCCGGGCCAATTCCCGGTTCGCTTCCGGCACCCCTTCGGCTTCGGTGTCGGCGAACTGCATGGTCTCGCCGTTCCGGACCAGCGCAAAGACCGGGAATTCCTTAAGCTTGCGCGGGAAGGAGGCCTTCAGCGCTTCATCGGCCTCGGGACTGGTCGGTGTGTAGGCGACCAGATGAAGCTCTTCGCCGATGAAATGCAGTACCGTGGTCGAGAACCCGCCCAGCAAGCGCTTGGCGCTTTCTGCGATGGCTTCGAACACCGGCTGCACATCCGAGGGCGACGAGGCGATCACCTTGAGGATGTCGGCGGTGGCCGTCTGCCGCTCCAGCGCCTCGCGGGTGTCGTTGACCAGCCGCGCGTTCTGGATTGCAATGACCGCCTGATCGGCGAAAACGTTCAGCAGCTCGCACTCTCTGTCCGTAAACGGCACCATCGAGGTGCGGCCCACAAAAATCGTGCCGATTGCCTTGTCTTCCCAGAGCATGGGCGCAATGGCCATCGAATAGTTTTGCCCGATCCTGCGAGCGGTCTCGCGCAGGTCGATCGGCACGTCCGGATCGTTCTGGACGTCGGCAGAACGCACCAGTCGCCGCTCGCGAATCGCAAGCTCGCTTGCCGTTCCTTCAATCGGAATCGGAAACCGCTCGCGCGCCGCCTCGGCGTTTGCGCCGCGCGCGGCCGCAATTTGCAACAGGCCTTCGTCGCTGGTGAGAAAAATCAGGCTCTCCTCGCTGTCAAAAAGATGCTTGATGCTGGAGAGGATGCTTTCGAATACCGGTTTGGTATCGGCCACCGAGCTGCTGATGACACTGAGGATGCCGGCGGAAGCCTTCTGCTGCTCGCGCGCGAGGTTCAGTTCCCGGCGCATATTCGCATTCTCGGTTTCGAGCTCGTCCTGGCGCGCCTTCGCCTCGTCGCGCTCGGCGCGAACGGATTCGAGATGCGACTCCATCTCGGTGATGGCTGATCCCAGCTCTTCGATCGCAACCGACAGGTCCTCGGGAAGCGTCGCCATTCCAACGATCCATTGTGTCCGGGCGCGGGCCAAGGCCGATTGGGCCGTCTCGCCGCGGTTCCAGTCGGATTATTTCATCCCGGAAGCGTCAGAGCCAGCGCTCATGGAGGGCTTGAGGCGGCCTTTCTTGGGCGGTCGCCCGCCATCGCGTCACCTTGATCGCGTGAGAAAGCGCGTGATCGCGCCTCCGAGACGCTCGCTGTCCAGCGGCTCGGTGAGCGAGGCCTTGGCGGCGGCGACGAGGCTGTCAGGTGCATGGCCTTTGGTATGCACCATCTCGCAGCAGGCCAGCGCGAAGCCGACGGAAAATTCCGGATGTGGCTGCACCGAGAGCGTGGTGCCGCCGGCGTAGAGCAGGCCGGCATGCGGCGTGAAATCCGAGGACAGGATGGTGCTGGCGCGGGCCGGCGGCGTGATGACCTGGTCCTGGTGCGAGGCGGCGAGGGCAACGCGCATGCCGTCGATCAGGCCATTATGAGGTGTGACGTCATAGATATGCCGCCCGATGCCCCAGCCTTTCTCCGATTTGCGCACCGTGCCGCCCAGCGCCTGCGCGATCAATTGATGGCCGAAGCAGACCCCGACCATCGGCACCTGCTTGTCGTGGGCTGTGCACACGAAATCCTCGAGCGGCGCTATCCAGTCCAGCGGATCGTAGACGCCCGCCGCGGAGCCGGTGATGAGGATCGCCTCGAGCCCTTCGATATCCGGCAGCGGCTCGCCAGCGGCAATGCTGACGGTATCGAACGTGATGCTGGCGTCGGCGGCGCCGATCATCTGCTCGAACATCTGCGGATACGATCCGTGGAGTTCGCGGTTCTTGGGGCTGACGAGCCCGGTTTCGATGATGGTAACGCGCGGCATCGGTGACTGTTCGTCTGTTGCTCAGGTCCCCGGCCTCGACACTTCGGTTTCCTTGCTGGTGATGAATTCCAGCAGCACCGGCACGCCTTCCTGCGTCTTTGCAATGCCGCGCTTGATGGCGGGGATGATGTCTTCCGGCTTCGTCACCCGCTCGCCATAGCCGCCAAAGGCGCGGGCCATCGCGGCGTAGTCGCCGGAAATGTCGGTGGAGCGGTATTTCTCGGTCGAGATCGGCATCACCTTCAATTCGATCGCCATCG
The DNA here is from genome assembly GCF_001440475.1 of Bradyrhizobium lablabi. Taxonomy (GTDB): domain Bacteria; phylum Pseudomonadota; class Alphaproteobacteria; order Rhizobiales; family Xanthobacteraceae; genus Bradyrhizobium; species Bradyrhizobium lablabi. Next base: position 40,476 of record NZ_LLYB01000134.1, on the reverse strand, counting down.
AGAAATTGTTCAGCAGGATCGACATGATCGGAATGCGTTCGCGCACCGCGGTCTCGAAATCCATGCCGGTGAAGCCGATCGCGGCGTCGCCCCAGACATTGATGCAGAGCTTGTCGGGTTTTGCCAGCTTGGCGCCCATTGCGAGGCCAAGGCCGTAGCCGAGCTGCGTGGTCTTGCCCCAGCCGATATAGGAGAGCGGCTCGACCGATTTCCAGAACGGGGACAACTGGTCGCGCGGGCTGCCGGCATCGTGGGTGATGATCGTGTTGTTGATGTCGACGGTGTGCTGCAGGTCCCACAGCACGCGGTAGGGGTTCAGCGGCGCGTCGTTGTGGGTCAGCTTCGGCATCCATTTCGCCAGCCACTCCCTGTGGGAAGCGGCAATCTCGGCGGCTACCGCTGTCGCATCGCGATCGGAGGTGACGGTCTTGCCGATCTCTTCCAATAGCGCGTCGAGCACCAGGCCGGCATCGCCGACCAGCCCGACCTTGGCCTCGACATCCTTGTTGAGATGGTTGGGATCGAGCGTGGAGTGAATGATGGTCTTGCCCTTCGGCATGGCGATGCCGAATGACGTTTCGGTGAACGAGCAGCCGATGCCGAAGATCACGTCGGCGTCGCCCAAAAATTTCGGCACCGCGCGCGGCACGGCGAGGCCGCCCGAGCCCAGCGACAGCGGGTGCGTTTCGGGAAATGACGATTTGCCGCCGAGGCTGGTCGTGACGGGAATGGCGAGGCGCTCGGCCAGCCGTCTGAGCTGCGGCCACGCCTTGGCGTAGTGCACGCCCTGGCCGGCATAGATCACCGGCCGCTTCGCCGCGACGAGGAGAGCGGCCGCTTCCTTCACATGGACCGGATCGGCGCCGTAGCGGGTGCGCAGCACCGGCGTGTAGTTCAGGGGTTCCGGTACTTCTTCGTTCCACATGTCGGCGGGGATTTCGACGATCACCGGCCCGCCGCGGCCATTCTTCAATTTGGTGAAGGCGCGGCGAAAGATGTTGCAGACTTCCGCCGCGATATTGATCGGCTCGGACGATTTCGAGAACGCCTTCATCGCCTGGCTGGAATTGAAGTTCGGGTCGATATTGGCAAGCCGGCGCGCATAGCCCATCGGCAGCACCAACACGGGGACCGATTCGCCGTAGCATTGCGCCACGCCGCCCATCGCGTTCTCGGCGCCGGGCCCATGCTGCATGCAGAATGCGCCGATCGACCGGCCCGAGGTGACGCGCGAGATCGCGTCCGCCATGTGTACGCCGATGCGTTCCTGGCGCACCATCACCGGGCGGATGTCGGCATTGGCCGCATATTCGATGAGATGATTGACCGGATAGCCGCAGAGGATCTCGATTCCCTCCCGCTTCATGATTTCCGCGATGGCGGCGCCGAGCTTCATGACGGTCTCTCCCCCTTGGTTGCAGGCCGGTTTGGTCCGGTTGCTTTGCGATAGTAGGAACAGGATTTTCCAGCCCGGTAAAGCGAGGGCAGCGCGTGCGTGCGGAAGTGCTGATATGCGTTTTGTAACTTGGTGCCGGGATCGACCGTCCATAGGGCGAGAATATTGTTGCTGCGAACGCGTATTATCTGAATGAAAAGTATTGCCTGACGTGTCGTTCGATCGGCCCGCGTTGCGAAAACATCACAGCCGCGATCCAAGTAGAGCCGCATCACATCCTTGTCATTCCCGGTAAGGATTTTTGGATTACCTGTTCCGCATGCAACTGCATGAATCGCAGGACAGGAGACTTTAATGAATACGGCGCGTTCACTTATTCTCGGCTCGGCGGCGGGTCTGATGGCCCTGGGCAGCGCACAGGCGGCCGATCTTCCGGTCAAGGCCAAGGCTGTCGAATACGTAAGGGTCTGTTCGCTTTACGGCGCGGGCTTCTTCTTCATCCCGGGCACCGACACCTGCATCAAGATCGGTGGCTATCTGCGCGCGGACCTCACGTTCAACGGCGGTGCCCACGGCGCGCCGGCCTGGAATGGCGATCTCGGCCAGCAAAACCGTTACCGCGATTATTTCCTCGGCCGCTCCCGCATGGCGCTGACGTTCGATACCCGCACCGCGACCGAGTACGGCGTGGTCCGCACCTTCGGCCAGGGTGACTTCCAGTTCCAGAACTTCGGATCGACTAACCCCGGAACTACCTTGAACACCGGCACGCCCCTCAATAGCGCTCTGCTTTCCACGGCGGGCGGCGGCTATGTTGCGGTCGAATACCTCTTCATCCAGTTCGCCGGTTTCACCTTCGGTAAGTCGTCGTCGGCCTATTCGACGCCCTGGAACGGCTTCCCGGGCAACATCAACTCGAGCCTGCTGGGCGGCAACAACACCGACACCGGCGTCAACAACATCCAGTACACCGCCCAGTTCGGCAACGGCGTTTCGGCCTCGATCGGTCTCGACGACCCGACCGTGTGGAACCGCACCGCCGTCTACAACCTCGGCATCCCGTCAGCGATCGGCGCCAACGGCACCGGATCGAATGCCTATGCCGGCGTGCGTTCGCCCGACATCGTCGGCAACATCCGGGTCGATCAGGCTTGGGGTCTGTTCCAGTTGTCGGCCGCGGCCCATGAGGTTAGCGGGACCTACAACACGCTGGCCGCCGGCGGCGCGCCGAACAACCTTTCCGAGATCAGCGGCCACCCCGAGAGCAAGTGGGGCGGCTCGGTGATGGCGGCGTTGCAGATCAAGAACATTCCGACCGGCGCCGGCGACGACATCAAGATCGACGCCTCCTACGCCAAGGGTACGACCAAGAACGTGATCGCCACCAGCGGCACCTCGCCGAACTTTGCGATGTTCGGCAGCAGCGGCTTCGGCTACCAAAGCGTCGGCTTCGGCGCGACCACTGACGGCGTCTATATGCCGGGCGCAGCCGGTACCGGCGGCATCGTCCTGACGACGGCCTGGGGCGTCCGCGGTGCGTTCAATCACAACTGGAATCCCTACTGGTCGACCAGCCTGTTCGGCAGCTATTCCGCGGTCCGCTATGACGGCGGCACCAATGACAATCTGCTCGGCGCCGGCACCACGACGGCCAAGGGGGCTTATTGCGCCGCCTTCGCCGCCAGCCACTCGGGACAGGCGTTGAACGGAAACAATGCAGGCAACTACACCTGCAACCCCGACTTCAACGTCTCGCAGCTCGGTATCGTTACCCGCTGGACCCCGGTCAAGAACCTGACGTTCTCCGGCGAAGTCCAGTGGTTCCATCTCGATCAGAAGATGTCGGGTTCGTCGGTGTTCGCGGCGACCGCTCCGAAGCCGAACGCGCTCTACGAGTTCAAGGATCAGGACACCGTCCTGCTCCAGCTCCGCGCCCAGCGTAACTTCTAAGAACGACCTTGTAAGAACGACCTTGCGGACCGGGCCATTGCCCGGTCCGTTTGTTTTAGCGCCGCCGCAGGGCGCGGGGTAGCTACCTTGCTTCGCTGCGGCGGCTGAACATCGCGGCCACCAGGCCGAGTATCTGGTCGAGGATCGGGTACGCCGCGGCCGGCGAGAGTTTGGCGACGCGCTGCTCCTCGGTCTCCTCATGCAGGAGCCCGATGTAATTCTTTCCCGTTTCGCGCTTTTGCGCCGCCATGTTCGCTCACTCCGCAGGACGCCGATCGGGCGACGATGGACGGGCGACGGACAATCGATGGTAAATTTTCCGTACCGTACGATTCCGGGGGCACGGATTTCCTCATCTGCCTTAATCAATCGTTCATTCTGTTCCTCAAGGCCTCTTCAACGGTTCCAATCTAGAGTTTAACCAGTATGGCGCGGGAGACTTCCGGGGAGCGTCGACAGGAGTTTTTTTATGCGTCGATTACTTGCACGATTTGTCGATGATGAGCGCGGTGCTACCGCCATCGAATATTGTCTTATTGCGGCCGGCGTCAGCATCGTGATCGTCACCGCTGTCAACGGCGTCGGCAGCGCGCTCAGCGCGAAATTCGTCGACGTCGGCACCTCGATCAAGTAGGCGGGGCGGGCACGAAGGCCGCGATGGGATCCTGCGGCTAGCCTTGTTTCCCGTCCGCATTGAGCGCGCGGATCATTGCGATCCGTGCGAACATCAGCCAGCCGCCGCCGGTCTCAGCCGCATTGATCAGATTTTGCACCGCGACTTGCCAGTGGGCCTCGTGCTGCACTTCTTCCGGCAACGACATGACGTAATCGGCAGCCTGCTGCAGCGTCGCCAGCCTGCCTCCGCCGTGAAGCGGTATCGGATCATCGAATGGGATCGACCACGGCATCGCGCGCTAGATGATGCTATCGCGCTCCTTGCCTGTCATCCGGCCTTCTTGGTGCGGGCGGCGGTACGTACCGGCTTCTCCGCCTTCTTCGGCGCTTCCTTGACCGTTTCCTTGGCCGCCCGCTTGCCGCCGCCGCTGATCGGCAACAGCATCTCGCGCTGGCCGGCGGCTGCCTTCTTCGGCTTCTTGCCCTTGCTCTTGGCGGGGGCAGGGGCCGCCTGCTTTTCGCTGGCGAGGCTGCGCTTGAGCGCGTCCATCAGGTTGATGACGTTGCCGGTGGTCTTCGGCGCCGCCTTGGCCTTGGTGCTCAGGCCGTTGCGCTTCTGGTTGATCAGGTCGATCAGCGCCTGCTCGTAGCGGTCCTCGAACTGCTCGGGCTCGAATGAAGCGGATTTCTGCTCGACGATATGCTTCGCCAGATCAAGCATATCCTTGGTGATCTTCACGTCCTGGATATCCTCGAAATATTCCTTCTCGCCGCGGACTTCATAGGGATAGCGCAGCAGCGTTCCCATCAAGCCCTTGTCGAGCGGCTCCAGCGCGATGATGTGCTCGCGGTTGGTCAGCACCACGCGCCCGATCGCGACCTTGTCCATGCTGCGGATGGTTTCGCGGATCACCGCAAACGCATCGTGGCCGACCTTGCCGTCCGGCACGAGATAATAGGGACGGATAACATAGCGGCTGTCGATATCGGTCCGCGGCACGAACTCGTCGATCTCGATGGTGCGGGTCGACTCCAGCGCGATGTCGTCAAGCTCGTCTTTCGACACCTCGATATAGGTGTCGGTGTCGATCTTGTAGCCCTTCATGATGTCGTCGTTGGCGACTTCCTCGCCGGTCTCGGCGTCGACCTTGGCGTATTTGATGCGGTGGCCGGTCTTGCGGTTGATCTGGTTGAACGAAACCTTCTCGGTGTCCGACGTCGCCGGATAAAGGGCGACCGGACAAGTCACGAGCGACAAACGCAGAAAACCCTTCCAGTTGGCGCGGGGGGCCATGGGCTACTCCGAAAAACGCAACAGACAACCAGCGAGGATACCATTGGATCATCTCGTCTCAAATATGCCGGAGCGGGGAATCGCGGAACGGCGTTAACCGTTGGAGCACCTGTTCTGCCGCCGGCCTGCGACTTTTACTCGCTGCCATCGGGCAGGGCCGAGGTCCGGAACATCATCTCCCATCAAGCGTTGCTTTAATGGCCGGTGTCGAAGCATTCGCTGGCATTTACAGGCACTTACTCGAAGAGGTCACCATGGCAACGCAACGACATGGCCAGATCATCGAAACCCCGACCGAGGCGCGCCAGGCCGAACCCGGCCCGTCGGTGCTCGCGCTGCTGTCCGTTTCGACCGGGCTCGCGATTCTCATCCTGGGTATCGTCTGGTTCGTATTCTTCCGTACGTGAGGGCTGACCGGGGCGGTGCGACAGGCCCCGCGATCCCTTGCGGATGGGAAGCAGCCGGCTGGGCGCTTGGGGCATTCGATTGGGTATGTTAGGCGTTCGGCCTGCGGTTTTGCGGGCATGCTCCCGGCTGCGAAGCTCGCATAACGAAAAAGTAACATTGCACCGTGCGCCCTGTTCATGGCCCGTTCACGCCGGTTAGCCTCATCTTGGGATCTGATATCCTAGGGCTCATTTTTGGAGGCCAGCTTGCGCCTGCTTGTTGTTGAGGACGATCCGGATCTCAACCGTCAGCTTACGACGGCTCTGACGGATGCCGGCTATGTGGTCGATCGCGCGTTCGACGGCGAGGAGGGGCACTATCTCGGCGACAGCGAGCCCTACGACGCCGTGGTGCTCGATATCGGGCTGCCCAAGATGGACGGCATTTCGGTGCTGGAGGCGTGGCGCCGTAACGGTCGGGGGATGCCGGTGTTGATCCTCACGGCGCGCGATCGCTGGAGCGACAAGGTGCAGGGCTTCGACGCTGGCGCCGACGATTACGTCGCCAAACCGTTCCACCTCGAGGAGGTGCTGGCGCGCATTCGCGCGCTGCTGCGCCGCTCCACCGGTCATGCGCAGTCGGAACTGACCTGCGGTCCGGTGTCGCTGGATACGCGCACCGGCCGCGTCAGCGTGTCGGGCAACCCGATCAAGATGACCTCGCATGAGTACCGGCTGCTGGCCTACCTGATGCACCACACCGGGCGCGTGGTGTCGCGCACCGAACTGGTCGAGCACCTCTACGACCAGGACTTCGACCGCGACTCCAACACCATCGAGGTCTTCGTCGGCCGCATCCGCAAGAAGCTCGACGTCGACATCATCCAGACCGTGCGCGGGCTCGGCTATCTCCTCACGCCGCCATCAGCCGGCGCCTGATGAGCCTTGCTCTTTTATTCGAGCATGATCTTATCCGAAAGCAGGCCCCGATCCGCCGGATCGGAGCCTTGGGATATGCTCTTCGGGATCTTGATCTGATGCGCGGAAGCTCGCTCGCCACGCGGTTGTTCCTGTCGGCGACCGCGTGGGTGGTCGTGATTCTGGTCATAACCGGCGTGATCCTGTCGTCGGTCTATCGCAACGCGACCGAGCGCGCCTTCGACCGCCGCATCAACCTCTATCTCCGCACCCTGATCGCCGAAGTCGCGACCCCGGACGAGCCGCCGGACCACCAGTTCCAGTCGCTCGGCGAGCCGCTGTTCGAACTGCCGCTGTCCGGCTGGTACTGGCAGATCGTCCGCACGGACGAGAAGGCCGAGTCGAAGGCGTCGCGTTCGCTGTGGGACAAGAAGCTGCCGAAGCTCGAGGATATCGGCGCGGATCTCACCCCCGCCGGGATCCGTCTCGGCTATATCGACGGGCCCGAGGGCCAGAGTTTGCGGGTCGTCGAGCGGCCGGTCGATCTCGGCGCCGACGGCAAGTATCTCGTCAGCGTGGCGGGCGACGCCTCCGAGATTTTCGACGAAATCCGCGCCTTCGACTATTACCTCGGCGGCACCTTCGCAGCGCTCGGCATCGTGCTGCTGCTCACCACGATCTTCCAGGTCCGTTTCGGACTGGCGCCGCTCAAGCGGATTTCGGAATCGATTGCCGACATCCGCTCCGGCCGCGCCGAACGGCTGGAGGGCGAATTTCCTGTCGAGATCGCGCCGCTGGCGCGCGAGACCAACGCGCTGATCGATGCCAACCGGGAGATCGTCGAACGCGCGCGCACCCATGTCGGCAATCTCGCCCATGCCATCAAGACGCCGCTCTCCGTCATCGTCAACGAGGCCGCGGCCCACGCGGTAGATCCCTTTGCCAGCAAGGTGTTGGAGCAGGCCGATGTGATGCGGGATCAGGTCGCCCATCATCTCGAGCGCGCCCGCATCGCCGCGCGCGTCACCATCGTCGGCACCGTCACCGAGGTCGCACCCGCCATCGAGGCGCTGCGACGGACCATGGAAAAGATTCATCGCGATCGCGGCATCACCATCGCGGTGAAGGCCGATCCGCAAGCGAAGTTCCGTGGCGAGCGGCAGGACCTCGAGGAGATGGCCGGCAACCTGGTCGATAATGCCTGCAAATGGGCGGCCTCGCAGGTCTTCATCGAGGTGCGCGCGGAGCCGCCGATCTCGGCCGGCAGCGGGCCGCGGCTGCGGATTATCGTCGATGACGATGGCCGCGGACTGTCCGCCGCCGAACGCGCGCAGGTCTCCCGGCGCGGCCAGCGGCTGGATGAATCCAAGCCGGGCTCCGGGCTCGGGCTTTCGATCGTGGTCGATCTCGCCGGCCTCTATGGCGGCAGCCTTGTCCTGGGCGACGCGCCGATCGGCGGCCTGCGGGCGGAACTGGTGCTGCCGGGGATCTGAGGCCGCTGTCTGGCGATGACCTTGGGTTGAGGGCGGTATCCGGCAACGCGCCGGAGGCGATTTCGTTATTCCTAAACGCCTTCTTAACGCGCGCACTTCTAAGATCGTTAGCGGACGCGTTTTGCCGTCCGCATGACACACGCATATTCACACCGGGCGCATGAGCCAGACATCCACCGAGCGGCTGAGGGAATATCTCGCCCAGCTCCCGCCCCAGGCGCAGGCGCTGCTGATGCGCGAGTTCGAACGCGCCATCGAACGCGGCGAGGACGTTGCCGTCGCCAACTTTGTGCTCGAGCAATTGCGCAAGGTCGTGCGTGGAACCGAGGACGACGACGACGAGGCGCGGCCGCGGACCGACGACCCGGCACGGCTGTTGTTCCGTCCGCTCGAGCCGTTTCTGATCGAGAGCAACTTTCCGATGCGGGCCGGGCAGGTCAGGCGCACCTCGCTGACGCCGGTCTGGCAGTGGCTCGGCCGCGACGGCGCGCCCGAGGCGGCATCGGCTTTCGAGGCTGCGCTCGCCGCGATCAGGCAAAGCGGCTCGACCGCCGGTCTGGAAGCCGCCACCCGCAAGTTTCAGCTCGCCGCGGCCGAGGCGATTGTCCAGGTCGCAACCCCGGTGCAGGGCGACGACCGGCAGCGCACGCTTTCCCGGATCGGTCCGCCGAACGTCGTCGAGGATCTGCTGTCGATCGGCGCGGTGCTGCGGGCACGTGAGGCGATCGATACGCTCGGCGGCAAGCTTCCCGGCCAGATCAGGGTGCTGACGCCCTCCCAGCTCGAGATGGTGACGGCGGCGCTCAACGTGCCCTCGTTGCAGACGCCGCAATTGCTGCCGTTCGCGCTGTCGCTGATCATGCAGCGGCTGGCGGCGCCGTGGCAGATCATTCGCCTCGCGATCAAGATGGCGGCTTCCGACGATGAAATTCGCGTGGCGGCCACACCCTATGGCATCGCTGTCACGATCGCGCTGCACGATCTCTCCTTCCTCACGGCCTGCCTGCGCACGGATATCCGGCGCGGCCATTTCGATAATGTCGGCGACCAGCTGAAAATCCTGCACGACGGCGTGCGGGGCCTGCGCACCGAGCTCGATCTGCGCAACGATTCCGCGTGGGGTCGCCAGCTCACGTCGATCCGTGCCGATATTTCCAATTCCCTGCAGTCGGAAATCGAGAGCGTACCTGGCCGGGTCCGCCGCATCCTGCGCCAGCGCGCCGACAAGGACATCGCCTCGGCGCCGAAGATCGACGCCGCCGAGGTCGAGGATATCGCTGCGCTGATCGACTTCGTGGCGGTGTGCCGCACCTATGCGAGCGAACTCGCCATCAACGAGGTCACCTTGCGGACCTATTCCGACCTGCAGCATTACGTCGAGCATTCCACCGAGAGCCTGGTGCAGACGCTGCGCGGCGGCGATACCAAGGCGCGTGCCTACCGGCTGATGCAGGCCAAGGCGGCGATCCGCTTCTGCGAGATCCTGTTCGGCCATGACTATGCGTCGCTGATGAACCGGGCGGCCGAAAATGCCATGACCGGCGAGCGCAAGGCGACCAAGGCCGAGTAGGCCTGCAATTCCGCAAAATCCCCCGTCCGGCGCCTCCCGTCCGGGCGGTTTTCCTGAAGCAATTGTCAATTGCCGGGCTTGCCGCCGGTGGTGTAAAGCGGCGCATCGGCGCTCGCCTGGATGCGCCGCTCCGCCCGGGAACCGCTTGATGACACTGTGGTTTGTGTTCGCGCTGATGACGGTCGCGGCGATCTTCGCCGTGCTCTGGCCGTTGAGCCGCGGCTCTTCTGCGCAAGGGGGCGGCAGCGAGGCGGCGGTCTACAGGGATCAGCTCGCCGAAATCGATCGCGATGTTGCAGCGGGTCTGATCGGCGTGTCCGAGGCCGAGGCCGCGCGTGTCGAAATCGGCCGCCGCCTGCTCGCCGCCGCGGACGGAGAGCCCGGCCTGCCGGCGCGCGCCAACCTTGGCCTGCGCCGTGGCTCGGCCATCCTGGCGCTGGTGGGGCTGCCGATCGCGGCGGTGACGTTCTACCTCGCGGTCGGATCGCCGCGGCTCGGCGATTTTCCGCTCGCCGAGCGCACCCGCACCGCGGATGCCAGCCAGCCGCTCGAAAACATGGTGGCGCAGGTCGAGGCGCATCTGGAGAAAAATCCGACCGACGGCCGTGGCTGGACCGTGCTGGCGCCGGTGCTGGCGCGGCTCGGCCGTTACGATGACGCGGTTCGTGCCTATCGCAACTCCATCACCCATGCCGGGGACAGCGCCGAGCGCCGCTCCGATCTCGGCGAGGCGCTTGCGGGTGCCGCCGGTGGCGTCGTCACGGCGGAGGCCAAGGCCGAATTCGAACGCGCCGTGGCGCAAAACGCCGATGACCCTAAGGCCAATTATTTCCTCGGGCTCGCCGCAGAGCAGGATGGCCGTCAGGCCGATGCCGCCGCGATCTGGCAGGGCATGCTCGCCAAGTCGCCCGCCGACGCGCCATGGCGTCCACTGATCCAGGCGGCGTTGGCCCGGGTCGGCGGATCTACCGTTCCCGCGCTCTCCAACGATGCGATGGCCGCCGCCAAGGACATGAATGAAGATGACCGCGGCGCGATGATCCGTGGCATGGTCGATCGGCTCGCGACCCGGCTGAAGCAGAACGGCGAAGATGTCGAGGGATGGTTACGGCTGGTGCGGGCCTATCTGGTGATGGGCGAGCGCGACAAGGCGACGAGCGCGGTCGCAGAGGCGCGGCAGGCGGTCGCGGGCGATGCGGAACGCTTGCGCCAGCTCAATACGGGCCTGAAGAATCTAGGGCTTGATGGATGAGCAGGGTGGCGGGACGCGCAAGGGAAGACAGAGGATAGAAATGACGCGCAAGCAACGGCGTTTGACCATGATCGGCGGTTCGCTCGCGGTGCTCGCGATCGCGGCGGCGCTGGTGCTGAACGCCATGCGCGATTCCATCGTGTTCTTCTCCACGCCGACGATGGCGGCGGAGAAACAGATCCCGGCGGGCAAGCGGTTCCGTCTTGGCGGCCTGGTCCAGCCGGGCTCGCTGGTGAAGGGCGACAATCTCGCCGTGAACTTTTCCGTCGCCGACGGCAGCGCCACGCTGCCGGTTGCCTACAAGGGGATCTTGCCGGACCTGTTCCGCGAAGGGCAGGGTGTCGTCGCCGAAGGCGCGCTCGATGCGTCAGGCGTGTTCAAGGCCGATACCGTTCTCGCAAAACATGACGAGACCTACATGCCCAAGGATGTCGCCGACGCGCTGAAGAAGCAGGGGCACTGGAAGGACGATTACGGCGCCAAGCCCGCCGCCACGGCCGCGTCTGCGCCGGTTCAGGGGGCCTCGAAGTGATCGCGGAAGCCGGGCATTACGCGCTGGTGCTGGCGCTGGGACTGGCGCTGATCCAGTCCACGGTGCCGATCCTGGGCGCGCGCTGGGGCGATCACGCCTTGATGAATGTCGCGCGCTCCACCGCGCTCGCGCAATTGCTGTTCGTGGGTGCGTCGTTTGCGGCGCTGACGATGCTGCACGTCGTCTCGGATTTCTCTGTCGTCAACGTGTTCGAGAACTCGCACTCGATGAAGCCGCTGCTCTACAAGATCACCGGCGTGTGGGGCAATCACGAAGGATCGATGCTGCTGTGGGTGTTGATTCTGGCGCTGTTCGGCGGGCTGGTCGCTGCCTTCGGCAACAATCTGCCGCTGTCGCTGCGGGCATACGTGCTGGCGGTGCAGGGCTGGATTGCCGCCGCGTTCTATCTGTTCATCCTGGCCACCTCGAATCCGTTCCTGCGTATCGCGCGCCCGCCGATCGAGGGCCGCGATCTCAATCCGGTGCTGCAGGACATCGGTCTCGCCGTGCATCCGCCGATGCTCTATCTCGGCTATGTCGGATTTTCGATCTCGTTTTCCTTCGCCGTCGCCGCCCTGCTCGAAGGCCGGATCGATGCAGCCTGGGCGCGGTGGGTGCGGCCGTGGACGCTGGTGGCGTGGATCTTTCTCACGCTCGGCATCGCGATGGGTTCGTACTGGGCCTATTACGAACTCGGCTGGGGCGGCTGGTGGTTCTGGGATCCGGTCGAGAACGCTTCGCTGATGCCGTGGCTCGCCGGCACCGCGCTATTGCATTCCGCGGTCGTGATGGAAAAGCGCAACGCGCTGAAGGTATGGACCATCCTGTTGTCGATCCTGACCTTCTCGCTGTCGCTGCTCGGCACCTTCCTCGTCCGCTCGGGCGTCCTGACATCCGTGCACGCGTTCGCGACCGACCCGGCGCGCGGCGTGTTCATCCTCTTGATCCTCTGCCTCTTCATCGGCGGCAGTCTTTCGCTGTACGCTTGGCGCGCGTCGGCGTTGAAGCAGGGCGGGCTGTTCGCACCGATTTCGCGCGAAGGCGCGCTGGTGCTCAACAATCTCTTTCTCACCTCGGCCTGCGCGACGGTCTTCATCGGCACGCTGTATCCGCTGGCGCTGGAGGTTCTGACCGGCGACAAGATCTCGGTCGGGGCGCCGTTCTTCAACCTGACTTTCGGGCCGCTATTCGTGCCGCTGCTGCTGGCCGTGCCGTTCGGTCCGCTGCTGGCGTGGAAGCGCGGTGACCTCATCGGCGCGGCGCAGCGGCTGATGGCGGCCGGTATCGCGGCCTTGATCGCGGTGGCGGTGCTGTTTGCATGGACTTTTGGCGGAGCTACGCTCGCGCCGCTCGCGATCGGGCTTGCGGTCTTCGTCATCGCGGGCGCATTGACCGACCTCGCGGAGCGCACGGGACTGTTCCGCACCCCCTTTGCAGTCGCAATCGCCCGCGCGCGCGGTTTGCCGCGGGCAACCTGGGGCACGGCATTCGCCCATGCGGGCCTCGGCGTTGCCCTGATCGGCATCGTCTGCGAGACCACCTGGAACAGCGAATATATCGGCACCATGAAGCCGCGCGATGTCGCAACCGTCGCCGGCTATCAGTTGAAGCTCGACGACATCACGCAGCGGCAGGGACCGAATTTCCGCGAAATGATCGCGCAGTTCACCATCAGCCGCGACGGCGAAACGCTCCAGGTGATGACGCCGTCGAAGCGCAACTTCACTACGCGCGGCTCTTCGACCACCGAAGCCGCGCTGCTGACCCGCGGCGCCAGCCAGCTCTATGTCTCGCTCGGCGACACCAATGCCGACGGCGCCATTGCGGTGCGCATCTATCACAAGCCGCTGGTGCTTTTGATCTGGTGGGGGCCTGTCCTGATGGCGTTCGGTGGCCTGCTGTCGCTGTCCGACCGCCGCCTGCGCGTCGGCGCGCCGAAGCCGGCCAAGGCCGCCCGTGCGCTGGCCCCGGCGGAGTAGGGCGGTGAAGCGCCTCCTCGCATACGTACTTGCCGCCGCGGTGATGTCAGCCGCGCCGGCGGCCTACGCCGTGCAGCCCGACGAGATCATGGCCGACCCTGCCAAGGAAGCGCGTGCGCGCAACCTGTCGCGCGAGCTGCGCTGCATGGTGTGCCAGAACCAGTCGATTGACGATTCCGATGCGCCGCTGGCGCGCGACCTGCGGCTTCTGGTGCGCGAGCGCATCGCGGGCGGCGACAACGACAGCCAGGTGATCGATTTTCTGGTAGCCCGCTACGGTGAATTCGTTCTGCTGAAGCCGCGCTTCACGCCGCATACGCTGCTGCTCTGGCTGTTGCCGCCGCTGGCTTTGATCGGCGGCGGCCTGGCGCTGTGGTTCTACAGCCGCCGCCGCTCAAGCGCCGGCAGCGCGGCCGATCCCGCGCAACTGAAGTTGTCGGAAGAAGAAGAGGCGAGGCTGGAGCGCCTGCTCGCGGCTGAATCGACGCCGAAAAAACCGAGCTAGGCGTCACGCCACGACCATCTTCCAGCCCGCCCAGGCGAGAATCCCGATGTTCAGATACATCGTGGCCGCCATCCCGAACGCCCGATAGAGCGGATGGATCCGGTAGCCGATCCAGAACGCAAACCGGGCGACGATGAAGACGATGGTTGCCGCCGCGATGACTGGCATGTTGGCCGGCGCCAGGCTGACGCTCAGGGCCAATGTGCCGACCACGAACAGCACATATTGCTGCAGCGTATTGTCGAGCACGCGTCCGTTGATGAGTGTCGCCTGGTCCTCCTTCTGCAGCGTCGGGTCGATCGCTTCGCTGAGAAAGCGGTTGTTTCCGACGGTGATGGTGCCGACGAGGAGCGGTATCGCCGCAAGCGCGTTCGCCTTTAGCGTATAGGCAAGTCGGCCGGCGACATCGGTCGGCAACGACGTGTCAGCCCAGAGTTGTGAGATGCCGGCCATCGCGGCGATCATCGTCAGCACGCCGGTGCCGGCGCCGATTGCAACGGTTTTCTGGTCAGGGGTCATGATCCGTCTCCACGATCGTTGCCTCAGGGAAATCGAACTGGCACGGAGGTCCGGCGGCCCGCCGCGACGGCAGCCGATATCTGCAGTACGACGAAGAGGCCATGCAGTGCCGTCGTCACGTAACCCACCATCAACATGTCGGCTGCGATGAAGAACTGCCAGAAGATCACATTGGCGGTGCCAAGCAACACGTGAATGGCCGCAGCGGCGAGATGCCAGCCACGTAACGGCTCGGCTCGTCACATCAGGATACCCAGGATGAAGGCAAGCCCATGGGCCTCGATGAAGCCGATTCCGGCATGGGGCGCCTCGGCCACGACGCGGGCGATCGGCCCGAGGCCAAGGAAAATTCCGCGTACGTCGCTTGCAAAACCGCCCGCTGATGCTGCGAGAAGAAACGCCGCATTGGCGCGCAGGATGGCGCGTCTGATGGCGATGGTCATGGTCAACTCCATTGCGAACAACGGTTGAGCACGGGAAGGATCGTCAATCCGCCGGCGGTCGATGATTGCAAGCCGGCAAGTTTCGGCTATGACATTAGACGGAAAGAGAAGAAAATTACGCAGGGAGAAATGGACATGGCTCTCACACTATATGACGCCACCGTGGCGAACTATCTCCAAACCTTGGGTGCGGTCGGCGGCTTCCTCGATCGCGGCCTCAAGCATTTTCGTGACAACAATATCGATCCGGAAACGATGGTCGAGGCACGGCTCGCACCCGACATGCTGCCGTTGCGCTTCCAGATCATCTCCGTCGCCCAGCATTCGCGCGGCGCCATCGAGGGCGTGCAGAGCGGAGAATTCCGTCCGCCTGCATCCAGGACGCCGTACGACTATGCCGGATTGCAGGGGCTGGTCACGCAGACCCGCGAGGCGCTGGAGGGCTGGACGCCCGAGGCGGTCAATGCGCTCGGCGGCCGCGACGTCGTCTTTCATCTCGGCGAACACAAGCTGCCCTTCACGGCAGAGGGCTTCCTGATGTCGTTCTCGCTGCCGAACTTCTATTTTCATGCAACGACTGCCTACGACATCCTGCGCACCAACGGCGTTCCGCTCGGCAAGCGGGATTTCATGGGGCGGATGAAGATGAAGAAAAGCTGAGCGAGGTCTCGCGGGCGAAGCGGAACGCAATCGCTGAGTCGCAGCGCACCAAATCGTCTAAGCGATTGCGCAACGCTGCCATGCAAAACGCGGCAAGCTCATCGCGGCCATCTGAACGGATACTGTCCTGACAAGCGTCAGCTCTTGTTGAAGAGCTGACGCGCGCTTTCTATCGTGCGCGTGCCGATTGTCTTGGCCTGCTCGTTGTTTGTTGACCTGCTACGCGATCGCCCATCGTAAATGAAATCTAAATGAAATTGCTCTTGCGGGAATTCGCGCGCAGCCGGCGCCATTCCAAATAATCTCAGCCCTTCGACATTTCCGAAAGCTCGCGCAGACGATTTGGTCTTGCGCAACATAAGGTCGCATGGAATTCTCGCACAACTTCACCTGTAATGATCGATGCGCGACTTGAGTTGATCGATCCTGCTGGAAGTATCGGTAAGCGAATTTGCCGAGGGTGGTATGGACTGCAAGAGAATCGAGCCTGCTCTGGATGCGATTGCGCATGCGCACAAATCAACTGAACTCCTGAAGGTGATGAACGAGTTGCGGGAGATCTATAGTCTTTCGCACCTTGCTTACGCGGGTTTGCGAATGCCTGATCTGGCANGATGCGGATCCCTATTTCATCCTGACATATCCAGACGAATGGATGGAACGGTNACTGGCGCGAGGACTTTCTGCGTATCGATCCGATATATGCGGCCAGCAGGACCGCATTTCTGCCGATCGACTGGCGTAAGCTGGACTTGAAGTCGCCCGACGCTCACTATTTCTTTTCCGAGGCCGCGAGATACGGAATCGGAGCGCTCGGGATGTCGTTTCCGATGCGTGGTCCCGATGGCGACGCGGGAACGTTTTCCTTCACGGCGAACGTGAAGCCGGAACAGTGGGATGCGTTCAAGAACGAGAACCAGTCCGAGATTGCGTTCGTCGGGCTCTACTTTCATGAGCGTGTCATCCGGATTTGGTCCGATGAGCACGGGTTGAAGGTGCGGCCGTCGCTGACGGCGCGTGAGCGCGAATGTTTGCAGCGGCTCGCCGAAGGCGACCCACCCAAGAAGATCGCGACCGCGCTCAAGCTGTCGGAAGCTGCGGTTCGCCTCTATCTGAAGCGCGCGCGCGCCAGATTGGGCGCCGTCAATCTCATGCAGGCCGTGATTATCGCATTGCGCGCGAATCTCATCACGGTCCCTTGAAGGCGTTCGTTTTCGGCGGTGGCAGTCGCTTGCGGTTTTATCAACGGCTTTGAATCAAGTTTCGACGTGATGAATGATTCAAGTTGTCGTCGATCCAGTCAGGCTATCGATTTTGATATATTGCCGGGCGATCGGTTGTCGAGAACAGTAGCTGTCGCGAGCACATCCACAGCGTCGTTGCGCCGGCGTGTGCGCCGCAGCCTTGGAATAATGGCCTTGGAATGACGGCGTGGTATCGACATGCATTTGCCGCGGCAATCGAACGCCGGATTGAAACTGAATCTTCGTGTCGCCGTCTGGAGTGCTGCTGTCTTTTCAGGAATGGCGAACCTGCTCGGGCTGACGGGCCCGATATTCATGCTGGAAATCTACGACCGGGTCATTCCCAGCCGTAGCATCCCGACGCTGATTGCGCTGTTCGCCCTTGCCGCGGGCCTTTATGCGTTTTCGGGCTTCTTCGATGTGCTCCGATTTCGCGTGATGGCGCGGGTCGCTTCGAGTGTGGATGCCAGCCTGTCGGCGCGCGTATTCGCGATTATCGCCGGGGCGCCTCTCAAGGGGCAGGTCGAGGGGGACGCGTTGCGTCCGGCCCGGGATCTCGATCAGGTGCGAGGTTTCCTGTCGAGCCAGGGGCCTTCCGCGCTGTTCGATCTGCCCTGGATGCCGCTTTATGCTGCCGTCTGCTTCCTGTTGCACCCCCTGGTGGGGTGGCTGGTCGTTGCGGGAACCGTCATTCTCGCCGGCCTGACGGTCGTCACGGATATCCGGACACGGCGGCTGCTCAAGCAGGCGAACGCCGCGCAAGCCGCCAGAAACAGGTTTGCCGAGGCCGTCAACCGCGATGCGGAGGCGTTTGCGGCGATGGGCCTGACGTCGAGAGCATCGGTTCGTTGGGGGCAGGCGCACCGCGAATATACTGAGCTTCAGCGCGTGGCAGGCGACATCGGTGGAACGCTGTCGGGCGTATCGAAGGCGTTTCGTTATCTTCTGCAATCGGCAGCCCTCGGCCTTGGGGCCTATCTCGTGATCAATGACGACATGAGTGCAGGCATGATCGTCGCGGGGTCGATCATCGCCGCGAGGGCGCTCGCGCCCGCCGAGCACGTCATCGGAAACTGGCGCGGCATGCTGGTCGCCCGCGACGCATGGAATCGCCTCAACGAACTGATGGCGCATTTTCCGGTTGAGCGCGTTCGCACGGCCATTCCGCCGCCGTCTCGTTCGCTTGCCGTCGAGGGTGTCTACATCGCTCCGCCGTCCGATCCCCGCCGGCTCACGGTGCAGAATGCGACGTTTGCGCTGAAAGCAGGCAGCGTGCTTGGTGTGCTTGGTCCGAGCGGCTCGGGAAAATCCTCGCTCATTCGCGGCATCGTCGGCATCTGGCCGCTCATCCGGGGCTCTGTTCGTCTCGATAACGCAACGCTCGACCAATGGACGGCGGACGAGCGTGGCCGTTTCGTCGGCTACATGCCGCAAGCCGTCGAATTGTTTCCCGGCACCATCGCAGACAACATTTCGCGGCTCGATCCATTCGCGGACGACGACAAGATCGTCGCAGCAGCGCAGGCGGCGGGCGTTCACGACCTGATTGTCCAGCTCATTGATGGATATGAGACGCGCGTCGGTGAAAGGGGGCTCGGCCTCTCGGCGGGGCAGCGCCAGCGGATTGCGCTGGCGCGCGCGCTCTATGGCGATCCATTCCTGGTCGTTCTGGATGAACCTAATTCCAACCTGGACACCGAGGGAGAGCGTGCCCTGACGCAGGCCATCAAGGCCGTGCGGTCGAGAGGCGGCATCGTCATCGTGGTGGCGCATCGCGCCGGCATTCTGGCATCGCTCGATTTTGTTCTGGCGATGGAGGCCGGCATGGTCCGCTCCTTTGGGCCGCGCGATGCAATCCTGAAGCAGGGCCAAAGGGGAACGGCCGTTCCGCCTCTGAAGGTCATCGAAGGCGAGGCTGTCGCGCATGAAGCCGGATGACGAGAGGCTGATCAAGCGCTCGCTCAGTCTTCATGTGCTGGCGGGTGTTGCCGCCATCCTGATGCTGGTGTTTGGCGTAGGCGGGTGGGCCGCGACGACGGAATTATCAGGTGCGGTCATCGCGCCCGGCAACGTCATCGTGGAGGATAACGTCAAGCAGATCCAGCATCCGACGGGCGGCGTGATCGCCGAGCTGTTGGTTCGCGAGGGGCAGATCGTCCAGGCCGGCGACGCGCTGGTGCGGCTGGACGCCACCATCACGCGGGCAAACCTTGCGATCGTCACGAAGAATCTCAACGAACTGTTCGCGCGCCAGGCCCGGCTCGAGGCCGAACGGGACGGCCTGCCTGACGTTGCGACACCTGCCGAGCTCACGGTGCGGCTGAATGTCGCCGCCGTCCACAACGTCATGCAGCGGGAGCGCCGGTTGTTTTCGCATCGCCGCGAGGCTCGCGAGGGCCAGAAAGGCCAATTGCGGGAACGGATCGCGCAGTTGAACGAAAAGATTCGGGGGCAGGCGGCGCAGCAGGACGCCAAGACCGAAGAGATCGATCTGATCGAGAAGGAACTGGTCGGGGTTCGAAGCCTGTTCAGCAAGGGCCTGGTTCCAATCGACCGGGTCAACAATCTGGCGCGCGCGGCGGCCCGTCTCAACGGTGAGCGCGGTGCGCTCATCGCGGCGACCGCCGAAGCGCGCGGACATATTACGGAAGTCGAGTTGCAACTGCTTCAGGTCGATCAGACGCTGCGCAGCGAGGTCGCGGCCGAGCTTCGCGACGTGAACGTGAGGCAGGGTGAGCTGCTGGAGCGCGAAGTCACGGCGCAGGATCAGCTCAGCCGCATTGAACTGCGCGCGCCGATAGCAGGCCTGATCCATCAGCTCGCGATCCATACCATCGGCGGCGTCATCACCCCGGCGGAAGCCTTGATGCGGATCGTTCCGCAGGGCACGGACCTGACGGTCGAGGCGCGCGTCGCCGCAAAAGACATTGATCAGGTTGCGCTTCAGCAAAGCGCGATACTTCGCCTGACCGCCTTCAATCGAAACACGACACCGCAACTGAGTGGGACCGTGACGCGCGTCTCGGGCGACGTGGTGAAGGATGACAGCGGTGCGACTTACTACCGCGTCGGCATCGCCATCAGCCAGCGCGAGCTTGCCAGGCTCGGCAAGCTGACGCTCATCCCCGGCATGCCGGCGGAATGCTACATTCTCACCGGCGATCGCACGGTTCTATCGTACTTCGCGAAGCCGCTGCGGGATCATACGCACCGCATTTTCAGAGAAGATTAAGGTTCCTCACGAACGCTGTGACGCCTGCATGTAGCTCACGTGACGACATGCGCATGCATCACACGCGTGCGCTTGAAGACGATTAATCTCAAACCGAAAATATCGACTATCGAAATCGATATAGCGTTTATCGAGATCGATATATTGAGAGAAGGCGACAAGCGTAATCCCATGATGAAGCCGACGAGAGCGGCGACAAACATGGGAGACGACAATGCCAAATTTTGATGGGACGGATGGCCAAGACTTTTTTACTGGCGACTCTACCGGCGAATTGATCCGTGGTTTTGGTGCGACCGACTTCCTGAGCGGCGGCGGTGGCGACGACACCATCTACGGTGGTGACGGCAACGATTTCCTCAATGGCGACGACGGCAACGACCAGATCAGCGGCGATTTTGGCGACGACCACATTAGCGGCGGCACCGGTAATGACCTGTTGGTTGGCGGGTTCGGGTCCGATGACATTTTTGGCGATGAGAACGACGACGAATTGCAAGGCGGCATTGGAAACGACATTCTCAACGGCGGGTCCGGTGCGGACAGGCTGTTTGGCGAGGCGGATAATGATCTGATGTTCGGAGGCGCTGATAACGATCGACTGTGGGGCGGAGATGGTGCTGATAGTCTTTCTGGCGAAAACGGCGCGGATTATCTCGATGGTGGAACGGGAGATGACAATCTGTACGGCGGCCAAGGTGTCGATCAGCTGTTCGGGGGAGCCGGCAACGACTCGCTGAGCGGTGGCACCGAGAACGACTATCTCGAAGGCAACGAGAACAACGACACAATTCATGGCGATGAAGGCGACGACACAGTCTACGGCGGCAGCGGAATCGACACCCTTTACGGCGATGCCGGCAACGACACCATTCTGGGCGAGGGTGACGCAGATACCATCGACGGCGGAGACGGTAACGACGGCATTGATGGCGGCAGCGGCAATGACATCATCTCGGGCGGTATCGGCACTGATTTGATGTACGGTGGATCTGGCGCCGACGAGATGCACGGCGGCGGTGACGGCGACGAAATGCACGGTGGAACCGAGGGCGATACCATGTATGGCGATGCCGGCACCGACATCATGTACGGTGATGCCGGTGCGGACACCATCAATGGCGGTGATGGAATCGATGCAATCGACGGCGGTTCCGAAAACGACACCATCCACGGCAACAACGAAGGCGATGTTCTCCTGGGTAGTGCCGGAAACGATGTCCTCTTCGGCGATGATGGAAATGACACGATCGATGGCGGCGCCGACTATGACCAGATCGATGGTGGAACCGGTAACGATACCATTACCGATCTGCTCGGCGCGCACAGCATCGTGGTCGGCGGTACCGGCAATGATGACATCACGGTGGCGACCGCATTCAACGAAGTCGACGCGGGCGCAGACAATGACACCATCAGATTGAATGGCGGAGACGCTATCGTCGATGCCGGCGGCGGCAATGATGTCATCATCGACAACACCAGTGGCGTCATCGAGATCGCCGGTGGCCTGGGAGACGATACGTTCGCTCACAACAACGATGGCGTGACGTTCATCCTCGATGCCGGCGGTTCGGATTCGCTGATCTTCAACGTCGCCGATGTCAGCACGCTCCAGTTCTTCCAGGTGGGGAACGATCTGATCATCGCCGATGCCCTCGACACCAATTTCGAGAACTACGTCGATGTGGTTGGCTTCTTCGATCCGGCCAACACGGACACGCTCGAGTTCGTGTTCGACGTCAATGGCCACGGCATCCAGATCAGCTGAGGCTGTTGGAGTAATGAAAGCGGCGCAGGAGGAACTCCTGCGCCGCTGCTTTGAGAGCTGCGGCCGCTATTGAGCCATCAGCGCGTCGCGCTGGGCGATCAGGTCAGCCCGCGAAACGCTGGGATATTCAATTTTGCTGGACCAAAGCTGTATCGACTCGTTGAAAGCCTGAATTCCGCGTTGCTTCTCGGCCTCGGAGGTGGGCACGCCGCCCTCATGCACCCAAGCCGTTCCATCCTTTCTGAAGGTATAGATTTTTCCGTCGTCACCGAAGGAATAGGTGTCGGCACCGCCAATCTTTGATGGATCAATGCCGCGCGGCGCGACCTTCTTCAGAATTGCGTTAATCTCGGCATCCGACAGCTGTACCTCCGGTACTGGCGCCGTATTCTGCCATTTGATGGCAGACTTCTGCAAATACTTGACCGTGGACGCCAACGACTTGTTTGTCTCTTCCCGCCAGTCGAGCATTTTGAGCTGATGGTCGACCTTATTAATTGCGGACTGACGATGAATTGCTTCCGAGCGAGCCTGGAACGCAGCAAAACGATCAGCACCTGCTTGCGACCAGGCATCCACGGCTTGCTGCGCAGCGTCCGGACCTTGCTTTAAGGCGGCCAACAGACGATCCAGCGCATCTTGAGACCAAGACACCTGCGTGGCCGGGCCACGGTCGCTGTCATCAGGCGTCACGTTCGCTGCGGGTTGTCTGGACTTGTTGTCTTCTTCGAGAGCCGTATAGGCGAGGGGATTCAATGTGGCGGCTTGGCTGGAAACGGCGCTGACCATGGTTTTCTTCCTGATCCTTGTCGTTGACGGCGGTGATTGAAGTTCCGCATTCGGCGGCTCCGCAACCACGCCCAATCTATTCATTCAAAGGTTGTGTCATGGATTGGTTTAACGTAAGATTTAGGAGAGCTTCGAAAGCCGGGCTCTTATCGGCATGGCAAGGAGTGGCTGTTCTGCCCTCCGAAAGCCGTTTTTCAGCCAGCGCTAAGCCATTGAATGCCTGCGCTATTCTGCCGCATCCATAAGTCACCGCATTACAAAAGTTTAATTCCCTAGCCAGCGCGCGGTAAGGCGGCAGACACCATCTTCAGGCCCTGTCAGGTGCCCAGCCCCCCGCACCGTAGAACAATGAAGAATTCAGGCTCTTGGAGATCTTAGAAACATGACCGAACGTCCCGTCGATCTTTCCTCGCTACCGTCCAACGGCGCGCCGCGCCGTTCGCTGTTCTCGGCGCGCAAATTCGCGCTGATGGCTTCCGTCGTCGCCGGCCTCGGCGCCGCCGTCTATGGCTTCTCGCCGCAGCAGGGCCCGGTTGATCTCTTCGCCAGCGCGGCGCATGCGCAGGTCAACAACGAGGTCCGCAAGGTCGAGCGGCCGATCGGATTCGCCGACATTGTCGAGCGCGTGAAGCCGTCGGTGATTTCGGTCAAGATCAACATTGCCGACAAGGCCTCGAAGGGTGATGACAGCGCCAACAAGGATGAAGATTCGCCGTTCCAGCCGGGCTCGCCGATGGAGCGCTTCTTCCGTCGCTTCGGCGGTCCGGATGGCCTGCCGCCCGGCCTGCGCGGCGGCCCGCGTGGCGGCCGTGGCCCGGTGACGGGTCAGGGTTCCGGCTTCTTCATCTCGGCTGATGGCTATGCCGTGACCAACAACCACGTGGTTGACGGCGCGGACAAGGTCGAAGTCACCATGGACGACGGCAAGACCTTTACCGCGAAGGTAATCGGCACCGATCCTCGCACGGATCTGGCGCTGATCAAGGTCGAAGGCCGCAAGGATTTCCCGTTCGCCAAGCTGTCGGACAGCAAGCCGCGGATCGGCGACTGGGTGCTGGCCGTCGGTAATCCGTTTGGCCTCGGCGGCACCGTGACCGCCGGCATCGTCTCGGCCTCCGGCCGCGACATCGGCAACGGTCCGTATGACGATTTCATCCAGATCGATGCGCCCGTGAACAAGGGCAACTCCGGCGGTCCGGCATTCGACACCTCCGGTGAGGTGATGGGCGTCAACACCGCGATCTACTCGCCGTCCGGCGGCAGCGTCGGTATCGCGTTCTCGATCCCCGCCTCGACGGTGAAGAACGTGATCGCCCAGCTCAGGGACAAGGGCTCGGTCAGCCGCGGCTGGATCGGTGTCCAGATCCAGCCGGTGACCTCCGACATCGCCGACAGCCTCGGCATGAAGAAGGCCGAAGGCGCGCTGGTGGCGGAACCGCAGGCCAATGGTCCGGCGGCCAAGGCCGGCATCCAGTCCGGTGACGTCATCACCGCCGTCAACGGCGAGCCGGTCAAGGATGCCAAGGAACTCGCCCGCACCATCGGCGGTCTCGCGCCGGGCAATGCGGTCAAGCTCAACGTGCTGCAGAAGGGCCAGGACAAGGTCATCAACCTGACGCTCGGCCAGCTGCCGAACACGATCGAGGCCAAGGCTTCGACCGACAAGGAAGACAAGGGCAGCCAGAGCAAGGGAACCGACGTGCCGAAGCTCGGCCTGACGGTTGCCCCCGCCAACAGCGTGGCCGGCGCCGGCAAGGAAGGCGTCGTGGTGACCGAAGTCGACCCGAAGAGCGCGGCGGCTGAACGCGGCTTCAAGGAAGGTGACGTCATCCTCGAGGTCGCCGGCAAGAGCGTCGGCACCGCGGGCGAAGTCCGTGAGGCGCTGGATGCTGCGCGCACCGAGAACAAGAACAGTGTTCTCATGCGCGTGAAGAGCGGCGGTTCGTCGCGTTTCGTCGCGGTGCCGCTGGCGAAGGGCTAAACGAGGACTAGATACCAGATGGAGGGTTTCGCCGGCATTCGTCGCCCCCGCCGACGTCTCCTTCCGGGGAGCGGGTCCAAGGCTCGCTCCCTCTGGCTACCTTCCAGCGGAATACGCCCCCCTCCGTCGGAAGGGCCTAAGGGCGGTGAGGTCCCCCAGCTTCACCGCCCGCTTTTTTCACTTGATCGAGAGCATCCGCGGCCGCCTTGCATGTGCAGGGCGGCCGCGCCATGGTGAGAGAAAGCCATTCCCGTGAGTGCAACCGCCCCGCAAATGCGCCTGTTGATCATCGAAGACGACCGCGAGTCCGCCGACTATCTGGTCAAGGCGTTCCGTGAAGTCGGACATGTCGCCGATCTCGCCAGCGATGGCGAGGAGGGCCTGTCGATGGCCGAAGGCGGCGATTACGATGTGCTCGTGGTCGACCGCATGCTGCCCAAGCGCGACGGCCTGTCCGTGATCGGGAGCCTGCGCGAGAAGGGCAACCGCACGCCGGTGCTGATCCTCTCCGCGCTCGGCCAGGTCGACGACCGCATCAAGGGCCTGCGCGCCGGCGGCGACGATTACCTGCCAAAACCTTATTCGTTCGCCGAATTGCAGGCGCGCGTCGAAGTGCTGTCGCGCCGCAATGTCGGCCCGGCGGAAGAGACAACCTATCGCGTCGGCGATCTCGAACTCGACCGGCTTTCGCATCGCGTCGCCCGCGGCAAGGATGAGCTGACGCTGCAGCCGCGCGAGTTTCGCCTGCTCGAATATCTGATGAAGCATGCGGGCCAGGTGGTGACGCGCACCATGCTTCTGGAAAACGTCTGGGATTATCATTTCGATCCGCAGACCAACGTCATCGATGTGCATATTTCCAGGCTGCGCTCCAAGATCGACAAGGGCTTTGAGCGGCCCTTGCTGCACACGATCCGTGGCGCCGGATACATGATCCGTGACGGCCTTCGGTAAGCTGATCCGCACGACGGCGTTCCGGCTGACGCTGGTCTATCTGTTTTTGTTTGCGCTGTTTGCCGCGTCGCTGCTCGGCTATTTCGCCTGGAATACGCGGCGGCTGATCAACGAGCAGATTACCGCGACGGTGAATGTCGAGATCGCCGAGATCACCGACATCTATACGCGCCGCGGCCTGCGAGGGCTCGTCTTCACGATCGAGAACCGGGCGCTGCGGCCGGGCGCCAATCTCTATCTCGCCACCACGCCTGAGGGAAAAGCGATCGGCGGCAATGTCGGATCGCTGTCGCCGGGCGTGATGGCCTCGACCGGCTGGTCCGAGACCGCCTATCGCCGGCTTGACGAGCAGGACACGGCGGATCATCGCGCGCTGGTGCGTGTCACCGAACTCACCAATGGCTTCCGCCTCCTGGTCGGCCGCGACCTGGAGGAGCGCCGACGGCTGTTCGGCATCGTCGCCAACGCCGCGCAATGGTCGCTGCTGGTCGTCATCGTGCTCGGCATCGGCGGCGGCATCTTCGTGGCGCGGCGGGTGCTGCAGCGGATCGACGCCATGACCGGCACCACGAGGCGCATCATGGCGGGCGACCTTTCCGGGCGCCTGCCGGTCGGGCGCAGTGGCGACGAGCTCGATCGCCTCGCGGAAAACCTCAACGCCATGCTGGAGCGCATCGAGGCGCTGATGATGGGGCTGAAGGAAGTCTCCGATAACATCGCGCACGATCTGAAGACGCCGCTGACGCGGCTGCGCAACCGCGCCGAGGAGGCGCTGGCGCGTTCCGGCAGCGAAGGCGACTATCGCGCCGCGTTGGAACGCACCATCGAGGAATCCGACGGGCTGATCCGCACCTTCAACGCACTCTTGATGATCGCGCGCGCCGAGTCCGGGCAGGCGCGCGGCAACATGGATGATTTCGACGCGGCCGACGTCGCCAGGGGCATCCACGAATTGTACGAGCCGTTGGCCGAAGACGACGGCATGACGCTCCGCGTCAAAACCGCGAGCGCGCCGCTGCACGGCAATCGCGAGCTGATCGGGCAGGCGCTCGCCAATCTGGTCGAGAACGCGATCAAATACGGCAAGCCGTCGCCGGTGGTGCAGCCGCTGGATCCCGTCGCTGCCGCGCGCACGCGGGAGATCCTGATCGAGGCGCGGCGCGAAGGTAATCATGTGCTGCTCAGCGTCGCCGACCACGGGCCCGGCATTCCCGAGGCCGATCGCAAGCATGCGGTCGAGCGGTTCGTGCGGCTCGAAGCGAGCAGGACGCTGCCGGGTTCCGGGCTTGGCTTGAGTTTGGCATCCGCGGTGGCGACCCTGCACGGCGGTGAACTCAGGCTGGGGGATTCCCATCCCGGCCTGACCGCGACGCTGGTGATCCCGGCGCGATCTGCCGCGGGTGACAGGCTTGCGGCCCAAACGCCGGATGTGCCACAGAAGGTGGCATGAATTCTTCCGCCTTGGCCGCGCGGTTCGTATGCGGGCCGCATATCCCGGCCACCAGCAATGCCGAACAACGCCTGGAAGACTGGCTCGCCGAACTGGAGCCGGAGCAGTCGGCCGGGATCGCGGCGTGGCTGGATCGGCCATTCGCCAGAGCCATCCTGCTCGGCATTGTCGAGTTCTCACCCTATCTGTTCGACCTTGTCCGCGCTGATGCCGCGCGGCTGATCCGTCTCCTGGCCTGCGACCCGGAACAGCACCTCGCCACGCTGATCGAGGGAACCACGCGCGACGTGCTCGCCGCCGCTGATGAGGCCGAGGTCATGCATCTGCTTCGCCGCATGAAGTCGGAGGCCGCGCTGATGATCGCGCTGTGCGACATCGGCGGGGTCTGGCCGGTGATGCGGGTGACGGCGGCGCTGACCGAACTCGCAACCGTCTCCGTGCAGACGGCGTTGCGTTTCCTGCTGCGTCAGGAAATCGCGCGTGGCCGCATGACCGCCCTCAATCATGACCGGCCGGAGGAGGGAAGTGGGCTGATCGTGCTCGCGATGGGCAAGATGGGCGCAGGCGAATTGAACTATTCCAGCGACATCGACCTGATCGTGTTCTTCGATCCGGCTGCGACGTCGCTGGCGGCAGACATCGAGCCGGCGCCGTTCTTCGTGCGCGTGACGCAGGCCCTGGCCCGCCTGCTGCAGCAACGCTCCGGCGAGGGCTATGTATTCCGCGTCGACCTGCGCCTGCGGCCCGACCCGGCTTCGACGCAGGTCGCGATCTCCACCGAGGCGGCGTTGCATTATTACGAGCGGGAAGGGCGAACCTGGGAACGCGCGGCGATGATCAAGGCGCGCGTCTGTGCCGGCGACGCCAGCGCGGGCGAGGCGCTGATCGCGGAATTGTCGCCGTTCGTCTGGCGCAAGCATCTGGATTTTGCCGCGCTCGCCGACGTCCACGACATGAAGCGGCAGATGCAAACCTATCGCGGCCAGAGCGAGATCGCGGTCGAGGGCCACAACGTCAAGGTCGGTCGCGGCGGCATCCGCGAGATCGAATTTTTTGCGCAGACGCAGCAGCTCATCGCCGGTGGCCGCCATCCGGAATTGCGGGTGCGTCCCACGCTGCACGCGTTGCAGGTGCTGGCGACCAGCAACTGGATCACCTTTCAGGCCTGCGACGAATTGACGGCGGCTTACGAATTCCTGCGCTGCGTCGAGCACCGGCTGCAGATGATCGCGGACGAGCAGACCCATGCGCTGCCCGAAGACGCCGAAGCGATCGAGCGTTTCGCGCGCTTCTTCGGCTATGAGAGCCGCACCGCCTTTGCCAAGGATCTGCTCGGCCATCTCAACGTCGTGCAGGGGCATTACGGCAAGCTGTTCGAGGGCGACCCCACCGGCACGGTGAAGCTGCCGCAGCTCAACTATGCTGCCGGCCCTGAGGACGCGCGCCTGCTCGATCACCTGACGACGCTCGGCTTCAAGAAGCCGATCGCGGTGGCTGGCACCCTGCAGCTCTGGATGCAAGGCAATTACCGCGCGCTGCGCAATGCGGCGACCAAGGCCGCCTTCATCGAGTTCGTACCCGGCCTGATCGACGGCCTCGCGAATGCCGAAGACCCCGATGATGCCGTGACCGCGTTCGACCGTTTTCTCGGCGCATTGCAGCGCGGCGGGCGGTTGATTTCGCTGCTGAGCCAGAACCGCGATCTGGTCGCGCTGGTGGCCTTGATCCTCGGTGCGGCGCCCCGGCTCGGCGACATGCTGGCGCGCCAGCCGCAGATCATGGACGGCCTGATCGACCCGCGCTTCTTCGGCGCGATGCCGGACCAGAAGGAGTTGTCGGCGCGGCTGGCGACAACGCTGAAGGACGCAGATTCCTACGAAGACTTCCTCGACCGCCTGCGGCTGTTCGGGCAGGAAAGCCTGTTTTTGATCGGCTCGCGCATTCTCTCCGGCACGGTCTCCGCCCAGCATGCCAGCGTCGCCTTTGCCGATGTCGCCGAGGGCATCGTGCACACCGTGCACGGCCTCGTCACCGATCAGTTCGCCGGCCAGTACGGCCGCATCATGGGGCAGGAGACCGCAATCGTTGCGATGGGTCGGCTCGGCAGCCGCGAGATGACGGCATCCTCCGATCTCGACCTGATCCTGCTGTACGATTTCGACTCTGATAATCCCGATTCCGACGGCGAGCGCTCGCTACACGGCGCACAATATTTTGCGCGGCTGACCCAGCGTCTGATCTCGGCATTCACGACGCGGACCAATTACGGCGTGCTCTATGAAGTCGACATGCGGCTGCGACCGTCGGGCCGCGCCGGCCCGCTGGCGTCGCGGATCGATTCCTTCGCCGATTACCAGGAACGCGAGGCATGGACCTGGGAGCACATGGCGCTGACGCGGGCGCGGGTGATTTCGGCAACGCCCGCGTTTCGCGAAAAGATAGAAGGCATCATCCGCGGCGTGCTGACGCGGCCGCGGGATGCTACCTCCACCGCCGGTGACGTCGCCGACATGCGCCGGGCGATCGCGGCGGAAAAGGGCGAGGCCGACATCTGGGACCTCAAGCTCGCGGCCGGTGGCCTCGTCGACATCGATTTCATCGCGCAGTATCTGCAGCTCGTTCACGCCGCGGAAAAACCCGAAATCCTCAGCGTCTCCACACTGCAGGTGCTCGACAATGCCGCGCGCCTCGGCATCCTGGCCCACTCCGACGCCGAGACGCTGCGTTCGGCCGCGCGGCTCTATCACGATCTGACGCAGATCCTTCGGCTTTGCGTCATCGGCAAGTTCAATCCGGAAACCTCGGGCGAGAATTTGTTGCGGGTGATGGCGCGCGCCGGCGACACGCCCGACTTCTCGACGCTGGAGGCGCGGGTGCGCGAGACGCAGGGCGAGGTGCGGCGCGTGTTCGGGGCGTTGGTGGCTGGAGGTTAGGGCGGTTCATCGTTTTGAGGAACGCCGGCGGGCAATTCAACAAATCTTCGCACTTCTGCATTTGACCCGGCATGGAATCTGCCTGAAGTGGTCGAGTGCAATGTCTGCATCTAGAGGTTGGGGCTGACGCATTGTCATGTCCGCTTCGATGCGTTGATTTAGATCAAGCTGGTTTCTAACCGAACGACAATTACTTCCGGTTGCGCCTCAGGAAAGCCTGTACCGCACTGCGTCGTTCGCAAACACTGGACCACATAGATACCGCTATTGGACCACGGTCCAATAGCGACCGTGCGCATCGGCCGGGAGGTAACGCATTGAAAGCGAAACCTGAGCTAACGGTCGATATCGCCATTTGTGATGGTCCTTCCGATATCGATAAAATGACCTGGATACCCGGCGGCACGTTCCGCATGGGGTCGGACAAGCATTATCCCGAGGAAGCCCCGGCGCATGGCGTCACCGTGGACGGCTTCTGGATGGACTGTCATCCAGTGACAAACCGGCAATTCAGGGAGTTCGTAAGGGCTACCAAGCACATCACCGTTGCCGAGATCACGCCTGATCCGAAGGATTATCCCGGAATGCTCCCGCACATGGTCTATGCGGGCTCGCTGATGTTTTCGCCTCCCAATCATCCGGTCAACCTCCGCGACTTCAGCCAGTGGTGGACCTTCGCCAAGGGCGCGCAATGGCGGCATCCCTACGGACCCGGAAGCAACATTCGTGGTCTGGACGATCATCCGGTCGTGCATGTGGCCTTCAGCGATGCGCTCGCCTATGCGCAATGGGCTGGAAAGGATTTGCCAACTGAAGCGGAATGGGAGTTTGCGGCGCGCGGCGGGCTCGACGGCGCCGAGTTCGCGTGGGGCGATGAGTTCACACCGCACGACCGTCACATGGCCAACACCTGGCAGGGTGGTTTTCCGCACCAAAACACCAATGCCGACGGCTTCGAACGTACCTCGCCGGTCACCGCATTCCCGCCGAACGGCTACGGACTTTACGACATGATCGGCAACGTCTGGGAATGGACGGCCGACTGGTATTCGCCAAAGCATCAGGCCGATGCTCCGAAGGCTTGCTGCATTCCAGAGAACCCGCGCGGCGGCCGCGAGGCCGACAGCTACGACCCCAGAACCACCAACGTGAAAATTCCAAGAAAGGTCATCAAAGGCGGCTCGCATTTGTGCGCGCCGAACTACTGCCGACGCTACCGGCCGGCAGCGCGACACGCGGAGCCGGTCGATACTTCCACGAGTCATCTTGGCTTTCGGTGCGTCAGGCGAGGAGCCTCTGATGCATCATAAACAGGAGGGCGTAACCATGCTGAGTTCCATATTGCCTGACAAGCCACGCAAGACACCTGGTTGGCACAAGCGGTCCTATGCCTCGCTGCTTGGCGCGACGATGTTGATGTCGCTGTCCGGGCCGGCCAGCACGCCGGCAACCGCACAGCCGGCACAGAAACCCAATATTCTCTTCATCATGGGCGACGACATCGGCCTCTACCAGCCGAGCATCTACCATCGCGGCCTGATGGTCGGCGAGACGCCCAACATCGATCGGATCGGCAATGAAGGCGCGATCTTCACGCATTACTATGCCGAGCAGAGCTGCACGGCCGGTCGCAACGCCTTTTTCACCGGCATGCACCCGCTGCGCAC
Source organism: Bradyrhizobium lablabi (assembly GCF_001440475.1). Classification (GTDB taxonomy): domain Bacteria; phylum Pseudomonadota; class Alphaproteobacteria; order Rhizobiales; family Xanthobacteraceae; genus Bradyrhizobium; species Bradyrhizobium lablabi. The sequence goes on along the minus strand of NZ_LLYB01000134.1, from coordinate 8,943 downwards.
CGGCATGATTCCTCCGCAACTGCCCGGCAGCCCGTCCTATCTGCGGCCCGGCACCCCGGCGCTCGCCAAATTCCTGCTCGATCTCGGCTACAACACTGGCGAGTTCGGCAAGAACCATCTCGGCGATCACACCGACGCGCTGCCGACCGCGCATGGCTTCCAGGAATACTGGGGTTACCTGTATCACCTCGACGCGATGCAGGGCGTGAGCTTCCCGGACATCAACAAGACGCCGAGCCAGCAGACGGTTGCCCCGCCGTGCAAGAATACCCCGATCCCCGGCATCCCGGAGGTTCCGGGCGCGGTCGATCCGAAAACGACGGTTTGCCTGACACCTCCGCGCAACATCCTGTCGTGCAAATCGGACGGTACAGGCAGGACTCAGCAGTGCGTCGATCAAGGCCCGCTGACACTCGAGCGATCGAAGGGGGTCGACGAGGAAATCTCGGCCAAGGTCATCGACTTCCTCGATCGCAACGATCCGAAGACGACGGGCAAACCTTTCTTCGTCTGGTACAACCCTGCGCGCATGCACATCACCACCGTGCTGAATGACAAGTACTTGGCCATGGTCGGCGAGCCGGGCGGCAAGGACTGGGGTCTCAACGAGGCCGGCATGAAGCAGATGGATGACAATATCGGCTATGTGCTCAAGAAGCTCCAGGACATGGGCCAACTCGACAACACGATCGTGGTGTTCACGACCGACAACGGCGCCGAGACCATCACCTTTCCGGACGGCGGCACCACTCCGTTCAAGGGTGGCAAGCTGAGCACCTGGGAAGGCGGCATGCGCGCTCCGGCGCTCGTTCGCTGGCCGGGCGTCATCAAGCCCGGGACCGTCAAGAACGAAATGTTCGCAGCGCTCGACTGGCTGCCCACGTTTGTCAGCATCGGCGGCGGCGCAAAGGGAGACGCGCTGAAGAAGCGCATCGAGGCCGGCCAATATCCCGGCATCGTGAAGACAACGCTCGATGGCGTCGATCAGACCGAATATCTTTCCGGGCGTTCGGAAAAGTCCGCGCGTGATACCTTCTTCTACTATTCGGGCAAGGACCCGTCGGCGGTCCGGTACAAGAACTGGAAGATCTACTTCACGATGGTGTCCGACGCTCCGCAGGGCTTTATTGCCGGAGCGCTTCCTTACCACTGGGCCCAGGTCGTCAATATCAAGCGAGACCCGTTCGAGACCTCCATTGGTTCACAATACAAGACGCTCATGGGCCTGGGCGGCGTAATCGGCTCCCCTTCTACAGCCTACGTCTATGACTGGAACATGCTGCCCATCGGCCAGGCGCTGTGGCTGAAGGAACTCGAGAGCTATATTGCGTACCCGCCGCTGCAGGACCCGGCGAGCTACAACCTCGAGCAGGTAATTCAGCAGATCAAGCAGGCCAAAACTGCCGGTCGCAGTGACTAGCGGCGTCCGACGACTGTGATCCGACGACGCGGGCGCCCCACGACGGGGCGCCCGCCAACGGAATGGCAAGCAAGTGATCAGGGAGGCCGGGCCGGTAGACACCTCCACAAGCGACGTCGGCTTCCGATGCATCAAGCGAACAGAGCCTATTGCATCAAACAGGAGGAGCACGTCATGAGTAGCAAGCGTTCGCCGGAAGAATCCCACGGCATCGCGCCGCAATCGGGCGGCGGAATGAAACGCCGCGATCTGCTGCTGGCCGGCAGTTCGCTTGTGGCCGCTTCGGCGCTCTCGGCTGTCGCGGTGACAACCACAGCGCAAGCGCAGCAGCCGGCACCGGCGCCCGCAGCGGCCGGACAACGGCCGAACATCGTCGTCATTATGGGCGATGATATCGGCATGTGGAATATCGGCGCTTATCACCGCGGCCTGATGGCCGGCCGGACGCCCAATCTGGATAGGCTCGCCGCTGAAGGCATGCTGTTCACCGACTACTACGCCGAGGCGAGTTGCACGGCGGGCCGTGCCAACTTCATTACAGGTGAGTTGCCAATCCGCACCGGCATGACCACGGTCGGCCAGGCCGGCGCAGCCATTGGGATACCCGCGCAGGCGGTGACGATTGCCACCGCGTTGAAAGGAATGGGCTACGCCACTGGCCAGTTTGGCAAGAATCACCTTGGCGACAAGAATGAATTCTTGCCGACGGTGCACGGCTTCGACGAGTTCTTCGGTTACCTCTATCATCTCGACGCAATGGAAGACCCTGCGCACCCGAACTACCCGCAGGAACTGCTGAACACCGTCGGTCCGCGCAACATGCTCCACACGTACGCGACCGCCGTGGATGACGGCACCGTGGATCCACGCTGGGGCAAGGTCGGCAAGCAGAGGATCGAGGATGCCGGAACGCTTTATCCCAAGAGGATGGAAACCGTAGATGACGAAATTCGCGACCTTGCCCTGAAGTTCATCGAAAAGGCCAAGGCCGACAACAAGCCGTTCTTCCTGTGGCTTAATCCAACCCGGATGCACATCGTCACCCATCTCTCGCCCAAATATCAGGCCCTGCGCAACTCCAAGAACGGTTGGTCGATACACGAAGCCGGCATGGCACAACTCGACGACGACGTCGGCATCGTGATGCAGAAGCTCAAGGATATGGGCGTCGATGACAACACCATCGTGGTCTTCACCACCGACAACGGCACCGAGGTCTTCACCTGGCCTGATGGCGGACAGACGCCTTTTGCGCAGAGCAAAGGCACCGTCATGGAAGGTGGCTTCCGCGTACCCTGCATGATCCGTTGGCCGGGCAAGGTGCCGGCCGGCAAGGTCGAAAACGGCATCATTTCCGGCCTGGACTGGTTTCCAACCTTCCTGGCGGCGGCCGGCAACCCGAACATTGCAGAGGAGCTGAAGAAGGGCAAACAGATCGGCGACACGACCTATAAGTGCTATCTGGACGGCTATAACCAGATGGACATGATCACCGGCAAGGGGCCGTCGAACCGGCACGAAATCTTTTACTTCGGAGAGAGCGAACTCGGTGCCGTCCGCATCGACGACTTCAAGTATCGTTTCATCGACCAGCCCAGAGGGTGGCTCGGTGAAAAAACCAAGGCTGACGTGCCCTACCTGACGAACCTTCGCCTCGATCCATTCGAGCGCACGGGCTGGCCCGATAACGGGACGAAAGAGGGCGCGCAGCAATACTTCGACTGGTTCAAATACGAATTCTGGCGCTTTGTGTTTGTTCAGCAGCAGGTGGAAAAGCTGGCCATGACGGCGATCGAGTTTCCGCCGATGCAAAAGGGCGCGAGCTTCAACCTCGACGCCGTGAAGGCGAAAATCGAGGCGGCTCGGGCGGCAGTGAGCAAGTAGTCGCCAGGGCATCAACCGGTTTCATGGGGGGCGCGCCGAATTTCTGTGCGCCCGCCCGGCAACGGGAAGGAATCGATATGAAGCCGATCATCCATTTTCCTTACGTCGATCGCCGCGTCCTTCTCTCGTCGCTAGCGATGCTGCCGGTGCTGTCCGTTTCACTCCGTTCCACCTCCGCCGTAGCGCAAGCGCAGAGCGATCCACTCCCGTCCTGGAACGAGGGGGCCACCAAGGCGTCGATCCTCGATTTTGTCGCGCGCATCACAACGCAAGGCGGGCCCTTCTTCGTTCCGGTCGATCAGCGCATCGCGACCTTCGACAATGACGGTACGCTCTGGATCGAGCAGCCGATGTATATCCAATTGGCCTTTGCGCTCGACCGGGTGAAGGCGCTTGCGCCCATGCATCCGGACTGGAAGACCAAGCAGCCGTTCGCAGCGGTGCTGGACGGCGACCTGAAGGCGCTGGCGGCTTCCGGCGAAAAAGGATTGGTCGAAATCATCGCTGTGACGCATGCCGGCATGACCACGGCGGAATTCGAGAAAATCGTCACCGACTGGCTCGCGACCGCGCGTGATCACCGCTTCAAGCGGCCCTATACCGAGCTGGTCTATCAGCCGATGCTGGAATTGCTGGCCTACCTTCGGGCAAATGGGTTCAAGACCTTTATCGTCTCAGGCGGCGGCATCGAGTTCATGCGGCCGTGGACCNGAGCGGATCTACGGAGTGCCGCCGGAGCAGGTCATTGGGTCGTCGATCAAGANCCCGATTTGAGATGAAGGACGGCGCGCCGACGCTTTTCCGGCTGCCCGACATCAACTTCATCGACGACAAGGCGGGAAAGCCGATCGGCATCAACGAGCATATCGGGCGACGTCCGATTGCGGCGTTCGGAAATTCCGACGGCGATCTCGAAATGCTGCAATGGGCGACGCTCGGCGCCAGTGGCCCGCGGTTCGGCTTGATCGTGCACCACACCGACGCGGAGCGCGAATACGCCTACGACCGTCAGTCGCATTTCGGGAAGCTCGACGTGGCGCTGGACGCCGCAGCGGTAAACAGGTGGACCGTGGTCGACATGAAGAAAGACTGGAAGCGCGTGTTCGCGTTCGAATAGACGCACCGGATCGCAGCTTGGTCGTCCTCTTGAGTCTCCGCTTCTAGGCCGAGGTGAGACGGGTGTTTCTGTCGCTGTGGACGGAGAGTAATGCCCGGTTTCTTACGGAGGAACTCCTGCGGGCGACCGGAATTGTTGGCGGTATCAGGAGGCTGGGATGCATACCGAGATCAACATCTTCGAAAAGCCCATCGAGCGCATCAGGAAAACCTGCGAACTGATGGGCCTTGGCGCCGATTTCGACCGCAAGCTGCCGGAACTCGAAACTCATCTGGAAGGGCTGGTGGCCGAAGGGGAGACCAGCGAGGAACGGCTGACCGTGAGCGGCCTGACCTTCCTCAAACAGAGGCGATAGGCCCTAGCTCGATGGGTGGAGCGAAGCGATACCTATCATCCGGTCTCTGCCGGTGGAGCGATGGCAAACGCCCTCAGGAAATCTCGTCCGGAAGCTTCCAGGCCGGATCTGGCGTGCAACCTTGTTCCCTGGTTTCCTTGACGCGATAGCCGGGCGGCAGAACCTGTCCGCCTGCTTCGTCGGCAACGGGAATATCGGAAATCAGGCCGGCCTGAAGCGCTTGCTTCCACACCTCCGCCTCGGTCGGAAGGCCAGGGCCGAGCTGCCTGTCGCCATCGAAAAGCGCGTAAGGCACGAACCCCTCCAATCAAAACCCCGCCAGCTATCTAAAATAACTGACGGGGCTTTGAGCTGATAACCCGGTCGGATTTTCTCCTTCCTGAACTACCTGCTCACCCCTGCAACGCCGAACGGCGGGTGTCGTTCCAAATTTTTTCGTCCCGGCACGAAGAAATACTCACCGATTGACGGCAGCTTTGCTGACCTTGATGGGAAGGGGACGATCCTTCGGAAGTCCGCCCCACTCGCGTGGAACTATTGCCGCTTTTTCCTGCTTGAAGCCGGCACGTTCAACTCTGGAGCGGAAGCTCATGCGCAAACTGCTATTTGGAATCGCACTCACCTTGCCCATCGCCTTTGTGCCCCCGGCAACGGCAATGCCCCGCGGCTATCCGTTGATCCAGGACTCGCTGGTGAAGGGCGATCTGATCGAAATAAAGGGCGGGCACGGCCACGGGCATGGGTGGGGCCGCGGGCATGGCTATCGTCCGTTTGGTTGGAGCCGCGGCCGGAAAGTCGGCTGGCGCGGCCGTGGATGCCCGCCCGGCCACTGGAAAAAGGGCTGGTGCTGATCCGAAAGCCAGCGACTTTCCTCTAGGCGACTACAACGCGCGCGCGGCGTTGCCCTTGAACAGGATTGGGCCGGTCGGTCGTCCGATAGGTGAGCCGCCTTCCGGCTCCAGCGTGATCTCGAACAGTTGGTCTTGCACGGTTTCCGGCAGCGCCTCCAGGTCGAGCTGCAGCGTGCGCGACTGGCCAGTGAGGCCGATCGATTTCGGGCCGATCGTGCGATCCCACAAGGTCCAAACCTGCAGCGTGCGGCCGGCGGGAACCTCGATCGGCCGCAACGGTATCAGCTCGACCCGGCCGTTCGAAAACGCGTTGACGATGGCGCCGGCCTCTTTCGTCGTGTCGTTCACCAGCACGGCGACGTAAATCGGCTTGCGCTGGGCGAGCGCGAGCATGTCGTGACGAAGCTGGCGCGACGTCGCCAGCGCACCGATCATGATCATTGCAAAAAGCGCTGCAGCGAAGGCGCCGCCGATACCGAGGCCGCGCCAGAACCGGATATTGTCCCACAGCGTGGTGCCACGCAGCGCGGCGCGTGCGGAGGGCAGGGCGTCGATCGGCGCGATTTTGGTTGCATCCGCAATGCGCTGCCAAAGCGCCGGGCTCGGCGGGGTTTCCTCTGCCGTGAGATCGAGGTCGGCCAGCCGCTCCCGCCACGCGCTGACAGCCTGGGCAAATGATTGGTCGGTTGCGATACGCTGCTCGGCGGCGGCTTGCTCGGCACCGTCAAGCAGGCCCATCACGTAATCGGCGGCCATGGCGTTATCGGCGTCGTGCGGGTTCATCCCATGCACTCCTGCAACGCAAAGAGGCTGCGCCGTACCCAGCTTTTGACCGTGCCGAGCGGAACCTTCAGCCGTCCCGCCAATTCGCCGTGACTCATGCCGTGAACATAGGCCAGCACCACCACGTCGCGGCGGGGACGGTCGATCTGCTCGAGACACCGGCGCAGCGCGCTGGTCTCCGGCATCCGCGACAGGGTGGCTTCGCAGTCGCAATCCCCGGCGCCTTCATCCGATGCTTCATAGCGGTGCTCGTCGCGATGAATGCTCAGCGCCCGGTTGCGCACCACCGCATAGAGCCAGCCGCGGGCACTGCCGCGGCGTGGATCGAACCCGGCCGCGCCGCGCCAGATGCGGATAAAGGCGTCGTGCACCGCCTCTTCCGCAAGGTCCTGCCGAAACAGGATGCGGCGCGCGATGCCGACCATGCGCGGCGCCTCGCTGTCGTAGATCACGCGCAATGCGGTGCGGTCGCCGGCCGCGCAACGCGCCAGAGCCGCGGCGAGCTGCGCCTCGCGTTCCCGATCGAACAGAGCGGAAGCCTGCGGGTTGGCGGTGATGGTGCCATTTCCGGTCATGTCTATGCCCTTGCATAGTTGTTCTACCTTGAGATGCGGCATTTGGATGCATGTGCCGAAAATTATTTTCGGTGTGCTGCATCCGTTTCGCCGCGCCGCCGGTACCCGCTGTGTTGGTCCAGAGAGGATCATGGCAACACAGGGAGCTCACCGATGAACTATCGTTCGATTTTCGCCGCCTCAGTCGCATTATTGCTGTCATCCGCTGCCGCCAATGCCGCACAGGTCGCCGCCCTGGTTGGCGGCGACACCATTGCGATGGTCGATACCGCGCAGAAGAAGGCGACCGGGTCCGTCAAGGTCACCGGCATTTCCGGCGCGCTGGTCGGCATCGACATACGTCCGGCCGACGGCCTGCTCTATGGATTGGTCGACGATGGCACCATTGTGACCATCGCGACGGACGGCAAGGCCACGACGAAATCGAAGCTCGACACCATGCTTGCCAAGGGCGTGACCGCGACGGTCGATTTCAACCCGGTGGCGGATCGCCTGCGCGTAATGGGTGCAGACGGGATGAACCTCCGCGCCAATGTCGATGACGGCAAGGTAACCAAGGACGGCGACCATAAATTTGCCGAGGGCGACATGCACAAGGGCGAGAAGCCGAACATCGTCGCCGGCGCATATACCAATTCGGTGAAGGGCGCAAAGGAGACGGCGTTGTTCAACATCGACGGCACTATCGGCGGATTGATCAAGCAGGCGCCGCCGAATGACGGCGTGCTCGGCGCGATCGGCAAGCTCGGAATCAAGGCTGATGGCGTCGCGTTTGACATCTGGTCCGACGGCGCCGGCAAGAACGAGGCCTGGCTATTGGCGGGCGGCACGCTCTACAGCGTAGACCTCGCTACCGGAAAGGCGACCGAGGCCGCCAAGATCGCCGGCATCGACGGCACGGTGAAGGACATTGCCATCATGGGAATGTAGGAGATTCCTGAAGCACGACGAACGTAGGTTGGCGCGAAGTCGCGTACTCCTCCCTCGCCCCGCTCTTGCGGGGAGAGGGTTGGGGTGAAGGGCGCTTCCGCGAAGCCGGTGCCGGGACGCGTATTCAAAATTCGAGATTGATCGGTGCGGCTTGGTCGATGTCCGCTATGCCCTAACAGCGACCAAATTCCGCAACGCAGCGAAATGACGCGATGTGCCAGGTTCAGCCATTCGGTATCGAAACTAAGCGGATCGGCGCTTTCTAGCCTTGTTCGCCACCAGTCGGCACCCAATCCTGGGGGAGCCTGTGCCATGGCTGATCAGGAAAACGTCTCGCTGTTTCCTCCTTAACCTTCCGCTCGCGCCAGATTGGTCCGCCGATGTGCCAATCAGCTTCTTCTTCTCCGAAGTCGGCAGTGAGGCGCGGTGGAATGTGATGCTCCGCGTCCCAGACAGCCATAATCTCCATGTTCTGGATCGCGGGATCTTCGACACGCGTGTCATGACTCGGCTTGCCGCCTGCCCATACCGTTACGTTCAAAGTTCCTACCGGCCATTGAACTGAATAGCGTATCTTTTGCAGCTCTTTGTGCAGCGGGAAACAGCCCAGATTCTTCCATCGACCGGACCTCAATGCTCGACCTATGGATGGATAGGCAACGACGACTGTCGTCATCAAGTTCGACGATAAGACGCCTTCTGGCCCCGCCAAATTGTGCTCGCGCAGCCGGAAGAAGCCAATGGCTTTGTCCAGCGTCACTTGGCCGTAGTAAATCCAGGCGGATTCGCCCGCTATCGCATAAAGGGTTCCCGCCCTTAGATCGGCTCTGGCTTTAGGGTCAGCATCGAACATGGTGCAACCGGAGGAGGCAGGTCATCGCGGCAAGGATCAGCAGCAGCAACCATACCCATAACAACCGTCAGGCGTATGGCGCAAATGGGTCAAATTCAGAAGTCTGAATGCGCAACTGGGAAGTGTCCGCTTTGCCCTGATTCCGTTGAAAAAGGCGGCTGTTGCGGCGCAGGAG
>NZ_LLYB01000133.1:4918-70506 GCF_001440475.1 Bradyrhizobium lablabi | reverse complement strand
TCGTCGGCACGGCCGGCCGGCGCGGCCAACGCTTCACCCTTCACCAGCGTGCGCGCCGCGAGTGCATCGACCGCTGCTGGGCGCGAGCCGGGGCCGCCGAGTAACTGATCGGTGCCGACGGAGGAGGCCACCAGCGGCATGACCGGTCCGGCCATGGGACGCGGCGCCGGCTGGCCGGGCGCGACACTGGCCTCCGGCGTTGTCGGCTCGATCGGCACCGCGATCGGTCCGGAGCGGGCGGCCAGGAGGCGCGTCACCTCGCGCTCGACATAATGCGCAAGCTTGCGCGCGCCGGGCCTGGTGAAAAAGACGCCGTCGGCGGTGCGGAGCTGGCGGATCTGGCCTTCGAAGTCGGGACCCTTTTGCAGGAAACGGCCGGCTTCGTCGACGAAGCCGTCCCAGATATCGACATAGGTGATGCCTGCCTTGCCGGCGCCGTCGCGATAGAGCGCATCGAGGAACAGCATGTCCGCGGTTCCCTTTTGCCCACGGATCGCAGGCAGGCCGACCCACAGCACCGGCACGCCCTTGGTTTTCAGCACGCCGATCAGTTCTTCGATCTTCTTGGCGTAGAGTTCGACCCAGCGCTCGTCGCGGAACTCATAGACCCCGCCGCCCGAGCGTGCGCTCTTTTCGGGAGAAGCTTGCGGCGTGTCGTTGTCGGCGGCATCGTCCGGCGACAATTCGGCGTCGACCGGCTTTTCGTCGCGTTTGGCTGTTTCCGTCGAACCGTCCGGCTTCGGCTTTCCGTCTGCCGGCTTGGCGTCCGGCTTGCCGCGCGCGTCTTTCTTCTCGTCCTTCTTGTCGGTCTTCTTCTCGGTGACGGTCTCGCGGATTGCCACGCGGTCATTGAGGCCGAGCATGACGACGATGGCGTCGGGCTTTTCGGTGGCGAGGATGGCTTTCGCAGCCGCGGTCCAATCGGCGGGCTCGCCGCGCGGCTGATACTTGATCAGGCCGGAGCCGGTCTTGTGCTTGCGGATCACGCCCATATCGGGCTGTTCGGCATAGGCGTCTTCCAGGCCATAGCCGAGCCAGTCGGCCATGGCGTCGCCCAGCACCAGCACGTTACGTTCCGGGATGGTGTCGCGCTTGGCGGGACCGGGCGCGCGGGAGAAATCCTGGCGCGGTGCCTGCTGCTGTTGCTGCTGCTGGAATGGCGCAAAGAAATCGCCGCCGAACCAGCCGCCGCCACGCTGCGGCGCTTGCCGCTGCGGCGAACCGCCGAACCCGCCGAAATTGAAAAACTGGGCGGAAGCCGGTCCCACGATCCCGACCAGCATCGCGATCACGACCGCCAGCACGGCCAGCGGACCGGTATCGGTGAACACGCGCAAAAAGGACTTTGGCTTTCGCATCCGGCTCGGTCGCAAAATGGATCGTGAAGCGTCAAACATAGTAGCGGAATCGGGCCGCAAGCGGGCAGATTTTCCCCATAAACCGGGGTTCCGGCCTGATCGTCAAGGCTTCTGCCAAATCGTGGCTTTCAGGGTTACTTTTGCCGCTGAAATCGGGATTCACCGCCCTCGAAGCCGCTCGAGGACGTCAGAGGAGGCAAATCCGTCCGCCGGCGCCCCGATGGAAGCCTGGAAGCCGCGCAGCGCCTCCCGCGTCTGGCCGCCGAACTGGCCGTCCGGGGTGCCCTTGTAGAAGCCACGCTGGGCCAGCAATTGCTGCAGTTCCAGGCGTTCCGCCCGCGACAGCACCCGCTCCTGGCGCGGCCAGGGCTGCACGAATGGCGGCCCTCCGCGCAGGCGGTCGGCGAAATGGCCGATCGCCAGCGCATAGGCCTCCGCCGGGTTGTATTTCATGATCACCCGGAAATTCTGCAGCATCAGGAAACCCGGCCCCTGCGTGCCGGCCGGCGCCAGCAGATAGGCCTTTTCGGTTGAATCGGGGAACGGCTTGCCATCGGCCCGGACCAGGCCCTGGCCCTGCCATTGTGCGATCGTCATCGCCTTGGACTTGTCCGCCAGCATGAAATTGAAACCCTGCGGCAGCACCACCTCATAGCCCCAGCTGCGGCCGGTCTGCCAGCCGTCCTTCCTGAGGTTGTTGGCGGTCGACGCAATCAAATCGGCGGCGTTGTCGACGACGTCGCGGCGGCCGTCGCCGTCGCCGTCGACGGCGTAGCGCTTGAAGGCGGTCGGCATGAACTGCGTCGGCCCGAACGCGCCGGCCCAGGAGCCGCGCATCTGTTCGGGACGCAGATCGCCGCGGTTAAGGATTTCGAGCGCAGTCAGGAATTCGTCCTTGAAATAGGCCTGGCGGCGGCCGATGCAGGCCAGCGTCGCCGTCGAATTCACGACGTTGCGGTCGCCCATCTGCGTCGAGTAGTTGGATTCGATGCCCCAGATCGACGCGATGATGTAGCGGTCGACGCCGTAGGCTTTCTCCGCCGCATCGAATTGCGGCTTGTATTTCGCGAGGATCTCGCGGCCCTTGGCGAGGCGGTTGTCGTTGACGAGGATGTCGAGATAATCCCAGATCGCCTTGGTGAATTCGGGCTGCGAATCCATCAGGTCCATGATGCGCAGATCGGGCTCGAGGCCCGCGGTGAAGCGCTGGAAATTTTCCTGGCTGATGTTGCGGCGTGCGGCATCAGGCCACATCGAGGCGACGCAATTTGGAAAGTTCGCAGCCGCCTCGCGAATCGCACTCGCGGTCATCAGCGGGTGACCGGAGGCGCCGTCCTCGCCGCTCCAGGGCGGCGGACCGCCGTCGGGGCCGGGCGCAGCCTGGGGCGCCGTTTTTTGCCCTGAGAAGAGGTTGCCGAGAAAGTTCGAAACCCCGTTGTTGTCAGAGGATTGGGCATAAGACGGGCTGACAAAGGCGCCTCCGCTGGAACACAGCAGCGTCGCCGCGATTATGATCACGCCGGCTCGATTGCTCATCGCTCGTTCAGCTAGGCACATGCAGTGTCCGTCCGTCGTTCTCACCCCGGTTCAAAAGGCCCGGTCGCGGTTTCCAATAGTTTAACAGAGGGCAATTTGTTGTCGCGTCCGACGCGCGCAAGGGCAGGTGCAGGAGGAGGCGAACCGCCACCATACATCCGCCTTTGTTGGGGGGTGCAAACCGGCTATCAACGTGCAATCAAAGGACTTTCCTTATTGCCAAATTTCTCAATATCAAGGCTCCTGATCTCCCATGAAAATCCGTAAAGCCGTTTTCCCGGTCGCCGGTCTCGGTACCCGTGTCCTTCCCGCCACCAAGGCGATGCCGAAGGAAATGCTGACCATCGTCGACAAGCCGCTGATCCAGTACGTGGTCGACGAGGCCAAGGAGGCCGGCATCGAACACTTCGTGTTCGTCACCGGGCGCAACAAGGGCGTGATCGAGGATCATTTCGACCGGATGTTCGAGCTCGACTCCACGCTCGCCGCCCGCGGCAAGAAGGCCGAGCAGGATATTCTGGCGCGCGACCAGCCCGAGGCCGGCGCCATGAGCTTCACCCGCCAGCAGGCGCCGCTTGGTCTTGGGCACGCGGTCTGGTGCGCGCGCGACATCGTCGGCGACGAGCCGTTCGCGGTGGTGCTGCCGGATGAGTTGGTGCTGAACAGCCCGGGCTGTCTGAAGCAGATGATCGAAGCCGCGGCCAAGCTTGGCCCCAAGTCCAATTTGCTCGCGGTGGAAGCGGTGCCCGACGATCTCACCCATCAATACGGCATCTGCGGCGTCGGCAAGCGCCTCGCCAACAACATGTTCGAGGTCGACGGCATGGTGGAAAAGCCGCCGAAGGGCACCGCGCCGTCAAACCTCTCGATCACCGGCCGTTACATCCTGCAGCCGGAAATCTTCAAGATCCTGGAAACGCAGGAGCGCGGCGCCGGCAACGAGATCCAGCTCACCGACGCGATGAAGACTCTCGCCAAGACGCAAAGCTTCTATGGCGTCGAGTTCGAGGGCGAGCGGCACGATTGCGGCTCGAAGTCGGGCTTCCTGCGCGCCAACATCGCCTACGGCATGGCTCGCGCCGACCTTCGCGATGGTTTGCGCAGCGAGATGAAGAAATATCTGGAGAAGTAAGGGGCGGGGCGCGCATCGATTCGCGCCGTCATTGCGAGGAGCGAAGCGACGAAGCAATCCATAGCCCCGCATACGCTGCAGCATGGATTGCTTCGCTTCGCTCGCAATGACGATGGTTGGCAGAAGGTCGTGTCCTAAGCCACCAGCGCGAGCTGGGAAATGGCGGCGACCACCGACTGGTTGCGTCCATTGGCCTTGGCGGCGTACAGCGCCTTGTCGGCCGCTTCGATCAGATTGGTCCAATCGATCGCCGCCGTGGGCGTTACGCTCGCGACGCCGATGCTGACCGTCGTGACGGGATCTTCCGACCATTGCACGACCTTTGCGCGGATGGTCTCGGCGACGGCGAATGCATCCACCACCGAAAGGCCCGGCAAGAGCACCGCGAATTCCTCGCCGCCGTATCGCGCCGGACAATCGCCGGCCCGCCGCACCGAGTCCGAAATGCAGATCGCAATGCCGACCAGAACCTGGTCGCCGGCCTGATGGCCGTAGGTGTCGTTGTAGGCCTTGAAATGGTCGGCATCGATCATCAGCACCGCGACCGGGGTCTGGTTGCGCGACGCCCGCCGCCATTCCGCGTCGATCTCGATATCGAACTTGCGCCGGTTCTTCAGCCCCGTGAGTGCGTCGGTGGTTGCCAGCTCTTCCAGCTTGTCCTCGGCTTCCGCGCGGCGGCCGATCTCGCGCGCGAGAAACAGCGTGGTGCCGACGACGAACAGGATCAGCATCAGCATGATCGCGCCGATCCGGATCACTTCCCGGTGCCAAAGGTTGAGGATGGTCGAGAGCGGCTTTCCGACCACAACGAAGAACAGATTCGTACTGCCGCTTCGGACATAAAGCCGCGGTGTCGGATCGACCGGCCCGACGCCGGCATAGGCCGTGCCTTCCTTTAGATTGTCTGCGCGCCAGCTCGGCCGCTCGGCCAGATTCTTTCCGATGACTTCGATGTCGAACGGCGTCCGCATGATGATGGTTCGGTCGCGGCGCAGCACGGTGATCGTATCGCCGGGATTGAGAGTGAGCCGGCCGAACAGTTCGTGGAAATAGCTGAAACGGATCGAGCCCACCACGACGCCCATGAAGCCGCCGTCGGAATCACTGATGCGCCGGCTGAACACCACCGAATAGGCACTGCGACGCAGCATCGGGCGGCTCATGTAAAGGCCGATATCGGGATTGGCGCGATGAACCTGGAAATAATCTTCGTCGCCGCGATTCTCCGGCGCCGGATCGAGGCTCGCCGCATCGTGCGTCAGGTTGCCTTGCGCGTCGAACACCTGGATCACGCCGAAATGTTTGGCGGTGGCAGCATGATCGAACAGGATCAGGTGCTGGATTTCCTTGGTGACGCCCTTGATCTCCGGCATGACGAGGTTGCTGGCGACGGCGCGCAGCGACAGGTCGTAAAGTTCGATATTCCGGCTGATGTCGGCGTCGATGCCGGCGGCGAGATTTTCCAGGGTCTGGCGCGCGAGTTCTTCCTCGCCGCGGCGCATGTCGAGCATGACACTGGTGCAGATCGCGGAAAAGCCGATCACGGTCGCGATCGACGAGGCGATCAGGAGCTTGGTCGACAGCCGCCAGCGCCGGCGGCCGGAGACTTTTCCGAACCAACCCTTTCCGGCCACGTCGCTTTGCCGCCCGAATAGCATCGTCTGTTCCCGCTATCCGGTATGCGCTTGATAAATTGTTGCGGCCTTAAACGGTGAGCGCGATATGATAGAGAGTTAACGGCTGGTTGCTGGCGCCGACGGTTTTATGCAAATCGCCATTGAGGACACGCGTGAACGTTTACGACCCGTTACGGGACTATCTGAAGGCGCAGACGCTTTCCGAATTCGTGCTGAGCTTCGAACAGATCGAGCAAATCATCGACGCCGCGCTGCCGCGCGCCGCCCAGCGCGCGTCTTGGTGGGAAACCCTGCGCAGCCCGCAGGAGAAGATGCCGCAGCGCGAAGCCTGCCTGGAAGCCGGCTACCTCGCGACGCGGCAGGCGGACGCGAAGAGCGTGAAATTCAAAAGAATGCCGGCGCGGCGGTGAGTAGGCGCCGTTCGCCCGCCATCACCGGCTCATGCAACATCGCATTGCCGGTATGAAATCCGCTGAGCGAGCCTCCTGCTGGAGTCAGTTCCGGACACCGGCCCTACCGTCGCCTCAATTTGGGAAGATGTGGCTCTTCTGGGGCGCAACTTAAAAGAACAAGAAAATCGATCGTGGGAGGATGGCGCCGATGGGTCGGACGACATGGTCGTTTGGGCGTCCCACGCCTGTAAATCTCTGACGGCCGCGGCGATAGCCGATGACCGCGATGGTGACATCGAGTCTTGATGGTGCTCTTGATCGGGCAGGGTGGGGTGCGATGTCGGGCGGATCCCGGTTTCTCGCGCTCGGACTGGTCGCTGGACTTGGGCTGACGCCGGGCCTCGCCGCTGCAGGCGACGCACTGCAGGTGACGAGCGCCCGGGTGCCTGCTTCCGACGAGATTGGTATCGATCTCCCGCTCGTGATGACGATCAGAAACGATGCGGCCGAAGCCGACGCGATACTGCGCGTCCGCTGTCCGTTTGCGAATTTCTCCGTAAGACACACCGTCGATCGCGGCGAAGGGGCGCCCGCCATGCGCGAGATCAAGTCGATTCCGATTCCGGAAAACAAGACGGTCGAACTCACGCGCGACGGATATCACGTCATGCTGCTGCAGACGCGGCAGAAGCTCGTCGACGGCGAGAAGTTCACATGCGCCGTCGTTTTCCAGAAAGCCGGAACCAAAGAAACGGAGGTGCAGATTTCACGAACGCCTTGATCGCGACAGCGGACTGTTGAAGCCCGCTGAATAGGGCCCGTCAGCGGAACGCCCGGATATGCCGGACGCTCAATCCGACATGAACTGCCAACAAGACTTGCCAACAAGGAGGGCATTACTCATGGAGCGATCTTCAGGTCACACAAGAATGTTGATGCGAAGCTGTCTGCTTGCCGCAGCAGCCGCTGTCGCAAGCGTGATGAGCACACTGCCTGTCTCCGCCGCGGATGAGGTCAGTCAGGAGCGGCTGCTCAACGTCGACAAGGAGCCGGGCAACTGGCTTCATCATCATCAGAATTACTCGGCTCACCGGTTCTCCACTCTGAAGGAGGTCAACCGCGATAACGTGAAGAACCTGAAGGTCGCCTGGACCATGCACCTCGGCGGCATCGAAGGCGGCGGCATCTGGAGCCATGGCGGGCTGGAAGGCACTCCGATTGCGGAGAACGGCTTTCTCTACGTCACCGATGGATGGGGTTCGGTCTACAAGATCGATGCGCATGGCGGCCGCGGCGCGCTGGTCTGGAAGATGGATCCCAAGACGGACCGTGATTGGGCTGGTGCCGTGGCATGCTGCGGTGTCGACAACCGCGGCGTCGCGCTGTGGGGTAATCTCGTCATTTCCCATACGCTTGATGGCCGGCTGATCGCGACCAACAAGGAGACCGGCCAGGTCGCCTGGCAGCGTACTGTCGCCGATCCCGACAAGGGCGAGGTGATCACCGGCGCGCCATTGATCGTCAAGAACATGGCGATCACGGGCGTTGCCGGCGCAGAGTATGGCATCCGTGGCTGGATCGCAGCTACCGACCTCTCGACCCAGAAGGAGGTCTGGCGCACCCACACAATCCCGGGCAAGGGCGAGCCCGGCAGCGAAACCTGGAAAGACAGCAACAACGCCGCCGCCGCCGGCGGTGGTTCGACCTGGGTGACCGGCACCTACGATCCTGCAACCGACACCATCGTCTGGGGCATCGGCAATCCCGGACCGGACTGGGATAATGCCTATCGGCCCGGCGACAATCTTTACACCGACAGCTCGCTGGCCCTCGATGCCACGACCGGCAAGATCAAGTGGCACTATCAGCACACGCCAAACGATCCCTACGACTACGACAGCGTGGCGGAAAACGTGCTGGTCGATGTCCCCGGGCCCAGTGGTCCGCGGAAGCTCGCGCTCGAAGCGGACCGCAACGGCTTCGCCTATGCGATCGATCGCACCAACGGCAAGTTCGTCTGGGGCCTGCCGTTCGTCAAGAAGGTCACATGGACCAAGGGGCTCGACCCGGAGAGCGGCAAGCCGATCGAGTATGACCCCAACAAGTCCGTGCAGGCCTATATCGCGTCGGTGACACCAAGCCGCACCAACATGGAAACCCACATCTGTCCCGGCAACATGGGCGGCAAGAACTGGCCTCCGACAGCCTACAATCCGGATCTGAAGCTCTGGTACATCCCGGTGATCGAGAGCTGCAATCGCATCAAGGTTGAGGTGATGACGCCGGACAAACTGAAACCGCGCGAGTTCTGGACCGGCGGTGGTCCGAGCCAGCCGTTCAAGATCACCGGCAGCGTGACTGCGATCGATGTGACTACCGGCAAGATCGCCGGAAAAATGGAAACGCCGTTCCCCAATTTGGGCGGCATCCTGGCTACTCCCGACCTCATCTTCACCGGTCAGCCATCCGGCGAGGTGATGGCGCTTGACGCCAAGTCTTTGCAGAAGCTCTGGGAGTTCAACACGGGCGGCGGCGTTAACGCACCACCGATGACCTTTACGGTCGATGGCAAGCAGTACGTCGCCATTCTGGTCGGCCTCGGCGGCGCCTGGGACAAGTGGTTCATCGATGCGACGCCCGAGCTGAAGAAGATACAGCCGGGATCGATGCTCTACGTATTCGCACTCTGACATCTCAAAAAACGGAGGGTCCGCAATCGCGGGCCCTCCCGCTTCTTCGACAAGAGATGCAATGATGATCTTCGACCGATTCCCGGTGGCGGCGGGCACGCTGCTCGCGAGCGTCGTTGCCCTGAATTTTTCGATGCTGGCCGCTGCTTACGGTCAGTCGGCGCAAGCGCCGACCTCGGATCCGACCAATGCCGGCAAGGCAGTGTTCGGCAAGGCCAATTGCATGGGTTGCCACAAATGGCACGGCAATGGGGGTGGCGGCTACGGCGGTGATGCGCTGTCGTTGCGCAAGACCGATCTGACGCGGGATCAGATCATCGAAGTCGTCGGCTGCGGGCGGCCGGGCACCGGGATGCCGTTCTTCACGCGCGGCGCCTACGATGAGGTGAAATGCCACGACATGAACCGCCAGGACGCGGGAGCTCAGATGCCGCCCGAAGGCGGAATGTTTCTGCGATCGAAGGATATCGAAGCCGTCGCCGACTACGTGATCGCTCATATCAAAGGAGCGGGCGAACCCACTTACGCGGAATGCATCGCCTTCTTCTCAAGCTCGTCGCGGGTATGCGACGTCTACAAGACGCAGGCGCAGAAGCCGGATGATGCGACCGCCAGCAGAGGGAAGGGCCAGTGATGCGCAGAGTGAAGCTGCCAGGAGTTTTTGCTGCGGGCCTGCTCGCCTGGCAGGCGGTAGCGCTTGCGAGCTCTCCGGCGCGGACGGAAGAATTCAGCGGCAACGATCTGCGGGATATTCGCCTTGGAATGGCCGCGACCGAATTGACGGAGTCCGGTTACGTCGACTTCTCCTGCGCGGCGGATCCGAAGCGCACATTGGCGGGCTGGAAGGATTGGCATGACTGCCCGGCCGACGCGAGTGGGACACGCGCGATCCGATTTGGCTATGATCCGTCGACCAGTCGGGACGGCACCATGGTGGCGGGTCACCCTGCGATCCTGACCCTGCTGATCGACAATACCGGGCACATTGCTGGCTTGCAGATCGAGACCGATCCCAAGGCGCGCCTCTATATCCGGAAGAAAGCGTTTCTGCTGGGGCTGCAGGCCAAGTCGCGCTACGGCTCGGATGGCTGGGCATGCACCGAGGGCCAGCCGAGTGCGGGAGACCAGCCAGTGGGAGGCATCTACCTCAAGGAGCGCTGCGCCAAGACGGTCAGTGGCCGTTCGCTCGTTGTCGAACGCAACCTGTTTCGTCGACCCGATCAGGACATCAAGAATTTCGTCGATGAAACGCGGATCAGCATACTGCGAGCGAAGGATTAGCGGATAGTCGATGATGCCGGCTGCCTGAATCAGCTCGCCGCTTCCAGCCGCTCTTCCGTCAATAGCCGCATCGCGGCGTCGGCGTCCATCGGCTCGCCGAAGGCGAAACCTTGCGCGTATTCGCAGCCGAGCTGATAGAGCTCGACCGCATCCGAATCCGTCTCCGCGCCTTCCGCCACCACGTCCATGCCGAGATCGTGGGCGAGCGCGATGATCGATTTGAGGATCACCGGCCGCGTGCCGCGGCTGGTGGTGCGGACGAAGGACTGGTCGATCTTGATGGTGTCGAACGGGAAACGCTGCAGATAGGCCAGCGAAGAATGGCCGGTGCCGAAATCATCGAGCGACAGGCCGGTGCCGAGCTCGCGGATCCGCGCCAGCATCTGCGCCGCGTGCTCCGGATTCTCCATCACCAGCGATTCCGTCAGCTCCAGTTTGAGCGTGCCGCGCGCCACGGACGAGCGCGACAGCACGGTGCGGATATCATGGATCAGATCGTGGCGCAGCAATTGCCGCGAGGAGACGTTGACGGAGGCGAAGATCGGCTCGCGCGAGCGCATCGCGCGCTGCCACACCGAGAGCTGCCGCGCGGTCTGGTCCAGCACGAACATGCCGAGATCGACGATCAGCCCGATTTCCTCGGCGATCGTGATGAATTCGGCAGGCGACATCCGGCCGAGCTTGGGATGGTCCCAGCGCGCCAGCGCCTCGAAGCCGGCGATCGAGCGGTCTTCCAGCCGCACGATCGGCTGGTAGAGAATGGTGATTTCCTGCCGCTCGATGGCGCGGCGCAACTCGCTTTCCAGCGTCAGGCGGTCGGTCTTGCGGGCGCGCATCGCCGGCTTGTAGACGTCGATACGGTCGCCGCCGATGCGCTTGGAATGATACATCGCAAGCTCGGCGTCCTTGATGATCTCTTCGGTGAGCTGCGTCTGCGGGTCCGACAGCGCGAGCCCGATGGACGCGGTCAGGAAGATCTCGCGGTCGTTGAAGGCGATCGGCGCGCGGATGGTCTTGCGGATGGTTTCGGCGAAGGCGGTGATGCGCGCCGGGTCCTGCTCCGACATCAGGATCAGGCCGAACTGGTCGCCGGCCAGCCGCGCCAGCGTGTCCTGCGGCTTGAGGATGCGCGTCAGCCGCCGTGCCAGCGTCAGCAGGATGGAATCGCCGACCGCGATGCCGACGGAATCGTTGACCTGCTTGAAGCGGTCGAGGTCGATTACCATCAGCGTCGGCCGCAGCGTCGGCATGCTCTTGACGAAATTGGCGACCGCGCCGAGGCGATCCATGAACAATTGGCGGTTGGGCAGGCCGGTGAGGTTGTCATGCACGGAGTCATGAAGCATGCGCTCTTCGGCATTCTTGATTTCGGTGACGTCGGTGAGCGTGCCGACCACGCGCGAGACCTCACCGTCGGAGCCGACCACCGGGCGCGCCTTCAGCGCGAACCACATGAAATGGCCGTCCGGGGTGCGCAGGCGGAAATCCTGCACCAGACGGCCGCGACGCTGGTCGAGCACGCTGTCGAGCGCGGCGCGGAAGCGATCCTGGTCGAGCGGATGCAGCACTTCGAGCCATTTCGCGGCCGGGCCTTCCAGCGTGCCGCGCTTCAGCCCGAGCAGGCTTTCGGTCTCCGGGCTCGTGAACACCTTGTCGGCGGAAACGTCCCAGTCCCAGATCAGGTCGCCCGAGCCGGTCAGCGCCAGCGCGCGGCGCTCGACATCGGAGACGATGCCGGTGGTGGCGCCGCCGCCGGCAAACGCATGTTGCATGACCGTAAATCCGATCAGCATCACGATCAGCACGAGACCGCCGAGCAGCGCGGGCCCCACGATGTCGTTGGTGACGCTTCCGGCCACCGTCATACCGGCGGCGATCACCCAGACCACCAGCAGGAACCAGGTCGGGATCAGCAGCACCGCGCGGTCGAAGCCGTGCGTCGAAAGATAGACGATCAGCGCAAAGCCGGCGAAGGCGATCAGCACCAGCGAGATGCGCGCAATGCCGGAGGCGACGGCGGGGTCGAACAGCGCCAGCGCCACCAGCGAGCCGAGGAAGGCGAGCCAGCCGACGGTGATGTGGGAATAGCGCACATGCCAGCGGCTGAGATTGAGGTAGGCGAACAGGAACACCAGCAGCGTCGCCGCCAGAATCGCTTCACCCGCCGCGCGCCAGACGCGCTCGGCGTTGTTCGACATGTCGAGCACCTTGCCCCAGAAGCCGAAGTCGACGCCGATATAGACCAGCACCGCCCAGGCGAGCGCGGCGGCGGCGGGGAACATGATGCTGCCCTTCACCACGAACAGGATCGTCAGCACCAGCGCCAGCAGGCCGGAGATGCCGATCACGATGCCCTGGTAGAGCGTGAACGAGTTGACCTTGTCCTTGTAGGCGTCGGGTTCCCAGAGATAGAGCTGCGGCAATTTATCGGTGCGCAGTTCCGCCACGAAGGTGATGACGGCGCCAGGATCGAGCGTGATGCGGAAGATGTCGGCGGTCGCGCTTTCCTGGCGCTCGGGCCGGTCGCCGGTCGACGGCGTAATCGTTGCGATGCGCGATAGGCCGAGGTCGGGCCACAGCAGGCCTGACGACACGATGCGATAATGCGGGGCGACGATCAGGCGGTCGAGTTGGTCGTCGGTGTTGTTGGCGAGCGCGAACACCACCCAGTTCTGTCCGCCCTCGCGGGCGCGGACCTCGATGCGGCGGACGATGCCGTCGGTTCCCGGCGCGGTCGAAACCTGGATGCGATCGGTCTCGCTGCGCTGATGGTCGAGCACGGCGGTGAGGTCGATCGCAGGCGCGTCGCTGCGGACGCTGACAGCGTCAATGGCATGCGCCGCAGGCGCGGCCATAACAATCATGAGGCCCAGCGCAAGCAGCGCAAGGCGCCTGATCAGACGCAATGTCAGTACTCCGCGACCAACGATCCTCCCGGCCCAGCGAACGGGTCGGCGTTGTCGCGATAAATGACATGAAAGCGAAGCAAATCAAAGGGTTTCCACCCGCGCTTCGCTCTCGATCCGTTAAACCTCCAACACAATTTTGCCAATATGTGCGGAGGTCTCCATCCGCCGGTGCGCGTCGGCTGCTTTTTCAAGCGGAAACGAGCTGTCCATCAGCGGTTTTACGCGTCCTTCGCGCAATAGTGGCATCACCTTGGCCTCGATGGCGGCGACCATCGCCGCCTTATCCGCATTAGTACGGGGTCGCAGCGTCGAGCCGGTATGCGTCAGCCGCTTCACCATCACCTTGGCAATGTTGACGCTGACCTTGGGGCCGTTGAGCGTTGCAATTTGCACGATACGGCCATCGACCGCGGCCGCGTCATAGTTGCGATCGACATAGTCGCCGGCGACCATGTCGAGGATCAAATTGGCGCCGACATTGTTGGTCTCCGCCTTGACCACGGCGACGAAGTCCTCGGTCTTGTAATTGATCGCGCGGTCGGCGCCGAGTTTCAGGCAGGCGTCGATCTTGTCCTGCGAGCCGACGGTGACGATCACCTTCGAGCCGAACGCCTTGGCAAGCTGGATCGCCATGGTGCCGATACCGGATGAGCCGCCGTGGATCAGAAGCGTTTCGCCCGGCTTCAGCGCACCGCGCTCAAACACATTGTGCCACACGGTCATCAGCGTTTCCGGAATGGCGCCGGCTTCCCGGATCGAGAGCGAGGGGGGCACTGCCATCGCCTGCGCGTCCTGCGCGATGCAGTATTGGGCGTAGCCGCCGCCCGCCACCAGCGACATCACCTTGTCGCCGATCTTGTGCTTGGCCGCGCCTTCGCCCAGCGCCACCACTTCGCCGGCGATTTCGAGGCCGGGCAGGTCGCTGGCGCCGGGCGGCGGCGGGTAGGCGCCGGAACGTTGCGCGACGTCGGGACGGTTGACGCCGGCGGCCATCACCTTGACCAGGATCTCACCCGGACCAGGGTTCGGAACGCTGCGGGTTTCCGGCAACAGCACTTCGGGACCACCGGGCTTGCTGATGCCGATGACGGTCATTTGCGCAGGCAGCTTTTCCATGATTTGTCCTTGCGAAAGGCTGAGAATAAGGCGGCCCCTGATTAGCCAGCCGGGCTGCGGCTGGCAACCACATCGGGGACCGCAGAGAGCAAGGAGAAACGCATGGCGATCGAGGATGACGACAAGCCGCGGAAGAAAATCTCCCACGAGATCGGCCAGGATCTATCGCTGCTGTCGGTCGAGGAATTGACCGAGCGCATCGCGCTGCTGAATTCCGAAGTCACGCGGCTGCAGGAGGCCGCCACCAAAAAGCGCGCGTCAAAGGATGCCGCGAACAGCTTTTTCAAGACGTAGTAATTGCTGCGGCCCGTCTTGTGGCAGGGCCGCTGGCCTACTTTCTCTAAATCGCGACCGCCGGTGATTGTAGATCCCTGCGTTGGCAGGAACGACACCATTGAAGTCAACGTCAAACTCGGCCAGTGGCCGACATGGCAAATAATCCCTAAAGAAATTCGCTCATTTACGAAGGATTAAGCTTTCTCCTTTATGACTGGCATTGTCCTCGTTTGGACACCGAGTGGCTCCTGTCCACTCTGTTTGACGCCTCCCTGTTATCAACTTCAAAAGCCGCCGGAAACGGCGGCTCTTTTTTGTGCGCAGCGCGGCTATTTAGTGCCCCCATACGCTGGAAACCATAAATCCGGTTGCCGCTGGACTCTCGATCTTGCCCGAGCAATGATTTGTTCATCATAAGCCGGTGGGTTCACAGCCGGCGGGGCAAATAGTGGCGTGAGGGCGTTAACCATGGCGGATCGTTCGCAAAGCGAACCCGCGCTCGTTCTGTTTAGCGAGCGGCTGACTAATTCGGCGGCATTTGGAACTCTGTTCCGGGAAGGCATGGATCTGGTCGAGGAAACCGCCGCCTATCTCGACGGCGAGGGCCGCACCGACGCCAAGGCGCTGGAACGTTCTGTCAGCCTTACTTACGCAACCGAAAGCATGCGTCTCACCACCCGCCTGATGCAGCTCGCGTCCTGGCTGCTGCTGCATCGCGCCGTCAAGGAAGGCGAGATGACGCTGAGCCAGGCCAATCGCGAAAAGACCAAGGTCAAGCTGACGGCGGCCGATCCCGGCCCCGAGGACATGATCGCCAAGCTGCCGCAGCAATTGCAGGATCTGATCGCGCGCTCGATGAGCCTGCAGGCGCGGGTCCGCCGGCTCGACACCACGATCCACGCGCCATCGGCCGAACGTGCGCCGATCGGCAATCCGCTGGTGCCGCAGCTCAACCGCCTGAAGGCGGCGTTCGAGCAGTAAGCCAGGAAACTCTCTCCGCCGTCATTGCGAGCGTAGCGAAGCAATCCACTTATCCGCTTGCGGCGCGGTGGATTGCTTCGTCGCTTTCGCTCCTCGCAATGACGGGATAGGCGAGCACCCAACAAAAAACGCCCCGCGAAACCGGGGCGTTTTGCATTATGGACGCGAACGGGGAGGGGTCCGAAACCCTCAGTCCTTCTTGAGGAAGCCCGAAAACTTCTTCTGGAAGCGCGACACACGGCCGCCGCGGTCGAGAATCTGCTGGGAGCCGCCGGTCCAGGCCGGGTGCGACTTGGGGTCGATATCTAGGTTCAGCTTGTCGCCTTCCTTGCCCCAGGTGGAGCGGGTCTGGTACTCGGTCCCGTCGGTCATCACGACCGTAATCGTATGATAATTCGGGTGAATTTCGGCTTTCATGGCATATCCTTCGGCGCGCCGGCGCCCGTCTCAATAGGCAATGGGTACAGGATTTGGGCGGCTCTATAACGTAAGGCGGCCGCCAAAACAAGCTACGTATCCTTCCTGATTGGGAATCTCCCGGATTTGCCAGAGGGGGCGGCGGGGCCTATCTGGGGACGGCAAAACCGGTCGGATTTCATGAGCGCAGCGGAACAGCTTGAAGACGTCAAAACCGCGCCCCCACGGCGCGACGCCCTGCTCGAGGAAGAGGCCTTCATCGAGGCGCAACTGACGGAGTCGCCGGCCAAGACCCGGGCAAGGCTCCGGCCGCTATTGGCGCTGGCGCCCTATGTCGCCCGCTACCGCGGCCGCGCGCTCCTCGCCTTCATCTCGCTGACGGTCGCGGCGATCACCACGCTGGTGGTGCCGATCGCGGTCCGCCGCATGATCGATTTCGGCTTCAGCCCCGAAGGCATCGCCCTGATCAACAGCTATTTCAGCGTCATGATCGCGGTCGTCGCCGTGCTCGCCGCCGCCAGCGCCTCGCGCTACTACCTCGTGATGACGATCGGCGAGCGCATCGTCGCCGACCTCAGGCGCGACGTGTTCGCGCATCTGATCTCGCTGTCGCCGGCCTTCTTCGATTCCGCGCGCTCGGGCGAACTGGTGTCGCGGCTGACCGCCGACACCACCCAGATCAAGTCCGCCGTCGGCGCCTCGGTGTCGATCGCGCTGCGCAACATGATGCTGTTCATCGGCGCCGCCACCATGATGGTGATCACGAGCCCGAAGCTTTCAGGGTTCGTACTGCTGGCGATCCCGGTGATCGTGATTCCGCTGGTCGCGTTCGGCCGCTGGGTGCGGCGGCTCTCGCGCAATGCGCAGGATACGCTTGCGGATGCCAGCGCCTACGCGTCCGAACTGGTCGGCGCGATCAGGACCGTGCAGGCCTATACCAGCGAGCGGATGGCGACGACCCGCTTCGGTGGCGAGGTCGAGCAGGCCTATGAGGCGGCGCGCAGCTCGACGCGGGCGCGCGCGGTTCTGACGCTGATCATCATCTTCATCGTGTTCTCCAGCGTGGTCGCGATCCTCTGGGTCGGTTCGCACGACGTGCTGACCGGCCAGATCACGCCCGGCCGGCTCGGCCAGTTCGTGCTGTATGCGGCGTTCGCCGCAACCGGTCTCGGCCAGCTCAGCGAGGTCTGGGGCGAAGTCTCGGCCGCCTCCGGCGCCGCCGAGCGGCTGTTCGAGATCCTTAGGGTCAAATCGCAGATCACGGCGCCGCCGCAGCCGGTCGCGCTGCCGCAGCCGGCGCGCGGCGATGTCGGGTTCGAGAATGTCAGCTTCGCCTATCCGGCGCGGCCGGACGTGCTCGCGATCGATAATGTTTCGCTCTCCGTCAAGGCCGGCGAAAAGGTCGCGATCGTAGGTCCGTCAGGGGCGGGCAAGAGCACGCTGTTTCATCTGCTGCTGCGCTTCTACGATCCCGCGCGCGGCACGATTTCGCTCGATGGCGTGCCGGTCAAATCGGCCGATCCGGTCGACGTGCGCTCGCGCATCGCGCTGGTGCCGCAGGACTCCGTGGTGTTCGCGGCCAGCGCGCGCGAGAACATCCGCTTCGGCCGGCCGAATGCCAGCGATGCCGAAGTCGAGCGCGCCGCCGATCTGGCGCATGCCACCGAATTCCTGCGCAAGCTGCCCGGCGGCTTCGAGGCGCAACTCGGCGAGCGCGGCGTGACGCTGTCGGGCGGCCAGCGCCAGCGCATCGCGATTGCGCGTGCCATCCTGCGCGACGCGCCGCTATTGCTGCTCGACGAGGCAACGTCGGCGCTCGATGCCGAAAGCGAGACGCTGGTGCAGACCGCGCTGGAAGAACTGATGCGCCACCGCACCACGCTCGTGATCGCCCATCGCCTCGCGACCGTCTTGTCCTGCGACCGAATCATGGTGATGGACCAGGGCCGGATCGTCGAGCAGGGCACGCACGCCGAATTGGTTGCAGCAAACGGGCTCTACGCGCGATTGGCGCGGCTGCAATTCGAAGGCGTGTAGCCGATCACAGGGAACCGAAACCACCGCTCTGTTGTTGCAACGCTGTGCTTTTTGCCCGGCCCATTCAACAGGAGGTGATTATGCCCTTTCGCCGCGGTGGTTTTGCCCTGACGCCCCCCTCGGTCGTTATCTTCCTGATTTCGTTCATCCTCGCGGTGTGTGCGCTGCTCGTTCGCTACGCCCATGTTTCGATCCCCATCATCACCCCATCGCACGTGTTCGACGTGCTCGCCATCGCTTATGTCGTGTTGACGGCGGGAGTGCTCATTCGCGGCGTCTAGAGCATGATGAAATTGGATTTGATTGCGACCAGGAAGAAGGTGCACTCCCTCTCCCGCTTGCGGGCGAGGGTTGGGGGTATTTCCGCGAGCGACGCTTTAGCTGTGTGGCCTGGCGTCCCCGCGGCATTTTGGCGAGAGCGCCGGCACGTTCGGCCACGGCCAATTTTTCCAGCTGCCATCCGCGCCGACACAGGCGGCGGTCGAGGCGGGCGGTGCGTCGGAACGCGCGGCGCCTGCCGCAAAACCACATAGGCGGTCGACAGCAACCCGGCGACGATCACCACCAGGAACGTCGCAGAACCCTTCGCAAACTCGGCCAGCTTCATGGGATCGCCCTCCTAGGGTTGAGCTGGTAATCGCCGAAGTGGCTAAAGGATCCAGTCCGTAAGGGCCGTGACCGACGTCACGGGACGTGGAAGGATGTCGTCATGGCCGGGACATCTGCGCGAAGACGCGCTTCGCGCTTTTGCCCGGCCATGACGAGGTTGTTGGGCCGCTGGAAAGATTACCTCAGCGTTCCGTCAGCTTCAGCTCGATGCGGCGGTTGCGCTTGTAGGCGTCTTCGTTGGGTGCGGAGTCCAGCGGCTGGAATTCGGCGAAGCCGGCGGCGACCAGCCGCTGCGCGGGCACGCCGAGCGAGACCAGATATTGCACCACGGAGATGGCGCGCGCCGACGACAATTCCCAGTTGGACTTGAACAGCGGCGAGTTGATCGGCCGCATGTCGGTGTGGCCGTCGACCCGCAGCACCCAGCCGATCTCGCTTGGAATCTGCTTGTCCAGATCGATCAGCGCCGTTGCAAGTTTATCCAGCTCGGCACGGCCCTCGGGCAGCAGCAGGGCCTGACCGGTGTCAAAAAAGACTTCTGACTGGAAGACGAAACGGTCGCCGACGATGCGGATGTCCGGGCGGTTGCCCAGGATGGCGCGCAAGCGGCCGAAAAATTCCGAACGGTAGCGCGACAATTCCTGCACGCGCTGTGCCAGCGCCACGTTCAGGCGCTGGCCAAGATCGGCAATCCGTCCCTGCGATTCCTTGTCACGCTTCTCGGAGGCTTCCAGCGCTTCCTCGAGCGCGGCGAGCTGGCGGCGCAGCGCGCTGATTTGCTGGTTCAGCACCTCGATCTGGGCGAGCGCGCGCGAGGAGACGGCCTTTTCGGATTCGAGCGCCTTGTTGAGCTCGCTGGCGCGGCCCTGGGCGTCGCCGCCGGCGCCAGCCAGCCCTTCGTAAAGTCCCTTGACGCGGTCGCGTTCGCCTTCCGCGGCGGCAAGGCCGGCACGCAGCTGCGAGACCTGGTCGTCGAGTGCAAGCTTGCCGAGCTTTTCCAGTGACAAGAGATCGTTGAGCTGCGCGATCTTGGCGTTGAGCTGTTCCAGCGCCTTGTCCTTGCCGGTGACCTCCTGCGACAGGAAGAACTGCACCACCAGGAACACCGACAGCAGGAACACGATCGACAGCACCAGCGTCGACAGCGCGTCGACGAAACCCGGCCAGTAGTTGAAGCCGGATTCACTGCGTCGGGCACGGGCGAGGGCCATTTATTGTCTCCGGTATTCTTGTCCCGGACGCTGTGTGGCGTGACACGCCGCGCTGCAACGCCGGGACTGTTCGTGATTGGTCCCGGCGCTGCGTCGCATCACTGACGTGCTGCGCCGCGTCCGGGACGCGAACTTCAGCTCTTCTCGGGCTGCTTGGCGATCCGCTCCAACAGCTTCTTGATCTCGCGGTTCTGCTCGCCCTGGCCGTCGGCCCATTCGCGGATCATCTGCTGCTCGGTGCGCATATGGGCGACCAGGCCCTGAATGGCCTCCGCGAGATTGGCCATCGCCGCCGTGGTGTTGCGGCTGCCGCCGCTCTCTTCGACCACCGCGCGGATGCGCTCCATCGCATGCTGTATTTCGCCGCCCGACCCGTCGCCATATTCGCGCACGGTGGAGGCCAGCCAGTCCTCGAGGTCGGTATAGAAGCGGTTCTGCGCCTGGCTCGACTGCAGGTCGAGGAAACCCAGGATCAGGGAACCGGCGAGGCCGAACAGCGAGGACGAGAACGAAATGCCCATGCCGCCGAGCGGCGCGGCCAGTCCGTCCTTCAGGGTGTCGAACAGGGAGCCGGAATCGCCGCCGACCTTCAGGCCTTCGATCACCTTGCCGACGGAACCGACGGTTTCGATCAGACCCCAGAAGGTGCCGAGCAGGCCGAGAAACACCAGCAAGCCCGTCATGTAGCGGGAAATATCGCGCGCTTCGTCCAGCCGCGTCGCGATCGAATCCAGCAAATGCCGCATGGTCTGCTGCGAGATCGTCATCCGCCCCGAGCGCTCGCCGCCGAGGATTGCCGCCATCGGCGCCAGCAGCTTCGGGCGGCGGTCGATCGCCAGCCCGGGATCGGCGATACGGAAATTGTTGACCCAAGCCACTTCCGGATAGAGCCGGATCACCTGCCGGAACGACAGGATGATGCCGATCAGCAGCACCCCGCCGATCAGCGCGTTGAGGCCGGGATTGGCAAAGAAGGCTGTGATGATCTGCTTGTAGAGTACGACCGCGACCAGCGCGCACAGCACCAGGAACACCAGCATCCGCACCAGGAAGATCCGGGGCGAGGACAGTTTGCTCAGTTCGATCTCCATTTCGGAGCGGGAGGAGTGGCCTGAGGGCATTTGCGGGGTGTCATCCATTACGAAACGGGGTGTCATCCATTACGAGAGCCGGACTGGAGGCCAATATGGCACAGCGGGCCGGAGAAAAAAGCTGGAAGCCGCGATTTCGGGCACATGACGGCGGAACCTCTTCCCGAACCTGGGCTTTGACATCAACGTATTTTGGAACTGCTCGATGTCCAACCGGGATTTTTCGTGACGGCCTTATATCTTGTGGCGGTGGTTACCATTGCTGCATTGCTTGCGGCGCTGATGGGCGCCGGGGTGGTGCAACAGCGAACCGGCAACCTTGGCCGGGCCGGCTACCTGCCCGCTGCCCGGCCGTGGCGCCATCGCGACTGCCAGTTGCGTACCAGCGCGTTCTTCCCGCGTTCGCCCCCGACCTGATTCCGGACCCGGAGGGGCGCGTCAGTACAAAGTCGGAACCTGTCTTCGAAAAGGATCGTGCCAAGAGCGGAGGGAGTGGTCATGAGCTTCGTCTCCACCATCATGGGTACTGCCGAGCGGGTGCCGCTGCCCGATCCGATTGTCCGGGCCGCGATCCAGGGGCTGTGCTCACGCACCGCCACCAAGCTCGCCACCGGGAATGCGGAAAGCGACGCCTGGCTGGCCGACGAAATGGCGGCGCGCGCGATCACCGAGTACACCGACGGGGCCTGCGCCCAGCGTTACCAGGTGCCCGCAGCATTCTTCGGCCATGTGCTCGGCCCTAACCGGAAATATTCCTGCTGCTTCTACAAGGAGACAGCCTCGACCTTGCAAGAGGCCGAGGAAGAGGCGCTGCGCCAGACGGTGGAGCATGCCGATCTAGCCGACGGACAGTCGATCCTCGAACTCGGCTGCGGCTGGGGGGCGCTGTCGCTGTGGATGGCGCGGCAGTTCCCGCATTCGCAGGTTACGGCGGTTTCCAACTCCAACGCGCAGCGCGAATATATCGAGCGCGAAACCGCCAAGCGCGGCCTGGCCAATCTGCGCGTCATCACGTCGGACGTGAACCTGTTCGCGCCGGAAGCGCGGTACGACCGCATCCTCTGCATCGAGATGTTCGAGCACATGATGAACTGGCGCGAATTGATGGTCCGGCTGCGCGCATGGCTGAAGCCCGACGGACGCTTCTTCCTGCACATCTTCACCCATCGCTCGGGCGCCTATCTGTTCGATCGCGCCGACGGCGAGGACTGGATCGCGCAGCATTTCTTTACCGGCGGCGTGATGCCGAGCCATCATCTGATCCGGCAATATGCCGATGTCTTCGGGGTCGAAAAGGAATGGCGCTGGAGCGGCGCGCATTATCAGCGCACCGCGCAGGATTGGCTGGCGAACTTCGATTCGCATCGCGACGACGTCGAGCGCGTGCTTCGCAAGGTCCATGGCGGCGAAACCGCGCTCTGGATGCGGCGCTGGCGCTGGTTCCTGCTCGCTACCGCCGGCCTGTTCGGCTACGCTGGTGGCAGCGAGTGGGGCGTCAGCCAGTACCGAATGAACGTGGCCGATTAGGCGGCGTTAACCGATTCGTGCCTGACGGCTCGTGCTTCGGCATCTCGTGCAATCGCTTGCAGCCAAACGACATGTTCGCCGATTCTTCGTTGGCGATTCCACGCAAGCGGTGGGATGGAACCCGGCTCACAATCGAGTGAGTCTCGGAAAATCGGCGATAATTCAGCGCGATAGCGTTATGTGACATTGGGCCGCCGCGACAGCGTATTGCATCGCAATAGGCCGCCCCTATCCTGTACGTCATCAATCGTGAGTTCCTGAGACCTCTAACGACGTCCTCCTGCGACAACGTCGCGAATGCTCAATTCGCGCTCTCAAACCTGAACTGGGGCAATGCTTTCAATGTCCGGACTTCGACCGCAATCGGCATTCATCGTTTTGATGTTGGCTGCGATGACGCCGCTATTGGCTGGCTGTAAAGAACCGACCGCCATCGCGGCGGCGCCGGTACCTGCTGCCGAGCCTGAAGTGGGAACCTTTACCGTGCGCCCGCAGTCCCGGGCCATTATCCGCGAATTGCCTGGCCGGATCGCGCCGACGCGCGTCTCCGAAGTGCGTGCGCGCGTCTCGGGCATCGTCGTCGAGCGCCTGTTCCAGCAGGGCACCGAGGTGAAGGCTGGCGATCCGCTGTACCGCATCGATCCCAAGCCGTTCGAAGTCGAATTGCAGGCGAGCGAGGCCGCGCTCGATAAGGCCGTGGCTGCGTTCGACCTGGCCGCGCAGCACGCGAAGCGAATTGCCACGCTGACGAACCAGCGCGCAGCGCCCGAGGCCGAAAATGAAAAGGCCGTTGCGGCCCAGCGTCAGGCGGAGGCCGAGGTCGGCAGCCGCCGGGCCGAAGTCGCGCGTGCCAAGCTCAATCTCGATTACGCGACGATCCGTGCGCCGATCAGCGGCGTCGTCGGCGCGGCGCTGGTGAGCGAAGGCGCGCTGGTGGTGCAGAACGAGACCACCAGTCTCGCCACGATCCAGCAACTCGATCCGATCTACGCCGACTTCACCCAGTCGGTCTCGGAGATGCACAAGCTGCGCCGTGCGCTCGAAAGCGGCGACCTCGACCGCATCGCGCCCGATGTGGCCAAGGTCCGCCTCGTGCTCGACGACGGAACCGTTTATCCGATCCCCGGCAAACTGCTGTTTTCCGAAGCCAAGGTGGATGCCTATACCGGGCAGGTCACGCTGCGCGGACAGTTCCCGAATCCAAATCGCGAATTGCTGCCGGGCATGTATGTCCGCGTCCTGATCGAGCAGGGCATCGATTCCGATTCCATCGCCGTGCCCCAGCAGGCCATTCAGCGCGACGCCGGCGGCGGCAGTGAAGTGTTCGTCGTCAAGGACGACGGTCGCGTCGCGGCGCAGCCAGTTCGCACCGGTGCGATGCAGGACGGTGTCTGGCTGATCAGCGAGGGCCTGAAGGATGGCGACCGCGTCGTCGTCGACGGGTTCCAGAAGTTCGTGCCAGGCGACAAGGTCACGGCGAAGTCGTGGATCGATGCCGATGCCTCGGTTGGTGCAGTATCGGGCTCACTGGCGTCGCACACGTCACGCTGAGATTGATCGATGCCCAGCTTCTTCATTGACAGGCCAATCTTCGCCTGGGTCGTCGCGCTTTTCATCTGTCTGGTCGGCGCGATCTCGATCCCGTTGCTGGCGGTCGCGCAATATCCGATCATCGCACCACCCTCGATCTCGATCTCGACCAGCTATCCCGGCGCGTCGCCTGAAAACCTCTACAACAGCGTCACCCGGCTGATCGAGGAGGAGCTCAACGGCGCCTCCGGCATCCTTAATTTCGAATCGACCTCCGATTCGCTCGGGCAGGTCGAGATCATCGCCAACTTCGTGCCCGGCACGGAGACTGGCGCGGCCTCGGTCGAAGTGCAGAACCGCCTCAAGCGCGTCGAGGCGCGGCTGCCGCGCGCGGTGATTCAACAAGGCATTTTGGTCGAGGAAGCTTCCTCCGCCGTGCTGCAGATCATCACGCTGAACTCGACCGACGGCTCGCTCGACGAAATCGGCCTCGGAGATTTCATGATCCGCAACGTGCTCGGCGAGATCAGGCGCATTCCGGGCGTCGGCCGCGCCACGCTCTATTCCACCGAACGTTCGCTGCGCATCTGGATCGATCCGGCAAAACTCGTTGGCTATGGCCTCACCGCCGATGACGTCAACAAGGCGATATCAGCCCAGAACGCCCAGGTGGCCTCGGGCAGCGTCGGCGCCGAGCCGAGCACGCCGGAACAGAAGATTTCCGCCCTCGTGCTGGTCAAGGGCCAGCTTTCCTCGCCGGATGAATTCGGCGCGATCACGCTGCGCGCCAATCCGGACGGATCGACGGTGCGGCTGCGCGACGTCGCGCGTATCGAGATCGGCGGTTTGAGCTACCAGTTCAACACGCGGCTCAACGGCAAGCCGACCGCGGGTCTCTCGGTGCTGCTGTCCCCGACCGGCAACGCGCTGGCGACCGCCAGCGCCGTCGAAGCCAAGATGAAGGAACTGTCGAAGTTCTTTCCGGCCAATATCGGCTATGAAATTCCCTACAACATCACGCCCGTCGTCAAGGCCTCGATCAACAAGGTGCTGATGACGCTGATCGAAGCGGTGGTGCTGGTCTTCATCGTGATGTTCCTGTTCCTGCAGAACATCCGCTACACCATCATCCCGACCATCGTGGTGCCGGTGGCACTGCTCGGCACCTGCGCGATGCTGATGGCGGCCGGCTATTCCATCAACATGCTCACCATGTTCGGCATGGTGCTGGCGGTCGGCATTCTCGTCGACGACGCCATCGTCGTGGTCGAGAACGTCGAGCGCATCATGGCCGAAGAAGGCCTGCCGCCGAAGGAAGCCACCCGCAAGGCGATGTCGCAGATCACCAGCGCCATCATCGGCATCACGCTGGTGCTGATGGCGGTGTTCGTGCCGATGGCGTTCTTCCCGGGATCGGTCGGCATCATCTACCGCCAGTTCTCGGTCACCATGGTTTCCGCGATTGCCTTCTCGGCGCTGCTGGCGCTGTCGCTGACGCCGGCGTTGTGCGCGACGCTGCTGAAGCCGGTCGAAGCCGGCCATGGCCATGCGCGCAAGGGCGTGTTCGGCTGGTTCAACCGCGTGCTCGAGTCGGGCCGCGGCGGCTATACGCGCACGGTGAAGGGATCGCTGAAGCGCACCGGGCGGTTGATGCTGATCTACGCCGCACTGCTGATTGGCCTTGGCTGGGCCTTCGTCCGGCTGCCCGGCGGCTTCCTGCCGGTCGACGACCAGGGCTTTATCACAACCGACGTGCAGACGCCGTCCGACTCCTCCTATGCCC
Source organism: Bradyrhizobium lablabi (assembly GCF_001440475.1). Lineage (GTDB taxonomy): Bacteria > Pseudomonadota > Alphaproteobacteria > Rhizobiales > Xanthobacteraceae > Bradyrhizobium > Bradyrhizobium lablabi. Next base: position 44,993 of record NZ_LLYB01000133.1, on the reverse strand, counting down.
GCACCGAAGCCGCGGTCGAGCAGGTCGAAAAATATCTTCGCGAGCGCCAAGGCGTTGAGGACGTCACCTTCCTGACGGGCTTCAGCTTCCTCGGCCAGGGCATGAACACCGCACAGGCCTTCATCACGCTGAAGGACTGGTCGGAGCGCGGCAAGAAGGATTCCGCCGCCGCCATCGTCGCCGACATCAACCGCGACCTGTCGTCGATCCGCGACGCCAAGATCTCGGCGCTGCAGCCGCCGCCGATCGACAATCTCGGCAACTCCTCGGGCTTCTCGTTCCGCCTGCAGGACCGCGGCCAGAAGGGCTATCCGGCGCTGGTCGCCGCGGCCGACCGCCTGATCGCCGAAGCCAATGCCAGCCGCGTGCTGCAGAAGGTCTATGTCGAGGGACTGCCGCCGGCGCCGCAGGTCAATCTGATGATCGACCGCGAAAAGGCCGGCGCGTTCGGCGTCACCTTCGAGGACATCAACCAGACGATTTCGACCAATCTCGGCTCGAACTACATCAACGATTTCCCGAACCGCGGGCGCATGCAGCGCGTGATCGTGCAGGCCGACCGCACCAGCCGCATGAACGCCGACGACATCCTCAACTACAACGTCAAGAACAGCCGCGGCCAGCTGGTGCCGTTCTCCGCCTTCGCCACGGTGCAGTGGTCGAAGGGGCCGACGCAGATCGCGGGCTTCAATTATTATCCCGCCGTGCGCATCTCGGGTGAGGCCAAGCCCGGCTTCACCTCCGGCGATGCGATCGCGGAGATGGAGCGCCTCGCGGGCAAGCTGCCGCGCGGCTTCGGTTTCGAGTGGACCGGGCAATCACTGCAGGAAAAGCTGTCAGGCTCGCAGGCGCCGTTCCTGCTCGGCCTGTCGGTGCTGGTGGTGTTCCTGCTGCTCGCAGCCCTCTATGAAAGCTGGACCATTCCGCTTGCGGTGCTGCTGACGGTGCCGCTCGGGATCACCGGCGCGGTGATTGCGGCCACGATGCGCGGCCTGCCCAACGACGTCTATTTCACCGTCGGCCTGATCACCATCATTGGCCTTGCGGCCAAGGACGCCATCCTGATCATCGAATTCGCCAAGGATCTGCGCGCGCAGGGCAAACCGCTGGTCGAAGCAACGATCGAGGCCTGTTCGCTACGCTTCCGCCCGATCCTGATGACGGGCCTCGCCTTCGTCTGCGGTGTCTTGCCGATGGCCATTGCCACCGGCGCCGGCGGCGCCAGCCAGCAGGCGCTCGGCACCAGCGTCATGGGCGGCATGATCGCGGTGGTGATCTTGGCGCTGTTGATGGTGCCGGTGTTCTTCGTCTCGGTGCAGCGCGTGCTGGCGGGGGACAGAGAGAAGGTGGAGGAGGCGGCAGTGCAAGAGCTGTATGGTCCGCCCGCGCCGGCGCGGCCCAGCCATTAAGGCGGGATGGTAGCTTTCCGCAGAACTCGGCTTCAACGCACGGAGAAACTGACCGGTCCGGTGGTGAGGCCGATGGTGAGGGTGTCGCCGGTGAAGTTCAGCCATTGCGGGGCGGCTTCCAAGGGCATCAACGAACACATACCTGACAAAGGCTGCCAGATCCGGAGGTTGGCGTCGGCCCGGGATGCCGTGACGACGAAACCGGCGGACGCCGCGATGGCGAAGACTTCGCGGTGCCGCGGGTCGGGTGGCAACGGGTCGCCAAGGCGCACGCCGAACGTCTCCCACATCGAGACCGTGCCGTTGCGGTCGGCGAGCAGGATCGGCTTACGGTAGCCGAGGTCCGTGGCGACACAGACGGCCACGATGTGCCGGTGACCGTTGGCGTGCAGGTATTCCGCCTTCGGTGCCATGCTTGAGCGTTCGCCGCTGACCGCGATCGGGCTCCACACGTCGACGTCGAGGCTGCCGTAGACCACGACAAGGTCCTGGCCGAAAGCCATGCCCGCGACCGGCTGCCCCTCGCGGCGCCACAACTCGCCAAAGGAATTGCGGGACAACGGATGGCGCAGGTGGACAGCGCCGTCGGCGTGGCCCGTCGCGAGCAGGGTACGGCCGTCGCGCAGCTTGTCCAGCCATGGCACGCGCGCGTCGAGGCGGCCGTCGGGCATCGTCACCAGCGCCTCGCAGCGCGCGGGGATCTGCACGTCGCCGGGCACCTGGACGGGCCGTAGAGTGATTTGGACAGCGCTGACCGAATCGCCGGGCGCGGGTTTGAAGCCGGCCTCGTCGGCGACGGTTGCCGGATCGGGATCGGCCATCTCGGGCGAGCCCATGGCCGGGGGCGCAGCGGTGTCGGGCTGCGAGGAGCCCAACGAATCCACCGGCGCGTGGTCAAGCATGGTGGCGATCGGCTGGACGGAACCGCATGTGCCACAACGGAAATGGCCGGTCAGGCGGAGCAGCGTCCGCGCCCACGGCAGGTCGCCCTTCGACGCAACCATCGCGGCCACCAGGCACCACACTGCAGCGGCAGGTGCCTGCCCGGGCAAACCGGCGTCGGCGACCGCGCGGGCGACCGCGCTGAACCCCTCGAAGCCGGGCGGAAGATCGGTCGGCACGCGTGCCCATTCGGGGCGGGCCCGCGGCGTCAGCGCTGGCACGGGCGGTGGCGCGCATGGCGGCCGCACCGGGTCGCCGAAGCCGTCAACGTCGCACTCATCAGCGTCGCACTCCGAGCATTTGAGCCGGACGTACCCGTCGCCGGGGGCGAGGAACTCCCAGATCGCGCGGCCGACAGTGTGGCCGGAGAGGGCCACGCAGGCCAGAGCAAGGTAGCTCGCGTCGGATGCATCCAGGGAGGGCGAGTCCAGGAACGCTTGCAACGCAATGGGTTCGGCGTCGCGCAGGGACTGGGTCAGGGTTTCCTGCATGCCTGGGACGGGCTCCTTGCCGTCGAAGCTGTCTGCACCGGCGGTGATCAGGAGTCCGATTTCGATCCACAGGTTGTGCTGCTCGACCGGGGTCAGCGATGGCGCCAGCCGGATCAGGTGCGGCAGCGCCGCCGAGGTCACGCCATATACGCTGCCCTGATGGGTGATCTCCTCGTGCAACTGGTCCCACGCCTCACCGAGCCGCCCTGTCGACACGATCTGCCGCAGCAGCTCGATCGCCCGCTCCGCGGACCAGCACGCGGTCAGGTCATGCCAATGTGGACTATCGAGCGGCAGGAGCATCTAGAACTCCAACTTCAAGACCAATTTGACGGTAGCGGCGCCTTCGACACTGGAGGAATGGTGTCGAAGGCGCTGCTCGCCTAGCTGCACGGCAAGCGTGCCAAACTACCTTGGCGAGTTGAAGGCCAGAGACCGAGGCCGCTCCATTAAAAAAGACTCTTGCGAAGATTGATGGATGGCCCGGTCACGTCCGGCCATGACGAATCTCGTTTCAATGATCCTTCAACCCAGCGGCCCCAATATCCGCAGCAGCTCCCCGTGCACGAACTCATTCCCGCACACCACGTGCCCGGTCTTCAGCGCGTCGTCCTTGCCGCCGATGTCTGAAATCGTCCCACCTGCTTCGCGCACCATGATCTGCCCGGCGGCGATATCCCAGGGCGAGAGGTTGCGTTCCCAGTAGCCGTCGAGGCGGCCGGCGGCGACGAAGGCCAAGTCGAGGGAGGCGGCGCCGAAGCGGCGGAAGCCGGCGACCTTGTTTTGCAGCACGGCCATTTCCTTGCGCGCCAGTTCATGGTCGCCGCGGCCGATATGCGGCAGGCCGCAGGCGATCACGCATTCGTCGAGCTGGCGGCGGCCGGCGACGCGCAGCCGCTGGTCGTTGAGAAACGCGCCCTTGCCGCGCTCGGCGATGTAGAGCTCATCATTGGCGGGGTTGTAGATCACGCCGGCGATGACGGTGCCCTCGCGCGCGAGGCCGATCGAGATCGCGAATTGCGGGATGCCGTGCAGGAAGTTGGTGGTGCCGTCGAGCGGGTCGACGATCCAGGTGTGGGTCTTGTCGGCGCCCTCGCGCGTGCCGCCTTCCTCGCCGATGAAGCCATAGCCCGGCCGCGCCTTGGCGAGGTCCTCATAGAGCATTTCTTCGGCGCGCTTGTCGGCCTTGCTGACGAAGTTCGCCGGCCCCTTCAGCGATACCTGCAGATGCTCGATCTCGCCGAGGTCGCGCTTGAGGCTGCGGCCGGCGCGGCGCGCGGCTTTGACCATGACGTTGATAAGGGCTGAATAGAGCATGATGGGGGCTTGTTGTGTGAGGGAACGGCCCAACGCCGTCAGGGATTTAGGGACTGGGTGCCCTGCAGATGTGCCGCCGTCAAGGCGTCATTTGCCGGCCGTCGTTCCGGTCCATTTCTTGGCGGCCTCTTGAACCTTGGCGCGATCCTCGGGGCTGAGCTCCGAGAGCCGCTCGTCCAGCTCGGGGTCGCCCTTGCCGGCGGTCTTGGCGACAAGGTGCCACTTCAGGCCTTCGATCTTGTCCATGGGCGCCCCCTGTCCGCTGATCAGCACGCGCGCGAGGCGGTTCTGCGCGATCGGCGAGTTCTGCCGCGCCGCCTTGCGCAGCAGCGCGACCGCCGCGGCCTGGTTCCGGGGTGTGCCGGTGCCGTTGTAAAGCGCGATGGCATATTCGACCTCGGCGTCGACATTGTCGGCGAGCGCAGCCGCCTGCAGCAGCCGCACCGCCTTGTCGAGGTCCTTCGGCACGCCGGTGCCTTCCTTGTAGAAGGTCGCGAGCGCGTATTGCGCCTCCGGGTTGCCGGCGTCGGCCGCGGCGCGTAGCAACTCGGCGGCCCGCCGCAGGTCCTGCGGCAGCGTGTTGCCGTCGAGATAGAGCAGCGCCAGATTGTAGGCCGCCTTCGCGTTGCCGAGCTTGGCGGAGGAGGCCAGGAGCTTCACGGCCTGCTCGCGATTGCTGTTACCGCCACGGCCGGACAGCCGCATCATGGCAAGCGCGAACATGGCCTCGCGGTCGCCGGCGTCCACCGCGCGCTGGTACCAATCGGCGGCCTTGGCGTAGTCGCGCTTGACGCCGAGTCCGTTGGCATAGAGCTCGCCCAGCATCGTCATCGCCTTCGGGTCGCCGTTGTACTGCGCGCGCGTCATCGCGAGATCGAACGCAGTCTTGTAGAGGCCGCGCTGATAGGCGCCGTAGACGAGGTCGGCGTTCGGGTCCTCGAAGGTGGCCGCCGGCGCAGGGAAGGGCGTCGGCGTTGCGGCCGGCTGGGGCGTCGCGGCTGGCCTTGGCGATGCGGTCGGCTGTTTCGCGGCCGGCGGGGCTTTTTGCTTGGGCGCCGCTTCCTTTTTCGCAGCCGGCGGGCTGGCCGGCGGCTGCGCCGCAGGCGTCAGCGAGATCTGTGCGGAGGCTCCGGCCATCGTCATCGAGAGGCCGGCAAGCAGCAATATGGGACGCAGCAATTTCATATCCGGTGTTATCCGTGTCCGGCCTGATCGGCGCCGGGCTTGGCCTTTCCGAACGTTGCTTCGTATCCATCCGCGATCGCCTGCGCGGCATCGATCAGCGCCGCCTTGGCGCCGCGCGGGTCGGCCCAGATGAAATCGCCGACCAGCACAAAGTCCGCCCCGGCGCTCGCGAATTCGAAAGCCTCTTCGCGCGAGGCGGCAAAGCCGACGCAGGGCGGTTCGAACAGTTCGTCCCACCATTGCAGGCGCTCGGCAATCGCTTCCATCGAGGGCCGTTGCCCCTTGGCATCGGGTTCGCCGAACAGCACGTAATCGGCGCCCGCTTCGCCCGCGGCCATCGATTCGTGCCGCGTGGCAAGGCCGCCGACGCCGGCAATGCGATCCGGCTTCAGCGACGGGAAAGCATCATCCAGCGCGGCGACGCCGTTCAGGTGCGCGCCATCGGCGCCTGCGCGCGCCACCAGTTCGACATGGCCGTCGAGCAGCAGCGCCGCGCCGGCATTCTGGATCGCCGGCACCAGCGTTTTCACGCGGGAGGTCATGGTCTTTTGATCGGTCTGCTTCAGCCGCAGCAGCACCGCCGCGACGTCGGCCGCGGCCAGCAACTCGGTGAGCTGACTTCCGAGCTGCGACGGATCGTCCACCTCGGGCGTCGCGAGATAGAGCCGCGGCGCCGGGCGCGGCGGAAGAGGTTTAGTAGCCAAGTCTAGGCGACCTTCTTTTCCAGGCCGGTTTCCCACTCGCCCTTGCTCGCCAGCGCATTCATCCGCGCACGGTGCGTGAATGCGCGCTGGCCCGCGGCGACATTCTCGGCCTTGCCGGACCACGCCTTCTGCGGCGCCGCCTGCAACGCGCGGCCATAGGAGAAGGTGAGCTTCCAGGGCAGGTTGCCGATCCTGTTCATGGCGTCCAGATGCGCGGTTGCTTCCTCGTCGGATTGTCCGCCGGAGAGGAAGGCGATGCCCGGCACGGCGGCGGGAACGCAGGCCTTCAGCAGGCGAACGGTCTTCTCCGCGACTTCGTCGACGGAAGCCTGCTTTGCGCACTTCTTTCCTGAAATGGCCATGTTGGGCTTCAGCACCATGCCTTCGAGCTCGACGCGCTGCACCCGCAATTCCTGGAACGTCTTGTTCAGCACGCGCTGGGTCACGTCATAGCAGCGGTCGATGTCGTGATCGCCGTCCATCAGCACTTCCGGCTCGACGATCGGCACGATCTGCGCCGCCTGGCACAGCGCCGCATAGCGCGCCAGCGCATGCGCATTGACGCTGATCGCGGTCATCGTCGGGATGCCGCTGCCGATATCGATCACCGCGCGCCATTTGGCAAAGCGCGCACCGCGTTCGTAATATTTCTTCAGGCGTTCGGCGAGCTTGTCGAGGCCGACGGTGACGAGTTCCCCCGGGCACTGCGGCAGCGCCTGCGTTCCTTCGTCGACCTTGATGCCGGGGATGGCGCCGGACTGCTCGATCAGCTTGACCAGCGGCGTGCCGTCCTTGGCATTCTGCCAGATGGTCTCGTCATAGAGGATCACACCCGAGACGTACTTGCTCATCGCCTCGGTGGAGCGGAACAGCATCTCGCGATAGTCGCGGCGGTTCTCCTCTGTCGATTCGACCTTGATGGCGTCGAAACGCTTCTTGATCGTGCCTGAGGATTCGTCGGCGGCGAGAATGCCCTTGCCTGGGGTGACCATGGCGAGGGCAACCTTGTTGAGGTCAGCAAGATTCATGGGAACGTTCTCCGGAAACATCATGCCCTTGCTGGCCAAAATAGGCGGTTCTCGGGCAATTGCCTAGAAAACGTTCGTCGCACCCCAGGCGTTTGCGGGGCGCGCGGAGGGTGCCGGCTCAGGCGACCTTGTCAGGTGATCTTGTTAAGCGATCCTGGGATCCAGCTCACCCTTGGTGTAGCGCTTGGCCATTTCGGCCGTGGTCAGCACCTTCTTGATCTTGCTGGCCTGGCCTGCGGTATTGAACTCCTGCAGCCGCTGCTTGCACAGCTTGGCCATGGCTTCCATCGCGGGCTTCAAATATTTGCGCGGATCGAACTCTTCCGGATTGTCCTTCAGGACTTTGCGGATCTGGCCGGTCATCGCCATGCGGTTGTCGGTGTCGATGTTGATCTTGCGCACGCCGTTCTTGATGCCGCGCTGGATTTCGGACACCGGCACGCCCCAGGTCGGCTTCATCTTGCCGCCATTGGCGTTGATGATTTCCTGCAGGTCCTGCGGCACCGAGGACGAGCCGTGCATCACCAGATGCGTGTTCGGCAGCTTGCGATGGATCTCCTCGATCACGTTCATGGCGAGGATGTCGCCGTCCGGCTTTCGGGTGAACTTGTAGGCGCCGTGCGAAGTGCCCATCGCGATCGCCAGCGCGTCGACCTTGGTCTCCTTCACGAACTTCACGGCTTCGTCCGGGTTGGTGAGGAGCTGGTCGTGGGAGAGTTTACCTTCGGCGCCGTGGCCGTCTTCCTTGTCGCCCATGCCGGTCTCGAGCGAGCCGAGCACGCCGAGTTCGCCTTCCACCGAAATGCCGCCGAGATGGGCCATGTCGGTGACGGTCCTGGTCACGCCGACATTGTAGTCCCAGTCGCCGGGGGTCTTGCCGTCGGCCTTCAGCGAGCCGTCCATCATCACGGACGTGAAGCCGGCCTGGATCGCGGTCATGCAGGTCGCGGGCTCATTGCCGTGATCGAGATGCACGCAGACCGGGATCTGCGGATAGATTTCGGTGACGGCATCCATCATGTGCTTGAGCATGACGTCGTTGGCGTAGGAGCGCGCGCCGCGCGACGCCTGGATGATGACGGGCGCGTCGAGCGAGGAGGCGGCCTCCATGATGGCCAGCGCCTGCTCCATGTTGTTGATGTTGAACGCCGGCACACCGTAATCGTGCTCTGCCGCATGATCGAGCAGTTGACGCAGGGTAATGCGAGCCATTCAAATTCTCCTGTATTTGCCGCGCCTGCCGGCGCCCTTGATCTAACGCAGTTTCAAAACTTCAACGCCGGGGAGCGGTTTGCCTTCCATCCATTCGAGGAACGCGCCGCCCGCCGTCGATACATAGGAAAAATCATTAGCCACGCCGGCCTGGTTCAGCGCCGCGACGGTATCGCCGCCGCCGGCGACCGAAATCAGTTTCTTCGCCTTGGTGCGCTCGGCCGCATGTTTGGCCGCCACCATGGTGCCGCGGTCGAACGGCGTCATCTCGAATGCGCCGAGTGGACCGTTCCAGACCAGCGTCTTGGCGTCGTCGATCGCGGCATGAATCCGCGCGGTCGACTGCGGGCCGACGTCGAGGATCATGCCGTCGGCCGGGATCGCGTCGAGCCCATAAGCATGCGACGGCGAATTAGCCGCGAAGTGATAGGCAACCACGGCATCGACAGGCAGAATGATGGCGCAGTTCGCAGCGCTGGCCTTTTCCATGATGCGCAGCGCGGTTGCGGCGAGGTCCTTCTCCGCCAGCGACTTGCCGACGCTGACGCCCTGGGCGTGCAGGAAGGTGTTGGCCATGCCGCCGCCGATCACCAGCGCGTCGACCTTCGATACGAGGTTTTCCAAGAGGTCGATCTTGGTCGAAACCTTGGCGCCGCCGATGATCGCGATCACAGGCTTGGTCGGCGCTTCCAGCGCCTTGCCGAGCGCGTCGAGCTCGGCCTGCATGGTGCGGCCGGCATAGGCGGGCAATTTGTGGCCGAGGCCTTCGGTCGAAGCGTGCGCACGATGCGCGGCGGAGAATGCGTCGTTGACCCAGATGTCGCCGAGCTTGGCCAGCTCCGCCACGAAGGCGGGATCGTTCTTCTCTTCCTCCTTGTGGAAGCGGGTGTTTTCCAGGCAGAGGATATCGCCGTCCTTCATGGCGCCGACGGCCTTGGCCGTCGCCTCGCCAATGCAGTCGTCGGCGAAGGCGACCGGCTTCTTGATGACCTGACCCAGCGCCGCCGCGACGGGCTTGAGCGAATCCTTGGCATCGCGCCCCTTCGGGCGGCCGAAATGGGCGAGCAGGATGACCTTGCCGCCCTTGTCGGAAATTTCGGTGATGGTCGGCGCGACGCGCTCGAGCCTCGTCGCGTCGGTGACGCGACCGTTCTCCATGGGCACATTGAGGTCGACGCGCAGCAGCACGCGCTTGCCCTTCACGTCGACGTCATCGAGGGTGCGGAATGATTTTGTCATGGGATCACTTCCTCCATCATGGCCGGGCTTGTCCCGGCCATCCACGTCTTTCGCTCCATGGAAAGAAGGGCAAGACGTGGATGCCCGGCACAAGGCCGGGCATGACGACTTACTGGAATCTTACAGCAGCTTCCCCATCGCAACGGCGGTGTCGGCCATGCGGTTGGAGAAACCCCATTCGTTGTCGTACCAGGACATCACGCGCACCAGCGTGCCGTTCTGCACCTTGGTCTGATCCTCGTGGAACGTCGACGAGTGCGGATCGTGGTTGAAGTCGATCGAAACGTTCGGCGCAGTGGTGTAGCCGAGGATGCCCTTGAGCTGCTGCTCGGAGGCGCGCTTCATCGCCGCGTTGATTTCCTTGGCGTCGGTCGCGCGCTTGGCGACGATCTTCAGATCGACCACCGAGACGTTCGGGGTCGGCACGCGGATCGCGACGCCGTCGAGCTTGCCCTTCAGCTCGGGGAGCACGAGGCCGATCGCCTTCGCCGCACCGGTCGAGGTCGGGATCATCGACATCGCCGCGGCGCGGCCGCGATAGAGATCCTTGTGCAGGGTGTCGAGCGTCGGCTGGTCGCCGGTATAGGCGTGGATCGTGGTCATGAAGCCGGTCTCGATGCCGACGGTGTCGTTCAAGACCTTGGCGACCGGCGCCAGGCAGTTGGTGGTGCAGGAGCCATTGGAGACGACCAAGTGATCCTTGGTCAGGGTGTCATGGTTGACGCCGAAGACGATGGTAGCGTCGGCATTGTCGGCGGGCGCCGAGACCAGCACGCGCTTGGCGCCGGCGGTCAGGTGCGCGGAGGCCTTGTCCTTCGCGGTGAAGATGCCGGTGCATTCCAGCGCGATGTCGACGCCGAGCGCCTTCCACGGCAGCTTCGACGGATCGCGCTCGGCGGAAACCTTGATCTTGCCATTGCCGAGGCTGAGCGAGTCGCCGTCGACGGTCACGGTGCCGGGGAAGCGGCCGTGCACGGAGTCGAAGCGCAGCAGGTGGGCGTTGGTCTCGACCGGGCCGAGATCGTTGATGCCGACCACCTCGATGTCCTTGCGACCAGATTCCGCGATCGCGCGCAAGATGTTGCGGCCGATGCGGCCAAATCCGTTGATCCCGACGCGGATTGCCATGCTGGTATCTCCTCTAATAGCCGGTGCCGGCCCCGCGGAGATGTTCCACGGAGGTGCTTACGGCGGAACGCCCGGTTCGGCCGGGCGGAAACGGTCAAGATGGGGGTCTAGGTAGACCTTTTTCCCCCGGACCTCAACCGTCAGCCCAGGCGCTTCACGGCAGCGTTAACGACGGCATCGGCGGTAATGCCGAAGTGCTTGAAAAGGTCCTTGGCAGGCGCGCTGGCGCCGAAACCGTGCATGCCCACGAATTCACCATCATGGCCGATGATGGCATCCCAGCCCCAGCGCACGGCGGCCTCGATGGCAATCTTGACCGGCGCATTGCCGATGATGGCTTGCTGGCGGTCCGCCGGCTGCGCCAGCAACAGCTCCAGCGAGGGTACCGAGACCACCCGCGACGGGATGCCGCGTTCCGCCAATTGCTTCTGGGCGGCCACGGCAATCTCGACCTCGGAGCCCGAGGCGAACAGCGACACCTTGGCCTCGCCCTGGGCTGCGACCAGTTCATAGGCGCCATGCGCGCAGGGGTTATCGTTCGGCGCATTGGTGCGCAGTTGCGGCAGGTTCTGGCGGGTCAGCGCCAACACCGTCGGACCGTCCACGCGGTTGAGCGCGAGCTCCCAGCATTCGGCGACCTCGACGGCATCGCAGGGGCGGAACACGCGCATGTTGGGAATGGCGCGAAGGGCCGCGAGATGCTCGACCGGCTGGTGCGTCGGTCCGTCCTCGCCGAGCCCGATCGAATCATGGGTCATGACATAGACGACGCCCGTGCCCATCAGCGCCGCGAGCCGCATCGCCGGCCGCGCATAGTCGGTGAATACCAGGAAGGTCGCACCGTTCGGCGCGAAGCCGCCATGCAGGAAGATGCCGTTCATTGCCGCGGCCATGCCGTGCTCGCGGATGCCGTAATGGATGAAGCGGCCCTTCGGCGTCTTGGCCGAGAACGCGACGGCGGACTTCGCCTTGTTGTTGTTGGAGCCGGTGAGGTCGGCGGAGCCGGCGAGGAATTCCATCGGCATCGCAGCCGCAATTGCCTCGATCGCGGATTCGGAGGATTTCCGCGTGGCGACATTCTGCGGCGATTCCAGCAGCGCCTTCTTGTGCGCACGCAGCGCCTTCGACAGCGCGGCGGGGCGCTCGTGCCGCATCCGCCGCTCAAACTCGGCGCGCTTGCGCGGACCAAGCTCGGCGAAAACGCCTTCCCATTCCTGGCGCGCGGCGGCGCCGCGGCTGCCCGCGTCACGCCATGCCTTCAGCACATCGTCAGGCACCGAGAAGGGCTCCAGCGAAATGCCGAGCTTTTCCTTGGCGCCCTTGAGCTCGTCGGCGCCGAGCGCCTCGCCATGGGCTTTCGCCGTGCCAGCGCGCGTCGGCGCGCCATAACCGATGGTGGTTTTGCAGGCGATCAGCGACGGCTTGTTGGATTTTTGCGCGCGGGTAATTGCCGCCGCAATCGCCTTCGGATCTTGGCCGTCGATCAATTCCGCGGCCCAGCCCGCGGACTTGAAGCGCTTCACCTGGTCGACCGAATCGGCAAGCGAGGTCGGGCCGTCGATCGAGATGCCGTTGTCGTCATACAGCACGATCATCTTGTTCAGCTTCCAGTGCCCGGCCATCGCGATCGCTTCCTGCGACACGCCTTCCATCAGGTCGCCGTCGGAGGCGAGCACGTAGGTGTGATGTCCCACCACCTTCTTGCCGAACTCGGCAGCGAGCATCTTCTCCGCCAGCGCCATGCCGACCGCGGTGGCGATGCCCTGGCCGAGCGGACCGGTGGTGGTCTCGACGCCGCTGGTCTCGAAGTTTTCAGGATGTCCCGGCGTCTTGGAGCCGAGCTGGCGGAAATTCCTGATCTGGTCGAGCGTCATATCCTTGTTGCCGGTCAGGTACAGCAGGGCATAGAGCAGCATCGAGCCGTGTCCGGCGGAGAGTACGAAGCGATCGCGGTCCGGCCAGTTCGGATCAGTTGCATCGAATTTGAGGAACTGTGTGAACAGGACGGTCGCGATGTCGGCCGCGCCCATCGGCAAGCCGGGATGGCCGGATTTCGCCTTTTCGACGGCATCCATGGCAAGCCCGCGAATCGCATTGGCCATACGGGTATGATCGACCTGCGTCATGATGAAAATCCGCCTGAAATGAGGTGCTTGGGTTGTGGGGACGTATCGGCCGAATGGCCGCAATACGGGCGTGACCTAAGGGAAAGTCGGGGCTGGATAGCACCTCAAACCCATGAGTCCAAGGCGAGGAAACGCGCTTCCGGTGCGAAAAGTTGCCTGCGGCGCGGTCCAGCCAACGGGTACGGATTTTCCGAAAAGAACCGTGCCGGACCAAAGCGCCACATGTGTGGACAGGCCTCCCGATCTAACGGTGCATAGCTTCGCGCGGGCGTTGCGATTCCCTCGCTTGCCACGTAAATTTCGTGCTCTAACCGTTTGCCGAACCGCAGATTTTGCTGCCGTCCGGCGGGCACACGCGAAGGTGCGCGCAGTCTCTCATGAGCGATCGTCACACTAACGGTGTCGGCAATGCCGAGCCGGTCCAAGTCGACATCGACGTCGCCACGCGGCGCCTGATGCTGGCGCTCGACGCGCTCGAGGCCGCGGCCGAGCGGCGGCGCGACGCGGACCGCGACGAGAACGAATTGGCGAGCCGGATCCAGGCGCTCGGCGCCGATCGCTCGCGTCTTGCCGACGAACTCGATGGCTCGCTGGTGAAGACGCGCCGGCTGGAGCGCACCAATCGCGAGATAGCCGAAAAACTGGATGCCGCGATCGGCACCATCCGCGCGGTGCTCGACGCCGGAGAGGATGAATGAGCCACATCAACGTCACCATCAACGGCCGGCAGTACCGCATGGCCTGCGAGGAAGGGCAGGAAGTGCGGCTTCTCAAGCTTGCCGAGAGCCTGGAATCGCGGGTCGGAGAGTTGCGCGGCAAGTTCGGCGAGATCGGCGATGCGCGGCTGACGGTGATGGCAGCGCTGACGGTGTGCGATGAGCTGGTCGATGCCAACGCGCGCATCCGCGCGCTGGAGGGCGAACTCGAAACCCTGCGCAACGTTCGCACCGCCGCCGCCGACCGCGCCAAGGCCACGCAAGTTGCCGTCGCCAACGCGCTGAACGCCGCCGCCGACCGCATCGAAAAAACCACGCAGGTGATCAACCGCACCATCGGCAACGGCGTCGCCATCGGGTGATAGCCAGCAGCGTTGGCGCAGCCTCTTTCTCTTACCCTCCCCTGGAGGGAGAGGGTCGCCGCGCAGCGGCGGGGCGGGGTGAAGGTCTATCGTCGTCGGTGGTGTTTCAGTGGCAGCGCTTCAGCGTCGAGTGCACCGTGCACCTCCACGTAGATTCTCTCTAATACGGCGTTGAGATCAGCGGTTATTTCGGAATTCCAAAACCGGACAACACGGTATCCTTCCTGTTCAAGCCAGGCTTGGCGTTCGCTATCGCGCTCCGCCGTCGCGTCTTCGTTGTGATACCCGCCATCAAGCTCAATGATGAGGCGTTTCGCTGGACAGAAGAAGTCTACAGCATAGCGGCCAATCGGCGCTTGCCGACGGAAATGTGTGCCTTCGATCGGCAGCTCCTTTAGCGCTCGCCAAAGGGTCCGTTCATGCGGCGTCGTGTTGGCCCGCAGCTTCTTCGCTGCCGCGCGGCGTATAGTCGCTGCAACCATGTCCATCTTGCTCGCGGATAGATCACCCCACCCCGCTCGCACTCGACGATGCTGCGCATCGCCGAATGCGAACGACCCTCCCCCTCCAGGGGAGGGTGAAGTTGAGTGCAATCTTAGGGTGAGTGCAAGTGGCTGCTCGAAAGTAGTTTGTAGTGACGGGTCTGGTTGAGGACAAAGGGACGACTGGCTGGTAACCGCTGGCGGATTCCTTCCGTAACGCTTACATTGGTTCCTGCGAGGCTGCGTCGTGCGTCAGGAGCCATATATCCCCGGGGCCTTATCGATCCTTTAGGGAACTGTCCCTGGCCGGGTCCGTGGATCCGGACATATGGTGCCCACCTACTTTCGTAGGGAACTCCGGGATCGAGTGCTTCAACGGCGATCGCGGCCTCGCGCTCTTGTTTGTTCTGCTTGTGACTTTGTCCTACCCGCGCACGTCCCGTCATACCCCGCGCATGCGGGGTATCCAGTACGCCGCGGCGTCTCGGTTGAATCACTGAAGTCTCTGGAATACTGGATCACCCGCATTCGCGGCGTGATGACGGCGAAGAGCAGCATGGCATGACGACAACCCTCTCCAAGGCCGATCTCCGCGCAGCCGCGCTCGCCAAGCGCGATGCATTGAGCGACGAGCAGCGCGCGGCCGCGGCGCAGGCGATGGCCAAGCGCGGCCTGCCGTTCGGACTCGAGCCGGGCCTCGTTGTGTCGGGATATTCGCCGATCCGCAGCGAGATCGATCCGGCACCCTTGATGCGCAAGCTGGCCGAGCAGGGCGCAAAGCTGGCGCTGCCGGCGGTGTTATCTCGCGGCAAGTCGCTGGCGTTTCGCGCGTGGTCGCCCGACGCCCGGCTGATGATGGGGCCGCTCGGCATCCTCGAGCCATCGCCGGCGGCGGAAGAACTCATTCCCGACATCATGCTGGTGCCGCTGGCGGCGTTCGACCGCGCCGGCCACCGCATCGGCTATGGTGCCGGACATTACGACTTTACGCTGGCGCATTTGCGAAAAGCCAAGGCGATTACGGCGATCGGCACCGCTTTTTCCGTGCAGGAAATAAAAGCCGTTCCCGCGCTGCCGCACGACGTGGCGCTGGATTATGTGCTAACGGAAAAGAAAGTGTTCGATTTCCGGAGCTGAACTTTGCGTATTCTTTTCGTAGGCGACGTGGTCGGTCGCGCTGGCCGTACCGCGATCGCGGAACATCTTCCCGGCATGATCAGGGACTGGGCGCTCGATCTCGTCGTCGTCAATGGCGAGAATTCCGCCGGCGGCTTCGGCATCACCGAGGCGATCTATCAGGAACTGCTCGATGCCGGCGCGGATGCCATCACGCTCGGTAATCACGCTTGGGATCAGCGCGAGGCGCTGGTGTTCATCGAGCGCGCGCCAAAGCTGATCCGCCCCGCAAACTTTCCGAAGGGTACGCCGGGCCGCGGCGCGGCGCTGGTCGATACCAAGAACGGCAAGCGCGCGCTCATCGTCAACGCGATCGGCCGCGTCTTCATGACGCCGTTCGACGATCCGTTTCAAATCCTCAATAGTGAGCTCGAGGCCTGTCCGCTCGGCGAGGCGGCGGACGCGATCGTGGTCGATTTCCATGGCGAGGCGACCAGCGAGAAGCAAGGCATCGGCTATTTCTGCGACGGCCGCGCCAGTCTCGTCGTCGGCACCCACACCCATGTGCCGACCGCCGATCACCAGATCCTCACCGGCGGCACCGCCTACATGACCGATGCGGGGATGACCGGCGATTATGACTCGGTCATTGGCATGCAGAAGGAGGAGCCGCTGCGGCGCTTCACGACGGGTATTCCGTCAGCCCGCTTCGAACCGGCGGCAGGGGTCGCGACACTCAGCGGTGTCGCGGTCGAAACCGATGATGCCACCGGCCTCGCGCTTCGTGTGGCGCCGGTGCGGGCCGGCGGCAGGCTCGAGCCGGCCGTGCCGGCGTTTTGGGTCTGAACCAATCCAGACGCCGGAGAATGTCGATGCCAAGGTTGATGCCAAGGCGGCTACCAAGGCTGCTGCTCGTTGCACTCACGCTATTTCTTGCCGCTGCAGCCGAGGCCCAAACGCTGACCCAGCGCCCGGTCTCGCAAGGCGCGGTGACGGCTGCCGAGATGACGGAGCGGCTGGAGAAGTCCGCGTTGCGAACCAAAGAGCAGGCACCGAAGGGCGCGGCGCGCGGATCGTCGGTGGACTTCTGCTGGCCGGCGAGCGCCGAGGAATATCGCGCCATCGGCAAGTATGTGCTGGTGCTGGTCAGCGTGGTGACCCAGGACGCGGCCGAACTGCCGTTGCGCCGCGTCTACGTCACCGTCAATGGCGAGCAGACCGAACTGGTGCGGCTCTCGAGCCAGCGCAGCGACGTCAGCAGAAAATCGACCACCTATTCGATCCTCGGCCCGTTTCGCGAGGATGGCTTCTACGTCGCGCCCGCCGGCCTGATGATGAGCGACGGCTATCTGCAGGCCGACTTCGCCATCCGCCGCACCGGTTTCAATCTCTACAAGCTGCCCGGCACGCCGCCGGACTTCGTCAAGGCGGACAACAACCCGGTGCCCGCCAGGGACGCGACGCCGGACATGCCGGCGCTGAAGGCGCTGCTGAAGCGCGAATACTAGGGTTTTGAGCTGCCGGCGAGCCTGCGCTAGCGCGAGAACTTCTCGCCAGCGCAAGCGCCGAGGCCCTCATGCAAACTCGATCACCTTGTCCAGCGTTATCGGCAGGTCGCGCACGCGCTTTCCCGTCGCATGATAGACCGCGTTGGCGATTGCGGCTGCGACGCCGACAATGCCGATCTCGCCGAGGCCCTTGATGCCGAGCGGGTTGACCATCTCGTCCGGCTCGTCGACGAAGATGACCTCGATGTCGTGGATATCGGCATTCACGGGCACATGGTATTCGGCGATATTGGCGTTCATCACCCGTCCGAAGCGGTGGTCGTAGAGCGTTTCCTCGTGCAGCGCCATGCCGATGCCCCAGACCACGCCGCCCATGACCTGGCTGTGCGCCGTCTTGGGGTTGAGAATGCGGCCCGCGGCGACGGCCTTGACCACGCGGGTCACGCGGATGATGCCGATCTCTTCGTCGACCTTGACCTCGGCGAAGATCGCCGAGTGCACATTACGCGCGTGAGACTTGTCTTCGGAAGGTTGGTTGATTTCCTCTCGCGTGATGCGCTCGGCCTTGCCCGATTGCATCGCGCTCGCGATCGAGACCGCGCGGCCGGCATCCCGCTTGCTGACGATCTTGCCGTCGATCAGCGCGACGTCGTCCACGCCGGCGCCTGACAGCGGTGAATCCTGCGTCGCCTTCGCAAGCTCCAGCAAGTCGCCGCGAACCGCGCGGGCGGTATTCGCAATGGCGTTGCACACGGATGATGCGATCCACGAGCCGCCTTCCACCGGACACTGCGGCAGGGTGGAATCGCCGAGCTTGACGCTGATATTGTCGATCGGCAGGCCGAGCATGTCGGCCGCCACCTGCGCCATGATCGTATAGGTGCCGGTGCCGATATCGGAGGCGGCGGTCGCCACTTCCGCATGCCCGTTCGCCGTCAGCACGATGCGGACCGTGGCCGGCACCTGCAGCGCCTCCCATACGCCTGATGCCATGCCCCAGCCGACCAGCTCGCTGCCGTCGCGCATCGAGCGCGGCTCCGCGTTGCGCTTGCTCCAGCCAAAAGCGTCGGCGCCCTGCCGGTAGCATTCGCGCAGTTGCTTGCTGGTATAGGGAAGGTCCTCGCCCTGATGGCGGTCGGAGTAGCATTGCAGCCGCAACTGCACCGGATCGGTCTTGAGTGCGATGGCGAGTTCGTCCATCGCGCATTCCAGCGCATAGACGCCGGTCGCAGCGCCCGGCGCCCGCATGTCGCAGGACGTCGGCAGATCGAGCTTGACGAGTTTGTGCTCGAATTTCGCGTTGGGACTCTTGTAGAGCAGGTTGCCCCAGCCGGTGTCGTTGCGCGCGAATTCCTCGAATTGCGAGGTCACGGCGATGGCTTCGTGTTGCATGGAGTCGAGCGTGCCGCCGCTGTTTGCGCCGAGCGCCAGCCGTTCGATGCTCGCCGGCCGGTAGCCGAGCGCGTACATCTGCGCCCGCGTCAGCATGACGCGAACCGGGCGCTTGAGCGCGTTCGCTGCCAGCACGGTCAGCACGACCTGATACTGCGGACGCAGTCCCGCGCCGAAACCGCCACCCATATAGGGCGACATGACACGAACCGCATTGGGCTGCAGGTTGAAAACCTTGCAAAGATACTGCTGGACGTTCTGCACGCCTTGCGTCTTGTCGTAGACAGTGAGCTGGCCGTTCTCCCAGATCGCTGTTGAGGCAAACAATTCCATCGGATTGTGGTGCTCGGTCGGAATGGAGTATTCGGCCGCGTGGCTGATAGCGGCGGACGCAAATGCCCTTTCGGCATCGCCGCGCGGCTTCTCCGGCACGTCGACGGCATAGGCCCTGGTGCGCTCTGCGTGCAGGTCGGTGACGTGCGCTTCCTTTTGGTATTCGATCCTCACCTGCGAGGCGGCGACGCGCGCCGTCTCCCAATCTTCCGCCAGCACCAGCGCGATCGGTTGTCCGGTGAAGTGGATCCTGTCGTCGTAGAGCGGGCGGTAGGGCGAACCCTTCTCGGGCGCGACCTCGTCCTTGTAGGCGTCATCCTTGTCGGCCATTGGCGGCCGATTGCTGTGGGTAAGCACGTCGATCACGCCGGCAATGCCCAGCGCGCCGCTGGCGTCGATGCGCACGATCCGCCCCTTCGGGATGATCGAGTCGACGACATAGCCGTGGACGAGACCGGGAACGTTGAACTCGCCGGCATATTTGGCTTCGCCGGTCACCTTGGCTCTGCCGTCGACGCGGGACGTCGCGCTTCCGATATAGCTTGCCATTGCACTCACCGTATTTTCTTGTCGGAGATCGACTGCGGCGTGCCCCGCGCGGCCTGGCCAAGCGTTCGCACGATGGCGCGCCGCGCCAGGCCGATCTTGAAGTCGTTGTGTCCGAAACCCCTGGCGCGGCGCAGCAGGATGTCCGCGGCGTTCGCAAATGTGCTCGCCTCGGCGCGCTGGCCGCGCAGAACGACTTCGGCCGCCGAACTGCGCCATGGCTTGTGCGCCACGCCGCCGAGCGCCACGCGGGCCTCCTTGATCGTGTCGCCGTCAAGCTCGAGCGCTGCCGCCACCGATACCAGCGCGAACGCATAGGACAGGCGGTCGCGGATCTTCAGGTAGGAGTAGTTGGTGCTGAAGCCTTTTGCCGGAAGCTCGATTGCCGTGATGATCTCGTCGGGCTCCAGATTGGTGTCGAGCTGCGGCGTGTTGTCGGGCAGTCGGTGGAAATCTGCAAATGCAATGGTGCGGGCCCCGGCCGGGCCTGTGACATGCACGATCGCTTCGAGCACGGCGAGCGCCACGCACATGTCGGACGGATGGGTCGCGATGCAGGATTGGCTCGTGCCGAGGATTGCATTGATGCGGTTGATGCCTGATATCGCCGAGCAGCCGCTGCCCGGTTCGCGCTTGTTGCACGGTGTCGTCGCGTCGTAGAAATAGAAGCAGCGCGTCCGCTGCACGAGATTGCCACCGGTCGATGCCATGTTGCGCAACTGCTGCGATGCGCCAGCCAGAATCGACCGTGACAGCAGCGGATAGCGCGCTTCGATCAGGGGATGGTAGGCGAGGTCGGTGTTCGGGACCAGCGCCCCGATCAGAACGCCGCCGGTCGCCGTCTCCTCCACGTTCCTGAGCGGCAGGCGCGAGATGTCGATCAGCCGGGTGGGCGTCGCGACATCGTATTTGATCAGGTCGAGCAGATTGGTGCCGCCCGCGATGAATTTCGCGGATGGATCTGCGGCGATCTGCTTGATGGCGTCGGCGACGTCGCTGGCGCGCGTGTATTGAAATGGGATCATGATCGCTCCATCGCCTGCTGGATTGCCGCCACGATGTTCGGGTAGGCGCCGCAGCGGCAGATGTTGCCGCTCATCAGTTCGCGGATCTCGTCGGCGGACTTCGCCTTGCCCTCGGCAATCAGGCCGGCGGCCGAACAGATCTGTCCTGAGGTGCAATAGCCGCATTGAAACGCGTCGTGATCGATGAAGGCCTGTTGCAGCGGATGCAGCTCGCCATTGTGTGCAAGGCCCTCGACGGTGGTCACCTCGGCGCCTTCCTTCATCACCGCCAGCGTCAGGCAGGAATTGATCCGCCGCCCGTCGACCAGCACGGTGCAGGCGCCGCACTGGCCGTGATCGCAGCCCTTCTTGGTGCCGGTCAGGTCGAGATGGTCGCGCAAAGCATCCAGCAGCGTCGTCCATGGCGCGACCGAAAGTTTTGCCTCTGTGCCATTGACGGTCAGTGTGATCGGGATTTTCTCGGGTGCTGCGGCGATCGATCCTTTGGGCTTCGTTGTCCCGGAATGCGTCATTTTCTTCTCCGCCTGCTTCGGTGCCAGGGGATGTCATATCCGCGCGTCAGTACGATGACCTTCACCGGCCTGCTTGTCGTGCGCAAAAAACGGCCTGGATTTCGAGCCTACCTACAACCGGCTCAAGCGAAGAAGGTTCAAAACGACGGATGTGATATGCCGATTTGCGGATCGGGCTCGCGCCACGATGCGCGCCTGCAATAGTGACGAGATTGGATGGTACAGAAGCGCCGTCGCGCTGCGCATTTTCCAGGCAGCCTGCGGCAATTCGCCCGAAGCAAGCAATGCACGCAATTGGATGAGACGCGCGCAATTAGATGAAATGTGCGATTACCGCATGTCGGCCGTGTTGGCGCCGCCCCCGGTGACGGCCGCTGCATGTCGAGGCCAAGCCACGACAACCGATCATGGTCTAGTTCTGTCGAAAACCCATCCGGAATGCGCCCCAGTGCCGGCCGCGGATGATGATCGGTGACGACAGGTCTTTCATCAGCACGAAGTTACCGCCGCCCATGTCGCGCCGGTAGGTCTGCAGCAAAAACGGCTTTGTGTTCGCCGCCACCTTCTTCACCGCGCGGTCGTTGAACAGGCGGCGGTTGCGGCAATTGGCGTTGTTCCAGACGGGATCAGGGCCTTGCGGCAGGCGGTAGTTCGGATTGTGGGTCGGCAGATAGCCGCCCTTGGCCCAGGCGACGCAGAACACGATGCGCGGATCGGATTTCTGGATGGGATCCTGGATCTCGGGCAGCACTCGGTCGGTGAAGTCGACGTAATTGGTGAAATATTGCTTGGGATCGGTGCCGGGGATTTCCCGATACTTCTCGTCCATGAGCTGGTCGAGCGTGATCTCGCCGCGGTCGATCGCCGCCTCGAACTCGGCCGAGATGCGCTTTGCGGTGTCGACGACGATTCGGATCAGCGGTGCATCCGAGGTCTCGACGCCGCTGTCGGCGATCAGCGCGATCAGACCTTCGGAGGTCTCGAGCAGCTTTGCCACCCGCTCGTCGGCGTGCTTGAGATCGCGCGAGGAGAGGTCGACGCCCTTGGCGAGCTCGCTGAGCTCGGTGATGACAGTGTCGCAATGGCCGAGATTGGACGTCGCGGCCCTGGCGACGCCGTCGATCTCGTGGCCCACGGACGCGATGCCCTGGTGCACGCGCGCGATGATGCCGCTGATCTGCTCGGCGCCTTCACCGGCGCTCTTGGCGCGGAGCGAGGCGTCGCTGCTCTCGCCGATCAGGCTGCCGATCTGGCCGTCGAGATCGCGCACGGTGTCGGAAATCTGCTGCGTCGCCTGCCGCGTTCCCTCCGCCAGGCTCTTCACCTCGCTCGCGACCACGGCAAAGCCGCGGCCGGCGGTCCCGGCGCGCGCCGCCTCGATGGTGGCATTGAGCGCCAGGAGGTTGGTCTGCTTCGCAATCGCCTCGATCGAGCCGGAAACTTTCGCGACCTGGGACAGCGCCGAGCCGACGGCGCTGAGCCGGGCCTCGATGCGGCCGACCGCTTCGACGAGTTCGGCGATGTGCTGGACGGCCGCATCGACCGCACTGCGCGACTGAACGATCTCCACGACCGCTGCGGACGTGGTCGATTGCACCGCCTGCGATGCGTTGGCGATGTCGCGGTTGGCCGAGACCATTGTCTCCGCCGTCTTCTGCAAGTGGTGGAACCGCTCCGACTGGTTTGCGACGCGGCTTGCGACCTCCTGAACGTTGCCGGCGATATCGGCAAGTTCCACGCCGAGCCCGCCGATGCGGTCGGCAAGCTGGTCAATAAGTCGTTCGGCCAGTGTCTGGTTGGATAGGGTGTCCAGAACTGCACGCTGCACAACGGACATATCAGAGCTTTCTCCAGTCAGAGCCGATGATCGGCCCACCTCGGCGATCGCATTCCAATTCCAAGTTTAGAATGTGATTCGCGCCGTGGCGTCTTGCCTGAGAGCGCACTAGAGCTTGTAGGCGGTGCGGAACCCGCCCCAGTGACGGCCGTTGACGCTGACAGGCACGTCGATCTCCCGCATCATCACCGTGTTACCGTTGCCCATGTCGCGGGCGTAGCTCTGGATCAGATAGGCGCGCTGATTGCGTCCGGCGGCGAGCCCGGCTGGATCGTTGAAGATGCGGCGGTTGCGGCAATTGGCGGTATTCCAGGTGACGTCGCCCGGCCGCTGCGGGTGCGAATACATTTTGTTGTGAACCGGCAGGTAGCCGTTGGTATCGATCATGGCACAGAACGCCATCCGCGGATCCTTGGCGAGGAACGCTTCCTGGAACGGCGGCAGCGCGCGATCGGCCCAGTCCAGTATCCTGGTGCGGTACTGCACCGGGTTGCTGCCGGCGATCTCGACATAATTGGTGTCGAACATGTCTTCCATCGAGATGGCGCCGCTGTTGACGCCATTCTCGAAAATCTTCTTCAGCGCCGCGCCGGCTTCCATCGCGTGGGTGACGGCTTCGGTGTTGTCGTCCTGGATCGACCACAACTTGTCTTCGATCTTCTCGGTCAGCGCCGCGTCCGGCCTTTCGAACTGCGCGTGCGCGCCGGCCTTCGACCGCTGGACGATGCGAATCCGGCAGGCGCCTATATCCTGCAGCGTCGCGTTGAAGCTCTGGCCCTGCGCCAGCGCTTCCACATCTGAGCCGCTGACCAGAATGCCCCCCATGGAAATTTCGTAGACCGGCGCCGATATCACCCCGCGCGCGGCGGCAATTTCGATCTTGAGGCTGCAAGGCAGCCTTTGGTCCTTGCGGCGGTCCTGGCGGTCACCTTCTTTCTCTCCATGCCTCAGCAGCACGGCGCAACGCGCCTTGAGCTTCTGTGCAAACGTGGTGACGGCCCGTCCAGCCCTGGCGACGCTTTCGCCATGCTCTTCGGCTTCCTTGGTCGCGTGATCGATCTCGGTGGCGCTGTCGCCGACCGAGACAATGAAGGAGGAGGCGGAGGCCGCATTGTCGGCCATCTCGCCGGTGGTCGCGTTCTGCTCGGCGACCGCGCCGTTGACGTTCTCGAACACCGGGCGGATCGCCTCGATCGACTGCGTGATGCGATGCACGGCATCGACCGAGCCTGCGGCGTCGCGCTGCAGCGCCTCGATCTTCTTGGTGATCTCTTCGGTGGCGTTCTGGGTCTGCACCGCGAGCGCCTTCACCTCGGTGGCGACCACGGCGAAACCGCGTCCGGCTTCGCCCGCGCGCGCGGCCTCGATGGTGGAATTGAGCGCCAGCAGCGTGGTCTGCCGCGCGATCTGGGCGATCAGGTTGACGACATTGCCGATCGCCGCCGAGGATTCCCTTAGGCGATCGACATTGACGCTGGCTTCGCGGGCGGCCTCGCTGGCCTGGTCGGCGAGCTTGCCGGCGTCGCGCACCTGGGAGCCTATTCCTTGCGCCGACTGGGTGAACTTGTCGGCGGCGTTCGAAAAGGTCGTCGCGGTGCCCTGCGCGGCGCTGCTGCGGCTCGTCAGGGCGTCGGTGCGCTGGCGGATGGTGGAGAGGGTGGCGGCGGTCGCCTCGGCGCCCCCGGCGACGGAGTTGGCCGCGCGCTCGAGCTGGCGGATCATCGCGCCGAGTTCGAGTTCCAGAAGTTCGAGGATCGCCTTGGCCGAATCGCCGTCGCCGGAAGCGGTTTGCGCCGGCATGCCGGTCGCCTGGGCCTTCATCTGTGCCTTGGGCTGGACAGCAGGGGCGACCAGTCCCGACGCCTGCTTTTTGAACAATCCGAAGGCCATGACATCTCTTAAAAGTTGAGGGCGGTCGCGAAATCCTCTCATCCGAGCATGAAGTCATGGTTAACAACTGCCTGATATTTCGTCGCACGGCAGTACTTACATACCCGGTGGGGCCGTAAATCTTTGATTTCGGCCGATTCTGGGCCTATAAGGCCGCGCTTCAAGCCCCGCATCCTTCCGGACGAATTCAAGAGACCTCGCATGGCCGGCCATTCCCAATTCAAGAACATCATGCACCGCAAGGGCCGGCAGGATGCCCAGAAATCGAAGTTGTTCGGCAAGCTGGCTCGAGAAATCACGGTGGCTGCGAAGCTGGGGACCCCGGACCCGGCCATGAATCCGCGGCTGCGCGCGGCCGTGATCGCGGCGCGCCAGGAGAACATGCCGAAGGACAATATCGAGCGCGCCATCAAGAAGGCGACCGGCGGCGAAAGCGAGAATTACGACGAGATCCGCTACGAGGGGTACGGCCCCGGTGGCGTCGCCGTGATCGTCGAGGCGCTGACCGATAACCGCAACCGCGCCGCGTCCGATATCCGTTCCTACTTCACCAAGTCGGGCGGCAATCTCGGCGAAACCGGCTCGGTCGCCTTCATGTTCGATCGCACCGGCATCATCGAATACGAAGCGAGCGTCGCCTCCGACGACGCCATGCTGGAAGCCGCGATCGAAGCCGGCGCCGACGACGTCGCATCCAGCGAAAGCGGCCACGAGATCTACGCCTCGCAGGAAACCTTTCGCGAAGTCGCAAAAGCGCTGGAAGCCAAATTCGGCGAGGCCCGCAAGGCGGCGTTGACCTGGAAGCCGCAGAACACGGTGTCGGTCGACGACGAGACCGGCGAGAAGCTGTTGAAGCTCATGGATCTCCTCAACGAGCACGACGACGTCCAGAACGTCTATGCGAATTTCGAGGTGTCCGACGCCCTCGTCGCCAAGATGGGCGGGTAGGGACGAACGCACCGCATCGGCCTCATACTCCGCCGTCGTCGCCTGGCTCGACCGGGCGATCCAGTATCCCAGAGGCCGCGGTGATTGACCCGAGAGGCCGCGGCGTACTGGATCCCCGCCTGCGCGGAGATGACGAGTTAAGCAGGGGGGCACGACCCCAGCAGGGGATTTCCGTTCTCTTTATGTTTCGTTCACCCGGCTCTGGCGTTATCACTACGCCATGACATCCCCACCGATTCGCCAACCCGTCCGGATCATCGGTATCGACCCCGGCCTGCGCCGCACCGGCTGGGGCGTGATCGAGACCGAGGGCAACCGCCTCGTCTTCATCGGCTGTGGCTCGGTCGAGCCGCCGGACGATCAGCCGCTGGCCAGCCGCCTGCTCGCGATCCATGAGGGGCTCGCCACAGTCCTCGGCGATTTCCGCCCTGCCGAGGCCGCGGTCGAACAGACTTTTGTGAACAAGGACGGCGTCGCCACGCTGAAACTCGGCCAGGCCCGTGGCGTCGCCATGCTGGCGCCCGCGATGTTCGGTATTGCCGTTGCGGAATATGCGCCCAATCAGGTGAAGAAGACCGTGGTCGGCGCCGGACACGCCGACAAGAACCAGATCGCCGTGATGCTGAAAATATTGCTGCCGAAAGCCGAGCCGAAATCCGCCGACGCCGCCGATGCGCTGGCGATTGCGATCACCCACGCGCATCACCGCCAGGGCGCCGCGCTGCGGATGAGGGTGGCGAGCCTATGATCGGTAAACTCAAGGGCCTGATCGATTCCTACGGCGAGGACTTTGTCATCCTCGACGTCGGCGGCGTCGGCTATCAGGTGCATTGCTCATCGCGCACGCTGCAGGCGCTGCCGTCGCCCGGCGAGGCCGCGATGCTCTCGATCGAGACGTATGTGCGCGAGGACCAGATCAAACTGTTCGGCTTCCGCACCGATACCGAGCGCGAATGGTTTCGCCTGCTGCAGACCGTGCAGGGCGTCGGCGCCAAGGTCGCGCTTGCGGTGCTCGGCACCCTGCCGCCGGCTGAACTCGCCAATGCGATCGCGCTGCGCGACAAGGCCGCAGTGTCGCGCACGCCGGGCGTCGGCCCGAAAGTCGCCGAGCGCATTGTCTCCGAGTTGAAGGACAAGGCGCCGGCATTCGCCAATGTCGATCCGGCCGTGGTGCACCTCGCCGGCGCGGTGGACGATCACCGCGCACCGCGCCCGGTCACCGATGCGATCTCCGCGCTGGTCAATCTCGGCTACGGCCAGCCGCAGGCGGCCGCCGCGATTGCCTCCGCTGCGCGCAGCGCGGGTGAGAAGGCCGAGACTGCACAACTGATCCGGCTAGGCCTGAAGGAATTGTCGAAGTAAGTACTGAGACCGTAGGGTGGGCAAAGCGAAGCGTGCCCACCATTTGATATAACCGGGGAGATGGTGGGCACGGCGCAAAGCGCCTTTGCCCACCCTACGATCTGACGAAGGAACGCATTTTCCACCATGCTGAGCAAGAAGGACAAGGAGCTGATTGCCATCGCCACCGAAGCCATCAGCAAACGCTATCGCAACGACTGGCAGGAGGTCGGCGCCGCCGTGCGCACCCGCGACGGCCGTATCGTCACCGGCGTGAATATCGACGCCTATATCGGCCGGATCGCGGTCTGCGCCGAAGCGATCGCCATCGGCCGTGCCATCACCGAAAACGGCGACCACGGCATCGAAACCATCGTCGCCGTGCGTCACCCCAAGCCCGATGAGCCCGGCAAGATCGCGGTGGTCTCGCCCTGCGGCATCTGCCGCGAGCTGATCCACGACTATGACGCCAAGGCACGGGTCATCGTCCCCGACAGCGGCCGTGCGCCGAAAGTCGTGAGCATCGGCGAGCTCCTGCCCAACAAGTACAAGCGGGGCAGCGAGTGAGCACACCCTCGCGCATCGTTACCCCCGAGCGCCGTTCCGACGATGTCGGCGACACCGCGCTGCGTCCGCAACTGCTCACCGAATTCGTCGGCCAGGCACAGGCGCGCAAGAACCTCTCGATCTTCATCGAGGCGGCGCGCAAGCGAGGCGAGGCGCTGGATCACGTGCTGTTCGTCGGTCCGCCCGGCCTCGGCAAGACCACACTGGCGCAGATCGTCGCGCGCGAACTCGGCGTCGGCTTCCGCGCCACCTCCGGCCCGGTCATCGCCAAGGCCGGCGATCTCGCCGCGCTGCTCACCAATCTCGAAGAGCGCGACGTGCTCTTCATCGATGAGATCCATCGCCTCAGCCCGGCGGTCGAGGAAGTGCTCTATCCAGCGATGGAGGATTTTCAGCTCGACCTCATCATCGGCGAGGGGCCGGCGGCACGCTCGGTGAAGATCGATCTGGCAAAGTTCACCCTGGTCGGCGCGACCACGCGCGCAGGGCTCCTGACCAATCCGCTGCGCGACCGTTTCGGCATTCCGATCCGACTGAATTTCTACACCGAGGAAGAACTCGAGAAGATCGTCTCCCGCGGCGCCCGCGTGCTCAATATCGGCATGACGCCGGACGGCGCCAACGAGATCGCGCGCCGCGCCCGCGGCACGCCGCGCATCGCCGGCCGCCTGCTGCGCCGCGTGCGCGATTTTGCTTCCGCAGCGGATGCCAGTTCCGTCGATCGCGCCATCGCTGACCACGCACTGAGCGCGCTGGAAGTCGATGCCGCCGGCCTCGATGCCATGGACCGCCGCTATCTCACGACGATCGCAATGAACTACGGCGGCGGCCCGGTCGGCGTCGAAACCATGGCCGCGGCGCTGTCGGAGCCACGCGACGCCATTGAGGACATCATCGAGCCATATCTGATCCAGTGCGGCTACCTGCAGCGCACCCCGCGCGGCAGGCTTCTCACCTCGCACGCCTTCCGCCATCTCGGCCTCGCGGAACCCGCGCGCGATCCCGCGCAATTCGGCCTGTTCGGCAACGGCGACAGCGACAATTGAACGCTTCGAACCCGATCATTCCGGCGATGCACTAAGGGCAAAACGGCCGGCGCTTGAGCGCCTGGCCAGCTTGCCCTGGAGTGCCGATACCGATGGTTTCGACCGAAGACGCTGACATGATGGCCCTGATCACGGCGGCGCCGGAACTGGCGACGCCTGACGATACCGAGGCCTTTCTCGACGCCGTGCCGATAGAGGAGCTGGCCTCGATGTGGGGCGCACTGCAGCGCCTGAGCCGGCGCGACCAGACCGGCGCCGCCTGGGCGGCGATCCTCTATTTCGACCATCTGCCGCACAAGCGGCCGGACCGCGCGTTCGACCTCGCGCTCGAAGTGCTGCGATCCGAGAAAGACAAGCCGACCGTCATGCATCTCAACGACAAGTTCATGCAGTCGCTGCTCTATGCGCATGGCGCCGCCGTGATCGAGCGGATCGAGGTCGAGGCGAAGCAGAATGCTGCGCTACGCTGGCTGCTGGGCGGAATTCACTTCGCGCCCGATGAACCGTTCAAGCGCCGCATCGAGGCGATTGCCGACAGCAAGGGCTGGCGCGCCGACGATCGCGCGCGCCGAACGCCAAAGCGACCGCTCGATTGCGAGACGATGTCGGTGGCCGAGCTGGCGCGCGCCTGGGTCGAGCAATATTCGAAATCCGAGCGCGACCGTGATGACAATTTCTTCGCCATGATGGACTACGAGCGCGATCTGCGGGAGGAGTACCCCGACAAGGCGATTGACCTCATCGTTGAGATATTGAAGATCGAGACCAATGCGGCGATGCTGTCGCTGCTCGCCGCCGGTCCGCTCGAGGACGTCATCAGCATGGAAACTATCGACCGTATCGAGCGCGAAGCCGCCGTTAACAAGCGCTTCCGCGATCTGCTGGGCGGCGTCTGGTATTACCGTGCGCCGGATGAACTGAAGGCGCGGCTGGATGCCCTGGTGGGGCAGAACCGCTGGTGAGAAGCTGCTGGAGGTCTGCTGACGTTCTGCACAAACGGACCCCAATTCGGGCTCAATCCGCCACCATGTTGGCGGTGCATCACGATTGGATCCCATGTTAACACGCCGTCATTTTCTGCAAACCATGGGTGGACTGGGCGCGTTGGGCGTCTCCACCACTGCTTACGGATTCAGCGCGCCGGTCGTTCGGCTTCGCGTTACCAGATACAACATCTCACCACCGCAATGGCCGGCCGGGCTCAAGCTCAGGATCGCCGCCATCGCTGATCTCCACGCCTGCGATCCCTGGATGTCGCTCGATCACATTCAGGAGATCGTCGAACGCACCAATGCGCTCAAGCCTGACATCGTCGTCATGCTCGGTGACTACGTGACCGGACATCGCAAGGTGACGCGTATCATCCCGGACGCCGAATGGGCCGCCGTGCTGGCCGGATTAAAGGCGCCGCTCGGCGTGCATGCGGTGCTCGGAAATCACGACTGGTGGGAAGACAAGACCGTGCAGCGCGAAGGGCAGGGGCTGCCGAGCGCGGGCCGCGCGCTCGAAGCCGTCGGCATTCCCGTTTACGAAAACGATGCGAAGAAGCTGAGCAAGAACGGCCACTCGTTCTGGCTGGCCGGCCTCGGCGACCAGCTCGCTTACATGCCGGCGCGCCGCTTCCGGCCGCTCAAGCGGATCGGCGTCGATGATCTCGGCGCCACGCTTTCGAAGATCACCGACGACGCGCCCGTGGTTCTGATGGCGCACGAGCCCGACATCTCGCGTCGCGTGTCCTCGCGCGTTGCGCTGCAGCTCTCCGGCCATACCCATGGCGGCCAGGTGCGCATGCTCGGCTGGTCGCCGATCTCGCCGTCCGGACAGCAACTCGCCTACGGTCACATCAAGATGAACTGCGACGTCGTCGTCTCCGGCGGCCTCGGCTGCAGCATCGTGCCGTTCCGCCTCGGCGTGCCGCCGGAAATCGTGCTGGTGACCCTGGGTGCCGCAAGGCCGGCGGTGGCGTAGCCCGCAGCGCTTGCGCGCGGCTCCGATTTGCGCAAAAGCAGGGCTTTCCAGCGCGATCAGGAACCGCAAGTGACATCACCCATTCTCGACGGCGAGATCCGCGACGGCCGCCATCACATGCAGGTCCGCGTCTATTACGAGGACACCGATTTCTCCGGCATCGTCTATCACGCCAATTACCTGCGCTTCATGGAGCGCGGGCGCACCAACCATCTGCGGCTGATGGGCGCCTCGCAGCATGCGCTGTTCGAGCAGGCGCAGGAGGAGACGCCGGGCTTTGCCTTCGTGGTGCGCTCGATGGAGCTCGACTTCCTGCGGCCGGCGCGGATGGACGATGTGCTCGATGTCGTGACATGGCCGGTCGCGGTGAAGGGCGCCTCGATCACACTGGCGCAGGAAGTGCGGCGGGCCGACGAGGTGCTGGTCAAGGCCGAGGTGCGCGTCGCCTTTATCAGCGAGGGACGGGCGAAGCCGATCCCGAAATCGCTGCGGCTGCTGATGAAGGCGGATCTGGCGGAATAATCTTCCCGATTGACTCTCTGTACCGATCGGTACAATCTCTCCGGGTCGCCACTCCGGAGAAACCTCATGTCGCGTCCGCCGCTGCCGCCCTTCACCCGCGAAACCGCCGCGCAAAAGGCGCGCATGGCCGAGGACGCCTGGAATTCACGCGATCCCGTGCGGGTGTCGCTGGCCTATACCGAGGACAGCCGCTGGCGTAACCGCTCCGAATTTTTCCAGGGCCGTGAGGCGATCGTCGAATTCCTCACCCGCAAATGGGCAAAAGAGCATGACTACCGCCTGATCAAGGATCTCTGGGCGTTCGACCAGAACCGCATCGCGGTGCGCTTCCAATATGAATGGCACGACGATGCCGGGCAGTGGCACCGCTCCTACGGCAACGAGCAGTGGGAGTTCGACGAGCATGGCTTGATGCGCCGGCGCGAGGCCAGCATCAATGACATCACGATCAAGGAGAGCGAGCGCCGCTTCCACTGGCCGGCCCCGGGTCCGCGTCCGGCCGACGTCGCGGGATTGAGCGAGAACCCGCTATGACCAGATGTTGAAGAAGGGCGTCGAGCGCGGAGAGGTGCTGCGCGCGCTCGGCGAGGTGTTTCGCGCCCACGGCTATGAAAGCGCGTCGCTGACGCTGATCACGGAGGCCACCGGGCTCGGCAAGGGCAGCCTCTATCACCTGTTTCCGGGCGGCAAGGAGCAGATGGCCGCTGAGGTGCTGGCCGAGATCGACGGCTGGTTCGAGCTCAATATCTTTGCACCGTTGCGGGAAGCCGACGATCCCGCGCGCGCGATCGCCGCGATGGTTGCGGGCGTCGACCAGTATTTTCATTCCGGCGATCGCGTCTGCCTGGTCGGCATGGTCGCGCTCGGCTCGGCGCGCGATGCTTTTGCTGGGGCGGTCGATGGTTATTTCGCGCGCTGGCAGGTGGCGCTGGCATCGCTGTTGCGGCGCTCCGGCTTGAGCAAGGGCCAGGCGCAGCGGCGCGCGGAAGATGCGCTGCTCACCATTCAGGGCGCGCTGGTGCTGGCGCGGGCGCGCAACGACGCCGGGATATTTCGCCGGGCGTTAAGCGATCTGACGAAGCGCCTGCTGGCGCCGCCGGACCGAGATCTGTGGACCGGATGAAGCGAAGCGCAATCCGGGAACTATCGAGCAATCCTGATAGCGGTCCCGGATTTCGCTGTCGCTCCACCCGGGCTACGCCTTCTCGTGAATTTGCGCCTTACGCAGCCGCCTTATGCCGCGCGAGTTCGGCTTTGTACAATTCGAACTCCTCGGCGGATGCTTTCGCAATGCTCGGGCGGGCGCGCAGCCGCTCATAGTAGGCCTTCACGTTGGGCCATTTCTCCAGCTCGACCGGCGGCGTCGCCATCGTCCAGTTGATGATCGTGACGAGATAGGCGTCCGCCACGCTGAAGTGGTCGAGCAGGAATTCACGGCCCTTCAGGTAGTTCTCGAGATAGTCGAGCCGCGACAAGTTCTTGGTCAGCGCATAGGTCTTCGCATCCTGCGGCGCCGTCTTGTCGAGCAGCGGCACGAACAGCGCCTTGTGCAGTTCGGTGCCGATGAAGCAGAGCCATTGATGCAGGCGGCTGCGCTCCTCGGCGGAGTAGGCCGAGATGCCGGCGGCCGGAAAACGATCGGCGACATATTGCAGGATCGCCGCATTCTCCGTCAGCACCGTTCCGTCGTCGGTGCGCAGCGTCGGCACCAGCCCGAGCGGGTTGACGGCGCGAAAGTCCGAACCGTCCTTCTGCACAACTTTGCTCTTGGGATCGACCTCGAGATAGTTGGCCTCGACGCCGGCTTCATACAGCGCGATCCTGGTCGCCAGCGAGCAGGCGAGCGGCGAGAAATAGAGATCCATGGGTTTGCCTCCTTGGCGGTTGATCAATCGGGCCAGCGTTGAGAGGCGGCCGGGATTGATTTTTATACTGTTCCGCATAATATAAACCCGGTCAAGGAGTTTATTGCGAAATGGTACAAAAAAGTAAGCCGCCGGTCCCCCGGGTCGATTCCCCCGCGCCGCCGAAGCGCCGCGGCCGCCCGCGCGCCTACGAGCCGGATGTCGCGCTTGGCAAGGCGCTCGACCTGTTTCGCAAGGACGGCTTTGCGGCGACGTCGCTCGACGATCTCTCCGCCGCCACCGGCATGAACCGGCCGAGCCTCTACGGCGCGTTCGGCGACAAGCGCGAACTTTTCATCAAGAGCTACCGGCGCTATCGCGACGACGCGCGGGTCGCGATGGGTAACGTTTTCAGGGATGAGCTGCCGATCCGAAAGCGGCTGGAGCGCATCTATGCAGTCGCGCTCGACATCTATCTGTCAGGAGAATCCGGCCCGCGCGGCTGCTTCACGGTGATGACGGCGGCTTCCGAGGCGGTTCACGACCCCGATATCCGCGCCATGGTGATGGAAGGCTTTACCGAACTCGACAAGGCTTTCGCGGCCTGCTTCAGGCTCGCCAAGGAGAAGGGCGAATTGCCTGAGGGCGCCGACCCCGCGGTGCTGGCGCAGATCGCCTCCGCCACCATCCACACCATCGCCATCCGCTCCCGCGCGCGAACCCCGCGCAAGGAGCTCGAAGCGCTCGTCAACGGCGCGATCGGCGTGATGGTCGGGGCGGCGAAATAGATTCTACGCCCGCGCTGCCGGTGAGGGTGACCGCAGGCGCCGTCATTGCGAGGAGCGAAGCGACGAAGCAATCCATCCGCCCGCGGGTGCGGANGAGCCTGTCATCGGGCGCGCATTCGCGCGACCCGTTGGCTCGCAATGACGGAGTGAAAGTCTCACGCCGCCCGGATATGCGCGAGGAAGCGGTCGACCTCGCTGCGCAGCTTGCGTGATTGCTCGGCCAGTTCGCCCGCCGAGCTCAAGACTTCCTGTGCGGCATTGCCGGTGGCGCCGATGCCGGTGGTGACGCCGGAAATGTTGCGCGAGACCTCGCCGGTGCGGGCGGCGGCCTGCTGCACGTTGCGGGCGATTTCCTGCGTCGCCGAGCCCTGCTGCCCGACGGCCGCGGCAATCGCCGCGGAGATTTCGTCGACTTCTTGAATCGTGGTGCAGATCGACTGGATGCCCTCGACGGCGGCGGTGGTCTCGCTCTGCACCGCCGTGATCTGGGCCCGGATCTCCTCGGTCGCCTTGGCGGTCTGCGTTGCCAGCGTCTTCACTTCGCTGGCAACGACGGCAAAGCCGCGGCCGGATTCGCCGGCGCGCGCGGCTTCGATGGTGGCGTTGAGCGCGAGCAGGTTGGTCTGGCTGGCGATCTGGTTGATCAGCGACACCACCTCGCCGATCTTTTGGGCGGCCGCGGCCAGACTCTGGACCCGGCTGTTCGACGCCTGACCGTCGCTGGCGGCCTTGCCGACCACGGTGGAGGCATGGGTCAGCCGCCGGCCGATTTCGTCCATCGACGACGACAATTCTTCCGCCGCCGCGGCAACGGTCTGGACGTTGTCGGAAGCCTGTTCGGATGCCGTCGAGACCGTGAGCGTCTGCTGCCGCGATTGCTCGACGATCGCCGACATCGATTGCGCCGTTCCCTGCATTTCGGTCGCCGCCGCCGAGACGCGCTCGACCACGCCGCGCACGCTGGCCTCGAAACTGTCGGCCAGCGCGGCAAACGCCTTGCGCTTCTCCTGCTCGGATTGGGCCTTGGCCTCCGCCTGGTCCGCCTGCAGCCTCTGCATGCGGACAGCGTTATCCTTGAACACGGCAACCGCCCGCGCCATTTCGCCGACTTCGTCCTGGCGCTGGGCCGGTAGCTCAACGTCCAGCTTGCCATGCGCGAGATCGCGCATCGCCGCTGTAAGCGAAAGGATCGGGCGTGAAATGCTGCGGGCGATCAGCAATCCGGCGGCCGCGGCGATCGCGATGCCGAACAGCGCCATGCTGATGGCGAGCTGCCGCGCGCGGTCGAGCGAGGTCACATATTCGCTGTTGTCCATCACGATTTCGACGGCGCCGATCGAGTTGCCGGAAAAATCCTTGATCGGGCCGAGCAGGGCAGCGACCGGCCTGGTGCCGAGCTTGCCCTGATGGATCATGAAGCCGCCGTCGCGGGCGCTGCGGTAGTTGGCCGGATCGAAGAAGCTTTGGCCGCCCAGCGTGCCGCCGAAAAGCTTGAACTCGCTGCCATTGGAAAGATGAAACGCGACGTCGACACCGCGGGTGCGCTTGAATTCGTCGAAGAACGGTTGACCAAAGGTCAGGCCGAACTCCACCGAGCCGAGATGCTTGCCCGCGAGCGCGACCGGCACGACGCCGCGGATGCCAAGCCCGGCCACGCCGCCTTCGAGACCGACGATCGGCTTGCGCTCCTGGTTGGCTACCACCACCGTCTTGCGGAATCCCGAGAGGTCGTCACCGAATTTCTGCGGTTGATGGACGCGCAGATAGGAGATCGCCGGCGGCGTGTGAAACTGGAACTGGTCGACGCCATAGTCGGATTTCAGGGCGGCGAATCCAGCGCCGAACAGTCCCATCAGCGCGTCGCGGTCGTTGCGCGCCATCGCCTCCTGAACCGCGGGTATGGTCGCGACGACGGCGCTCATCGCGGCGGCCCGGCGTGATTCCTGGCCCAGCCGCGACTGCAGCGCGTCATAGTGGCTGCGCAATTCGCGCTCGTCGGCGCGGTCGACGATCCCTGAAATGATCCACATCGCGCCGAGCAGGACGAAGACCGCCGTTCCCGCCGAGGCAAGGGCCAGGGCGGCGGTGATCCGGGTTCTGAGCCCGAGGTGGATGTGCCGGAAGAGGGAGCTCTTTGCTGTGCTGGCCATTCCGCCGGAATACCAAAACGTTACTAATTTTGGATGAATGGAACCGGTCGCACAACCTGACGGAGCTGCCGCTGGTCGCGCGATATTCCCGTAGCCCGGATGAGCGCAGCGATATCCGGGGGCAAGTCCGACCCGCGGAAAACGGTCCCGGATGTTGCGGAGCCTGTCATCGGGCGCGCGTTCGCGCGACCCGTTGGCTCATCCGGGCTACCGAGGAGCTTCCTACGAAGTGCTCCTCGGGTGAAACTAATACCCCCGTCCGCGGTCCACCACATTCTCCAGGGCGCCGCCCGCCTCAAACCGTGCGATCTGCTGCGCGACATATTTCGATATCTCGTCGGCATCGGTGTCGGCGGCGTTGTGCGGTGTCAGCACCACTTTTGGGTGGGTCCAGAACCGGCTGTCCACGGGCAGCGGCTCGGTGGCATAGACGTCGAGCGAGGCGGCGCCGAGCGTCCCGTCGTCCAGGCATTGCAGGATGTCGGCCTCGTTCTGCAGGCCGCCGCGGCCGGCGTTGATCAGCACCGGCGCGCCGAGCGGACTGCTGCGGTTCAGTTTCTCAAACAGCGCGCGGTTGAGAATGTGCCGTGTATCCGGCGTCAGCGGCAAAAGGCAGACCAGGATGTCGGTGCGCCGCAGGAACGCTTCGAACTGCTGCTCGCCGTGAAAGCAATCGATGCCGCCGATCGTCTTGGGGCTCCGGCTCCAGCCTGCGACGCGAAAGCCCAGGCGCTTAAGTGCGTCGGCTGCGTCAGCCCCGAGCGCACCCAGCCCCATGACGCCAACCGAGATCGCTCCCGCCGCCCACTGCAATTTTGGCGCCCAGCGCTTGGCGCGCTGCGACTCCCGCAAATAAAGCTCCTGCCGGTGGTGCATCAGCACATGCAGCACGACATATTCCGTCATCCGCGCGGTGAGGTCGCCGACCGCCACGCGCACCAGCGGCACGTCGGGCAATGAGCGGTCCGCCATCAACGCATCGACACCGGCGCCCAGATTGAAGATGACACGCAGATTGGGGAAGGCGGCGAGGTCGGCCGGACGCGGCTTCCACACCGCGGCGTAATGCACCGCGGCCGGGTCGATCGAGGTATCCGGCAGCAGCAGCACGGACCGGTCCGGGCAGACGTCGTCGAACCGGCTTTTCCAGCGCTGCGACGACCAGTTTTCAGTCCCGCTATGCACCAGGATGGCGAGCGCGCCTTTATTCATTGCCGTTCCTTTCGCGGGCCATTTGGCGTGACCCGTCTCACATTGCCAACCGAACCGCTTCTCTAGCCTCCTTTCATCCGGCACGGGAGACTTCAGTTGCGCCAATTGATGCTGATCGCTGCCCAAAATGGCGTCTCCCGATGATACAGGGCTGCATCATCGCGGTGGTGCTGGCCTCGCTCGCGCTTTGCTGGCGGAACCATCAGCGCGGCGCCACCGTCACCCGGCTTGAGGCCTTCAGAACGAAGATGAAGATTCTGTTTCTCGTTCTCGCCGTGTGCAGCCTTTGTTCCAAGGCGATCGTCCACACTTACAGGCACTTCAATCCGCCGCCGCCTCCGATCATCGGTCCCTGAACTTTCTCAAAAATTCTTCGACGCCCCTGTCGGCGCCGGGCATAATCGTTCGTCATCATGACAACGGAGATGCTTTGCCGCCATGCTTTACGCCATCCTTTGCTATCACGACGAAGACCATGTCGGTTCCTGGACCAAGGAACAGGACGCCGCGGTCATGACGAAGCTTACCGTCGTACAGGAAAAACTCGCCAAGCAGGGCCGGCTCGGCCCAGTGGCGCGGCTTTTGCCGACGACGGCGGCGACCACGCTGCGCAAGGACGATCCGCCGCTGGTGCTGGACGGACCCTATGCCGAAACCAAGGAGCAGTTGCTCGGCTTCTATGTCGTCGACTGCAAGAACCTCGACGAAGCGCTCGAGGTTGCCCGCGATCTCGGCGCGGCCAATCCCGGCGGCGCCTATGAGATCCGTCCCGTCGGCGTGTTCCGGCCGGGAGACGTGCAGTCATGACCGACACCGCCTGGATCGATGCCGCGCTGACTTCGGCTCGCCCTCAGGCGGTCGGTGCGTTGCTGCGTTATTTCCGCAATCTCGATACCGCCGAGGAGGCGTTCCAGAACGCCTGCCTGCGGGCGCTGAAGAGTTGGCCGCAGAACGGCCCGCCGCGCGATCCCGCGGCGTGGCTGATCATGGTCGGGCGCAATGTCGCGATCGACGATCTCAGGCGGAGCAAAAAGCAGGAGGCGCTGCCCGAGGACGAGGCGATATCCGACCTCGACGATGCCGAGGAACAGCTTGCCGAGCGGCTCGACGGCTCGCACTACCGCGACGACATTTTGCGGCTGCTGTTCATCTGCTGCCATCCGGACCTGCCGGCAACGCAGCAGATCGCACTGGCGCTGCGCATTGTCTCGGGCCTCACGGTCAAGCAGATCGCGCGCGCCTTCCTGGTTTCGGAAGCCGCGATGGAGCAGCGCATCACCCGGGCGAAGGCGCGCGTCGCCGATGCAGATGTGCCGTTCGAAACGCCGGGCGCGGTGGAGCGCTCAGAGCGCCTCACCTCCGTCGCCGCCATGATCTATCTGATCTTCAATGAGGGCTATTCGGCCTCCGGCGACACCGCCGAGATCCGCTCGCCGCTGTGTGAGGAAGCCATTCGCCTGGCGCGGCTGTTGCTGCGCCTGTTCCAGAGCGAACCGGAGATCATGGGGCTGACCGCGCTATTGCTGCTGCAGCATGCGCGCGCAGCTGCGCGGTTCGACGCCGACGGCGCGGTGATCCTGCTCGACGATCAGGACCGCTCGCTCTGGAACAAGTCCCTGATCGCCGAGGGGCTGGCGCTGATCGACAAGGCGATGCGCCATCGCCGCAGTGGGCCCTATCAGGTGCAGGCTGCGATCGCGGCGCTGCACGCCCGCGCCGAGAAGCCCGAGGATACCGACTGGACCCAGATCGACCTGCTCTATGGTGCGCTGGAAATCATGCAGCCGTCGCCGGTGGTGACGCTGAACCGCGCGGTTGCCGTATCCAAGGTGAAAGGGCCGGAGGCCGCGCTCGACATGATCGAGCCGCTGGCGCAGCGCCTCTCAAACTACTTTCATTACTTCGGCGTGCGCGGCGCCTTCCTGATGCAGCTCGGCCGCAACGACGAAGCCCGCACAGCCTTCGACCGCGCCATTGCGCTGGCAAATACCTCGGCCGAAGCCGCCCACATCCGCATGCACCTCGACCGGCTCCAGCGCGACAGCCAGCCCCGCGGCAAGAAGGCGGGGAAGTAGATCATATTGTCCGCTTGCGCGCTCGGTCTGAGCTCGCGGCCGCCGTGACTAACACAGATGCACTCCCAAAAACCCGACATGCAGGGCGGGTACTGTTGCAGAGATGTCAGAGCGGCACTCGATCCATAGCGAGGGCCGCTGTTTTCTGGTAAGTACACAGGCGCCGGCACGCTCCGGCATCTCCTTCGATGATCAGCAGCGGCGCGTCGGGCTCCCCATGATCACTTCGATGAAAATTGAACTCTTTTCGGGTTCCTGATCGGGTTCGTGACTGGCGTGCTGCTCCGCGTTGGGGTCATGCTTCCGATAGAACCCGACCGTTGCCCTGAAATGCGCACACCCGGCAAGCAGGCAGTGCATCAGCGCGGAAGCTGATGAAGATCGCGGCGACTACCTGTAAAAGCGGACCATGTCGTATCGGCAAGAAGGAGCGCCCGGTGACCCGAAGGATCAAATGGTGGGGCGTGATCGGCGTCGCGGTGTTCATCATGGGCGCGCTCGTCGTGATCCATTACTCACTGAGGATCGCCGCCCTGATGGGGGGCGCTCACTAAAAATAACGGGCAGGGCGGGCCGAGGATGTTCGTGTCGTACACGGACGGCGACGATCGAACCATATAAGCAAGCGTTACTTTCTTAGGAAAGATGTTCGACGAGCAAGGGAGCCCCCAAATGTACACCAACATTCTCTTGAGCACGGATGGATCGGATGTCGCGCGAAAAGGCGTTAAGCATGGGATTGCCTTAGCAAAGGCCTTGAATGCTAAAGTGACAGTCATCACCGTGACGGAACCTCTCCTGGTCGAGTTTGGGAGCGGGCACGCGGGATGGATTCCCCCGCAGGAAATGTTTGATAGCTTTGAGGCAGCCAGCAAGGAACGTGTGCGCCAGATCCTGGATGAAGCTCGAGCGATGGCGGACCAGATCGGGATATCTGTAGAACTCCTGCATGTTCCGGATGCGCACCCCGCCACCGCGATTATCGAAACAGCAAAGTCCAGAGGCTGCGACTTGATCGTCATGGCCTCTCATGGGCGTCGCGGCCTCAGGAAGCTATTCTTGGGGAGTCAAACATCGGAGGTCCTGGTGGACGGAAGCGTGCCGGTGTTGGTAG
>NZ_LLYB01000133.1:0-4840 GCF_001440475.1 Bradyrhizobium lablabi | reverse complement strand
GATGCACCACCGCGAGCAATGATCCGTCGTGCCGGACAAGCCCGGGCATGACGAAGTATCCGTCGAAAAATTCGCTCCCTCTGTCGGATTCCGCCTTCCCCGGTCGTCTTGAATTCGAGCACTCATTCAAGACAACGAGGACCCACCATGACCGTCATCGCTGAAACCCTTCCGGCCTCCAGGCCCGCCCGCTGGGCCGGCCGCATTCTCTCCGGCCTCGTCATCGTCTTCCTGATGTTCGACGGCGCCATCAAGCTGGTGCCGTGGCCAATCGTCACCGAAACCATGGACAAGATGGGTTATGGTTCGAGCGAAATGCTGGCGCGGAGTCTCGGCTTCATCACCATCGTCTGCACTGTGCTCTACGCCATCCCGCCGACCTCCGTCCTTGGCGCGATCTTGCTCACCGGCTATCTCGGCGGCGCGATCGCCTCGCATGTCCGGATCGACAGTCCTTTGTTCACGCATACGCTGTTCGGCCTTTACCTCGGCCTGATGGTCTGGGGCGGGCTGTGGCTGCGTGATCCGAACTTGCGCCGCCTGATTCCCTCCCGCCGCTGAGTTGCTTCAACGATAATCTTCCACCATGGAGCCGATCATGCTTGAAGTCATTGCCGTCATTGCCGTCCTACTTGCCATCGCCATCGCAGCCGTTCTCGTGATCGCCGCGACCAAACCGGGCACGCTCCGGGTGCAGCGCGCGATCCGCATCAAGGCGCCGCCGGACGTGATCTTCCCGCTGATCTCTGATTTTCATCAGTGGCTGAAATGGTCGCCCTATGAAAACAAGGACCCCGCGATGAAGCGCAACTATGACGGCGCGGAGCGTGGCAAGGGCGCCGTCTATGCCTGGGATGGTGACAAGAATGTCGGTTCCGGCCGCATGGAGATCCTCGAAAGTACGGCGCCGTCGAAGATCGTCATCAAGCTTGATTTCTTCACGCCGTTCGAAGGCCACAACACCGCCGAGTTCACAATGCTGCCGCAGGGCGATGCCACTCATGTCACGTGGCTGATGTATGGTCCGGCCAACTTCATGTCCAGGCTGATACAGGTGTTCATGAATCTGGACCGCATGATCGGCCGGGACTTCGAAGCTGGTCTCGCCAATCTGAAGACGCTCACCGAGAAATGAACGCAACTATCGTGTCCCGGATGCAGTGCAACGTGTTCTCGGCGATGCGAAGCGTCGTCCGATACGCTGCGCAGCATCCGGGGGCCGCAATCAACACCGCCCAGCAACCAAGGAGCCAGCGATGCAGGTCAATCCCTATCTCTTCTTCAACGGCAATTGCGAGGAAGCGCTGAACTACTATCAAAAGGCGCTCGGCGCCCGGATCGAGGCCAAGATGCCGTACGGCGACGGCCCCGCCGAGATGCCGATCCCGGCAGACTGGAAAACCAAGATCATGCATGCCCGCATCACCATCGACGGCGAGGTGCTGATGGCGTCAGACGCGACGCCGGGCGACTACAAGGCGCCGCAGGGCATTTCGGTGGCGCTCGCGGTCGAGGACCCCGCGGATGCCGAGCGCCGGTTCAAGGCGCTGGCCGAAGGCGGCACGGTGCGGATGCCGTTCGGACCGACTTTCTTCTCCAACGGTTTCGGCATGTGCGTCGACAAGTTCGGCATTCCCTGGATGGTGAATTCCCCGAAGGAAGGGATGTGAGTTCATAAGCCGTAGGGTGGGCAAAGCGAAGCGTGCCCACCATTCGTGCCACGAGGAAGATGGTGGGCACGGCGCAAGAGCGCCTTTGCCCACCCTACGCAGCGGCGCAGCCTCATCTGCATCTCGGATAGATCGCGGCGAGCTCGCGCCCGCGTAACAATAGCAGCCGCGACGTCAATCCGCCGCGTCGCGCGATCCAGTCCCGCACCAGCGGCGGATAGGCCGCCTCCACCGCGCGCGAGGCTTCCGGTTCCGCATAGATGCGGCCGCGGCCATCGATCGAGCGCGCGGCGTGAAATCCCAGCACCGCGCGGCGCGTCACGCAGATCCGCTCCTCCGGGATCGTCATCAGCACCAGTGTGCACGCCGACAGGCACGGCCCGTCGATCACCACCCGCTCGCCGGATTGGCGCACGCGATCGAACAGTTCGAGAAACGGCCCGACCTGTCCGCCGGGGCTGGCGAGAATGCGGATCTCGGCCCGCGCCGGCAGGATCGCCGCAAACAGCGCGGCGGCGACAACGATTAGCTTGATAACCGCCCTTTGCATGTGCGGCTCCTTCGTCAGGGCTGCCCTCCCGGCCAGTTACGCCGAGATATGTGGCAAGGTTTCGTCAATCGTTCGCGCCGGAGACACCGGCCTCCACCTTTGATATACAGATCGCGGCCACATCCCGGCTTCGCCGCGTTCGCTAGCGGACGCCAGCCTGCGAAGCTCGTCTCACCAAGGCTCGTCGATCCTAATCCAAAATAGCGGAAACGGCTAACCTTGTGCCACAGGGTTACGCGCTTGCCACTCGAACAGGTTATGAATTATTCCGAGCGCAATCTCCCGCTCGCCCATGATGATGAGATCGGCGCCGAGCGACCTCAGGTGATCGACTTCGGCATCTGAATGGGCACGTGCGATAATCTGGATGCCCGGATTGGCCGCGCGAGCCTGTTGCACGATCTGTCCCGCTTCGAATGCTTCCGGTATCGCAATAAGTAGATATCGCGCGCCGGCGACATTGGCGGATTTCAGGACATCGGAGCGTGCGGCATTTCCAACGATGGTCTCGAAGTTGCTCTCGCGCAGCTCCGCAATGACATTGTCCGCATCTTCGATAATGAGGAACGGCTGACCGGTCTTCTTCAAGGCATCGGCAACAATGCTGCCGACGCGACCATGGCCGACGAGTATCGTATGATCTGTCAACCGCGTGGCCTCGGGGGCTGCGGATGATTTCGCTGACGCGGCGACCTGTCCTGCCTTTGCATCGGAGCCGAAAACATCAATGCCGCCGTGACTGGGCGGTCGCTCAAGGCGTCGGGACAACCAGTCCACCGCCGCAAAGATCAGGGGATTGAGCATGATGGTGAGGATTGCGCCGGCCAGAATCAGGTCGCGCCCTGCCGTCGGCAGC
This sequence comes from Bradyrhizobium lablabi, assembly GCF_001440475.1. GTDB lineage: Bacteria > Pseudomonadota > Alphaproteobacteria > Rhizobiales > Xanthobacteraceae > Bradyrhizobium > Bradyrhizobium lablabi. The sequence continues at coordinate 1,764 of NZ_LLYB01000133.1, read as the reverse complement.
AGGTTCAGCTTCACGCCAAGTTCAGCCAAAATGAACGAGAATTCCCCGATCTGGGCGAGACTGGCCGAGATTGTCAGTGCTGTTCCGACCGGATGACGAAACGCGAGCACAATCAGGAACGCGGCTACCGATTTTCCAACGATGATGATGAAGAGCGTGGCGAGCAATGGCCAGGGCTCGTGCAGCAGGCTCGCCGGATTGAACAACATGCCGACGGAGACAAAGAACAGCACGGCAAAGGCATCGCGCAATGGCAATGTTTCCTGGGCCGCGCGTTGGCTGAGTGCGCTTTCGCTGAGAATCATGCCGGCGAAAAACGCGCCGAGTGCGAGGGAAACGCCGAACAGCTTCGCCGATCCGAATGCCACGGTGAGGGCGATTGCCAGAACGGCGAGGCGGAACAACTCCCGCGAGCCGGTGTGCGCGATGTAGTGGAGGATCCAGGGAATAACACGCCGTCCCACAATCAGCATGACGGCCACGAAGACCACGACCTTGGCAACGGTGAGCAACAGGACTCCGCCAAACCCCATCCCGAGCCACGACGCCAGCCGGTCCGCCGGGATCGTGTTGCTGTTCGCGCCCTGCAAGCCAGCCAACGCCGGAAGCAGGACGAGCGCGAGCACCATTGCGAGGTCCTCCACGATCAACCAGCCGACCGCGATGCGGCCTCGCTCCGTCTCCATCAGCCGGCGCTCCTGCATGGCCCGCAGCAACACCACGGTGCTTGCGACCGACAGGGCAAGTCCAAAGACGAGACCGGCGCCAATCGTCCATCCCATGAACAGTGCGAGACCCAGTCCCATCAGGCTGGCGACAACGATTTGAACGACGGCGCCGGGCAGTGCTATCGCGCGTACAGACAGAAGGTCGTTGAGTGAAAAGTGAAGTCCAACGCCAAACATCAACAGGATGACGCCTATCTCGGCCAACTCGGTCGCCAGTGCCTGATCCGCGACGTAGCCCGGCGTAAAGGGACCGGCCGCGACGCCTGCCAGCAGGTAGCCGACGAGTGGTGGAATTCGAAGGCGCTGGGCAATTGCGCCGAACACGAAGGCCAGTCCCAGGCCGGCGACGATGGTGGCGATGAGAGGCGTATCGTGCTGCATTCTTGTCCCGTGCGGTTCCAGTTACCGCACTTTGCCATGGCCGTGCCTGCAAACCCTGCGACCAAGTGAGGCGGGAACGATGCTCAACGACAGAGCGGCAGCACTTTTGCGTCCAAACTGCCTCGCATTCGTTGCGTCAATCAGGCGGCGGTTCCATGTCGATGAGCCCGCGCCATGATTGGATTTCGTCAATCGTCCGTGCTGGAGACGCCGGCTTCGGTAAAGGTCGCCATTCCCGCGTGGCAGGCCAGCGCCGCGCGCACCAGCAGGATCGCGACACCCGCGCCCGACGCTTCGCCGAGCCGCATGTTCAGATCGAGCAGCGGATCGAGCTTCAGTTCGCGCAGGAGATCGCGGTGGCCGGATTCGGCGGAAACATGCCCGGCGCGGCAGTGATCGAGCGCGCTCGCCTCGAGACGCGCGAGCGGCAGTACTGCCGACGTTGCCACGAAACCGTCGAGCAGCACCGGAACCTTGTGCTGCCGCGCGGCGAGCACGGCGCCGGCGATCGCTGCGAGCTCGCGGCCGCCAAGCGCTGCCGCCACCGCCAGCGGATCACCCAAAATACCGCGATGGAAATTCAGCGCCGCCTCGATCGCAGCGCGCTTGCGCGCCAGGCCGTCATCGTCGACGCCGGTGCCGCGGCCGGCCCAGC
>NZ_LLYB01000132.1 GCF_001440475.1 Bradyrhizobium lablabi | reverse complement strand
CCGCTGGCAACGCGCCCGCGCCGGCCGCCTCGCCCTCGCCGGCCCCCAGCCCCGCACCCGCCCCACCGGCAAAATAACCGTCGGGCATTCAGGATACGTTCAGCGGAACGATCCTATTTTTTCGACGTTTCGATTGGTAACGCCCTTAAAAAGTCATGGGCGCCATACCAGTTGTGAATTCGTGCGGCAGGATTATCCTAATGATGCCGCTATGTCGGTCGAGCCTAGGGGACAGGTTCGCTTTCCATAAATCACAGCCCCGTATGGTTTAGCCGCCGATGCGTGCCGTCGTCGCCGTTCTGCTGTTTGTCACCGCAGCTCACGCCGGGTTGTGGGGTCTGTTCCAGCAAAAGCTGCCCGCCCCCGACTTCCGCGGCATCCTGCCGAGCGTTTCCTATGCGCCGTTCGAGGGCAGCGCGCATCCCGACGTCGACAATCTGCCGCAGGTCGAGAAGATTCGCGCCGACCTGAAGAAACTCTCGACGATCACGCGCGCGATCCGTCTCTATTCGTCGACCGGTGGCGTCGAGCTGGTTCCGCCGATCGCCGCCGAGTTCGGACTGAAGGTCACGCTCGGCGCGTGGGTCGACAAGAACGCCGACCGCAACGAGCGCGAGATCGACGCCGCCATCAACCTGGCCAAGCGCAACAGCAATGTCATCGGCATCGTCGTCGGCAACGAAACCGTGTTCCGCGGCGAGCAGAAGGTCGAGGATCTGATCGCCCTGATCAAGCGGGTGAAGAAGTCGGTCAACGTTCCCGTCACCACAGGTGAAATCTGGAACATCTGGCGCGACAATCCGGAGCTCGGCTCCTCCGTCGATTTCGTCGCAGCGCACGTGTTGCCCTATTGGGAAAACTTCACCGACAAGCAGGCGGTCGATCAGGCCGTTTACCTCTACGGGCTGCTGCGCGAAAAATTCCCCGGCAAGCGCATCGTCATCGCCGAATTCGGCTGGCCCAGCGCCGGCTACAATTTGCGGAACGCCGAGCCCGGCCCGTTCGAGCAGGCCGCGGTGCTGCGCAACTTCGTCACCCGTGCCGAAGCCATCGGCATGGAGTACAACATCGTCGAGGCGATCGATCAGCCCTGGAAGTTCTTCGAAGGCGGCGTCGGCCCCTATTGGGGCATTCTCGACGCCAACCGCGAACCGAAATTCGCCTGGACCGGGCCGATCGTAAACGAGAACTACTGGAAGCTCGCTGCGATCGCGCTGCTCGTCGGCATCCTGATGTCGCTGCCGATCCTGCGGATCGAGCGGCCGACCATCATGCAGGCGCTGGTGCTTTCGGTGGCCGCCAATGGCGTCGGCGCCTGGGCCGCCACCGTGTTCGCCTATTGGGCCGGACATTACTTCGTGCTGGGCTCGGCCTTCGCACTGACGCTCGGCCTGATCCTCTTGGTGCCGCTGATCCTGATAGCAATGGCGCGGATCGACGAGATCGCAGCGGTCGCCTTCGGCCACGGCCCTCGCCGGCTGATCACCAAGAGCGCGCCGCTGGCACCCGCCACCATCGGCGAGAACGTCGCCTTCCCGAAGGTGTCGATCCATATCCCTGCGTATTTCGAGCCGGTCGAGATGCTGAAGCAGACGCTGGATGCGGTGTCGCGGCTCGACTACCCGAATTTCGAATGCGTCTGCATCATCAACAACACGCCCGATCCGGAATTCTGGCGGCCGATCCAGGACCACTGCCGCGCGCTGGGCGAACGCTTCAAGTTCATCAACGCCGAGAAGGTGCAGGGTTTCAAGGCCGGCGCGCTTCGCATCGCCATGGACCGCACCGCGGCCGACGCCGAGATTATCGGCATCATCGACGCCGACTATGTCGTGCATCCGGACTGGCTGAAGGATCTCGTGCCGGTGTTTGCCGATCCGCGCGTCGGCCTGGTGCAGGCGCCGCAGGAGCATCGCGACGGCGATCTGTCGCTGATGCACTACATCATGAACGGCGAATATGCCGGCTTCTTCGACATCGGCATGGTTCAGCGCAACGAGTTCAACTCGATCATCGTGCACGGCACGATGTGCCTGATCCGCCGCTCCGCGATGGACATGGCCGGCGGCTGGTCCAGCGACACCATCTGCGAGGACACCGACCTCGGCCTGACCATCCAGCAGCAGGGCTGGCTGACGCACTACACCAATGTCCGCTACGGCGAGGGCCTGCTGCCCGACACCTATGAGGCGTTCAAGAAGCAGCGCCACCGCTGGGCCTATGGCGGCTTCCAGATCGTCAAGAAACACTGGCGGCGCTTCCTGCCCGGCGCCAGCCGGCTGACGCCGGACCAGCGCCGCGAGTTCTCGCTGGGCTGGCTGAACTGGCTCGGGGCCGAAAGCCTGGGCGTCGTCGTCGCGATCCTCAATCTGATCTGGGTGCCGATCGTGGCGTTTGCCGACATCGCCATTCCCGATAAGATCCTGACGCTGCCGATCATTGCCTCCTTCATCGTCTCGCTGGTGCATTTCATCGCGCTCTACCGCCTGCGGGTGAAGATCAAGGCCGGCCAGATGCTGGGCGCGATGATCGCGGCGATGAGCGTGCAGTGGACGGTGTCGCGCGCGGTGGCCCAGGGCCTGATCACCGAGCATCTCGCCTTCGCCCGCACCTCCAAGGGTGGGCTGTCGCGGATGTCGATCGAATTCCAGGCGTTCTGGGAGGCCGTGATCGGCGTGCTGCTGCTGATCGGCGCCGCCGTGCTGGTCGTCACCAACGGCTACAAGGAAGTGCGCGAGATCTACATCTTCGCTGGCGTCCTGGTGCTGCAGAGCCTGCCGTTCCTGGCGGCGGTTTCGATCGCGGTGCTGGAGAACTCCCGCATCAATTCGTTCGCCTTCTGGCGCAACAGCGCGGTGCGGACGGCGGAACTGATCGGGCTTCGCCCGGTCAGCCTGCCCAGGGTCTCCAGCCAGTCCCAGCCGGTAGCCTCCGAAGTCCGCCGCGAGGCCAATTGACCCGTGGACTGATTGGCGCCGGGTAGTTGAAGAAATCGAACTAACCTTTAGCTACCTCAAGAGAATTGAGATCAGGCGAACTTGGAATTTGTCGCGCGGGCGCTATTGACCCGCGAGGGCCCGCCCCCTACACAGCGCGGCAAGTGAGCGCGTAGCTCAGGCGGTAGAGCACGTGACTTTTAATCATGGGGTCGAGGGTTCGAGTCCCTCCGCGCTCACCAAAAACACCCCTAAAATCAGGCACTTCTCGAAACGCCCTACAAAGCGCCCTACCCAAATTTGGGTTTGGGTAGGGTTTGGGTAGGGTCGAAAGACAGGTCGGCTGCTCCGACTACATTCCTCATTTTTTGAAGAGCGATGCTGAGCCTAAGGTACCAACAGCGGTCGAACGCGACGCAATTTTGCTCTCCAAGTATTCGTCGATTTCACTCTCAATCCATCCGACCCGACGAGGGCCAATGGCTACTCGCTTTGGAAACTTGCCAGCGGCTTCCAGTCGGTCGATCTGGCGGCGTCCATATGGGATGCCGCAGGTCGCCTTCAGTTCGTGGAAAAGGAGTAGCCGTACTCGCTTGCGATCTTCGGAACGTGGCGCTTGCGTGCGAAGTTGTCGCGCCGTTACTCTGTCAACGTCGGTGACATGCGCGCGTCTTCGCTGACGGTGTTTGTGCGCCGGCGCGACCTCTACTTTGTCGGGTTCTGCTGGCACGGTTGCAGGAAGGAGTTTGGCGGCGGCCTTCCGGGCCTTCTTCAGGCTGATCTTGTTCGCCCTGCCGACAACTTCGGTAACAGGCTTGCCATCCTTTTCGAATCGAACGGCGAAAACGGTTTTCCCATCAGACGTCAGATAGACCCCGAAACCAGGCAACGTGTCATCGGCAGCCAACAGTGAGAAGCGCATCCTGGCCCCGTTGAACGACAGAATAGTTGTTAAACAAAAATATGAAGAAGGCAATACCTGTTAAACAAAAAATGAGAGGACGGCCAGCGACGGGCCAAAAGCCGCTTTTGGGGTTTCGAGCCTCACCAGAGCTGCGTGCAGCCATTGAAGGATGGGCGGAACGGCAACCAGATGAACCAAAGCTATCGGAGGCGGTTCGCCGTCTTGTGGAGTTGGGGCTGAAGCGGTAAGCGAGTTGCTCTATTCCCTTATGGGTTAGCCTAGGCCACAAAAACATCTTACGATTGATGATCTCAATTTGATTTATGGAAGAAGGTGGTCCGGGCCACGGAGCCGGCCGGCCGATCGGCAACCGGCGCTGGTGCCGCCAGCCGATCGCCGATCGCGTCCAGCAGCTTCGCCATGAGCTGGCGCCGTCGTGCAACCCTTGGTATTATTGCGAATCAACTCCCATACATTTCGATTGGGACTTCCGATGGCAGATCGTTGGCTAGGCGTCGTCGTGTCAGGCGACAAAGTAATTCTCGTGGATGCTGAGGTTGACGGCGATAATCCGCTCGTCTTGCAAAGTGATCAAACCTGGGCCCTGCAAAAGGGCGATCGAAGTGAAGCCTACGCAACGATCTCGCAGCAGATTGCGGATTACGTGAAAGCGCATTCGATCAAGAAAGTAGTAATGAAAGAAAGCGCCGTCAGTGGCGGAGCAGCGACGAAAGCGCTCCTACAGTCTGCGGAGTTGCGAGGTGCTGTGATGGCTGCTCTCGGCGGCATCGTTCCGGTCGATTGCAAGTCAAAGGCATCGATTAGTAAGACCTTTGGCGAACGAAATGTTGACGAATACGTAAAGGACAATGAGTTCTGGAAGAAAGAGGTCGCGGGAGTGGACCTACGAATTGGTAGCCGCGAAGCGGTCATGGTGATGCTTGCTGCTAGGAAAGATCAGTGACCCTAGTTTCCAATTTGCAAATCGGCGCTGAAATCGGCAGTGGCTATTTCGGCAAGGTGCACGATGGCACTGACGATGTGCATGGGCAGGTCGCGGTCAAAATCTTCACGAGAACACCTACCGAGACCGACGCAGAGTGGCAATCGCGCAAGCAGGGATTGCTTGCAGAGGGTCAGCGCCTAAGCCGCGCCGAGCATGCAAACGTTCTCAAAGTGCATGGTTTGCTTGAGAGCCAAACGAGTGACGCCATTCACCTCGTGATGGATTACTGCCCGGGTGGTTGTCTGCAAAAGAAATTCGAAGCTGGCCCCATGCTTCTAAGCGACGTCAGGAAATACATGACCCATGTCACTATGGGACTGGCGGCCTTGCATGCCCGCAGCATGATCCACCGCGACATCAAGCCGGGCAACATCCTGTTGAACAAACACGGTGCGGCCCAACTGGGCGACTTCGGCCTCGTCACTGATAACATCATTGTGGGGTATGCCTCTGGACAAGGATACAGCGACCACTTGCCCCCCGAGGTCCTTAACGGCGGCGGCACTAGCGTCAAAAGCGATGTTTGGGCACTAGGCATGACGATCTATCGCCTGCTCCACGGAGCCGAGTGGTATTCAAGGCTTCCAAAGCCTCGCCATGTCGCAGGCAAAGGTGGTTTCGCGAAGCACCTCCCTTTCCTGCCGCATATCCCAAAGGCGTGGCGTACGGTCCTTAGGACGATGATGAACGATGATACCGGCGCGCGCTATCAGTCCGCCAATGCTGCACTGGCAGCCTACTCGCGGCTTGACACAACGCCGCGCTGGGAGTGCGTTGTCGCTCCCGACAAAGTCAGCTGGACTTGCTTGGTCAAGAAGCGGCGGTACTTTGTGAATTGGGAGATAGTCGGCACTAACCTTTTCGACTGGTCCGCATGGAGCGAGCCAACTGGCAAAGGCAACAAGCGCAGTTTCGGCGCGTCGAAGGGCGTTGATTACGACACCGCCGATCGTGAGCTAACCGCTTTATTTGCAAAAATACGATAAGTTACCGCACCTTACGACGTACTACGTACGGTTCGCGTAAGTCGTCAACCGTCAGTGGACGGAGTGAGAATGCTTCTCTCGCAATCTTCCGCCGATCGGTTCGACACCTGTAGCAGTAAGCTTGGGATGCCACGACGCCTGATCTAGGCTTCCATAGGCGTTGGCAATGCCTACATCTCGGAAGTTGGAGCATGAGGTTCATCCTTGTTCCGGAAGCATCGCTGGAACATAACAAGAACAATCGATTCGCGCAACCCGTCTCAATGCAAAGCACAACCTTAGTTAACGAATGCCTGCAACCATGCAACTACGATGCGAAACTGGGGCTGGTTAGCTCGCGTCATTGAATTCGCAAAACGGCACTAGGGCCAGCAAGGGCCGACATAGTGTTGTCAACTCCCAACGGCAAATCCCAACATGGATCCGCTAGACTTAGCATTTGACGAAATAGCGGCCGCGATGATTGCGGCCGCTGGCCTACGCAAAATCGATCAGGCGCAGGCCGCAGCTGAGCGACATGGCCTGAAGCAACAAGGCACCGGTACACCATCTCAAATCACGGATTGGCAAAGGTCCGATGCAACCAGGTCCCTCCGTTTCCGATGGAGATGGTACGATCCATCACAAGCGTTCTCCATTCAACCAGACATAAACATTCTGACGATCGAGTTGCGCGAGGGCGATCAGATCATCCGCCAGAGCGAACAACGCTATGAAGACCCCCTTTAAATGGACATTCAGCTTCAGGAATTAATCAAGCTTGGACTCCAGTTCGCTGGCGCTCTTGCGATTGCTCGGCTGACAGTGACGTGGGCCTTAAGTCNGTTTCAAAACGGAAAAGGCATGGGAGCGGAAGATCGCATCAATGGCGGAGGTNGCTTTCCGCGCTGCGCGAAATGTTACGCGTTTTAACGATCCAGGAAGATCGGCATTTGCGTCATGCCGAAGACAACGAAGAGTACGAGAATAAGCTGCGCGAGCGATGGCAGGCGGCAAAGCTGAAGTTCGAAGCGGTCTCCGCTGTCGCAATCCTCATTTTACCTCAAGAAGCGGCTGATCGGATACAGCACCTAGAGGACAAGCTCGCGAACGGAAAACACGAGTCGTGGTTCGACGAGATTCAGCACGACTATGCGGCGGTTGCCGAATGCATGACGTGGCTTATCGATCACGCCAAGGATTATCGATCCTAAGAGACCAACCGGACGGGTTTGCAAATTGCGCAGGCAACAGCTGTGCGGTTGCTGGCAACATCTTCGCCACAACCGGCCGTTCCTAGAGCACGTGATTTTTTTCTAGACCCTAATGACTTTGCGCGAATGAAGTTTTGGCTTCGCGTCTCCATAACTACTTGATCTAATTAAGTCTTTTCTTGTCTTCTAATGTCCATGAAAAGTTCACGGCTTTTAATCATGGGGTCGAGGGTTCGAGTCCCTCCGCGCTCACCAAATGATCAATAATATCAATCTTTTGTAGGGCACCACGAAAACGCTGCGTGGACCCTCCGAATCGTGTCCGCACCATGTCTGTTTATTTGGGGCTCGATAAAAATAGCCCAGGTTGTGGGATGCTGATGCGCCAGAGCCTGCCAACCGCAGCCTGAGGATGCGGAGGTTTCGATGCGAAAACTGATTCTCGCTATTCTTGCTTCTGCGTTGCTCGGCCCGTCTGCCGCGACCGGCGCCAACGCCATGCCGATCGCGCTACCCGTGGCGTCGACGTCAAGCGTGGAACAGGTCGGCTGGGTCTGCAATCCGTCGGGACGTTGCTGGTGGCAGCCGAACTACTATCGTCGCTATGGGTACTATCGTCGATATCGATTTGACGACGATGACTGGCCTCGCCGGCACGGCTACGGTCCACGTTATTGGGGTCCCGGTTACAGTTGGGGCGACGGTCACGGCGGTTGGCGTCGCGGCTGGGACGATGACAACGAACAATGAACCGCCCGGCGTGACCAGCGGGACCTGTTCCTCTAGTTGCACTCCGGCATAGACGAAGCGTAGCTGTCCTAGGAGGGCCGTTTCCTCGGGTGGACGCCTCTCGATCCCGTGAACTGACTTCGCCGTCTCGGTTCCGAAGAAACGATCCCGCAGCCATTTTCCTTTCTGAGTGAAGACGGCAGGAAACAATCTCCTGCCATTCTCACTCGGGACGGGCTCCAGAGGCGCTTTGCTTCTCAGTGCGTTCCTCCCAAGACTTGGGCCGCCGAACGCTGGCGGCCCTTTTTTGCGAGCGGAGTTAGCCCGTGCATCCATAACGTCCGCGACCGGATTGCTGCCGCTGCTCGCGCGTCCTGCGATCAGGTGGCAATGGCAGATAGAAGGACGAGGCTGGGCTTCATCGTTCAGCTCCCCGGCGGCTGGCCCGGCGCGCGACGCTTTCGGACGACACAGGCCGGCCCGCCCCGACCGGGCTTACCCCGAAATGGTCTATTCGCGTGGGTGCCATTCTTGGCAGAATTGGGCGCGACGAATGGCGGAGAGCATTTGCCTCCAAGCTGTTTTCTTTATCCTTATATTTCAGGTGACGACGATGATCGACGAGAAGTTCGCCCGTCTGCGCGCACATAATAACAACATCATCCGATATCGACGATTGCTTGAGACCGATCTTTCGGACCTTGAGCGTAGGTTTATCGAAAAGCGTTTGAATGAGGAAAGGTCGGCTGTGAAAAGCTTGGCCAATCACCCATCTCTCGGCGGGCTGGGACTGAATGCAACGCCAACAGTAGATCACTCTCGGGGAAATCCAGCGGTCCGGCCCTGGCCGGCTCCTGATCTATTTCGGCGACTATCACTGCTCTTACTCGGTCGTCGTGGACGCCGGCGGCTGGGGCGATGGCGCGCGCCTAGCCGGCGGCCTCCCATCCCGCGGCCCCCCATCCTGCGGGAATAAGAACAAGGGGCCGTCATCGTTTGCCAATGGGTCCGCCATTGGCTTGTGAAGCCGCGCCGAGCGCGCCGGCGGCTTCCGGAAAGGCTTTGCTAGCGCGAGCGGAAGAGACATCGGACGTAGCCCTAGCTGCGCCTAGTTAAGCACCAGGTCGCGGCAACGTAGCCCGCCAACGGGCCTCACAAACGTTGACCGCCGGCGCACTGCTTGGGGCTGGCCGCGACGCTGATAGTGGGGGCCGCCCAATACATATCCCCCCAGTTAGCGGACCCACAGGGCTACGACGGCCCAGGCGAAGCCGGCCGGGCAAGCACACCTGAGCGATTTTTTCTAGGCGGCCCTTCTGCCACCTTCCCTGACATCGCTCATCGGTTTGATCTCGCCGATCAGCTCCGTGCCTCGATAAATTGACACCTTCTCGCCGGGCGAGATCTGCCAAACCTTCTCGTGTGCAACAATTAGAGCCGCCTCGAGCGTCGGATTGGTGGCGCGGTACTCGCAATTTCGCGCCCTCACCGTGTAGATTCGCTGGGTCATGATGGATCCCTCAGTTCCTCCCCGGGGTCGGAGTTCCTCCCGGGGTCGGACAATCAGCTGCGAGCCGTGATCCGATCGTGATCCTCGCGATGACAGAAGCTGGCGCGCGAACCGGCCTAGCGGACCAGCATGGCTGCGATGGCGCTGGCGAATCCCAGTATCAGGATACTAGCGGCCGTGACGGTGACCACGTCGATTGACCAATGATGGCCGATGAGATCGAGGTGCCTCGAGCGACTTTCGTCTCGATACAGATGAAGGCGCATGGCAGCAGCGCTCCTTGCGCGTGTTGGGGGATGAATCAATCGGCCGCTGCCAAAACAGTTCCGAGCAATTTAGCCCGGGGCTCATTTCTTTGCGGTCACGCACCTTTTGCTGCAGCGGCCGTTGGGAGCCGACGCCATCAGGATCATCGCCCGCGCGGCGCGGACAAGGAAGACAAGGCGGCGGCATGAGGCGGCCTAACGATCTATGATCGTCGGGAATCGACTAGTAGACAGCGGAGTTCATCGATCCGCCGCGCGAAGTCTAATGCATTGGCCTTCAGCACCTCCATGGCGTGACCGCGATGACCTTCATTTTCCAATTCTATGATTCGGTCGTTAAATTCGTTCAGATGCTTTTGCAGTTTCTCAATTTCGTGTTGAACAGGAAAGCGCGCAGCAGGATATTTGTCGACCTTTGCCTGGATTTCTGCACGCATCGCCAAGAGATTACCGAGTCTCGGCTGCCGGGCGGTCATGGCCCCTCCGAATCGCGCGGTTGACTACATCATCCTATAACCAGCCTGGCGAGTGTGACAGCGCGTCATCGAGACGACGCAACGACCGCATGGGCGCCGGCCGAGAATAAAAATGGCCCCAGCGCAAATGTGCGCCGAGGCCATCAAAAGTATTCCCATTTCAAATAGCCAAACAGGGTAGTGGGTACCCGTCCAGCGCTCTCATACAACCGGGAAAATATGGCAACGTCTGTCCAGTAGTGAACAGAGGATGAGGCGCTGCCTAAGCGAACGGCCCCCCTTCTCGCGTCGCCCTCAGCGCCACGCCCCCGCATTGGCGCATTGAGATAGCGCCCCGGCGTTAGGCCCCCTCAAGGCTGGGGCCATTTTTGAATAACTAGACGATCAACCTACCCTGAGGTTCTCGGCGGATTCTTTCCCGCGGTTGGCCACGACTTCGTAGCTCACTTTCGCACCTTCATTCAGATTGCTTAGACCTGCCCTCTCGACGGCTGAGATATGGACGAACACGTCCTTGCCACCAGTGTCGGGCTGAATAAATCCATAGCCCTTCGTCGCGTTAAACCACTTCACTGTACCTATCGCCACGTCAATTCTCCCCACTGATTCTAAAACACGAAAAGATGGGGACCGAAATCCGGCGAAAGAAAGGGCCCGCTAACGTGCACAGCGGGTAGGAAAAGCCGCCACTGGAGCCGTATCAGCGACGGCTCTTACGCATTACTCCCGCGAGGATGTCTCACCGGAGTATGAGGTTCTGGAGTGAATGCCGAAGGAGGCCCTTATGCGCATTCTGGCCTTTGCAATTTTGGCAATCGGGATGGTCTCAATAGGGTCGGCGGCCGCCCAGACGTACGATCCGGCTTATCCGGTTTGCCTGCATGTCTACACCCGGGGGGCCAATTATTACGAATGCCGCTACACGTCGCTGCCACAGTGCAACGCGTCGGCATCGGGACGCGCGGCACAGTGCATCGTCAATCCATATTTCGGGGGCGCGCAAGAATCCGCGGGTTATCGGCGGCATCGCCCGGTCTACTAAGAAACGAAACCCGGCCGGCGATCCCGACGGGAGTTGCGTTCGAGTATGAGGTTCTGGATTGAACCGCATTCCAGTGCATCTGGAACAGGCGGTCGCTAGGCGCATTGATACTGGCGCCAGTCGCCCCTCTGGCTTGGCGGATTGGAATGACGGTCCCTGCCGGCTCCTTTAACTGCTGGGGCCGTTTCTCATTCAGAAGCCGGGAAGCCGAACTGAAACAGGCGTGGCGCGCGGTTGCACATCTCTAAATGGCAGCCGCGTTCGCCGCCTGGCTTTTTGCATAGGCCGGCCATGACGTTCGGCGACGATGAAGAAGCACCACTCGAGCCACTTGGCAAAATCGTGCGCCTGCTCGGGCACCAGCGACCGTTCGCGACCCGAATAGGTCTGCGAAAGATAGGCCACGATTGCCGCACTTTCGCCGATGACGAAGTCGCCGTCCTGCAGCAGCGGTATCTTCTGGCGGGGATTGAGCTTTGTGTACTCTGGCGTTTTGGTCTCACCGCACCAACGCTCATGGAGAGTTGGCTGATCGCGCTTGGCAGTATTTGGGTTGCGTGAACGCTTGCCTTCAAAACCGACCGCAAGTGGATTGGATCGAGTGCTCGAGGCCCTGTACCGAGACTCAGAATCTATTCGACGTCTGCGTCGATGCTGGACTAACACACGCCGGCGTCGTTCCTTAGCCACCCGCTAAGGAATGTCGCTCTTCCTCGAGTCGCCGATGCTGTACGGCCGGTTCAGAAAGAAACTGCGATTACCGAGTGCGGCCTCGGCGTATTGGTCGATCGCGACAATGATCGCCTGGACGTGCTGATAGCAGTAGCCCTCGCGCGCGGCTCGCTGGCGCACTTCGGCGAGCGCGTCGATCCACGGCGAGTTGTCCGTCTTGTCGTCATACCATTTGCGTGGCTCCGGCATCACCAACTCCGGCCACCAAGCACGCGCCCTTTCGTCGGACCGCCCTGCTCTTTCTTCAATCGGTCGCGCTCGACGCACAGCCCTTCGATCTTAGCCAGCATTCTCCCGAGCAGGAGCTCAGCGGCCGCGGTCGCGACGCCGGCGCGCTGAAGCTGCAGGATCTCCTTGCGCTGTCTTCCGACCTGGGCGCGCATGCGCTCGATTTCGGCTCGGTAAAAGTCGATGTCGGGCATGCTATATCCCCTGAACTTGCCAGCTTTTCCCGATAAGAACAAAACTAGAACATTTTAGCAAGCCGCTAGCCATGGTGGTCTCTCAGACCACCGCCCCAATAATTTGAAAGAAGTCATTCCCGTGCCCTGGTCGACCTCGTTTGAGGACCCCATACCGCTGCCCGAGGGCGGACAACTGCTCACGCTGAAAGATGCCGGCGAGTACATCCAGTCGCTGCCAAAGGCGGTGCAGGCGACCGAGCCATGGCAGACCGCGACGGAAGCCCTGCTGCTGGTCATCAATCAGAACGGGCCTGCCATGTTCGCGCGCATCGGAATGATGCAAGCGCTGTATCCGCGGGGCGAGCGGGTGTTCAGCGAGTCCGGCAAGAAAACTCATTGGGGCAAGCGCAAGCTGAAGAGGGACCAATGACCGTTTTTGTCTACGTCAACACCAGCAAGCAGGTCGGCGACGCTGGGCACATCAAGGTGTTCGCCAACCAAGACGCCGCGGAAACCTGGTTCGAGGAAAACGCCCCCGAAGGCGTGGCGTTCGAATGTGAGGTCCTGGAATGAACCGGATTGGCCGACGGACCATGCCTCTCCTGTGCCGCGCGCCCGAGCGTTAACGAGCGGCATCCTTTGCCTTCGGCCGAGCCGCTTCTTTGGCCCTCTCAGCTTGCCAAGCATCGTAGGCGGCCGTTCCGGGTCTCGGAGGCGCGTTGGCCGGCAGTCCACCCATCCATGACGGCATGTCCGCGACCGGATTGCTGCCGCTGGTCGCACATCCTGCGATCAAGTTGGCAATGGCAAACAGAAGGATGAGGCTGGGCTTCATTTCAGTTCCACGGCGGCTGGCCCGGCGCGCGACGCTTTCCGGACGACACACGCCGGGCCTTGCCACTGCCGGTCACCCCCGGAATGGCCTCTCCAGCCTTACGAATGGGCACGTGATTCCGTTTGATCCAGATCAACGCAGGGCCTCGAACGAGATCAGCAATCAACCTGTGGCGCGGACCGACTGGACGTTTGCATTGTCCATTGCCGCCACGCTGGGCCTAGCGGTCGGCGCGATCAGCATCCTGTTGTTCGCGATGTAGGTTACCAATGAAAAGGCCCGCCAGCGTGAACCGGCGGGCGGCCTCCTCTATCAGGGCAGCCGGCGCCGTCGTTGAGGGAGTAATCGCGGTTGCCCAGCACCGTCCTTGTGCAAATCCGTGATTGGGCGTGATCGTCCTTTGCCTTCTTTTGGGCCCCTATGGGGAGGAACCTGTTCCGCTCGGCATCAGCGGGGATTCCAAATTTTCCGTAGTGACTGGCGGTCGCCACGGGGGGCTGCATGACGGATCGGTTGCACCAGACCGTACAAGACGCAGATTTACGCAATCTCGTTCGCATCGTCTCAGTGTGCACCTTGGGGCTCTGGGCATTTGCGGCGGGTCTGCTGATTGGGACCTTTTTGTTTTCGTGATCTCAGATTCGAGCGCGGGACCGGAGCCCCGCGCCCTTTGCCGTCACCCTCCGCTGCCTTCTGGCGTGTGCCGCCAGCCGCTGCCGGTCGCGCTTCCGGTGTGATCGGCGCCGGCGCTTCATGAGGCGTCTCTTTGTGCGCTGGGTGCGCGGCAAGCCACTCGGCATCGGCCGCAATCGCGCGCTCGATCCCTTCAGCCTTGATGTCGGTGTGCCTATGCGGGCCAGACTTCAGCGCTGCTCGCTTCCACGCGACGTGTGGACGCATACAGCGCTGGGGTGAACAACTGTGGGACGATTCCCTGTCGATGGTGGTAGCCGGCGCACTGCCCGCTGGATCCTCCACAACAGAAGGCTCTGCGCACGACGTTGCCGGACGACATGCGCAGAGCCCTGCCAAGCAAGGGCCCTCCCCTGAATGGCTGGTTCAGGCTGATTTTGATTCTTGGCGAAATTGGGCGTGATGCAGCGCCCGGGAAATAACGTTCGGCGAAATGCCAAAGTCCGGCCCCTTCGGGGTCCGTCGTCTTCTGCGGCGATTACCATTGCCGCCGCCCTGATAACGGGCCTCGTTAGTTCCAGAATTAACCTCCATGGCGAACATCAAGCTTAACGCGCGAGTTTAGTTGCAGCCGATCGAAACAAGCCTAGCGTGGTCGCAGTCGCGTAAGTTGGGCCGGACAGTCCCCCCGCACCACCGTACTACGCGATCAGGGGCCGCTCTCGAGCCCTCGTGGCGGCCCCGCCCCCTGTTTTTAAAAGTTGATTCCCCGCCCGGGCCGACCCCGTTTGAGGACCCGAACGGCCGCCCGCTCTTCATCTTGAGGAACCGCCGCCAGCTACATCATGAGGCTGCCGCAGGCCGGCGCACACTGCCAACTAAAATACGGCCCCAGCAGGGCTTTGGGGGGCAGGCTGGGGCCGCAAGGGATATGCGCGTCTCATGTGCCGAAAAACAAACTGGGTTCGGCACGCCCCCTTGATAGCAAATGGCGGATTGCCTCGTACTTACTCTTTAGGGTGTCCGATCGCATCTTTTGGAGTACCGATCACGCACACTTGTTGCCCTAAGAGACACTGCCTTTACATGAAGGTCTTCGCCACGAGGGACGCTGCGGAAAAATGGTTTGAGCAAAACGCCCCCGAAGGCGCGTAGCCTTTGAGTATGAGGTCTTGGAGTGAGTGCTGAAGGAGGCTCTAATGCGCATTCTGACCTTGGCGATGGCGATCGGGATGGTCTCAATAGGGCCGGCGGCCTCCCAGACGTACGATCCGGCCTATTCGATTTGTCTGCGCTTGTACGACCGGACCAACTATTACGAATGCCGCTACACGTCGCTACCTCAGTGCAACGCATCGGCATCAGGCCGCTCGGCACAATGCGTCATCAATCCATATTTCGCGAGCGCGCAAGAGCCCCGGCGGCACCGCCGGATCTACTAAAGTGAACCGCATTGGTCGCGAGCATCGCGCCACGTCCTTGTAATCAAAGCGTCACAAAACTCCGACAGACTTAGGAGGCCGGCATTTTAGGAGCCGACCAGGGAAATGCCACCGCCGCCGAGCGAAGATACTCCGCTCTGGCCTGCCTTGTGGCCTTAAGCAAGATAATAAACTCATTCGTCAAAGGACGATGATGATGATTGATCAACAATTGGCTCGCTTGCGAGCGCATCACCGTAATATTCAACGCTATCGCAACTTATTGCAAACCAGCCTGACAGAACTCGAGCGCGAGTTTGTCGAAAAACGACTGACCGAAGAGCAATCAAATCTGGAGAGCTTGGCTCCACTCACTCCCTTACGCCCTGCCGCTCGCTGACGGTCAGCAGTGAAGGTAGAAAATCGGCAGTCTGGACACACGAAAAGCCCGGCACTCTGCCGGGCTGATCGCAAATATGCTTCCAAGCTAGCAATGGTGAGATAGAGCCACACAACGTTCTCATTGTCGGTTCGTCACCGACTCCGACGGGAAAAGTCGGTAACACTTTTAGGAGTGGCTTATGGTTATCGTGGTGGGCTCGATCGTCTGCCGGTAGGCGATCAATTTGCTGCCGTCGAAGCATTGGTACCGGCGGCCTTCCAGGACTGGCGGGCGTCGACATGCGCGAAAGCATTTGCGCTCGGCATCTGGGAATGAAACGAGAAAGTTCGCGAAGGTGGACCAGGCACATGCCTCCTGCGCCGGCGACGCCAAGCAAGTGACCGCGATGGGAATATTCCGAGCGAACCGCTGATTTTCCGATGCTGCCTCCCCCACAAAAAAGCCCCGGCGAACCGGGGCTTTCTGTGTGTCGTGAAGCTGTGGCTCAGTAGACGACGCCCGGGCCGCCGAAGCGATAGTTCACGCCGATGCGGGTGATCCAGGCCTCGTTCTGCGACTCCAGCCGGTAAGATGCAGTTCGTGGCAGAATTAAAAGGCTGACGGCAGCGCCGAGCGGCCGACCGTCGCCGCGTCTGGTGCCTAGCCGCAGGTCGCTCCTTTAAAGTGCGCGCAGTGTGGCAGGAGCCCAAAGCCCGGCGGCCATTTACGACCGCCGGGCGATAGGCAAATACAACTTGACTTGGAAAGCCGCCATTAGATCGGGAAAAAGCGGCAATGTCTGCCCAAAAGTGAACAGAAGGAAAATCGAATATTAAAGGGTGCCGCGCCGGCGTGAACCGGTGGCCGCCTCATTAACCAGATCAAATAACAACTCCGCGTCGCCGGCGCCGCTCCAAGAGCGATGGCGCCGCGATCGGTAAGGTTGACTGGTTAGGTTAAACCGCGAGTTCGGTTGCCACGCTTCAAGAGTCTGCCTAGTGGTCAGCCACCGGACAATTTCCCCCAAGTGGTCCGGGCCCACACAGCAAGGCCGTCGGGCGATCATACTCCGCCCGGCGGCTTTGTCTTAAGGATGATCGGTGCGCCACCAATGGCTGAAAGTGAACTACGTCGTCGCTGTCGTGATCGCGATGATTGGCTGGCTTTTCCTCATCGTCTGGATCGTGAGGCAGTGCATTTGATCGGCCGCAGCAGGTACGCCGCAAACAACAAAGGCGGTCCCCACAAAGCCAGCAAGCCGTAGATGACGAACTCTACAACGTCCATGCTCATCCCCAATGACATGTCGTTACCCAAGCTTTGCCTAGATTCGCGCGCGGCAAAAGCGAAACCGTTTGTGCGCCGCACCCTCCTCTTTGGCGCCGGTCTGGTTGCCAAGCCTCAAATTCGATGAGAGGATCATGATTGGTCACAAGACCTTGGAGCGATGATGCTAATGCATACGCGATCCAAACGATATGTCAGGCGTCAGCGTGGACGACAGAAAGCGGCCGACCGTCGCGCTCACGCGAAATTTACGCCCCCGACGCGACCCGAAAATCGGCTGGCCTTCCAGGTTGCCGCCGGGATGAAAAAGCGCTGGCCAAACGTCCTGCCGTTTTCCATCTAGACCCGCCGGCCCGCCCGCCCGGATTCGAGATTGCTCGCCCGGCCTGAAACAAACGGCTGTGTTCCCCGTTGTTAATGAAACAGGGACGCAGTCATGCAATTTTTGTTCAATCTCATCTGGAACCAATCACGCGGCAGATTCCTCGCTGCAATGGGCACGCGGGAGGTCAGGCAATGATCGAACTCTCAGCAGCAATCCTCGCTTTGGTCAGCATCGGAATCTTCGCCGCCCACGCGCTGGATGCTTACCGCACCGATTAGCGCCAGCGTAACGCGGCACACAGGCGAAACGTCGCCTGACGCGGCGCGGCGCCTGAGTGGCGCGTGTCAGGTGTCTGCCGTCTCGTATCGACTTCTATTCGATGCGTGAACGTCGGAGGTGACAAGACGCGAGCGTGGCTTCAGCGATACGCCTAGCTGATGGGCCTTGAAGGCCACCCCGCCTACGGTCCGGTCCATCTTTTCCGCAATTGCCTGGGCTGAATATTCCTGAGCAAGGTCCTTGAGGTCTCTGATATCCTCGGCACTCCAGCGTTTGGCCATCCTGATCCCTCCATGCTCTCGTGCTTAAATCAGGAAAAAATGGAAAGTTCCAAGGGCCGCCGCGATTAAATCGATATTGCGAGGGCTTCTGTCGCGACCTCGCCGAGAGGCGACCGCAAGACAAGGCGCCTCCGGGCGACCTTGATCTTTTCGTCCCCGGAAATGGGTCCCTCGGTAGATTGACGGTGGTTGCCGTTCAGTGGCTGTTGCCCCGGCGGGCTTATCGGCTGCCGCAAGGACGTCGCTTTGCATGACGTCCAATTTTCGCCGCCGGTCTTTCCGACAGCTCACACAACATCGATATCGAATCGTACAATCCGC
Source organism: Bradyrhizobium lablabi (assembly GCF_001440475.1). Taxonomy (GTDB): domain Bacteria; phylum Pseudomonadota; class Alphaproteobacteria; order Rhizobiales; family Xanthobacteraceae; genus Bradyrhizobium; species Bradyrhizobium lablabi. Next base: position 10,004 of record NZ_LLYB01000132.1, on the reverse strand, counting down.
CGTAGCCGTAAGATCGGCTGCAAGCGAGTCAGTGTTCACCGGAGGGGACTGAAAGATGTTTGCCAGCATTGCCGGCATAGCCCTCGCGCTCCAATTGGGCGCACCTGCGCACCCGCAGTACGAAACCGCCCCCTTGGTCCAGGAAATCCGCTACCGGCGTAACGGCCGCCCGCCGCCATGCGGCGACGGCTACGATCTCGATGAGCGCGACGGCAAATGCTACCCGAACGGAATGGTGCCGCCGCGCTATCAGCCGGGCCGGTATTATCCGCTGGAGTACGGCGGCGGCCGGCGGCCGATCCCGTGCGACCATGGCGCAGACCGCGATATTCGCGACGGGCTCTGCTATCGGACCGGCACCGTGCCGCGGCAGTATCAGGCCGGCCGCAAAGGCTATCACACGCGACGAAACGGCTATTACGAGATGCGCTAGCGCGACGACACCGCAGATCGGTTCGCCGATCCGCGGCCAGCCGTTGGTGACGTTGCGGATTTGACTTCCAAAACCTGAAATGCGTTCATCGGGTATTCAGGCCGTGTTTTGATATATTTGCACGGACCACGGCAGCCCCTCGATCGTGATCGGACAACCGGTCGGCGCATCGTGGAAACGCCGGCCGCCTCTGGTTTGATTGGAGACCGACCATGATTGTCAGCATTGCCGCCGCAGCACTGGCCGCTCAGTTGAGCGTGGCGCCTGAACGTGCTGTTGCCCCCGTCATGCCTCAAACGGTGCAATACCGGGTACCCGTCCATCCGCCGCCGTGCGGCCATGGCTGGGATCTGAGCGCGCGCGACGGCATGTGCTATCCGAACGGCTATCTGCCGCCGCAGGATCAGGCCGCACGGCAGTATCGCTACTATGGCGGCGGCTACGGTGGCTCCGTTCCATGCGGCCATGGCACGGATCGGGATAGCCGCGACGGCCGATGCTACCCGACCGGAACGGTTCCGCCGGAGTTTCAGTCAGGGCGCAGGCAGTATTACGGCGACGGATATTATGAGGGCCGCCGCCGCTATTACCGGGACTACTGATCCTTGCCGATCGGCTGACGCCGGCCGCTACGGCCGGCGCAGCTGCGCCAGGGCTTCGGCGACCACCGCGACGAGCGAAGCCATGGTGTATGGCTTCGGCAGCCATCCGAGCGGCGCATAGGGCTCGGCGCGTCCGCGCGTGTACACATCGTCATGCGCGGTCGCAAAGATGCAGCGAATGGCGAAGTCCTGATACAATTCGCGCGCGGCATCGATCCCATCGCGGGTGCTGGCGAGGCGAATATCCATCACGGCAAGCGCCGGCTGCGCCTCACCGGCCAGCGCAACAGCTTCCTCCGCCGTCGTGGCCGGCCCCACGACTTGAAAGCCGGCTGTGGTGAGCGCGACTTCCGTCTGCATCGCGATCAGAAAATCATCTTCGACGACGAGAACGCGCGGAGGGCCTTGCCTGGCCTCCATCCGCCGCGTCTCTTCGGCCGGCGGCGCGTTCCGGTCCGGCTCGGACGATGGCGCAAAATGCGCTGCGCTGTGCGGATGCGTCATTGGTGACCGCACTAGATTTTTGCCGCAGGAAAATCGAGGCAAGCCCGCGACGGATTTTTCGTGACGTGAAGCGTTCCATGTAGCTGGCGCGCGAGGCCGAGCACGAGCTGGATTCCGGACGAGGTCTTGCGTACGGCTTCCAGGTCGAACCCCTCGCCGTCATCCTCGACGCAGAGCGCCAGCCGCCCGTCCTGACCGGTCAGGCTGACCCGGACACTCTGCCTCGCGTGATCCGTGACGCCGTGCTTGACCGCATTCGTCAGCAGCTCGTTCAATATCAGCGCCAGCGGCATCGCCACGTCGTTGGAAAGCACGCCGCGCGCCGCGCCGCATTCAATTCGTGCGTCCGCCGGCAGCAATTGCCGGATGGTCTCGCAGACCGCCGGCAGAAATTCTTTCGCCGCGACGCGGCTGGCGTCGCTTCGGCCGTACAGCACGCGCTGTGCCGCCGCCATGGCCGCGATCCGTGCGCTGGCTTCGTTGAGCACCTTCCGCGCTTCGTCGCTGTGTGCGGTCCTTGCCGCGGAAAACAGCAACGCCTGCAGCATCTGTATGTTGTTCTTGGTGCGATGGTTGAGTTCATCGAGCAGCAGCCGTTGCTGGGTCTCCGCCTGTCGCCGCTCACTGATGTCAACCAGCATGTTGATGGCGCCGGTGACGTTGCCCGAGGAGTCCCGCAGCGGCGTCGGGAACGGAATGAACGGCACCCGCGTGCCGTCCGGCCGCTCGGCCACCGCTTCGACGCCGCGCACGGCGCGTCCTTCCCTGAGCGCAACCGCCATCGGGCACTGATCGTGCGGCAGCGGCGTGCCATCCGGCATGAACAGCTTCCACGTGACACACCACTCGTCGCTGCCGAGCGTGGGGGTACGGCCGGAGAATTCGACGGCTGCCTGGTTGAAATAGGTGATTTTTCCCTGCGCGTCGGTCGTGTAGATCGCGGCCGGAATCGCCGCGAGCAATTCGGTGAGCTGCCGTTCGCTCTCCCGGAGCTTGCGTTCGGATTCCTTGCGGCCGGTGATGTCGCGAGCAATCTTCGAGGCGCCGACAATCATTCCTGCGCTGTCGCGCACCGGCGAGACGGTCAGCGAAATGTCCAGCAGGCTGCCGTTCTTGCGCCGGCGGACGGTTTCATAATGGTGGATGCGCTCGCCGCGCCGTATGCGCGCCAGGATGCCGGGCTCCTCATCTTCGCGTCCCGGCGGAAAAAGAATGGTCACGGGCTTGCCGATGGCCTCAGTGGCGGTATAGCCGAACAGCCGCTCTGCGCCTGGATTCCAGGTCCGGATGATTCCGTCCAGATCCTTGCTGATGATCGCATCGTCGGAGGATTCCACGATGGATACCAGTTGCTGCGCGCGTTCCTCGGCGACGCACCGCGCCTCCTCCGCCCTCAATCTCGCGATGCCGAAACCGAGTTGCCGCGCGAGCGTCAGCGCGACGTCGATCTCCGGTCCAGTGAAGTGATGCGGCCTGTCGTAATAGGCCATGAACTTTCCGGCGAGCCGGCCGCCGATCAGGATCGGAATGAAGGCCGCGGCCGCGATCTTTTCTCGCACAACCGTTTCCTTGAGCGTGTCCGGGAGAGCTGAAGCGGCAACATTCTCGAAATAGACCGGCCGCGGATTGGCTTCATCCCTGCCCCATGGCGAATGGCCTTCAACCGCCTGCCGGTACCCGTCCGACAAGCCCCGCCATCCCACGAAGCGCATCACGTCGCTGTCGTCGAACAGCAGAATGGAGGCGCGCTCGCAGGCAAGCGCGGCGAGGATGGCGTCGAGGCCGGCGTCGTAAACCTGCGGGGGCGATGTGGCGTATTGGAGCCTCTCAGAGAACCGGAACAGCGCCGCCTGCTCTTCGCTTCGCCGCGCCAGCGCCTGTTCGGCGGCCTTGCGCAGGCCGATGTCATGTTGAACGCGCACCGCGTACAGGAAATTGCCCGAGGGATCGCGGACGCTGGTGGACGTTACTTCCGCCCACAAGTACGAGCCGTCCTTGCGGGCCAGACGCTTCTCGATGGTGTAGCGATCGATTTCTCCCGCAATCTGTCGCCTGAACTGCGCCAGATCCTGCACGACGTCCTCAGGCGAGGTCTCGTCAAAGATCGAGCGGCCGAACATGTCGTCCGCTTCGCGTCCCACCAGCTCGCAGGCCTTCTGGTTGACGCGCCTGACACGTCCGGCCTGGTCGATCTCGATGATGCCCACACCGACATGTTCGTAGGTGACACCCAGCCTTTCCTCGTGCGCGGGCGACCATTCCTCACGGGGCGGGCGGGCGACGTCAGAGGGCGCGGACCGGCCCGGCTTGGAGAGAGTCTTGGCCGTCCGTTGCTGGATGTTCATTCCCGCCATCTCTGCCTTCAGGGGCAAACTTGCCTCACGCGATACTCGGCTTCGGCGCATGCAGGAATCAGCACGCAACCGCTGAACGTAACTTTGGACAAGTTCGGCAGGAGAAAATTGTTCCCTTGGCAACGAAGCGTCCGTGTTCCGGCGCGCTTCGTTTCCCGCAGGTATCGATTGCAATCTGATCGCTAACAGCCTCGGCAGATCCCCGTGAACGTACTCACCTCCGGCCGCCCCCGCGGCCGGACCGGCGGCTTGCGCGCCTTCGCCTGGCGCGCGCTGAAGATCCGTTGCGAGGCGCCTGGATAGGGCGGCGTCACGACGCGTGTGCGCGCCGGAGATTCGATCGAACCGTAGGAGACGGTAGGTGGCGGCGGATTGGGCCTGAGCGGCGGCGTGATCGCGGCATTGCCGATGCCGCTGGGATCGGAGAGCGACCGGGGGTTGGCCGGTCCGAACGGCACGCCCGATATCGACGAATTGCCGGCGCCGGCCGAGCCGGCCGGCGGCGTCAGTTGTGCGAATGCCTTGGCGGGGATGATCAGGCCGAGCGCCACCAGCAGAACAAGCGCCGGATTGCGGGACATCGAGGTCTCTCCAGAAGGCAGTGCCCCAACGAACATCTAGGGCGCGCGTTCCCTCGCTTCCAGATGTGCCTGGTTTCCTTCTGTCAGTCCCGTTCCGGAGTAGGCGTCGACGGGAGAATCAGGCCTAATTGAGGCGCGATCACGTTTTGAGATTCCGGCGGCATGAACCAGCCCGAAGCGCTCGATTCCGATATCCGCGCCCTGCAGCAATGGCTGCGCGCCGCTTGGCAGCAGCTCGGCGACCCCGCCCTCACCATTTTCGCCCGGCGCGAGCTGCGCAACCAGATGAAACAATGCAGCGCCGACTTGCGGGACTGCCTGCAAAGGGCGGCCGAACAACAGCCCGAGCCGGCCCGGCCGCCGATACCGCACTATTCAAGGCCGGAACTGCGCATCCTGTCGTGGTAGCCGTCGAGCCATAACCGGCCGACCCGCCCTGTTGATAACCCACAAGCGCCGGGGCCGGCATCGAAACAGGGCGCCCTGGTGTGCTATCGGCATACCGGCCTGATTAACGACGGAAGAAAACACATGCGGATCACCCTGGTCGGCTCCCGCCATTTTGGCGTAACGACATTCAACACGCTGCGCCAACACGGGGTCGATATCGTCCGCGTCGTCGTTCACGATGGCGAGGACCGGCTTGCCGCCGCCGGGCGGGCAGCCGGGATCGAGGTCGTCGTGCAGGCCGATCCGAAACACGTCGTCGCGTCTGAAATCGCGCCGAATACCGACCTGATCGTCACCGCGCACAGCCATGCCCNGCGTGGACAGAGACGCCTTGGCGACATCCAAACTCGGCGGCATTGGCTATCANCCCGTCGTTGCTGCCCCGGCATCGCGGCATCGCCGCAGTCGAATGGACCATCAAGGAAGGCGATCCGATCGCTGGCGGCACCGTCTACCACCTCGCCGACCGGATGGACGCCGGCGCCATCGCCGCGCAGGAGTGGGTGTTCGTCAGAAAGGGAGAGACCGCGCGCGAGCTCTGGGAGCGCGCGCTAGCCCCGCTCGGCCAGAAACTGCTCACTGACGTCATCTTTCACGCCAAGACCCACCACAACCTCCCTGCCACGCCGCAGGAGGAAGAATTCGCCACCCAGGCGCCAAGCCTGTCCGGCGCCAAACATTGACCCTACTATGATACCGCAAACTTGCGGGAATCAGGCCCGAACCGCGCCGAAACGGTGAATTTTCTCGTTCCCCGGCGGAACCGGATTCACCTTGATGTGCTTGAGCCCACAGGAACTTTCCTCAGTGCTGCGTCGCACCCAAGTTTGAACACATTGTGACAAGATAAGGCGCTCCATCACACACATGTCAGGGGATTTGACCCATGCGCGCCAACCGCATCCGTAACCTGTTGTTTGTTTCGTTTCTGGCTTCCGCCGCGACCTTTGCCAGCGCTCCCGCCTCCGCGCAAAACCCCTATGACGGCCTTTGGCAGGTCACCGTCGTCACAAAAACGGGCAGTTGCGACGCGCACACTACGTCGACCGTGAATGTCACCGACGGCAAGATTTCGGGCGGCCCGGTTTCGGGCAGCGTGGGCTCCGGGGGACTTGTGCGAGTCTCGATCAATGGTGCATATGCGAACGGTCAACTCAGTGGCAACTCCGGATCGGGGAAATGGAATGGGGCTTCAGCTGGTGTCGCGTGTAGCGGTCGATGGGAAGCATCCCGTCAGTAGGGCAAGCCAGACTTTCGAATTTTTCGCCAAAGCGCGGCGGCTGACATTCGCAGCCGTCGCTTTTTTTATGACGGCTTTTGCGGCCTCGACGAGCTACGCGCAGTCCAGCGCTTTCGCCGGCATGGCCGGCAACTGGTCCGGCGGCGGCACCGTGACGCTTGACGATGGTTCGAGCGAGCGAATTCGCTGTCGCGCCACCTACAAGGTGGGCGGATCCAATATGGAGATGGTCCTCACCTGCGCCAGCGACGCCTACAGGTTCAACCTGCAGGCCGCCGTGGTCGCGGCGGGTGGTGAGGTCAGCGGCACCTGGACCGAGTCCAGCCGCAATGTCGGCGGCAGCATCCAGGGCCGTGGCGCGGCAGGCAGCTTCCAGGTGGTCGCCCAGGCGGCCGGCTTCGCCGCCAACATTTCGCTGAAGACCACCGGCAACAAGCAGCAGATCGCCCTGAGAGCCGACAGCCAGTTCCGCGCCGCCAATATCTCGCTGTCGAAGTAGGCTGTGGACCGTCATACCCCGCGCATGCGGGGTATCCAGTACGCCGCGCCCATCGTTTCAAGCCGTGACGCCTCTGGAATACTGGATCGCCCGCATCGCGCATTCGCGGGCGATGACAATTTTTGGCGGCCTAAGCCGTCTTCGGCTGCTCGAGTTTTGCCGCGGTCTGCTTCATCGTCTTGGCGATCAGCAAGGCCTGCTCCTTGGTGAAGGCAAAATCCTGCACGCCGCGCTGCGTGGTCAGCGACAGCACCATGATGTCGGGCTGATGCTCGGGCCAGCCGGTCGCAAAAGCGGTGACGAAGTCTGCGGTAGTCGATCGATTGGTCATTGGCTCACGATATCCTCTGGTCGGACAGCGCCTTGTCCTGGGCGCTTGAGATGTTTGATTAGGCCTTGGACACGAAGGCGGTCACTTCGATTTCGACTTTCGCTCGCTGATCGACCAGCCCGTCGATGTAGAGCAGCGTCGAGGGCGGGAAATTGCGCCCGAGCGTTTCCTTCCATGCTGCCCCGATGCCGGGACCTGCGGCCTCGTATTCGCTGCGGCTGGTCAGGTACCAGGTCAGGCGGACGATGTGCTCGGGGCCAGCGCCGGCTTCTCCCAGCAGCTTGACGATGCGCTTCAGCGCGGTGCCGACCTGGGCGGCCAGGTCAGGGGCGTAATCGCCCTTCTCGTCGCCGCCGGTCTGGCCGGCCAGCACGATCCACTTGCCGGGGCCATCGACCTCGACACCGTGTGAGAAGCCGCGGGGTTTCGACCATTCGGCCGGTTGCAAGACACGCATGCAGTTTCCTCCTTGAGACCGCCGCTCTTAGCACTGAACCGGCAGCCGCTCCCACAGCGAAATTGCCATGCCGCGCATCGCTGTATCGGCGCATTTGCGCGTTGCAAATTGTGGCACACTCGCCGATACCGGCCTGCCCAACCCCTCTCGCTCCCGCAAATGGACCGCACACAATCCAAAACCCTGGCCGCGCTGTGGATGGCCGGCTGGCTCACCTTGATGCTGATCATCGCGATCGCCGGACGCGAGGCCGCGCGCGAGATCAACCTGTTCCAGCTGATGGAGATGCGCTCGATCCTGGGCTTCCTGATGCTGTATCCGCTGATCCGCGCCGCGGGCGGATTTGGTATGATGAAGACAAAGCGGTTGCCGCTCTATATCGCGCGCAACCTCATCCATTACGGCGCACAGCTCGGCTGGTTCCTTGCGCTGACGCTGATCCCGATCGGCCAGGTGGTGGCCATCGAATTCACCATGCCGATCTGGACCGCAATCCTGGCGGCAAGCTTTCTCGGCGAACGCATGACGGTCTGGAAGATCACCGCGATCGTGCTCGGCATCGTCGGCGTCGTCATGATCGTTCGCCCCGCCACCAGCGAGGTCAATCCGGGACAGCTGATCGCGCTGGCGGCCGCGGTCGGGTTCGGCATCGCGGTCGCGATGGTCAAGTCGCTGACGCGGACCGAGCAGCCGCTCGCGATCATGTTCTGGATGCTGGTGATACAGTCGGCGGTGGGGCTGTTCCCTGCCCTCTACGTCTGGCAGTGGCCGCCCGCCCATCTCTGGGGATGGGTCGTCATCATCGCGTTTTGCGGCACGTTCTCCCACTACTGCATGGCGCGCGCGATGCTGCATGCGGATGCAACCGTCGTGATCCCGATGGACTTCTTGCGGGTGCCCTTGAGCGCCGCCGCAGGCTGGCTGATCTATTCGGAACGGCTCGACATGTTCACTGTGCTCGGCGCTGCCTTAATTCTCACCGGCAATTTGTTGAACCTGAAACCGAATCCTTCGACTAAGGCGCGCGCCCAAGGCTGAATTTTATTTCCCTGGCTGTGATCCAGATCACGTCGCATGCCGTGGCGCGAAGGTAACGGATGGCTCCGGATTTGGTTTTTCACCTGCTTTTTTGTGGTACGAAGCGGGCGATTCTTTGTAATGTCCCGCCAGCGTTACAGCCAAAGCCTTTTGTTCGATTCTGCAGGGGGATTTCCTATGCGTTTCCAAACCCTCATTTTGTCCGTCATATGTCTGGTCTTTACGGCCGGTGCAGCCAGTGCCGAGAAGCGCGTCGCCTTCGTCGTCGGTAACGGCGCCTACAAGAACGTTGCGCCGTTGCCCAATCCGTCGGTCGATGCCAAGGCGATTGCCGCCACCCTGCGCAATGTCGGATTCGAAGTGGTCGAGGGTTCCAATCTCACGCGCGACAAGATGACCGAACGTCTGCTCGACTTCGGCAAGAAGGCGCAGGGCGCCGACGTCGCGCTGTTCTTCTACGCTGGCCACGGCATCGCGATCAGCGGAACCAACTATCTGCTACCGGTCGACGCCGACATCAAATCCGAAATGGACGTCAAGCTCGGCGCTGCGATCAACATCGACCTCACGCTCGAGCAGACCATGGGCGACGCCAAGGTCAAGCTCGTCTTCCTCGACGCCTGCCGCGACAATCCGTTCGCAGCCAAGATCAAGTCGAACTCGGCCACCCGCAGCGTCAACGTGCAGACCGGTCTCGCCGAAATGAAATCCGGCGAAGGTACGCTGATCGCATTCGCGACCGGTCCGGGCCAGACCGCGCTCGACGGCCAGGAAGGCGGCAACAGCCCGTTCACCCGCGCTCTGCTTGCCAACCTCACCCAGCCCGGCGTCGAGATTCAGCAGGCGATGACCAAGGTCCGCGCCCAGGTCAATGAGGAGACCAACAAGGGTCAACTGCCCTGGGGTCACACCAACCTGATCGGTGCGGTCTACCTGAACGGCGCGCCTGCGCCCGGCGCCGTGGCCGCTGCAGCACCGGCGGCAACCGGTTCTTCAAAGGCGTCGGACGTGGAACTGGAGTTCTGGCGTTCGATCAAGGACTCCAACAAGCCGGAAGAGCTCAATGCCTATCTGACCAGCTATCCCAACGGTCAGTTCCGCTCGCTGGCATTGTCACGGATTGCGTCGCTGGAGAGCGGTGCGAAGGAAAACGCGACGCGCAATCTGAGCCAGGGGATTGATCCCGCGACCTTCAAGGACGAAGCCAACCAGACCACCGAGGACCAGATCGGCCTCGACAAGGGCCAGCGCCGCGACGTGCAGCGCCGCCTGACCGGGCTCGGTTTCGATACCAAGATCACCGGCCAGTTCGACGCCCCGACCCGCGCCGTGATCACGCGCTGGCAGGCCGCCCGCGGTTATCCCAAGAGCGGCTTCCTCAACAAGCTGCAGCACAAGGCACTGCTGACGGAGATTGTGGCGGCCGCGCCGGCCGCGAGTGCCGAGGAGGAGCGCCCGAAGCCGCGCCGCGCCCCCAGCAGCGGTACCGCCCAGGCCCAGCCTCAGCCGCAGCAG
>NZ_LLYB01000131.1:110350-130074 GCF_001440475.1 Bradyrhizobium lablabi | reverse complement strand
AGCCGCGGGGCCGCGATCGGCGCCATCGTCGGCGCAGGCACCGGTGCGGCCATCGGCGCCCAGGGCGAGCCGCGGCCCGGCGGCTATCGCTGGTATCAGGGCGGTTGCTACGTGGAGCAGCCAGGCGGCTGGCAGGCGGTTTCGCCGCGCTATTGCGGTGTCCAGGCACAATACGCACCGCCGCCGCCCCGCTACTATGACGACACGCCGCGCTGCATGCGCTCGCCGACCTATGATCCGCGCCGCGGCACGTTCATCGGCCGCGACGGCTACGAGCGTCCCTGCCCGTAAGCTTCAAGTTTTGATGACGCCGTCCGCGCTAGAGTCCAGTTTCGATGAATCGAAACTGGACTCTAGATTCTTGATTTGACGCGTTTTCTTAACGCGAACCGGTTTCCACTTCGCTCGAAAACGCTTTGACCGGCTGCGGGCGGCCGTTGTCGTCGATCGAGACGTAAGTGAAGTTACCGTCGGTCACCAGAATCGACTGCAACTCCTTGCGTCGCACGACCCATGCTTCGAGATGAACCGTCATCGAGGTGCGCCCGACCCGCACCAGATTGGCATAGACCGAAACGAGATCGCCGACATAGACGGCCTTACGAAAATTCATCGCCTCGATCGCCACCGTCACCGTGCGCGACTTCGCGATCTTGGATGCGAACACCCCGCCGCCGATATCCATCTGGCTGAGCAGCCAGCCGCCGAAGATATCGCCATTGGCATTGGTGTCGGCCGGCATCGCCAGCGTGCGGATGCAGAGATCGCCGCGCGGCTCGGTTTCGGTGTTGGGCGGCGCGTCGATGTGGGTTTCGGTCATATCTTTCTCTGACTCTGCGTGACGATGCCGTCGATCATAGACGACCTGTGCGCCATGTTAAGCGTCACCGGGCCTGCCGCGGCGGGCCTGAGAGCACGCCGGTTTTCCGGTAACGTCGTTGCCAGGCGCTGTCGTCGGAACGCGGCACGATCCCGGTGATCGGCCCGATCAGACGCTCCAGCCCGCGCCAGACATGAAGCCCGTCGCACAGATAATTCGCCCATCCGTTCACGACGCAATAATGGATCGTCTGATTGTGATGATGAACCCAGTGATGCGCCGGCGGGCACACCAGATGAAGCCGCTGCGCCAGCCGCATGATCGCCGAGCGGGCGGGCTTGTGCGCGAGATTGTGAAAATGCATGCCGAACAGCAGACAAACTGAACTGATGAGCCACAGCAGCATCAGCGTCCACGTCGCGGCTGAGACCGGACACAACGCGGTGACGGCAGCGGCAAAGCCGAAAACCACCGCGCTCGGCGCCGAGCCGAACGACGCATTCTCCAGGAAGCCGTAGACATGGTGGGGATGGGTATGGTGTTCGCGGGTGATCGCAATCGCGCGCCCCATGGTTCGCTCGTCGAACCAGGTGTCCATCGCCCAATGCACCGCACCTGAAGAAAAATCGGCCAGAAAGTAGCCGGCCAACAATGCCACCATCAAATACGGCAAGGTCAATCCGACGACCGTGAAGGCGCAAGCGAGCCAGGACGCGCAGAACAGGATGACGGCGATATTGGCGCCGATCCAAAATCTCATGGTCCTGACTTCGCGGGCCGTTGCCTCCTTGAAAAAAGGAGTGGTTTGCATGGCGTCTCCGCAATCTGGAGATACGACTTCGGATCGTGCCGACAAGTAACACAAGCAGACGGGCTGCGCCATGATATGGCACCGCCATGCGCTGTCGGTCAGCAATGTCTCACGACAATCCTGACCGATGCACGCGTTGCTACTTGAAGGTCTCCCAGCCGGCATCGGGCGTAAACCTGCCGCCGAATTTGTCGGTCAGCGTCTCCAGTGTCGAGACCACGTTCTCCACGCCCCGCGTTCGCGCATAGTTCAGGGGACCGCCGCGGAACGGCGCGTAGCCGGTGCCGAAGATGACGGCGCCGTCGACGATTTCGGCATTGTCGACGATGCCCTCGCGCAAGCAGGCGACGCAGACATTCGACATCGGCAGGATCAGCCGGTCGATCATTTCCGCCGACGGCTCCGAGATCGCGGACATGCCGCCGGTATCGGCCTTGCTGTCCTTCCAGATATAAAAGCCCTTGCCGGTCTTGCGACCGAGTTCGCCCTTGGCGACCTTTTCGCGCAGCCAGGCCGGCGTCGGCGGCAGCATGTCGCCGAATTTTGAGCGCAGCATGTCGCCGACATCGAGGCAGATGTCGAGGCCGACCTGATCGGCCAGTTCGATCGGCCCCATCGGCATACCGAACTTCTTGGCGGCGGCGTCGATAACCGTCTTGTCGATCTTCTCGTCCAGCATCACCATCGCTTCCAGCATGTAGGGCGTCAGCGCGCGGTTGACGAGGAAACCGGGCGAGGATTTTACCGGCAGCGGCAGGCGATCGATGGCGCCGACAAAGGCCAGCGCCTCCTTCAGGAGTTGCGCATCGGTGCCGTCATGGCTGACGACCTCGACGAGCTGCAGCCGCGAGACCGGGTTGAAGAAGTGCAGCCCCAGCAGCCTTTCGGGCTTTTGCAGCGTGGTGCGCAAATCCTGCAGCGGAATGCTCGAAGTGTTGGTGGCGAGGATCGCACCCGGCTTCATTTTCGGCTCAAGGGCGGCATAGACCTTCTGCTTCAGCTCCAGCTTCTCCGGCACCGCCTCGATGATGAGATCGGCGTTGCGGACGCCTTCGGCCTGCATGTCCGGCATCAACCGGTCCAGCGCATCGCGCACGGCGGTGCGCTTGCGCAGGATCTTGCCGTAGAGATCGGCGGCGCGCTTGATCGCGCCCGCGATCGGCTCCGGCTTCATGTCGGCGAGCGTCACCCGAAGGTCCTGCCCAGCGCACCACGCGGCAATGTCGCCGCCCATCGCGCCGGCACCGATGACGTGGACGTGCTCGATCTTGTTGCCGGATCCGGCAAGCTTCTTCATTTGCTCGCGCAGGAAGAACACGCGGATCAAATTCTGCGCCGTCGGCGTCACCATCAATCGGGCAAACGACGCCTTCTCCGCGCTCAACATTGCCCGCCGGTCGCCGCCGTGCTTTTCCCAGAGATCGATCAGCGCGTAAGGCGCCGGATAATTTGCTTCGGGCGCGGCCTTGGCCGCCTCGCTGCGCATCCGCCCGGCAAGGAACCCCCTGACGGGGCCGAGGCTCAGAATATTGTTGAGCGGCCCGGGGCGCGCGCGCTTCAGGCGGCCGGACACGGCATCCTTCACCGCATTCAGGACATGCCGCTCCTGCGTCACGGCGTCGACCAGCCCGAGCGATTTTGCCCGGCGCGCATCGATGGTCTTGCCGGTCAGCATCAGCGGCATCGCCTGCATCGGATTGACGAGCTGGGTGAAGCGCACGGTGCCACCGAGGCCGGGATGCAGGCCGAGCATCACCTCAGGGAAACCGAACCGCGCGTCCTCGATCGCAATCCGCATCTGGCAGGCCAGCGCGACTTCGAGGCCGCCGCCGAGGCAGAAGCCGTGGATCACGGCGACGCTCGGAACCCGCAAGGCTTCGAGCCGGTCGATCACCGCATGCGCGCGGCCGATCTCGGTCTCGACGGCGCCAACATCGGTCGCGCCGCGAAACGCGCTGACGTCGGCGCCGGCGATGAAGCCGGATTTCTTGGCGGACCGGATGACGAGGCCGGTGGGGCGCTGGCCTTCCAGCTCGGACAAGACCTTGTCGAGCTCCTCGATCAGGTCTGCCGAGAGCGTATTGGCGCTGGTGCCTTCGCGGTCGAACAACAGCCAGGCGACGCCGTCGGCATCGCGCGTCAGCTTGAAGTTCTTGTACGGGCTGTCAGCGCTTGGCGTCGGCCCGAGTTCGAGCACGCGATCGCCGAGAACGTTCATGATCTGGCTATCCATGCTCACACCGTCTCAATCAGCATCGCGCCGCCCTGCCCGCCGCCGATACATTCAGTGGCGATGCCGCGCCGCGTGCCCAACCGCTTCATGGCGTTGACGAGATGCAGCACGATGCGGTTGCCGCTGCAGCCCACGGGATGGCCGAGGCTGATCGCACCGCCATCGACGTTCAGCCTGGTCTGGTCGAGTTCGCCCGCCGCGCCGTCAAGGCCCAGAATCTCCTTGCAGAACTTCTCGTCGTTCCAGGCGGCAAGGCAGCCCAGTACCTGCGTCGCAAACGCCTCGTTCAATTCCCAGGTCTCGATATCAGAGAGCGTCAGCTCGTTGCGCTTCAACAGCTCGGTCGCCGACAGCACCGGCCCCAGGCCCATGATGCCGGGATCGAGCGCCGACCACTGGCTGTCGAGAATGACCGCCTTCGGCGTCAATCGGTGTTTCGCCACCGCCTCTTCGGAGGCGAGGATCACCCAGGACGCACCGTCGGTGATCTGCGAGGAATTCCCCGCCGTGACCTTGCCCCACGGACGTTCGAACACCGGCCTCAGCTTTGCCAGCGATTCCGGCGTCGAGTCCGGCCGCACGCCGTCGTCATGATCGTAGAATTTGCCGTCGCGCGCGAATGCGGTTTCGACCTCGCCCTTGAGCCAGCCTTCCGACTGCGCCTTCGCCAGCCGCCTGTGGCTTTGGGCGGCATAGGCGTCCGACTGCGCACGAGTGACGCCGAAGAGATGCCCGACCACTTCGGCTGTTTGCCCCATATTGAGTTCGGTGATGGGATCGGTGAGCCCCCGCTCCAGCCCGATGATCGGCTTGAAATAGCTCGGCTTTACTTTCAGCGCCGCCATGATCTTGGCGCCGATGCCCTTGGCACCGGCAAGGCCAGCGAACCAGCGCACGCCCTGCTGCGGCCAGACCAGCGGCGCGTGGCTCAGCGCTTCGGCGCCGCCCGCAAGAATGAGGTCCGAGACGCCCTCGCGGATATAGCGGTAGGCGGTGTCGATCGACTGCATGCCGGAGCCGCAATTGATCTGCACGGTGAAGGCAACCATCTTCTCGCCCATGCCAAGCCGCAACGCGGCAACGCGCGCCGGGTTCATCTCGTCGGCGATGACGTTGACGCAGCCGAGGATGACCTGATCGAAGGCGTCAGGCGCAAATGGCTGTCGCGCCAATAGCGGCCGGCCGCACTGCACGGCGAGATCGACCGGGGTAAACGGTCCGGGGCCGGAGCGTGCTTTCAGGAACGGCGTCCGGCTGCCGTCGACGATAAAAACCGGTCGCGCCATTAGCTTGCCGCCCTCTGTTCACCCAGTTCCTGGAAGAACTGATGCACGTCGGCGCCCTTCCTGTAAATCGGCGACAATGCCTCAGGCGCGAAATCATCGACCTCGATCACTTTGGCAACGGCCTCATGGGCGGCGGCCAGCTTCTCGCCCTGCGCCTGGGTGATGACGCCCTTCTTCACGGCTTCCTTCCAGTCATGCAGGCGCGCTGCGCGCATCTGCTTTGCGGCATCCTCCACAGCCGTCACCAGGTGGAACGCCTTTTCCAGCCGCGCGATGCCGCCGTCATCATCGACGGCTGAGAGATCGGCGGTGAGCCGGTCGCGGGCCGCCGACGGCTCCAGCACGAGCTGCGCGCACGCATGCACGACACGGTCGGACGGGCCGGTCACCTTTGCGCCGAACGGCTGGATCAGGAATTTCAGGNATCACCGCGACGAACCGGTTCGGCAGGTTGGCGAGGATTTCGGCAAAGCGGTNTTTCGATGGTGCGGAAACCACTTGCCATGCACCATTCAAGCGCCGCGAAATCGGCCTGCTGCCGTCCCTCGTCCTGCCAGCGCTTGAGCGCGGCCGACAGCAGATAGAGTTCGGAGAGGATATCGCCGAACCGGGCCGAGAGCATCTCCTTGCGCTTGAGCGCGCCGCCCAGCGTCAACAGCGCCATGTCGGCGCACAGCGCGAACGCCGATGAATAGCGCGAGAGCTGGCGATAGAACCGCGTGGCCTCGCCGGCATCGGGTGCCGGTGCAAACAGGCCGCCGGTCCAGCTCCGGCCCCAGGCACGGAACATGGTTTTGAAACTGTGGCCGACATGGCTCCAGAACGCCTTGTCGAAGGCTTCCAAGCCCTTGGCGCGGTCGGCTTCACCCAGTGCATTCATTTCCTCAAGCAGGAATGGATGCGCGCGGATCGCGCCTTGGCCAAACACGATGAGATTTCGCGTGAGGATATTGGCGCCCTCGACCGTGATGCCGACCGGCACCGCGCGATAGAGGCTGCCCATGTAGTTCTGCGGGCCGTCGATGACGGCCTTGCCGCCATGGATGTCCATGGCGTCGTCAATCACGATCCGCATCCGATCGGTGGCGTGCAGCTTCATGATGCCGGAAATGACCGCGGGATGATGCCCCTGGTTGAGTGCGGCGCAGGTCAGCCGGCGCGCGGCGTCGAGCAGGTAAGCCGTGCCGGCAATGCGGGCGAGTGGCTCCTCGATGCCTTCGAACTTGCCGATGGAAATGCCGAACTGCTCGCGGATGCGGGCATAGGCGCCGGTGGTGCGCGCCGCATAGGCCGCGCCCGCGGCCGACAGCGACGGCAGCGAGATACCGCGGCCGGCGGCGAGCGCCGTCATCAGCATCTTCCAGCCCTGCCCGAGCCGCTCTTGTCCGCCGATGATGTAGTCCATCGGAATGAAGACATCGCGGCCCCAGTTCGGGCCGTTCTGGAACACCTGCATCGCCGGCAGATGGCGGCGGCCGATGTCGACGCCGGGCAGATCGGTCGGGATCAGCGCGACGGTGATGCCGAGCTCCTCCTGCTGGCCTACGAGATGATCGGGGTCATAAGCCTTGAAGGCGAGACCGAGCAGCGTCGCGACGGGACCGAGCGTGATGTAGCGCTTGTGCCAGTTCAGCCGCAGGCCCAGCACCTCGCGCCCTTCGAATTGGCCCTTGCAGATGATGCCGGTATCGACCATCGAGGCGGCATCGGAGCCGGCCTCCGGACTGGTCAGGCCGAAGCAGGGAATGTCGCGGCCGTCGGCCAGGCGCGGCAGCCATTTGTCCTGCTGCTCCCTGGTGCCGAAGCGCATCAGGAGTTCACCCGGGCCAAGCGAGTTCGGCACCATCACGGTGACGGCGGCGGTCAGCGAGCGCGAGGAGAGCTTTCGCACCACTTCCGAATGGGCATAGGGCGAGAAGCCGAGCCCGCCGAATTCCTTCGGAATGATCATGCCGAAGAACTTGTGGCGCTTAATGAAGCCCCACGCCTGCGGCGGCAGATCGCGCCATTCCCAATTGATTTTCCACTCGTCGAGCATGGCGCAGAGCTCGTCGACGGGGCCGTTCAGAAACGCCCGCTCCTCTTCGGTCAAGGCGGCCGGCGCGACCGCCAGCAATTTCGACCAGTCGGGATTGCCGGTGAAGAGATCGGCATCCCACCAGACATCGCCCGCTTCGAGCGCCTCGCGCTCTGTGTCGGACATCGCGGGCATGGCGCCACGCGCGAAAGCGAAAATCGGCTTGCTGATGAAATCGCGGCGGAAGCTCATGGCTGATACCTCAAGGTTCGGCGCAGATGGCGGGATTTTAACCGAAACTGCCCGTCTCGGGTGAACACTTCGCTTTGGAAAAGCGACGAAATTGACGCGGCCGGAGTGGCGGTTCATTAACGGCAAGCCACGGTTTCCGTTCCGGAAAAGCGCTGGCATTGCGGCTCAGTGTCGCCATGTCCGGGCGCCAATCGAAACTATTCACCCGGCCATTCGAACCAGTTGAGGCGAAAGGCCCACCAATCCCGGTCAACCCCGGGACCAATCGAGGTAGCCTTGCCACACTCGCCATTCGAAGAACTTACAGTTGCGGAAGTTGCCGACCGCCTTCAGCTGAAGAACCACTTTTCATTTCACGACTATGACGGGGACGGCCGTATCGTCCGACATTACGCGGAAGACGCGACGATCGAGGGCGACCTCAATCTCGACGCGCTGTTCTGGAATGGCGTTGCGGGGATCTGGGCCGAGAAGGATTTGACCGTTAGCGGCAACATATTCAATTGGGAGATCGATACTCCCGCCTGCTTCCTTGCAGTCGGCCGCGATCTCATCTCTCGAAATCTGGTCGCGAGCAGCGCGGACATCCGGATCGGACGCGACGCAACGATCAACGGACTGGTGAGCACGACCTACAATCACGGCCACCTCGAGATCGGCCGTGATGCCCACGCAAAATACTTCATCATCGATGACCACACGACCATCGTGCGCGGCAAGGTCGAGGCGCGCGGCTGGAAGGACGCAGAGTATGTCGAGATCGCGCTGCCGGTCAGTTCGTGGATCAAGGAGATCAGCCCGGAATTCAGGGCCGAGTTCTTCGATTCCGACGGCCACATGATCTGCCCCAACGGCAATGTCGAACTGGTGCGGGCGCTGCTGGCGGGGCGCGAGATTTTGCGCAGCAAGTGACGGCGGAGAGTGCCATTGCAGGGCTAGACACGCAGGGCTCAAGAATAGCGCTTGCCGCGGCGGCGTTCGTTGGGGACAAACACGGCGAAAACCTCCCTGACGCGAATGGCGGGCGTGACATCGCGGGTAAAGCGAAGCTCTGCGGTCGTCTGGATTTCCTCGACGCGAGGCGCGTAAAGCGCGCTCTCATACAGCGATCCGTCGAACCGCAAATTGCTCTCGTCGTCGGTGAGGTAAGCGTTCGAAACAAACAAAAATACGAGTAGCGTCGATCCTACGACGGTAAAATATTTGAAAATGGGCATTGGTACACAAGCCTTCCCCTTTCTTTGGAGGGGAAGGTACATCGCGCGTCATCAAAGCGAGGTTTAAGTGCGCCCAGCTTTTGCCCGAACGGTTGGCTGCCGGTTGCCTATTTGTGACAAATTTTAATTAATGCGTGTACGCAAAAATGCGGGATGCCCGCTTTCGAAGCCAAGTCAGACATACGCCGATCACCCCAGATTTTCGTCGCTTGACCCGGGGCTGCCTTTGGTAAGCGCCGCGAAGACATTGGTGTGGCTGCGACGCGGTGAAGCCGATATAGGTTTAGCCATATTGGATCCGCATGGCGACTTTCGTCCATATTGCCGATGAGCGCTTGACCCGCCGAATCCTCCGCGGAGGCATTCGCGCGACAGAGTTTGCAGCTCGAGTGCGGGATACGGCGGCACCGCGCCATGGCGTGTTTTGCGTGCCTGTTGTTGCCAATTTCCAAATGACCTTTCAGTGGCTCAGGGAGTTGAAACGCAACGGCTACAGGTTGGCCCGCGGAATTCAATTCCGGATCGATGACACAGAAACCGTTTTTGTTGGACACTATAATCAGGCGCCACAAAAAATGACGGCGGCGCAATCCATCGCATTCTTCCTTCAGGCCGAGGACCCGCGCGGGCTTCAGGTCGTCGTGCCGCGCGCAATTGCAGCACGCGAAATCACGGGGATCAGGTCGATTCCGCAAGTTACCGGTGGCGCTTCCACCCCGCTGCGAAAGCAGACCGCCCTTGTGGCCATTTGCCGGCGAAACCAATGCTTCAAGGCTTCGTCGCTGGATAGAAGCGTTGAGCAACGCCCCCTGAGAGCAGTGACATAGGCGGCTTGCAATTCTGATACACGGCTTTGGCCCGTATACTCATGAAATGCGAGATGTCCGCTTTTGAAACCAACACAGACCTGCGCTGGTCACCCCCGGATCTTTCACCTTTTGACGGGCGGCGCACGGCTGTTCGTCGAAACGTGAACTCCTTCACACTTGGAACCCGCCAGGCGTCCTACGCTTGCTCAATTAACGCTGGGGCTGTTCTCAAAGAGCGGAGGAAGCTGCAATGCGTGAGCCAAACCTTGAAAAGTTGAACGCGCTCGTAGGAAAGCTGGTCGGCGACCTCGGTATCTCGCTTGGCGGCGCAAGCATACTGCTCGGCGACCGCCTCGGGCTCTACAAGGCGATGGCAGATGGTGCTGTGATCACTCCGTCCGAGCTTGCCAAGAAGACCGGCCTGCATGAGCGCTATGTGCGCGAATGGCTGTCCGGGCAGGCCGCCTCCGGATACATCGACTACCACCCCGAAAAAAATGCGTTCTCGCTCTCGGCCGAGCAAGCCATGGCGTTCGCCGAGGAGGGCTCGCCGGCTTTCTTCGCCGGTGCATTCGATGTCGTACAGGCTACCTATCTCGATGAACCCAAGGTCGCCGAAGCGTTTCGAACCGGGAAAGGCGTCGGTTGGCACGAGCATTCGAAGTGTCTTTTCTCCGGCACCGAGCGCTTCTTCAGGCCGGGCTATAACGCCAATCTGGTTTCGAACTGGATTCCGACGCTCGAAGGCGTCGAAGCGAAACTGAAAGCTGGCGCCAGGGTGGCCGATGTCGGATGCGGCCACGGCGCCTCTACAATCGTGATGGCGCAAGCCTACCCCAACTCAGAATTCTTCGGATTCGATTACCACAAGCCTTCGATTGAACGCGCAAAGGTCCTGGCGCAGGAGGCGGGAGTTGGAGACCGCATCACGTTCGCGCAGGCCAGTGCCAAGGATTTCCCGGCGAAAGACTATGATCTGGTGGCGTTCTTCGATTGCCTGCATGACATGGGCGACCCCGTGGGTGCAGGCAAGCATGTCAAGCAAACGCTGGCCAAGGATGGGTCGTGGATGATCGTCGAGCCGTTTGCCCATGACAATCTCAAGGACAATCTCAACCCGGTCGGATGCGTCTACTATCACGCCTCGACATTCATTTGTACGCCGGCATCGCTTGCTCAGGAAGTGGGCTTGGGGCTCGGCGCCCAGGCGGGTGAAAGCAGACTGCGTCAGGTCGCGACCGAAGCGGGCTTCAGGCGCTTCCGCCGCGCGACCGAGACGCCGTTCAACATGATCTTCGAAGCGCGTTCCTGACCCAACGTTCAAACGTCGAGCGCCGGCGGATCGCCGGCGCTTGGTCGCCATATCTCGCAGATCGGGGTCAGCCCGGCCCTGCTCCCTGCGTTGCCGTGTACACCGCGTAGAGCGACTGGCTCGCGGCCATGAACAGGCGGTTGCGCTTCGGCCCGCCGAAGCAGATGTTGCCGCACACTTCAGGCAGGCGGATGCGGCCAATCAGCTTGCCGTCCGGCGACCACACCGTGACGCCGCTATAGCCGACGGCGCGGCCGGCATTGCTGGAGCACCAGACGTTGCCGTTGACGTCGCAGCGTACGCCGTCCGGTCCGCATTTCACGCCATCCACCATGAAATCGCTGAACCGCTTGTGGTTGGTGAGCTTGTTGTCGGTGCCGACATCGAACACGAACATGTCGCCCTTGCCGCCCGGACCGGTATCGCCGGGTCCCTTGCCGGTGCTCGCGACGTAGAGCTTCTTGTAATCGGGCGAGAAGCAGAGGCCGTTGGGGTCCGGCACCTGCTCTTCGGTCACCACGAGATCGATGCGGCCGGAGGGATCGATGCGATAGCAGCTGGTCGGCAGCTCGCGCTTGCCCGGCACGAAGCCGGCCGGCTGGCCGATCCGCGGATTGAGCTTGCCGCCGGAATTGCTCGGGCCCCCGGCAACGTCGGGCTCGCCCTCATAGAGCTGACCGCCATAGGGCGGATCGGTGAACCAGTAGCTGCCGTCCGGATGCGCGACGACATCGTTCGGCGAATTCAGCTTCTTGCCGTTGTAGGAATCGGCCAGCACCGTCGCGGTGCCGTCGTGCTCGTAGCGCACCACGCGCCGGGTGAGATGTTCGCAGGAGAGCTGCCGTCCCTGGAAGTCGAACGAGTTGCCATTTGAGTTGTTGGAGGGCGCGCGGAAGACGCTGACGTGACCGTCATCCTCCGACCATCGCATCTGCCTGTTATTCGGAATGTCGCTCCACAAGAGATAGCGCCCTTGCGAGCTCCAGGCAGGGCCTTCCGCCCATAACAGCCCGGTGTAAAGGCGCTTGATCGCGGTGTTGGGCTGGGCGAGGTCGTTGAAGGACGGGTCAACCGCGATGATGTCGGGGTCCCAGAAATAGGTGGTCGGGGCGCCGCGCGGACTGAAATCCCTGGGCGGGCTGGTGACTGTCGACGGTGGCGCCACGGGGCCGGTCTGGGCCAATGCGCTGCCTATCCCGGTGGCCGCGGCGCCGGCACACGCCGCCAGACCCTGAACCAGCGTTCGTCGCGAGATCGTGGCTTCTGAATCGCGCTCTTGGCGTTTCATCGCATCCTCCCAGATGTGTTTGCCGGCCGTTGATCCGGCCTGGCAACTTGAGGTTAGTCCGGACCGCGTCCGGTTGCGAGAGCCGCGTTGGATTCGGCCCTCCCGATTCAAGCTCGCAGTCGATCATGGCAATACCTCGTCCAAACCCATGTCTGTCCGAAATGCTCCGCCGTCGTCGCTTGGGGCAATTGCCCACGTGGTGACCGGGCGGGCGACATGCTAGTCATTCACCCGGCTCGTCGAATCTTCCGGCAAATCCTTTCCACGGGACAGCAAAATGAAGACGCCGATGCGACAGATATTGCATTGCACCGCGGGTTCACGCGCCGGACAGCTTCTTGCCGCGGCCCTGTCATTGGCGATATGGACCAACACGGCCGCGGCCAACCAGGCGGCCAGCATCCCCGCGCCGTCTCCGGACAAGCTCGAGCGCATCACTGAATTTTTCAACAATGAGGTCGCGACCGGAAAGTTGCCGGGCGCCGCCATATTGATCCAGCAACATGGCAAGCCGGTCTACCTGAAATGTTTCGGCGTCCAGGATGTCGAGACCAAAACTCCGGTGTCATCAGACACGATCTTTGCGCTTCATTCGATGACGAAGCCGATCACCAGCGTCGCGGCGATGATGTTGATCGACGCTGGCAAGCTTTCGCTTACCGATCCGGCCGCCAAGTTCATTCCGGCATTTTCCGACGTCAGGGTGGGCGTGGCGTCCGTTGCGGCTGACGGGACGACGCCCTTTCTGAAGCTTGTTCCGCCGGACCGGCCGGTGACGATTGAAGATTTGCTGCGCCATACGTCGGGCATCACCTACGATTACATCGGCGGCAAGCTGATCGATAAGGCGTACAAGGACTCCGGCCTGTTCGACGGCAGGTACGACAACAAGAGGTTTGCGGAACGCATCGCCAGATTGCCGCTGGCGAGACAGCCGGGCACGCTCTGGCGCTACGGCCATTCAACCGATGTGCTCGGCCGCATCATCGAGATCGTCTCGGGGCAGACGCTCTATCAATTCGAGAAGCAGCACATCTTCGATCCGCTCGGCATGGCCAGCACCAAGTACGTTCTCGAAACCGCCGACGAACGCGCGCGAATGGCGGAGCCGCTGCCGAGCGATACCATCCTGCTGGACGCGGAACGTGAGCGGCGTACCCATCCGGAATGGGAGTCCGGCGGCGGCGGGCTGGTCTCGACCCTGAACGACTATGCGCGTTTTGCCCAGATGATCCTCAACGGCGGGGAGTTCGACGGCAAACGCTACCTCAGCCCGGCGGCGTTCAAGGCGATGACATCAGACCATATTGGGCCGGGCTCCGGCGTTGCGCGGGATTATTTCTACTTTCCCGGCGATGGCTTCGGCTACGGTTATGGGCTTGCGGTGCGTACCGATCCGGGGAATGCCAAACCGCCGCCGCCGGGTTCGATCGGCGAACTCAAATGGGATAGCGGCAGCGGCACCTATTTCGGCGTCGATCCCAGCCTGAACATGATCTACATCATGCTGGAGCAAACCCAGAACGAACGTAGCCGCATCACGCCCGCCTTCAAGAAGCTGGTTTACGACGCATTCGCCACGGACAAGTGATCCGATCGCTGCGCTACGTCAAACCTTCGTCGGGAATGTTCAGCACGTTGCCGCATGCCTTGCAGTGGACCGCATCGCTGTCATGGCGCTGCAATCCGCAGGTGGGGCATGAGAACCGTACCTTGTGCGGGGTCAGCAGCGCGCGGGCGAGATTGAGGAACAGGGTCACGCCGAAAATCATGATGACGACCGTGATCATGCGGCCGGTCGTTCCCGGCAGGGTAATGTCGCCAAAGCCGGTCGTCGTCAGCGCGGTCACCGTGAAGTATAGCGCGTCCGCATAGTTCGCGATCTGTGGATTGCGAAACTTCTGCGTTTCGTAAACGATCGCGGTCATTACGAAGATGAACACCGCGAGGTTGGTAACGGCAAAGATGACTTCCTCATTGCGCCGGAAGAAATTGCTGTCT
Organism: Bradyrhizobium lablabi; assembly: GCF_001440475.1. Lineage (GTDB taxonomy): Bacteria > Pseudomonadota > Alphaproteobacteria > Rhizobiales > Xanthobacteraceae > Bradyrhizobium > Bradyrhizobium lablabi. The sequence goes on along the minus strand of NZ_LLYB01000131.1, from coordinate 116,028 downwards.
TCGCGCAGACGCGCCAGCATCTGGTAGTCGCGCAACAGTCGCAGCGTCCTGAGAACGCGGAGAAAGCCCCCGGCTTCTCCCGCCAGCGGCGCCAGAAATGATATGATTGCGACGATGTCCGTCCAGGTCGAGAAGCGGGTGAATTCGAGCAGCCGGTGCCGGCTGACGAGCAATCGCGCGGAAAAATCCACCAGAATGCCAACGCCGAACAGAACGTCGAGCGTTTCGGTGATTTTGTTCGACGGCAGGAACGACGTCGCGATGATGAACAGGACGGTTACGATATCGAACGCCAGCAGCCCATAGCGAAAACGGACGCCCTCCGGCGTCGCGCCCTCGTAGAGGCTGCGAATGCTCCGTCTGATCGAGACAAACGACATGGCGGCATCTTCACCATTCGCACGCCGTTACGCAACGCCGGGCAAGGAATGAATCATTTCCGGTTGGATGCCGAACGCTCGACGAACGCCACTTCCGTCCCCTTCTTCAGGAGCCGTGCCAGCTTGTCGACGTCCCAGTTGGTGAGGCGAACACAGCCGTGCGATTCCGACTTGCTCACCTTGGATGGGTTCGCCGTTCCGTGGATGCCGTAACTTTCCGCTGAAAGCCCGATCCAGTGGGAGCCGGCCGGGTTGTTGGGGCCGGGCTTGATGGTAAAGGTCTCTCTCGATTTGACGCCCTTGAATTTATAGTCGGGGTTGTAGCGATAGTTCGGACGGGCATCGATCGACGTCACCTTGAGAACCCCGCTCGGGGTCGGCTTCTCGTCGCTGCCCACGCTTGCCGGGAAGAAGGCGATCAATTCGCCTGATTTGCCGAGGGCTTTCACGGTTTGGGAAGCCTTGTCGACTTCGACGCGCGCGACGGCTGACTTCGTCTGCTTCCCCATCACGTTCGCTACCGAAATCGTCTGGCCGGCTTCGTCGAATTTCTTGCCAGGGTTTAGCGCCTCGAGCAGTCCCTCGCTCATGTGAAACTTCTCGGCGAGAGCCTCGCGCGGACTGGTGTAGTCCAGCGATTTCAGGTCTTTCATATCTTCCATTTTTGCCGGGAGTTTCTGCAGAAACGGGCCCTTCACGTCTTTCTCGGTGATCTTGTACTCGACGATGGCTGCATCCGTGCTGGTGGCTATCAAGGCGGCCCAGACTTCGGGATTAAGCGGCAGCTTGCCGGTGGCCAGACCCTTGGCTTCGGTGAATGCCTTCAAGGCCTTTTCGGCGTTCTCGCCAAGCTTGCCGTCAATCTCTCCGGGAGAAAAATTGGCGCGGTCGAGAAGAACCTGTGCCTTCACGACAGCGGCATCGACCTTGTCGTCGGCCGGCGGCCTGCCCTTGAATTCCGCGTTGTTGATCGACGCTGCGTCCATGCCGGCAAAGGCCGGACGAACAAGACAGGCGAGCAGCATGAACCCGGCAAACAAGCGGATCATCGGCAATCTCCGAAATAATGCCTGATAAAGATTTGGACGGGCCGGAGTTCCGTGGGAGGCTACGAAGCGTCAATCCGGCCGGATCATCTCGAACATGTTTTCCGGCTTGATCTCGAAATAATCGCCCTTCCGGCCGGCTCGGACGATCGGGTGGGCCAGCCCGGTCTGGTAGACGCCGTCCTTGATGAAGGCCTTGTCGATGTGGACCGCGACAACTTCGCCGAACGTCACCCAGGCCTGCGCCTTCTCGCCGTCCTTGCCCTGCAACTGCAGGATCTGCGTCAGCTTGCATTCGAAGGCCACAGGGCTTTCCGCCACCCGGGGAACGTTGACAAGCTTGCAGGGCGCGGCCGTCAGCCCCGCGATCGTGAACTCATCGACGTCACGGGCAACGTGGGCCGCCGTCGCGTTCATCTGCTTCGCCAGATCCATGGTGGCGAGATTCCAGACGAACTCGCCGGTGTCCTGGATGTTGCCGGCGCTGTCCTTCCAGTTCGTCGAGGAAAAGCCGATGATCGGCGGCACGTAGCAGAAGGCGTTGAAGAAGCTGTAGGGCGCCAGATTGATGTTGCCGCTGCCGTCGCGCGAGGAAATCCAGCCGATCGGGCGCGGGGCAATGATGGCGTTGAAGGGGTCGTGCTTGAGGCCGTGGCCGTTCTTCGGCTCGTAGAAATGCAGGTCTTTGGTCGTCACGCCGGATTTCCGTCATTGCGAGGAGCGAAAGCGACGAAGCAATCCACGCCGCGTCGCGCGGAGCTAATGGATTGCTTCGCTTCGCTCGCGATGACGGCGGAGTCAAGTGGCGAAGGACTCAATTCGCCTTGCGCGGCTCAAGCGCCCGGAAAAGGAAATCGATCATCTGGTCGATCGTTGCGCTGGGCTTGTTGACGGCCTGCGCGATCATCTGCGGGTGGAAGAAGCGGATCATGCCGGTACAGGTGCAGAGCGCCGCCAAAGGCAGGTCGGGCGCCTCGAATTCGCCGGACGCCACGCCCTGTGCGATCACCTGGCCGATGATACCGGTAACGCACTCGATATGGACGACGCAGACGTCCCAGTCCTCCTCCATCGCGATCTCAACCATCTCGTGCAGCTTGGAATCGCCGACATAGCGCTCGGTGTTCATCCGATTGATGGTCGTGAGCAGCTCGCGCAAGCGAGGTTTCGCCGGACCGGGCGCGGCTGCGATCCGCCGCGCCTCGACCTCGACCTCGCCCATCAGCGTGCGAGCCACGCCCTCGTGGATCGACTTCTTCGAATCGAAGAAGCGATAGACGTTGGCGGGGCTCATCCGCAGTTCCTTGGCGATGTCGGCGACCGTCGTCTTCTGGTAGCCCATCTGCCTGAACAGACGCTCCGCCACCACGAGAATCTTTTCCCGCGTGTCCGTCTCGACGTGTTCAGAAATCAGCGTCATGTCAGCTCTCAATGTTCAATTATTCCGCCGCGTCGGCAAGAGGAATTGCGTGTGGTCCTTTAGGATGCAACTTGGCCTCATGCTGCGCCGCAAGATCAGGCTGTTCGGCCTGGCCGCTTTCATCCAGGCTCTTCCTGAACCACAGGGCGTAAAGACCCGGCAGGTACAGCAAGGTCAGGAAGGTTGCAACAAACAAGCCGCCCATGATCGTGATCGCCATTGGCCCCCAGAAAGCGGAGCGGGACAGCGGGATCATGGCCAGAATCGCCGCCAGCGCGGTCAATACCACCGGGCGGGCACGACGGACGGTGGCTTCGACGATGGCTTCCCGGCGCGTCAGACCCTGCGCGACGTCGGCCTCGATCTGATCGACCAGGATCACCGCGTTGCGCATGATCATACCGGCGAGCGCGATCAGCCCGAGCAGCGCCACGAAGCCGAACGGCTGGTTGGCGACGTTGAGGCCGAGCGAGGCGCCGACGATGCCGAGGGGCGCGGTGAGGAAGACCAGGAACAGCCGCGAGAAGCTGTGGAGCTGGATCATCAGCAGCGTCAGCATCACCATGACCATCAGCGGAAACAGCACGAAGATCGAGGCATTGCCCTTGGCGGATTCCTCGAACGCGCCGCCCGGCTCGATCCGGTAGGCCGGCTCGAGATGGTCGCGGATTTCCTTCAGCTTCGGCCAGATCTGGTTGGTGACGTCAGGCGCCTGCACGCCGTCGACGACGTCGGTCCGCACGGTGATCGCCATATCGCGGTTACGCCGCCACATGATCGGCTCCTCGTGGGAATATTCGATCTTGGCGATCTGCTGCAGCGGCACGGCGACGCCGTTGCGTGAGGTCACGGTGAGGTCGCCGACGCTCTTGAGATCGAGCCGTTCGGACGGGATCGCGCGGGCGACCACGCCGACCTTCTCGATGCCGTCGCGAATGGTCGTGACCTGCGCACCCGAGATCAGCATGGCGAGCGCCTGCGAGACGTCCTGCGGAGTCAGGCCGAGCGCGCGGGCGCGGTCCTGATCCACCACGAGCTTGAGGTAGGGCGACTGCTCGTTCCAATCGAGCTGCGGCTCCACGACGTTAGGATTCTGCTTCATGACGTCGCGCACCTTGTAGGCGATGTCGCGAACGGTATTGGCGTCGGGGCCGATGACGCGGAACTGCACGGGGAAGCCGACCGGCGGGCCGAAATTGAAGCGATCGATGCGCACGCGCGCTTCGCTCAATTCGCCCTCGGAAACCGCCTTCTCCAACCGCGCCTTGATGCGCTCGCGGGCATGGACGTCCTTGGAGACGATGACGATCTCGGCAAAGGCCTCGTTCGGCAGCTGCGGGTTGAGGCCGAGCCAGAAGCGCGGCGAGCCCTGGCCGACATAGGCCGTGTAGGTCGCGATATCCTTGTCGTCCTTGAGCAGCGTTTCGGCCTTCTTCACGGACTTTTCGGTCACGTTGAAGGCGGTACCTTCGGGCAGGCGCAGCTGCAGGAACAGTTCAGGCCGCTCCGACAGCGGGAAGAACTGCTGCTGCACATGGCCGAAGCCGACGATCGAGAGCGCGAACACGCCGACGGTAGCCAGCACGACCTTGACCCGGTGATCGACGCACCACTGCACCACGGCGCGCAAGCCGCGGTACATCCGCGTCTCGTAGATCGCATGCGGATCGTGGTTGTGGTGGACCTTGATGTTGGGCAGCAGCTTGACGCCGATATAGGGCGTGAAGATCACCGCCACGAACCAGGAGGCGACCAGCGAGATCGCCACGATCCAGAAGATGCCGCCGGCATATTCGCCGACCGCCGAATTGGCAAAGCCGATGGGGAGGAAGCCAGCGGCCGTGACCAGCGTCCCCGTAAGCATCGGAAACGCAGTTGATTCCCAGGCAAAGGACGCCGCGCGGACGCGGTCCCAGCCCTGTTCCATTTTCACCACCATCATCTCGACGGCGATGATGGCGTCGTCGACCAGCAGGCCGAGCGCGATGATCAGCGCGCCGAGGGTAATACGGTGCAGGTCGATCGACATCGCGTTCATGACGATAAAGACGATGGCGAGCACCAACGGCACCGACATCGCGACCACGATACCGGTGCGCCAGCCGAGCGCCACGAAAGAGACGAACAGCACGATCGCCAGCGCCTCGATGAAGGAATGCACGAACTCGCCGACCGCGCGCTCGACCACCTTCGGCTGGTCGGCGATCTGCTCGACCTCGATGCCCTGCGGCACGGCCTTCATGAATTCGTTGGTCGCCTTCTCGACGTCCTTGCCGAGTTCCAGAATATTGGCGCCCTTGGCGGTGACGACACCGATGCCGATCGCGGGCTTGCCTTCCTGGCGGGCGACGAAGGTCGGCGGATCGACGAAGCCGTGGGTGACGGTTGCGATATCGCCGAGCCGGAACACGCGGCCATTGCTTTCGACCGGGGTTTCCGCGACCGCCTTGGCGCCATCGAGCGCGCCGGTGACGCGCAGCGGCACGCGCTGCGAGGAGGTTTCCACCGTGCCCGCGGGCGTAACGTTGTTCTGCTTGGCGAGCGAATCGAACAGCGCCTGCGGCGTGATGCCGAGGGTTGCCAGTTTCGCATGCGAGAACTCGACGAAGATGCGCTCGTCCTGGGTGCCGTAGAGATTGACCTTGGTGACGCCGGTGACCTTCAACAGCCGCTGGCGCATGCCCTCGGCCGTTTTCTTGAGCTGTGCATAGTCGGCGCCGTCGCCGGTCATCATATAGAGAATGGAATCGACGTCGGAGAATTCGTCGTTGACGTTCGGGCCGAGCAGGCCTGCGGGCAACTGGCCCTGCACGTCGACCAGCTTCTTGCGCA
>NZ_LLYB01000131.1:98549-110342 GCF_001440475.1 Bradyrhizobium lablabi | reverse complement strand
AGAGATAGAAGAGGTACGGCACGTCCTTCGGCGGGGTCGAATCCTTGAAGGTNGACCTGCAACGCCGTGAACGACGGCTTGGAATAGGTCTGCACCTTCTCGAAGAACGGCAGTTCCTGCAGCTTCTTCTCGATGGGATCCGCGACCTGGGTCTGCATCTCCTGCGCGGTCGCGCCCGGCCAGATCGCCGAGACGTTGACCACCTTCACCGTAAAGAACGGATCCTCGGCGCGGCCGAGCCGCTCATAGGAGAAGAAACCGGCGACGCCGAGCACAATCATCAGGAACAGGACCAGGGTCGGATGGCTCACCGCCCAGCCCGAGAGATTGAAGCGCTTCATGTTACTCTCCAGCTTCGAAATCTGCTTCCATTGACGGGACTAGAACGACAGCGACGACACCACCCGGACCTTCTGGGCCGGATCGAGCTTCTGCACGCCGAGCGCGACCACCTTGGCGCCGTCGTTGACGCCGCCTGCGATCACGACCGCATTGCTCTCGTAGGATTTCACGATGACCGGCTGCAGCTTCACCGCGCCGGCATCGTCGACGATATAAAGCGAGGGATTGCTGCCCTGGCTGAATAGCGCCGACAGCGGCAGCTTTGCGACGCGCTCGGTGGCGGCGTCGGCCAGCGTCAGCGTTGCGGTCATGCCGAGCGAGACCTTGTCGTCGGCCTCCGGCAGCGAGAACTTGGCGAGATAGGTCCGCGTCGCCGGATCGGCTGACGGCGCGATCTCGCGCAACTTCGCGGTATATTTCTTCTCCGCATCCGACCACAGCGTCACGCTGGCGGTGCCGGACTTGGCGCGGCCGACCAGCGTTTCGGGGATCGCGACCACAGCTTCCTTCTCGGCAAAGCGGGCGACGCGGATCGCGGTCTGGCCGGAGGCAACGACCTGGCCGGGATCGATCAGGGTCGCGGTGACGACACCCCGGCTGTCGGCGTGGAGCGTCGCATAAGAGAGCGAGTTCTTGGTAAGTTCGACCTGCCGCTCGGCGCGGTTATAGCGCGCCCTCGCCTCATCGGCGGCGGCGCGGCTCTGGTCCATCTGCGCATCCGTCGTCCAGCCCTTGGAACGCAGATCCTTGGCGCGCTGCTCGGAGGCGGATGCCTGCGCCAGTACGCCGGTGGCGGCGCGGAATTCGGCCTCGGCCTGCTCGGCCTGCAGCTTCAGATCGACTTCATCGAGGGTAGCGAGCGGCTGGCCGACATCCACGGTCTGACCGACCTCGACCAGACGGCGGGCGACCTTGCCGGGGACCCGAAAGCCCATGTCAGTCTCAATCCGGGGCCGGATGGTGCCGACGAAGCTGCGTTCCGGGGTTTCGGCCGCATATTTCACCGTTGCGACCAGGACCGGACGTCCGGGAGCGGGCGCCTCAGCCGCCTTTTCGTTGCAGCCGGCCAGCGCGAACACCGCGAATGCCAGCGAAGCACCAGTCAAGAACTTGTAATAATTGGAGAAAATAGAACGACTGAACATCGGACACTCCATCGCAGGGTCGATGACGAGTGTGTAATGTTCGCTGATGAATGTCAATAATCGTCAGTAGACACTAGTTCGTGAGTTCCGGCGTGATTAACAGGAGGTAACGCGAGCTGTTCGCTCCGGGCGTCGGGGATGGACGTGGCAGGCAGCGCGCCTAGCGACCGTGATCGCGCTTCTCGTCGTGCGTCGCGCCCTGAAGTGGCGCTAGCCGATCTGGTGAGCGCAGCGGCAGGATGGGTAGAGCCAACGGGTCGCGCGAATACGCGCCCGATGGCTCACCCCCTACAGGTTATTTCACGCCGGCGAATTCCGTCTTGGTCTCATGGCCGCCGAGAAACACGAGCAAGCCGGCGACGAGCGGCAATAGCGACAGCACCAGAAGCCCTGCCGAGGTGGAGCCGGTGGCGTCCTTGGCCCAGCCGACGAGATAGGGTCCGCCGAAGCCCGCGAGATTGCCGATCGAATTGATCAGCGCGATCCCGCCGGCCGCGGCCGTCCCGGAAAGCCACGCGGTCGGCAGCGTCCAGAACACCGCGAAGGTGCAGAAGATGCCGATCGCCGCCACCGTGAGCACGATCATCGTTATTGCGGGATCGGTGATGTAGCTGGCAGTGCCGAGCGCGAGCGCGGTGAGCAACAGCGGCCCGCCGACATGAGCGACGCGCTCGCGTGTGGCATCGGAGTGCCGCGCCCACAGGATCATGGCGATGGTGCCGAACAGATACGGGATCGCGGTGACGAAGCCGGTCTGTGCGTTGGTGAGGCCGAAGGCTTTGACGATCTGCGGCAGCCAGAACTGCATGCCATAGAGGGCGCCGACGAAACCGAAATAGATCAGGCTGAGCGTCAACACCTTCGGCGATGACAGCGCCTCGCCGAGCGTCAGGTGCCGTACCGCTTGCTTGGTCGCGATCTCCGCCTGCAGCCTGGCCGAAAGCCATGTCTTCTGCTCCGTGGTAAGCCAATCAGCCTTTTCCGGTTTGTCGGTCAGGTAGAACCAGGTGACGATGCCAAGCAGCACCGAGGGAATACCCTCGATGATGAACAGCCACTGCCATCCCCTCAGGCCCATCACGCCGTCGAGCCCGAGCAGCAGCCCCGAGATCGGCGCACCGATCACGGTGGAGACGGGAACGGCGATGGCAAAGGCAGCGATGAAGCGGCCGCGATATTCGGCCGGGTACCAGTAGGTGAGATAGAGGATGATGCCGGGGAAGAAGCCGGCTTCCGCCACGCCGAGCAGGAAGCGGAGAACGTAGAAGCTCAATTCGCCGCTCACCATCGCCATCGCGGCGGAGATAATGCCCCAGGTCACCATGATGCGGGCGATCCAGCGGCTGGCGCCGAATTTCTCCAGTGCAAGATTGCTCGGCACCTCGAAGATGAAATACCCGATGAAGAAGATGCCGGCGCCCCAGGCAAAGACCAGCGGCGAGAATTTCAGATCCGCATTCATCTCCAGCGCGGCAAAGCCGAGATTGACGCGATCGAGATAGGAAAAGAAATAGGCCAGCACCAGAAACGGAATCAGCCGCCAGGAGATTGCTCGGATGGTGGAAGTTTCGATCTCGCTTTTGGCTGGCGTAGCAGAAGCGAGGGTGGCGGACTGGCTCATGGGTTTCTCCCCGGGGTTTTCTTGTCCCCAACGATTATCGAGCCGCATCACCTCTTGCAACGCGCGATGCCCGCGCTGGCGTAACACGGGCATTCCGTTGGCGAGGGGCTCGTTTCGATGCGCTGCAGGTCTTTGCGGTTGGCTTCGTGAACAACCCCAGATCAGACGCCGCGACCAGGAAGCTGGCTACAACGCTCGGTCAGCGCGCGGTCTCTTTTGCAGAATTGGCCGTAACCAAGGATGACCAGGCCGGAAAGCGCAACGCCAGCAACACGTACGAACCAGAAGTGCCTATCAATAAAGGCCAGCTCGCGCGGGCGATGGCCGTAAATCCAGGCTTCATAGGCCCCGACAAGCCCGATCAATGTAATCANTCGCAATTGCGACCTAGAGCAGCGTCTCACGTCGACGATCACCCACGCACCANCCTAACAACAACGTCGTAACATTTCCACTGCGGCCAAAGAAATAGGAGCCAAAGCCCATATTGGATCGCAAACTGCCACTCGAAATGGGAGGCGTTGACGATGGTGTGCGACACGAAGTCAGCCATGAAACCCGATGGTCCATTCAAGACCAGCGCGGACCAAAACAGATAGTCAAACAGCCACGGCCCGTGCCCAACGGCTCGGAAATATGGTTCGTCCGTACTGACGGCATATATGAAGATGCCTGCCACGAGCAAACTGTTCAATCGAATGATGTTGCGGATCGACATCTGCGTGGCAGCCTGGCAGCTAACTAACGATGCGAAGCAAGGATAACCCAAATCAAGCGAAGAACGAAATTCACGCTCGCGGGTCGCGTCGCAGCGCCTGGCCCGCGCGGAATCTCACGGCGATGAAACTGGCCTGTGCCGGCCCTTGGAAACGTGACGCTCACTCCCCCAACTGAAACCGCTCGAACCGATCCAGCTCTTCCTCGATGCGGCGCTTGTAGTCCTTGCGCGCCGCCCTCGCCGCGCCCTTGCCGACCCAGCTCCACTTCTGCATCAGCAGCTTCTTGTTCTGGCGGTCGGTCTTGATATCGATCGCGGCGACGATGTCTTCGCCGACCAGCACGGGAAGCGCGAAATAGCCGAACAGGCGCTTCTCTTTCGGCACATAGGCCTCGAAGCGGTGGCCGTAGTCGAAGAACAATTCGGTGCGCTTGCGCTGGATGATCAGGGGATCGAACGGCGAGAGGATGTGCACCGGGCCATTGCCGGCCTCCACGGACGGATTCGCCTCCAGCACTTCCGGCCTTGCCCAATGTTCCTGCTTGCCGGCGCCTTCGAGCGCGACCGGCACCAGTTCCTTGCGCCGCACCCGCGCCTCGACCAGCCGCCGCACCGCGGGCTTGCTCGGCGCGTCGAGATGGCAGATGGAATCCAGGCTGACGACGCCCTGGGAACGCAACGCACGATCGAGCAGATAGGCGGTGATTTCCGCCGACCTTGCCGGCTTCGGCGGCTTGTCCCAGCCGAAATGCCGCGCCATCAGTTCATAGGTCTTGAGCATGCCGGTGCGTTCGGAGATCGTCACCTCGCCGGTATAGAAGGCCAGCTGCAGCGCCCGCTTCGAGGGTTTGCGGCTCTGCCACAGATGTTCCTTCTCGGTCAGCACGTCGTCCTCGATGTCGCGGATCGTCAGCGCGCCGTCGCGCCGCAACAGCCGCATCACCTTGCGGGTATCCTCCGGCTTGACGGACGCTAACCAGCGGTGCCCCTCGCGGCGGGCCTCCCGCATCGCCGGAACAAAGAACCGAAAATCCTTCGCCGGCACATAGGAAAGGGCATGCGTCCAATACTCGAACACGCTTTTGTCGACGCTTTGCGCCTGGCGCAGGTCGGCGCGGGTGTAAGCCGGGATGCGGCTATAGAGAATGTGATGATGACAGCGCTCGATGACGTGGATGGTGTCGATCTGCACGTAGCCCAAATGATCAACCGCCGCCGCGACGGCTGGCGGTCCGGCGCCGAACGGCTCGCTGGTATCGAGCCGCTGGGCCTGCAGCCAGATTCGCCGGGCCTCAAGCTTGGTCAGGGAACGGGGTTCAGTCGCGCGGGGCATCGCGCGGCAATGTATCGGGATTCGCGCGCCTTGGGAGTCCCGGGTTCCCGGCCAGCCGCCTCGCGGCGCGAACTCACCTTTCGCGCTTCGGCCGTTCGCCCACGCTGCCGGTTGCGATCTCGGCCTCGCAGGAGGCGCGGCCGGGCTGGGGCGCATGGCATTTATAGACTTGGCCGGTGAGACGATCGACCAGCCACGCGCTCTCCTCCGTCGGGCTTTCGAACCCGACATAGCGGCTGCCGAGCGCGTTGATCAGCGTCGACAGCAAAATTGCAGCGGCGATCATCGCCGCGCCGATCAGTGTTGGCATCGAACTTCCGGAACCGGCAGGCTCCGATGCGCCGGTGCGATAACCTAGATACTCACGCTGACGCTTGACTGACTGTAACACCCGCCCCGCCCGTTTGGTTGCGCCGAACGATTTTGTATTCGGATTTTTTGTGAGTCGTTTTGCTAGAAGTGCATCTGGCCGATTTGTTGTCCACAGATCGGCGCTGACGCGACGGTCCACCTTTTTTCTTTTCCTGAAGTCGTCAGCGCGAATGGATGACACGCCACGCACCGTAGAACTACGTGCTGCAGCGCGTCGGGATCGCCATGTTCGGATAGCGGTTGCGCGTGGTCTCGGTCGACTTGCCGGAAGCTAATGCCTGAGCCGGCACTGGGGTGTTCGACGCCGGAACAGCACGACGGCCGAGGTCGATACGTCGCGCTGAATCTTTGGGAAGGTCAGTGAACCCATTCCGTCCGCTCGACCGCGTGATTCAAATCACGCAAGCAAGGTCGGATGAATCGATGCGCGGAACATTCGACGGCGGGCAAGGCGACCTTGCGCGGCCTCCAACACCTTGCGGCGCCTATTGAAAAGTCCGCTCCCTGCCGAAAGCCGGCCTTAACCAATGTGATCTGAGTCACATTGCACACTTTGAACCCGTCCTATCGTCGCAGCATCAAAACGTCATGCACGCCAGTTTGCAGGCGTTAACAACTGAGGATTAGGACAATGACCCGCTTTGTTTCGATCATGACTATCGGCGCCGCGCTGTCGATGACGGCTGGCGTCGCTGTCGCCGGCGACACCGTCTCGGCCGACAAAATCCTGGACGCCCTGAAGCCGAAGCCGGTCGTGACCCGTGGCCTGTCGACCGGCCCGCAACAGCCGGTGGACGTCGCCGCAAAGGCCAAGGAATCCAACTTCGTCGACACGCTCCGCAACCGCAAGACCCGGTCGCTGTCGCTCGGCGAGCGCCAGGAAATCGCGGAACTCGCCGCAGGCAAGCCGAAGATCGATCTCGAAATTCAGTTCGACTACAACTCGGCCGACATCAGCAAGAATTCGGTTTCCGCCGTGCAGGAACTCGGCAAGGCGCTCTCCGATGCGAGCCTGAAGGGTTCGACCTTCGTGGTCGCCGGTCATACCGACGCGATCGGCGGCGAGGCCTATAACCAGGATCTTTCCGAGCGCCGGGCCGATACGATCAAGCGGTACCTGACCGAGCAGTACGGCATCGCCGGCTCCAATCTCGTGACCGTCGGCTATGGCAAGACCAAGCCGAAGGATGCGAATGCGCCGATGGACCCGACCAACCGCCGCGTTCAGGTCGTCAACATGGACACCAAGACCGCCGCGAAGTGAGGTCTTGCAAGATCGATCCGCCTGCCGCCTGCGGCAGGCGGATTTTCTATTGGCGGATAGAAATCACCGAGGACGACGCTCCAGCCCGTCGATCTACGACTTGTCGAGGATTTCCCTGATCCTTGCCGCCAGCAGGGCCTGGGTGACCGGTTTCTGCAGTAGCGACACGCCGGGGTCCAGCCGCCCCTGATGCACGATCGCATCCCGCGAATAGCCGGTCATGAACAAGACCCTTAAGCCCGCCTGGCGATGATGCAGTTGGTCGGCCAGTTCGCGGCCGTTGAGGCCGGGCATCACGATATCGGTCAGCAACAGATCGATCCGGAACGGATTGGCATCGAACAAGGCGAGCGCGGCCGAGCCGTTCGCCGCCTCGCGAACCCGGTAGTTCAGGTCTTTCAGCGTCTCGACCAGGTACGATCTCACATCGCACTCGTCCTCGACCACCAGGACAGTTTCGCTTCCCGAACTTCCGACAAGAGGGCCCTCGCCCTGTCCGGCGATCTCGGGTGCGGCAGCGGCACGGGGCAGATAGATCCTGATGGCTGTTCCATGCCCGACCTCGCTGTAGATCTTGATCTCGCCGCCGGACTGCTTGACGAAGCCGTAGACCTGACTCAATCCGAGACCGGTGCCATGCCCCGGTTCCTTGGTCGTGAAGAACGGATCGAACGCCTTCTCCTGCACTTCTCGCGGCATTCCCGACCCGGTATCGCTCACGGCGATCAACACGTATTCCCCGGCCGGCACACCTGCGTTCCGTTGCGGATAGCCCTCGTCGACGGAGACATTGCTGGTCTCGATCGTCAGCTTGCCGCTGCCCGCCATCGCGCCGGAGATTTTGGCGCTCATGGCGTCCTTGGCATTCACGACAAGATTGAGAATCGCCGCTTCCAGCTGGCTGGGATCGACCTCGACCTGCCAGAGGTCGGCGCCGCCGACGACTTCAAGGTCGATCGTCTCACCTAACGTCCGCCTGAAGAAATCCGACATGCCGGCGATCAGCTGATTGACGTTGGTCCGTTTCGGATCGAGCGGCTGCCGGCGCGCGAATGCGAGCAACCGCTGCGTCAACATCGCCGCGCGCTGCGCGCCGTTCGCCGCGTTGGCGATCACCCGCGTCAGCCGTTCGCGGGTGGCATCGCTCCACGAATGCAGGCAGCGATCGGCGATCTCGAGATTGCCGCTGATGATCGTGAGCAGATTGTTGAAATCGTGCGCCACGCCGCCGGTCAGATGTCCGATCGCTTCCATCTTCTGCGACTGCCGAAGCATGTCCTCGGCCTCGCGCCGGTACATGCCTTCCTGAGCCAGGGCGATCTCGGCCGCCCGCAACTGCGACGGCGAAGGCAACGCGAGCACCTTCGGCAACAGCGGCCACAGCATTGCTGCCGTCACGATCGACGCCGCCGCCGTCATCGCCTTGACGATGCCTTCGAGGCCATAGACCGGATACCAGAGCGTAACGATCGACATCACATGGCCGACGCCGCAAGCCATGATGAAGAGCGCGAATGCCCAGAAGACCCAGCCGAAGTCGACATCGCGGCGCTTCGAGACGAAGATCGAAAGCGCAACCGGGATCGAGAAATACGCAGCGGCGATGATGACGTCAGAGGCAACATGGAGCCAGATCAGCTGGGGTTCCCACAGCAGGCATATTCCATGCGGCGCAAACATCGATGAATCGAGCAGACGTTCAAAGAAGGCCCACATGCCGTTCGTTCCTTTAAACGGGGATTCGAGCGACTCATACAGCGATGAATCTACGGCGAGCCCATAACCCGTACAAGTGGACTACTCGGGTAACCAATCGTTAAGCGTGGCGCCGAACGACAGTCTCAAATCCAGTTCTGGAAGATCATCAGGCGACTGAATGTCGCCATCGACGTACCTATGAACGCGGCCGATATCGGCAACATTGCGGCGAATCCAACAAAACCGATTCCGACATAGGCCCATAGCAGCCATGCCGGCGTGCTGCCGCGTTTCAAGGCATAGACCAGCGCAAGGCTCGCGGTGGTCGCCGCCGGAAGATAGTAATAGATGAAGCCGAGCGTTCGCGGCAGCAGTGCCCATGCGAGGTACGGGCCGAAATAGAATGCCAGCACCAGAAACGCATCCACCCGCCGCGTCACGATCCAGTCGCGCAGGCAGATCAGAAGCGCGATCAGCGCCGGCCACAGGATCAGCGGATTGCCGAGGAAGACCACGGCGGCGATCCGGTCGTCGCCGATCTTGTCGAAGAGATACCAGACCGGGCGCACCAGGAACGGCCAGGACGGCCACGAACTCATATAGGTGTGCCCCGCGATCGCGGTCGTGGTGTTGTCGCTGAAGATCCGCCGTTGCGCCTCCAGGATGTTCGTAACCGACAATCCGTAGAGCGGAATGAAAGTCGCGAGATAGACGGCCGCCGGAATCAACACGAAGCAGGCGGCGAAATGCCGCCACCTGAAATCGGGCCACAGATCGGGTCGATACCAATCGTCGGGCCGCGCATCGGCGAACTGGGTGCGCCAGCCTTGCATCAGGCGGATCACGGCGACGATGGCGATGCAGACCGCGAGCACAAACAGCCCGCTCCATTTGCAGCCGGCCGACAGGCCAAAGCCGACCCCGGCAAGCGCGAACCACAGATGCGGCCGCTGCTGCCGAAAGCCATGCATGAACGCCGCGATCGCGAACAGGCTGAAGGCGAGCGCGAAAATATCCAGCATCGCGATCCGCGATTGCACGAACAGCATCTGGTTGAAGAAGGCGAGCAGGCTCGCTGCGATGGCCGGCCCTTGGGCCGCGAACAGCGCCAGGCCACACAGATACACGGCGACGGCGGCGAGCGATCCGAACAGCACGGCTGGATAGCGCCAGCCCAGCGGCCCGTCGCCGAACGTATGGATCGACAGCGCGATGAGCTGCTTGGCGAGCGGCGGATGCATCGGATTGAGCATCGGCTGTGGCATGACCGGCTCGAGCATCTGCCGCGCTGCCGGAACGTAATGCACCTCGTCGAAATAGAATTTTTCCGGCGTGGTGACGCCGATCAGCATGGCGAAATGCGCAAGAACAAAAATGACGCCGGCGACGATGCCCGTGCGCATCATCGAACCCGGCGGAATGGAAACTGATTGCGTTGCTGGTTTCACGGACGGTTGAGAATCAGGGGTTAGAAGAGATTGCGGCAAAATTGAGTGTGGTTGCTCCAGATTTTTATGTCCATCGCATTGAACGCATTTCGATTTCGCAATCACTAATCGACCGGCGAGTTAGCCATCCGAGTGATAATTCTGCCACATCGCGTGCGCGCGCGATCCGGTACGATATCGGGATAAATCGATCGGTTTTTTGAAATGAATTTCTGTAACGGCTTTGGTTCGCTATCTGCAATTGGCCTGTTGACTGCGTTGATGGCCGCGCCCGCCTGCGCGCAAACGCGCGTCGGTGAGGCCGCCGTCGTCAAGAATGAAGTGCTCCGCGTGGCCGGCCCTTCGACCACGCAGATCGAGGTTGGCGATGGGGTGCTGCGCGACGAGACGGTACGCACCGGAAGCGACAGCGCCACGCGGCTGGTGATGGCCGACAGCACCAACCTTTCACTCGGTCCCAACGCGACGCTCAAGCTGGACCGCACGGTTTTCGATGACGAGCATCACTACCGCGAGGTCGCAATACGCATGACCTCGGGCGCGTTCCGCTTCGTCACCGGGCATTCGGACAAGGCCGCCTACAAGATCACGACACCGCTGGCGACCATTGGCGTGCGCGGCACCACGCTCGATATTCTCTCGCAGCGCGGCCAGACCATCGTCAACCTACGGGACGGCGCGGCTTCGGTCTGCACGGTCAGCTTTGAATGCATCCAGCTTACCCGGCCCGGCGACACCGCCATCATCACATCGAGCGGCGCCGGCGGCAGGTCGACAATCAAGAAGACCAACACGCCACCTTGGACCTTTGCGGCAACCTGCGGCGCCGCAGCCGGGCTCTGCAACACCACGCAATATGCGGATGCGGCCCCTGTCATTGTCGATGACGGCAGCGATCCCACCGGCATGCTGTGCGGGCGCTGACGATGGCAAATGTCTCCCGCCTTCTGCTGCCCGCAGCGCTGTTTCTGTCGCTGCTCGCGGCGCCGTCATCGTCTGCGCGGGCACAGTCGCCGTCGCCCTCGCCTACTCCGGTGGAGGAATGTGTCGAGTGCTACCCGCCGACGCCCACGCCGAGCCCGTCTCCCTCGCCGAGCCCTTCGGCTTCGCCTACACCGACGCCAAGCCCGTCTCCAACACCAGGCCCGACCGCGACGCCGGGGACCAACGCGCCACCATTGGCCACGCCCGGCTCGAGCGCCGGATCGATCAACGACCTCGCCGGGCAGCGCTTCAACCAGATGATCACCAACCGCGTGCTCGGCAACGTGCTGCTGGGGATCAACGAGCAGGTCAATTGCAACGATTGCATCAGCGCGTTCGGTTCGGCGGGTTCATTCTCGGCCGGCATTCACGGCCGCAAGAACCTGACGCCCAATCTGTCGCTGCTGGCCGGTATCGCCTACGCCCAATTCAATGAGGGCGGGTATCACGTCACCAGCGCGCCGATCGGCGCGTTCGCGCTGCGCTACGATTTCGTCGACTGGGGATCGTCGCGGCCGTTCTTCGACATCGGCACCATCCTGTCGCCGTTCCAGAAGGTGCGCTACGCGCGCAGCTATGCGACCAGCCTCGGCGCAGTATCGCTGGAAAGCTCGACATCGAGCGAGAACTACGCTGTGTACGGCCGCGCCGGCTGGATGAGCCGGTTTTCGCCGCGTGATGAAGCCGCAGCCTACGTCGAGGTCTGGCAGTTGTGGCAATGGGTGAAGGGCTATACCGACCCTGCGGCCGCGTTCAATCCGTTCGACGCTTCGATCGCCACGGGGACCGACCGCACCAGCCTCGTCAAGATCGGCGGACAATGGACGCACCTGTTCGGCTCGAGCGTCGAAGCCAATATCAACGGCGG
>NZ_LLYB01000131.1:0-98543 GCF_001440475.1 Bradyrhizobium lablabi | reverse complement strand
ATGGGTGCAATCCTTCGGGACGCGATCCGGCATCGTCGCCAGCGTGACCGGTNGACGGCACCATCGTGCCTGTGATCGGCAACCAGGGCTGGTTCGAATATGGCGGCCGGCTCGGCTTCCGCATCACCAAGGGCTGGGTTGCCGACCTCTTCCTCAACGGCACCGCCGGCCCGCAGCCGATCGGCAACACGCTTCACGGCGGCGTGGGACTGCGGATCAGTTATTGAGGGGATCTGCAGGGTGGGCAAAGGCGCATTTGCGCCGTGCCCACCATCCATCCGCAATTGTTGTCGTGAGTGGTGGGCACGCGGAGCCTGTCAACGGGCGCGCATTCGCGCGACCCGTTGGCTTTGCCCACCCTACGACACTCTACTACGCCGCGCTCTTGCCTTCATACGCATGCTTCAGGCCGTCGATGTCGAGCTTGACCATACCCAGCATCGCCTGCATGGCGCGTTGCGCACCGGCCTTGTCCGCGCCGCCGAGATATTTGGGCAGTGCGGTTGGCACGATCTGCCACGACACGCCGAAGCGATCCTTGAGCCAGCCGCATCTGCTGGGCTGGCCGCCATTCGCCAACAGGCCATCCCAGAGCCGATCGACCTCCGCCTGGTCGGCGCAATCGATCTTGAAGGAGACCGCGTGGGTGTATTCCATCTTCATACCGCCGTTCAGCGCCATGAAGCGCTGGCCGGCCAGCGTGAAATCCACCACCAGCACGGTGCCGGCCTTGCCGCCGGGGCTATCCGTGGTGTTGCGCTGGACCTTCTCGATCCGGGAATCCGGCAGCAGCGAGACGTAGAAATTCGCGGCCTCCTCGGCCTCGCCGTTGAACCACAGGCAGGGGGAAATCTTGGACATCGATAAACTCCGGTTGCCGATGCTTCGATCTGTCAGGCGGCGGGCTGTGCGGCGGTGGCAGCCGCAACATCCATCCACATCACTTCCCAGTGGTGACCGTCGGGATCCTCAAAGCTGCGGCCGTACATGAAGCCGTAATCCTGCTTCGGGCCCGGATCGGCGCCGCCGCCCGCGCCTTGCGCCTTGGCGACCATGTCGTCCACCGCATCGCGGCCGTCGGCGGAAAGGCAGATCAGAACCTGGCTGGTGGCCTTGGCGTCGGCGATCTTCTTCGAGGTGAACTGCCGGTATTTGTCGTGCGTCAGCAGCATGATGTAGATGGCTTCTGAAAAAACCATGCAGGACCCCGTATCGTCGGAGAATTGCGGGTTCTTTTCGCCGCCGATCGCAGAATAGAAGGCGGTCGAACGGGCGAGATCGCTGACCGGCAGGTTGACGAAGATCATTTTGGCCATAATGGGCTCCTTTTCACGGGGTTCGAGCCAAGGACGGACCGGCCGACCGGGATCCGACATCCAGCTTGAAATAATTTTTTTGGGGAACTGACCATAACCGGACGTCATTGCCTGCGACAAACGCGAAGCGTTTGCGCGAGGGAACGCAAGCGACGAAGCAATCCACCTATGCGTTATGCCGCGCTATGGATTGCTTCGCTTTGCTCGCAATGACGGGCGAGCGAGGACGTCAGGTCGCGATCGGGGGCGGCATGGTGAGAAACGCCCGCGTCACGTGCCAGAACAACTGCCGGTTGATCGCGAGCGTCACCGAATGGGCGGTGCCGGGCAGGATGACGAACTGGCGGTCGCCATTGGGCAGCTTGTTATAGAATTCCTCGAGGTCGGCGACGGTGGCGATGCCGTCATATTCGCCGCGCACCAGCAGCACCGGCGCCAGCACCTTCTCCGGATGCACCACCGGCAGATTGGCGGTCATGTCGAGATAGGTGCCCGTCGGGATCTGGTCGCCGAACTGCATCTCGGCATCCGCCAGCACCTCCATGACAGCCGGATCGGAGGTGCCGGGCTTGTCGCGGGTCGCGATCGAACGGATCATGTCGCGGTCGCGCTTGCGCATGTTGTGGGCGCGGAAATAGTCGAGCTGCTCAGCCCGCTTGGTCAGGGTCGGCGACCCCTCGCCCTTGTAGGTGAAGGCGGCGAACACCAGGCGATCGACCCGCTCGGGCGCCACCATGGCGTAGGCGCCCGCTCGCAAGGCACCCGAGGACTCGCCGACAAAATGCACCTTCTGTTGCCCGGTCTCGCGAACAATCAGTTCGACCGCGCCCCTCAGATCCTCGACGCCGCTGGCGATATCGGAATTGCCCGAGCTACGGCCGGACTTGCCGTAGTTCTCGTGGTCCATGGTCCAGCAGTCGAAACCGTGGCGGGCGAACTCGTTCATCGCGGAATATTCGCCCTTGCCGGGCACGTTGAGATCGAACACCCGCGACGTCACCGACGAGCCATGGACAAAGAACACCACCGGCCGCGCCGGTTCGCCGGGCTTGGGCGCGCCGATCCGCTTGCGGAACATCCACAAGGGAATGTCGCCCTTCTTGGTCCAGTATTCGTTGCTCCAGATCTCGCCGCCCTCGGATGGAGCCACCGTCGCCGCTTGCGCCGGCATCGTGGCGGTCGCCGCCACGCCGAGGCCAAGGCCCTTCAGAACCGTGCGCCGCCCCACCAGACTTTCGGAACCTGTCATCGCTTCATCCCCGCGTCACATTTTTCTTCAGTGAAGTTTATTGGGCGAAGCTTAGCAGCGGATATCCGTTCTGAAGCCGGTGCCCGCCGCGCCGCACGAACACGATCGCGCGAGCAGGCGGGTTGTGCACAACGTCTACCGCAACCAGCCTAGCTACCCTTGAAGTCGGGCTTGCGCTTTTCGGCGAACGCCTTGACGCCTTCTTTCAGATCATCGCTGTCGCGGACGACATCGAGCAGCCGGCGCACGTCGGCAACCGTTTCCAGCGGCCCCTTCGGCATGGACTCGCGGGCGAGCTTTTTCAACGCCCGCACCACCAGCGGCGCGTTCGCCGCGATCTTGGCCGCCATCTCCTGCGCGAGCGCGACGTGCTGCCCCTTCGGGGCAACCTTGTTGACGAAGCCGATCTGGTAGGCGCGCTCCGCCGACATTTCCTCGCCGACCAGCAAAAACTCCATCGCGATCTTGTGCGGCATGCGCGCCATCACCGAGGAGACGCCGCCGGCGGTGGTGCCGATCTTGCCCTCGGGGTAGATGAAGCGCGTCGTCTCCGACGCCACGCACATATCGGCCATCTGCACCAGCACGAAGGCGCCGCCCACGACCCAGCCGGATGTCGCGGCAATGACCGGCTTGTCGAGCTCGACGCCCAGTCCGGGCACGGCGTGCCACATGTTGACGGGGAGATCCCCGACGTCGGCGCCGACCGAAAAATATTTCTCTTCGGACGACGCCAGCACGGCGACGCGGTCGTCGCTTTCGTCAAAGCGGAACCAGGCTTCGCGCAGTTCGTCGCACAACGCATTATTGAGCGCGTTGTGCGCCGAGGCGCGATCCATGGTGATGGTAGCGACGTGGCCCGCGCTCTCGTAGCGAACAAGCTTCATGGGATTCCCCCGCGCCATCCGCACGACGGCGGCTTTTGTTTTTTTACTTCTTCTCGGCGGGATCGCGGTGCACCGGATCGACCCACAGCACGGTCTCCGGCTTTTCCACCGGCTCGATGTCGAGGTTGATGGCGACAGCTTCGCCGTCAGAGCGCACCAGCACGCATTCCAGCACCTCGTCGCGGCTGGCGTTGATCTCCTGGTGCGGCACGTAAGGCGGCACGAAGATGAAATCGCCGGGACCGGCTTCCGCAGTGAATTGCAGGTGCTCGCCCCAGCGCATCCGCGCCTTGCCCTTCACGACATAGATGATGCTTTCGAGATGGCCGTGGTGATGTGCGCCGGTCTTGGCGTCGGGACGGATCGTCACAGTGCCCGCCCATAATTTCTGCGCGCCGACGCGGGCGAAATTGATCGCGGCCTTGCGGTCCATGCCGGCGGTCGAGGGCACGTTGGGATCGAGCTGATTGCCGGGAATGACGCGGACGCCGTCGTGCTTCCAGCGCTCGGCATCGCCGTGCGAATGATCGTGGGAATGGGTGTGATCGTGAGTGCCGCTCATCTTGTTGCTTTCTCAAGGGTCTGATTGCCGGACGGTACATAAAACCGCGATGGCAAACCAGCCAAATCGGGGAACTTTTGAGCCGGTCTTGTATGCGCGTTCTTCTTACCTCGCCCCTGCCTTGCGGAGAGAGGGAGTTCAGCTACCGCCGCTTTTCCATCACATCCGGATTGACCACGTTGGTCGGCGTGCCTGCCGCATACGCCACGATCTGATCGAAGATATCCGTGAACTGGATTTCGTATTCGTCGCGCGAGACGTAGCCGAGATGCGGGGTGCAGACCACATTGTCCATATTCAACAGCGGATCGTTGACGTCGCGCAGCGGTTCCTTCTCGTAGACATCGACCGCCGCCATGCCGGGGCGTCCGGCGCGGAGCGCATTGACCAGCGCGTTCGGCTCGATCAGCGGCGCACGGCTGGTGTTGACCAGCAGCGCCGTAGGCTTCATGCGCGCGAGATCTTCGGCCTTGACGATACCGCGCGTGGCATCGACGAGGCGCATGTGCAGCGACAGCACGTCGCAGCGCTCGAAGAAATCAGCCTTGCTGGCGGCGGTCGCGTATCCATCGGCTCTAGCCTTCGCCATCGCCGGCTCGCGCGCCCATACCAGCACGTTCATGCCGAACGCCTTGCCGTAGCCGGCAACGACGGCGCCGATCCGCCCGTAGCCATAAATACCAAGCGTCTTGCCGCGCAGGGTGTGGCCGACGCCGATCTGCCATTTGCCAGCCTTGAGCGCCGCCATCTGCTGCGGAATGGCGCGCATCGCCGCCAGGATCAGGCCCCAGGTGAATTCGGAGGTGGCATACGACGGTGTATCCGCATGCTGGCTCGATGACACGATAATGCCGAGCCGCGTGCAGGTGTCGATGTCGATATGCGGATAGACGCTGCGCTGGCTGATCAGCTTCAGTTTCGGCAGCCGCTCCAAGAGCGGCGTGCGGATCTGTGTCCGCTCGCGGATCAGCACCAGCGCTTCGGTGTCCTTCAGGCGGTCCACCAATGCGTCGACGTCCTGGACGTGATCGTTCCAGATGGTGACGTCGTGCCCGGCGAGCTTGCGGAAGCAATCGAGGGTGCGCACCGTGTCGAAATAATCGTCGAGGATCGAGATCTTCACGATGCGCTTCCCCGCTTGCGCGTTACTTCACCGCCAGCAATTCGACGTCGAACATCAGCGTCGCGTTCGGCGGAATGACGCCGCCGGCGCCGCGCGCGCCGTAGCCGAGCGCGGGCGGAATGATCAACGTGCGCTTGCCACCGACCTTCATCGAGGCGACGCCCTCATCCCAGCCGCCGATCACCTGGCGCTGGCCGATCTTGAACTCGAACGGCTCATTACGGTCAACGGAAGAATCGAACTTCTTGCCCTTCTGGCCGTTCTCGTAAAGCCAGCCGGTGTAGTGCATGACGCAGGTCTGGCCGGTCTTCGGCGTGGCGCCGGTGCCTTCCTTGCTGTCGATGATCTGCAAACCTGAAGCTGTGGTCATGGGTTTTCCTGCGGTCTGGGCCGATGCCACCCTGATGGCAACGGGCGTGGAAACCGCCGCTGCCACGGTGGCACATGCGGTCCGGATAATCGTGCGTCGGGAGAAGCGCATCTCAGTATACCTCGTTCGAGAGACCGACGTCTCCATAGCGTTTTCGAGCGAAGTGGATACCGGTTCGCATGAAGAAAACGCGTCAAAATTAAGAATCTAGAGCTTCGGTTCTGATCCTTTCAGAACCGAAGCTCTAGCCCAGAGCGGGCGGTTTCCCTAGCCATTTTTCAGCGGCCAGCCATGCTGCCGTCGCGATCGATGGCGAAATCGTGCAGCAGCGGCGAGGTTTTCCCGGCGATCAGATCGCCGATCAGCCGCGCGGCGAGAAAACTGAACGTGATGCCGTTGCCGCCATAGCCATAGGCCGCATAGATGCCCTTTGCGCCGGGGACGGGGCCGACCAGCGGCAATCCGTCCTGCGTGGTACCGAACGTGCCTGCCCAGCGGAATTCGATGTCGGTCTTCGCCACCGGCCATAGTGCTGCGAGCCTTCGCGCGAGGATGCCTGATTTTTCCGAAATCAGACGATCGCGCGCCTCCGGCTCGATAATTGCGCTGCTGTCCTCGCCGCCGATGATGATGCGTCCCGCCCGCGTCGTTCGCGCATAGAGATAATCCTTCGCGTCCTCCCAGATCAGCGTGCCGTCGTTCCAGACGCTTTGCGGCTGTGGCACGGTCGCGATCGCCCAGCTCGACGACACCGCATGCACGGAAGACTGCACGATGTCGGGCATGACATAGCCGGTGGCAAGAATGACGGATCGCGCCTCGATCTCGCGATTGTCGCCAAGACGGACGTTGACCATGCGCCCGGCGGCTTCGAACGCGACGGCCTCTGCTTCGAACAGCCGCGCGCCGCGCCCGATCGCAGCCTCCAGCATTCCATGCGCCAGTTGCACGGGATCCGCATCGGCCGCCCCCGATGAAACGATCGCAGCGGCACGCACAATGCCAAAGCCGTCGCGCAGCCTGCCGTGGTCCAGAAATTCGCCCGGCAGGCCGGCGCGCATCCGCCAGCGATGCTCCTCCATCAGATCGGCGCTGATCTCGTTCGCCGCGAGATAGAGCGAGTTCTTGTCCCGCATGCCGCAGACAATGCCGAGTTCGGCCACCCGCGATTTCAGGCCAGCGACGGCCTCAAGGCTGGCGCGATAGACCCGCGCCGCGCGTTCGAAGCCGCAGGCCTCGCTCAGGTGCCGAAGCGGCTGATCGATTTCCCACAGCAGCATCGAGGTCGAGGCGGCGGTGCTGCCGCGGCCGGGCAACTCGCGATCGATGATGACGACATCCAGGCCTTGACGCGTCAGACGTTCGGCGACCATCGAGCCTGTGATGCCGGCGCCGACGACCAGCGCGTCGCATTTGAGATTTTCGCTGACCTCGTGACGCGGATGATGTCCCGGCTTCGCAAACCAGGGCGAATGCCCGCCGCGCAGGTCGGCCTGATCGAAATCCTCGGGATCGAGTGAGCTGATGATAGCCCCCTGAAAACAGGCGGCCATCTCTCCTGACAAGAAGGACGGCCCGCCGCATCGTCATAACGAATGCGAGGGGCCAACGGTTCCTGCGGCGGCGACCGCGCGGGGCTCAGTAGCCTAGCGCGCAACCGTCCTTGCGGGGATCGGAGCCGCCGGTCAGCGTGCCCTTCTCCCAGTCGATCCAGATCGCCTGGCCGCCGCCGAGCGGTCCGACCACGCTGGTGGTCTTGTGGCCGATCTTCTTCAGGCCTTCGACGATCTCGGCCGGCACGCTGTCTTCGAGCTGGTAGACGCCCTCGTAGTGCAGGCCGCGCGGCATATCGATGGCTTCCTGCACGTCGCAGCCATAGTCGAGGATGTTGGTCAGCACATGGGTCTGGCCCACCGGCTGATACTGCCCGCCCATCACGCCGAACGGCATCACCGCACGGCCGTTCTTGGTGGCGAGCGAAGGAATGATGGTATGCAGCGGCCGCTTGCCCGGCGCGATGCAATTGGGATGGCCGGGTTGAATCCGGAAACCGCCGGCGCGGTTCTGCAAGAGGATGCCGGTCTTGTTGGACACGATCGCCGAACCGAACGAATGCGCGATCGAGTTGATGAACGAGCAGACGTTGCGGTCCTTGTCCACGACTGTGATGTAGACCGTCGACGGATTCATCGGCGGCGCGACGTTCGGCAGGTCGAGCAGCCGGTCCATCTTGATGTTCTTGATGTGCTCCTCGGCGAACTCCTTGGCGAGGATGCCGGCGACGTCGACATGAACCTGCTGGGGATCGCCGATATATTGCTCGCGCATCATGTAGGCGATGCGCGCGGCCTCTGCCTCCAGATGGAAGCGCTCGATGCTGAGCGGCTTGAACTTGGTCAGGTCGAAGCGCGAGAGGATGTTCAGCATCACCAGCATGGTGATGCCAGGGCCGTTCGGCGGGCACTGCCAGACGTCATGGCCCTTGTACATCGTGCCGATCGGCGATGTGGTTTCGGTCGAATGCGCGGCGAAATCTTCCAGCGTATGCAGGCCGCCGATGCCGCGCAGGGTTTCCACCATGTCGGCGGCGATCTCGCCGCTATAGAACGCGTCGCGGCCGTTCTTGGCGATCGCGCGCAGCGTCTTGCCCAGTTCGGGCTGATGGATCACGTCGCCGGCGACCGCAGGCTTGCCGTGTGGCAGCAGATAGCGCTCGGTGTTGGTGCCGTTCTTCAGCTTCTCGAACTGGTTCTTCCAGTCGAAGGCGATGCGCGGGGCGACGACATAGCCTTCCTCGGCGGCCTTGATGGCGGGCTGCAGCAGGGTGTCGAGCCCCATCTTGCCGTGGTCGCGCAGGATCGTGTCCCAGGCGTCGATCGCGCCGGGAATGCTGACCGCATGCGCCGAGGTCAGTGGCACCGAATGGATCTTGCGCTCCAGGTACCATTCGGCTGTCGCGGCCATCGGCGCGCGACCGGAGCCGTTATAGGCGACGATCTTGCCCTCGCCCCTTGGCTGGATCAGCGCAAAACAATCGCCCCCGATGCCGGTCGATTGCGGCTCGATGACGCCGAGCAGCGCGCAGGCTGCCACCGCAGCGTCCGCCGCGGTGCCGCCGGCGCGCATCACGTCGATGGCGACCAGCGCGGCGTCCGGATGCGACGTCGCCACCATCGCGTTCTGGGCATGGACCGTCGAGCGGCCGGCGAAATGGAAATTCCTCATCGCGAGTGCTTTCTTTCAGCGTTTCTTGAGCATCCCGCGGGGAGCATCAGGGGCGGGTTTACAGACGGTTCTTTGGCATATTCATCCCCGGCAGGGCAATGGTTGGCATGCCAGCGGGGCGTCAGGGCCAATGTGCGGAATATGCAGGGCTTTACGGGGTTTCCCCTGCCCGGCCTGCCTGATAAATGGTCGCCATGCCGGTCAAGGTCGCCGCCTTCTATCAATTCGCCCCGCTGCCGGACTTCCGGGAGTTGCGCGAGCCGCTGCGTGCGATAGCCGCAAGCCTCGGGATCAAGGGCAGCGTGCTGCTCGCCAATGAGGGTATCAACGGCACGGTTGCGGGCAGCGATGAGGGCATTGACGCGCTCGTCCAGGAGTTGCAGCACGGCGCCCTTTTCGGCGGCCGGCTCGGCAATCTCGAACTCAAGTTTTCGGGCGCTTCCGAGATGCCGTTTCAACGGTTGAAGATCCGGCTGAAGAAGGAAATCGTTACGCTGGGAGACACGACGGTCGACCCGACACGGCAGGTCGGCACCTATGTCGAACCGTCGGAATGGAACGCACTGATCGCCGCTCCCGACACGCTGGTGATCGATACCCGCAACGCCTTTGAGGTGGCGATGGGTACGTTCGAGGGCGCGGTCGATCCCGGCATCAAGAGCTTTGGGCAGTTCAAGGAGTTCGCCGCGGAGAAACTCGACCCGGCGAAGCACAAGAAGATCGCGATGTTCTGCACCGGCGGCATCCGCTGCGAAAAGGCCAGCGCCTATCTGCTGGCGCACGGATTTTCCGAGGTCTATCACCTCAAGGGCGGCATTCTCCGCTACCTGGAAGGGGTACCGGAACAAGACAGCCGCTGGCGCGGTGAATGTTTCGTGTTCGATGAGCGCGTGGCGCTGGGCCACGGCCTGCGGGAGCGCGGCGATGGCTCGCATGAGTGAAGTCGATAGATTGAGCGATCGCATCGACAGCTTGAACGATCGCATCGATTCGCTGGAGATGCGGCTGACCTATCAGGACGTGACCATCGAAACATTGAACCAAACGGTCACGACGCAGTGGACCGAGATCGACAGGCTGACGCGGAAGGTCGCAGAACTGAAAGAGCGCCTGCAAGAAGCCGAGAACAACATGCCGGGCCCAACAAACGAACGGCCGCCGCATTACTAAGGCTCGCTCGGCCAAACAAAAGCGGCCCCTTAGGGAAGGAGCCGCTCCTGCCGCG
This sequence comes from Bradyrhizobium lablabi, assembly GCF_001440475.1. GTDB lineage: Bacteria > Pseudomonadota > Alphaproteobacteria > Rhizobiales > Xanthobacteraceae > Bradyrhizobium > Bradyrhizobium lablabi. The sequence continues at coordinate 88,586 of NZ_LLYB01000131.1, read as the reverse complement.
CGACCATGCGCGGGGTTGAGATGAGGGCTGCGCTAACGGAAAACCGCGAGGACCTTGTTCCACAGCGATGGGTTCTCATGTTCGCGATCGGCTTTCGACGGCGCCGGCTGCGCGGCGCTCACAGGGTCGGATGCCGGGAACGTATCGACCAGTCCGGCCTCGAGCTTTTCGTGGGTTTCCCGATCGGCCTTCTGCGCTTCGCGGGGATCTTCGGCGTGTTTGTCATGCGCCGCAGGATTGAATTTCTCAGCCATAGGTACCTCCATGGCTGAGATAACGGCTCGATTTTGCGCAGGTTCCTCGCGCGCGCCATGCATCGCTTCTTGGCCAATCGGGAACCTGCGTGTATCAGAGGCGCCATAGTAGCCCTGCCGCAGGAACCTTTCGTTTTGTCCCAGAAACCCGCCGTGAAACCCTTTCTCGAAGTGCTGTGCGGCCGCAGGCAGACGGTGCCGCCGGTCTGGATGATGCGGCAGGCCGGCCGCTATCTGCCGGAATATCGTGAACTGCGCGCCAAGGCGGGCGGCTTCCTCGATCTGTGCTTCACGCCAGAATATGCCGCCGAGGTGACGCTGCAGCCGATCCGCCGCTTCAACTTCGACGCCGCGATCATCTTCTCCGACATTCTCGTGATTCCCTACGCGCTCGGTCGCTCGGTGCGCTTCGAGGCCGGCGAAGGCCCGCGGCTCGATCCGCTGGACACGCCGGAGCAAGTGGCAACGCTTGCGCGCCATGCCGATTTCGGAAAACTCGAGCCGGTCTATGAAGCGTTGCGCCGCGTGCGGCGGGAACTCGCATCCGACATCGCGCTGATCGGTTTCTGTGGCGCGCCGTGGACTGTCGCAACCTACATGGTCGCAGGACAGGGCACGCCGGACCAGGCGCCCGCGCGCATGATGGCCTATCGCCATCCCGAAGCGTTTGCTGAAATCATCGACGTATTGGTGGAGAATTCGATCCAGTACCTGCTTGGCCAGCTCAAGGCCGGTGCCGATTGCCTGCAGATCTTCGACACCTGGGCCGGCGTGTTGCCGCCGCGCGAGTTTGAGCGCTGGTCGATCGAACCGGTGAAACGCATCGTCGCCGGCGTGCGCGCGCAAGCGCCCGATGCCAAGATCATCGGCTTTCCCCGCGGCGCCGGCGCGCTGTTGCCGGCCTATGTCGAGGCAACCGGCGTCAATGCCGTCAGCATCGACTGGGCGGCCGAGCCTTCCATGATCCGCGAGCGCGTGCAGACCCGCGTCGCCGTGCAGGGCAATCTCGATCCGCTGGTGCTGATCGCAGGCGGCGCCGCGCTCGACCGCGCCGTCGACGACGTGCTGGCGAACTACGCGCAGGGCCGGCTGATCTTCAACCTCGGCCACGGCATCCAGCCGGAAACCCCGATCGCGCATGTTGAGCAGATGCTGAAGCGCGTGCGCGATTATAAGGGGTAGCCTACCGCGCATCCTCCAAAATCATGTCGGACGCCTTCTCGGCGATCATGATGGTCGGCGCATTGGTATTCCCCGACATCAGATCCGGCATGATCGACGCATCGACGACGCGCAATCCTTCGATGCCGCGCACGCGCAAACGCTGATCGACGACCGCGAGCGCATCGCTGCCCATCCGGCAGGTCGAGGTCGGGTGATAGACCGTGCTGCCGGTGCGGCGGCAGAAATCAAGCAACTCGTCATCGCTCTGCACCTTCGGGCCGGGATCGACTTCACCAACCGCATAGGGCTTCAGCGCAGGCGCCGCGAGGATCTTGCGCAAAATCCGGATGCCGTCGATGAAGGCGCGGCGGTCGGTTTCGGTCGCGAGATAATTGATGCGGATTTCCGGCGGCACGGACGGATCGGCGCTCTTGATGCGGAGCGAACCGCGGCTTTCGGGACGCAACTGGCAGACCGATGCCGTGAAGCCGGACAGCGCGTGAAGTTTCTCACCCATCTTGTCGGTCGAGAACGGCAGGAAGTGGATCTGGATATCCGGCGAGGCCAGCCGCGGGCTGGTCTTGAAGAACGCCCCTGACGTGCCGGCCGCAATCGTCAGCGGCCCCTTGCGCAGGGCTGCATACTGAAGGCCCGCCATCATCTTGCGGAAGGGATGATTGACCACGTCATTCAGCGTGACCTTTTGCGCACAGCGCGTGATCAGGCGCACCTGCATGTGGTCCTGCAGATCGTTGCCGACGCCGGGTGCATCGAGCACGATCTCGATGCCATGCTGTTTCAACAGATCGGCAGGTCCGACGCCGGAGAGCTGCAGCAGTTGCGGCGAATTATACGCCCCGCTGGAAACAAGAATCTCCTTGCGCGCCCGCGCCGTGCGGACGCGACCTTCCTGCTTGTATTCGATAGCTTTCGCGCGACGTCCTTCGAACAGGATGCGCTGCGCCAGCGCTGAAGTCTCGATATGAAGGTTGGGCCGCGTCCTGGCAGGACGGAGATAGGAAAATGCGGAACTGGCGCGGCGCCCGCGTCTTGTCGTGGTCTGAAAAAATCCCGCGCCTTCCTGGGTGACGCCATTGAAATCGGGATTGGTCGGAATGCCGGTCTCCGCGGCGGCAACGACAAAGGCTTCCGACAACGGATCGTGATGCCGCCAGTCGGACACCGGCAGCGGGCCGCCGCTACCGTGATATTTGTCTGCGCCGCGCTGCTGGTTCTCGGCCTTCTTGAAATAGGGCAGCACGTCGTCATAGCCCCAGCCGGCATTGCCGCGCTGGCGCCAGCGATCGTAATCCTCGTGCTGACCGCGCACGTAGAGCAGGCCGTTGATCGAACTGGAGCCGCCGAGCACTTTTCCGCGCGGCTGGAACACCTGACGCCCGTTCAAGCCAGGTTCCGGCTCGGTTTGGTACATCCAGTTGACGGATTTTTCCTTGAACAGTTTGCCGTAGCCGAGCGGCACGTGGATCCAGAGATTGGTATCCTTCGGCCCCGCCTCCAACAGCAGGACAGAGTGTTTGCCGTCGGCACTCAGCCGATTGGCGAGCACGCATCCGGCCGAGCCGGCGCCGACGATGACGTAATCGAATTCGGAAGCATCATTGTTCTTGTTCATTTTGTTTCCCCCGCAAGCGGACAGAAGAGGTAGCGGGGCTGCCACAGGCGGTCAATTCCCTCCCGGGAGCAGGCATGGAAATAGACGACTTCCAATCGTCGTGGCGAAACCTTCACCGGACAATCTGCCGCATCCCGGAATGACGAGGCGCTCGCTTCGTTATCCCGGGATGCATTTTCGAACTGCGAAAGATTGCCGGAATTCTTCCAACTAGCTGGCGGCGAGTTTCAGAAAGTCCGGCGGCCGGCGCTCGGCGAATGCCACAAAAGCCTCTCGCGCTTCGGCGGTCTTCAGGCGCGCCGCGAACTGCTCGCTTTCCATCTTGATCTGCGCCATCAGAACTTCCGGATTGCGCATCAGCCGCTTGGTGGTGCTGACGGCACCGGCCGGCTGTTTCGCCAGCCGCGACGCGAACGCCCTCGCCTCGGCGTCGAGCTTCTCCAGCGACACCACGCGGTTGGCAAGTCCCCAGGCGAATGCGGATTTGGCATCGACGGCTTCGCCGAGCGCGAACATCTCAAAGGCGCGGGCATAGCCGATGCGAAGCGGCATCAAGACGCTGGAAGAGGCTTCCGGCACCAGCGCCAGATTGACGAACGGCGTCGACAGAAGCGCATTCTCGGCCAGCACGACCAGGTCGCAATGCAGCAGCATGGTGGTGCCGATGCCGACGGCGCGGCCCTGGACGGCCGCGACCAGCGGGCGGCTCGAATGTGCGAGCGACTGCAGGAAACGGCCGACATGCCGTTCGCCCTGGACCGCGCCTGTCGCAATCGCGGCGAACTCGCCGACATCATTGCCGGCGGTGAACATGTCGCCCTCGCCGCGGATCAGCAGCACGCGGACGGATGAATCCGTCTCGGCGGCCTGGATCGCATCGGCCAGCGCGCCATACATCGCGTTCGTCAACGCGTTCTTCTTGTCGGGACGGGCCATCGTCAGCGTCAGGATCCCGTCGCTCTTCTCGATCTTGACATGCTCGGTCATTCGTCTTCTCCTCTGGGAAATCTCGTTTGCATCGTGGTCAGCCAACGCGCGACGACGTCGATCTCGGCGTCGGTAAATCCATCCGTGAGGCGCGCGTTGACCTCGACGAGTCCTGCTTTCGACTGTGCGATCGCCTCTCGGCCGGCCGGTGTCAGCCATAGCCGCCATGCGCGCCCGTCATCCGGATCGGCGCGCCGCTTGATCAGGTTTGCCGCGGTCATCCGGTCCACCAGCCCACTGATGCCGGGCGGCCCGAGATCGAGCGCCGCGCCCGCCTCGCCCATCAGCACGCCATCGCGCTGGCCCAGAATGAACAGCAAGCCGGCCTGCGTGGCGGTCACGCTGCTGTTCTGCCTCTGCGCCGCCATCCAGCGCTGCAGGCGGCGCTGCGCGACGGTGAGCAGGAACACCAGCCGGTGTTCGCGGCGCGGACTCATGCCAGCGGGGTCGATTTATTTCGCATGCGAACTATCTAGGTGAGTGCCCGGAGGTTGTCACGATGATTTTCAGCCGGTGCCACGAGAATTCGGAGGGAGATCCGCTTGAAGCGAGCCAGCCAGGAAGAAAACGCAGCCTGAACAGCCGCTTATCAAAAAAATCGATTTTCGATTGACGATCTCGCCTTGCCTCGCCAATCTGCCGCCGGCATGAGCAGTATCGGGTTGAGTTTTGGCGAGAGCCTTGCCGGTGAACGGCCGCGTAGCCTGACGTCCGCCGTCCAGGAGCGGCTGCGCGCGGATATTCTCTCGACCCGGCTGTTGCCCGGCCAGAAGCTGCATATCGCCGGCCTCGCCAAGCAGTTTTCGGTCAGCCTTGCCGCAGTGCGCGAAGCACTGTCGCGGCTGGTCGCGGACGGGTTGGTACAGGCGTCCGACCAGCGCGGCTTTCGCGTCAGCCCGGTATCGCCCACCGACCTGCGCGACGTGACCCAAACCCGCGTCGATATCGAGGGGCTGGCGCTTCGCCGCTCGATCGAGCGTGGCGATGCGGCCTGGCTTGCATCGGTGGAAAAATCGTTCGCGGCGTTGTGCGCCGTTCCCCACACCTATCCTGATGATCCGACCCATCATTATGAGGAATGGGTGGTGCGGCACCGCGTCTTCCACCGCACGCTGGTGAATGCCTGCGGCTCGCAATGGCTGCTCGGCTTTCGCGATGTGCTGCACGAGCAGAGCGAGCGCTATCGACGGCTCGCGATCCGCCGCAACAGCGAAATAACCCGCAACGTCGAGGCCGAGCACGCCGCCATCGTGCGCGCCACACTCAAGCGCGATGCCGACGCCGCGGTCGCGGCGCTCTCGAAGCATTTCATGACGACCATGCATCTCGTCGAGCTCGCCGCTCCGAAAATTTCCGGAGGTGGCGACACCGCGTGATCGACCGCTCGAAGACCAAATCAAGAAAAGCAAAAGGGAAACGTCACCATGAAGATCACGCGACGCCACGTCCTGGCAACGATATCAGCCATCACCGTGCTTGTTACATCGGCCATGGCGCAGGCCGCCGATACCGTTCGCATCGGGCTGCCGACAAAAACCTATTGGCCGACCACCATCGCGGAAACCGCGGTGCGCCAAAAGCTGTTCGAGAAGGAAGGCATCAAGGCGGAGCTGACGATCTATCGCGGCGGCGCCGAGACATTCGAGGCGATGGCGGCGGGCGCCGCCGACGTCATTCTCGACGCGACCTCGCTGGTATCCGCCGGTCGCAAGAAGGGCGTGAACTCCAAGGTGCTCGCGAACGCCGCCATGGGCTATTACGGCTGGCAGTTGATGACGCTTTCGAAATCGACGCTCGGCGTCAACGATCTGAAAGGCAAGAAGGTCGCCATCACCTCCGCGGGCTCAGGCTCCGATCTGCTGGCGCTATGGACCCAGCAGGACAAGAAGATCGAGTTCACCCGCGTTCCCGTCGGCGGCGGCGGCCTGGTGCCGAACCTGCTCGCCGGCAATGTCGATGCCGCCGTGGTCTATTCGCCGCTGAGCTTCCAGATCTCCAAATCGGGCGAAGCACGTACCATCCTCGACTTCTCCAAGGAAGTGCCGCCGAACCTTGCAGCGGGGTGGATCGCGCTCGACAAATACGTGCAGGACAAGCCGCAGCTGGTGCAGAAGACGCTGAACGCGCTCTATGGCGCGCTGATGTTCATGCGCGCCAACAAGGACGCCTCCGTCAAGCTGATCACCGAGCTCTATGAAATTCCCGCCGAGATCGCAGCGCTGGAGTATGAAAACACGATCATGAAGCTGGAAACCGACGGCAGCATGGATGGGCCGAAGATCACCGAGCAGCTTCAGCTCGCGCTCGACATGGCCAAGGCCGGCGGCATGAAGGACCTTGGGCCGGCGGCGGAGATCATCTCGACGCAGTTCAAGCCGGTTCCGACCAAGTTCTGAGGCAACCGCGATGCAAAGCGGATTTGCGGTGAAGGCGACGCGGGTCGCCATCGTGGTGGCGCTGTTTGCGATATGGGAAATCCTGTCGCGAACCGGCATCGTCAACCCGCGCCTGCTCCCCTCCGCTTCCGATACGCTCGCTACACTTGGCGATCTGCTGCAGCGGGCGAGCGTGCGGAAGGATCTCGTGGTCACCGCCAGCGAGGTGGCTACCGCATTCGCGCTTGCCGTTCCCGTCGGCGCGCTGATCGGCTTCCTGATCGCGGAGAACCGCTATTTTGCCGACGTGGCAAAACCGTTGCTGTTCTTCGCCTTCAGCATTCCGAAATCGATCTTCCTGCCGATGTTCATCCTGGTGTTCGGCGTCGGCTTCTCGCAGAAGGTTGGCTTCGGCTTCTTCTCGACCATCTTCATCGTGATCATGTCGACCACGACGGCGGTCGAGTCGGTCAAGGTCGAGCATCTGACCGTCGCCCGCTCCTATGGCGCGACACCTGTCCAGACCGCCTTCCGCGTCTACCTGCCGAGCATGCTTCCCGTCCTGCTGGAAGCGCTGCGGATTTCGATGATCTTCAATCTCACCGGCGTCATCCTCGCCGAAATGTACGCCTCGCGTGACGGCATCGGTCACCAGATCGCGACCTGGGGCGAAAACTTCCAGATGAAGCAGTTGCTGGCCGGCGTGGTGATGATCGCCGCGATCGCGATTGCCTTCAATGAACTGGTCAGATGGGTGGAAACACGATGCAGCCATTGGCGAACATAACCCCGCTGAAGCCGGCCGGCGCGATCGAGGTCCGCAATGTCGGGCAGGTCTTCAAGACCACGACGCAGGACGTCGTCGCGCTGGAGAACGTCTCGCTCGACGTCAAGCCCGGCCGCTTCGTCGTTCTGGTCGGCCCGAGCGGGTGCGGCAAGTCCACGCTCCTGATGATGATGGCCGGCCTGCGCCAGCAGACCTCAGGCACCATCACCATCTCAGGCGCGCCGATTCCCGAGCCCGATCCGAACCGGGTCGGCGTGGTGTTTCAGGAAGCCAGCCTGTTTCCGTGGCTGACAGCGGAAGAGAACGTCGAGTTCCCGCTGGCGCTGCGCGGCGTCACCAAAAGCGATCGCCGTGCCAGAGCGCAGGATGCCCTGAAGCTCGTGGGCCTCGACGGCTTCGGCAAGCGCCATCCGCACGAACTGTCCGGCGGGATGAAGCAGCGTGTCTCGATCGCGCGCGGCCTGGTGCAGGACCCGCCGGTGCTGCTGATGGACGAACCCTTCGCGGCGCTCGACGAGCAGACCCGCATGACCATGGGCGACGAACTGCTGCGGATCTGGGCCGCGACCGGCAAGACGGTGGTGTTCGTCACCCACAGCCTGACGGAAGCGGTCTATCTCGCCGACGAGGTGATCGTGATGTCGCCGCGGCCCGGCCGCATCGTCGATCATCTGCAGGTCTCGCTGCCGCGACCGCGCACCTATGAGATGCTGAGCGGCGACGCGTTCGGCAGCCTGCGCGACCGCATCTGGCGGCATATCCGCAAATCGGCGTGAGGCTGACATGAGCGCCGCAACGCTTCGCAGATTGATCGTCGTAGCCCTGATCGCGCTATGGGAGTTCCTGCCGCGCGCAGGCCTCATTCCCGAATTGTTCCTGCCATCGCTGTCCTCGACGCTCGCGGCCGGATGGAACGAGGCCGGCGAATACGGCCATGCCCTTGCCGTCACGCTCTATGAGGTCGCGATCTCGATGGCGTTCGCCTGCGGGGGCGGCATTTTGCTGGGCGCCATCGTCGGCAGCCTGCCGCGGCCGCGCATCCTGATCATGCCGATGGTCTCGAGCCTCTATGCGGTGCCGCTGGTCATCCTCTATCCCGTCTTCACGGTGTGGCTCGGCATCGGCTCGGAATCCAAGATCGCATTCGCCTCGATCTACGGCTTCCTGCCGACCATGCTGGCGACCGCCGCCGGCATTCAGACCATCGATCCGCAATTGCTGCTGGCTGCGCGCAGCATGGGCGCGACGCTGAGCCAGCGGCTGGTTCGGGTAATCATTCCGGCCGCAATCCCGACCGTGCTGTCGGGCTTGCGCGTCGGCGGCGCGCTCGTCATCGTCGGCGTGGTGGTGTCGGAAATGCTGATTTCGTCGGCCGGCATCGGCTATCTGATCTCGCGCTACCGTACCATTCTCGACAGCCCGCATGTGTTCGCCGGCGTGCTCTTGGTGCTGGCGATGGCGATCGCTTTCAACGCCGCGATCAAATGGATCGAGCGCAAGGCTGCGATCTGGCAGACCGGCACGCGCGCCGGACAAGACGCCGCCGGCGAAATCGCACCGACTGGCCTGCAGCCAGCAACCTGACGGAGCGAACGTGTTCGACCTGACGCTGACATTCGACAATGGTCCCGAGCCCGGCGCCACACCGCGCGTGCTCGATACCTTGCGCGAACGCGGCATCAGGACGACCTTCTTCGTGATCGGCGAAAAGCTTGGTGACCCCGAACGCCGCCATCTCGCGAGGCGCGCGCACGATGAGGGCCACTGGATCGGCAATCACACCTTTACGCATTCGGTGCCGCTCGGGCAACAACGTGATCCGGAAGCGGCACGCAACGAGATCGGCCGGACGCAAGATGCAATCGGCGACCTCGCCCACGCGCATCGCTGGTTCCGGCCATTCGGCGGCGGCGGCAATCTCGACGACCGGCTATTAAAACCTTCCGTCGTCGATTACCTCATCCGCAACAAGCTGAGCGTCGTGCTCTGGAACGCCATCCCGCGCGACTGGGATGATCCGGACGGCTGGGCCGATCGGGCCATCGAACAATGCCGCTCGCAGCCGTGGAGCCTGATGGTGCTGCACGATCTCCCCAGCGGCGCGATGGATCACCTCGAACGCTTTGTCGACCGCGCCGCGAAAGCCGGCGCGCGTTTCCACCAGGACTTTCCGCCTGATTGCGTCCCGATCCGATCGGGCGAGATCGTGCGGCCCATCCATCCCTACGTTTCCAACATCGAAGAGAGTGTCACACCATGAAGATCGCGAGTTTCAAGGCAGGCCAGACCGCAACCTATGGCCTGGTCACAAACACGGGCATCATCGATGCCGGGAAGCGGCTGAAGACGGTTCCGACGCTGAAGTCACTGCTCGCACGGGGATTGCTCGGCGAACTGAAGGCCCTGCAGTGCGAGCGTCCAGACTACGCATTTGCCGAAATCGAGCTGCTGCCGACGGTGCCCGATCCGGACAAGATCTTCTGCATCGGCGTCAACTATGCCACGCATCTTGCCGAAAGCGGCCACCCCACCCCGCCGCATCCGATGATCTTCACCCGCTTTGCCAACAGCCAGGTCGGCAGCGGCCAGCCGATGATCCGGCCGCTGGAGTCGGAGCGGTTCGACTATGAAGGCGAGATGGCCGTCATCATCGGCAAGGCCGGCCGGCGGATTTCGCGCGAAGAGGCACTCGCGCATGTCGCGGGCTATGCCTGCTACAATGACGGCAGCATTCGCGACTGGCAGCGCCACACCTCGCAATTCGCGCCGGGCAAGAACTTCGTCGGCACCGGCGGATTCGGGCCGTGGATGGTCACGACGGATGAAATCCCCGACATCTCCAAGCAGACCATCGCCACCCGCCTCAACGGCGTCGAGGTGCAGGCCGCGCCGATCTCGGACCTCGTCTTCGATGTCCCCGCCCTGATCGCCTATTGCTCGACCTTCACCGAGCTGGTCCCTGGCGACGTCATCGTCACCGGCACCACCGGCGGCGTCGGCGCCTATCGCACGCCGCCGCTCTGGATGAAGGGTGGCGACGTGGTCGAGGTTGAAGTGTCCGGCATCGGCGTGCTGCGCAATCCGGTCAAGGACGAGGTCGCGGCAACTGCAACTCGCGCGGCCTGATGGGCCTAGTCACAATAAAAAGAGCAAGGAGGCAATCATGAACCTGCCCAAGCATCTGTTGCCGACCACGGTCGTCGGCAGCTACCCGCAGCCGGAATGGCTGGTCGATCGCGCGATGCTGTCGAAAGTGGTGCCGCGCACGCGCCTGCATGCGATGTGGCGCCTGCCGGCCGAACATCTGGAGGAGGCACAGGACGACGCTACAATTGTTGCGATCAGGGACATGGAGCGGGCCGGCATCGATATCGTGACCGACGGCGAAATCCGCCGCGAAAGCTATTCGAATCGTTTTGCCACCGCGCTGGAGGGCATCGACGACGAAAAGCCGGCGATGATCACGTCGCGCAGCGGCCACGAGACGCCGGTGCCGCGCGTGGTCGGCCCGGTGAAGCGCCGCGGCCCGGTCGAGCGGCACGACATGGAATTCCTGCGCAAGAACACCGACCGTGCGGCCAAGATCACCCTGCCCGGCCCGTTCACGATGAGCCAGCAGGCCAAGAACGAGTTCTACAAGGACGACGAAGAGCTGGCGATGGCGTTTGCCGAAGCCGTCAACGCCGAAGCGCTCGACCTGCAGAAGGCCGGCGCCGACGTGATCCAGCTTGACGAGCCCTGGGTGCGCAACAATCCGGACCTCGCCCGGCGCTACGCGGTCAAGGCGATCAACCGTGCCCTGCAGGGCATCACCGTGCCGACCGTGGTGCACCTGTGTTTCGGCTATGCCGCGGTTGTCCCCGGCTCGACCAAGCCGGCCGGTTATTCCTTCCTCGCCGAACTCGCCGACACCAGCGCCGAGCAGATTTCGATCGAGGCGGCGCAGCCAAAACTCGATCTCGGCGTGCTCAAGGACCTGTCGTCGAAGAAGATCATGCTTGGCGTGCTCGACCTCGGCAATCCCGAGATCGAAACCGCCGACGTGGTGGCGGGCCGGATTCGCAACGGGCTGAAGCACGTCGCCGCGGAGCGCCTCGTCGTCGCGCCCGATTGCGGCATGAAATACATGCCGCGCCATGTCGCGTTCGGAAAGCTGAAGGCGATGTGCGATGCAGCGGCGACCGTGCGCAAGGAGATCAGCTAAGACCCAGGCGGCTGCCGATCCGAGCCAGAAACTGTTCGAGCGGGTCGTCTTCACGGCCCGTTCGTTGCAGATCGATGGGTTCACGGGAAAGACGCGACCAGTTTTCAGCCTCAGCCAGCCAATAGACCTTGCTGTCCGGTTCGCGCTGCGCGAGCAGTCTGCAAAGTGCTGCTCGCGAACTCAACTCCAGGTGACTCGCCATACGCATCCCCTGCCATAGGTGATGCTTTCATGCTGCCCCCCGGCGCTGGATGGTTTCTTTGATCCACGTCAAGGGTCGTGACGGTGCAGGGCACCGCGCAGCCAGATAACCTAGATCGGATTACCTTTCAGCCACGCCGCGCCCCGCGCATACAATGCCTCGACTTCGGGCCCTTTCAGGCCCGGCATGTCGCGCTTGACCGTGTAGCCGATACGGGTCTGCAAATAAGCGAGGTGCCGGTAGCCGTGAGGGAATTGCTCGAGGAGAGCCTTGTCCAGGACCGGCGCCGTCCCCGGCGTGACGGGGTCCATGCGGTCCTTCTCATAGATCGGCTGGCGCAGCACGATCCCCCACCGCCCTTCCCGCTTTTCGAGGAAGTCGTAAAACCGCCCGGTGCAGAGCACGTCGCACAGCACGCCTTCGACCTCGGCGCGCTGCGAGATCGTCATCTTGGTCTGCGAGATCGCCCGGTTTCCGGCGAGATCGACCGAAATGCCGCCGAGGAAATGCAGGATGCTGACGCCCTTGGCCCAGGCCTGCTTGCTGATTTCGATGAACTCGTCGCCGGTGCCCTGCGTCCAGGTCGCCATCATGCGGCCGTCGGGATGCCAGACGGTGCGGAAACGCTCCCAGTCTCCGGCATCGCGCCAGATCGCCCAGTTCTGCAGCAATTCCCGGACCAGGCGATCGTCTTCAATCTCGGCGTCACTTCGGGGCATGCGGACGTTTTCCTTCGGCCATATTTCTCAGGCGTTCCTGAGACATAGCCACGCCGGGCATAAGCTGACAAGCCGGGTAGACCGAGGGCGTTAGTGGACGGCCCGGCGCCGTCACAACAGCCTGGCGCGAACGAACAGCGCACGCAGCGCGTTGGTCGCCTGCACGGTCAGCATCGCATTATCGGCGGCGCCTTGCAGTGCACTAACAGCATCGGCGTGCAGCGCGCGGAATTCGATCCATTCGACCGAAGAGAGATTGGTGATGAAACGATAGGCCTGACCGACGGTGGCGATCGACACCGTCTTGCCGTTCAGGTTGATCTTGAATACCGCCCGCAGCGGCGTGTCGGAATCGGCGACGTCGCCGGCGACCGAAGTCATGACGGGGACGGTGAGCGCCGCGACGCGGTCAGGCCTTCGCGAAGGCTCGGCACGACGACCAGCCGCTTCACCTCGCCGTTCCGGTAGGCCTGCAGGAACCTGTCATAATCCTTGATCGAGACGCAGCCGTTGGAATCGCCGTTGGGGCCGAGCAGGTAGCTGTGGACGAGCAGGCCGTTTCGCCCATGCATTTCGTTTTCGCCGACCGGCGTCATGCGCAATGCCGCGACGCCATGAAACAGTTTCTCGCGCGGCTTCAGATCGTAGACGTTCGGCGGCGTTGCGCCGACCATGCGCTGATCGACATGCGCCGGATTGTCCATCAGGCTGCCGAGCCCGGAATGTGCCTCGAGCCTGGTGCCGTTGGGCAAGTACACCGTACGAGCCGAAATGTCGTAGACAGCGGTCTGACCGTCGAAGCCAAGCGCTCCCAGATCCTTGCGCTCGCCGAGCAGCCCGTCGCCCGGCGTCAGCGATGCCAGCGAGAAGCGCATCGGCACCAGGTCGGCAAGCTTCTCGAACATCGTGCGATTGTCAGCCGAGACCGTCGGCGGATCGTTTCTCATGGACTGAAGATTGGCCAGGACCGGCCGGGATCTCGGCAAGGGAATCGCGACTTCAACTGACGGCGCAGGCTGCTCGGGCTCGGGCTGGACAGCCTGCTCCCGCAATGGTCCGCCCAACTGGCTTTCGATATGCCCGAACTCCGCCTCGAAGTCAGCGCGTTGCTGGCGTACGACGGGACGCGAGGGGTAGTTGATGGCCAGCGAACGGCGGACCGAGGACGGACCGAAACGCTCGTCGAACGAGGTTGTGCTGGGGACGTTGGCGGACGCGGGATCGATCCAGCGGGTCACATCGAAATCGGTCACCCAGGCGGCCAGCCCCAATGCGATAGCGAGCGCCGCGACGCCGAACGTCGCTTCACGGTACAATCGGGTACGCGGGCGCGAAGCAGGCCCGGCTGCGCTGGTCGTACGTTTACCCATCTACCCCCGGCTCGGCGCTTTCGGAATCACGTCTGATTCCTAAAGGATTCACCGAATAAGTCCCACCATAATGCAAACCAAAGTAAGGCATAATCGAGACAAGTATTGGCCGCCATCATGGCCGGCGCAATTCGCAGGTTCAAGCCTTCTGATAGTGAATCCACCAAGCCGCACCGGCGGGGCACCGCTCAGGGCCGCAGAACCGGATTGGTATTCGGCACCGGCGCCTGCTCCATCTCAGCGTGCTCCGGCAGCTTGTCGGCATGCACTGCGAGCGCCGGCCCGATCCAGATCGGATCGGCCTGATGGTCCCGGCGCGGATTGGTTGTATTCGGATGCACCAGAACACTCAACTTGCCATGGTTGAGCATCAGCCAGGGCACCAGTTCAGGGAATATCTCGCGGGCAAAGGCGACCTGGTACATGGCCTGGTCGTGCGGCCCGACCTTGACGTCGTGCCAGCGCCCGAGCGTGACCGAGAAGCGCTCGCCGATCCAGGTGCGCAATTGCTCGGCCTCGGCCCGTGTGGTCGCCGGATCGTAATAGATATGGGCGTGATAGCTGGCGATCTCGCCCAGTGGTCGCGGCCCGCCCGCTCCCGGCTCACCCGTCATGGCCTTTGCTCCACGCCATCGCTGCTTTGGACCGGTCGATGATCGCTGCAACCGGGGGCGTGGTCAATGTGCAGGTATCAGCCCGATCGCTTCTTGCTGCTCTCGAAAACGGTCATGCCGGCGGCGGCGTCGAGGTCGACCTCGGTTGCTTCGGTCAGGCGGGCCATCGTCATGTAGAATCCGATCGCAAGGATCGATTCGACGATCTCCTGCTCGCTGAAGTGCTTGCGCATCGCAGCAAAGACCGGTGCTGCAACGCTCACGTTCTCGATCACCTCGCGGCCGAACGCCAGCAGCGCCTTTTCGGCGTCATTGAAGGCGGCGTCCTCGTACTTGCCCTGCTCGATGCAATCGATCTGCCGCTGCGAAACGCCGACGCCGAGCGCGATCGGAACATGCTGCCGCCACTCATATTCGCCGTGCTCCCACTGCGCGACCTGAAGAATCAGCAGTTCGCGATTGACGTGGCTGAGCTTTTGGCGGTGCAGGATCGAATTGGCGAACCGCATCGCCGGAATGAAATTGGCCTCGGCGTGCGCCATCATCCGGAAAATGTTCAGGACGACCGGCATCCTGTCGAAGGACGTGCGTATGTCGCCGCCGGTTGCCGCCGGGTCGATCAGGGGAAGTCTTGCCATCCACTTATTTCCTTATGTCGCTGTTCCTGTTGTTGAATCGCCCGCGCCGCGGCGCCGCTCAGCGGCCGCCGACTTCGCGGATCGGATCGGAGCCGTCCCAACCGGCGGCGACCTTGCGGATATGCTCGAAGAAGCTCCCCTTGCTGCCGCTGATGTCTGAGATTTCCACCACGGTGCCGGGGTGGGCCTGCGTATCGAAATAGGCGAAGCGGCCCTTCTCGCCGCCGATCTGGCCCTCATGTCCCACTTTATAGCCAAGCGACAGCGCGCGGTCGTAGAGGCCCTGATAGTCGCGGGTCCAGTACGACATGTGCTGCAGGCCTTCGCGGCCGGAGTCGAGAAACTCCTTGTACATCGAGGGCGCATCGTTGCGCTGCTGGATCAGCTCGATCTGCAGATCGCCGGAATTGGCGAGCGCCACGCTCATCTCCATGGCGGAGTCATGCCCGCGATGGCGGAAGTAATCGGTCTTGACCCTGTCGATGTAATACCAGGGCCCGACGCCCATCACATTGACCCAGTGATCCATCGCGGCGCGGATATCGCGCACCACATATCCGTTCTGGCAGACCGCGCCGAAGATGCGGCTCATTGAAACCTCCCGTTGTTGTCCGGCGACGCTATCGGCCCACGTGCTGGAGCCGCGTCGCCCCGATGTCGCAGCTCAAGTCAGGCGAAAACCTTCGTACCCGCGCGCGGCGATCTGCGCGCATCTGAACCGGTAGCCTTCGCCCACATAGGGCATGAAGACGCGCGGTTTGCCCGCGATGTTGGCGCCGAGGTACCAGGAATTGGCTTTTGGAAACAGCGTGCGCGCAGCCATGTCGGCGACATGGTCCATCCAGGCCCGTTCCGCTGCGGGCTCCGGCTCCAGGATTTGCAGGCCGCGCCGGCGCATGTAGTCGATGCAGTCGGCCAGCCAGTCGACATGCTGCTCGCAGGCGTTGATCATGTTGCCGATCACGGACGGGCTGCCGGGACCCGTGACGATGAACAGGTTGGGAAAGTCCGCCACGGTGAGGCCGAGATAGGCGCGCGGTCCGTCCTTCCACGCCTCGCGCAGGCCAAGCTCGTTGCGTCCGCGAATGTCCATGGCGAACAACGCGCCCGTCATGGCGTCGAAGCCGGTGGCAAATACCAGTGCGTCGAGTTCGAACTGCCGCGCCGACGTCTTGATGCCATCGGCCGTGATGCGGTCAAGCGGCTCTTGCTTGAGGTCGACCAGTTCGACGTTCTCGCGGTTGAACGTTTCATAATAATTGGTATCGACGCAGATGCGTTTGACGCCCAGCGGATAACCGCCAGGGCTCAAGGCTGCCGCGGTCCTCGGATCCTTCACGATCTGGCTGATCTTCTCGCGCACGAAATCGCAGGCGACGTCGTTGACGGCTTCATGGGTGAGGAGGTTCGGGAACGACAGCAGAATTCCACCGCCGCCCTCCTGCCAGAGTTCCTCATAGCGCCGCCACTGTTCTTCGCGGGAGGGTATCGGCGCCTCAAACGCTGCCGAATTGACGCGGCCGAAATGCGGGCTTTCGAGGCTTTCGAGATAGGCCGGATAGGCCGCCTCGAATTGCTCGTAATCCTCGTCCCGAAGCTGTCGGTTGCGCGCCGGCACCGAGAAATTCGGCGTGCGCTGGAATACCACGACCTGCTGCGCCGCCTCGGCGATCAGCGGAATGGCCTGCACACCCGATGAGCCGGTGCCGATCACGCCGACGCGCAAGCCTGAAAAGTCGACCGGCTGCTCCGGCCAGCGCGCGGTATGGTAGATTCGTCCGCGAAAACTCTCCGCGCCCGCCACCTTCGGATTGTTGGGCACCGAGAGACAGCCGCTGGCCATCACGCAGAAGCGGGCGCGGATGCGATCTCCCCGATCCGTCGATACCTGCCAGATATTTTCCGCTTCATCGAACGCGGCCGCGGTGACGCGCGTCTCGAACCGGATCAGGTCGCGGATCCCGAAGCGATCCGCGACATAGCGGGCGTAGTCGAGGATTTCGCGCTGGGTGGCATATTTCTCCGACCAGCGCCACTCGCGCCGCAATTCGGCGGACCAGGTGTAGGAGTAATAGAGGCTCGGAACATCGCAGCGCACGCCCGGATAGCGGTTCCAGTACCAGGTACCGCCGACCTCGGGCGCGGCTTCGAAGCCGATGACCGACAACCCGAGTTCGCGAAGCCGATGCAGCGCATAGAGGCCGCCGAACCCGGCGCCGACGACGACGGCATCGTACTCGCCTTCGAGAGCGTCTCTCGCACTCATCAGGGCTTTGCCTCCATCAGCACCCACGAAGTCCCGTCAAAACGGACGAGGCGCATCTCCTCGATCGGAAGGAATTTTTCAGGGCTGGTGTTGAGACGGACGCCCGGCAATGCCATCGGCAGTTCGAGGTTCTTGAGCGAGGCCGCCTGCTTCATGACGTTCTCGCGCGTCAGATTGTCCCCGCACTGCCGGAGCACGGCGACGATCGTCTGCGCCAGTGAATAGCCATAGACGTTGCTGCCGTCGTTCAGGTTGCCGCGCGGATACCACTGCTTCATGAAGGCGGCCCAATCGAGCAGAGCCTTGTCGTTTTCCCAGACCTTGTCGGCGGGGTCCTTCAGGTAGGCGGCCGTGACCGCGCCGACCGATTTCTCCAATCCTGCCGGCGCCAACGCCGATCCGACCGACGCGCCGACGCTTGCCATGATCATCGCAGGACGCCAGTTCACCTCGTAGGCGCGGCGGATCGCCTGTGCCGAAAAGCGCGGATTGGCGTGCAGGAAGAAAGTATCCGCGCCCGCGGTCTTGAGCGCCACGATCTGGGAATCGACGGTGGGATCGGTGAGTTCGTAGGAGATTTCCGCCACGATCTGCTTGGTGGCGTCGCCAAGTCCCGCCTTGAATCCCTTGATGTAGTCCTTTCCGGAATCGTCGCTCTGATAGAGGATACCGATCTTGGCGGCCGGGTGCGCACCGATCGTGTAACGGCCGAGAATGGCGCCTTCGATCTGGTAGCTCGGCTGCCATCCCATGGTCCACGGGAAGTTGGCGGGATCGCTCCAGCGGGTGGCGCCGGTCGCGACGAACAACTGCGGCACTTTCTTGCCGTTGAGATATTTTTGCACGGCGATGTTCGGCGCCGTGCCGAGCGAGGCGGCCATGAACAGGACCTCGTCGCTCTCCACCAGCATGCGGGTCATTTCGACGGTCTTGCTCGACTGAAATCCGTCGTCGCGCGACAACAGCGTGATCTTGCGGCCGTTGACGCCGCTGATCTTCTCGAAATAGGCGGCCATCGCCAGACCGATGGTGCCGTAGGAGGAGGCCGGACCGCTGTAGGGCATGGTCTGGCCGATCTTGATTTCAGTATCGGACGCGCCGGAATCGTATTTCTTCTGTGCCGATGCCGAGCCTGTCCCTGACGTTACCGCAACAACACTGGCCAGCAGCGCCGGCCAGAACGCACGCTTGAACATCCTCTCCTCCCACTCATTTTACCTTCTGGTTATCGCAATCTCGCTTCAGCCGATCGACCTGCCTCCGTCGATGACGAGTTCGGTGCCGGTGACGTAGCGGCTCTCGTCGCTGGCGAGCCACAGGATGCCGTTGGCGATATCTTCAGGCGTCGCCTTGTACCCGAGCGGAACGGCGCGTTCGGTGAACTTGTCCAGCGTCGGCCCGCGTTCCCGTCCGCCGTTCGAGCCGTCCTCGACGGTGCCGATCAGCGTGTCCCAGATCGCGGTTTCGGTGATGCCGGGATGCAGCGAGTTGACGCGAACGCCGTCCTTGGCGGCGGCGCATTCCAGCGCGACCGATTTGGTGAACAGCCGCACGCCGCCCTTGGTCGCGCAATAGCCCGAAACGTTCGGCGACGCCTTGATCCCTGCAATCGAGGAAACGTTGATGATGCTGCCGCCGCCGCTCGCCCTCATCAGCGGCAGCGAATACTTCACGCCGAGAAAGACGCCGTCGAGATTGACGGCCACCTGCCGCTTCCAGTCGGCGAACGCCATGTCGACGACGGCGCCCGAGAGGCCGATCCCGGCATTGTTGACGAGGACATCGAGCCTGCCGAACCGCGCCTTGATCCCGGCCACGACCGACTGCCAGTCTTCCTCGCGCGTCACGTCGTGGTGGGTGTATTCGCACTCGCAGCCGCCGGCGCGCAATTCGCGCAGCAGGCCCTCGCCCCTCTCATCCTGCAGATCGGCCGCGACGATCTTCGCGCCCTCGCGGGCCAGCACCAGCGCCGCGGCCCGCCCGATGCCATTGGCAGCGCCGGTCACCAGAACGACCTTCCCTTCGACACGCCCCGTCATGGCTGGATCCGTTTCCCCGTTTCAGGCCGTTCGGCCGTGTTGTTGTCGCGCAGGAGCAGCGGTCATTTCGCCGTCCCGCCGTTCTTTGGAAACGTTTCCATACTTTGTCCGCCAGCATCACGCAATAGGCATATTTAAAGCCGTAGTATCTTGTATATCGTTCTCAGAATACGTTAGGTTTCGGTGTTGCGCGGGCCCGCGCCTCAAATCTGCGGACGATCGAGATGTCGCGATGAACAGGGTGCAAGAGGGACCAGAGGCCAAGAGCCGGCGGACACGGCCTGCACGCGCCACCATTCGTGACGTCGCGGCCCAGGCCGGCGTATCCGTCAGCAGCGTCAGCCGGGTCATGAACGGCGAGCCGCACATCAGCCCGGAATTGCACGCGCGGATCATGCGGGCGGTGAACCGGCTGCGCTTCGAGCCGCATTCGGCGGCGCAGGCGCTGCGCTCGCGCGAGAGCAAGACGATCGGCTGCATGGTCGCCGACCTCTCCAACCCGCTCTACAGCGAGATGATCAATGGCGCCGAGGAAGAGCTGCAGCGCGCCGGCTATGTGCTGATGCTCGCGGCGACCCGCCACGAGGAAGACCGAGAGACGGCGTTCGTCTCGGCGGTGCGCCGGCGGCGGATGGACGGATTGCTGTTGTTCGCCGGCGACAATGCCCACACGGACTTCACCGGTGCGCTTGCAAATCTGGACCTGCCCTGCGTGGCGATCGACCGCGAAGTGCCCGGCGTGCCGTCTGTGCGCGCAGACCATCGCGGCGGCGGCCTCGAAATCACACGCTATCTGATCGGCCTCGGCCATCGCCGCATCGCGCTGCTCACCGGACGCGCCGCGCTACTGCCGAGTTCGGAGCGCCTCGCCGGCTATCGCCAGGCCCATGCCGAAGCCGGGCTCGCGATAGATCCCGATTTGATCCGGCCGCAGACGCAGGGCTCCAGCATTGCGTTCAGCGACGTCTGCCAATTGCTGCGGGGCCCGAACCGTCCAACCGCGATCATCACGCTGGGCACGCACATGCTGGCCGGCGTGATGGATGCACTCGCCAGCAGCGGTCTCCGCTATCCCGACGACGTATCGCTGGTCTGCATCGGCGACACCGATCTGGCACGGCATGCGACGCCGGGCATTTCCGCGTTGACCTGGGATCTCGACCAGATGGGCCGGGTCGCCGCCAACATCCTGCTCGACCGTATCCGCGGCGGTGACGACGCCAGGAAGATACGGCCGGTCTACCTGCCGACACGGTTCATCCTGCGGCACTCCGGTGCGACGCCTCGCGCGCCCTGACGACGCGACGATCTCTACACCCGGCGAAAAACGTCGGCGACGAACGACCAAAAAAACAAAACCCAGGGAGTGAGTAAATGAAGTTACGCGCGATGATGCTGTCGCTGCTTGCGCTCGCGTCAGTGGCCTGTTCGGCCCACGCAGATGACACGGCCGACTACCCCTCCAAGAAGATCAAGATGCTGTTGCCGTTCGGGGCCGGAGGCGGCGGCGACGTGCTCGGCCGCCTGCTCGCCGACAAAATGGGAAAACGCCTCGGCCAGACCATCTACGTCGAAAACCGCACCGGCGCCGCAGGCACCATCGGCGCGCAGCAGGCGGCAACCTCTCCGCCGGATGGCTACACCATCACGATCGGCGGCATGACGACCCACGTGCTGGCGCCGGCGGTCTACCCCAACCTGCCCTATGATCCGATCAAGGATTTCACCACCATCGGGCGGATCGGAACGTCATCGATCCTGCTCATCGCGGCAAAGGATTTTCCCGCAAGCGATCTGCGCGAGCTGACCGAGCGATCGAAGAAGGGCGAACCGATCCAGTATGGCAGCTGGGGCGTCGGCTCGACCGGACATTTCTGCGGCGAAATCCTCTCCCAGAAGGCCGGCGTCCGTCTGCAGCATGTCCCGTTCAGCGGCGCCGCCAAGCTCGCGAACGACCTGATGGGCGGGCACATCTCGGTCGGACTGGTCGACATGGCAACCGGAACGCCGCTGGTGAAGGACGGCAAGCTGAAGGCGCTTGCGGTATGCGGCGGACGATCGCCGAGCCTGCCGGAGGTCGCAAGCTACAAGGAGCAAGGCGTCGATTTCGAACGGAGCCTGTCCTGGGTGATGTATGCGCCGGCGGGTCTTCCCGTTCCGATCGCGCAGAAGATCTCGGCCTCGCTGAAGGAGTCGCTGGCCGAGGCCGATATCGCCGAGAAGCTGCTGGCGCTCGGCATCTCCGTGGACTTCATCGCCGGAGACCAGCAGCGCGACATCAACGCGCGCGACATCGAAGCCTGGAAGAAGGTCGCCAGCGACGCGAAGATCGAGGTCAAGTAGCCAAAACGAAAAAGGAGGGCCGAGACAATCGACCCTCCCGCCTCATCTATAGAGCGCTCAATTCGTCTTCCCGAACAGCATCGGCAACTGACGCGGGCCGCGCACGGTGCCTTCCGACCAGGTGACCTTGCCGGCCGGGTCCAGCCGGAAATCCGGAATCCGCTTCAGCCATTCCTCGATCGCGACCGTCATCTCCATGCGGGCGAGGTTGGAGCCGACGCAACGGTGAATGCCGAGTCCGAACGCGGCGTGGCGATTTTCCTTGCGGTCGATCACCACCTTGTCGGCATCGGGGAACATCGCAGGATCGCGGTTGGCGGCCGGGAACGACAGCAGCACCATGTTGCCGGACTTGACGGGGCAGCCGCTGACGGTCGTCTCCTTCATCACCTCGCGCGCCATCGTCACCGGCGAATAGGCGCGCAGCAGTTCCTCGACCGCGAGCGGCATCAGCTCCGGTTCCTTGACGAGGCGCTCGCGATCCGCCGGGGTCTTCGCCAGATGCCACAGCGAGGAGCCGATCGCGCTCCAGGTGGTGTCGATGCCCGCGATCAGCAGCAGCCGCAGCGAACCCAGCACGTGTTCGTCCGCCAGCGGGTTGCCATCCTTGTCCCTCGCCTTCATCAGCGTCGAGATCAGGTCGTCGGTCGGATTCTGCTTGCGCTGCTCGAGATGGGCGGCGAAATAGCCGGTCATCTCCCTCACCGCCTCCATCAGCGCATTGTCGTCCTTGATGCCGAGCTCAAGGATGCCGTGAATCCACTTGATGAAGAGGTCGCCGTCCTTCTCCGGAATGCCGAGCATATGCGCGATGGCGCGCACCGGAACGTGCTTGGTGTAGCGCGCGGCGGCGTCGCATTTGCCGTCGGCAATGAACTCGTCGATCAGCTCGTTGCAGATCGCGCGCACCCGCGGCTCCAGCTTCTTCATTGCGTCCGGCGTGAACGGCGGCAGCAGCAATTGCTTGGCGGGCTTGTGCTCGGGCGGATCGGAGGTGATCGGCGGCGCCCGTGCGGTGATCTCCGGCCGTATGTCGCGCACGATGACGCGCCGCGAGGAGAAGTGCTCGGTATCGTAGGCGATTTCCTTCACCGCCTGGTAGGTGGTCGGCATGTAGCAGCCGAGAAAGCGCTCGGTGTGAACGACGGGCGAAGCCGCGCGCAGCTCTTCCCAGATCGGAAACGGATTTTCCGTCCAGGTCGGATCGGTGTGATCGAAATCGTTGACCCAGTCGGTGACCGGAGGATGTTCGGGCATGATGCTGGCGGAATCGGACATCGGAGCAAATCCTCTGTTTGGTTCGTTCAGATCGTGGTGGATGAAAGATCTCGCGACCGGATTATTCTTCGGTCACCTCGATGGCAATTTCCGGACAGTTGCTCTGGGCGAGGTAGGCCTTGTCTTCCAGGCCCTCAGGCACCGAGCCGTCGCCGACTTCGTGCGCGTTGCCGAATTCGTCGAGGTCGAACAGTTCGGGCGCCAGTGATTTGCAACGCGCGTGACCCTGGCATTTGTCCTGGTCGACGCGGACTTTCAGCTTTCCGGCCATCGCAGCGTTCCCCTCTTTCTGGCGCGCATTGTCTCGCGCTGCCTTGTTGCGGCATGTCGAGACAGACTCGCCGGCGCGCCGCAAAGTTATATCGTATTACATTCGTGTTGCCGTTGTGCTGTCAAGGCAAAAGTTATAGATCATGGAACTCAATGCCGCCGCGACCCGCACGAAAAGCGCTCAATGCCTATCACCATGGGGATCTTCGTGATGCCCTGGTTCAAGCCGCATTGCACGAGGTCGAACTCGGCGGTCCCGAAGCAATCAGCATCAGCGCGCTTGCCAAGAAGCTCGGCGTTTCGCAGCCGGCGCCCTACAAGCATTTTGCCGATCGCGAGACGCTGCTGACGGCCGTTACCGCCGAAGCGTTCCGCCAGTTCTCGGCCATGATGCGCGCGGCGATCGAAAAGCCGTCGAAGCAGTCGAAACTGTCCCGTTTCGCCCAGCTCACGCTTGATTTCGGCCTGCGCCGCAACGGCATCTATCGCCTGATGTTCGCGTCGCGAACCATGGCATGCGCGCCGAAAGGCAGCGAGCTGCACAGCGCGGCCATCGAGACCTTCGACCTCCTGGTGGAGGCGCTGGAGGCGCCCGCCGTGGGATTGTTGCGCGAGCGCAGCGCGCTGAAGATCTGGGCCTCGCTGCACGGCGTGGTCATGCTCGCCGAACAGGGATTGCTCACCGGCCAGCTCGCTCAGGTCAGCCGCGAAGAACTGGTCGAGGACATCGTCGAAGAAACCAAACTCGCACTGTCGGTCGCGATAAACGGCAAGACCGGCCAATGACAATCAAAAGTCCAGCATCCGAGGGACCCGACAACACGGGTCTCTACGGCGGCGCCGTTCTCGGTCTGGCCGCCATCGCGGCGCTTGTCGTTGCGAACTCGCCGTTAGGCCCGGACTACGAGGCACTGCTGCGGACGACCGGCGAGGTCCGGATCGGATCGATCGGACTGACCAAGACCATCGATCACTGGATCAATGACGGCTTGATGGCCGTGTTCTTTCTGCTGGTCGGGCTCGAAATCAAGCGCGAGGTGATCGAGGGAACGCTGGCGAGCGCAAAGCTGGCCGCATTGCCCGTGATCGCCGCATTCGGCGGCTTTATCACGCCGGCCGCGATTTTTACCGTGGTCAACTGGAGCGACGCGCAGGCGTTGCGCGGCTGGGCCATACCGGCGGCCACCGACATCGCCTTTGCGCTCGGCGTTTGCGCCATGCTGGGACGCAAGGTGCCGGCTTCGCTAAAAACGTTTCTATTGGCGCTCGCGATCATAGACGACCTGATGGCCATCATCGTCATCGCGATCTTCTATAGCGCCAGTCTTTCGCATCTGGCGCTGGCGCTCGGCGGGCTTGGCGTCGCCGCACTCGCAATCCTGAATCTTTTGGATGTGCGCCGGCCATCATTCTATCTCATTGCCGGGCTGTTCACCTGGGTTTGCGTGCTCGAATCCGGCGTACACGCGACGCTCGCAGGTGTCGCCGTCGGGCTCGCGATGCCGCTGACCAGGCGCGACGGGCACAGCCTGCTCGAAGATACCGAACACGCGCTCCGGCCGTGGGTCATCTTCGCCATCGTGCCGATCTTCGCCTTCGCGAATGCCGGCGTATCGCTTCACGGCCTCGCCTTCTCTACTCTGGCAGCACCGATACCGCTCGGCATTATCGCGGGACTCTTCATAGGCAAGCAACTTGGGGTCTTTACCGCTTCGCTGCTCGCGATCCGCCTTGGCCTGGCGGCGATGCCGGAGGGCACGACGACGGCAAAGCTTTACGCCATGGCCATCCTGACCGGCATTGGATTCACGATGAGCCTCTTCATCGGAACGCTCGCCTTCGACGATGAGATCGTTCTGAAGCAGGTGCGGCTCGGCGTCCTCGCCGCCTCGCTGCTGTCAGGCATTGTGGCCGCCGTGATGTTCTCTGCTATCGCGAAGCTCGACGAGGCTTCTTCATCGCGATGACGAGCCCCGCATGATGCGATCAGGAAGTGCTCATGCCGGATGCGGATCGCGCACGGCCGCGCCGCGCAGCAGTTTTCCGATCTCCGGCTTGCAGGCACCGCAATTGGTGCCGGCCTTCAGACGCCGGCCGACGTCGTCGACGCTGGCCGCCCCTTTCTGGATTTCGGCCGAGATCTGATGCTGGCCCACGCCGAAGCACGAGCAGACGATCGGCCCGACGTCCTGGCCGGCATCCAGCGGCTGTCCCGTCAGCAGCGACATCCGCGCATTCGCTGACAATGCCTGTTCCGCGAACAAGCCGGTCAGCCACGACCGCGAGACCAGCCTGTGATCGGGGGCGATGAATACGCAACCTTCCAGCCGGCCGTCGCGAACGGCGGCGTAGCGGAAGCGTCCAGCCTTCGGATCGCGATAGGCGATCCATTCAATGTCGTGTCCGACACGGAGCTGCTCCCGCGCCCAGTCGCGCCAGCTCGGCTGCCGCTCGTCGAACGCCAATTCCATCCGCCAGCACGTCCCTGAGAGACCACCGACCCAGTAGCCCGCCACAGGACGTTCGATTTCCTGACGGCTGAGGATGAAGGCGTGCCATTTCGGCAAGTAGGCTGCCGCCTTGACCGGCGTATGCTTGGATTCAGGCTGTCCGGAGATCGGGTCCGTCGCCGGATTGACCAGCGCGTTGACCCGGCCGTCGCCGGCATACTCGCCATTCCAGTGCATCGGCACGAACACGCAGCCACGCCGCTGGTCGGCGGTGACGACGACACGCGCCACCATCTCGCCCCACTGGCTGGTCAGCCGCGCGAGCCCGCCATTCTCGACACCGGCCATGCGCGCATCGTCGGGGTGGAATTCGGCGCAAGGCTCAAACATATGCGCCAGCAGCCGCGGCGATTTTCCGGTCCGCGTCATGGTGTGCCATTGATCGCGGACCCGCCCGGTATTGAGCACCAGCGGATAGTCGCGGCTGGTCGCGTTGACGGCGGGGCGCGGCGTCACCGGTACGAAACGAGCCTTGCGGTCGGCGGTGAAGAATTCACCCGTCTCGAACATCCGCGGCGTGCCTGTCGGGTATTCCCGCGTCACCGGCCACTGGATCGGCGTCAGCGCATCGTAGGCGCGATCGTCGAGCGTATTCAACGCGGACAGATCGAAATCGCGCGTCCCGTCGTTCTCGAAGCTGGAAAGCCTTGCATGTTCGCGGAAGATCTCGGCAACGCTCGAATAGTCGAATCCCGAAAAACCCATGCGACGGGCGACGTCGCAAATGCTCCGCCAATCCGCCCGTGCGGCGCCGGGTGCCGGCAGGAACGGACGCTGCCGGGAGATGCGGCGCTCGGAGTTGGTGACGGTGCCGTCCTTTTCGCCCCAGGTCAGCGCGGGCAGCAAGACGTGGGCATGACGCGTGGTGTCGGTATGGCGCATGCAATCGGAGACGACGACGAGTTCGCAGGCATCGAGCGCGCGGCGCGCGCGATCGGCGTCCGGCAGGCTGACCAGCGGATTGGTCGACATGATCCAGACCGCCTTGATGCGCCGGTCGGCGATCGCGTCGAACATGTCGATGGCCTTGAGGCCCTGCTTGTCCGCGACGACGGGCGAGTGCCAGAAGCGCTGCACGATGTCGCGATGCTTCGCGTTCTCGATCTCCATATGCGCGGCAAGCTGATTGGCCAGCCCGCCGACTTCCCGGCCGCCCATCGCGTTGGGCTGTCCGGTCAGCGAGAACGGGCCCATGCCGGGACGCCCGATGCGGCCGGTCAACAGATGGCAGTTGATGATCGCATTGACCTTGTCGACGCCGCTGCTCGACTGGTTGATACCCTGCGAATAAAGCGTGACGACCCGTTCGGTTTTGGCAAACCAGTCGAAGAACAGCGCCACGGCGCCCTCGGAGAGGCCGCAGATGTCCGCGGTCTGCGCCACCGTCTGGCCCGCGACCTGCTGCAGCGCGGCTTCGGCGCCGGTGGTGAATCCCTCCACGAACGCGCCGTCGATGGCGTTGCGCGATGCCAGATGCGCGAGCAATCCGTTGAACAGCACCGAGTCGCTACCCGAGCGAAGCGGCAGGTGCAGATCGGCGCCGTCGCATGTCGCGGTCCGCCGCGGATCGATGACGACGATGCGGCATGCGGGGTTAGAAGCCTTGGCAGCGATCATGCGCTGGTAAAGGATCGGGTGGCACCAGGCAGCGTTGGAGCCGACGAGGACCAGGAGATCGGCGGCTTCGAGATCCTCGTAGCAGCCCGGGACGGTGTCGCTGCCGAATGCGCGTTTATGGCCCACCACGCTCGACGCCATGCACAGCCTGGAATTGGTGTCGATATTGGCGGTGCCGATAAAACCCTTGGCGAGCTTGTTGACGACGTAATAGTCCTCGGTGAGGATCTGGCCGGAGACGTAGAAGGCCACCGCATCCGGTCCATGCTCGCGGACGATTCTGCCAAATCCGTCTGCGACATGGTCGAGCGCCGTATCCCAGTCCGTCTCCTGCCCGTTGATAACAGGCGCGAGCAGCCGCCCCTCGAGGCCGATGGTCTCCGCAAGCGCCGAGCCTTTCCCGCACAGCCGGCCGAAATTGGCAGGATGATGCGGATCGCCGCGGACCGTCACGCCGCCCGCGGCATCCCTGTCAGCAACAACGCCGCAGCCGACTCCGCAATACGGACAGGTTGTCTTCACCGCCACGGGCGATCACCCTCACTCGGCAGGCACGGTCGCTGCCACCTGGACACCAAGCCAGACGACACCATTCTCCACCTTGGTCTGATGCGCGCGCGTGCATCCCTCGTCAGGCGCGACCGCCGTACCGCTCTTGAGTTCGATGACGAAATTGTGCAGCGGACAGGTGACGCGCTTGTTGTGAACGATGCCTTGCGACAACGGCCCGCCCTTGTGCGGGCAGCGGTCGTCGAGCGCGAACACCTCGTTATCGGCGGTCCGGAACACCGCGATGTCGCCGGAGGCCGTCCGCACGACACGCGAGCCGAGAACCGGAATATCGTTCAGGGTCCCGATTTCGATCCATTTGGTCATGCAAGTTCCAGCTCCGCCAGCGGGGTGAATTCATTGCGATCGACGCCGCGCTGGGCGCGCGCCGCCCACGGGTCGCTCTGCGAGAATTGTTGCGAATGGGCAAAGCGGCTGAACAGCGCCTTGCGGTTGGCCACGTCGTCGACCACCTGCTTGCGGATCGCGTCAAGGCCGATCCGGTCGCACCATTTGTACATACGTTCCAGATACCAGCCCTGCTCGCGATAGAGCTGCGTCAGGGCGGCGATGATCTCGAGCGTCTCCTCCTCGGTCGCGACCTTGGTCAGGAACTCGGTGCCCTTGATGTGCAGGCCGGCAGCACCGGCGAAATGAATCTCGTAGCCGGAATCGACGCAGACGACGCCGACGTCCTTGCAGGTCGCCTCCGCGCAGTTGCGTGGACAACCCGATACCGCAAGCTTCACCTTGGCCGGTGTCCACGAGCCCCACATGAACTTTTCGAGCTTGACGCCGAGGCCGGTGGAATCCTGCGTGCCGAAGCGGCACCATTCCGAACCGACGCAGGTCTTCACCGTACGCAAACCCTTGGCGTAGGCGTGACCCGACACCATGCCGGCGGCATTGAGGTCGGCCCAGACCGCGGGCAAATCCTCCTTCTTGACGCCGAGAAGATCGATGCGCTGCCCACCGGTTACTTTGACGGTCGGAATGTTGAACTTGTCCGCAACGTCGGCGATGGCGCGCAGTTCGTCCGGCGTCGTGACGCCGCCCCACATCCGCGGCACGACCGAATAGGTCCCGTCCTTCTGGATATTGGCGTGGACACGCTCATTGATGTAGCGCGACTGCTGGTCGTCGCGGTACTCGCCGGGCCAGGTCGCGAGCAGGTAATAGTTCAGGGCCGGCCGGCAGGAGTGGCATCCGTTCGGCGTCTTCCAGTCCATGAACTTCATGACATCGGGAATAGTCTTCAGTCCATTTTCGATGATCACGCGGCGCGCATCGTCATGGCTGTGATCGGTGCAGGCGCACATCGGCTTGACCTTCGGCGCCGCCGAATAGTCGCCGCCGAGCGTGAAAGCCAGAACCTGCTCGACAAGACCGGTGCACGAGCCGCACGACGAGGACGCCTTGGTGTGAGCCCGCACGTCGTCGATCGTGAACAGCTTCTTTTCACTGATCGCCTTGACGATGGTTCCCTTGCAGACGCCGTTGCATCCGCAGATTTCCGTCTCGTCGCTCATCGCGGCGACCGAGTTCTTGCCGCTATGGCCGCCGTCGCCGAGGTTGGCTGCACCGAACACCAGCCGCTCGCGCATGTGCGAAACGTCGGTGCCATCGCGCAGATGCTGGAAGTACCAGGGACCGTCGATGGTATCGCCATAGAGCACGGCGCCGACGATCTTCTTGTCGCGCAGGATGATCCGCTTGTAGACGCCGCGAGAGGCGTCCTGCATCACGATCTCTTCCTTGTCAGCGCCCGGCGCGAAGTCGCCGGCGGAGAACAGGTCGATCCCGGTCACCTTCAGTTTGGTCGAAACCACCGACCCGTCATAGGTGGCGAAGCCCTTCATGGCGAGGTGGTTGGCGCAAACCTTGGCCTGGTCGAACAAGGGCGCCACGAGGCCGTAGGTCTGGCGCCGGTGCTGCACGCATTCGCCGACCGCGTAGATCCGCCCGTCGTATGTCTGCATGGTATCGGAGACGACAATGCCGCGCTCGCAATGCAGGCCCGCCTTGCGCGCCAATTCGAAATTGGGGCGGATGCCGACCGCCATCACGACGAGATCCGCCGGAAGCTCCTCGCCGTCGGCGAAGCGCACGCCGGTCACGCGATCCTCACCCAGGATCGCCTCGGTCTGCGCGGGCATCTTGAACACCATGCCGCGCTCTTCGAGTGACTTGCGCAGCAATCCGCCCGCGACCTGATCGAGCTGACGTTCCATCAGCGTGTCGAGCAGATGCACGACGGTGACGGTCATGCCGCGCTTCATCAGGCCGTTGGCCGCTTCGAGGCCGAGCAAGCCACCGCCGATCACCACCGCATTCTTGTAGCTCGTCGACGCCTGGACCATGTGCTCGACGTCCTGGATGTCGCGAAAGCCGATGACACCCGGAAGGTCCTTGCCCGGAAGCGGCAACATGATCGGGTTCGAGCCCGTGGCGATCAGCAGGCGGTCGTAAGGTACCCGTGCGCCTTCTTTCGTCACAACTTCGCAGGTACGCCGATCGATCATCTCGATCATTTCACCCTTGCGCAGCGTGATACCGTTATCGTCGTACCACTGCTCCGTGTTAAGCATGATGTCGTCGACGGTCTTCTCACCGGCAAGTACGGGCGACAGCAGAATGCGGTTGTAGTTGCCGTATGGTTCGGAGCCGAACACGGTGATGTCATAGAGATCCGGCGCACGGTCCAGCAGCAATTCCACCGTGCGGATGCCGGCCATGCCGTTGCCGATCACCACCAACTTTGGCTTGTTCACTTTATTGAGCATGCTCTGCCTTCTGATCCAGGTTCCGATGGCCCCGCTCGACGGCGCAACTCTGCATCGTCGATCGGCAAATAATATTGATTGATTGGGAGCGCCCATCGGCGGGCAGAGAGTCGTCGGCTATGACGATCGAGTTCTCATGTATTCAAGAGACGTGCCAACGCCGAACCCGTAGTTTTTCGGACGCAACATCGGGCTTCGGCTGATGAATCGTCCTCTTCGGGTGCACGAATGCCCAAAAAATCAGCCACTCGGGCTATCCATTGTGCACAACGCGAATGCGCCACGGTGAAGAAGCGGCAGGGTGACCGCGGAGACGGCACGACACGGGCAAGCGGGATTTCGNNNNGAGGCGCTTTCCCGTTAATACTTCGCACAGCATAATAAAACACCACACTGCANCGTTCGAGCGGCTGGTTTTGCCGACAAACGTAGCAGCGGCCGCATTCCCGGCAGTTTGTCCGCGCCCGGCAAGGCCCTGCAAATACACACGAACTGGCGCGCTGGTTTTTCTGGCACACGAATTGCTGACGTCAGGGCGAGAGTGCGCCTCAACGACGAGACGACTCGCTTCCCAACATTCCGTCCCTTGTGCCGAGACCACTGCGCAG
The DNA here is from genome assembly GCF_001440475.1 of Bradyrhizobium lablabi. Classification (GTDB taxonomy): domain Bacteria; phylum Pseudomonadota; class Alphaproteobacteria; order Rhizobiales; family Xanthobacteraceae; genus Bradyrhizobium; species Bradyrhizobium lablabi. The sequence goes on along the minus strand of NZ_LLYB01000131.1, from coordinate 57,376 downwards.
CCCGCGCGGTGTCGCGCGCCAATGTTCGAGGCTGCTCGATGAAGTTTGCTGAATTCAAGAAGGCCGGCCATTGGCCCACGCTGCTCGCCGCCTTCCTCTATTTCGACATAAGCTTCATGGCTTGGGTCGCGCTCGGTCCGTTGATCGTCTACATCGCGCACGACATGAACCTTGCCGTCGACGAGAAGTTTACCCTCGTCGCCATCCCGGTGCTGGCCGGCGCGCTGCTGCGGGTTCCGATGGGCCTGCTCGCCGATCTCATCGGCGCCAAGCGAACCGGAATCATCGCGCAGATCGTCGTCATCCTTGCAACGGCATGGGTTTGGTACTTCGGCCTCAACAGCAAGCTCGCCATCGAGATCTTCGGTCTCGCGCTCGGCATCGGCGGCGCGTCGTTCGCGGTGGCGCTGCCACAGGCCAGCCGCTGGTATCCGCCGCAATATCAGGGCGTGGTGATGGGGATCGCCGGCGCCGGCAATATGGGCGTCGTGCTCGACACGCTGTTCGCGCCGTCGATCGCCGAACATTGGGGCTGGCAGGCGGTGTTCGGCGTGCTGCTGGTGCCGATGGTGCTGATCCTCGCCTACTACGTCTTCGCCGCCAAGGATGCGCCCGGCGAGCGGAAGCCGATTTCGCTGAAGGCCTATGGCGCCCTGCTGCGCGACCCTGATAGCCGCTGGTTCATGTTCTTCTATTTCATCACCTTCGGCGGTTTCGTCGGACTGGCCAACGCGCTGCCGCTGTACTTCACCGTGCAGTATCACGTGTCCGGCGTCGCGGCGGGCTTGCTGGTGGGCCTGATCGTCGCTTTCGGCTCGGGCTTCCGCCCCGTCGGCGGATTGATTGCCGATCGCATCGGTGGCATCCGCTCCTTGTCGATCCTGTTTGGCGTCGTCGTCGCGGCGTATCTCGTCATCGCTTTCATGCCGGAAGGACCGGCCGCGCCGACATCTACCGGCTGGACATTGATGCAGATGCCGCGCATTGCCTGGGTCTCGGTGCTGCTGTTCTCGATCGGCGTTCTCGCGCTCGGCATGGGAAATGGCGCGGTGTTCCAGCTGATCCCGCTTCGCTTCCGTCACGAGATCGGGCTGATGACCGGCCTGGTCGGCTGCGCCGGCGGCATCGGCGGCTTCTTCCTGGCCAAGGCGCTTGGCATCGCCAAGGGAATGACCGGCGGGTTCGGCGCAGGCTTCCTGTTTTTCGGCCTGCTGGCGTTGCTTGGTTTCCTCGGACTTGCCATGGTCAAGGTCCGCTGGCGCACCACATGGGGCGCCGCATCAGGAGCGCGGGTCTGACCACGCGCGCTACCATAGCGTTTTCTAGCGAAGTGGTTACCGGTTCGCGTGAAGAAAACGCGTCAATAGTAAAGCCTTGACAGGCCGCGCGGGTGACGATCGGTTCGCAACGAAATCTCGGGGTTCGCGTCGGCTTCGTCAGCGAGACCGGCAAGCGGTCCGCCAATGAGGATTATGTCGGAACCTGTCTCGGGCAATCAGGCCTAAGCAATCGCGACATCGTCGCCGCCGTCGCCGACGGCGTCGGCGGACACAAGGGCGGACGCGAAGCTGCCGAGCTCGCGGTGCGCTGCTTCATCGACGCATACTATTCCCTCCCCGAGACGCTCGGCGTGCGCCGCCGGGCGTCGCGTTCGCTGGAAGCCGCCAATAGCTGGATCTACACACAAGGCCGAACCGATCCCCGGCTCAGCGGCATGAGCTGCGCCTTCTCGTCGATCATCCTGTCGCGGCGGCTGTGCCACGTCATTCACATCGGCGACACCCGCGCCTATCGCCTGAGCGAGGGACGCCTGGAGCGGCTGACCACGGATCACATCGCCGGACGCGGCGATCTCGCACACCTGCTCAACCGCGCCATCGGCTTCGAGGATTTTGCCCGCTTCGACTATGCCACCGTCGGACTGCGCCAGCATGACAGGCTCCTGGTCTGCAGCGACGGTGTTCATGGCGTGCTGGCCGATCACCGCCTGCAAGTATTGTTGAGCGAGCGCACCTCGCCGGAAGAATCCGCGCGCGCACTGGTCGACGCGGCGCTGGATGCCGGCTCCACCGACAACATGACCGCGCTCGTGCTCGACGTCGTCGACCTGCCGCCCGCCGACCGCGACGAGCTCACCCACTCGATCGCGACGCTCCCAATTCTGGATCTGCCCGAAAGCGGCGACGTCGTCGACGATTTCACGCTCGGCGAAATATTGTCTGATGGCCGCTACAGCCGCCTGTTCAAAGCGATCGACAAGCGGCAGGGCCGCGAGCTCGTGCTGAAGTTTCCGCATCCGCGCGTAGCGAGCGAAGGCTCCTATCGCCTCGCCTTCGTTCGCGAGGCGTGGGTCGCGGCGCGTGTGCGCAGCCTGTGGATCGGAGAAATCATCGAACTGCCTGCCGAGCGGCAGACCCGTCTCTATTCGGTGATGCCGCTCTACGAAGGCGAGACGCTGGAGCAGCGGCTCAATCGCTCGCCGCAGCTTTCGCTCGCCGAAGGCATCGGGATCGCGACCAAGCTGGCGCGCGCGGTGGCGACCCTGCATCGCGCCGGCATCATCCATCGCGACATCAAGCCCGATAACGTGATCCTGTTGAAGGCCGGCGGATTACGGCTGGTCGATCTCGGCGTTGCACGGGTGCCGCTGCTGGAAGATTTCCCGGCCGAGGATATTCCGGGCACGGCGAGCTACATGGCGCCCGAACTGTTCGGCGGCCGGCCCGGCGACGAGTTTTCCGATCTCTATGCGCTCGGCGTCACCGTGTACCGGATGTTCACCGCCGCCTACCCCTATGGCGAGATCGAGCCGTTCTCGCGCCCCCGCTTCGGAAAGCCAACCTACCTCTCGCGCTATCGCCCCGACCTGCCGGCCTGGCTGGATGCCGTGGTCGGCAAGGCACTCAACGTCGATCCGGCGCAGCGCTATGGCGACGTCATCGAATTTTCGCACGAACTCGAAAACGGCGCGATGTGGGCAAAGCCCGCCGTCACGTCGCGGCGCTCGCTCTATGAGCGCGACCCGCTGGTGTTCTGGAAGAGCCTGTCTGCAGGGCTGATCGTACTCGTCATCCTGCTGCTTGCATGGATCGTAAAAAATTAGCCCGACGCTCCGGTGGAACGTCGGGCCATATCATGGAGCGAAGCAAACGGCGGCTTCGCGGCTGGTTCACACCCCGGTCTGGGTGATGAACTTGGTATTGAAATAGCCCTCCATCGCCTCGGTGCCGCCTTCCGAGCCGTAGCCGGAATCCTTGACGCCGCCGAACGGCACTTCAGGTAGGGCGAGACCAAAGCTGTTGATCGAGACCATGCCGGCTTCGATGGCGGCGCCGATCGCGGTTGCGGTCTTGGTCGAGCTGGTGAAGGCGTAGGACGCCAGGCCGAACGGCAGGCGGTTGGCTTCCTCGGCCACCTCGTCGAAGGTGGAGAAGCGGGAGATCAAGGCCAGCGGCCCGAACGGCTCCTCGTTCATGGCGCGCGCATCCTTCGGCACGTCGCTGACGACCGTCGGCTCGAAGAAATAGCCCTTGTTGCCGACGCGGTGACCGCCGGTCTCGAGCTTGGCGCCCTTGCCTACGGCATCCTGCACCATGCCTTCGATGGCGGTGACGCGGCGCGGATTGGCGAGCGAGCCCATCTTCGAGTCTGGATCAAGGCCGTTGCCCACCTTCATCGACTTGGCGCCTTCGACGAACTTGTCGACGAATTCACGGAACACGTCGTCCTGCACCAGCATGCGCGTCGGCGAAATGCAGACCTGGCCGGCATTGCGGTACTTCGCCGCCGCCAGAATCTTCGCCGCCGACGTAACGTCGGCATCCTTGAACACGATCGCCGGCGCATGGCCGCCCAGCTCCATGGTGGCGCGCTTCATGTGCAGGCCCGCCAGCGCGGAGAGTTGTTTGCCGATGACGGTCGACCCGGTGAAGGAGATCTTGCGGATCACCGGATGCGGAATGAGATATTCCGAAATCTCCGACGGCACGCCATAGACGAGGTTGACGACGCCGTCAGGAACGCCCGCATCGACGAATGCCTTGATCAGTTGCGCCGGGGACGCCGGGGTTTCTTCCGGGGCCTTGACGATGATCGAGCAGCCAGCCGCGAGGCCTGCGGAGAGTTTGCGGACGACCTGGTTGATCGGGAAATTCCAGGGCGTGAAGGCTGCGACCGGGCCGACCGGTTCCTTGACCGCGATCTGGTAGATGCCGGGGCCGCGCGCCGGAATCACCCGGCCATAGGCGCGCTTGGCTTCTTCGGCAAACCACTCGATGACGTCGGCGGCCGCCATGGCTTCCATCTTGGCTTCCGCCAGCGTCTTGCCCTGCTCCATCGTCAAGAGCGGCGCGATCTCGTCGTTGCGCTCGCGCATGATCTGGGCCGCCTTGCGCATGATCCTGCAGCGCTCGAACGGCGCCACCGCGCGCCAAACCTTGAAGCCCTTGGCGGCCGCTTCCAGCGCTTCGTCGAGATCGGCGCGGTCGGCATGCGCGACGGTGCCGATGGTTTCCTCTGTCGCCGGGTTGAGAACGGTGATGGTCCTGCCCGACTGGCTCGGACGCCACTTGCCGTTGATGAAGAGCTGGGTATTCGAATATGCCACGAGACTTTCTCCCTGTCTTATTGTGGGCCCGCCGAACGGCGAGCGATCCGGCAAATTTCAGGCGCCCTTATGATGGAAGCCCGGCCGGATTGCAAAGTGGATTCAGTTGCGTATGACCACATGACCAGCGCAAAGCGCGGCCGCGGCCGACATCATTCCCTGTCTCACCGATAGGCTGCGATCTCACGACATCACCCGTGAATTGCCTCGTCACCGTCGACGAGTCGCGCGCGTCCTCGAAGTGTTCGCAGGTCCTGGAAGTGTTCGTCTCAGGCCGGCGCTGCGCGTCGATGGGGGACAGCGCCGGACGGCGTGAACGGAGAGTTTGCAGGGATTGTTCGTAGCGAAAACGCCGCCCCTGATCCCAGAGATATGAATCCCGTGCTCGCCAGTCAGCATGGCGCCGCATCTCCCGGCGGTCGCTGGCATCTCCAGCACCCGTCCGTGCCTTTTGGGGTTCTTGAAGGCTAGTTGCAATTCGTTCGCATTTGCACTAATGTTGCAAATAATTCGCATTTGCAGAAAATGGGGAGGTTTTTATGCACGCATTGCGGGGGACTTGGCCGAGCAAATTTGGCTCGCAGCACGGCCAATTCGAATTTGACAACGGCTTCGACGGCCCCTTCCCGTTTGGCTTTCACTGGTCCGGCGGGGGTCAATCAAGCGGGTTACCCTGGTCGATCCAAGGCCACCATCACGTTCCGAACTGGTGCCCGCAACCACCGGCGCCGGTCACGATCCAGTTCCGCAGCTTTGACGGTTCGGGAAACAATCTCTCCAGCCCCGGCCTCAATGCCGCCGGCACGGCGGTCGACCGCATGGGTCCCGCGCATTTCACCGATGGCGTTTCCGATCCGCTCGACGGCCCCAATCCGCGCACCATCAGCAATGTCGTGGTTGGCGAGGGCGACGCGAACGTCCCGAACGAGCAAGGCGTGTCGGCATTCATGTACGCCTGGGGCCAGTTCATCGACCACGATCTGACGCTGACGCGCAGCGACGGCGTCAACGACATCAGCATCCTGGTGCCCGACGGCGACCCGCTGTTCGGCGACGGCGCGATCATGCCCATGACCCGCGCGATCATCGATCCTTCGAGCGGAACGGGCCCGGACAATCCGGTCACTCCGCTCAATTTCAGCAGCGGCTGGCTCGACGGCTCCATGGTCTACGGCTCCAATGCGGCGACGGCCGCGAGCCTGCGCCTTTCCGACGGGCACATGAAGACGTCGGAGGGAGGCAATCTGCCGATCGTCAACGGCATGTTCGCCGCCGGCGATCCGCGCGCCGCGGAGAACTTTGCGCTTACCTCGCTGCACGCGCTGTTCGTGCGCGAGCACAACTATCAGGTCGACCAGTTGCACAAGGCGCATCCGAACTGGAGCGGCGACCAGCTCTATAATTTCGCGCGCGCCATCGTCACGGCGGAGATCGCGAACATCACGTACAGCGAGTTTCTGCCGAACCTGGTCGGCAGTGGCACGATCGGGGCCTACCACGGTTACGATTCCAGCGTCGATCCGCGCCTCTCGCTCGAGTTCAACATCGCCTTCCGCTTCGGGCATTCGATCGTATCGGCGGAAACCGAGAGTCTGACCGAGAGCGGCGAGGTCGTCGCAGGATCGGAGCGCGAACTCAGGGACATCTTCTTCGCACCGCCGTCGGATTTTGTCGCATCCGGCGGCGCCGACGGGCAGTTGCGCCATCTGGCAGGCGACCCGTCGCAGGCAATGGATGTTCGCATCGTCGAGGATTTGCGGAATTTCCTGTTCGACCCGCCCGTGAGCATGGATCTCGCGGCGATCAACATCCAGCGAGAACGCGATTTCGGCGTCGGATCGCTCAACGACGTGCGCGAATCGCTCGGCCTCGCCCGGTATACGGATATCGACCAGATCACCAGCGATCCGGGAACGCGGGCGGCGTTGAAGATAGCGTTCTCGAACAACGTCGATCTGATCGACCTTTGGACCGGAGGCCTCGCCGAGAATCATGCGCCCGGTGCGCTCATCGGCGAGACTTTCCAGACCGTCATCGCCATGCAGTTCGAGGCCTTGCGCGACGGCGACCGGTTCTGGTTCGAAAATCAGGGCTTCGATACCAGGACACTGCAGCAGATCAAGCAGACGACACTTGCCGACATCATCCTCCGCAACAGCGATGCCCAACATATCCAGGACGATGTCTTCATCTCGTACACGCGGCACACCGGGTTGAAAGGCGGCGTCGAATCGGAGGATCCCGAGGCGCGGCAGCTCGTCATCGGCGCGGACGGCAAGGACACGCTGATCGGCGGCCCTCAGGGAGATTTCCTGTTTGCCGGCACCGGAAAACAGATGCTCACGGGATTGAGCGGCGCCGACCATTTCGTCTTCGACAAGGGCGCGACCAAGGCTGTCATCACCGACTTCCAGCCCGGCATCGACAAGCTCGAGTTCAAGCATGCCGGAAATCTCGACTGGCATGATGTCCGCATCTCATCCGCGCACGGCAATGCCGTCGTGTCGGTCGGCGATGACAGCATCGAACTGGTTGGCGTTCGTGCCTATGCGCTCCACAAATCTGATTTCATTTTCGATGTCTGAAGGCGCGGCAGATTTTCGGAACAAGCCCGGCATGCTCTGAGATTGCCGGGTTCAGGTGGCGTGCGCCGTGGCGGCGGCGCGCCAACGCTTTCCTTACTGCCGTTCGGGCAACCCGGCCTTCCCGAGTATCTCGACCCACCGCACGACTTCCTTCTCGACAAGCGCGTGCATCGCTTCGCCGCCCCGCCGTCCCGGCTTCGGCACCTCTGCACCTATCTTGAGGAAGCGCTCCTGTACCGCCGGTTCAGCCAGCGACAGCGCGACGGCCGCGCGCAGTTTGGCGAGTATGTCGGCAGAAACCCCTTTCGGCACGTAAAGACCGGTCCAGGTCTCGGCGGCGAAATCAGGCAGGCCTGCCTCGCTCGCCGTCGGTACATCGGGAACGTTGGGTGACCGTTCCGCTGTCGCGACGGCAAGCGCCTTGACGGAGCCCGACTGCACCTGCCCGCTGACGGAAGCGACGAGATCGCAGCTACCGTCGATCGAACCCGACAGGATGTCGTTGATGGTCTGGCCGAAACCACGATAGCTGACATAGGTCGGCTCCGCACCGATGATCTGGAACAGCAGAATGCAGGTGATATGCGAGGCCGCCCCGATGCCGGAATGGCCCATCTTCAGATCCTTGCCCTTCGCTTTGGCATAAGCGGCGAACTCGGCGAGCGAGTTGGCGGGGAAGTCCTTTCGCACGAACACGATGTTCGGCGTCGTCGAAACGAGACCGAGATAGTCGAAATCCTTGCGCGGATCGTAGCCGAGGCTGGCGTTGGCGCCGACTGCCGCCGCGTGTGTGCCCATGTGTCCCAGGCCGATGGTGTAGCCGTCGGGTCTTGCGTTCTTGCCGCGCAGCGAGCCGATGGCGCCGCCGGCGCCGCCGACATTTTCGACGACGACCGGCCGGCCGAGGTGCCTCGCCATCGCGTCAGCCATGATCCGGCCGGTGGTGTCAGCCGCTCCGCCCGCCGCGAACGGCACGATCATGGTGAGCGGACGGTTGGGAAATGTCTGCGCTTGCGCAGAGAGGACCGATACCGCCGACCACACGACAAGGCCGCCCAGCATCAGGAATCCTCGGAAGACGTACCCGCCATCGGTTTCCCCGCTTGACTTGACCATTTTGCTTTTTTTATAAGTAAAGAACAATTTTGGCATCGACGCAAGATGCCCGGTCCAGGGAGTTGCGGCATGAAGCAAGACGCCTTGCCCGGGCGCATCGCGGCCGAAATGGCATCTCTCATCGCGGCCGGCGACATGCCCGCGGAATCTCACCTGACTGCCCAGTCGATCGCCGACCGCTTCTCGGTCTCGCGATCGCCGGTGCGCGCGGCGTTCAAGATGCTCGAGGGACAGGGGCTGGTGCGGCAAAACCGCAACCGCGGCTACTTCGTGAAACCATTGACGGCGAGGACGAAATCCGCGGCGATGAAGTCCGCTTCGTCCAATCGCGACGGTCCCCGGGCCTATTACGCGCTGGCCGAAGATTGGGTCCGGGACCAGATTGGCGATGAGGTCACCGAGACCCTTCTGCTCGATCGCTATCGCATCAGCCGGTCCGAACTCACCGCCATTCTCACCCGCGCGGTAGCCGAAGGCTGGATCGAGCGAAAGCCAGGCTATGGATGGCGCCTGCTGCCGGTCGCCAAAACCGCGGAGGCCCAGGCGCAACTCTATCGCGTGCGACTGTTGCTCGAGCCGGCGGCCTTCCTCGAGCCGACCTTCAGGATCGACCGGCCGGCGCTGGACGGCTTGCGCAACGATCTGGAGCGCATTTGCGACGGCGCCTATCTCGACTGGCCGGAGGACCGGCTGCATGCGATCGGCGTGACGTTCCACGAGGAGCTCGTGCGCATGGGCGGCAACCCCTTCCTCCACCAGGCCATCCAGCGCGTCAACCGGATGCGCCGCCTGCTCGAATACCGTTCGATGATCGATCGACACCGCATTCTGGCTGAAACGCGGGAGCATCTGGAAATCCTTGCGCCGGTCGCGGCCGGAGACCTGGTCGAGGCGTCCTTTCTGATGCGGCGTCACGTAGCGCGCGCATTGGAGCGGAAGAGCGGCCCCGCAACCGGCACTCCATGATTGTACTTGAACATCGAAAAATACACTGCCGCGAACACATTTGAAGGATGCCGGGCGCAACGCCTGCAAACCGTGAAAGGACCATCGCATGCGCATCATCGTGATGCCGGGAGACGGCATCGGCCCCGAGATCACCGCCGCCGCCCTGGAGGTAACGCAAGCTGCCAGCCGCACATTCGGCCTCGATCTCACCTTCGACCACGAGGACGTCGGCTTTGTAAGTCTCAAGAAACATGGGACGACGCTGCGGCAGGATTTGCTGGAGCAAGCCAGGGGCTACGACGGAATCATTCTCGGCACGCAGTCGCATGCCGACTACCCGCCGGTGGCCGAGGGCGGCCGCAATGTTTCTGCTGGCTTCCGCGTCGGGCTCGATCTCTTCGCCAATGTCCGGCCGGCGCGCACGAGGCCGGGCGTGCCGCACAACATGCGCGAAGGCCGCAACATGGACCTCGTCATCATGCGCGAGGCGACGGAAGGCTTTTACGCCGATCGCAACATGACGCGCGGCATCGGCGAATGCATGCCGAGCCCCGACATGGCGCTCGCCACCCGGAAGATCACGCGCCATTGCAGCGAGCGCATCGCCCGCGCCTCGTTCGAGCTGGCGCGCACGCGGCGAAACAAGGTCACCGCCATCCACAAGGCGAACTGCTTTCACATGACCGACGGGCTTTTCCTGGAAGCCGTGCGCCACGTCCACACGGAATTCCCCGACGTGGAGCTCGACGACCTCCTGGTCGACGCCTCGACGGCGCATCTCGTCAAGAACCCGGAGCGCTTCGACGTGCTCTGCTGCACCAACTTCTTCGGCGATATTCTCTCGGACCTCGCCAGCGAACTCTCCGGCGGTCTCGGCCTCGCAGGTTCGGTGAATGCAAGTGCCACGCATTGCTGCGCGCAGGCCCAGCATGGATCAGCGCCGGACATCGCGGATAAGAACGTCGCCAATCCGACCTCGATGATCCTGTCGGTCGCGATGCTGCTCAACTGGATGGGCACACGGCACGCCAATCCGGCCTTCCACCAGGCTGCGGCCGCCATGGAGGCTGCGGTCGATAAGGCACTTGCCGACCCCGCCGCGCGCACCCGCGATCTCGGCGGCTCCCAGAACTGCGACGCCTTTGGCGCACGCGTGGCCGCCGCACTGGAAGGACGTTGATATTCGACACACCTGGAGCGGAGGCTCCCGTGCCTCTCATGCCGATTCGAAGAATTCGGGATTGGTAGAGAGGTAGCTCGCCAGGCGCGGCGCAACATTTTCGCGCGACGCCGGCCGGCGCAAATCCTCGGCGCAGAAGGCCGGCAGCAGGGCGACGATGTCGGGATGGTTTCGCCGCAACATTGGTGGTTTGCCGCGGGTCGATGCGCGGGTCACATATCACCCCCTATCCATAATATGTTACACATTACATTTACTCGGCTGAGAATCTTGGGTAGGCCGTCGGCATGGTGAGACAAGGCGGTGCACTCAGCTTGGAGTCCGGTCCGAGCCTGCGCGAGCAGGCGCGGAGGGTGATCCGTGGGCTGATCATCACCGGGCAAATGCAGACCGATCAGCTTTATTCGGTGCCGCGGCTTGCGACCGAACTCGGCGTCTCCGCGACGCCCGTGCGCGAGGCGCTATTGGATCTGGCGCGCGAGGGTCTGCTCGAGCCGTTGCGCAATCGCGGGTTTCGCGTGGTTGCGCTCTCGTCAAAAGAACTCAACGACATCTTCGCCATCCGCGTGCTGCTTGAGGTCCCGAGCGTTGCCGACATCGCACGCGCCGGTCTTGCTCCGCCTCAACTTGCAGAGCTGCGCGAGCTTGCGGCGGCGACCAAACGCGCGGCCGATGCCAGCAATCTGATCGAGTTTCTCGAAACCGACCGCATGTTTCACGTCGGGCTGATCGCCACGCTCGGCAACAAGCCGCTCACCGAGCTGGTGGAAACGCTGCGCGATCGCGTCCGGCTTCGCGGTTTCAAGAACGCCTCGGGCCGCGAATACATCGCGCAGTCGGCAGCCGAGCATTTTGAGTTGCTCGATTTCCTGTCGAAGCAGGATGAAGCCGGAGCGGTCGCGGTCATGCGGCGCCATCTGGAAAGGTCGCGACAGGTCTGGGGCGAAGGTAATGGCGCATAGCAGGCGCGACGGCACCAACGATTGTCGGTGTCAGCGCGATCGTGCTGAGCGGCGAATGTCTCCACCTCAAATCGTCGGACGAGATGGCCCATGTGCAAGCGTCAGCAGCGCCGCAGCGAGTGCCGCGGCGGCCTTGTCGGGGCGCGTCTTTTCGTAGAGCGCGAACTCGAGGTCCGGAAGCCGCGGCAGGCCCTCCGCAGCCCCGAGAACACGCAAGCCTGCGATGACGGCGCTTGCGGGAAGCGGCGTAATCGCAAGGCCCGCAAGCGCCGCCGCGCGCAGCCCGGTCAGGCTGGGGCTGGTGTACATGATCTCCCAGGCGAGGTCGCTATCCCCGAGCGCGTTGAGCGCCGCCTCACGCGACACGGACCGCTCGCGATAGAGCGCGAGCGGCAGCGTTGCGCCGGGAACGAGATCGAATGTGTCGGCCGCGACCCAGACCAGGGATTCGCGCCATACCAGGCGCCCTTTCGACGTGCCGAGCGGACGCTTGGCAAACACCACGTCGAGCCGTCCCGCATTGAGCTGTTCGATCAAAGGCGCGCTGACGCCGATCTGCACCTCGAGCTTCACGCCCGGATGCAGTGCTGCAAAGCGGCCGAGCGCCGAAGGCAGCGAGCCGCCGGCGACCTCCTCGACCACGCCGAGACGCACCGAGCCGGACAGGCGCGGCGCCGCCAGGCGATGACGCGCCGCTTCCTCGAGCTGCAGCAGACGACGGGCATCGCCCAGCAACATCTCGCCATCGTCGGTCAGTGCGACGCTGCGCGTGGTGCGGCGAAACAACGGGCGTTTGGTCTCGGACTCCAGGCGCTTGATCTGCTGGCTCACCGTCGACTGCGTCAGGTTGAGCTGTTCGGCGGCACGATGGAAGCCGCCGCAATCGGCCACGGCAACGAAGGCGCGAAGCAGCTCGAAATCCAGCATGACATTGATCCATTTTATCGATCAATCATATTATAAAATATCGCTTTTATAATCAATAGGGGCTCCCTACCTTTGGTTGCAATAGACAGCAGCCAAGGAGCCTCATCATGACAGACCGGCCTCTGAGCAATCGCACCGCGCGCCTGGCGCGGGCCGCCACCGTTTGCGGCGCAGGCACAAAACTCTGCCCGGCGGAACGCGCGACGGCGTTGCTGGAAGCGATCATCGAGCCGGGCGACCGCGTGGCGATCGAAGGCGACAACCAGAAGCAGGCGGATTTTCTCGCCGCCGCACTGGCAAAGCTCGATCCCGCGCGCGTCCATGATCTGCACATGGTGCAGTCGGTCATTGCGCTGCCCGAGCATCTGGCCGTGTTCGAGCGCGGCGTCGCAAACCGCCTGGACTTCGCTTTTGCCGGACCGCAAAGCCGCAAGCTCGCCGAGCTCGTCGCAGCAAAGGCGCTCAGGATCGGCGCGATCCATACCTATCTCGAGCTCTACGCGCGCATGCTGGTGGACCTGACGCCGCGCGTCGCGCTCGTCGTTGCCGACAAGGCCGACCGCGACGGCAATCTCTATACCGGTCCGAACACCGAGGACACGCCGACCATCGCCGAAGCAGCGGCATTCCGTGGCGGCATTGTTGTGGCGCAGGTCAACGAGATCGTCGATCGCCTGCCTCGCGTCGACATTCCCTGCGACTGGGTCGATTTCGTGGTGCCAAGCCCAAAGCCTTATCTGATCGATCCGCTGTTCACGCGCGACCCCGCCAAAATCAGGAACGAGAACGTGCTGATGGCGATGATGGCGATATCAGCGGTATACGAGCCTTACCAGGTGCAGCGCCTCAATCACGGCATCGGTTATGCCACCGCCGCGATCGAACTGATCCTGCCGACCTTCGCCGCACAGCGCGGACTGAAGGGCAAGGTCGCCCGCCATTTCGTGCTCAACCCGCATCCCACCCTGATCCCCGCGATCGAAGCCGGCTTCGTCGACAACGTTTATTGCTTCGGCTCCGAGCTCGGCATGGAGCGTTACGTCTCAAGCCGTGCGGACGTGTTTCCGGTCGGCGCCGACGGCAATCTCCGCTCGAACCGTGCGCTGGCGCAGGTCGCCGGCCAATATGCCTGTGACCTCTTCATCGGCGGCACGTTGCAGATCGATGCCGCGGGCAACAGCTCGACAGCCACCAAGGACCGGATCACGGGTTTTGGCGGCGCGCCGAACATGGGCGCGGACGCCCGCGGCCGGCGTCATGACACGCCTGCCTGGCTGCGCGCCGGCCAGGAAGCGGGAGAGAGCCTGCGCGGACGCAAGCTGGTGGTGCAGATGGTGCAGACGAGCCAGCCGAACGGCGCACCTAGTTTCGTCGAACGGCTGGACGCGTTCGACCTGGCAGCTTCCGCGGGCTTCGCGCTGCCGCCGGTGATGGTCCATGGCGACGACGTCAGCCACGTCATCACTGAACGAGGCGTGGCCAACCTGCTGCGTTGCCGGTCACCGGAAGAACGCGAAGCCGCCTTGCGCGCCGTCGCAGGCGACACCGATTTCGGCAGGCGGCAGTCGCCTGAAGCAACCGATAATCTGCGCCACCGCGGCATCGTGATGCTCCCCTCCGACCTCGGCATCGACGAGAAGACGGCGACGCGCGACTGGCTCGCAGCCAAATCGATCGACGAACTCGTCACAGCCTCGGGCGGGCTCTACGCGCCGCCGGCCAAATTCCGCCGAACCACCGTCGCTGCAGCTTGAGATGGAGGCAACGATGAGACCGGTTAGTCAAACCTCAGCCAACGCCTCCACCGCCGAGCCGGTACCGCTTGACCGTGCCAAGCAACTTGCGGCGGCGCTGCTCTCCGAGCGCGGCGAAGCATCCGGCGCGCTCGTCGCACGCCAGTTGCATGACGTGCTGCACGCGCTCGACGCAAGCGAGCGGCACGGTTTTCAGCACTACCTCGCGACGGAGTTTCGGCCCGACAAGGCTGCGCTGCGCGCGGCAGCGGAGCGTTATCTTGCCGACAGCACGGCGGAAGCCGCCGCCGCTCTCGCGCAGGCCGCCGATCCGCCGCGGCAGGAACTGCTGCGGCGCATGAACATGGCGCCCGGGGGCACGAGTGCGCTGATCGCGATGCGCAGCGAAATCGGACCACGGCTGCGCGGCGAACCCGAACTGAAACTGCTCGACGCCGACCTCAGGCATTTGTTGGCTTCCTGGTTCAATCGCGGCTTTCTCGAATTGCGGCGTATCGACTGGCAGTCGCCGGCCGCGGTGCTGGAGAAACTGATCGCCTACGAGGCGGTGCATGAGATCAAGGGCTGGGACGATCTGCGGCGCCGGCTTGCGCCCGACCGCCGCTGCTTCGCTTTCTTCCATCCCGCGCTCCCCGATGAACCCTTGATCTTCGTCGAGGTCGCGCTGGTCGAGGGACTGGCCGCGGCCGTGCAGCCGCTGTTGTCACGCGACACCGACGAGCATGCCAGGCGGGCGCAGGCCGAGCGCGCCGACACCGCGATCTTCTATTCGATCTCCAACTGCCAGGACGGCTTGCGCGGCGTCTCGTTCGGCAATTTCCTGATCAAGCAGGTGGTCGAGGAGTTACAGGCGGAGTTTCCGCAACTGAGGCGCTTCTCCACCCTGTCGCCGGTGCCGGGCTTCCGCCGCTGGCTTGGCCAGGAGCTCACGTGCGATCGCGACACAAACCTGTTGCGAGACGTCGCGGCCGACGGCTGGTGGCAGGATCCCGCGCAGAGCGAAAAGCTGCGGCCCGGCCTGATGCGGCTTTGCGCCCGCTATCTGACGCGGCCGTTCGTGCCCGGAAGCCGCATCGATCCCGTGGCGCGTTTTCATCTCGGCAATGGCGCGCGGCTCGAGCGGATCAACTGGCTCGGCGACACCGCGCCGCGCGCGATGGCGGAATCCTGCGGCATCATGGTCAATTATCTCTACGACCATGACAGCATCGAAGAGAATCACGAGCACTTCGTCCGTGGCGAGCCAATCGTGCGCTCGCATGATGTGGATTCGCTGCTTGCAAATAAGTAGCCGCGCGGAGCTGCTCCGCCCGAGGAAGATGTAACAACGAGCTCCACCGGATCGTACTTCGACTGACATCTCAAACGAAGGAAAAGACATCATGATGAACCGACGCGCGTTTTCGACCGCCCTGCTTGCCGGCGCGGCAGCCTCGCTGCTTTCCACACGCGGCACGGCCGCAACCACAACTCCGGTAAAGGCACGCAATGTGGTGCTCGTGCACGGCTTGTTCGCCGACGGCTCGTGCTGGTCCGAAGTGATTGCGCGATTGCAGGCGGCGGGCCTCAACGCCACTTCCGTTCAAAATCCCCTGAGCACGTTGCCCGATGCGGTCGCCTCCACGGAGCGCGTGCTGGCGCGGCAGGATGGCCCGACGGTTCTGGTCGGTCATTCCTTCTCCGGCATGATCGTCACGGAGGCTGGCGTGCATCCAAATGTTTCCGCGCTGGTCTATGTGGCTGCGCGCGCGCCTGATGCGGGCGAGGACTATACCGCGTTGGCCAAGACATTCCCGACGCCGCCGGCGAGCGCCGGAATCGTGTTCGACGGCGATGAAGGCCGTCTTTCCGAGGAGGCCTTCCTGCGTGATTTCGCCGGCGACCTGCCGAAGGAGAAGGCAAAGGTGCTCTATGCCGTTCAGCAGCCGTTCCACAAGGCTCTGCTATCAGGAAAGACCACGCATGCGGCTTGGCGAACCAAGCCCAGCTACTACGCCGTCTCGACGGAAGATCGCACCATCAACCCCGACCTCGAGCGCTTCATGGCCAAGCGGATGGGCGCCAAGACTATTGAACTGAAGGCCAGCCACGTCTCCCTGATCTCACATCCCGAGGAAATCACGCGGCTCATCCTCGAAGCCGCGGGGCAGCAAGGCTGACGAAGCTATCCACGAGCGATGAAGAAAATCATGGAACGATCCTGATCCGCAACTGAAAGCGGAAAGTCGCGGATCGAGGGACCGTCAGAGGCTGCCGGTCCCCACCAGCACAAAGGGCGCCCATATGGCGGGTTGCGCGTTCTCGCCGCCCTTCGCGATCAGAGCCGAGAGCGAGCGGCGAAGCGCCTCGGCGCGGCCGACATCGGGACTGGCCTTCATCGCATCGATCGTGCCGGTGGTGATGGCAACCGCCGCATCGGAGCTGACCGCCCAGTGCGAGACCAGCAGAGCGCGCGAGCCCGCATAGAAAAATGCCCGCGCAAGACCGGAGAAGGCCTCTGAATTGGAAGACTGACCGCCGGCCGTATTGCAGGCCGACAGAACCACCCAATCGGCATCCAGCTTGAGGCCCGAAATCTCCGACGACGAGAGATAGCCGTCATCGGCAGGCGTGGCGGCCGGCGGCGGGCTCAGGATCAGTCCCGGCTCGATGGAGCCATTCACCTGCCCGGCAAGCGCGCCATGGGTCGCAAAATGCAGCATGCGATATTTTGCGAGGTCACCACTTTCGCTGAGCGCCCTGATCTTCGTCTCGGTAGCACTATTGCCGAGATAGACGTCGCCTTTCACGGGCGCGAAACTGTTTGCCACCGAGCACAATTCAAGCGCGGTTTCCGGCACAGGCATCTGGCGCCTGAGTTGCTCGATGTCGGCGGTGCCGCCGGACAGCGCGGTGACCGTGCGCAAACCTCTTTGCGCGACCTGGGTTGCTTGTGCCGGAATGGCTGCACAATTCTGGATCTGGCGCGTCAGCCTGGCGCGCGCAGCCGCAAGATCGCGACCGTCACCGTCGAGCAAGGGATTGCCGACGCCGAGGAACGGCTTCGATGCGCGGCTCTTCTGCGCGACCTGGCGCAGCGCCTTGAGGCTGGAGACCGAGGGCAGGACGGTCGTCGCAAATCGCTTGACCAGCCAGGGCGCTTTCGAAAGGTCCGCGGTCGCGCGGTCATTGCCGGCGTCCGGCGCAGGCTTGTCGGTCAGCAGCACCCCGAAAGGCAGCATGGCCAGCGGACCTGATGGCACCAGGATCAGTTCCTTGCCGTCGATGTCGCGGGCGATCGGGCCGAGCAGCGCCTGATAGAGCGCAAAGGACCGCTCCTGGTCGAACGGCGATGGCTCGCGCGCCGCCAGCGGACGTTTCAGGCCGAGTTTTTCCGGGCATGTGGACGTCTTGTCCAGCCACGCGTCTGCATCGAGACCGCAGCGCAAGATGCTGACGGTATCGGCGAGCTGCTTCTCGCCGATATCGGCAGCGTGCCACCGCACGTTCGAACGCGTCACCGTCCAGACAAAGGTAAAGCGCAGGGTCGTCGTCAACAGCAGCAAGGCCTCGTTCGGATGCAGCTGCTTCTGAACGTCCCCGATCGAAATCGGAGCCTTGGTGGCCAGCGCCGAATAGTCCGGAAATTGAGTGCGGATCGCGTCGTCCAGTTGCCGGATCTGACCGGCGATGGCCGAGGACCGGGCGCGAAGTGCCTGCTCCGCCGCCTTGTTGCGCGCACCATCAGCCTGCGAGAGCGCCGCGACCAGCATCTTGTCGGTAGCGATTGCCTGCTCGCCGAGGTCCTGCCGCTCGCGAACGCGCACCGCCAGATCCCCGCTGCCCTTTGCGATGCGGGCCGACATCCCGGCAATCGCTCGCGCAGCCTTTTCGTCGCCGATCCATTGCGCCGCCTCGAACGCCTGCGATCGCAGCGTGCCGGCCTGCGCGCCGTCGGAGGCGCTCGCGAGATTGTAGGCGGCGACGATCAAGCCCGGGAACGGATTGGTGTCGTCATGGGCCTTCAGATCACCCCGGCCCTTTTCCTCGCCAAACTCCGTGGCGCGGCGGCTGTCCTGGATCGCCGCCGCCCGGGCATACGCTTCGTGGGCCTGCCGCCAATCCTTCACATCGAGATAGTGTGCGCCGAGATTGACGAAGCTGTTGGCCACATCCGGATGCGCGTCGCCGAGCGCCTGCAAACGCATGTTCCGCGCCCGTTTCAACAGCGGCTCGGCCTCCTGCGGCCGCCCGGTACTGTCGAGGATTACAGCCAGATTGTTGAGGCTGCTTGCGACCAGCGGGTGAGAACCGCCGAGCGCGGCTTCGCGTATGGCAAGCGACCGACGCGCGAGCGGGTCCGCCTCCGCGTAGCGATCGCCGTTGCCGAGCAGCGCCACGAGATTGTCGAGCGAAACGGCGACGTCCAGATGGGTCGGGCCGAGGCTCTTTTCGCGAATCGCCAGCGATTTTCGGAAGAGCTGTTCGGCTTCCTGCGTGCGTCCCAGACGCATCCACGCTTCGGCAAGATTGTTCAGCGCCGTCGCCACGGTCGGATGCGCCGCTCCAAATGCCTTTTCCTGAGTAGCAAGCGCACGGACAAGCAGGCCCTCGGCTTCGGCTTCCCTGCCCTCGCGCGAGAACACCAGCGCCAGATTGTTGAGGCTCGCGGCGACGTCGGGATGGTCCGGGCCCAACGCTTTTTCCCTGATGGCCAGCGTCCTCCGGGCCAATTGCTCGGCCTCCTGAAGTCGCCCTTGGGCGCGACGGAGCTCACCGAGATTATTGAGCGTGGCCGCCAGATAGATGCTGTCGGAGCCATGCTGTTTTTCCTGGAGATCGAGCGCCTCGGCAAAGCGCGCCTCCGCCAGTTGCAGCCGGCCTTGCGCCCGATAGACCTCGGCGATGTTGTTCAGGGTAACCGGGATCATGATGTCCGCCTGCCCCGGAGACTTCCTGAAAACTTCCAGCGCACGGTTGAAAATATCGAGCGCCTCCGTCTCCTTCATTTGACGATGACGGAGATTGCCGAGCTGCATGCGCGCCAGCGCCGTCGTAAGATGGTCAGGGCCCAGCACGCGCTCATTGATGCCGATCGCGCGCAAGACATCACGCTCGGCGTCATTCAGCCGGTTCTGACCCAGCTCGATCTGGCCCAGCGTGAGGAGCACGGCCGCAACATCGGGATGATTTGAACCAAGGCTTTTCTCGCGGATGGCAAGCGCCCTTTTCAGGACGCTTTCCGCTTCGGCGGTTTCGCCTTGCGTCTGCAGCACCTGGCCCAGCACGACCAATGTCGTTGCTGTCAAAGGCGACTGCCGCCCGGAAGTCCTTTCAGCCTCGCTCTGAAGCTTCCTCGCAAGACTGACCGCTTCGCCGTAGCGGCCTTCCTTTGCAAGCGCCGTAATGCGCTGCATCAGCGTCAGCATTTCCTGCGGACCCGCGCCGCAGGGCGACATCACGACGCTCACAAGAAACAGGACACCGAAAAACCGCCCGGCAAACCCCAGCCATCCCGCCTGCATGCTGCGATTGCTCCGAATTCCCAGAACCTGCCATCTGGTAGGACACAGCAAGATGGAGGCCGTGTGACCGGGGCGTGCCTATTCCGGGGGGGCAGCGATCTGGACCGCAGTTGATCCGTCGCGCAATGGGCTGCGGGCGCAATGGCGGCTGAACAATCGTCAACAACGCCGAAACTGAACTGGAGCCACAGCGGCCGTCCGCCCCTCAGCTTCATTGAGGATGACCTGGCCGCGCAACTGCTGCCGGCAACTGGACGTATTGGCTGAAAATCGTAAATCGGCGAGCGAAATCGCAGATTTGGTAGCGAGAGAGGGACTCGAACCCCCGACCCCAGGATTATGATTCCCGTGCTCTAACCAGCTGAGCTACCTCGCCACGGTTCACCGTCACGGCACACTGTACCGCATTCGCGAACGCGCGGCATATAAGGAGTGGGTCAAGCCGCTGTCAAGCAAAGTGAACCCGTCTGGCAGGCGGCTGCAAAATAACGCTATTTCGGCCGGATTGTCGGGTCGCCGCCGGGGCTGCCGGGCGGCGGAATCACCGGCGTCTTGCCGGCGTCCGGGGCCGGCGCGTGCATTTCGGGATCGACGCCGGCAGGCGGGCACAGAACGCCATCCGAACGGGCCAATCTGTCGCCGAGCGGCTCGGCCCGCTGACCGGTGGTCGTTCCCTCCGGAACCTTCTCGCCGGAGTTCGGCAACGGCTGCATCGGTGCGCAATTGGCCGCACGCTGCGTCGACGGGGGCGCGGTCTGGGCCGGCGGCGTGGCCGGAGTCGGCGGCGCCTGTGCGGCTGCCATGCCGACCGTCGCCGCCCATGCACATGAGATCAGAAATGCGCGTTTCATTGCCATGCAGGGAAAACGGCCCGCGCTCGCGGAGGTTCCGCGATCAGATTGTCGCGTTCGTTGTTTGGCGCGTTTTGCTGGCGCGAACCGGCATCCATTCGCTCGAAAACGCTATGCGTTCACGATTTCCGAAAACGGATCAGCGAAAAGTGTCCCATCGGCGGCATCGGCCGCCGTTCGGTCAGGGTGACGCCGCCATGCTTGGCGGCCCAGTTGGTCAGGCGTTCCCACGGAAATTCCGGCCGCCAGCCAAGCCGCCGCGCCAGCGGCGCAAACGCCAGTTCGAACATGCGGCGCGGCCCGCTTTCGGCACCGATATGATTGACCAGGATCAGCTCGCCGCCCGGCTTCAGCACGCGGATGAAATCATCCAGCGTGCGTTCCGGATCCGGCACCGCCGTGATGACATATTGCGCCACCACCGCGTCGAAAAACGCATCCGGGAACGCCAGGTTCTTGGCGTCCATCACCGCGAGCGTCTCGACATTGGTCAGGCCGAACTCGCGCACGCGCTTGAGCGCGCGCCGCAGCATCGGCTCGGAAATGTCGACGCCGCATAATTTGGTGTTGCGCGAATATTCCGACAGCGACAGCCCGGTGCCGACGCCGACATCGAGGACGCGTCCGCCGATCTTGTCGGCCTCCGCAATGGTCGACCGGCGGCCCTCGTCGAACACCTTGCCGAAAACCAGATCGTAGACTGGCGCCCAGCGCCCATAAGCCTTTTCGACCCCTTCGCGGTCGATGTCCCCAGCCATTTCCTCTGCCCCGATTTTTTCTTTAAGTGCGCATCACCTCGGCGAGCGGCGCGGTCTTTTCCTGCGCCCCTGCCCTCGCCGCCACATGGCGTGCGGTCGCGCTCTTGATGAATCCGCCGCCGAGCACCCGCGCCTGTCCGGAAGGCGCATCGTAGAACACGCAGGCCTGGCCGGGCGATACGCCCTCTTCGCCGGCAACGAGTTCGACTTCATAACCGCCATCGACCGCGCGCAAACACGCCGGCTGCGGCGCACGCGTCGATCGCACCCGCACGAACATCTCGATGCCGTCGCCGATGACACGGTCGAGCGCGCCATCGCCGATCCAGTTCACGTCACGCAACAAGATGCGATCCATCCGCAGCGCCTCGCGCGGTCCCACCACGACGCGGCGGCTGGCCGCATCGAGCTTGACGACGTAGAGCGGCGCGCCGGAGGCGATGCCAAGTCCCTTGCGCTGGCCGACGGTGAAATGAACGATGCCCTGATGCTGGCCAATGACGCGGCCCTCGAGATCGACGATATCGCCCGGCTCGATCGCGCCAGGCTTGAGGCGGCCGATGATGTCGGTATAGCGCCCGGTCGGCACGAAGCAGATGTCCTGGCTGTCCTGCTTGTCGGCGACTTCGAGGCCGAAGCGCCGCGCCAGTTCGCGCGCCTGCGGCTTGGTCATGTCGCCGAGTGGAAAGCGCAGATAATCGAGCTGCTCGCGCGTGGTCGCGAACAGGAAATAGCTCTGGTCGCGATCGGCGTCCGCAGCGCACACCAGCGCGCGCGATCCGTCGGCAAGGCGGCGTGAGGCGACATAATGCCCGGTCGCGAGCGCCTGCGCGCCGAGTTCGCGCGCGGTCGCCAAGAGATCGCGAAACTTGACCGAACGGTTGCACTCGATGCAGGGCACCGGCGTTTCGCCGAGTGCGTAGCTGTCGGCAAAATTGTCGATCACGGATTCGCGGAAGCGGCTCTCGTAGTCGAGCACGTAATGCGGGATGCCGATCCGTTCGGCGACGTTGCGGGCGTCGTGGATATCGCGTCCCGCACAGCAGGCGCCCTTGCGATGGGTGGCGGCGCCATGATCGTAAAGCTGCAGCGTGATCCCGACCACGTCGTAGCCTTCGGACTTCAGCAGGGCAGCCGTCACCGACGAGTCGACGCCACCGGACATGGCGACCACGACCCGTGTGTCCTGCGGGCGGCCTTCGAGATCCAGACTGTTTCGCATGCCAGGGGTCATCGACTTCAATCGCGAACGCGCCGTGCGGCTCGCGGCGAGGGTTGAAAAGCCTTTTTATTATAAGGCCTTAGGGCGTCATTCGGCCATACCGGGCCGGATCGGGCGCCGCTCTTTAATATAGGCCGTATTCCCGTGAGGCAATCAGCCGATCCCCATTTTGGAGCTGATACAGGACGGCAAATCTTGCCGCCGGGCAGAAAAGGGGGCCGCCGTCCCGACCCGGGTTCCGGCCGCCATCTTCACAAGCCATTGAAATAATAAGATATTTTTTGCCACAGCAGATGGCCCGGTCCTTGCTGAATAATAGCCGAGAGCTCAGCGCGAGGGTTGCCCGTGGTTAGTGTCACGTCAGAAGTATCGGCAAACGCATCTTTCCAGACCGCGGCGGCGCGGTCCGCCCGGCCGGATGCCGAGCCGTCAGCAGGAAACGACAGCTTCGCTGCGCTGGTCGACAGCAATACGGCGGCGAGCCGCGACGACAATCGCGCACCTGATACAGCCCCCGGCCCGCGCCGCTCCGACGACACGCACGCGGCTACCAACAACCGCGCGCGCGACAATACTCCTGCTCCCGACAAGGCCGCGCGCAATGATTCGAATGCTCGCGACGCTGCGGCCAAGACACAAAACGACAAGACGCGCGGCGACAAGGCAAACGACGACGGCAACGTCGATACCAATGCCGAGGCCGGGACCAAGGACGCAAAAACCAGCCGCGCCAAATCGAAATCCGACGCGCCCAAGTCCGACAAGGCGAAATCGGACGAGACGACGCAGGCATCTTCCGGCGATGCTTCCGCGGCCACCGATCAGACCGAGACGACGCAGGATGCAACGACCGCGGTGACGGCCGACGCGGTTGCCGTCGCCATCTCTACCGCTGCAGCGCCGGCGGCGACGGCTTCCACGACACCCACAACCGACAAGGCAACCGCGCCGCTTGCCATAGCAGCGGCTGCAATCGCCGCCTCCGCTTCGCTCGCGGCCGAAACCGCGCCAGCGGCTACTGCGGCTGAAGGCACCGAAGCCACCGTCACCACGCCCACCACCACAAACACCAAGCAAGCGGACGGCGCCAAGACCAGCACGCAGGGCGGCGTTGGCCAAACCATCAGCGCCCAGACTGCCACCGCTGATCCGACCGTCACAGCAGGCATCGCTCAGGCTGCGTCAGCGGTCGCCGCGACTCCCGCCGCTGGCACCAAACTTTCCGCGCAACGCAAGAACCCCGATCTCGCAAGGAAAAACGCGACGACGGTCGAGCAGGCTGCCAGCAGCACCACCGACACCGCTGCACCCACAGCACCTGCCACGGACAGCATCGTGCCCGCCGTCACGCCGGCCACCGAAGCCGCAGCCAAGCCGAAGCCCGAGAATGGCATCGCCGACGCCGTGAAGGCCGACGCGTCAGGCAATCCCGTCGTGCCATCAGCGAACACCAACGCGCATTTTGCCGCCCCTGACATCGCCGGCCAGACACCAGTCAACGCGTCCGGCAACGGCCTGCAGGCTCCCGGCGCAATCCAGACGCAGCAATCGGTCGCTTCCACCGCAACGACGGCTGCTGCCGCCAGCCAACTCACCGCCACGGCAGCGACCAGCGCCGCGGTGCCGGTGAGCGGGCTTGCGATGGAGATCGCCGCTTCCGCCAAGAGCGGCAAGACCCGCTTCGAAATCCGGCTCGATCCCGCCGAACTCGGCCGCATCGACGTCCGCATCGATATCGACCGCCACGGCCAGGTGACGTCACATCTGACGGTCGAACGGCCGGAAACGCTGTCGATGCTGCGCCAGGATGCCAACCAGTTGCAGCGTGCGCTGGATAACGCCGGCCTCTCGACCGGCAATGGCGGCCTGCAATTCAGTCTGCGCGATCAGTCCTCGCAGGGCCAGAACGACGGCAACCAGTCCAATCCCAACGCGCATCGCCTCGTCGTCAGCGAGGAAGAAAGCGTGCCGGCCGTCGTCGCCGGCCGCAGCTATGGCCGCATGCTCGGTTCGAGCGGCGGCGTCGACATCAGAATTTAAGGGAGAGCGCCATGGCAGTTGATGCAACCATGCCGACAACGGTCGTCTCGGCGCCCGGAACCGGCACCGCCACGAGCAACAACACCGCGTCGGACAAGACGACGGGGATCGCGGATAATTTCCAGACCTTCCTGACGCTGCTGACCACGCAGCTTCAGCACCAGAATCCGATGGATCCCCTCGACACCAACCAGTTTACCCAGCAGCTCGTGCAGTTTGCCGGCATTGAGCAGCAACTCAAGTCGAACGAGCAATTGAAGGCGCTGGTGGACCTCGAAAAGAGCACGCAGGCGACGAACGCGCTGATCTATGTCGGCAACACCGTTGCCGTCGACGGCAGCAAGGCGCAGTTCGACAAGTCGGCGACCTGGAATTTCAATTCCGACAAAGACACCACCGCGCAGATCACGATCACCAATTCGGCGGGACAGACCGCCTATACCGGCAACTTTACGCTGAAGAAGGGCGGCTCCAGTTTCGTCTGGGACGGCAAGGGCAATGACGGCGTGCAGTGGCCGGCTGGTACCTACACCTTGACCGCCACCGGCAAGGACAGTTCGGGCAACAACGTCGCTATTTCCACCGAAGTGCAGGGTATCGTGGATTCGGTCGATCTGACCTCCTCCCCGCCGCTGCTGTCGATCGGCGGCCAGAACTACACCACCGACAAGGTCAAGCGGGTGGTCCGCCCGAGCACCTCCAAGTAGCCCCCGGCACCCGGCCTTCCCCGGCCCGGCAGCCTCCGAGTGAACGCAAATTGCGTCCCCGGAGGCCCGGGCCGAAGCCGTTTTCGGTCATTTTCAAGGAGATTCGTATTGGAGCCGTATGCTTAGGCAAATTTTAAGCGGAGGGGCGTAGATTTACTACCGTGAGTTCAGTGGTTGAGAGTTTGTGAGTACGCCATGACAGAACCCCATCGCCCGAGGGTAAAATACGTCATCGGGCCTGACGGCAGTCCGTTAACAATTGCTGACCTGCCAGCGCCCGGAACCAAACGGTGGGTGATCCGCCGCAAGGCTGAAGTCGTTGCCGCGGTCCGCGGTGGCCTGCTTTCCCTCGAAGAGGCCTGTAGCCGCTATACCTTGACGGTCGACGAATTCCTTTCCTGGCAGTTTTCCATCGACCAGCATGGTCTGGCAGGCTTGCGGACCACCCGGATCCAGCAATATCGCCAGTAATCTCTCATGAACCAAAAGATTTGATGAAAACCGGCTTCGTTTTGCGAAGCCGGTTTTTTTCATGTCGGAACTAATCGCGGCGGCTTTAATGGTTGTTAACCATATGGAAACCATCCCCTAGGCAATAATTGCCCAGTCGGTCCCTGGGGCCGAATCCCTGGGGGCAGTTGGTGCAAAGTCTCGTTGCTTTCTTGAAGGGCCTGGGCGCGGCACGGCTGATGGCCATGGTTGCGGTCACGACCGCGCTGATCGGCTTCTTCGCGTTCGTCATCATGCGCGTCACGACGCCGCAGATGACCACCCTGTTCACCGACCTCTCCTTTGAAGATTCCTCCAGCATCATCAAGGATCTGGAGCGTCAGGCCATTCCCTTCGAGCTGCGCAATGAAGGCGCGGTCATCATGGTGCCGAAGGACAAGGTCACGCGGCTGCGGATGAAGCTCGCCGAAGCCAATTTGCCCAAGGGCGGCGGTGTCGGTTACGAGATCTTCGACAAGTCCGACGCGCTCGGCACCACGAGCTTCGTCCAGAACATCAATCATCTGCGCGCGCTGGAGGGCGAACTCGCCCGCACCATCCGCGCCATCGACCGCATCCAGGCCGCCCGCGTCCATCTGGTGCTGCCGGAACGGCCGTTGTTCGCGCGCGAGGCGCCCGAGCCGTCGGCCTCAATCGTGGTGCGGGTGCGCGGCAGCCTCGAACCCCAGCAAATCCGCGCCATCCGCCATGTCGTCGCCTCCGCCGTCAACGGATTGAAGCCGCAGCGGGTCTCGATCGTCGACGAAGCCGGCCGCCTGCTGGCCGACGGCGCCACCAAGGATCCCGACATCGCCGTCGGTGACGAGCGCCGCACCGCCTTCGAGAAGCGCATGCGCAACGAAGTCGAGGCGATCGTCTCCTCGGTGGTCGGCCAGGGCCGTGCCCGCGTCCAGCTCACCGCCGATTTCGACTACAACAAGGTCACCCAGACCTCGGACAAGTTCGATCCCGAAGGCCGCGTGCTGCGCTCGACCCAGACCCGCGAGGAATCCTCCGCCAGCGCCGGCGACGGCGGCCAGGTTACCGTCAACAACGAGTTGCCCGGCAACCAGGCCAACAGCAGCACCACCGCCCGCGACCAGAGCAAGAAGAGCGAAGAGACCAACAATTACGAGATTTCCCGCACCACCAAGACCGAGGTCACCGAGGCTGGCCGGGTCAACCGGATCTCGGTCGCGGTGCTGGTCGACGGCGCCTACACCAAGAACGAAAAAGGCGAGATGGTCTATCAGGACCGCAGCAAGGAGCAGCTCGACCGTATCGCCACCCTGGTGCGCTCGGCGATCGGCTTCGACCAGAAGCGCGGCGACCAGGTCGAGGTCGTCAACCTCCGCTTTGCCGAAGCCCCCACCGTTCCGCCGGTTGTGGAGCCCACCGGCCTGCTCGGCTTGCTGCAGTTCACCAAGGATGACGTCATGTACGTCATCGAGCTCGGCGTCATGATGCTGCTCGGCCTCGTGGTGCTGTTCCTGGTGATCCGTCCGCTGGTCAAGCGCATCCTGGCTGCCGAAGTCATCCCGGCTTTGGCCGAACCGGCGCCGGCCTTGATCGAGGGCAACGGGCCAAACGGCGAACTTGGGCCCAATCAGGCCTTGATCGCCGGCACCAGCGGCACCGCCCAGTTGATCGACGTCGCGCAGGTCCAGGGTCAGGTCCACGCCCAGGCCGTGCACCGGGTCGGCGAACTGGCCGAACGCAATCCCAACGAAACCGCTTCCATCGTTCGCCAATGGCTGAGCGAACCTGCCGAGAGCTGACATGGCCGCAGTACCGCAAAACTCAAACGCAAACGACATCACCACCGTCATCTCGGCGCTGGCGAGCCGTCAGAGCAACCGGCCCAAGGGCCAGCCGCTGAGCGGCCCGAAGCGCGCCGCCATCCTGATGCTGGCGCTGGGCGAGCAATATGGCGGCAAGGTGTGGTCGCTGCTCGACGACGACGAGGTGCGTGAACTGTCGATCCACATGTCGACGCTCGGCACCGTCGAGGCCGACGTGGTGGAAGACCTGCTGCTCGAATTCGTGTCGCGGATGTCGGCATCCGGCGCGCTGATGGGTACCTTCGACGCCACCGAGCGGCTGCTGCAGCAGTACCTGCCGACCGAGCGCGTCAGCGGCATCATGGACGAAATTCGCGGCCCCGCCGGCCGCAACATGTGGGAGAAGCTCTCCAACGTTCAGGAAGAGGTGCTCGCCAACTACCTCAAGAACGAATATCCGCAGACCATCGCCGTGGTGCTGTCGAAGCTGAAGCCGGAGCACGCTGCGCGCGTGCTGGCGATCCTGCCCGAGGACCTCGCGCTCGACGTGGTCGGCCGCATGCTGAAGATGGAAGCGGTGCAGAAGGAAGTCATCGAGCGCGTCGAGCAGACGCTGCGCACCGAATTCATGTCCAACCTGTCGCAGACCCGCCGCCGCGATGCGCATGAGGTGATGGCCGAAATCTTCAACAATTTCGACCGCCAGACCGAGACCCGCTTCATCACCTCGCTGGAAGAGGAAAACCGCGAATCCGCCGAGCGCATCAAGGCGCTGATGTTCACCTTCGACGACCTGATCAAGCTCGACTCCGCCTCGGCCCAGACGCTGATGCGCAATGTCGACAAGGACAAGCTCGGCATCGCGCTCAAGAGCGCCAACGAGGAGGTGCGCGGCTTCTTCCTCGGCAACATGTCCTCGCGCGCCGGCAAGATGCTGATGGACGACATGGCCGCGATGGGACCGGTGCGGCTGCGCGACGTCGACGAGGCGCAGGCGCTGCTCGTCAACCTCGCCAAGGACATGGCCGCCAGGGGCGAAATCACGCTGACCAAGAACCGCGCCGACGACGAGCTGGTGTACTGATGGCCGCGCCCGCAAAATTTCTGTTCGACACCGATTTCGCAGCGCCCGACCGGACGCGCGAGCGCGCCGCAACGGCTGCCGAAATCGCCCAGAAGGTTGCCGAGGCCGAGGCGCGCGCCTACCGCGCCGGCTACGAGGCAGCCCAGCACGAGGCCAAGGTGGAAAGCGACCGCCGCTCGGCGCTGGCGCTGGAAGAGATCGGCATCGCCATCAGGGGCATCGCCACGCGCTTCTCCGGCATCGAAGCCAGGATGGAAACCGAAGCCGTCGATGTCGCGGTCGCGGTGGCGCGCAAGCTGTGCAGCGAACTGGTCGCCCGCGAGCCGCTCGGCGAAATCATGGCACTGGTCAGCGACTGCTTCTCGCATCTGGTTGCGACCCCGCATCTCGTCGTTCGCATCAGCGACCAGCTTTACGAGGCCGCCCGCGAGAAGATCGAGCGGCAGGCATCCCAAAGCGGCTTCGAAGGCCGGCTGGTGATCCTGGCCGAGCCCGGCATCGTCACCGGCGACTGCCGGATCGAATGGGCCGATGGCGGCGTGGTGCTGGAGCGCGCGGCCATCGAAGCGAAGATCAGCGAACTCGTCGGGCGCTATCTGGCGTCCCGCGATCAGGCCGGAACGTGAAGGCCATGAGGACTGAACCATGAGTGACACCGACGCACAGGTACCGCTACCCGACCTCAACGCCGCGGACGCGCCGCCAATGGACGATCTCGCCTACAACGAGGACGAACAGGCCTCGCGCATCGCAGCCGACCTCGAGGCCGTGTTCGACGTGCCGGTGCAGGTCTCGGCCGTGCTCGGCCGCTCCAAGATGGATGTCGGCGAGTTGTTGAAGCTCGGTCCCGGCACTGTGCTCGAACTCGACCGCCGCGTCGGCGAGGCCATCGACATCTACGTCAACAACCGCCTGGTGGCGCGTGGCGAAGTGGTGCTGGTGGAAGACAAGCTCGGCGTGACCATGACGGAAATCATCAAGGCTGAACGCAGCTAACAATTTTGGCGATACGCGCCCGCGAGGCGCGAACAGACGGACAGGAGACAGACATGCGGCTTCTCATCGTTGGCACATTGAAGGGCCAACTCACGACCGCCACCAAGATCGCGATGGAAAACGGAGCTTCCGTGACCCATGCCGAAGCGATCGAACAGGCGATGGCGGTGCTGCGCGGCGGCAAAGGCGCCGACCTGCTGCTGGTCGACGTCGCCCTCGACATCCGTGACCTCGTGATGCGGCTGGAAGCCGAACACATCCACGTGCCGATCGTGGCCTGCGGCATCTCCAACGACGCCCGCGCCGCGGTCGCCGCGATCCACGCCGGCGCCAAGGAATACATCCCGCTGCCGCCCGATCCCGAACTGATCGCCGCCGTGCTCGCCGCGGTCGCCAATGATTCACGCGATCTGGTTTATCGCGACGAAGCCATGGGCAAGGTAATCAAGCTGGCGCAGCAGATCGCCGGCTCGGATGCTTCCGTGATGATTACCGGCGAATCCGGCACCGGCAAGGAAGTGCTGGCGCGCTATGTTCACTCCCGCTCGAACCGCGCCAAGCGTCCCTTCATCTCGATCAATTGCGCCGCGATCCCTGAACACCTGCTGGAGTCGGAACTGTTCGGACACGAGAAAGGCGCCTTCACCGGCGCCGTCGCGCGCCGCATCGGCAAGTTCGAAGAGGCGAGCGGCGGCACGCTGCTGCTCGACGAAATCTCGGAAATGGACGTCCGCCTGCAATCGAAACTCCTGCGCGCGATTCAGGAGCGCGTCATCGACCGCGTCGGCGGCACCAAGCCGGTGCCGGTCGATATCCGCATCATCGCGACCTCGAACCGCAACCTCTCCGAGGCCGTGCGCGAAGGCACCTTCCGCGAGGATCTGCTGTTCCGCCTGAACGTGGTCAACCTGAAGATCCCGCCGTTGCGCGACCGCCCGGCCGACATCCTCGAACTGGCCCAGCATTTTGCGAAGAAATATGCCGACGCCAATGGCGTGCCGCTGCGGCCCATTTCCGCCGAAGCCCGGCGCGTGCTGACCTCGAACCGCTGGCAGGGCAACGTCCGCGAACTGGAAAACACCATCCACCGTTCGGTACTGATGGCGCAGGGCGACGAGATCGGTCCCGACGCCATCGTCACCCCCGACGGCGACCGCCTCGATCTCGCCAAGACCGCGCCCGCCGTGGCGCATGCCACCTTTGCCGCCGAACAGGTCACCCGTGCCCTGGTCGGCCGCACCGTCGCCGATGTCGAGCGCGACCTGATCCTGGAGACGCTGAAACACTGCCTCGGCAACCGGACCCATGCCGCCAATATCCTCGGCATCTCGATCCGCACGCTGCGCAACAAGCTGAACGAATATGCCGACGGCGGCATCCCGATCACGCCGGCGGGATCCGGTGATGGTCAGCGGTTTATGGCGGCGGGGTAGAACGCTCGCGCCGTCATTGCTNAGGAGCTCGCGACAAAATTGCAAAGCAATTTTGCGCTGAAGCGACGACGCAATCCATCTATCCGTTCTGCCGAACTATGGATTGCTTCGCTACGCTCGCAATGACGTGAGGCAGCGGAATAACTCGGCGCATCCGGCTTACGAAAGATATGAATGGGATCGCCGGGCTGCAGCTCGCGCCCGGTGAAGACGGCGTAGGCATACAGCGAGAGATAGGCGATCGCTATCGCACCCACGGCGTAAAATGCCCAAACTCCGATCCGCTTCATAGCGGATATCTAGAACGCCAAGCTGCAAATGGCCAGCCCGCCGGGCGGCCAAACGCGGAACTTCAGCGCCTATCGTCCGATCTTTCGCGTGGCGTGCGGCTTGGGCACGCTGACTTCCGCCAGGCGGAGCGCGTCCCCTTCCCGATCGATCGCGACATACTGGCCCTGCCAATAGGCCAGCGCAGCCGTGCGCGGCGAGACCGTCACATCAAGCACGCGGCCGATGACGATCGCGTGGGATTGCCGCTCGACGATATCCTCGACTTCACAATCGACCGCCGCGAGCGCGCCTGCCAGCAAAGGCACGCCGGAGACGCGCGTGATCCACTCGGTTCCGGCAAACCGATCGGCGCCCTTCAGTCCGCTCTTGCCGGTAAATCGTTCGGCAATGTCCGTTTGCTCCGACGTCAGGATGCTGACGCCGAAGAAGCCGTAGCGTTTCACCAGCGGCCAGGACGACGCTTCGCGGTTGATGCTGACGATCAAGGCGGGCGGGTCGACCGACAGCGACGACACCGAGGTAACCGTCATTCCCGAAATGTCCCTGCCCCGCCCGGCCGTGATGACGCTGACGCCGCCGGTCAAGCGGCGCATGGCGTTGCGAAAGTCACCTGAAGAGACTTCGCGGTCGATCGAAACATTGCGGACGAGGGAGTTCATGGTCGCCTCACAGGTCGGACGTGTCTTCGGTGCCCTGCAGCAGGTTCTTCAGGATCGAGCCTTCCAGCGCGGCAAGCTGCGCCGAGCCGCGCCGCCTCGGACGTGGAATATCGACCTCGATATCGTGCGCGATACCGCCATACTCGATGACCAGCACCCGGTCGGCCAGCGCGACCGCTTCCGACACGTCATGCGTCACCAGGATCGCGGTAAAGCCCTGATCGTGCCAGACCCGCTCCAGCAACCGCTGCATCGAGATGCGCGTAAGTGCGTCCAGCGCGCCGAGCGGCTCGTCGAAGGCCAGCACGCGCGGCTGGCTGACCAGTGCGCGGGCCAGCGCCACGCGCTGCTTCTGCCCGCCGGACAGCACCGCCGGCCACTGCCCCCGCTTTTCGTCAAGACCGACCTCGACGAGCGCGCCTTCCGCCCGCGCCTGCGCGTCCGGCAAATGGCGCTCGTGGCCCAGTCCGACTTCGACATTCGACAATACGCGGGCCCAGGGCAGCAGGCGCGGCTCCTGAAACATGACACGGACGTCCTCCGGGCGTGTCTCCTCGCTGAATCCGATAGTACCCGCCGTGATGGTTTCGAGGCCGGCAATCAGCCGCAGCAGCGTGCTCTTGCCGCAGCCGCTGCGACCGACGATGGCGACGAACTGACCCGCCGGAATATGCAGGTCGATGCCGCGCAGCACCTCGTTGTCGCCGAAGGATTTGCGAAGACCGCGGATGGTCAGCGCCAGTCCGCGCGACGACCCGTCCGAACCGCGCCGGAGCTGGCGGGCCCGTTCGATGAAGTCGGCACGGTCGACCGGCTCCGCGCCGGGAGAAAGGAAGCGAAGGGCTTCTTGCATCATATCCTCAATGTTTCTGGAAGGCCGGATGCCAGGACAGGGTCAGACGCTCAAGCGCGCGCGACGCGCTGTCGGCGAGCTTCCCAAGCAGGGCATAGATCAGGATCGAGAGCACCACGACGTCGATCAGCATGAACTCGCGCGCCTGCATCGCCATGTAGCCGAGGCCCGACGAGGCGGCGATGGTTTCCGCCACGATCAGGGTCAGCCACATGATGCCGAGCGCGAAGCGCAGGCCGACGAAGATCGACGGCAGCGCCCCGGGGAAGATCACCCGGCGGAACAGCTCGCCATCGCTCATCCCGTAAATGCGCCCCATCTCGATCAGTTGCGGATCGACGGTGCGGATGCCATGCAGCGTGTTGAGGTAGATCGGGAAGAACACGCCGAGCGCGACCAGAAACAGCTTGGCGGATTCATCGATGCCGAACCACAGGATGACAAGCGGGATCAGCGCCAGATGCGGGATGTTGCGCACCATCTGCAGCGTCGTGTCGGTGAGCTTGCTGGAAGTTTGCGAAAGCCCATTCGCGAGGCCGAACGAGAAGCCGATGCTGCCGCCGATCAGGAAACCAACGCTGGCGCGCCAGAAGCTGACCCAGATGTTTCGGGCAAGCTCACCCGACAGCAGGAGCTTCCACCCAGCCAGCGCCACATCGCTCGGCGCCGGCAACACCCGCGCCGAGACGAAGCCGGTGACGCAAGCCACCTGCCAGATCAGGATGATCGCGAGCGGCACGATCCACGGGATCAAGCCGTCGACGCGCGGCAATTTCGGTACGCCTACGCGCGGAAGACTGTCGATAAGACTCATGATTGCGATGCCTGTTTCTGCGGCCGGTATTCATTGCCGATGGTTTCGCCGAACGGCCCGGTGTTGACGCGGATGGGCGTGATGTTGCTGGTCTTGTCGAGCGACAGCAGCGGGAACACCAGTTCGGCGAAGCGATAGGCTTCCTCCAGGTGCGGGTAGCCGGACATGATGAAGGTATCGATGCCGATATCCTGATATTCCTTGATCCGCGCCGCGACCGTCTGGGGATCGCCGACCAGCGCGGTGCCCGCGCCGCCACGCACCAGGCCGACGCCGGCCCACAGGTTCGGGCTGATCTCGAGCTTGTCGCGGCGACCGCCATGAAGCTGCGCCATGCGCTGCTGGCCGACCGAATCCATTCGCGAGAAGATCTTTTGCGCGGAGGCAATCGTCTCGTCGTTGACGTGCTGGATCAATTCATCCGCCGCCTTCCAGGCTTCCGCATTGGTCTCGCGCACGATCACATGCAGGCGGATGCCGAACGAGAGCTTTTTCCCGCGCGCCGCGGCAGCGGCCTTCACACGGTTGACCTTCTCGGCGACCTGCGCCGGCGGCTCGCCCCAGGTCAGATATTTGTCGACGGTATCGACGGCGACATCGATGCCTGCATCGGACGATCCGCCAAAATAGAGCGGCGGCCGTGGCGACTGCACCGGCTGGAACAGCAGGCGTCCGTCCTCGATGCGGATGTGCTTGCCCTCGACATTGACGGTCTTGCCCGCCAGCAGGTCGCTATAGACGTTGAGGAACTCGCGCGTCACCTCATAGCGCTCGTCATGCGGCAGGAAGATGCCGTCGCCCTTGTTCTCGATGGGATCGCCGCCGGTGACGACGTTGATCAGCAAACGGCCGTTCGATACCCGATCGAGCGTGGCGGTCATACGTGCGGCGACGCTGGGCGACTGGAGGCCCGGCCGCACCGCCACGAGATAGCGCAACCGTTCGGTCCATGGTGCCATGGCTGAGGCGACGACCCAGGAATCCTCGCAGCTTCGCCCGGTCGGCAGCAGCACGCCGAAATAGCCGAGTTGATCGGCGGCCTGCGCGATCTGGCGCAGGTAGTTGAAATTCACCTCGCGTCCGCCGGTGGTGGTGCCGAGGTAGCGGCCGTCGCCATGGGTCGGCAGGAACCAGAGAATGTTGGCGCTTTGTTGCGTGCTCACGATCCGGACCTCCGGGCCACGTCAGAAATCTTGATTTGTTTCGGGATCAGCCCGAGCGCGAAGAAGGTGTCCGCGACCTGTTGCTGGTCGGCGACCACGCTCTCGGTAATCGGCTTGATGCCGTAGGACTGCCGCTTCAGCGCGACCTCGACGACAGGGACCGAAAGCCCGATCGCGGGCGCCAGCTGCTCCGCGACGGCATGGATGTCGCCCTTGGCCCAGTCATCGACCTCGCTGAGCTGCGCCAGCACCACATCGACGATCCTGGGGTCGCTCTCCAAAAACTTCTTCGAGGAGAAATAGAACTGGTAGTTCGCGACAATGCCGGTGCCGTCGGCGAACGTACGCGCGCCGGTGGCAGCTTCAGCGGCAGCCTGGAACGGGTCCCAGATCACCCAGGCATCGACCGCACCGCGCTCGAACGCCGCGCGGGCGTCGGCCGGGGCCAGAAACACCGGCTCGATCTCGGAATATTTGACGCCGGCCTTCTCCAGCGTCTTCACCAGCAGATAGTGAACATTGGAGCCCTTGTTGAGCGCGACCTTCTTGCCTTTCAGGTCGGCAACGGAATTGAGCTTGCTGTCTTTTGGCACCAGGATCGCCTCGCCTTTTGGCGCCGGCGGCTCATAGGCGACATACTGGATCGGCGCGCCCGCGGCCTGCGCGAAGATCGGCGGCGCTTCGCCGGTGTTGCCGAAATCGATCGCGCCGACATTGAGCGCCTCGAGCAGCGGTGGACCGGAGGGAAACTCCGTCCATACCACCTTGTAGCCGGCGGACTTCAGCTTCTCCTCCAGCGTGCCCTTGCTCTTGAGCAGCACCAGCTTGCCGTATTTCTGGAAGCCGATGCGGACCACCTTTTCCTGGCCGTAGGAAGCGCCGACGGTAGCCGCGACCATGCTGATCGAGAGCACGGCGCTGGCGATCCAGCGTTGAATGAAACGCCTCATGAGTTACATCCTTTTGTTTGGAATTCAGCTCTGGGTATGGCGCCAGACGATGTCGCGCACGGCGATCTGCTTGGGGATCAGGCCGAGCTTGTGAAAGCGGTCGGCGACCGCCTGCTGCGTCGTGACGATCTCGTCGGTCACGGGGCCGATCAGGAAAGAGGCGCGGTTGGCAGCGATCGTCTGAACCTCCAGCGGCACACCGGTGATCGCCGCGAGCGCGCTGGCGACGTCGGCACGATTAGCCTCGGCCCAGCGCGCGGCCTCCGCCAGTCCGTCGATCACCTCGCGGGTTTCCCGAACGTGGGCGTTCGCAAAATCGCGATTGGCCAGATAGAACGAGTTGGTTTTAGCGACTTCATGCGCGTTGACGAGGATTCGGCCGCTCTGGCGCTTCTCGCCGATCGCAAAATACGGATCCCACACTGCCCACGCCTCGATGCTGCCATTGGCGAATGCCGGTCCCGCGTCCGGCGGCGTCAGATAGACCGGCGTGATATCCTCATACGTGAGCCCCGCCTTTTCCAGCGTGGCGATCACCACGTTGTGCGCGCTGCTACCCTTGGTAAATCCGACCCGCTTGCCCTTCAGGTCGGCAATGCTGCGGATGTTTGAGTTGGCGGGCACGAGAATACCCTGCCCGTTGGTGATCCGCGATCCCGCGACATAAACGACATTGGCGTTCGCAGCCTGCGCGAAGATCGGCGGCGTATCGCCGACCGCGCCGAGATCGACGCTGCCGGTGCTCATGGCTTCGAGCAGAGGCGGCCCCGAGGTGAACTCGATCCACCTGATCCCGATCTGCTTGCCGGCAAACCGCTTTTCGAGCACGGCCTGCTGCCGCGCGATCACCAGCACGCCGGTCTTCTGGTAGCCGATCCGGATTTCCTTGAGAGGCGCTTGCGCACGCGCCGCGGACGACAGCGATGCCGCCGCCGTTGCACCAAGCGACAGTTTAAGGAACTCACGACGCTTCATCAAAATCTCCTGAACGATCGCCTTCCTGCGATGCGATACTGGAATGATGATGACGCTTCGAACGAGTGTCGAGTGCCCTGCAAAAATAGCAATGACAGCACTACGCCCTTGGCATACCGCGACAGGATTATTCCGGATCACGATGTGCTGTGACGCAATTTTGCTTGTCGTCGCGCGATGCACATCTTCTAATCACACGTCGTTCAGTTCGCACGACGCCGTGATCGAGATGACGATGAGTGTCGAATGGTGAACGCCTGGAAATCTTTTATCTGCGATTGTAGCTCGGCGTAGAAAGATTACATTCGCAGCG
The DNA here is from genome assembly GCF_001440475.1 of Bradyrhizobium lablabi. Taxonomy (GTDB): domain Bacteria; phylum Pseudomonadota; class Alphaproteobacteria; order Rhizobiales; family Xanthobacteraceae; genus Bradyrhizobium; species Bradyrhizobium lablabi. The sequence goes on along the minus strand of NZ_LLYB01000131.1, from coordinate 20,415 downwards.
CGCTGACAACGAATTGCGACTCTGTTGGCGCGAACTCTTCCTCGCGCGGCATTCAGCAGACAACATTCGCCGCAACTCCAAAGCCGAGACGTTCATTGCACGTTCGGCAGAATCTTCAGTCAGCCATTTCGTTGATCGCAGTACTGTTGCTCGTACACTTCGTGCATCGCTGATTGCGTCAAGCAACACGACAGATGACATGGAAAGAGCAACAATATGAATGCAACCAAACTTGAATCAGGCACCCGCGCGCGCCTTCGCAGCTTCGGTACAGCATTGTTCGGCGCGATGATCAGCGCAGCGATCGGAGCATCGGCGCTGGCGGCCGACACGGTCGTGCTTCGCGTCGGCGACCAGAAGGGCGGCAATCGTTCCTTGCTGGAGATTTCAGGCTACGCGAAGGATTTGCCCTACAAGATCGAATGGTCGGAATTTCCTGCTGCAGCACCAATCCTCGAAGCGCTGAACGCAGGCGCGCTCGATGTCGGCTATACCGGTGATCTGTCGTTCCTGACCGTGTATGCCGCCGGCGCGCCGATCAAAGCCATCGGCGGCACCCGCTCCGATGCCAGGACGCAAGCGATTCTGGTTCGCCAGGACTCTTCAATCAAGACCATCGCCGATCTCAAGGGCAAGCGGCTGGCCGGGACGCGCGGCGGCTGGGGCCAGTTCCTCATCGACGCGACGCTGGAGAAGGCCGGATACAAGATCGAGGACGCAACCTTTGCGCCGCTCGGGCCAGTAGACGCGAAGACCGCGCTGGTGGCGGGCTCGATCGACGCATGGACGGTGTGGGAGCCCTACGTGTCCTATGCGACACTGAAGGACAATGCGCGGATCGTTGCCAACGGCGAAGGCCTCACTCCCACCGTCACCTTCATCGTCGCCTCGGATAGCGCCATCGTCAGCAAGCGTGCCGCCGTGCAGGATCTCGTGCAGCGGCTCAACAAGGCCCGGCTGTGGTCACTCGATCATCTCGGCGAATATGCGAAGAACACCGCCGAGCTCACGAAGCTGCCCGAAGACGTATTGTTGAGTGCCTATAAGGCGCAACGCACCAGCCCGATTGCGATCGACGAGAACATCGTTCGCGAGGTTCAGGAAGCATCCGACCGCGCCACGCGCTACGGCATCCTCTCGAAGAAGCTCGACGTCGGCAAGGCGGTCGACCGGAGCTTCACCGCAGCAGCGAACTCCAACTAACACTGAACGAGGCGGCGCGATCGCGCCGCCTCGTTTCGCCCCGGGGCCTCTAACCTGCGGCCACCTTCGCCGTCGGCGCAACGTTGATCGCGAGCTTGCCGTAGCGGTCCCTGAACGCCTCGGTATCGATCTCTTCGAGCTGGATCGCGCCGCTCAGCACGCCCTTCTTCCACGCCTCGTGTTCGGGATCGTGCTCGAATTCGGGCATCACTTCCTTGGCGAACAGTTCGAGCGACTCGCAGATATGCTCGTGGGTATTCTTGCCGGCCTGGTTGAGCAGGATCACCTGGTCGATGTGGGAGGTGCGGAAGCGCCGCAACTTCTTGCGGATGGTTTCCGGCGATCCGATCAGGCCGCCGCGCAGCGCCGCCTCCTGCGCTTCCGGGTTGTCCCGCTTCCACTTGTTGTACTCGTCCCACATGTTGACGGTGCCGGGATCGGGGCGCTGCCGATTCTGCGACTGGCCGTAATAGCGCAGCGCGAACTGGAAGAAGGTGGCGCCGTCGGCGCGGCGGCGCGCTTCCTCATCCGTCTCGGCGCACATGAAGAACGACACCAGCGCCATGTTCGGATTGATCTCGTAGTCCGCCAGCTTCTTCAGCCGCTTGGTGATCGCGTTGTAGTAGGCATGCACCCAGGCATGCGCCGCGTCCGCGCTGACGAACTGGAAGCCGAGCGCGCCAAAGCCGTTTTCTCCCGCGCGCTCGATGGTCGGAAGTTGCGAGCACGCCATCCACAGCGGCGGATGCGGCTTCTGCACGGGTTTTGGCACCACGTTGCGCAAGGGGATGTCGAAATACTTGCCGTGATGTTCGGTGCCCACCTTGGTGAACATCGGGAAGATCGCCTGCACGGCCTCCTCGAACACCTCGCGCTTGGTTTCCATGTCGCGGCCGAACGGCGTCAGTTCGGTGATGGAGGCGCTCTCGCCCATGCCGAATTCGCAGCGTCCGCTGCTGAGGAGATCGAGCACCGCGACGCGCTCGGCGACGCGCGCGGGATGATTTGTCGTGAGCTGGAAAATGCCGTGCCCGAGGCGGATCTGTTTGGTCCGCTGGCTGGCGGCGGCGAGGAAGGATTCCGGCGCGGGCGAATGCGAGTATTCTTCCAGAAAATGATGCTCAACCACCCAGGCGTAGTCATAACCGAGCCGGTCGGCGGTCTCGAGCTGCGTCAGCGCGTTCTGGTAGAGCCGGAGCTCGTCGCCCTCCTGCCAGGGGCGCGGCAGTTGCAGCTCGTAGAAGATTCCGAATTTCATGACGCCACTCCCAAGGACTGCTTGTTATTTTCGGACAGTGTATTCTCCGCAAATCGCAAGTCCAGCCTCGGTAGCGAAATGGCAATTCCGCGCCACGGAAGTTGTCTTGCATGGAACGCGCGAATGGTTAGCTTACGCCTATGTTGAGTCGCGGCCTTCCGCCCGCTCTTCGTTCCATCCGGACCCCATGACCACGTTCACGCCGCATCAGGACTCCGCGCTGAAGGCCGTTGCCGACTGGCTGAAGGCAAAGCCCGGTCGCAACGGCACGCCGCCCGTCTTCCGCCTGTTCGGCTATGCCGGCACCGGCAAGACCACGCTGGCGCGCCATATCGCCGAAGGCGTCGACGGCGGGGTGAAGTATGCGGCCTTTACTGGCAAGGCGGCGCTGGTGATGCGCAACAAGGGTTGCGACAACGCCTCCACCATCCACTCGCTGATCTATCGCGCCAAGGAATCCGGCGTCGAGCAACCGAGTTTTGAGCTGTGGGACGACGCGCCGGCCTCGAAGGCAAAACTGATCGTGATCGACGAATGTTCGATGGTCGACGCCGAGCTTGGCCGCGATTTGATGTCGTTCGACTGCCCGCTGCTCGTGCTCGGCGATCCCGCGCAGTTGCCGCCGATCCAGGGCGGCGGGTTCTTCACCAATTGCGAGCCCGACGCGATGCTGACGGAAGTGCACCGCCAGGCGCAGGACGACCCGATCGTGCGGATGTCGATGGACATCCGCGAGGGCCGCGAACTCGAAATCGGCCGCCACGGCGAGAGCGAGGTGGTGCCGCGCAGCGAGCTCGATCCGGACCGCGTGATGAGCGCCGACCAGGTGCTGGTCGGGCGCAACAACACCCGCCGCGCCTACAACATGCGCGTGCGCCAGAAGCAGCACATCGAGGATCCCCTGCCGGTCGCGGGCGACAAGCTGGTCTGCCTGCGCAACAACCGCAAGAAGGGCCTGTTCAATGGCGGGCTGTGGCGGGTGAAGTCGCGCACCCAGCCGCGATCGAAATCGCAGATCCTGAGCATGCGGCTCTCGCCCGACGAAGAGTTCGGCCACAAGGTCACCAAGGTCTCGGTGCGCCAGGATTGCTTCGAAGGCGGCATCGAGACGATCCCGTGGGAGCAGCGCAAGCCCTATGACGAGTTCGACTACGGCTATGTGCTGACCGTGCACAAGTCGCAGGGCTCGCAATGGGACGACGTCGTGCTGTTCGACGAGAGCTTTGCGTTCCAGGACAGCCGGGCGAGATGGCTCTATACGGGGATTACGCGCGCGGCGAAAAGGCTGAGCGTGGTGGTGTAGACACGCACTGAGACCTCATCCTGAGGAGCGCGCATCGCGCGCGTCTCGAAGGATGGCCACGGGCGATATTGGGCCTCATGGTTCGAGACGGCGCTAACGCGCCTCCTCACGATGAGGGCCAAGCTATTTCCCCGCCACGAAGTAGAAATCCTCGCGCCCCGGCAGTGAGCCGTAGGTGAACGGCTGTTGCGTGCGGTTGGTGACCTTCCAGACATCATCACGGACAATGTCGAACAGTTTTCGCACCTCGATCCTCGGCTCCTTGATGACACGCGCGAGCACCGTGGCGAACGGGCTGTTGATGGAATCGCCGTCGAGCGCGGTCTCGCCGTGCTTGGCCGCGTAGACCACCATGAAGCCGGCTTCCGGCTCGATGTTGGAGAAGCCGCGATTGACCAGCTTCAGCGCAATCGTCCGCTGCATGGTCTTTTCAAAGGGATTGTCGCGGCAGGCGTCGAGCATCACCAGCCGCAACTTTTTCGCACCCGCAACCGCGGCAATCACCTGTTCGAGCGCGACCGCCTGCGTCTCCGCGTCGCTGTCGGCCTTCAGCCGGGCATCGACCGGGATCAGGTAATTCACGCCGCCGATCTCCATGCCGTGGCCGGCATAGTAGACCACGGCCCAATCCGCCTTTTCGGCCTCCTGGCCGAATTCGTGCAGCGAGGCGAAGAATTTGTCCCGCCCGAGATCGGACGCCAGCGTCACCGTGGCAAAGCCGAGTTCACGAAAGGTCGAGGCGATCAGTTGGCGTCGCGCGGCGGATTATCGAGCGGCGCCACGTTCCTGTACGCGCCGTTGCCGACGATCAGCGCGACCTTGCGCGGGCCGACCGGTGACGACGGCGCAGCCTTGCCCGCCGGAGCCGGCGACGCCGCACCCAACAGCGCCTCCAACCGCTCCTTGGCGATACCGCGCGCCAGGGTGGTGTCGATGTCGTCGCGTCTCGCCGCCACCGCGTTGGCCGCCGAACGATAATCGGAGCGCGCGGCGGTAACGTTGCGGCGTTTTTCGAAAAGCTGGCCGCGACCGACATAGGCGCGAACGTAGTTCGGATTGGTCTTGAGCACCTGGTTGTAATCGTCGAGCGCGGCGTCGAGATTGCCCTTGCCGAGATACGCATTGGCGCGGCTGGTCAGCGTGTAGATCTGGTTCGGCGTTTTTGCCAATGCCGCGTTGCAGTCGGCGAGCGCCTCATCGAACTTGCCCATGCTCGTATAGGTGATGCAGCGGTAGGCCGGAACCTGTGGCCCGTCGGGATTGACCTTTTGCGCTTCGGCGTAATCGGCAAGCGAGGCGTCGTACTGATTGAGCAATCCCTCCACGCGTGCCCGGTTGTAGTGGTGGAGAAAGCGGCTCTGATCGTTCGAGATGAACTTGACTGCCTGGTTTAGCTCGTCGAGCGCCCGCTGCAGTTCGCCCCTGCGCATGAGAATCAGGCCGCGGTTGTTGTAGGCGCTGCCGTAGGTCGGGCGCAGCTGCAGGCACAAATCATAATCGGCCAATGCCCGCTCGTCGTCGCCCTTGTAGCTGTAGGCAATGCCGCGCGCGTTGATGATGTTGATATTCTGCGGCGCGATCTCATGCGCGGCGGTGAAGGCCGCAATCGCGCCGTCGTAATCGCGCTTCTTCATCAGGGAGTCGCCGCGGTACCCGAAGGCGGCCGCGCGGGAGGGACCGGTGATCTTGTCGTCGGCGATCACGCTCTCGCACGCGGCGAGGCGCGCCACCGGTTCCGCCGTGGAATTCCGGCAGGTGTCGATATCGCCGGCGGCCCGCGCGGGGCCGGCGGCAGCGAGCATGACAAGACCCAGCAACAAGGCCCGCAACATCGGCAAAACGCTCCGGCGCATGGATTTTGGTCGCGACACGCGACCATCGGTTCATAGTGAAAAGGGTGGCCTGTATCGGTCAAGCGCGGCCAATCGCCCTGCCTTAAGGCCTTGCGCAGGCATCGCTTTCTTCACGAACTCGTGTGACGCGCGCCGTAACAATATCGGCCCGGCGCCGTATCTTGGGCGTCGGCGAGAAATCTGAGCCGATTTGCGAAATGCCGGTCCCGCTCTAGACTGCCCCCAACCAATGCCGAAAGAGGAAACCATGTCCCCTCGCCATTTCAGCCGCCTCTCGCTATGCGCTGCCGCCATCGGCGCGCTGGCCGTCGCCGCGTTCTCCGCCGGGCCGTCGCGCGCCGCGGAGGAAGCCGTCGTCATTCCGCCCCCTGCTATCGACGTTCAGGCCGCCGACGGCATCCAGACCGCCGTGATCGCCGGCGGCTGCTTCTGGGGCGTCCAGGGCGTGTACCAGCACACCGCCGGCGTGCTCAACGCGGTGTCCGGCTATTCCGGCGGCAGCAAGATGACCGCGAACTACACCATGATCGGCACCGGCACGACGGGCCATGCCGAATCCGTCGAGATCAAGTACGATCCGAAGAAGATCAGCTATGGCAAGATCCTGCAGATCTTTTTCTCCGTCGTGCACGATCCGACCCAGTTGAACCGCCAGGGCCCCGACGTCGGCACGCAATATCGCTCGGCGATCTTCACCGCCAATGATGAGCAGAAGAAGGTGGCCGAGGCCTATATCGCCCAGCTCAACGCCGCCAAGGTCTACAAGAAGCCGATCGTGACCAAGGTCGGCCCGCTGCAGGCGTTCTTTGCAGCGGAAGACTACCACCAGGACTACCTGACGCTGCACCCGACCCAGCCCTATATTGTCTTCAACGACATCCCGAAGATCGAGAACCTGAAGAAGATTTTTGCGGAGAACTACATCGAGAAGCCGACGCTGGTGAGCAGCGCGAAGGCTACGAACTGATACGCTCGTCATTGCGAGCGAAGCGAAGCAATCCATCTATCCCCTTGCCGCGACATGGATTGCTTCGCTGCGCTCGCAATGACGATTAACGAGAGGAGAATTCATGTCCGACACCAAAACATCCGGCAAGGTCGTCAAGAGCGAGGCCGAGTGGCGCCGCGAATTGACGCCGATGCAGTACGCCGTGCTGCGCGAGAAGGCGACCGAGCGGCCGTTCTCGGGCGAATATGAGCACGAGCACCGCAAGGGCACCTATACCTGCGCCGGCTGCGGCCAGACGCTGTTCGAATCCGACGCCAAGTTCGATTCCGGCTGCGGCTGGCCGAGTTTCACCGCGCCCTCCGTGGACAGTCATGTCGACGAGGAGCGCGATGTCAGCCACGGCATGATCCGCACCGAGGTGTTGTGCTCGAAATGCGACGGCCATCTCGGCCACGTCTTCCCTGACGGTCCCGGCCCGACCGGCCTGCGCTACTGCATCAATTCGGCGGCGCTGAAGCTGCAGCCGAAATAGTTTCGGTACTACTCGAACTTGTTCCAATCCCCGTGCGACCAAGAGCTGGTCGCGCGGGGCTTTTGTTTGGTGGGGCGTTTTTCCCGGCCGGCTCGGCGCGCAATACAAGGATGTTCAGATGCCCATTTCCAAACGCCTGCTGCTCGGTCTCGGGCTTGCCACCTTCATCATGGAGAGCGTTGTGATTCAGCCTGCCCTCGCCGCCGACAAGGTCTCCCTGTTCAAGGTCATCACCACCAAGGACGAGATCGTGATCGGGATCAGCGAAGGCGATCTCGCCCAGATCGAGGGCCAAAATGCCGGCGGCGTTGCCAAGATGCTGGTCGCCAAGGGGTCGATGAGCGTGTGGCAATACGCGGTGCGCAAGTCCGCCGGCGGCGATCTCGAACAGTCGCCGCTGCACAAGATCGGCCTGATCGCCAGCGATAGCCTTCGCGTCGAGCCCTATCCAACGCCGCTGAAGGTGCTGCCGATCGACGAGAGCAAGAAGTGATCTCTTGCCTTCTCCCCTTGTGGGAGAAGGTGGCATAGGCGGCCTTCGGCCGCCGTCTCTTAGAAGGCCGATGCTTCGCATCGGCTGCGGCGCCGGATGAGGGTTCTCTCCGCGGAGACAGAAGGGAAGCGCGGACCGTCCCCCTTTCGGCGGATCGACCAAGGACTCGCGGCCCGGAATGTGCTTTGATCCGGGCTGCGGGAGCCGTTTCTCGCCGCCCGCGGGCCCTTGGAGCGCGCGTCATGACGCTTGGCACGATCCTCGTCATCATCCTGATCATCATCCTCCTGGGCGGCTTTTCCGGCCGCGTCAGGGGCTATGGCTATGGCTACGGCCATTCCGGCATGGGGCTCGTTGGCGTGATTTTAATCGTGCTCCTGATCCTGCTGCTGCTCGGCAAGATCTAGGCCAATTAAGCTATTGAAATAACTTGATTAAATTTTTGTTCCCCGCAGCCATGCGTGGATTCATCATCACCCCCGATGTCGGGCTTCGGGGGTCGCATTTCCGTCAAAGAAGCTTATATTAGGCTCTGAAATGACGTGCACGGCGCGGCCCGCCACTGTGGCCCCACCGTCATCCAATCCCCATTGCTCACACGCAAGAGCCGCAAAAGATTGAGGTCACCGTCCATGCGTCCCTTCAGCTACAACACCGCCGCCGAACTCTTTCCCGCCGCGATCCGCAAGAAGAAGCGGGCCGGGTTTGCCTATCGGCGTTTCGGCACCGCGGCGGAAGCGGTTCGCTTCGCGATCGAGGAGCTGCCGGCGGATTCGCTGAATGGCGCCTACCTGCAGGTCGAGGAAGCCCGCTTCGACCAGAGCGGCATCCGCTCGCTGTATGAAAGCGAAGCCTTCCCGCTGCCGCGCCGTCCGCGCCCGGCCGCGACCGAGGACAAGGCCGACGCGGCCTGAGCTTTCAGAGCTTCAAAGCGCGCGCCCCCGGAAACCATTCCGGGGGCGTTTTTGTTATGGCGTTTTCGAGCGCAGTGGGTACCGGTTCGCATAGCAATCAAGTTTGCGCAGATTGCGTGAACTTATCTGCGGTAGAAAACGCGTCAAAACCAGAATCTAGAGTTTCGATTCTGATTTAATCAGAACCGAAGCTCTGGCGCGGCTGCCTGTCGAGCCAGCGCCTGAGCATGCGCACATTGCGGACGTTGGCGCGGAACATGACGTCGAAGGCGTCGCCCGCCACCGGCACCAGGCCGACCGCGCCGTCGACCGCGACATTGGCGAGCATCCGCGCCGTGATGTGCCAGGGCGCACCCAGCGCGCGCGCCTCGCGGACGATCCACAGCGAGATCGCCGTCGTGATGATATCGCCGATCACCGGGATCAGGCCGATCAGCCCGTCGATGCCGTAGCGGAAATTGGTGCCGGGCACGATGAAGGCGACATCCAGAAGCTTTGCGATGGCATCGAGCCGCGCAATCCGCTGCTCGCGCGTCAGTTCGCTGAACGGATTGGCGGTGGATTGACCGAAATCGAACCGCAATCCCTCGAACTGCGTGTGCAGGTTCGCCTCGGGAAGTTCGCGCCCTTCCTGGTCGATGACCGGGCCGCGCCCGGCCGCGCGCGTCCGGGAGGATGACCCGGAGCGCGACCGCGGCGGCGTATAGATATCGTCGTTTGACATGGTCATCAGATGGTAACGCGAATGCGAGGTACAAGTTGCGTCAAATTATCGCTTGTCACGCGGGCCAAGTCTGATCGCAAAAGCCGGTGACAATTTTGCGGAATACGCGCGCATTCGGCCCTATCGCCCCCGCGCCGCCGTTGGCGTCAGGCCGAAGCGGCGGCGAAAGCAGCGGTTGAAATAGGACAGGTCGTTGAAGCCGCAATCGAAGGCAATGTCGCTGATGCGCCGCCCGGCAGGCACCGCCAATAGCTCCGCCGCCTTGCGCAGCCGCAACTCAAGGAGGCGCATGGTGAAGCTGGCGCCGGCCTCATAGAGCAATTCGTTGACATAGCGCTCCGACAGGCCGGCGGCGGCGGCGAGTTTCTGCGCGGAAAAATCCGGCTCCGCAAAACGCTTTTGCAGGATCATCAGCACGCTCTGCAGCCGCACCGCGCGCACGCCGCCGCGTTGCGCGTTCGCGGCGACATCTCTGCGCGCGCCGAGGCCGAGCGCCGCCAGATCCATCAGGTGATTGGCAATGGCAAAGCCCGCCTCGTCGACGGCGCCCGGATGGCGCAGCAGCAAATCGCTGTAGTCCATTGCCAGCGACAGCGCCCCGCCCGACTCCAGTTCGCGGGCGACCAGATTGTCGACATCGGGCACCAGCGCCTTCAAGGTTGCCATCGGCAGATGCACGTTGGTGAAGCGCTTCTGGTTCATGCCGTCGGCGGCGAAGAACGGCTCGTCGAGTTTCAGCAGCGCCATCGATCCCGGCCGCATCGTGAATTCGCGGCCACGATGGGTGACGCGGGATTCGCGGCTGCCGGTGTTGCGCGCCAGGCAATAGCGGTCGTCATTGGTCGCCAGCACCTGGCGCTTCTCGCGCCGCACCGTGGTGAAGGTGCCGTCGCAGCGGCCGAGCATGGTGGTGCCGACATGGATCGAATTCATCGCCGCCCGGAACGGCACGTCCTCGGCCGGGTCGAGTTCGCCGGTGTTGGAAAAATGCTCGAACAGCTCGGCGAAAAACATGAAGCGCTGCCGCTCGCTCAAGCCTTCGGGCAGCATGTCGGTCGACAGCATTTTCTTGAGGACGGGCATCAGCGGGAAAATTCTGGTGGGCAACGCAATGTAGTCTGGCCGCGGCCGGATGAACGCCGGCCGAAGGCGTCCGAGCCTAGCAATACGCTCTTGTGAAGGAAACAGCGCCGGACAGTCCAAATGCCTGATTGTCCAGCGCCCGCCAGTCCAAGACGCGGCCTGCGGCCGGGCTTAACCGTGCGGCGGCAGCGGCCACCGGGGCCGGCATGCCGGTAGCGAAATGGCTCGCGCGTGAAAACCAAGGAGGAGACCAGGAGATGACGACATCATTCGTCCGCAAGGCGCTGCTCGGCACAGCGATCGCCGCCAGCATGGGCATCGGCTACGCCATCGGCGCGCAGCCGCACATGACCGCCAGCATCGGCCTGTTGCAATCGGCCCGCGCCGAACTCGGCGCCGCGACGCCGAACAAGGGCGGCCACCGCGAGCGCGCCATGCAGTTGATCGACCAGGCGATCGGTGAGGTCCGCGCCGGCATCGCGTTCGCCGGCGGCTGACGGTCGGCGTCTTGTTGAACAGATCGGGAAAGGCATCATGAACAGACTGATCACCGCTGCTTTCGTTTTCGGCATGATGATTGGCGGCGCCAGCGCCATGCCGGTGGCGCCGCTCACGCCCTCAACAAACAGCGACGTCATCGAGGTCGCCGGCGGCTGCGGCCGCGGCTGGCACCGCGGTCCCTATGGCGGCTGCCGCCGCAACTACGCGCGGCCCTGGCTGCACGCTTGTCCGCGCGGCTGGTACCCCGGCCCCTACGGCCGCTGCCGCGCCAACGGGACCTGACGCGCGACCGCCAATCGCCGCCCCGCCCCCGGCATTTACCGGATAGATCGGCCGCGAAAGAAATCTACAATGATGCTCAACCTAGGTTGACGAGGGCACGGGGCTTTCGATCACGTAAGCGTACTGCAGACACATGCGCATGAGCGGCGGACCGAAAGGTCCGCCGTTTTTGCTGCAGGGCGACGCCTCGCTCGAGGCTGTCACTGTCGCTGGGTGGAGCGCAGCGATATCCATCCAACGATGGACTATCGCAGGCCGTTGCGAGCCAACGGGTTGGCGCGAATGCGCGCCCGGTCCCCCTCGCAATGACGGCGAGGAAGGCTGTCATCGCCGCATCTCGCTCCTGACAGGAATTTCCTGACGTTCTCCGATCAGTCGCCATTCCTATTATGCCGCCGATTTGCGCGGGGCGCGCATGGGGTGCAAGCGGGCCGATCAACGGTTATCGCAACGTCTTTTGGCACGTCGAAAGCATGAGGTGACGACAGGTGAACAGATTCGTCCATCTCGCAGTTACGTTTCTTGTCGTGATGGTGAGCGCGGCTGCCGTGGCGTACTCATTGGCGCACGTCGTACATTACAGTCTGGGCGTTCCCGGCTCCGCACTTCGGGAGCAGGCACTGATCTGCGCGGCTCTCATTTTCGGCCTTGTCACGATCGAATTTCTTGCAAGCAAGGAATGACAAGAAGTGAGCCGACAATGAGGATCATGGATCTGGTTGTCGCGCTAATTTTCTTCGTTGCGCGCGCCGGCGTTGCCGCCTTCCTGATGGCCGTTTTCATCAATTGCGGTCTGGGAGTTCCTCCTGCGGCACTGAAGGGTCGACGCCCTCGTTTCCGCCGGCATCCTCGGCCTGTTTCTGATCACGACGACAGCGATCAGAAGGAATTCGCCAGACAAGCAATCAACGAAAGTCTGATCGGCAAGACAGGGGGCTCGAAATGTTCACCAGCAAGACAGTCGGCAAGCAACCATTGGCCTACTGCGTACCGTGTTCGGAACGGACGCCGCACCGTTACGAACGGCTAGGCGTCAACGGCCGGCTTACGTCCAGAGCGATCTGCCTGATCTGCAACAACGACTCGCGCCAAGACACAGCACACCAAATACCCGCCCATTCATCTTCATGAACAGCGAAAGTGCCGTCGAATGCTAACTCGGACATGACAGTTGACAGGTTTTTCCTGACGCGTCGCCATGGCGCTGGGCTTTAGGATGGCGATTGAACGAACGAGGCATGTAACTTCCAAGGGGGCAGGCGGTGAACCAAACGAACGACAAGTCGCTCAAGCAGCACCGGAGCAAGCAACTGTACGATCGAGCATTTTTCTTCAAGCGCCTGGCGATCGGCGCCGCCGACTCGAAATTTTCGGCGAAGCTTCAGCCGTTGGTCGACGAGTACGAAAGCGAGGCGGCACGAGCAATGCTCGAAATGGAGCAGCCCGCGGCACCGCGAGAAAGCGCAGGCGGCTGCGCTTTGCCGGAGCATCATACCGGGTGAGAAATCACAGGGAGCGCATCGCTCCGTTGTTTTCTCGAAGACCAGGAAGATCTCGGTTTCAGGCATCCGGCATTGCCAAGACCAACAACATCAGCCGACGGCATGGCATCGCAACACGTCCCCGGCGACATCAGGGACTTCATATTGAAGCACATTGCTTCGGTCGCCCAGATCGAAGCGCTGCTCCTGATCTGGTCGAATCCGGAGAAGCGCTGGTGCGTGGCGCGGGTTGCGGCGCGCATCTACGCTGGCGAATCCGAAACGGCAAAAGCGCTCGATGGACTTTGCGCCAACGGCCTGCTGGTCCGCAAGGACGATGCTTTTGGCTTGATCGCATCAGAAGAAAACACCGAAATGATTGGAAGATTGAAGGAGGCATACGCGCGCCACCTGATCCAGGTGACGGATGTCATCCACGGCAAATCGCGCGGCCCTCGCCCGGCGGCAGAGACACCTGGGCTTCGAAGGGATCGATGAGGTGTCCCTGATCAAAGCCGGCTTGAACGGTGGCTACACCTCAGGCGTTGCAACCGGTCGCGAGCCTGTCGGCCTCGTAGCGCTGCTGGTGATCCTGTTCACGGCGCAGCCGTCGTTCGCACAGAAAATATACTCTTACGAACCTTTGATGATGGATCCATACTCGACCATCTATGTCGATGACGGCTCGTGTTCGGCAGGTAAGGTCCTGAAAGTTCAAGGTGCCCAACGGAATCAGCGCCGGAAGAAGAGCTGCATACCGCTGAGCGATCTGAAGGGCGTTCAGCGCCCGGGTTTCGCCAAATAGCGCGGCAGACGCGTCCCGCCGTTCGGCGCAAGGCGCAGATGCCTGCCCGTTTCAGTTCGGCGCGGCGAGCCAGCCCTGCTTGATGCCATAGCGAACGATATCCGCGCGGCTGTGAAGTCCCTTCTTTTCGGACGCACGCGCCTTGTACGTCTCTACGCTCTTGACGCTCACCTCGAGCTGTCCTGCGATTTGCTTGTTGCTGAAACCCTGAGCGACAAGCTTGAGGACGTCCTCTTCGCGCCGGCTGAGTTCGCCGCCATCGCTCGCTTGCGGCACCGCAAGTTCGGGCGCATTCATCGCAGCCTTCTCAGCGATCATTGGATCGAGGTAGATGCCGCCCTGATTGACGGCTCGGATGGCGCGAAGCAGCTCGTCCGCGGCGGATCGCTTCAACAGATACCCCCTGGCTCCCGCTTCAAGCACCGGATGCACATACGCACGATCCTCATGGACGGTAAGAGCGATGATCTTTACGTCGGGGCATTGCTTGCGAACCTGACGCGCAAGCTCCATCCCGCTGATGTCAGGCAACGAAAGATCTATGACGGCAATATCGGGCGAGGAGTCACAAATGGCCCTCAAGCCCGTGGCTCCGGTGTTCGCTTCGCCGACCAGCTCAACCTCCGGAACGCCCTGGAGCAGCGCGCGGATGCCAGCGAGCACGACGGGATGGTCGTCAACAAGTGCGATGCGAACGGGGCTCATCCGACGGCCTCCGACGCTTCCAGCGGGATCTGAACAAAAATCGTACTTCCCTTTCCTTGCGAGGCCTCGATGGCGATCGAGCCGCCGAGGAGGGCAACCCGTTCCTTCATGCCGGAGAGGCCCAATCCCGACGTCCGACCACTGCCTGATGCAAGCCGGCACACGGTCTCGGGGTCAAAACCGATGCCATCGTCCTCGATAACCAGCGCCAGCCCTTCCGGCTTCTTCTCCAGCACAATGCTCACTTTGCTGGCGCTCGCGTGCTTCAGGACGTTGGTCAATCCCTCCTGAACCAACCTGTACAGAACGGCGGCTACATCGGGAGGCAGCGAATTGTCACGTCCAAAGGTCTGGATATCGACGCGAACGCCATAACGTTCCTGCCATTCCGCGACATAGGCTTCGATCGCCTTGAAGGTGCCGAGGTCATCGATGGCCGTGGGGCGCAGGTCTGAAGCTGTACGATGAATGTCGCGGCCGATCTGCGCGGCGAGCTGTTCCAGCCACCGTAGCTGTTCCGTCGCCGCTTCGCCGTGACCACCTTTGGCTAGCCCCTGCTCCAGGGCTTTCAGGCCGAGTGACAGCCCGGTCACTGTCTGCCCGATCTGGTCATGCAGTTCCCGCGAAATCCGGCGCTGCTCCTCTTCCTGGGCCGACGCGAGGCGTCGAAGCAAATGAGACCTTTCCGCCTCCGCACGCTTGAGAATATCGATATCGGCGAGTACGCCGTGAATCACATGCCGACGGTGGGCCGGTCCTTCGGCTCTTCCCGCCGCGCGCAGCCAGTGTTCACTCCGATCATCCGATTGAAACGCGAACTCGACGCTGTTCGATCTGCCGCTCTCGATACAATCGGTCGCGAATGAGGTCAGTGCCGTGCGGTGTCCTGGTTGGACCAGCGCGAGAATCCGGTCTGCCGACCATCGGGTTTCCCCCGATCGCGCGCCCGCCAGGCCCAGGAGCGCACAGAAGCGGTTGCAGCCGCTGAATTCGTTTGCGGAGAGATCCCAGCGCCATGTCCCGAGTTCCGCAGCATCGATCGCGAGTGCCCCTCGCTTTTCGCTGTCCAACAGCGCCGCCGCCGACTGCAGCGCCTCCAGGCGCCGCCGTTGGGCAATTTCCCGGGCGATCACCAGACCGAGTGCAATGGCAAGGCCGACGCTCGCCGCCGTGCCGCCGAACAACAGCCGCAACGAGCGGGATACGGGCGCATTCAATTCCGACACCGGCACGCCGACATGGACCGACCACCCATTCGTTCCGGCGAGCACGCGGTGAACGGTTTCAACGTCGACGCCTTCGCGCGTCTGCGTTCGGGGCGAGTTCGAGCCGCGCGCCATGGCCTCCTGTACGGCAGGTGTCGTCGCGCCCGTCCTGCCAACCTTCATGTCGGGCGTGCGCGCTACGATCTTCTCCTTGGCGTCAATGACCGTGCCAGCCCATCCGGCCGGCAATCCCGCTTGCCCGAGGATGGTGCCGATCTGGTCGGGCAACAGGCCGATCGTCAGAACGTAGCGAAGCTCATCGTCCCTGATGACCGGGACACGTAGCGACACGAGTTGCTTGCCGATTGCAGCTTGATAGGGACCGAGCCCGCCGAGGAACGGCTTTCGCGTACGAACGACGGCGTTGAAGCTATCGGTGTCGGTCACCGGCCCGAGCGGTGCACCCAGGGGCCGCAGCACGTTGAGGACCTGTTCCTTGTCCGGCTTTGTCAGCGCGGCAGTCTCCCATAGCGGACGGGCAGCGACGATCCGCGTCGCCTCAAGATAAAAGTTCTGCAAATTGTCGCGATCGAGCGCCGCCGAGCTTGCAAGAGTTTCGGCCACCTGAATTTCACGGGAGATCTCGCCTTCAATCCGGTGCGCGACTTGCGTAAGCGCCTCTGTGGCTGCCTCACGAGCGTAGCTGCGTTCCTGATCGGCGGTGATATAGGCCATCCATCCCCCGAGAAGCAGGACTGGAATGGCGGCCGTTAGCACGAGGGCCGTGAAAAGCCAGACGCCTTCCTTCGGCCGGCTTAAACCCGGGGAAATCCGGTTCCCCAACTCCGTGATCACGGCCGCGCGCATATCTTGATGCCGGCAATAACAGACAATGCGATGCGTTCCCTTACGTTGAATTCCCCGATCGGATCAGCTCGCTCGTGCTCTGCCAAGCATCATATCGGCGGGCAACGGTCAGGAAATTCCTGACGCCCGCAGCCAAGCCCCGCCGACAAGCAGGCTCCCGGGAGAACGCTGCCGCGGCCGCTCACGTCGAATGCACCGGCTGCGGCGCATCCGCGTATTTGTGCGACAGCCAGGACGACAGCGTCGCCGGCACCATGCCGACGAGGCCGTAGAGCAAAAACTGCACCACGCCGGTGTCCGGGCCACGCGAGCCGTAGAGCAACGACGATGCGGCAAAGCCGATGACGGCGACGAGCAGCAGCCGCACCACGAAAGAAATGCGCTTGATGTGATAGAGAATGTCGTCGATGGCGCCGACCATCAGCGCCGGCACGAGGCCGAACAAATAGCTGTACTGCAGCGTCTTGACGAAGGCGCCGAGAAACGTGCCGATCTCCGACCAGCTGGTGTCGGTCCAGTAACCCGAAGTGACCGTGGTCGCGAGCAGCATCAAGAACCCGCCGACGAGCGGGCCGATGGCCCCGAAGATCAGATAGCGTTTCATGGCGACCTCTGCGTCGAGTCCATGTATTGGGAAACAAGCTGTCGAAAAAGCAAGGCTCTCCATCGGACCAGCCGCGCATGTTCGAAAACCGGACATGATCCAGTTTCTCATCCGCGCTTTTGGCGGTGGGCAATTTCAAATCCGGTCAGGGGAGAGTCAAGAGGCCGCCAGCCTGCGCGATCGCAGCCCGGATGGATCCAACGGGCCGTACGAATGCGTGTCCGATGACAGGCTCCGCGAATCCGGAACCCTTGCTCGCAGGATGAACGGACCGCTAGGCTGATTGCTTCACTTTGCCCTTGGCGGCAGGGGCTGCCGCGGCAGCCTCGTTGCTCTTTCCAAGGATCCGGTCGGAGCCGAACCGGATCGTCCATTGCGCCACCGACAGCAGCAGGGTCTCGTACACTGCGACGCACTGCTCGAGTTCCCGGTCCGTGGATGGCGGACAGTTGGGCCGGTTGCGAACGATCATCGTCGTCGTCGACCAGCTCAGCCGGGCGGCCTTGCACGCGACAATCAATCCGTACACCCGGTCGGGCGCGAGGAAGGGTTCGATGGCCTCGACCTTGACGTCCGCCTTCAGCGCCAGTGCTGCGACCACGTGGGTGTATTCGCCCCGCACCGCAAACCGGTTCACAATTGAATCGTTGAGCTTGCCGGTGCGGTTGAGCGCAACGACCTCGTTCTGCGCCTTGGTATAGTCGATCGCCTTGCGGGCCGGGCCGGCCTGTCCGGCGGTCACCGCGGCAGAGCCTTTCCGCGCGACAGGCCGCGACGCCGTCAGGAACCGGGCGCGGACCACGTCGGCCACCCGGCCAAGCAGCTCCCGCAGCAGGTTGCCGGGAATGTCCAGGCGAACGCCGAGCTTTTCCGCGAGATGTTCATCCTTCTCCGCCCGTCCGACCAGCGTCGCATAACCGCATTCGGAAAAGCGTGCACCGGCGTTTCGTGCCAGCGCGTTGGAGACGTTGACGTCGCCAAATCGCATCAAGGCGTCCGTCAGCGCCTCGTTGAGCGTCTTCCGGTCGGAGATCGCCAGCAAATGCTGCTGGCTGCGGGTCTGGATGATCTCGAGGAGATCCTTTTCCGACAGGCAGACGGAATGTCTCAGAACGGGCCCGGCGACCAGAGCGTTGTCATGGAACGCCAGGTTGCGGATGGTCTGGCGCGGCGCCTGCTCGATGGTGCAGAGGGCTTCGCTGAGCTGTTGCAAGGTTGCGGCTTCCACCCGCCCGACCAGTTGGGCGAGGACACCATCGACGGCCCCGATCTGGGATTCGCTCAGCCGATCGACACTGGAGAGATAGAGGTCGGTGACCTCCTCCAGCATTTGGGCGTCGTGCTCGGGTCCCCCCGTTTCGGCGCCGTTCAATTCCGCGCGCAGGTCGGACGATGCGGCAGGCATGGTTATCCCGGCTCCATCCGGATCGCCTCAGCGCACCGCGGCGCTTGCCGCAGCGCCCATTCCACCGCGCGGATGGCCGGCGGCTTGATGGATGCATCGGCAGCGGAACGAACGAGCATGTGAGTGCCACCCGAAAGGCTGATTTCGGCAGCCCTTAACCCCAACGAAAGCAATGCCGCGCGCGCGAGCAACAGCCGCTCATCGTACGCCAGGCTTCCCTAACGGGTGGTTGTTCCGAACGTCGGATTTTCCGCATTTGTACGGAGTTTTTGCCGAGCGGAAGGACTGGCCCTGTCGGCTGCGGCGGCCGGGCCGGCCGACGCCGCCTCCGAAAGCAAGGGGGCGCGGAGATCGGGATGGTGCGCGGCCGATCGTGCCCGCCTGAAGCGCCGTTCAACTGAAGCTGCGGACGGCGAGGCGGAGACCCGCGCTCGTCCTGTCTTCGGAACTCATCGACCTGGCAAACGCGCGGCGTCAAATCCTCGACTCACATCTGCGCTTCGCGTGACGTGGCGCGCTCGCAACAGTCCAGAGAAGTGTTGACGCGAGCATTGCAGCTTCGCCGCATTGGCGCATAATTCTTGGCGGGCGGCGCAGCACTTTTTGATTCGGACATCGGCAGAAATCGAGCAACCACACCGGGTGACTTCCCGGTGAAGGATGACGCGTGCGGCAGCGCAAACCGCGTGCAGCGCCCCCAATAAACAAGCGGCCAGCACCGCGCGCAACCCTTGCAACCCCTTGGGGATCGGCTCAAATGACCTTCCATCACACAAGCAGAATCGCACTTCTCTTCGCCATTGCCTGCGCGGCGACGGCGCTTTCCGCAAGCCCAGGCCTCGCCTTCTCGTCGGAGGCGCAGCAGATGTGCACCGGCGACGCCATGCGGCTATGCGGCCATGAAGTCCCCAACGTTCCGAGGATCACCGCCTGCATGGCCAGGAACCGCGCCCATGTCAGCCCGGGCTGCCGCGCCGTGATGGACCGCGAAGCCGCGCGCAGGCGCGCCGCCGCCGCCGAGTGAGGCGGTCGCCTCGCTCGATCCTGAATGCAAACGGCCTCAGCAGAATATGCTGAGGCCGTTTTTTATTGGACTATTACATCAAGGTGCGCGGCGATCGATTTGATGGAGCAACGAGATCAGCTCAGGCTTGAGAGCGCCTCTCACTCCCCCCAAGTCACTCCCCCCAAGTCGCAAACGCGTCGTTGAACGCGCGCTCGCCGGGAGATCCCTTTTCGATCGCGATGATGGCGCGGCGTTGGTTGACATAGACCAGCGGCACGTCGAACCAGGAGCGCTCCTTCAGGAGCTGCAGATTGCGGGCGCGATCGGAATCGACGTTGGAGAGGCCGACCAGGAAGAAGCCGTCGGTGACCTTCACCGCGAGTCCTGCGAGCGGCGTGCCGCGGGCCTGCTCGTTGGACTTCATCAGAATGCCCGGCACGTTGCCGACGCCGCCACCCGTAAAATCCTGCGGCAGGATGAAGGTCAGTTCTGCGGTGTGGCTCGCCGGCAGCGAGGAGTCGGTGTTGCGGCGGAACGACATCGTCATCTTGAACTTGCGGTCCGGGATTTCGATGTCGGCGCGCACGGCGATATCAGGCTTCTGGTTGCCCGACGCCTTGATCGGTTCGGTGCGCCAGATCACCGAGCCGACATACTGCTTGCCCTTGGGATCGGAGGGATCTTCGTCATAGAGCACGACGCGCTGCGCCACCGGCGCCACGTTCTCGCTCGACGACGGCTGGCCGACACGATCGGGAATCTTCGGGCGCGACTGGGGCGCTGCCGGATCCTTCGGCGCTTCCACCACGGACGTGGATTTGAACAGGCCGCTGACGGTCGAGACGACCGTCTTGCCCCACAGAATGCCGGCGCCAACCAGGATGAGCACGATGCCGACCGCAATCGCGCTCTTGAACGGAAACGCGGCGCCGGTGCGGGCGCGCTTTTTCGGGGGCTCGCGATCCTGCGTGAGCCGCGGGCGCTCGCGCGACGGCGGCATCTGCGGCGGCGCGTAGCGGTCGGCCTCCTGCTGCGATTCGTCGTACGAGTACGGCGCGTCGGGATCGGCGCCGCGGTTTTCCATGCTCGGCTCGAGCCGGTCAAATTCCGGCGAGGGCGACGGCACGTTAGCGTAGGTCTTCCGCGCGTTGCGGTTGGCTTGCGCCGCGGCGCGGCCGAGATCGTCGGCGTCGGCCGCAATGTCGCGGAAGCCGCGCATGCCGGGCGGCTGCGGCGGCATCG
>NZ_LLYB01000130.1 GCF_001440475.1 Bradyrhizobium lablabi | reverse complement strand
CCCTACGGCGCCTCCTCATGGACCGAGACGAGTTCCTCTCAACCGCCCTAAAAAATCCCGCCAACGATATCATTAGCGACGAACTGTTCCGGCTGGCACTGCCCGACGCCTGGCTGGTTTCCGGCTGCCTTGTGCAGACCGCGTGGAACGTGCTGACCAGGCGCGCGGTCGATTACGGCATCAATGATTACGACGTGTTCTACTTCGATCCCGACACGTCGTGGGAAGCGGAAGATGCGGTCATTCGCAAGCTGGCCGAGCGCTTCACCGAACACGGCATCGCGGTCGAGGCGCGCAACCAGGCGCGCGTTCATCTCTGGTATTCCGAGAAACACGGCCTGCCCTATCCGGAGCTGCGCTGTTCGACCGAGGGCATCGATCGGTTTCTGACCAAGAACACCCAGATCGGAATTCGGCGCGTGCAGGATGGCTACGACGTCTATGCGCCGAATGGATTTGACGATGTCGCCGCCCTGATCGTGCGGCCGAATCCGGGACCGAATTTCTCCGCGGCGAGTTACACGGCAAAGGCGGAGCGGTGGAAGGCAGCGTGGCCGGAGATCACGGTGTTGCCGGCGGAGGAGGATTCGTAGGGTGGGCTCAGCGAAGCGAGCCCACCCTCCTGCGACTTTGTGCAACCGTTGGAGGGTTTGGTGGGCACGGCGCAAGTGCGCCTTTGCCCACCCTACGAGACTGCGGCGGCCGCTACCGCACCACGCCCGACGTGAACCCCGCCTTCCTTCGCGGCGGCTTGATGTCCTTCTTCAGGAAGCAGTGCGCTTCCTTGCCGGCATAGCCTGGCCGCGCATAGGTCCAGGCGCGGCATTTGTTGTCAGCGGCGCAGGCGGCCTTGCAGGCGTCGTCGCCGCCGTCGCTGCTCTTGAGGTCGAAGCTCTTGTAGTCGCCGCCGAAGCGGTCGATCGAGGTTTCGCTTGTCTCGTTGCGCCGTTCGACCACGCCGGCGCCGCGCACGCCGGAGACGCAGCACTCACTCTGTATCCGCGCCGGCACGTTGCTCTTGAGCCAGCACACCGCGCGATTGGCGAGATCGGTCGGATAGTTGAAGCTCCAGGCGCGGCAGCGCTTGTCGCGCTCGCAGACCAGCGCGCATTCCGCCGGATCGCCTGAGATCACGGGTGCGCTGAGGTAGTCGCCGCCGGGCCGGTCGAAATTGGCCTGCGCCAGCGCCGGGCGCGCGGACAGGGCCGCTGCCAAGAAGGCGAGCGTCACCACACACGCCCTGAGCCGGCGAACAGTCCACATCTGCGATAGCTTTCGAATACGCGTTTTCCGAACGGGATGACTTGCCTCAGATCGTCATCACGCCCTGCCTGTTTGATCCAGGTGCCATTTGAGCGCCATCAACCTGTACGGCGGATGAACGGCCCAAAAGTGAGGCAACCCATTCAATCAGAACGCGTATTCCTGATAGATGGGCTCGACGGAACCGCCCCAGGCGCCGTTAAATTTTGTCCAGCATCTCTTCCGCCGGCGTGCGGCCCGAACCGAGGATGCGTCGCAACCCCGGCAAACCTTTCCCGCCCGCGGAAATCTTTGCCGGCTCGATGCTACCGATATCGACCGTAAGGTAGCTGAAAACCGCGCATTCCCGCTTGGCGCGAGGCTTGCTTGGCAGGCTGTTGCACTACGCCCGTGAGATCTTCATGCAAGTTAACAGCACCGCCTTCTATTCACCCTACGTCGCTCAACGCATCAGCACCGCGCCCGCCTCGAGCACTTCGAACTCGAGCGCCGGCACGGCGGACCAGGCCGCCGGCCGTGTCAGCACCTACGACTTCGCCAACATGTCGCCAGCGCAAATGCAGGACACCATGAACGGCCTCATTCGCAGCGGCAGGATGTCCTTCGACGATTCGAGCAGCCTGGTCGGCATGATCCCGACCGCGCTGGCGTGGGCCGGCGGCGGCACGCCTTCCGCAGCCCAGCTCGACAGCGCACGCAACACGCCGATGGACTTCCTTGCGACGTTGCAGGCCGGCATCGCCGGCGCGCAGTCGCGCGGCGATACGCACAACGCCGAAACGCTTACGCGCACCCTTGAGCTGCTACAGCGCCTTCAGGGCACGCCCTCGGGCGTCGACGTCGTCGCCTGAAGCAAAACGACCGGCGTAATGCCGGCCGTCTATCCCCAGATAACTGAACGGCCCAAATGCCAGGCAACCCGTTCGATCAGAACGCGTACTCCTGATAGACGGGCTCGACGGAACCGCCCCAGGGGCCGTTGAATTTGTCCAGCATCTCTTCCGCCGGCGTGCGGCCCGAATCGAGAATCCGCTCCAGGGGTTCGAGGTAACGGCTCTCGTCGCGGCCGGAATGATCGACGTGGTTGCGCCGCCGCAGGCCCGCATGCGAGAGCTTCAGGCAGTCGCGGGCGATCTCGAACAAATAGCGATCCTTGATCCGGGCCTTGAAGCCGAAGCGCGGCACGTCGTCGCGCAACGCCTGACGCTCCTGCGCGGTCCAGTGGCTGACCAGATCCCAGGCCGCATCCAGGCTCTGATTGTCGTACAGCAGGCCGACCCAGAACGCCGGCAAGGCCGGCAGCCGGTCCCACGGCACGCCGTCGGCGCCGCGCATTTCCAGATAACGCTTGAGGCGGACTTCCGGGAAAATCGTCGACAGATGGTTGGCCCAGTCCGACAAGGTCGGACGCTCGCCGGGCAGCGAGTTGTTGCGGCCCTCGAAGAAGGCGCGGAACGACGAGCCGGCGACGTCGATATAGGTGTCGCCGCGCTTGACGAAGTACATGGGCACGTCGAGGGCGTAGTCGACCCAGCGCTCGAACCCCATGCCGTCCTCGAACACCCACGGCAACATGCCCGAGCGCGCGTTATCCGTGTCGCGCCAGATCTCGGAGCGGAACGACAGGTAGCCGTTGGGCTTGCCTTCCGTGAACGGCGAATTGGCGAACAAGGCGGTCGCTACCGGCTGCAACGCAAGCGACACGCGCAGCTTCTTGACCATGTCGGCTTCGGAGGAGAAGTCGAGATTGGTCTGCACCGTGCAGGTCCGGTACATCATGTCGATGCCGTACTGACCAACCTTCGGCATGTAGTTGGTCATGATCTTGTAGCGGCCCTTGGGCATCACCGGGATCTGCGACCGCGACCAGGACGGCGTCATGCCGAGCCCGAGAAAGCCGATCCCCAGGGGCGTTGCGATCTCGCGAACCTGCGCCAGATGCGCCATCAGCTCGGACTGGGTCTGGTGCACGGTCTCGACCGGCGCGCCTGACAATTCGAACTGTCCGCCCGGCTCCAGCGAGATCGCGCCGCCGCCGGTAACATCATAGAGACCGATGATGTTGCCGCGCTCCATGATCGGCTCCCAGCCGAGCAGGAGCTGCATACCTTCGAGCAGCGCGCCGATGCCGCGCGCGCCTTCATACGGCACGGGCTGACGCCCCTCCAGCGTGAACGGCGTCTTCTCGTGCTCGGTACCGATGCGGAACTCGGACGGCGGCTTGCTGCCGGCCTCGAACCACGCGACGAGTTCGTCACGGGATTGCAGCGGCGTCATATCGATCTGGTCACGCGCCATGAAAAAATCCGGATATCTGGCGATTCGACCGAACGCGCCGTGTAGCTGAGGGGATGCGGACGGCTTCGTCCGCACCAACGAAACGTATCAAAGACGTCATCGCGCCGGCACGCCGTCGCGGGCGGCCGCCGCCTTGACGTCGGAGCAGGAGCAGCCCAGCCGGTCGAGCAGGCCGCACAGCTTCAAGGCGTCGGCATCGGACAATTTGGAGCCGACGTGCTTTTCGATCGCCGCCGAATAGGCGCTCCACATTTTCTTCTGCAACTCGCGCCCGGCTTCGGTGATCTCCACGAACTGGCCGCGTTTGTCGATCTTGCATTCGCGCCGCGCCGCCAGGCCCTCGTCGACCAGGCGGTCGATCAGCCGCGAGGTGGAATATTGCGGGATCAGCATCTGCTTTTCCAGTTCCACCGGGCGCATCTCGCCGGACGGCGCGCGCGACAGTTCCAATAGCGCGTCATACCAGGCCAGCGGCGGAAAGCCCGCTTTCTTCAAATCCTGCTCCACGGCATCGAGCACCCGGCTCTGCACCCGCATCAGGCGGATCCAGGCGGCGGTCGCCTCGGTCGATGGTTTGCGTTTCATGGTCCGGTCCGTATCTGTCACTTGTCAGTGTACCGCACTAAATGCAGGTGCATCAATCTTGACTATTTCATGCAGATGCATTTAGTCAGTCCGCCAATAATGTCGAGGGAAGGAAAACCCCATGAAATTGTATTATTCCCCGGGCGCCTGCTCGCTATCCCCCCATATCGCGCTTCTCGAGGCCGGTCTGCCCTATGATCTGGTCAAGGTCGACCTGCGCGCCAAAAAGCTGGAGAACGGTGACGACTTTTTGACGGTCAACCCGAAGGGCCAGGTCCCGGCGCTGGCGCTCGATTCGGGCGAACTGGTCACCGAGGGCCCGATCATCGTCCAGATGATCGCCGACAAGGCCGGCAAGAACCTGGCACCGCCCCGCGATTCCGACGAGCGCTACAAGCTGCTCGAATGGCTGAACTACATCACGACCGAGCTGCACAAGAACCTCGGACCGATGTTCTCGCCGCTACTCGCCGAGGAGGCCAAGCCTTTCTTCAAAGACCGCACCATGAGCAAGTTCAAATATCTGGAAACCGCGCTAACGGGGCGCGACTACCTGATGGGCAAGCAGTTCACCGTCGCCGACGGCTACCTCTTCACCATGCTGATGTGGGCGACCGACCGGCTGAAGTTCGACCTTTCGGCCATGCCGAACCTGATGGCCTACAAGGCCCGCGTCGCCGCGCGCCCGAAGGTGCAGGAAGCGATGACCAAGGAGGGGCTGCTGAAGGCGGCATAAGGCGCACACGGATTGCGGAATGCGAAAGGGCCGGATCGATGATCCGGCCCTTGTTGTTTGGGCGTAGCCCGGATGGAGCGAAGCGCAATCCGGGACTCATGCGTCGACAGGCGGGTGCGGCCCCGGATTTCGCTTCGCTCCATCCGGGCTACAAGCTTATGCCGCCGCCTTCTTCGGCGGGAAGCGGCCGTAGAAGGTCTCGCCGCTCGCCGCCATGTCTTCCAGCAACTTCGGCGGGGTGAAGCGCGAGCCGAATTTGGCCTCGAGCTTGTGGCAGAGCTCGACGAACTTACGCGTGCCCATGAAGTCGATATAGGACAGCGTGCCGCCGGTGAACGGCGCAAAGCCGAAGCCGAGGATCGAGCCGACATCGGCCTCGCGCGGATCGGTGATGACGTGGTCCTCCACCGTGCGTGCGGCTTCCACCGCCTGCACCACCAGGAAGCGCTGCTTCAATTCCTCGATGTCGATCGTATCGGGATCGAGCTGCTTCGGCTGCAGCGCGGAGAGACCCGGCCACAGGCTCTTCTGGCCCTTGCCCTTCTCGGGATAGTCGTAAAAGCCCTTGCTGTTCTTGCGCCCCAGGCGGCCCTGCTTCTCGACCAGCTCCACCATCAGCTTCTTCTGATCCGGGTTGATCGAGTTGGGACCGAGATCGGCTTCCGTCGCCTTGATGACCTTCAGGCCGAGGTCGAGGGCGACTTCATCCGACAGCGACAGCGGACCGACCGGCATGCCGGCCATCTTGGCGCAGTTCTCGATCATCGCCGGCGGCACGCCTTCGAGGAACATCTCGTTGCCTTCGGCGATGTAACGGCCGACGCAGCGGTTGGCATAGAAGCCGCGGGAATCGTTTACCACGATCGGCGTTTTGCCGATGATGCGGACATAGTCGAGCGCGGCGGCGAGCGCGACGTCACCGGTATTCTTGCCAAGAATGATTTCCACCAGCATCATCTTCTCGACCGGCGAGAAGAAATGGATGCCGACGAACTTGCCCTGCTCCTTGAAGTTTTCGGCGAGCGAAGTGATCGGCAGCGTCGAGGTGTTGGAGGCGAAGACCGCATCGGCCTTGAGGTACTGCTGCGCCTTGGCGAACGTATCCGCCTTGACCTTGCGGTCCTCAAACACGGCCTCGATCACGAGGTCGCAATCCTTCAACGCCGCGTAATCGGCGGTCGGGGTGATGCGCGACATGATGGCGTCGGCCTCGGCCGGCTTGGCGCGGCCCTTGGCGATGAGACCGTCGATGACGCCCTTGGCATGCGCCTTACCCTTGTCGGCGCTTTCCTGGTCGCGGTCGATCAGGACGACGTCGAGGCCGGCGCGGGCCGAGACGTAGCCGACGCTGGCGCCCATGAAGCCGGCGCCGATCACGGCGATCTTCTTGATCTTGCTCGCCGGCACGTTCTGCGGACGCCGTGCGCCCTTGTTCAATTCCTGCATCGACAGGAACAGGCTGCGGATCATCGCAGCAGCTTCCTTCGAACGCAGCACCTGCGTGAAGTAACGCGACTCCACGCGCAGCGCCGCATCGATCGGCAACTGCAGGCCTTCATAGACGCAGCTCATGATGGCGCGCGCGGCCGGATAATTGTCGTAGGTCTCGCGGCGGTAGATCGCATTGCCGGCCGGGAACATCATCATGCCGGCCTTGGAGAACACCGGGCCGCCGGGCAGCTTGAAGCCCTTTTCGTCCCAGGGCGCGACCGCCTTGCCGCCGCCCTTGATCCAGTCCTTGGCCGCCTTGATCAGGTCGGCGGCCGGAACGATGGCGTGGATCAGGTTGAGCGCCTTGGCCTTCTCGACGGTGACCGGATCGCCCTTGAGCAGGATGGTCATCGCATCCTGCGGCGGCACCAGGCGCGGCACGCGCTGGGTGCCGCCGGCGCCGGGGAACAGGCCGACCTTCACCTCGGGCAGGCCGAGGCGGGTCTTGGGATTTTCAGCCGCCACGCGGTAGTGGCAGGACAGCGTCACCTCAAAGCCGCCGCCGAGCGCCAGCCCGTTGATCGCGGCGGCCCACGGCTTGCCGCAGGTTTCGATGCCGCGCAGCACCAGCGAGAAGCGGCGGCTCTGGTCGAACAGCATCTGGTTGGCCGCGACCTCGCCCTTCTCTTTAAAGACTTTGGCGTATTCCTTGTTCATGCCCTCGAGCATGGACAGGTCGGCGCCGGCGCAGAACGCTTCCTTGGCTGACGTGATGACGACGCCCTTCACCGCGGCATCCGCCGTGGTCTGCTTCAGGATTTCTTCGAGCTCGGTGGTCGAGGTCTCGTCCAGCACGTTCATCGAACGTCCGGGGATGTCCCAGGTGACGAGCGCAATGCCGTCGGCGTCGGTTTCAACTTTGAAATTCTTGAAGGCCATGTGGTGCTCCCTCGATGCCGGCAGCCATGTCAGGCGCGGCGGTTAAGCTTGAATTCGTAGGGTNTTAGCAAAGCGTAACCCCCCGCTTCTCTCGCCGTGGCAGGGTGGGTTACGCCTTCGGCTAACCCACCCTACGACAGCTACACGCGTTCGATGATCGTTGCGGTCCCCATGCCGCCGCCGATGCACAGCGTCACCAGCGCGGTCGCCTTGTTGGTGCGCTCCAGCTCGTCGAGCACGGTGCCGAGGATCATCGCGCCGGTGGCCCCCAATGGATGGCCGAGCGCGATCGCGCCGCCATTGACGTTGATCTTCGCGTTATCAATGTCGAACGCCTGGATGTAGCGCAGCACGACCGAAGCAAAGGCCTCGTTGAGCTCGAACAGGTCGATGTCCGACTTCTTCATGCCGGAGCGCTCGAACAGCTTTTCGGTGACGTCGACCGGGCCGGTCAGCATCATCGCGGGCTCCGAGCCGATATTGGCAAAGGCGCGGATTTTGGCGCGCGGCTTCAGGCCGTGCTTGGCGCCCGCCTCCTTGCTGCCGAGCAGCACCGCGCCGGCGCCATCGACGATGCCGGAGGAGTTGCCGGCATGATGCACGTAATTGATCTTCTCGACTTCGGGATGCGACTGGATCGCCACCGCATCGAAACCGCCCATCTGTCCGACCACGGTGAAAGACGGCTGCAACTGCGCCAGCGACTGCATGGTCGTGGTCGGACGCATATGCTCGTCCTTCGCAAGAATGGTGAGGCCGTTGACGTCCTTCACCGGCACCACCGATTTGTTGAAGCGGCCCTCGTCCCAGGCCTTTGCCGCACGCTGCTGGCTCTGCACCGCATAGGCATCGACGTCATCGCGCGAGAAGCCATACTTGGTCGCGATCAGATCCGCCGAGACGCCCTGCGGCATGAAATAAGCCGGCACCGCCATCGAGGGGTCCATCGGCCAGGCGCCGCCGGAGGCGCCGATACCGACGCGGCTCATCGATTCGGCGCCGCCGCCGATCACGAGTTCATGCTGGCCGGCCATGATCTGGGCGGCGGCGAAATTCACGGCATCGAGGCCGGAGGCACAGAAGCGGCTGATCTGCACACCGGGAACAGCCTCGCCGAGACCCGCCTTCAGCGCCGCGAAGCGCGCGATGTCGGATCCGGCTTCACCGACCGGATCGACCACGCCGAGCACGACGTCGTCGACGACGTCTTCACCGAGGTTGTTGCGCTCCTTCAGCGCCTGCAGCGGCACGGTGGCGAGCGCCAGCGCGGTGACTTCATGGAGCGCGCCATCAGCCTTTCCGCGGCCGCGCGGGGTGCGAACGTGATCGTAGATATATGCCTCAGGCATGACGCCCTCCTGGTATGAGGATCATAATATTATAGGCGAAGGAGCAAAGAAACGGCGGAAAATCAGAACGCTTCCGCCGCCAATTCCATGGTGGTGGCGCAGCCGGTCTGGATGCGCGCAAGATGGACGTGGGTTTCCGGCAACATCCGCTCCATGAAGAAGCGGCCGGTCACCAGCTTGGTGCTCAGATAGGGCGTGGCGCCGCTGGCGGCAATCTTGTCCTGCGCCACCTTCGCCATCCGCGCCCACATGTAGCCGAAGGCGACGAGGCCGAACAATTGCATGTAGTCGGTGGCGGCGGCGCCCGCATTGTCGGGCTTGGCCATCGCGTTCTGCATCAGCCAGCCGGTAGCCTGCTGCAGATGACCGAGCGCGGCCGAGAGCGGGGTCACGAACGGCTTCATCGCCTCGTTGGCGCCGTGCTCCTTGGCGAAGCCTGCGACTTCGGCAAAGAACGCCATCGCGGCGCGGCCGCCATTGCGCGGCAATTTGCGGCCGACGAGGTCGAGCGCCTGAATGCCGTTGGCGCCTTCATAGAGCATGGCGATGCGGGCATCGCGCACGAACTGCTCCATGCCGTGCTCGGCGATATAGCCATGGCCGCCATACATCTGCTGAGCCAGCACCGCGTTGGAAAATCCAACGTCGGTCATCACGCCCTTCATGACAGGGGTCATCAGGCCCATATGGTCGTCGGCAGCCTCGCGATCCTTCGGATCGGAAGAGCGGTGGGCGACGTCGCTCTTCAGCGCCGTCCACACCACCATGGCGCGCGCCGCCTCGTTGAAGGCGCGGATGGTGAGCAGCACGCGGCGAACGTCCGGATGCACGATGATCGGGTCGGCCGGCTTGTCCGCCTCCTTTGCGCCCGTCAGCGCGCGGCCCTGCAGGCGCTCGCGCGCGTAGTTGACGGCGTTCTGATAGGCGACTTCGGACTGCGCAAGGCCCTGCACAGCGACGCCAAGGCGGGCCTCGTTCATCATCACGAACATGCCCTGCATGCCCTTGTTCTCTTCGCCGATCAGCCAGCCGGTCGCGTTGTCGTAGTTCATCACGCAGGTGGAATTGCCATGGATGCCCATCTTGTGCTCGATCGAGCCGCAGGACACGCCGTTGCGCGCGCCGAGCGAACCGTCGGCATTGACGAGGACTTTCGGCACCACGAACAGCGAGACGCCCTTGATGCCGGCGGGCGCGCCTTCGATACGCGCCAGCACCAGATGGATGATGTTTTCGGCAAGGTCGTGCTCGCCGGCCGAGATGAAGATCTTGGTGCCCGTGATCTTGTAGCTGCCGTCGGGCTGCTTCACCGCGCGGGTGCGCAACAGGCCCAGATCCGTGCCGCATTGCGGCTCGGTGAGGTTCATGGTGCCGGTCCACTGGCCCGCCACCATCTTCGGCACATAGGTCTTCTTCTGTTCGGCGTCGCCGTGCACCAGCAGTGCTGCGGTGGCGCCCATGGTGAGGCCGCCATACATCGAGAACGCCATGTTGGCCGCGCTCTGGAATTCGGTGACCACCTGGCTCAGCGTCACCGGCAGCCCCTGCCCGCCATACTCTGCCGGCGCCGACAGACCGAGCCAGCCGCCCTCGGCGACCTGCTTGAACGCTTCCTTGAAACCCTTCGGCGTCGTCACCGAGGCGTTGTCATGCCGCTTGCAGCCTTCGAGATCGCCGACGCGGTTGAGCGGCTGCAGCACCTCTTCGGAGAGCTTTGCGGCCTCGCCGATGATGGCCTCGCGCACATCGGCGGAGGCGTCGGTAAATCCGGGCAGATTGTCGAAACGATCGATCTGGAACACGTCGTTGAGCAGGAAGGTGACGTCTTCCACGGGGGCTTTATAGATCGGCATGATGTTCTCCCGGCAGCGGCAAAGAGTGGCGAAGGCGTGTGAAATGAAATTCGTCGGTAGCGGTCCGGAACCCGACCTTATCGCGTTCCGGTAGTCCTAGGGAGTGAGCAGGCCGGCAAATCTCCGGGCAGCCGTTGCGACATAAACGGCGCCGCACATGGTCGCGGCCTTGCTCCCTCGCCTCTTGTCACTGCTTGGCGAGTTGCTCCCCCATCAAGCGGTGCAGCAGATTGATTCCCTTCANGCGGACGTACCATCACCTTGAAGTGCGTGATCTTACCGTCATCGCTGAAGGTNGATGATGTCGACGCCGTTGATTTTGATGCCCTCGATCTCGTTTTCGAATTCGAGGACCGCGCCATTCGCGCTGCGCCATTCGCCGGTGTATTTGAAGCCGGGGCCGCCGAGGACTTTCTCGGCGCTCGCCAGATATTTGAAGGTGATGTCGCGCCCGCGCTGCGGCGTGTGGACGACGGGGCTTTCGAAGACAGCATCCGGATGCAGGAGATCCCACAACGCCGCCGTGTCATGGGACTTCATGTAGCCGTACCACTTGTCGAGGCCGCTCATGGTCATCATGTCTCCTGTGCGGGCGATGACGGGCTGGCGCGCCGGGGAATGACCTCTCCGGAGCTTATGCGCGTTGACGCATATGCAACTTTATGCATAATGTCAAACCACGAATGAAAGCCGGAGGCTAGCGTCTTGGCGCTGGGTGACGCGATCCTTGCCTGCCTGACCGAACGTCCGATGACGGGCTATGAGCTCGCCAAGACGTTCGACAACTCCATTGGATTCTTCTGGAAGGCTGACCACCAGCAAATTTATCGGGAGCTCACCAAGCTTCGCGACCGTGGCCATATTCAGGGCCGCGAGGTGGTGCAATCAGGCAAGCCCAACAAGCTGGTCTATACGCTGACGCCGGATGGTCGGGCTGCACTGCGGCACTGGGCCGCGCGGCCGAGCGTTCCGGCTTCGATCAAGGACGACCTCTTGGTCCGGCTTTACGCACTCGACAGCGTCGACGTCGAACCGCTGCGCACCGACCTGATGGCGCGGCTGGAACATCATCGCGACAGGTTCGCCCGCTACGAGCGCCTGCTCAACAAACGATTTCCCCAGGGCACGGCGCCGCCGGCCGATGTCGGCAAACTGCTCGGCCTTCGCATCGGCCTCGCCCACGAGCGCGCCGTCGCCGAGTGGTGCGAAGAGGCGATCGAAGCGTTGTCGGCTCTCACTTCCGGCGCGGAGCGGAGCAACGTCGTGCCTCTTGAGGAAAACCAGCGCGAAAACAAAGGTTAGGGCTGGCCGATCGGCCGCCCGGTAACTTTTGGCGCCATCTGTCCATTCCTTAACCCGTTATTTACCGTGACGGGAAAAAGTCAGTTCCGACACAGTCAACCTGCGCGAAAATGCGATTGGGACGCGCGGGGAGGCTGAAGGCGCTGGTGGGGGCGCCGTAGCGGAACCGGACCAAGGCATGAATTCGCGCGTATCGTGGAGTGTTGACGGCATCGATCCTTCCGTCCGCGAAAGGGCCGAGGCGGCTGCGCGCCGCGCCGGCATGACACTGAACGACTGGCTTAATTCGACCGTCGGCGATCTGGCCCCGCCCAGTTTCGGCGCGCCTTCCGATCATCGGCCGGCCGGCCGGCCGCTCCCCGACGTTGCCGACATTCACCAGCGGCTCGACTCCATCACCAAGCAAATCGAGCAGATTTCGCGGCCCGCGCCGCGCGGCGAAGCCACCCGTGGCGAGCCGACGGTCGCCCGCCAGCTCAACGACGCCATTTCGCGCCTCGATGCGCGGCTGTCGCAGATTTCGAATCCCGCACCCGCCCGCCAGGTCCAGATGCAGGAAAAGCAGCGCCAGACCGATCTGGTCGAGCGTGCCGCCGCCCAGGTCTATCGCCCTGCGCCGCCGCTCAGCCCGGCCTCGATGGATTTTGCGATCGCAGAAATCGCCGCACGCCAGAACGAGCTCGACGGCCCGCCCCAGCGCCAGGCACCGCCGCGTAACGGCCCGGCCGCTTCC
The DNA here is from genome assembly GCF_001440475.1 of Bradyrhizobium lablabi. Lineage (GTDB taxonomy): Bacteria > Pseudomonadota > Alphaproteobacteria > Rhizobiales > Xanthobacteraceae > Bradyrhizobium > Bradyrhizobium lablabi. Next base: position 1,528 of record NZ_LLYB01000130.1, on the reverse strand, counting down.
GCGCAGCCCCATGTTGCGCAGCCGGCGATGCAGGCCGCGCCCGCGGGGCCGGACTTTTCTTCGCTCGAACGGCACCTGCTCAAGATCACCAGCCAGATCGAGGCGCTGCAGCGTCCCGATCATATCGAGCAGTCGATTGCGGCGTTCCGCAGCGAACTCGCCGAAATCCGCCAGGCCATCACCGAGGCGGTGCCGCGCCGGGAGATCGAATCGCTCGAGAACGAAATCCGCTCGCTGTCCCGCCGCATCGACGACAACCGGCAGAACGGCACCGACGGCCAGACGCTGGCCGGCATCGAGCGCGCGCTCGGCGAAATCCGCGAAGTGCTGCGCTCGCTGACGCCGGCCGAGCAGCTCACCGGCTACGACGAGGCGATCCGCAATCTCGGCGCCAAGCTCGATCTGATCCTGCGCTCGAACGACGATCCATCGACGGTGCAGCAGCTCGAAAGCGCGATCGCGGCGCTGCGCGGCATCGTCTCCAACGTCGCCTCCAACGACGCGCTGGCGCGCCTCGCCGACGACGTGCACACCTTGTCGGCCAAGGTCGATCAGCTCTCCCGCTTTGACGGCAACAGCGATGCGTGGGGTGCTCTCGAGCAGCGCCTGACTGCGCTGACCTCGACGCTGGAAGGCAGGCAGCCGCCGGCCGCCAGCGAGCATTCCGAATTTCTCGAAAATGCCGTGCGTTCGCTGTCCGAACGCCTCGACCGCATTCCCGTCGGCAACGACAATGCGTCGGCATTCGCCCATCTCGAACAGCGCGTCGCGTATCTCCTGGAGCGCCTGGAAGCCTCCAACGATCGTTCCGCCGCGCCCGCCATCGACCTCGGACGGGTCGAGGAAGGGCTGCACGACATTCTGCGTTCGCTCGAACGTCAGCACGCCAGCCTGGTCGCGCTCGCCGACTCCAACCGCAATGCCGCCGGCGCATCGCAGCCTGCGGACACCGGCATCGTCGATCTGGTCAAGCGCGAACTGTCCGACATCCGCTTCAGCCAGTCGGAAACCGACCGCCGCACGCAGGACTCGCTGGAGACCGTTCACAATACCCTCGGCCATGTGGTCGACCGCCTGTCGATGATCGAAGGCGATCTGCGCGGGGCTCGCGCGACACCGGCGGCGTCCGCCGCTCCGCCTGCAACGGCCGAAATAGAGTTGCCGCGCCCGACCACGCCGCTGATGACCTATGCGCAGCAAACGAAGCCGGAATTGCCGAATCCGGCGGCGCTGCAAACACATCCTCAAGAGCACTTTGACGCCGCTCCGCGCGACTTCCACGCTGTGCAGCCGATCGCGCCGGCTGCTGCGCCGGTGCCGCCGCGCGCGATCAGCGAAATCCTCGAGCCTCATGCCGCCGCCCCGCGCACGGCGATCGCACCGGAATTGCCGCCCGATCATCCGCTCGAGCCGGGTACGCGGCCGCCGCCGCGCGCGGCTTCGCCGTCGGAACGGATCGCCGCTTCCGAAAACGCGATCAGCGAGATCCAATCCGGGCCGAAAGAGCCGGTCAGTTCGTCGAGCTTCA
>NZ_LLYB01000129.1:70388-78135 GCF_001440475.1 Bradyrhizobium lablabi | reverse complement strand
GAATCACCGTTCGAGGTCTTACTCAACCGACTTTTGCAACAAAATCGGCCCGTTGCTGACCCGCGTGACGAGCGCGCATGTGTTCGGTTTGCGAGGTGGAGCGGACTAGCGCCTGATAGATTGGCGAGGTCGCCTGTTGACCCAACTCGGAAATTTGCCCACCTCCACTTCAAGACTGTTAATCAATTGCTCGCTAATCTTCTGCGCTCGGGTGGGAAGCGAGCTTGCACGATGCGAAAATTCGCTAAAATTGCGAAGCGCATGTGCTCGGCAGGGACTTCTGGAGAAGAAGGCAATAGGATGCGGCAGTTCGGCAAGGTCGACATCCCGCAGGAAGCCTTCATTGCCGCGCTGAAGGTGGATAGCTGAGCCGGATTGGACGGGCGGGCGGCTCAAGTGAACGCCGCGGTCTCCTCATCTACCAGCCGCTCCAGCGCGACCTTCGAGGCGCGTTGATCGCTGACCAGCTTCTTGGCCATGGCGAGACGGGTGATCGTCCGCACCACCGCGGTCGCCACCGGGTTGGGGCCTTCGGGCTTCGCGCAGCGCAGCGACAGATGCGTGCCACCGTTTTCGAGCGGCGTGAGTTCGGCCATCTGCCGCACGATGGCGCCCATCGGGAGGTGGATATGCCAGGTGACGTAGTCGAACGGCCGCCAGTCGACGATATCGTGCACCGTCGAATCCTTGCCATGGGCGCAATGCTGCGTCGCTCCCAGCCCGATCCGCCCCCGGGCAAGTCCGGTCATCGTCATGCGGTCGATGCCGTGCTGCCAGCGAATCTTCTTCTCGATGTCGGTGACATAGGCCCAGGCAATCGCCGGCGGCACCGGCAGGTCGCATTCCATCGATTCGAAAGCCAGGGGCTCGTCGTGCTGCACCACGACGCGGCGCGTCGCGCGCCATAGCGCAAAGATTGGGGCCAGATCGTAAACGTAACAAACCGTCTCGCCGAACTCGCCAAGGTTCTCGACGTGGCGGATCGCGCCTGCGAAGAAATCCGGCAGGCCGATTGCGTCTGCCGCCTGCTCCGTCACCAGCGTGTAGGCCTTGATGCCGGTTGCCGCCGTCACTGAATTCTTCATCAGCCGGTGCAGGCGGATCACCTCCGCCCCCTGCAATTCGGTGCGTCCCGCCATCTCCTGCGTGGCATAAGTGCCGTGGTGCAGGAAGAATTTCAGGTCGAGCTGGTTCATGTTGCGGCACGCGTTGCAGGTGCACGTCGTATTCAGGCGCATGGCGCCGAGCGTATTGGCAAAACTGCAATAGATGCGCTCGATCGCGTCGAGCGGAAACTGGCGCTGCGGCAGATTGGCGTCGGGCAGATAGGTTAGCGCCGCGTCGCCCTGCAGGTTAGACAGGATGATCGGCGGCTTGATCTCGGCAAAGATGCTCTTGAACAGCGCATCGAGAATTCCTTGCGCATGATCGAGCTCGGAGCGCGTGAGGAACATGGTGTAGCCGGTAATATCGGCGATGAGCAGAAAGCCCTGTTGCGCCACGGCGTGTACCCCGGAGGATTACGACGCGAAATACGGCCAGTTTAGCAGAAAGTTGCGGTCCACGCGCCGGTGAATGAGAGGTATTCCTACCCCCGCCTTGCTCCGCGAGGGTAGACAAGCCACCATCCGCCTGCTCAGATCCACAACTACAAGAAGAGCGCAAGGAAACGCATGGACAAGTCCTCCGGATTTTCCTACGGCTGGGTCGTGGTGGCTGCGGGCGCCCTGATGACCTGCGTGGCGTTCGGCGCGATGCTGTCGCTGGCCGTGTTCCTGCAGCCGATTTCGGCGGCGATGGGCTGGTCGCGCAGCGGCATCTCGGCAGCCGCGACGATCGACTTTCTGGCGATGGGACTGGCGGCGTTCTTCTGGGGCACGCTGTCCGACCGCTTCGGCACCCGCATCGTGGTGCTGTCGGGCACGCTGCTGCTCGGCGCCGGCCTGATCGGCGCGAGCCAGGCCACCAGCCTGTGGCAATTCCAGTTGGCGTTCGGCGTATTGATCGGCATTGCGGCCGGCAGTTTTTACGCGCCGATGGTCGCGGCTGCGAGCGCCTGGATCGAGCAGCACCGCAGCCTCGCGGTGGCGCTGGTGTCGGCCGGCATGGGTGTATCGCCGCTCACGGTCGCTCCGTTCGCAAGCTGGCTGATCGCGTCCTATGACTGGCGCACGGCGATGCTGGTGATCGGCATCGTCGCGTTGGCGCTGTTGATTCCGGCTTCCTTGCTGGTGCGGCAGCCGCCGGAGCCTTCAACGCCCGAGGCTGCAAACGGAACCGACGCGCCCGACGGGCAGTGGACTGTCGCTCAGGCCTTGCGAACACCGCAGTTCATCATCCTGGCAGGCGCGCACTTCGCTTGCTGCGCGGCGCATTCCGGGCCGATCTTTCATTTGGTCAGCTACGCCATGGTCTGCGGCATCGCGCCGCTAACGGCGGTCACGGTCTACAGCCTCGCCGGGTTTTCCGGTCTCGGCGGGCGGCTGCTGCTCGGCGTGCTGGCCGATCGTTTCGGCGCCAAGCACGTTCTGGTCGGCGGCCTGTTCGTGCAGGCGCTGTCGATCGCCACCTACCTCGCGGTCGGCCAGCTCGGCGAGTTCTATGCGCTGTCAGTGGTCTTCGGGCTCGCCTATGGCGGCGTGATGCCGCTCTATGCCGTGCTGGTGCGTGAATATTTCGGCGTGCGCATCATGGGCAGCATGTTCGGCGCCGTCTCCGCCTTTGCCAGCCTCGGCATGGCGCTGGGGCCGCTCGCCGGCGGCTGGGTGTTCGACACCTTCCACGCCTACAACTGGCTCTATGTCGGCTCGTTCGCCATCGGCATGGCGGCCGTCGCGGTGGCGTTGAGTTTCCCGTCGGCGAAGCGGCCGCCGCAATCGTCGCTCGATCTGGGGCGCGCGACCGCCTGAGCCCACGCGAGGCCGACAACAGCTTGGCTATGCCTTTGATGCGATCGCCGGGTCGGCCGTTACTTCACGCCTTTCCTGCGTCTGCTTGAGGTTGGCCTTTGCCCAGGCGTCCAGCTTTCCGACATATACCGTCATGCTGTGATCGGCGATGTTCTGAAATTTTCCGGTCCTGACCAGCGCAACCAGGCCCCAAATCGTACGCCAGATCTTCTGTGGCCAGTTCGGCGATCGCCGCACCGGGGCAACGCCAATTTTTCCGAAATACCTGGTATCGCCGACGTGACGATAGCCAAGGATGGCTGGAGGGACTGCCGGTACAAGGTCGACACCGTTGGTGATTCGATACAAGGGAGCCTTGACGTACACATCGAAGGAGGCGTCGCCTGCGCGTGGACAGCCAAAAGTGTAGCAGGCCGCTACACAATCGCGCACAGTCGCATCCTCGTCATTGGCCAGTTCCGCCGTGGCCATCAGCGCCAATGCACCGCCGAGCGAATGGCCGGTAATGTAGATCGGACGCTGCTTCGCCTTGATGACGCGCTTGACGACCTCGAACATGGCGTCCCGGATCGGCCAGTAGGCCTGAAAGAAGCCCGTGTGAACACGCGTACCGCCTTGCAGTGCAACGAACCGAGCGTTCACATTGGTTTTCCAGTCGAGTTCGTTCTCGGTTCCCCGGAATACGACGACGATGATGTCGTTGCCTTCGACGACATAACCCGCCGTGCCGACATCGCGGTCGATCAGGGCGCGGCAGTCGACAAATCCCTGCCTGCACAATTCCGTGCTGAACGTCTTGAACGTCGCATCGTCGACGTCGAAATCGTTGTAGGCGCGATAGGCCAGCTTGGCCATCAGCAACGCCGTGCGATCCGAATAGGCGGCCCGGAACGTCGGGATATTGTTGAGATCTTCAGGCTCGAAAAGGCCGATATCTGCCATTTACAGCTCCCCTGCCGCACCTCGACTGTAACTCATCCCTCGACGTGACGCACCTGCGGTTGTAGCTATCACTATCCGCACGAGCCATGCCATGCCGCGGCGCTGGCTTGATCGACGGTGGCCGATGGGTCACGATTGCGGATACGAAAAGAACAAGAGAATGCGAGGAACGCATGAACAAACAGGGCGGCATCGACCTGGTGGAACGCGCGCGGGCCCTGGTGCCATTGATCCTGCGTGAGGCCGACGAGATCGAGCGGACGCGGCGGCTGACGCCGGCAGTAACGGCGGCGCTGATCGAGAACGGGCTTTACCGCGCGCTGCTGCCGAAGCGTTTTGGCGGCATCGAGGCTTCGCTTGAAGCGTTCATGCAGATGCAGGAGGAAATCGCCAAGGCCGACGCCTCGACCGCGTGGTGCCTCGGCCAGTGCAGCGTCTGCGCCATGACGGCGGCCTATCTCGATCCCGACGCCGCCAACGAAATCTTCAACACCGCGCCGGGCATTCTCGCCTGGGGCGCGATCAACCATGAAGTGCAGGCGGTTCCGGGCGGCTACAAGGCGAGCGCGCGCTGGGACTTTGCGTCCGGCTCGCGGCAGGCGAGCTGGCTCGGCGCTCATGTCCGCGTCGTCGAAGCCGACGGCACGCCGCGGCGCAAGAAGGACGGCTCGCCCGAAATCCGCACCATCCTGTTTCCGGTGACCAGCGCCACGATGCACGACGTCTGGGACGTGATCGGGTTGCGCGGCACCGGCACCGATTCCTATTCGGTCGACAATCTGTTCGTCCCCGAGAAATTCGCAGCGCTTCGCGACGAGCCGGCAGCCCGGCGCGAGAACGGGCCGCTGTACAAGCTCTCCACCAACATGGTGTTTGGCATGGGCTTTGCCGCGACCTCGCTCGGCGTCGCCCGCGCCACGCTCGATGCGGCGATTGGCCTTGCCCGCGCCAAGACCCCGCAGGCGCTGAAGGCGATGCGCGACAATAACGCCGTGCAGGGATTGATCGGCCGCACCGAGGCGCAATGGCGCGGCGCCCGTGCCTATCTCTATTCGACCGCCGCTGACGTCTGGCGCGATCTGTCGGGCGGCGAGCCCATCACGGAAGCGCACCGCATCGCGCTTCGCATCGCCACCACCTGGACCATCCACCAATCGGCCGCCGTGGTCGATACCGCCTATCGCATGGCCGGCGCCACCGCCGTGTTCAACGCCAACGGGTTCGAGCGCCGCTTTCGCGACATGCACGCCATCGCGCAGCAGATCCAGGGTCGCGACGCCCATTACGAGGATGCCGGCAAGGCGATCCTGTCAGGCAGCCTCGATACGCCGCCGACGATGCGGTAACGGATACTTAATCCGTAGTTCTACGGACCGGCCGACGCCCCCTGTTGTTAAACAATTCATGAAATGTCTTGGGAAGCGTCGCCCCGGAGCATTGCGTATTTCTCATGTTCAAGATTCGTTCGATCGCCGTTCGGCTGATCCTCGCCATTTCGCTGACGGTGGCCGTCGCCTGCGGTATCCTCGGAACCTTCTCGATCGCCCAGCAACGCTCGCTGACCCAGCTCGCGCTCGATCAGCAGCTCAAGCTGCAATATGACAGCGTGATTGCGGCGATCGATTATGAGGGGCGCGCCGCGCTCGCCGTCTCGTCCCTGATCGCATCTCTGCCGCCGGTCGCTGATGCCCTCGCAAAGACCGACCGCGATGCGTTGGGCAAGCTGCTCGGCGAAGCCCTGGAGCCGATGAAGGCGCAGGGCATTCCGCTGATCTCGTTCTGGCGGGCGCCTGCGACTTCCATTTACCGTGTCCATGCGCCAAAAGTGTTCGATGACGATGCTTCCGCGCGGCGTTCCACCGTGGTGGAAGCGATCAAGACCGGCAAGTCCATCGTCGGCGTCGAGCCCGGCCGCGAGGCGCTCTCGATCTTCGGCATGACGCCGATCGTGCGTGACGGCAAGACGCTGGCCAATGTCGACGTCGGCGCCGCCTTCGGCAAGGAATTCGTCGATCGCGCCAAGAAGCGTTTTGGCATCGACCTTGCGGTCTATTCGTACGACGGCAAGGCCTTCAAGAAACTATCCGCAACCTTCGGCGACGAAGTGGTCGCGACATCAGACGAACTCAAGGGCGTGTTCGACGGCCAGCCGCTGCGCCGGGACGCCACGATCAACGGCCGGCCCGCCGCGCTCTATCTCGGGCAGATCAAGAATTACGCCGGCCAGCCGGTCGGCATTCTCGAGGTCATCAAAGATACGACCGAGTATGAAGCGGCGGCGGCGAGCTCGCAGCGCAATCTGATCCTCGGCACGGTCGCCATCCTGCTTGGCGCGATCGTGCTGGCATTCCTGCTCGGTCGCGGCCTGTCGCGCCCATTGGCCGCGATCACGGCGGTCATGAACCGCCTTTCCGGCGGCGAGATCGACGTCACGATTCCCGGCCGCGAGCGCCGCGACGAACTCGGCACCATGGCGAGCGCGGTCGACGTGTTCCGCCGCAGCATGATCGAGTCGCGCGGGATGCGCGAGGCGCAGGAAGCCACCAAGCAGCAATCCGAACTCGAAAAGAAGGCCCTGCAACGCCAGATGGCCGATCGGTTCGAGACCGACGTCAAGAGCGTGGTCGCCGCGGTCGCACGGGCAACCGCCGACATGCAGCGCGTGGCCGGCGAGATCGCGACCAGCGTCAACGGCACCTCACACCGGGCCGCCGCTGCGGCGGCCGCCTCCGACGAGGCTTCCGCGAGCGTCAACGCGGTTGCCGCCGCGACCGAGGAACTGGCGTCCTCGGTGGCCGAGATCGGCCGCCAGGTCACCCATTCCAGCCAGGTCGCCGACAACGCCGTGGTCAAGGCCGGACAGACCACCGAGATGGTGAGCAGCCTGGCCTCCGCGGCCGAAAAGATCGGCGACGTGCTCCGCCTGATCGGGGCGATCGCCAGCCAGACCAACCTGCTGGCGCTGAACGCGACCATCGAGGCCGCGCGCGCCGGCGAGGCCGGCCGTGGCTTTGCCGTCGTCGCATCCGAGGTCAAGCAGCTCGCCAGCCAGACCGCGAAGGCAACCGACGAGATCGCCGGACAGGTCGCGGCCATTCAATCCGCCACCGGCGACTGCGTAAAGGCGATCGGCGGCATCAGCGACACCATCCGCGAAATCAGCGCCATCGCCACCACCATCGCCGCAGCCGTCGAAGAGCAGGACTCGGCGACGCGGGAAATCGCCCGCAGCGTCCAGCAGGCGGCCACCGGCACCGGCGAAGTCTCGGTCAACGTGACCGGCGCCAGCCAGTCTGCCGACCAGTCGCGTGCACTGGCCGATAATGTGGCGAGCGCGACCGAGCAGCTCAGCCAGCAAGCGAGCGCACTGTACAAGAGCGTCGACACGTTCCTGGCAGGCCTGCGCGACGCCGCTTAGGGATCCGAAGCGACCGATCACTTCCGTCACTTTCGGAACCCCCTCGCCGCGTATGCGTTGCGCTTCAATGCAACAGCGAGGGAGAGGAGCATGCCCCGCGGCGATAAATCGAGTTACACCAACAAGCAGAAACGCAAAGCCGAGCATATCGAGGAAGGTTACGAGAGGCGGGGCGTCGGCAAGAAGGAAGCCGAGCGGCGCGCCTGGGCCACCGTCAACAAGGAAACCGGCGGCGGCAACAAGAGCGGCTCGGGCCGCGGCGTAAAGGACACCAACGTCTCGGCAAAAAAGGGCGGCCGGATCGGCGGCCCGCGCGGCGGCAAGGCCGCGGCACGTCGGCCCGCGGCAGCGCGATCCCGCTCGGCGAAGAAGGCCGCTGCGACGCGCAAGCGAAAGGCGGCGGCAAGGTCCAGCGCCCGCAAGACCACGCGATCCAGCGCACGCAAGACGTCGCGATCAGGCACGCGCAAGACCGCGC
>NZ_LLYB01000129.1:0-70360 GCF_001440475.1 Bradyrhizobium lablabi | reverse complement strand
CTTGCATCCTGCTCTAGGCTGCACGCGTCAGCTCTTGGCAGTCAGACCTTGGCAGGATGCGCGGACCTCCATGAAAGCTACGTCACGGAAGAAAGCGGCAAAGCGTCGCGCCGGGAAGCCGTCGATTGCGGCTGCGAATGCCGCGGTAGAAGCGGTCTTCAGCACCTATCCCGGTCCGGTCAAGGCGAAGCTATCGGCGCTGCGCCGGCTGATCTTCGATACAGCTGACACGACCGATGGCGTCGGCGCTCTCGAAGAGACGCTGAAATGGGGGCAGCCGAGCTATCTCACGACCGAAAGCAAAAGCGGCAGCACGATCCGGATCGACCAGGTGAAGGCGGAAGCCGGCCGCTACGCAATCTACTTCCACTGCCAGACCGATCTGGTCGAGACCTTTCGCGAGCTCTATCCGGAACTGCGCTACAGCGGCAACCGCGCCATTCTGCTCGACGCCGGCGCGAAGCTTCCCGAGAAAGCGCTACGCCACTGCGTGGCGCTGGCGCTGACGTATCATGCCAGGAAGCGGAAGGCGGTTAATCGACGCGCGTAGCCCCGTAGCCCGGATGGAGCGAAGCGCAAATCCGGGACGGGGCGGGTCCGCTGCGCGAAGGCCCCCGGATTTCGCTTCGCTCCATCCGGGCTACGCTTGCGACTACGCCACCAGCGCCGCACCCGTTGCTGCGCTCCAGTTGCCCTGTGTCTGCAACAGGCTCACGATTTCCCCATTCGGCCGCGCACGGCTGAACAGGAACCCCTGGCCCTCGTGGCACCCCTCGTTGCGCAGGCAGCTCACCTCTGCCTCGGTCTCGACGCCTTCGGCGGTGATCGTGACGCCGAGGCCCTTGCCGAGGCTGATGATCGAACGCACGATCGCCTGCGCGTCGGGATTGGCGGCGAGATCGCGCACGAAGGACTGGTCGATCTTGATCTTGTCGAACGGGAAACTGCGCAGATAGCTCAGGCTGGAATAGCCGGTGCCAAAATCGTCCATCGAGATACGGACGCCGAGCGCGCGCAGCGCATGCAGCGTCGCCAGCACCTCACTGCTCTTTTCCAAAAGCAGCGTCTCGGTAATCTCGAGCTCCAGGCGCTTGGCCGGCAGCCCGGATTGCTTCAGCGTATCCACCACCAGCGACAACAGATTGCCGACGCGGAACTGCAGCGGCGACAGATTGACCGCGACGCGAACGTCGTCGGGCCATTGCGCCGCATCCGTGCAGGCACGGCGCAGCATCAGGCCGCCGACGGCGTTGATCAGCCCGGTCTCCTCCGCAACGGGGATGAACTCGGCCGGCGAGATCATGCCGCGCTCGGGATGCGGCCAGCGCACCAGCGCTTCGAAGCCGGTGATGCGCCCGCTCGAAAGATCGACCAGCGGCTGGTAATAGGGCCGCAGCGCATCGCCCTGGACGGCCTCGCGCAACTCGGTTTCGATCTTGCGGCGGGTCTGGGCGCGCGCGTCCATCCCGGCCTCGAAGAACGAGAACGTGCCGCGGGAATCGTTCTTGGCGCGTGACAGAGCGAGGTCGGCGTTCTTCAGGAGCTTCTCCGACTCATCGCCATCTCCCGGCGACATCGCAATGCCGATGCTGGCGCCGATCACGACCGAGTGCCCGTCGAGAAGATAGGGATCGCCGATCGCGTCCAACAGGCGCCTCGCCATGAACACCGCATCCTCGGGCCGCGTCACGCCGGTCAGGACGATCGCGAATTCATCGGAGTTGAGCCGGGCCAGCGCATCGTCCTTGCGCAGCATCGATTGCAATCGTTTGCCGACGCCGCGCAGGAGCTTGTCGCCGACGCCATGGCCGAGCGTATCGTTGATTGCCTTGAAATGGTCGAGGCCGAGCACGAGCACCGCCACCTTCTCGGCGTTGCGGCGCGTGCGCAGCAGGATATCGTCCATCTGCTGACGCAGCAAATTGCGGTTCGCCAGTCCGGTCAGGCCATCATGCTGGGCCATGAACGTCAGCCGCGCCTCGGCACGCTTGCGTTCGGTGGTGTCCATCAGTGCGAGCAGGACCGCGGGCCGGCCGCTGTAAACGAGATGGCGCGAATAGATCGCGAGATCAATCAGCGCGCCATCGGCCCTGACATGCTTCCAGGCGTGGGCCGCGCGCTCGTCGCCGGCGTGCTCGCCGGCCCATGGCGGCTCGACGTCGAAGGCCTGCAGGTTGCGGATCGTCAGCTTCTCGAATTCGCTGCGGCTGTAGCCGTAATGCGCAATCGCGGCGTCGTTGACGGCGAGGATACGTTCGTCGCCCTGCGCACAGACGATCATCGGGACGGGGTTGCTGTCGAACAACAGCCGGAACGACGCCTCGCGCTGTTTCAACTCGGTGATGTCGACGCGCAGGCCGATGATGTCGCCATCCCCGGTCAGTCGCTCGTCGATCATGATGACGCGGCCGTCGGCCAGCCTCTGCTCATGCCGCTCGCCGGGCTGGAACAGCTTCTTCAGCCGCGCGTCGATCCATTCTTCCTCGCGGCCGATCGCTTCCGGATAGTCGCCGCGCGCGACGCCGACGCGGATCGTGTCCTCCAGCCGTGCGCCCGGTTTGAACAGGTCCGAACTGCGGCTGTACATCTCCGCATATTTCTTGTTCCAGAGAATGTAACGGCCATCCGCATCGAGAAACACGACGCCTTGCGGCAGGATGTCGATCGCCTCGCGCAAACGCTCGTGCGATTTGCGCGCCTCAAAAAGGGCGGCCTCGATCTCGGTGCGCTTGTGCGCGATCTCGCTCGCGGCGTTCCGGCTGGTTGATAGCTTCGTGGCGGGCTTTGCCGGCCGGCCTGGAAAACGGACAATCGACTTCTTCGGTTTCCCGGCTATTGGCTTCTTCTTCGGCATAACCACGCTCTACTCGCACTCTGCGTGCAAAGTTTTCAGACAAGTCTCTGAAAAAAAGGTATCTCTTGTCGTAGAAACTCCCATTGCGCGTTTAGATGCGCCGCCCGATAGAAAACATCGACACACGCCTTGCGTGTGTGACGTCCATGCACATCGCAGATACAGGGGGCAAAATCGCTGTGTGGCCGCCGGGGCACAGCGGCTCGCGCGGCGGGTGCACAAGGAATGCGCGAAACGCCGCGCGTGCGCATGAATATGCTTCAATGGCCGGGAAGGTTATTGCACGGTTAATGCGATCGCGTGCAAAGCCCCTTCAGCCCAGCGAAGCTGCGGCGGCCTGCGCTTCCGGCACGACATCGTGGTCGTAAAGCCGCCTGCGGAACGCCGCATGGGCCGCGATCTCGGCATCGCGAACGCCGAGATCGGCGTAGGACGAATCGTAGCGCATCCCGTTTTCGCGTGCGCCGCGCTGAACCGCCGCCACCCGCTCGCGCCGCAGCCGCTCATAAGCCGATAGCGCAGCCGGTACAGTGGCACGCCTCGCCCGCGCCAGAATGGTCGCCAGCGCCATGCCGTCCTCGATCGACTGGTTGGCGCCCTGGCCGAGATGCGGCAGCATCGGATGCGCGGCATCGCCGAGCAGCGTCAATCGGCCGCGAGTCCATGTTGGCAGCGGCTCGCGATCATACAGCGCCCAGCGAAACGTCTTGTCGACCTGACTCAACAGCGCGCCGATGCGCGGGTCCCATCCCTCGAACTCGCGGCGCAGCACGTCCGGATCTCCGGGCGCAGACCATGATTCCTTCATCTCCGCATCGGCCGGCACGAAGCCGACATAGTTGATGAGCTCGCCCGACCGGACCGGAAAGGACAGGAAATGCTTTCCCTTGCCGAGCCACATCTGCCAGCGATCGGTCGGCCAGTGCGGAATGCGCCGATGCGACAGCACACCGCGATAGGCGACGGAGCCGTGAAAGACCGGGCGGGACGGCGGCGCGGCAAAACGCCGGAGCTCGGAGTGGATGCCATCAGCAGCAATGACGACATCAGCCTCAGCGATGGCGCCATTATCGAATGTCACCCGCGCAATCTCATCGGTCTGCTCGAAGCCCGTGCCGCGATGACCAGTGCAGACCACGCCGGGCGGCAAGGTGCCGGCCAGAATCTCGACCATATCTGCGCGATGCATGCCGAAGGTCGCATTCCAGCCCGCCGAGTCCGTCACCTGAACCGGCGCGATCGGCGCGCCGTCGTGGCGAAAATAATGAGAACCGGCTCCGACCCTGGCTCCCCGTCCTTCCACCTGATCTCCGAGGCCCACCCGCTGCAATTGCCGCACGCTGTTGGGCGTCAGAAAAACCCCGGCCCCGACCTCGGCGAGCGCGGGCGCCTGCTCATAGACGGTAACTTTGAAGCCATGCACGATCAGCGCGTTCGCGGCGAACAATCCGCCAATTCCGCCTCCAATGATCACGACACTGAGCTGCGGCTGCGTCATCGTCCCACGCGAAAAATGTTTCGGAAGCTTGCGCGTTCAAGCTATCCTCCCCTGCTGCAAACACCAAGTGCCGGCGCCGACAGGTCAGACCGGACGGAAAACGATAGCGGGAGGAGTTTCAATGCGTGGCTCCATGCCAGCGCTGCTTGCCGTCTGGCGTAAACTGGCGCTGCTGCCGCTGGTTCTGGCCCTGACCGCGCAGTTTTCCGCGCATGCGTCAGCCGCGGACTATCCGGACCGCCCCGTGAAGATCGTCGTTCCCTTTCCCGCCGGCGGAACGGCCGATGCCATTCCACGGATTGTCGGGGACTGGCTGTCGCGCAAATGGAGCCAGGCGGNTGGTGATCGAAAATCGCACGGGCGCCGCAGGCAACATCGGTGCCGAACAGGTNGTTTCATTCTGCACCCGACGGCTACACCCTGCTCGCGTCACCCCCACCGCCGCTTGCGATCAATCACAATCTGTACCCCAGGCTCGGCTTCGATCCGACGAAGTTCGAGCCTGTTATCGTGATGGCCAAGGTACCGAACGCGCTGATCGTCAATCCGGCCAACATCAAGGCATCGAGCGTGCCCGAGTTGATCGCGTACCTGAAAGGCAATTCCGACAGGACGATCTGCGCCACACAGGGCAACGGCACGACCTCGCACCTGACGTCGGAGCTGTTTCAACTGATGGCGAAGGTGAAGATGCGGCACATTCCCTATCGCGGCTCGGCGCCCGCGCTGCAGGGGCTTGTCGCCGGCGACGTCGACGTCATGTTCGACAATCTCGGCGTCTCCCTGGCGCTGATCCAGGCCGGCAAGCTGAAATTGCTTGCGGTAGCCTCATCCGGACGGCTCCCCACGCTGCCGGATGTGCCGACGATTGCCGAAACGTTGCCGGGCTTCGAAGCCGTCGCCTGGTACGGCATCGTCGCGCCGCCCAGGACGCCGAAGGACATCGTCGACAAAATCAATGCCGATGTGAACGAAGCCTTGCGCCAGCCCCAGGTGCAGGAGCAGCTCAAGAAACTGTCCGCCGGGATTTTCGGCGGTCCGGTCGACAAGTCTTCCGCCTACATGCGCGAGGAAATCGACCGCTGGGCCGCGGTGATCAAGTCCGCCAACATCGAGCTGCAATGAGCGCGGCTGCGTTGAACGCCGGCGGCCGGTTTGCTACACTGCGTATGCCATGATGATCTGCACATCCCATATCGTCTCAGTCTTCTTCCTCGCGCGCTGACCGCGCTGCCCGCTCAGGCGGGCGGAAGTTTTCGACAGAAACCGTCCGGCCGCGCCTGCTTTGCGCAGGGCCATGGACGCTTGCCCAGCGATAAGAGGATTTTCATGCCTGACAGCAAACCATCGCGCGCGTTCAGCGACGCGCAGATCGAGCAATTCATTCACGACGGCTTCGTTCGGATCGATCACGCCTTTCCGCGCGAACTTGCAGAACAAGGCCGCGCCATCCTGTGGCGCGATCTGCCCTGCGACCCCAATGACCTCACGACCTGGACGCAGCCGGTGATCCGCCTCGGCTACTACGGCGACGAACCGTTCAGGAGAGCCGTCAACACCCCGCGGCTTCACACGGCCTTCGACCAGCTCGTCGGGCGGAAACGCTGGTGGCCGCGGGCCGATCTCGGGACTTTCCCCGTGCGGTTTCCGAGTCCGCGCGATCCCGGCGATGCCGGCTGGCATGTCGATGTCAGTTTCCCGAACGAGGACACAAGCGCCGACAATCATGATTACGCGGCCTGGCGTGTGAACGTGACATCCCGCGGACGCGCGCTGCTGATGCTGTTCCTGTTCTCCGACGTGGGAGAATTCGACGCGCCCACCCGAATAAGAGCAGGCTCGCATCTGGATATGGCGCGCTTGCTCGAGCCGGCCGGCGAGGCCGGCATGTCACATCTCGTGCTGGACGAAATAGGAAGCGACCGGCCCGAGGTGCTGGCGACGGGCGAGGCAGGCACGGTTTATTTGTGCCACCCGTTCCTCGTTCACGCCGCGCAGATGCACCGGGGTTCTTCGCCACGTTTCATGGCGCAACCGCCGCTGCACCCGGCGGAGCCGTTCAGGCTTGAGCGACCCGACGGCGATTATTCGCCGGTCGAGAGATCGATCCGGCTGGCGTTGCAGGCGCGCGGATAAGCAGAACGCAAGAGCTGGAGCGGGGCAGTCGTCCCGCTCTAATTTATTTCGATGCGCGTGTTGCAGGGGCCGTTGCGCTGGACCAGCGCGAACAGCGCCGCAGCATGCATGGGGTGCAGCCTGACGCAGCCATGCGAGGTGATTTACAGGTTGAAAGGCAACCGTAGAAGCGTCGCGAATCCGGGGTAATCTTGTTCCCTCCGGCGAGCCGCATTCATGCGGACCAAGCAATTGTGTTTGCCCACGCTTGTCCCTTGTCGCCTGTTTCATGCTACGTTGGCACGAATAGAGTGATCCGATGAACCCTCGCCTGATTCTGATCCCGCTCATCACCTTGATCGCCGCCGCCCATGCCGCCAGCGCATGGGCGCAGGACAAGGGCACGGTCAATCCGAAACCGCTGCCGCCGCTCGCCAACCCCAACGATCCCAATATCGCCGCCAAGGAGCTGTTCGGCCGCAAGCTGCTGCCAGCGGCGATGCCGACGCGCGTGCATGGATTTTATGCCCATGGCTGCATCTCGGGCGCGGAGGGGCTGCCGATCAACGGTGACAATTGGCAGGTGATGCGATTGTCGCGCAATCGTTACTGGGGCCATCCCGATCTGGTCGCGCTGGTGAAACGTCTCGCAGCAAAGGCGCGCCGGGATGCCGGCTGGCCCGGCATTCTGGTCGGCGACATGTCGCAGCCGCGCGGCGGTCCGATGTTTACCGGGCATGCCAGCCACCAGGTGGGGTTGGATGCCGACATCTGGCTGACGCCGATGCCGAACCGACAACTGTCGCGCAACGAGCGCGAGGAGACGTCGGCGGTGATGATGGTGCGCAACGACCGGCTCGACATCGATCCGCATGCCTGGACGCCGACGCATCTTGCCGTCATCCGCGCCGCGGCGCAGGAGCCGAGCGTGCAGCGCATCTTCGTCAATGCCGCGATCAAGAAGGCGCTGTGCCGCGAAGCCAAGGGCGACCGCCACTGGCTGCACAAGGTGCGCCCGATGTACGGCCACGACTATCACTTCCACATCCGCATCAAATGCCCGCCCGGCGCCGGCGAATGCGACAGCCAACCCGACCCGAACGAAGGCGAAGGCTGCAGCACGGCCGACCTCGCCTACTGGTTCAGCGATGCGGTGCTGCACCCGAAGCCGCCGAAAGTGCCGCCAAAGCCGAAGCCGCCGATGACGATGGCCTCACTGCCGCCCGCCTGCAAGGCGGTGCTGAACGCGCCTGACGTGAAGCAATAGCGCCCTGCTTGGCGGGCTTTCCTCGCAGCAGGGAAATGCGCTAATGTGCAGCGTCGCGACGCCGTAAGCGCGCGGCACAACACGGACGACGGTCCTTCTCCCGATAGATCAAAGAGCCAGCGGCGCTTCCGTGCGCCCGGCATTATGAGGACCGTCATGCGGATCAGCGCACGCAACCAGATCAAGGGCACCGTCGTCGACGTGAAAAAGGGCGCGACCACCTCGCATGTTCGCGTCGACATCGGGGGCGGCCAGATCGTCACTTCCGCGATCACCAATGAATCCGTCGATGATCTCGGCATCAAGGCCGGCGGCAAGGTCATTGTCGTGGTGAAGGCCTCCGACGTGATGATCGCGGTCGATTGACATGCGCAGCTCACTTCTCGTTGCGCTGGTGCTGCTCGGCGCCGCGCCCGCTTTCGCCGCAGAAGAACCGAGCGGTTGCGACAAATTCAAGTGGCCGGTCGAGCGCGAGCGGACAGCGTTGACGTCACCGGATCGCATCAAGCTTGCGTCAGGCGCAGAGCTCGCGGCCCTGCCCTCGCCTGCCGTGATCCTGGCCCTGCGCAGCCCGGCGGAGGCCAAGCTGCCGAAGCCGCCCGAGCGCGCACCCAAGGAAGGCACGTTTGCCGGCTTCGCCAGCATCACGAAGTCACCCAAGGCCGGCCTCTACAGCATCAGCCTCTCGGCAGGCGGATGGCTCGACGTCGTGCAGGACGGCCAGTTTCTCAAACCGAAGGCTCACAGCGGCGCCACCGACTGCGACGGCATCCGCAAGACCGTAAAATTCGAACTTTCGGCCAACCCGTTCGTGGTGCAGGTCAGCGGAACGAAAGAGGACTCCGTTTCGATTGCAATCCTGTCGGCCGAGTAGACAGGCCGCCGAGGCGAACGGTCACTTTACCGGGAACACCAGCCTGCTATTGTCCGCCGAGAGCGATATTCCGATTGGCCGTAAGCCATCGGAATTGCCGGAACAGCGCTTCCGCCCGTCGCTGCCTTAATTCAACCGACGCCTGATTGCGGCGCGCCAACAGCGCGCCCGCAAGCATGCATGGAGCGCTATCATGTCCCGCCTTATCGGAATTTTTGCCGCCTTCTTCATCCTGTTGGGGGCGGCGTACGCGCCCGCCGCAGCACAAGACAAAACCCTGACCGTGTTCGCCGCGGCCTCGATGAAGAACGCGCTCGACGAGATCGATACCGCCTACACCGCGAAAACCGGCGTCAAGATCACCGTGAGCTATGCCGCAAGCTCGGCGCTGGCAAAACAGATCGAACAGGGCGCACCGGCCGACGTATTCATCTCCGCCGACACCGACTGGATGGACTACGCGATCGGAAAGAAGACCATCAACGAACCGAGCCGGGTCAATCTGCTCGGCAACAGCATCGTGCTGATCGCGCCAAAAGACTCCAAGGTCGACAATGTGAGCGTCGGCGCCGGCTTCGACCTCGCCAAGCTTGCCGGCGACGGCAAAATCGCTACCGGCGACGTGAAATCCGTTCCGGTCGGCAAATACGCCAAGGCCGCGCTGGAGAAGCTGGGTTCGTGGCAGGCCGCAGAGTCCAAATTCGCCATGGCTGAGAGCGTGCGCGCCGCGCTGACGCTGGTGGCGCGCGGCGAGGCGGCTCTCGGCATTGTCTATTCCACCGACGCCAAGGTCGAGCCCGGGGTCAAGGTCGTCGGCACCTTCCCGGCCGATTCGCATCCCGCGATCATCTACCCCGTGGCGGCGACGGCGACCGCCAAGCCGGAAACGACGGACTATCTCACCTTCCTGCGCTCGACCGCGGCGAAGAACATCCTCGAGAAATACGGATTCAAATTCCTAGTCAGCCCGTCGACCTGATGTTCGAGATTTCGCCGGCCGAATGGACGGCCATCCTGCTCTCGCTGCGCGTCGCCATCGTGGCGACGCTGGTAGCCACGCCGTTCGGTATCGCGCTGGCATGGCTGCTGGCGCGATATGAATTCTGGGGCAAGTCCGTCATCGATGCGGTGGTCCATTTGCCGCTGGTGCTGCCGCCGGTCGTCACCGGCTATCTGCTGCTGCTGACCTTCGGCCGCCGTGGCCTGGTCGGCGCGTGGCTTGCCGACAACCTCGGCATCGTGTTCGCATTTCGCTGGACCGGCGCTGCTCTTGCCTGTGGCATCATGTCGTTTCCGCTGCTGGTGCGGCCGATCCGCCTCTCGATCGAGGCGATCGACCGCAGGCTGGAGCAGGCTGCCAGCACCCTCGGCGCTCCACCGTGGAAAGTGTTTGGCAGCGTAACCCTGCCGCTGGCGCTGCCGGGTGTGCTCGCCGGCATGGTGCTCGGCTTCGCCAAGGCGATCGGCGAGTTCGGCGCCACCATCACTTTCGTCTCCAACATTCCCGGCGAGACCCAGACCATTTCGTCCGCCATTTATTCGCTGATCCAGACGCCGGACGGCGACGCCGCGGCAGGACGGCTGGTTGTCGTTTCCACCGTGATCGCGATGGGCGCCCTGATCGCATCCGAATGGTTCGCGCGGCGCGCCACCAAGCGCCTGCACGGAAACTGACCATGCTGCGCGTCGACGTCACCAAGCAGCTCGGCGAGTTCTCGCTCGAAGCCTCGTTCGAGAGCCAGGGCCGGGTCACCGGCCTGTTCGGCGCGTCCGGCGCCGGCAAGACATCGCTGATCAACATGATCGCGGGCCTGCTGCGGCCCGACCGCGGCGTCATCGCACTTGACGACGAAACTCTCGACGACACATCGAAAGGCGTCCATCTGCCGCCGCACCGGCGCCGGATCGGTTACGTGTTTCAGGACGCCCGGCTGTTTCCGCATCTTAACGTGCGGCAGAACCTCGACTACGGCCGGCGCATGAACAAGCTTGCGGAAGATGCCGCGCAGTTTGCGCGCATCACGGACCTGCTCGACATCGGCAGCCTGCTGGATCGCCGCCCCGGAAAACTCTCCGGCGGCGAGCGCCAGCGCGTCGCGCTTGGCCGCGCGCTGTTGTCAAAGCCGCGTTTGCTGTTGCTGGACGAACCGCTGGGATCGCTCGATGAAGGCCGCAAGGAAGAAATCCTGCCCTATCTGGTGCGGCTGCGCGACGAGGGTATCCCCATGGTCTATGTCAGCCATGACGCGGCCGAGCTGCGTCAGCTCGCCACGCAGATTGTGATGCTCAAGCGCGGCCGGGTGACCGCGCTCGGCGGCGTCAAGGTACTGACGTAGGGCGACGTTGGCTCTACCCATCCTACTTTTGCAACTGCGTTCCATGACGGCCGAAATGTGGCACCTGTGGTGCCCGCCCGCCTATTTCTTTCCCTTTCTTCGCCGCGCTTAGCGCGCGTTTCAAATCCACGATTGCCGCAAATGAGAATTCAGCGCGCCCCTAACTAGTGCGGCGAGGGAGGCGTCCGATGGATGAAGCGTTGCGAACCGAATTGTCCTTTCAGCGCAAGCTGCGCCGCATGCTTGTTGCTGCCGCTCTCGCGGGCCCCGTGGCGCTGGCGCCGGAAACGAGTTCGGCGGAAAACTTGCTTGAGTTCCTTTTCGGCGGCGGCCAGAAGCAGCAACAACAACAGCAACAGCTGAACTCGTTCTTTGGCAACATTTTCAACAATAATCCGCAACCAACGCCGCCGCGACCGGTCGCTGCAAGCACGGGACCTGCCTTCTGCGTGCGCAGTTGCGACGGCAAATATTTTCCGCTGATGCGCAGTGCGGCCTCGCCGGCGCAGTTGTGCCAGGCCTTCTGCCCGGCAAGTCCGACCAAAATTTTCTTCGGCTCCAACATCGACAGCGCCTATGCCGCAACCGGCGAACGCTACGCCGACAGCGAAAACGCCTTTGCCTATCGGAAGGCACTGCGCGCCGATTGCACCTGCAACGGCCAAAGTCCCGCCGGTCTGGCGCCAGTCGATCTCGCGATGGACGGCTCGCTGCGCTCGGGCGACGTGCTCGCCACCGTCGACGGAAACGTCGCGTATTCCAGCCTGCCGGCCGGCAACGACCAGGCCCGAACTTCTCGCCGGTAGCGGCGCTTCCGGTGCAGAAGCGCCGCGGCACTTACTCCGGAACGACGCGGACCGCACCGCGGGCGGCGCTTGTCGTCAGAGCCGCGTAGGCCTTGAGCGCCATCGACACGTTGCGGCTGCGCTTCTTGGCGGGCTTCCACGCGTCCGCCCCGCGCGCCAGCATGGCGTCGCGGCGCTTGGCGAGCGTGGCGTCGTCGACCACGAGGCTGATCGAACGCGAGGGAATGTCGATCTTGATAAGGTCGCCCTCTTCCACGAGACCGATCAGACCGCCTTCGGCGGCTTCCGGCGAGAGATGCCCGATCGACAGGCCTGACGAGCCGCCCGAGAAGCGACCATCGGTGACCAGCGCGCAGACCTTTCCGAGACCCTTCGATTTGAGATAGCTGGTCGGATACAGCATCTCCTGCATACCGGGACCACCGCGCGGGCCTTCGTAGCGGACCACGACGACATCGCCGGCCTTGATCTTGTTGCCGAGAATGCCTTCGACCGCGGCGTCCTGGCTTTCGAACACCCGTGCCGGCCCCTCGAACTTCAAAATGCTCTCGTCGACGCCGGCGGTTTTTACGATGCAGCCATCGAGCGCAATGTTACCGGACAGCACGGCGAGGCCGCCGTCCTTGGAGAATGCATGCTCGGCGTCGCGGATGCAGCCGGTGGCGCGGTCGGTATCGAGTTCCTCGAACCGGCGTTCCTGGCTGAACGCGACTTGGGTGGGCACATTGCCCGGTGCCGCCGTGAAGAATTTGCGGACGCTTTCGCTCTTGGTGCGCACGATGTCCCAGCGGCCGAGCGCGTCCTCCAGCGTCTTGGAGTGAACCATCGGCAGGCCGCGGTTCAACAGCCCGGCACGGTCGAGTTCGCCAAGAATGGCCATCACGCCGCCGGCGCGATGCACGTCTTCCAGATGCACGTCGGCGACCGACGGCGCCACCTTGCAGAGAACCGGCACCCGCCGCGACAGCCGATCGATGTCCTGCATCGTGAACGGCACCTTGCCTTCATAAGCGGCGGCCAACAGATGCAGCACCGTGTTGGTCGAGCCGCCCATGGCGATGTCGAGTGTCATCGCATTCTCGAACGCCTTGAAGTTGGCGATCGTACGCGGCAGCGCGGTCTCATCATCCTGCTCGTAATAGCGCCGCGCGAGGTCGACGATCAGGTGGCCAGCCTCGACGAACAATCCCTTGCGGTCGGCATGCGTGGCGAGCACCGAACCATTGCCCGGCAGCGCAAGTCCCAGCGCCTCGGTGAGACAGTTCATGGAGTTGGCCGTGAACATGCCCGAGCACGAGCCGCAGGTCGGACACGCCGAGCGCTCGATCACTTCGACATCCGCGTCGCTGACGCTGCTGTCGGCGGCGGCGACCATGGCGTCGATCAGATCGACCGCGCGGATCTTGCCCTTGAGATTGACCTTGCCGGATTCCATCGGACCGCCCGAGACGAACACGGTCGGGATGTTGATCCGCAGCGCGGCCATCAGCATGCCGGGCGTGATCTTGTCGCAGTTGGAGATGCAGACCATGGCGTCGGCGCAATGCGCGTTGACCATGTATTCGACGCTGTCGGCGATGATCTCGCGCGACGGCAGGCTGTAGAGCATGCCGTCATGGCCCATGGCGATGCCGTCATCGACCGCGATGGTGTTGAACTCTTTCGCGACGCCGCCGGCCTTCTCGATCTCGCGCGCAACGAGCTGGCCGAGATCCTTCAGGTGCACGTGGCCGGGCACGAACTGGGTGAACGAATTGACCACGGCGATGATCGGCTTGCCGAAATCCTCGTTCTTCATGCCGGTGGCGCGCCAGAGGCCGCGGGCGCCCGCCATGTTGCGGCCGTGGGTCGTGGTTCGGGAGCGGTAGGCGGGCATGATCTGTCCTTCTGGGAAGCGGGAAAGGCGTCTTTTAGACGGTGGACCGCGTCGATAAAAGCGGCTTGGCGCAGGGTCGCCATGCGCCGGCAGGTCCAAAACGGGACAGGAACCGGACGTCCCTGCCCCGGCTACCCGCAGCTTGGACGAGAAACAGGCAGCGGCAGTTGCTCCGAACATCCTCCTGCTAAGGTCGACGGCCGGCCAGCCAGCCTTGCCGTAGCGCGGCGATCCTCGCGGCGCTCTCGGAGTTTGCCGGCGCATACACGACCAACCGTGTGCCGACGGCTCCTTCCAGAAGCAAGGTCGTCTGCTCCAGTTCCATCTCGCCGACGAGGGGCGACGAAAACCGCTTCGGTCCCTCGGGTTTGATCGTGACGTCATGCTGCGGCCACCAGGCAAGGAATTCGGACGAGACCGCACAGAGCCGCTGGATAAGCTGGTTGAAGCGCTCGTCGCCCTGATGGCGCCCATACTCTATCCGGAATCGCGCCAGCATCGCTCGCGCCGCTTCGGCCCAGTTCGGTATCGAAGCCCGTTGCGCAGGATCGGCGAACATCAACCATAGCATGTTGCGGTTTTCTGCGGGGACCAATGAGAGATCGCCGAACACGGCGTTCAACGTTTCGTTCCAGGCCAGCACGTCCAGATTGGCGGTCGCGATATAGGCCGGCCCCTCGAAACACGCGAGCATCCGCTGATGCGCAGGTGCGACCGCAAACGAACCGGCATTGCCGGCGAGCGCAGCGCGGTTGTTGGCGAGAACAAACAGATGTGCCCGCTCTTCCCGGTCGAGGCGAAGAGCACGGGCAATCTGCTCCAGAAAATAGGACGATACCTCGATGGCGCGGCCCTGCTCGAGCCACGTGTACCAGGTCAGGCCGACTCCAGCGAGATGCGCAACTTCCTCACGGCGCAAACCCGGCGTGCGCCGCCGTTTGGTGACGGGCAGGTCGACATCGGCCGGAATCAGGCGCGCACGCCTTGATTTCAGAAAATCGGCGAGTTCCTGTCTCGCCGCCGTGCGTGGATGGCGCGGCAAAGGGATGCTCGTAGTACCAGGATAAAAAGCCAACTACCATGGTATTCCAGCGTGACTCATATTCCCAGCCCGTTCATTTCAAAAGAGGGCTGGCCGTTCGTGTCACGAAATCCTTCACTATCCTGGCCGGGGCTCGCTGCGCTCCTGTCAGCACCGTTTCTGACGGTCATGAGCGCGTTCTCCGTGATGGTCGCGGCTCCGAGCATCCAATCGGAGTTCGATGCAAGCGCCGCGCAGATCTCGGCGATCATTTCCGGCTATGCGGTCGCCTATGCAGCCGCACTGATACCCGGCAGCCGACTCGGCGATATCGTTGGCCGACGACGGATGTTTGCCTTTGGCATGCTTGCGTTCGGAGCGACGGCATGCCTTTCTGCTGCCGCGACGAACATCTGGTGGCTTATCGCCGCGCGCACACTCCAGGGTTTTGCCGCGGCGGCGGCATTTCCGCAGGTCCTGACGATCATTCGATTGCAAGCCGGCGACGAACAGGCACGCGCTCGCGGCTTCGCGGCGTTTGGTGTGGCGCTTGGCGTCTCCGGGATCACGGGACAGGTTCTCAGCGGCGCAATGATCGATACAGATTTCGCCGGCCTGGGCTGGAGGGGGATCTTTCTGGTGAATCCGCTCGTAGCTGTGGCAGCCTGCCTGATCGTCTGGCGAGAAATACCTGAGACGAGAGTATCTCCGGCGCCGCGCCTTGACGGTCCCGGAGCTTTGCTGTCGGCACTGGGTTTCGGCTTGCTGCTTGTTGCGGCGTTGAGTGCGTCCGGGGATTTGACGACCGCGGGCGGCGTGGCCCTGGCCGCGCTCATATTGCTGGCGATCTTCGCGCATCGACAGGTTCGGTTGTCGCGTGACGACAGCCATCCCTTGGTGCCCGTGACGCTTTTCCAATCCAGGTTTGGCTGGGCGCTTGCCGCGGCAGGCCTGTTTCACACCACGGTCGTTGCATTCCCGCTCACGATGGCGGTCTTTCTTCAGGCCGGATTGGGACAGTCGGCCTGGACAGCAGGTCTATTCGGGCTACCCGTGACCATCGCATTTCTTTGTGCCTCGTCGCTTTCGGAACGTGTCCTGCGAGTGTGGCCGCCATATCGGGTCATGATCTGCGGCGGTGCACTGACCGCGCTCGGGTTGGCTGCATGCGCAGGTGCCGGTTTCTCCGGAACGCCGGCGCTCCTGATTGGTCCTCTGCTGGTAGTGGGCTGGGGACAAGGCTGGTTCCTTCCGCTATTGCTGAACGCTGCGCTCTCCGGACTTCGGCCGACGCTTGCAGGCGCGGGTTCGGGCATGCTTGCGACGATGCAGCAACTCGGTGGAGGCTTCGGGGCAGCCGCTGCCAATGGCGTTTACTTCCACCTCATCCAGGGATCGTCGACAGCGGGCTTGGCGTTCGTGCTCGCGACATTCATTCCGACCATTGCAGCAGTATGTGCAATCGCGCTTCTGCCGAATCCGGCGGAAGCGTGAGTGCGGGAGACGGCGCTGTGCGGGCGAACCTGAAGNAGCATGATCCGGAAAAGTGTGTAGCGGTTTTCCGAAAAGATCATGCTCAAATAGAAGGATAAAGCGGGATGACGATTCGAAGAAAAGTCATCGCGCTTTAGACCACCTCGCGTGCCCGCAATTCCGCGATCGCGCCTGCGTCATAGCCGAGCGAGGCCAGCACCTCCTCGGTATGGGCGCTGAGCGCCGGTGCCATCCGGTCGAGCCTGCCGCCGCCATGGGCGAGCTGAAAACCGCTGCCGGCAAAGCGCAGCCGGCCATAGGGCGTGTCGATCTCCTGAATGGCGCCGCGCGCCGCGATCTGCGGATGGTCGATGACTTCCTCGACCTTCCAGATGCTGGCGCAGGGCGCGCCTGCGGCCTCCAGGATCTTCTCCCACTCCCGCGGGTCTTTCTTCGAGAGCGCCTCCTCGATGATGGCCCGCAGCGCCGGCTCATTCTCCTGGCGGGCAAACCAGTCGGCGAAGCGCGGGTCCTCCAGCGCGTCCGCACGGCCAAGTGCGGTCATCAAGGCGATGTATTGCTTCTCGCTGTTGACGGCGAGCAGCAGATAGCCCTCGCCGGCCTTGAAGAGATTGGCGGTCGGCCGGCGGCTCACCGCCTGGTTGCCCGAAAGCTGCTGGCGATGGCCGGCCACCGAATAGTCCGCCACCTGCCCGGACAGGAACGCCAGCGTTGCCTCCAGCATGGAGACGTCAACCAACTGGCCCTTGCCGGTATGGGTACGCTGAAACAGCGCGCTCGACACGCCGAAGGCGGCGGTCGCGCCCGACAGGACATCGCAAACGGCAAAGCCCGCGCGCGTCGGCCCGGTCTCGGCGTGGCCGGTGATCGACATGATGCCGGATAGCGCCTGGATCTTGCCGTCATAGCCGGCGCCCAGCCGCTCCGGCCCGGTCTGGCCGAAGCCGGAAATGGCGCAATAGATCAGCCGCGGGTTGATCGCCGAGAGCGCGGCGTAGCCGATACCGAGCTTGTCCATCACGCCGGGGCGAAAATTCTCCATCACCACGTCGGCTTGCGCGGCGAGCTGCTTGACGATCGCGATCGCCTCCGGCTTCGAGAGATCGAGGGTGAGGCTGCGCTTGTTGCCGTTGATCGCCTGCCAGCCCGGCGCGAGGCCGCGTTCGGCCCATTCGCGGCTGAGCGGCGTGCGCCGCATGTCCTCGCCTTCGCGGCGCTCCACCTTGATGACATCGGCCCCGAGCAAAGCGAGCTGGTAGCTCGCATAGGGACCAGCCAGCACCTGCGTGAAGTCGAGAATCTTCACGCCTTCGAACGGTCGGGTCAAAGGGGCATCCTCCTGCTTCTTTTTGTTTCTTATTCCTTCCCTCTCCCCTTGTGGGAGAGGTGGCTTCGC
Organism: Bradyrhizobium lablabi; assembly: GCF_001440475.1. GTDB lineage: Bacteria > Pseudomonadota > Alphaproteobacteria > Rhizobiales > Xanthobacteraceae > Bradyrhizobium > Bradyrhizobium lablabi. The sequence continues at coordinate 52,823 of NZ_LLYB01000129.1, read as the reverse complement.
GAAGCGAAGACGGGTGAGGGGTTCTATCCGCGAGCACCAAGTGCGCGGTGAGATACCCCTCATCCGGCGCTTCGCGCCACCTTCTCCCACAAGGGGAGAAGGAAGGGATCACGCCGCCCGGTTGCCGCGCGCGATCTCCTTCTGCTTGTCGAACTCGGCGCGGCGCCGCGCCAGTTCTTCCGGGCTCATCTGCGAGATGTTGTTGTAGTCGAGCTTCCAGGAAGCATCCTCGCTCCAGCGCAGCGGCGACTGCATCGTGGTGCGCGCGCCGGGGGCGGACTCCAGGAGGCGCAGCGCCAGTTCGAGCGTCAGCGCCTGCGACTCCACTTCATGCGGCTTGCCGGCGGAGTTGCCGAGCGGGAAATCCGAAAACAGGAAGCGCGGCGCGGCGGCATGTTCGACGATGTCCTTGGCGCAGCCCATCACCACGGTCGCGATGCCGTTGGCTTCGAGGTGGCGTGCGACCAGCGCCGAGGTCTGGTGGCAGACCGGGCAGTTCGGCACGATCACGGCGACATCGACCTGATCGGCGAGGCAGCGCGCGAGGATATCGGGCGCATCGGTATCGATGGTGACGCGGTGGCTGCGGTTGGTCGGCGCGCCGAAGAAGCGCGGCGCGACCTCGCCGATCCGGCCCGCGGCCTTCGCCTTGATAAGCTGCGGCAGCGGAAACCAGGTGCCGCTGTCGGTAGCCGTGGTGTGCTTGCGATCGTAGCCGATATGCGAGATCCGCAAATCGTGCTGCTGCGAGGTATCGCCGTCATAGACCTGGTAGAATTTCGCGCTGCCATTATAGGCCGCGCCGGGCCCCTGATCGCCCTTGGTGGGATCATATTGGGCGGCGGTCGTGACGATGGTGACGCGCGATTGCGCCAGCGGCTTCTTCAGCGGCTGAAACGGCGCATCGACATAATGCGCCCAGCGGTAGGGCGTGGTGTAGCCGATCGCGGCATAATAGTCGCGCGTGCGCTGCATATAGGGGACAGGAGAATCGTAGTCGGGCGCAAAGCCGAGCTGGTCGTCTGACGGGCCGGACATTGTTGTGTCTCTCCTTACGTTTCCACCATGAAGTCATCGGCTGACCGTCAGCTAAGCTAATGATAGTTCGCCTATTCCTCAACAACGGAATGCGCCGGAGAATGCACGGCGGCTGCGCAATCGATGCATCGCACGCGGTGCCCTGATCGTCGACTCGGTCGCGCGGCAGTCACCGCGATGCACAAGTCGGCAGAAAGTCATGGAACTGAGGCGGTCGATAACTCGTTCAGAAATGAGCACCGATGGCCGCAACGGAGGTTAGCAATGCCCGATACCGCCGGAATGAAGGATCACGTGTACAAGATCCTCGATCTCGTAGGATCTTCCGAAAAAAGCATCGAGGACGCGATTCAGAACGCCATTACCCGCGCGTCAAAAACCATTCGCGAAATGAAATGGTTCGAAGTCGTGCAGACCAGAGGCCATATCGAAAACGGGTCTGTCCGCCATTACCAGGTCACCTTGCGGGTTGGATTTACCCTGGAGGAGTAATTCCGGACACAACGCGTGGCGGGCGCTAGCCACGGCCCGCACTCGCTCAAACCCCGGCGACCGACGACCAGATCTCGGCCAACTTGCGTCTGGCCTTCTGCCTGCGCGTCAGCGGCACGGCCTCCTCCTCATCCTCGGGCAGCCGCAGGCCGACCACGTTGACCCGGCCGCCGCCGATGCTGCGCGCGACCAGCACGATGGGATCGAGCGTATGCTCGCCCGAGACCATGAAATCGCCGAGCAGATGCGCGAATTACGGTGATAGAATTAAGAATTACNGGTGCAGTGTCACCGTAATTTGACTGACGGATATGCGCGGAGTGCGAAGGGTNTTGGCCGATTGGCTTTGGCGCGAAGTGGGACCTCCTCGGATCATGTCGCAAGGCGATTTCGAAAAGAACTATAGGTCGTCTTCGGGCATCATATACGAGAGTCCGCCGCCGGGGGCTGCGGCCCACATCGACCTTTGGAACGGAAGCGCCCAAAAATCAGGCTCTGGATATTACTTGGCGAAAGAAATCTGGTTCTGGAAGCTAAAATGAACGTACTCGCTATGAGACTAATGAGGCTTGTGATCCTACTCCTATTGGGTGGCCTCTATAACGAGGCCACCCAGGCAGAGGAGCAGAAATGTAGTGCGCACCAGCTTCACGCAAACCTGATGAAATCTGACAGCAACTGGATGGCTGAAGCAGACCCCCTCCCACCAAAAGGAAGAATAGAGGTGGGCTCCATTGTATTTCAGCCAATTCCACGGCTCAGGATTCGAGGCGGCGCGATCTGGGTGGCTCCATTCTACGCAGACTTTGACCAGGCCAGGATTCGAGTGGTGGGCAACGAAGTCAGTCTCGATCGAATCAGATTCATGCGTCCGCTCGGCCCCGAAATGTGGGAGGCCTTGATGGTCCAGAGGTATGCGCAGCCACGCGTGCGGTTCAATCTTTCCGCGCCCGATGGCGAGTGTGGAGCGGAGGCGCTCGTACTGACAATTGACGGCAAGGCAGCTGCTGCACCATTTCCGATCGAGCGGTGGCAGTTCAAACGAAAGTAATGCGAATTGCAAAGTCGCCGACGTGAACATCGTATCATCGCCGTCGCTCACGGTCATGGACAATAAACCGTCCGACCTGCAGATCGGAGATCAGGATTACGGTGACACCCATTAGCCGGCCGGTCGTCAAGAGCCGAGCGAATTTTTTTGGCAGCGCCAGCTGCCAACGTTTCTGGGGTGTTACGGTGACATTGCACTTAATACGCTAAGTCGAAACGCCGTTTGCTCGAGCACTGAATCGCTTAATTAAGTACACTAAACTCGTCACGCCCCCACGCCGTGGCGGGCACGTCGGCACAGATCGCACCGGCGATCAAACCCCCGCCACCGACGACCAGATATCGGCCAGCTTGCGCTTCAACCGTTGCCGACGCGTCAGCGGCACGACCACTTCCTCATCCTCGGGCAGCCGCAGGCCGACCACGTTGACCCGGCCACCGCTGATGCTGCGCGCGACCAGCACGATCGGATCGAGCACAAGCTCGGCGCCCACCTTCGGCGCATGGTCGAGGTGAATGTCGAAATAGTCGGCCAGCGTCAGCGTGGCCTGCTCTTCGCCGGCCGATACGCCGTAGATCTGCGCCAGCTCGCCGAGCGTATGCTCGCCGGAGACCATGAAATCGCCGAGCAGATGCGGGTCCGGCGCCGAGCTCGGCGCCATGTCGACAAAGAAGCGGTCCAGCGCCTCGGCCTTTTCCGGCGGCGCCAGCAGATAGAGGTAGTCGCCGGCCGCGACGGGATCGGCCTCGGCGGGCGAGAGAATCCGCTCCTCGCGGATCACCAGCGTCGGCTTGGACCAGGATGGCAGCAGGCCACGCCGGAAATAGAGGCTTTTCGGACGCACGGGATAACCGACCAGTTGCTGCTCGAGCTGGCCGGGCAGATCGAGCTCGACGCGCCTGGGACCGCGGTCCACGCGCGGCAGCGCCACGTGCAGCCAGCGCGCCGCCGGCGCCAGCGTCCAGCCCTGCAGCAACAGCGAGATGATGACGACGACGAAAGCGACGTCGAAATAGAGATAGGCTTTCGACAATCCGATCAGCATCGGGATCGAGGCGAGGAAGATCGCGACCGCGCCGCGCAAGCCGGTCCAGGCGATGAAGATCTTTTCGCGCCAGTTGAAGCGGAACGGCACGAGACACAGGATCACCGCGAGCGGCCGGGCCACCAGCATCAGCACCAGCGCCACGATGATCGCTGGTCCCACGCTATCGAGGAGACGCTGCGGCGACGAGAGCAGCCCGAGCAGGACGAACATCACGATTTGCGCCAGCCAGGTCGCGGCGTCGAGGAAGGTGATCACCGAATTATGCGCGCGGGTCGGCCGGTTGCCGATGATGATGCCGCCGAGATAGACCGCGAGAAAGCCCGAGGCATGCGCGATCTGCGCCACGCCGAAGATCACCAGCGCGGCCGTGGTGACGAAGGGCGCATGCAGGCCCTGCGGCAGCGCCATGCGATTCAGCGCCAGCACCACCAGGCGGCCGCCGATCACGCCGACGACGGCGCCGAGCACGCCTTCGCGGGCGAGCTCCAGCACGACATGTCCGGCTGAGCTTTCGCCGATCGAAATGAACTCGACCAGCATCAGCGTGAGGAAGATCGCAAACGGATCGTTGGTGCCGGACTCCGCTTCCAGCGTTGCCCCCACCCGGGGCCGCAGACGCAGGCCCTGCGTATGCACCAGCAGGAATACCGCCGCCGCGTCCGTCGACGCCACGACGGCGCCGACCAGCAGGGACTCGGTCCAGCTCAGATCGAGCATATATCGGGCGGCCGGTGCAGTGACCAGCGCGGTGAGCAGCACGCCGATCGTCGCCAGCACCATGGAGGGCGCCAGCACCGTGCGAATGCTTTGAAACTTGGTCCGCAGGCCGCCGTCGAACAGGATCAGCGCCAGCGCCACCGATCCGACCAGATAGGTCGTGCGGACGTCATTGAAGCTGAGCTGGCCCGGCCCGGCATCGCCCGCCAGCATGCCGATCCCGAGGAACACCAGCAGCAAGGGCGCCCCGAAGCGCAGCGCGAGCAGGCTCGACAGGATGCCCGCCATCACCAGAACGGCGCCCAGAAAGATGGCGATGCTGACCGAGTCGAGAGAAGCCATGAACCTCCGATAATCGTTGCAAAATACTTGCAACTGCATCCATATCGTTGCCACAGTTGAACGCCAACCCATTTCTGCGACAGCGGCAATGTGCCCTATTTTAAGGGCTAAACTGACTTGGCCGGTCCATGTATCGATGGTCCGTCCGCCCGGTTTGTGGAAATCTGCCCACTGTTCGAATCAAATTGCCTGCGCTCCGCCTGACGAGATTTACCGATGGATATGGCCCCGAAGGAAGTCATTGAGTTTCTGCAATCGACTGCACGATCGGTCGGTGCAGAGGTCACCTCGCCATGGTTCTATTTGCAGTTCGGACTGATGCTGACCGCCGCCGGCATCGCCTATGCGGCGGATGCGGCGATCCGCGCGCGGGTCGACATGACGTCGCTGGCGATGCGCTGGCCGTTGCCGCTCCGGCATTTCGCCCGCGTGCTGGTCGGCAGCGCCTCGACCGCGGTGTTCGCGGTCCTGGTGATCGCGGAGCGCGTCACGATGTACCATCTGACGTGGCCGAGCCGCAGCTATCTCCTGATGGTCGCCGCCAAGCTGGCGCTGGCGTGGCTGGTGATCCGGCTCATAACTTCGGTGATCCGCAACGCCTTCATCGTCAAGCTGGTGTCGATAACGGCATGGTTTGTCGCAGCGCTGAGTATCCTCGGACAACTCGACCCGGCAGCGGAAACGCTGGATTCGTTCGCGGTCGAGATCGGCGGCTTGCGGCTGACGCCGCTGCTTCTGATCAAGGCCGGCGCACTCCTGATCGCAGCGCTTTGGCTGACCAACATCGCCAGCAACTTCATCGAAAGCAGGATTACCCGGGCCAGCGACCTGACGCCGTCGGTTCAGGTGCTGCTGGTCAAGATCATCCGCATCGGACTGATGGTGGTGGCGATCGCCATCGCGCTCGGTACCGTCGGCATCAACCTTTCGGCGCTGGCGGTTTTTACCGGCGCGGCCGGCGTCGGCATCGGTCTGGGCCTGCAGAAGATCGTCGCCAATTTCATCTCGGGTATCATCCTGCTGGCGGACAAATCCGTGAAGCCCGGCGACCTCGTCACCATCGGCGACAATTCGGGCCGGATCAGCGCCATGAAGACGCGCTACATCTCGGTTGCCGCCGGCGACGGCCGCGAGTTCCTGATCCCGAACGAGGATCTGGTGANCGCAGAAGGTCGTGAACTGGACCTATACCGACAAGAACACGCTGGTGAAGGTNGCTGTTCAGCACCAACTACGACGCCGATCCCCGCCTCGTCTGCAAGCTGGCGATCGAGGTCGCGGCAGCCGCCCCGCGCGCCATCAAGAACAAGCCGCCGAACTGCATCATCACCGAGTTCGCCGAGGCCGGGATGAAGTTCTCCCTGACCTTCTGGATCGCCGATCCAGACGGCATGGACAACGTCAAGAGCGAGGTGATGCTGGCGCTGTGGGACGCGTTCAAGCGCGAGGGCATCCGTGTTCCCTATCCGGTCCGCGAAATCCGCATCCGCGGCGGCGCGCTACCGGTCGAGCAGGTGGTGGAGGTTTCCGGCTAGATGCAAGCTTTTTAAGGCGTCCCGGAGTCCCAACCTTGGCTTGCACTGAGCGGTCGGATCATTAAATTAGACGTTCAAATCAGCCCTTTTTCCGTTCCCGAAGCATGACCCGCCCATGAGCTATATCGAAGCAACAGACACCTCCTTGCGAAAGACCGGACAGATCAAGCTGCATGGCGCCAGCGGTTTTGCCGGTATGCGCAAGGCCGGCGCACTGGTTGCCAAATGCCTCGACGAGCTCACCGACATCGTCAAGCCGGGCGTCCCGACTTCCCGGATCGACGAATTCGTCCGCGACTTCGCCTTCAGCCATGGCGCCTATCCGGCAACGCTGATGTATCGCGGCTACCGCTACTCGACCTGCACCTCGATCAATCATGTGGTCTGCCACGGCATGCCCGGCGACCGCGCAATGAAGGAAGGCGACATCGTCAATATCGACGTCACCTTCATCGTCGACGGCTGGTATGGCGATTCCAGCCGCATGTATGTGATCGGCCCGATCGCCCGCAAGGCGGAGCGGCTGATCGAGGTCACCTATGAGGCGATGATGCGCGGCATCGCCGCGGTGAAGCCCGGCGCCACCACCGGCGACATCGGCCACGCCATCCAGAGCTTCGTCGAGCCGCAGGGCATGAGCGTGGTGCGCGATTTCTGCGGCCATGGCCTCGGGCGCCTGTTCCACGACGAGCCGAACATCATCCATATCGGCCGGCCCGGCGAAGGCGTGATGCTGAAGCCCGGCATGTTCTTCACCATCGAGCCGATGATCAATCTCGGCAAACCGCATGTAAAAATCCTGTCCGACGGCTGGACCGCGGTGACGCGCGACCGCTCGCTGTCGGCGCAGTTCGAGCATTCGGTCGGCGTGACCGCGACCGGCGTCGAGATCTTCACGCTGTCGGCGCGCAACGGCGAGAAGCCGTACGTCGCCGTCTGAGGCGGCGCCTTCAGCCGAACCTGTTCGCGTCCCCGGGAAGCGCGCTTGCGCCGATGGCATTGCAGCACGGACAGGTGATGATAACCGGGGAACGAGACCTTCGAGCCGGATTTGCCGCCACCTTCCTGATCGCATTTGTCGCTTTTTCTGCAGCCCGCACCGATGCCGCCGAGGACATCCTGTTCGTGAGCAAGCAGCTCACGCCGCAGGGCGAGTATACGTCCGGCATAGAAGGCCCCGCGGTCGACGCATCCGGCAACCTTTACGTCGTCAATTTTCGACAGCGCGGCACCATCGGCAAGGTCGCGCCCGGCGCTTCGCAATCCCAGCTCTTCACATCGCTTCCCGCTGATAGCATCGGCAACGGCATTCGTTTCGACCGTGAGGGGCGGATGTACATTGCCGATTTCAAAAAGCACAACGTCTGGGTCATCGCATCAGGCGAAACCACGCCGCGAGTCTACTTTCATTCCGATCGATTCAATCAGCCGAACGATCTGGCGATCGCGGCGGACGGCACGCTCTATGCCAGCGACCCCAGATTTGCATCGCCCTCGGGCGGCCAGATCTGGCGCATTACCCGTGGGCCTGATGGCAATGGGCAAGGTGAGGTGATGTCCTCGACCAGGCGCCTTGGCGTGACCAACGGCATCGATCTCAGCCCGGATGGCGCCACCCTGTATGTGAGCGAATCCAATTCGCGGCAGGTATGGGCCTATCGTCTCGACGGCAGCAAATTGCTCGACCCGCGGCTGATCAGGGGATTTGCGGATTTCGAGGTCGACGGCTTGCGCACCGACGTCGACGGCCGGATCTATCTCGCCCGGCTATCCGCCGGCAAGATCGCCGTGATCGGCGCCGACGGATCGCTCGAGCGCGAGGTGCCGCTGCGCGGCAAAGAGCCGACCAACCTCACCTTTGGCGGTCCCGACGGCAAAACCGTCTTCGTGACCCAAAAGGACGGCGGCTTCATCGAAGCGTTTCGCGTCGGCCGGCCGGGTCGCGAGCCCTGTTTGCAAATGCCTCGCATTTGCTGACAGGCCCGAGCGCGGACGCTGCGATGCGGCAACTTGCCCTGTAGTTGAAGCGGCATCGCGCCGGAATAGCCCGCCTGATCCGGGGTAGTACTGCGCGGGCCTTCCGGACGGGAAGGCTCTGGCGGGCAGCGATCAAGCAAAGGGAGCAAGGGCAATGTTCGAGATTTCACGTCGCGATCTGGTCCTCGGGAGCACGGGGGCGGCGCTGGTTTTCGGCCTCAAGGGACCGGTTTCGTTCATCGGCGCCGCGCATGCGCAGCGCGCCGCGGATAGCCTCAAATACAAGGTCGGGGACATCGAGGTCTTTAGCCTGCACGAGGGCAGTATCGAGCGCACGGTCGCCGAGGGCATGGTGAAGAACGCCTCGCTCGACGACGTCAAGAAGGCGCTCACCGCCGCCGGCATCGGACCCGACAAGATTGACAATCCCTTCACCGTCACCGCGATCAGGACCGGCGGCAAGGTGATCCTGTTCGACACGGGTTTTGGCGGCAACGGCCCGGCGACGGTCGGCAAGCTCGCCGACAACATGAAGGCGGCCGGCCTCGACCCGGCGGCGGTTTCCACCGTCGTGATCTCGCATTTCCATCCCGATCACGTTTCGGGCCTGTGGGTGAAGGAGACCAGCGAACAAGTCTTCCCGAACGCGGAAATCATGATGCCGGAGGTGGAGTTCAAGTTCGCGACCGACCCGGCACTGGTGGAGAAGGTGCCGGAAGCCAACCGTCCGTTCATCAAGCGGATTCAGGCGACCTTCCCGACCTGGAAGAACGTCAAGCAGTACAACGACGGCGCCGACATCGCCCCCGGCGTGAAAGCCATCGCCACCCCCGGCCATACTGTCGGGCACATGTCGTTCCTCGTGGCATCGGGAGGCCAACAGCTCTACATCCAGAGCGACGTCACCGGCATCCACCAGCTGTTCGTCAGGAATCCCGGCTGGTTCTCAGGCTTCGATGCGGACGGCCCGAAGGCGGAAGCGACGCGCCGCGCGTTCTTCGATCGCGTGATCGCCGAGAAGGGCATGATCGCCGGCTATCATTTCGGCTTCCCGAATGTCGGCACGCTGACCAAGGACGGCAACGGCTATGCCTTCGCGGCGGTGAAGGCCTGATAGCCGTTTGACCTAGAACCACCGAAGGCGCCGCGTTCGCGCGGCGCCTTTTCTCTGTCCGAAATCCCCGGCCGGCCCGACACTTCAGAGTTGCAAAAGCTGGCTGGAACGGCATGGTGATTGCCGATGCCAGCCAGGACCAGCCCTCCCCCGGATCAAGCCGCCGAGACGCCGCATTATCACGGCCACCGCGAACGGCTGCGCGAGCGCTTCTATGGCGCCGGGCCGGAGGCGCTGAGCGATTACGAGCTGCTGGAGATGGCGCTGTTTCCCGCCCTGCCCCGGCGCGACACCAAACCGCTGGCCAAAGAGCTGCTGAAGAAATTCGGCTCCTTCGCCGAGGTCATTCACGCGCCTGTCGCGCGCCTGCGCGAGGTCGACGGCATCGGTGAGGCCTCGATCAACCAGATCAAGCTGCTCGCTGCCGCTGCGAGCAGGGTGGCTAAGGGTGAGATCAAGCGCAAGGTCGCGCTGTCGTCGTGGGACGACGTGATCGCCTATTGCCGGAGCGGGATGGCATTCGTCGACAAGGAGCAATTCCGCCTGCTGTTCCTCGACAAGCGCAATCAACTGATCGCCGATGAAATCCAGCAGACCGGCACCATCGACCATACGCCGGTCTACCCGCGCGAGGTGATCAAGCGCGCGCTCGAACTATCGGCGACCGCGCTGATCCTGGTGCACAATCATCCAAGCGGCGATCCGACGCCATCCCAGGCCGACATCCACATGACCAAGGCGATCGTCGAGATCGCAAAGCCGCTCGGCATTGCCGTTCACGACCACATCATCGTCGGCAAGAACGGGCATTCGAGTTTGAAGGGGATGAAGCTGATCTAGCGGACCGCTATCGCTCAACAATCGTCTCACAACGGGACGAACAGCATCATGCCGCGGCGAGGCTGCACGACGAAATCGCGGCCGAAAATGCCGAAATCGGGGTGATCGCAACGCGCAGTTGCGCTATTATGCAGGTGTCGAGCACCCCCGCGCTGTCGCGTCGAGGGACCGGCAAAACTGACGTCGGATAGGTTTTCGTTTTCGGAGGACCGTCATGACCATCACTTCAGACACCGTGAGAACAGCCGCTTCGGATACGGCGCCGCTGCGCGCCAAATGGGGCTGGATCGTCGCGCTCGGCATCGTCTATCTGATCGCCGGGTTTATCGCGCTTGGCAGTGTCGCTATGGCCACTGTCGTGAGCGTCTTCGTCGTCGGCATCATGATGATCGTCGCCGGCGTCGCCGAGGTGTTTAGCGCCTTCCAGATCAAGAGCTGGGGCAAGTTCCTGCTCTGGGTCCTGCTCGGCGTGCTCTATATCATCGGCGGCTTCGTCACGTTCCAGAATCCGCTGCTCGCCGCGGTGCTGCTGACACTGATCCTCGGCGCATCGCTGGTGGTCTCGGGCATCATGCGAATCGTGCTGGCCTTCAGCATGAAACGGGAAACGCCCTGGATCTGGGTGGTGCTATCAGGTGTGATCACGCTTCTGCTCGGCCTGCTGATCCTGGCGCGCTGGCCGGTGTCAAGCCTGTATATCCTCGGCTTGTTCCTCGGCATCGACCTCATCATGGCCGGCGCTAGCTATATCGGGCTCGGCTTCGGCTTGCACCGCGCTCGCTGAGGTGTGATTGGCGGACTGCGCGCGGCGCGGTCTCTTGATCGACGAAAGGGAGGCGCCCATGCGCTGGATCTACCTCGCCGTCATCATTCTGTTCGTCGCCGCGACCGTCATCTTCGCGCTGCAGAATTTCGAGATCGTCACCATGTCCTTCCTCGGCTTGAATGCCCGCGTGCCGCTCGCGCTGCTGGCAGCCGTCGCCTATCTGCTCGGGGCGGCGACGGGCGGCAGCCTGTACGCGCTGCTCCGTCGATCCTACGAAGAGTCGAGAGAGGGTTTCGGAACGTCCTGAATTGAGTGTCGTTTCATCTCCAGCCAACGAGGGTGACGATGGACGAAACAGCGCGCGAACCTGTCCTGATCGACCTCGCCTTGCAGGGCGGCGGCTCCCACGGCGCGTTCACCTGGGGCGTGCTCGATCGGCTGACCGAGGAGCCGTGGCTGCGGATCGAGGCGATCTCCGGCACGTCGGCGGGCGCGATGAATGCCGCCCTGGTGGCCGACGGGTGGACGCAAGGCGGGGCCGAAGGCGCGCGGGCGGCGCTCGCGGCCTATTGGCGACGCGTGTCGCAGGCTGCGGCATTCAGCCCGCTGCAGCGCTCGCCGCTCGACCGGATGATGGGCCGCTGGACGCTGGACACCTCGCCCGCCTATGTCGCCATGGACCTGATGGCCCGCGTGGTTTCGCCCTATGATCTCAATCCGCTCGGCCTCAATCCGCTGCGCGCCATCCTCGCCGAGAGCATCGATTTCGACCGGCTCGCCCGCGCGCCGATCAGGCTGTTCGTCACTGCCACCAGTGTGCGCACCGGCCGCGGCCGCATCTTCCGCAACAAGGAGATCACCGCCGATGTCCTGCTGGCCTCGGCCTGCCTGCCGACCATGTTCCACGCGATCGAGATCGACGGTGAACCTTTCTGGGATGGCGGCTATGCCGGCAATCCGACGCTGACGCCGCTGGTGCGCGAGAGCGACGCGTGTGACACCATTCTGGTGCAGATCAATCCGCGCGAACGGCCGGAGCCGCCGCGCACGGCAAACGAGATCCTCAACCGGCTCAACGAGATTTCCTTCAATTCGCCGCTGATGAAGGAATTGCGCATGATGGCGCTGCTGCGCCAGGTGGCCGACCCCGGGCACGGCGAGGGCGCGCGCTGGGCCGGAATGCGCACGCACCGGATCATGACCGACACCCTCACGCAATTCGGCGCATCATCCAAGCTCAACGCGGAATGGGAGTTCGTTTCGCTGCTCCGGGAAGAGGGACGCAAGAGCGCCGACGCCTTCCTCAGGGCGCACGCTGATGACGTCGGCCGACGCTCCACCACCGATCTCGATGTGCTGCTGGCGGAGTGCTAGGAGCGATGACTCTGTTGGGCCTTTTCGGTATCCTGGTCGGGCTCGGCCTGCTGATCCTGTTCGCGTATCGGGGCTGGAGCGTGTTGCTGCTCGCGCCGCTTGCCGCGCTGGTTGCCGCGCTGTTTTCCCGCGAGCCGCTGCTGGCCCACTGGACCCAGACCTTCATGGTCAGCACCGCCGGTTTTCTGGCCCAGTTCTTTCCGCTGTTTCTGCTCGGCGCGCTGTTCGGCAAGCTGATGGAGGACAGCGGCTCGGTCGCCGCGATCGCGGCCTACATGACGCAGCGGTTGGGCACGCGGCGGGCTGTGCTCGCCGTGGTGCTCGCCGGAGTGCTCGTCACCTATGGCGGCGTCAGTCTGTTTGTCGCCTTCTTCGTGCTCGCACCGATGGCGCATGAGCTGTTTCGCAGCGCCGGCATTCCGCGGCGGCTGATGCCGGCGGCGATCGTGCTCGGCACCTCCACCTTCACCATGTCGGCGCTGCCCGGAACGCCATCGATCCAGAACGCGATCCCGATGCCGTTCTTCGGCACCACGCCGTTCGCCGCGCCCGGCCTCGGCATTCTGGCTTCGTTGATCATGCTCGGCTTCGGCCTGTGGTGGCTCAACCGCGAGGAAGCCAACGCAAGAAAGAACGGCGAAGGCTTTGGCGACGGCGTGCCGATGCCTTCCGCAAGCCTTGCCACTGACGAAAAGCTGCGCGAACGCGCCACCACCGCGCGCGAGTTCGATCCGGCGGAGATCGTACACGGTGCGGTGACCGACGCGCCGCCGTCGGTTGTACTCGCAGGGCTGCCGCTTGTTGTGGTGATTGCCGTCAATCTCGCGATGTCGTTGTTCATCCTGCCGGCGCTGGACACAAGCTTCCTCGCCGAGGCGCGCTGGGGCGGAACGTCGCTCGCAGCCGTCGGCGGCGTATGGGCTGTGATCACAGCCCTCGCCTGCGCGATCGTGGCGGTCCTCGCCGTCAGCCATCGGCGCTTGCCGGCCCTGCGCGCAACCATGGACGCCGGCGCCAACGCCGCCGTACTGCCGGCGGTGAGCGTTGCGAGCCTGGTTGGCTTCGGCGCCGTGGTGGCGGCGATGCCCGCCTTCGGTGTCGTGCGCGACGCCGTGCTCGGCATCGGCGGCGGACCGCTGGTCTCGCTCGCGGTGGCGACCAACGTGCTCTCCGCGCTCACGGGCTCGGCATCGGGCGGGCTGACCATTGCGCTCGACGCGCTCGGAGGAACCTATTTGGCGCGCGCGGCCGAGATCGGCCTCGATCCCGCGCTGCTGCATCGCGTCGCGGTGATCAGTGCGGGGACGCTCGACACCCTGCCTCATAACGGCGCGGTCGTCACGCTGCTCGCGGTCTGCGGATCGACGCACCGGGACAGCTATCGCGATATCGTCATGGCCGGCATCGTCGGCCCACTCGTGGCCCTCGCCGCGATCATCGCGATCGGCTCGGTGGCGGGATCGTTCTGAGCCATCGGCACGGCCAGCCTTCTCAACCGACTGATGAAAGCTCGCACGCACGCCGGGTCAGCCAATCCATACCGTGAGCCTTGATCTTTGCCTGACCAGGCCATCCTGATTGAAGTGGTGAACACAAAAGTGCGCCCATGAATCTTCGAACGCCATGTCCATGTCACCCGTGACCACCGTGGTACCCAGCCCGATTTCTGCGTAGGTGAACTCGAAACTTCCGCTGGGACGCGCCAGCGCAATGCGGAATGGTTGACCGGTAAACTCGTTGATCTTCGGCCTGCCGATGCTGCGCATGACGCCGGGTATCTCTACCTTTGCGGTCCTAAATTCCAGGTTCGCATCGAGATCAATCGGCAGGAACAACGTCCGGCAAAATTCCGAGCATGTGGACGCGAATACCGCGAAGAGATTGCTCAACGGTTCGCACGCCTTGCCCGAGATGATCGTTTCAAGCGCGCCCCGTTGAGCTTCATCCGCTCGCTCGTCGATAACGATCTGGCGCCGGCCGCCTCCGTCCTTGATTTCGCCAGGCCACTTGTACAGCGCCGCCCAGTTCAAGCCCGAGAGCGGCGTATCGTTGAAGCGACCTTCGACGATGGTGCCGACGAAGGCCGACTGACAATAGCCGTGCGTGCTCGGCAGGTTGAACTGGCAACCACAGTTCATGGCGCAATTGCAGTTATCATAGGTCTCGCTTTTGAATAGCCATTGATCAGTCATCTGCACCTCCATGATGCTCCACTCCCTCGCCGGAGCGATTTTCTGGATAATGCGGAAGAAATTGTCCGGGTCATTGGTCGCCTCCACGCTGCGAGCCGCGTAGCTGACGCCATCATTCGCGAGCAGACGAGTGTCGGCTCTGAGCCAGCGGGTTAGAACGGCTTGTATGGTCGCGTTCACACCCCGTTCGCCACAGAAGCTTAGCGGAATTGACCTGCGACTGAAATCGGGATGCATGGATTTCCGGATGTGGCCTGCCACCTCGAAGGAACTCGAAGGGGCCCTGGGTGTTCGCAGTCAGGGGCAGACCAAACTTGCCTCGCGCGGTCCCCCACCGCCGCGTGTGACCCGGCCGGACATCGCGCCCCTAAGGACGGGAACTGTGATATCCTCCGTCAAACGCGATGCAGGAGGACCAACGTCGTGAAGCGGGACCTCGACCTCATCGTCTATGGTGCGACGGGTTACACGGGCCGTCTGATCGCCGAATATCTGGCGACGTCCTATCGCGGCGATGATGCTCCGTCCTGGGCGATCGCCGGACGCTCGACCGACAAGCTGCAGAAGGTGCGTGCCGACATCGGCGCACCGGACGATCTGCCCTTGGTGAAGGCGGACGCCGCCGAGCCGGCCAGCCTGCGTTCGATGTGCGAGCGTGCGGCCGTGATCATCACGACGGTCGGGCCTTATCAGCGCTACGGGCCCGAGCTTGTGGCGGCCTGCGCGGCCACCGGCACCGGCTACGTCGATCTGTGCGGCGAACCGGCCTGGATGCGGCGCATGATCGACACCCATCACGATGAAGCGAAACAGACCGGCGCACGCATCGTGTTCTCTTGCGGCTTCGATTCCATCCCGTTCGATCTCGGCGTGCTCACGTTGCAGGAGAAGGCGCGCGAGAAATTCGGACGCCCGGCGCGGCGGGTGAAGGCCCGCCTGCGCAAAGTGAAAGGCGGGATGTCCGGCGGCACCGCGGCGAGCGCGAGTGCGACATTGGCCGCCGCCGCGCGCGACCCGGCCCTGATCCGGCTGCTGGCCGATCCGTTCGCGTTGACGCCGGGGTTCACCGGGCCGTCTCAGCCCTCGGGCCTCATCCCTGAATACGACCCGGGCCTGAACGCATTGCTCGTGCCGTTCCCAATGGCGCCGATCAATACCAAGAACGTGCACCGCACCAATTTCCTGTTGGGTCATCCCTACGGCACGGACTTCGTTTACGACGAGATGATGGTCGCGCCGGGATTTGGCGAAGTCGCCGGCGTGACGACGGAGGCGTTCGCCACGCTGGTTTCCATGTTCGGGGCCGGCGGCCTCAAACCCGGCGCAGGCCCGTCTCGGGATGTGCGCGAGAAGGGTTTTTACGACATCCTCTTCCTGGGCGAACTGCCGGATGGCGGACGGGTCGAGACGGTCGTCACGGGCGACCGCGATCCGGGCTATGGCTCGACCAGCAAGATGATCACCGAGAGCGCTCTCTGCCTCGTGCGCGACGTGCAGGGCGAGGGCGGCATCTGGACGCCGGGCGCGCTGATGGGTCCGGCGTTGCGCAAGCGTCTGAAAGAACGCGCCGGCCTCACCTTCAGTGCGCATTGAGATAACGCAGAGCGCGAGCCTAAAAATCGGGTTCAGTGGCCGCTTGCGCCATAACCGCCGCGCATGATGTCGCGAATCCAGAAAGGAGCCGACCATGACCCAGCGCATCCCTGAGAACCATTCCGCAGCCGAGTGGAGCCTCGTCACCTCCATGGGCACGATACCGCCGCGCGTTCCCAACGATGACGATGATGACGACGAGGACGAAGACAACGAGAACGACGACGAGCCGGACGACGAGCCGCCGGTCGTCAGAGAACCCGACGAAGACGAATAGGCGCGAGGGCTCGTGCAACAGCTCGCGCAGCTTTGAGAAGACTGCCGTTCATTCCGCGGACGTCAGCGGTCCATCCTGGATTGAGCACCGTGCGCGACTACATATTTGATCCAGTGCCTTAATCTGCAATCTTGTATTGCAAGGCTGGCGGCGGCGTTCCGTTGCCCCGCGCATTTCTTGCGCGGGAGTTTGCCCTGCCGCGATGATGGAGCATCGGATGCGGACCACACGCCGAACGTTGATGCGGACCTCCCTGGCGACGGCCGCTGCTGCGCTCTTGCCAATCCCTCTGCATGCCCAACAAAGCCTCCCCATCCGCCGCCCCATACCCTCGACCCGCGAGGAGATACCGATCGTCGGGCTGGGGACCTGGATCACCTTCAACGTCGGCGACGATCCGGCGCTGAGGGATGAATGCGCTGGTGTCATGGCCGCCTTCTTCGAGGCGGGCGGCCGCATGATCGATTCTTCCCCGATGTATGGCTCGTCGCAGCCGGTGGTCGGCTACGGCCTGCAAAAGCTTGGGCGACCTGCCGCGCTATTCGCGGCCGAAAAGGTTTGGACCTCCTCGGCGACGGCAGGTCCGGCCCAGATCGAGCAATCGCGGCGCTACTGGGGCGTGCCGAAATTCGATCTCGTTCAGGTGCACAATCTCCTCACCTGGAAGCCGCATCTGCAGACGCTCTTCCAGATGAAGGCTGCCGGCACCGTGCGTTACGTCGGTATCACCACATCCGAAGGCCGCCGCCACGACCTGCTCGAACAGATCATGCGGAGCGAGCCGATCGATTTCGTGCAGTTCTCCTACAACGTCGTCGACCGCGAGGCGGAGGCGCGGCTGTTGCCGCTCGCCGCGGAACGCGGCATCGCCGTCATCGTCAACCGCCCGTTCCGGCAGGGCGCGCTGACCGACCGGCTCAAGAACAAGCCGTTGCCTGAATGGGCCGCCGAACTCGGCATCTCGAGTTGGGCGCAGCTCATGCTGAAGTTCATCCTCTCTCACCCCGCCGTCACCGTCGCCATTCCCGCGACCACGCGCGTCGACCATGTGCGTGAAAACCTCGCGGCCGCGGCCGGACCGATGCCGGATACCGCTATGCGGCAACGCATCGCCGCTCACGTGAAGGCGCTTTGATGTCGGAGTGGTGGACCTATCGGCCGGAAGATTTCCTGCTGTTTTCGCCGCGCGTCTACTGGCGCCTGTTCGAATCGTACAATGCGGCGCTCTGGCCTCTCCAGCTCGTAACGCTCGCTGCCGGCCTCGCCATCGTCCTGCTCATCGCGTGGCGGCCGGGAAGCTTGGCGCGCTGGATCGCGCTCATCCTGGCGATGCTCTGGATCTTCGTCGGCTGGTCGTTCCTGTGGAACCGCTACGCGACCATCAACTGGGCTGCCGCCTATATCGCGCCGGCTTTTTTCGTCGAAGGCGCTTTGCTGCTCGTCGCATGCCTGCTCAACGCGCTTGCCTTCGACCGGCGCCGGCCTGCCGACTGGATCGGATACCTCATCATCGGCTTCGCGCTTCTCGGACAGCCGTTGCTTGCGCCGCTGCAGGGACGCGGCTGGGCCGCGTCCGAGGTCTTCGGCATCGCGCCCGATCCAACGGCGACGGCGACGCTCGGCATTCTGCTTCTCGCCCGCGGCAGACTTTTGCCGTTGCTGTTGCCGATTCCCGTTCTCTGGTGCTTCCTGAGCGGCCTGACCCTCCACACCATGGGAGAGCCGCAGGCCTGGGCTCCTGCTGCCGCCCTGGCACTCGTCGCTGCCGCCTGGATCTGGGCGATCGTCCGGCAGCGCCGATCACCGTCGCCCGCGTGAATCTCAGACGATCTGGGAAATGCTGTAGGCGACGCCACCCTCGACCAGATATCCCGACCCGACACAGACGATGTCGTTCATCCAGGCATATTGCGCCGCGCCGGTCTCGAACAGCGGATTGGTGCGGAAGTAATAGCGCGATGGATCGACCTGATAGCGTTTCGCGGGATCGGTCATCTCCTCCCGCAATTCGGGTGGCGTGATCCAGCGGCCGCCATAGGTCATCTGCACCAGCGCGTCGTCATGCGTGCGTAGCGTCAGGCGGACGTCGAGCGACATCGCGCCGTCGGCACGAAACAGCGCCCAGTCACCGCCGCCGGGCACCACCTCGCCGCGCAGTTTTGGGCCTTCGAAGGTGCCGCCGGCCGCGCCGAACAGGATGCGGCGGCCGAGCGGGCCGTCGCCGATGTTCAGTCGCGGATTGAGATCGACGACGATGTCGAACAATGGCGTCGTGCTGATGGCTGCGACGGCCTTGATGCGTGGATCTGCTGTCATGTCCAAACCTCTTGCCGGGAAGGCGTCATCAGGCGGCGACCGGCGAGGCAGCCGCGGCACCGAAAATTCTTTTACGGACCACATCTGTCGAGACGCCCGATTGGGCGCACAGCTCCGATAGATCGAAGAAGAAGCGCTCATGGACGATCAGATCGTCCTCGAAAGCGAATTGAATGAAGACCGGCAGTTCGGCCCGCCTTCCATTGGGGACGACGCCAAAGCGGTCGCCGGTCATCGTCATCTGCACGCGTCCCCAGCAAACCAGCACACCGTCGTTGGCGGCGTGGCCTTCGAGGACCACGTTGTAGTCCGGAAATGTCGCGAAGAACCGGTTTAACACCTTCTCGTTCTCGGCAAGGCCGCGGGCGCTGGTTCCGAACGCCGGGTTCTCCAGCAGCATATCGGGATGCAGGACCTTCAATGCTTCCGGGACATCCTGCCGGCTCTTGGCGGCAGCCAGTGCTTGCGCCAGTTCGAACATTCGATCGCCGTTCATGATCGCCCTCCCACATCTTCGCGGATTCCGCTTGAATTCATACTGATTGTTTTTCACATACCATATGTATGTTATATGTTGATAGGCTCACAGGCGTCAAGTGGTATGTCGGGGGCATGCAGGAAACCGGACGCGAACGAACCCGCCGCGAGGAATACACGGAGGCCACGAGGCAGGCGCTGCTGGCGGCCGGCCAGAATGCTTTTGCGAGCGAGGGCTATCAGGCAGCGGGGATCGAGGCGATCTCGCGCGCCGCGCGGGTGACGCGGGGCGCCTTCTATCACCACTTCGAGGACAAGAAGGCGCTGTTCGACGCCGCGGTCGTCGCCTTGCAGATCGAGGCCGCCGCGAAGATCGAGGCGCGCGCGAAGACGCAGCGCAAGGTATGGGACCGCCTGACCGAGGGCATCGAAGCCTATCTCGATGTCTGTCTCGAGCCGGCCTATGCGCGTATCGTCATCCAGGAAGCGCCGGCCGTGCTCGGCAATGCGCGCTACCGGGAGATCGAGGAAGCCCACCCCATGGCCCTGCTCACCGCGACGCTGGCCGCGCTCAAGCGCCAGGGTGAGCTCGATTTCGAGGACATCGAGCTGCTGAGCCGGATGGTCGATGCGATGATCTGCGAGATGGCGCTGTTGCTGCCCGGGGCGGAGAACCCGAAAAGGCTCCGCGCCCGCGGGCAAAAGATCATCGGCAATCTGCTCGGCACCTTCCGCACGGGTTGAGCGCAGGCGCGCTCATGGCGCGATCCACCGCTGCACGGCGTCCGCCGTGTCGGCCGGCGTGGTGTTGAAGCAGATCCTGCTTTGCGGCGCGGCGAGGTGAACCAGGTTGATGATCCGCTCGAACAAATGCAGCCGCTCCCGCGGCTCGCGCAAGCCGGCGCCGATCACCACGCAGTCATAATGCTTGGCGCCCAGCGCCGCGGCGGTGACGGCTTCGGCGGTATCGCCGAGATCGACCAGGCAGCTATCAGCCTCGAAACCGATCGCGCGAAGTCGCTCGATCTGCGCCGCGATATAGCTCATCACCAGTTCGGCCGTGAGGCCGGGAAAAGCGCTGAGGTCGACGAGGGATGGCTCGATCCCGATCGCCAGCACGGTCTTTTTCGCCATGCGGGTTGCTCCAATGATTGCCGGGGCAACGCGCGCATCGGCGGACTGGTTCCTCTGACGTCGGGCGGAAGCCGGACCGGCTACGCGGCTACGTTTGAGAGGAAACGATCGACGGACGCGCGCAGATCGGCTGCCTGATCCGACAGGTCGCGCGCGGTCGCCAGGACGAGGTCGGCGGAGCGATTGGTGTTCTCGGTCGCGGTGGCCGTTCCGGCAATGCTTCGGGCAACGCTTTCCGTTCCGGCGGCGGCGTGCCCGATGCTCCGCGATATTTCATTCGTCGCTGCATTCTGCTGGCCGACGGCATCGGCAATCGCGGCGGTGAAGCGATCGATCTCGTCCATGATCGAAGCAATGGCGCCCACATTGTCGACCGCCTGCTTCGTCGCCGACTGCACCTCGGCAATCTGTGAGGAAATATCCTCGGTCGCCTTGGCGGTCTGGGTCGCGAGCGCCTTGACTTCCGAGGCGACCACGGCAAACCCGCGACCAGCCTCGCCGGCGCGCGCGGCTTCGATCGTGGCGTTGAGCGCCAGCAGATTGGTCTGGCCGGCGATGTTGCGGATGAAGCCCACGACCTCATCGATATGTTGCGTGGAGCTGGCCAGCGCCCGGATCGTATCGTTGGCCGTCCCGGCCATGCCCGAGGCGCGCTGCACGATCATGGTGGCGTCATTGACCTGCATCTTGATCGCCTGAACGGAATCGCCGAGCTGGCTTGCGGCGGTTGCCACGGTCTGAACGTTGGCCGAAGTCTGACCGGCGGTGGAAGCCGTCTCGACCGATTGCTTGCCGGCGGCGTGCGCGATCGAGGAAAGGGTCTGCGCGGTGTTCGTCAACTCGCCCGTCATCCGGTCGGTGTTGGCGAGAGCCGCGGTGAAGGTGGAACGGAACGCGTCGATCTCGGCCTCGATGCGCTGACGCCGGCTGACCTGCTGCGCATGCGTCTCGTCCTTCGAGGACATCAGCGCGAGATCCTGATCGGCGCGGGCCTTCAGGCTCGCCTGCATCACGGCAAGCGATTTCAGGAGCCGGCCCAGCTCGTCGCGCCGCCGTACTGTGATATCGTCAGCGAAATTGCCGGCTGCCACGCGTTCAGCAACACGCACCGCAGCCGAGATCGGCTTGCTCAGCGAATAGGAAAAGGCAATGGCGATAACGAAGCCGACGAGCGCGGTACCGATGGCAATCCCCAGCATGGCGGTGCGTGCCGCAGTGACCGACGCTTCCGCCTCGGTCCGGTAGTCGAAGCCATAGGCGGCCACCAGTTCAACGAGATCGTCGAGCGCCGCAACAGCCTCATCACCCTGCTGGTTCAGCGTGAAGATCGTGGGTATCTCGGTCAGGCCGCCCGGCGCCGGCTTGAGGATCTTCAAGCCGGCATTCGACCAGCCGCGGAGGCTGGCTTCGGCTTTCTCGCGGGCAGCCTTGGCGTTTGCGCCCTGGACCCTGTCCCTGACAACATTGAGATCTTCGGAGATGTTGCGAACCAGCTTTTCGAAGCGGGCAACGGCTTCGCTCGTCGTCCCCTCAGTCAGGCTGCGTTGCATGATGAGACGCGCCTCGTTCAACCCTGCATGCGCCGAACGCGCGTGGTTGATCCCCATCAGCGGGCCGTCATAAAGGCGCACCACGAGGTCACCCGCGGTGGAGATGCCTTGAATGCCGTAGAATGCGAGTCCGCAGGCAAGCAGGATGACAACGCTAAAGGCGCCGAAAATCTTGTAGCGAATCGACATCAAAAATCTCCGGCGCGGCGTTGGCGCGACTAGTCCGTAACCTTCACCATCATCTTCATCCGCGGATGGATCGCGCAGATCACCTGAATGTCGCCCGCCTCCTTGAAGGTCACGTCCGTCGACGTGCCGGGCGCCTGTGAACCGAGATTGAATTCGCTGCCCTTGGTGGCCGACATCAGGTTGTGGGGAATGCTGTCGTCGTTGACGAAGGTCAGCGCATCGCCCTTCTTGATGGAGACGCTCTCGGAAGAGAACACCCTTCCCTTCTGGTAGACCATCTGGTTGGCGGCCAGCGCCCCAGCCGAGAGACCGGTGAGGATGACGAGAGCGAAGGTAATGGTCTTGTGCATGGAATATTCCTTGAAACGGAGTGGCAGGGATCAGCGGGGGATGACCGGCACGGCGGTCGGACTGAGGTTACTGGTGAGCGTCTTCATGAAAGCGACCAGGTCGGCCTTTTCCTGCGCGCTGAGGCCAAGCGGCTTCATCAGGTCGGAGCGGCTCGGACGATCGATGCCGCCGTGATCGTAATGCTCGACCACGGCTTCCAGCGTGTCGAGCGATCCGTCGTGCATGTAGGGGCTGCGGCGTTCGATCTCGCGCAGGCCCGGCGTCTTGAAGGCATGCTGCATCTTGACCACGCCGGGCACGAACTCGCCGCGGCCGATATCCTTGCTTGGAAGGCCGATATCCTGGAAGCCGTCATTGGTGAAATTCCAGCCTTCATGACATGCGGAGCACATTGCCTTGCCGTTGAAGACGGCGAAGCCGCGCTTGGCCTCTTCGGAAATCGCCTTCTCGTTGCCTTCGATCCAGGCGTCGAATGGCGCGCGTTCGGAAACGACGGTGCGCTCATAGGTGGCGATCGCCTTGGCAAGCGTCTTGGCGTTCATACCCTCACCGGGAAAGGCCGCGGCGAACAGCGGCTTGTACTCGTTGATCGACGCGAGCCGGTCCATCAACTTGTCGAGCGGCATGTTCATTTCGCCGGCGGCCTCGATCGGGCCGAGCGCCTGCTCTTCGAGGGTCGCGAGCCTGCCGTCCCACATGAAGATGGCGCCCCATGCGGCGTTGACGATGGTCGGCGAGTGACGGCCGAGTTTCGCCATGCCGTGACCGACGCCGACCGCAAGGCCGTCGCCCCAACCAAAGCCCGGGCTGTGACAGCTCGCGCAGGATTGCGCCATGGAGACCGAGAGCCGCGTATCGAAATACAGCTTCTTGCCGAGCGCCGCCTTTTCCGGCGTGTAGGGATTTTCCTTCGGGAACGGAATCGTGGCCGGCCGCTTGTATTGTGATTTGATCGAATCGATTCCAGGCGCAGCCTTCTGACCAAGATCGACGCGGCGCGTCTCGCCGACAACGACGGCGCCGAGGCCGATGCTGGCGAAGCCGACGGCACCGAGACTGGCGGCAACCACGACGGTCCCGAACAGGTTTGATCGACGAGGGAAAAGTCCCGGCATGCCGCGTCCTCGAAAGTAGCGCCAAGGACCGCTCGAAGCGCGCGACCGAAAGGCGAATCCGAAAATCTAAAAATGAGTCGCGATGACGATAATGCCGATTGGTTAATCACTGTGTTCGGAATCGGAACTCCGAAGCCCGTAGTACTACGAGCAGCGCGAGGGCTTTATTTGCAGTGGATTCGGCAATTCTAGCGTGCGCGAGATTCTTCGCTCATTCAGAAATCAGCGAACGACTGCGAGCTGCGTTGTACGCTTCATCTGCGCGCCGCTTCATTAATTCCTGCTCGCGCTTGTTGCCGGCGAGTTTCACGGCAACCTCGAACGCGGTGCGCGCTTCGGCAAAGCGGCCGAGCTTGTAGAGCAGATCGCCGCGGACGCTGTCCAGCAGATGATAGTTTTTCAGCGCAGGCTCGTGCGCCAACTGATCGACAATGACAAGCGCGGCCGCCGGTCCCTCGGCCATACCGACTGCCACGGCGCGGTTGAGCTCGATGACGGGCGAACGTACCAATGCGGCAAGTTCGGCATAGAGTTTCGCGATACGCGGCCAGTCAGTGTCGGCAGGCGTCCCGGCACGCGCGTGACAGGCGACGATCGCCGCCTGCAGCGTGTAGAAGCCCTGCCCGCCGCCGAGGCCATGCGCCCGTGCCAATGCCAGCAACCCGCGGCGAATCTGAAGCCGGTCCCACCGCGCGCGGTTCTGGTCCATCAATAGGACTGGATCGCCGGCTGCGTCCGTGCGTGCTGCGAGACGCGAAGCATTCAGCTCCATCAGCGCGAGCAGGCCATGGGCTTCGGCTTCCTGCGGCGCAACCAGCGTCAGCACGCGACCCATGCGCAGTGCATCATTGCAGAGCTGCGGCCGCAGCCACTCGTCGCCGCGCGCGGCCGTATAGCCTTCGTTGAAGATGAGATAGACGACCTCCAGCACCGAGGCTAGTCGCTCGGAAAGCTCGGCGCCGCGCGGGGTTTCGTAAGCAAGCCCGGATTCCGACAGCGTGCGCTTGGCGCGTACGATGCGTTGAGAGATCGTCGCCTCCGGCTGCAGAAAGGCGCGCGCGATCTCTTCCGTGGTCAGGCCGCAGATCATCCTGAGCGCCAGCGCCGCGCGGGCTTCGCGCGACAACCGCGGATGGCAGGCGGTGAAGATCAGCCGCAGCAGCTCGTCGCCTATATCATCATCAAGGGCGGCGTCCGGGTCGGGCATCGCCTGTTGCTCCTGCTCCTGCTCGCGCGTCAGCATCTCGTGCTTGCGCGCGAGCATACGGCGGCGGCGCAGATCGTCGAGCGCGCGGCGCTTGGCGGTTGCCATCAGCCACGCGCCGGGCTTGTCCGGCACGCCGGTGACGGGCCAATGCTCCAGCGCCGCCACCAGCGCTTCCTGCGTCAGGTCCTCGGCCAGCGTCACGTCGCGCAGCATCCGGGACAGGCCCGTGATCAGGCGCGGCTGTTCGATGCGCCAGACCGCCAGAATGGTGCGGTGGATGTCGGCGGCCGTCATCGCCGCCGACTATGCTCGCCGATCGTTTGCATCACGCGCGGGCACGCACGCCGACATCGCAGGCACCATCCACGCCCGGTGTCGCCATTACGCGAACCTCGCAGGTGCCGTCCCAGCCCGGCATGTGCTCGAGGTGCAGCTGCATGAACTCCCTTGCGCCCGCCATTGCCTCTTCCATGTCCCGGTGTTCGAAGATGGCGTAACCGCCGATCAGTTCCTTGGTCTCGACGAACGGCCCGTCGATCACGCCGAGCTTGCCGTCCGTTATCCTGACCTGTGCGCCGGCCATGGCGATCGGCATCAACCCGCCGCTGTCGAGCATGCGCCCGGCCTTGATTTCCCGGTCGGCGAGCTTGCCCATTGCCTCCATCAAGGCCGGGGTCGGCCCCCGGTCGGGCTGCGAGGACGTGACGATGTACATGATCCGCATGAGGAACTCCCGTTGGGGCGAGTTGCGGCGGTCATCGCCCGCAAAACTGGCTCGCTGTGGGAGACGACGAACGGGAAGGCGGCGGATCGACAGGGGCTCGATAAAATTTGTCCGCCTCCCTGCGACCGGCCGGCCCGATATGATTGCAATGGGAGATATTCGCCCTGTAGGTTCCTGGAATCGATGCATATGGGGGCCAAACATGAAATTGCGCGCCTTTCGGCTTGGATTTCTGGGTTCTTTGGCGATCACGGCCGCGCTTGCATCGGCGCCGGCCAGCGCGGCAACGGTCGTGGCGCTTGGCGCCAGCAATACCTTCGGCAAAGGGGTAGCGCGCAATCAGGCCTATCCGGCGCAACTCGAATCGATATTGCGGGCCAAGGGAGCCAACGTCCGTGTCGTGAACGCCGGCATTAACGGCGACACCACGGAAGGCATGTTGCGACGTCTGGACCAGGTCGTGCCGAAAGGGACCAGCGCCGTCATCCTGCAAGCCCGGCGGCAACGACCGGCGCAAGGGCTCGCCCGATCGGACGTCGGAAATTCAAAGCCGGCTGAGCGGCCGCGGCATCCCGGTGATCATGATTCCGAACAGCGCGTTCAGGGGATTACCGCATCAGCCGGACGGCCAGCATCTGACCCCGGACGGCTACCACATGCTCGCCGAACAGGTTGCGTCCCAGGTCGCGGGCGTGATCGGCCGTTAGGATGCGTACTTATGAAAGCGATGTCGGCTTCTGAGGACCGAGCGGAAATCTTCTGATCGGTTAAAGCGCTACTGCGGGTAGCCCTTTCGCGAAGAGATGGCCGACGCCGATGACGTCCGATTATCGGGGTGAACCGGAAGTGACTGGCTGACTTTCTAAACGCCGCTTTTGACCCCAAACGGACATGGCACGGTTTGGGGGGTGTCCTAATTCCCGATCTCAAGACTAACCGCGACATCCTCGCCTATACGCGCAAGCCTACGCGCTCGTGTTTCCTCAATCGCCGACGAAAAATCGCGGATCAGTTCCTTAAGTTCTGGTGCAATGTGCGCCGTGTTCACGACCTTGATGACATAGGGAGGTTTGATGGCATTCATGCTGCCTCCAAAAATGGAATCCAAGAAGGCGGCGGCTATCTCGCCATGCCAGTCCGGCGCCCCTATTGCTGCCTTAAGGGCTGATCGAAAATCCTGGGCAGTTCTCCAACTGCTGGCATCGAGTTCTAATGTGTGCATGATCATGCGAAAGGCCGCCTCAGTTGGCGGCCTCTTTCATATCAGGCTGAGCCGGCGATGTCGCCTCTTGGCCCTTCGGCGACCTCCGGCGATGTCGGCTCTTATGCTGATGTGGAGCGATGAGCCGACATCAGGCGCGACCAAGAGTGAGCGCCTGACTTTTGAGTCCACGCCCTGGTTCACGATCCGAACGTCTGGACGCTACTGCCCCCGCAGCATGATCAGGGGATCGGCGGTATCGGGCACGCGCCGCCACTGCGCATTGTCGTCGGCCTCGAACTGCCAGCTTTCGCCGGTCTTCGACGTCAGGATCATTTGCCCACGATCGAGCCGCCACTCCGTCGGCGCGAAGGCAGCGACCGCGGGATCGCATTTCGGCTTCAGGAACACCTGGAAATTATCGCCGGTCGCTTCGGTGTTGGTCAGCGTCAGGCCGCAGATCGGCCGGCCGTTGCCGCGGACCATCGACCAGTCGCCGATCATCTGATCCATCGACTTGGCGAGCGAGCGCGCGGCGGCGAGGTTCTGCAGGATGTAGACGCCCTCGCCGGTCCGCAAGCCTTCGAAGATGCCGCTCTCGACCTCGGTGAAGTCGATCACCGGCTGGCCTGCCGCATCCTGCAGCCGAACGATATCCAGCCCCTTGATGTTCCAGGCCGTGATGTCCTTGGTGAAGGGCAACGCCTTTGGACAGCCGGGCTCAAGCTCGAGCTTGAGCCCTTGGGGCGTGGCGTCGCTCTTCAGCGTAATGACACAGGTCTTGCTGCGTTCGGTGGTCGCGAGCTCCCACTGCCCGATCATGTCCTTCTTCAGGGTCGAGGCATCCTGCGCCGCTGCCTGCGACGCAAGCGTAAGCAGCGCCGTCAGCGCTGCCGCGATGCCTGAACACCTGCGCGACATCAGCGTCCCTTTACCGGGGTTTCCGGAACCGGCGTCAACGGCGCCTTGCCGGCGAACCAGTTCTTCAGATTGTCGACGACGAGCTGATCCATGGCGTTACGCGTTACCACGGAAGCCGAGCCGATATGTGGCAGCAGCACGACATTTTGCATGGCCTTCAGCTCGTCCGGCACGTTCGGTTCGTTGGCGAACACGTCGAGCCCGGCCGCAAGGATGGTGCCGGATTTCAGCGCCGCGACCAGTGCCGGCTCATCGACGACGGAGCCGCGGGCGACGTTGATCAGGACGCCGCGCGGACCGAGCGCCTTGAGCACGTCGGCATTGATCATCTTGGCGGTGGAAGCGCCGCCGGGCACGATCACGACCAGCGTGTCCACGTCTTTCGCCATTTCCAGAAGGTCAGGATAATGCTTGTAGGAAACGGCCGAGGATGGGTTGCGCGAGTGATAGCACACCGGCACAAGCGAGGCTTCCAGCCGACGACCGATCGCTTGTCCAATACGGCCCATGCCGACGATACCGACCTTGCGGTCGCGCAACGAACCGACGCTCAGGGGATAGTTCTGCGCCTGCCACAGCCCGGAGCGCAGATAGCGGTCGGCCTTGACGAATTCGCGCAAGGTCGAGATCAGCAGCCCCATGGCGACGTCGGCGACTTCTTCGGTCAGCACGTCGGGCGTGTTGGTGACGACGATATTGTGCTCGCGCGCATAAGCGGAGTCGACGTGGTCATAGCCGACGCCGAAGCTCGCGACGATTTCGAGCTTGGGGAAATGCGACAGCGCCTTCGCGTCCGCCGGCACCATGTGATAGGTCACCGCCATGCCGCTGATCTTCGCGACCGTATCCGGCGTCAATCGTTCGAGGTCGGCGCGGCTCTCCGCCATATGCAGGACGTACTGGTCCGAAAAGCCGTTTTCCAGGATCGGCCTGACCGGGCCATAGATCAGGAGATCGATCTTCTCGGACGAAATATCAGCGGCAGCCATTAATTTTCCTTTCCAAGCGCGCTTTCATGCCAGCGCCGTAATACCAAGTGCGAACCTAGCGCCAGCAGCCCATAGATGACAATCCCGGCCACCGACAGCAACAACAACGCCGCGAACATTCGGGGAATGTTGAGGCGGTAACCGGACTCGGCGATCCGGAACGCAAGGCCGGAGCCCGAGCCCGCGGAGCCCGCCGCGATTTCGGCGACCACGGCGCCGATCAGCGACAGCCCGCCCGCGATCCGCAAGCCGCCGAGGATATAAGGCAGCGCCGCCGGCATTTTCAGGTACCGCAGCGTCTGCAGCCGCGACGCGCCATAGAGCTGAAACAACCCTGCCAGATTGCGATCCACCGAATTCAGCCCGAGCGTGGTGTTGGACAGAACGGGGAAGAATCCCACGATCCAGGCGCAGACGATGACCGCGGTCTGCTGCGGCAGATAGATCAGCAATAGCGGCGCAATTGCGATGACAGGCGTGACCTGCAGGATGACCGCATAGGGAAACAGCGAATATTCCAGCCATTTCGACTGGTTGAACAATAGCGCCAGCGCGATGCCGCCGACGGCGGCGGCGATAAAACCTTCCAGCGTGGTGAGCAGGGTGACGCCGAGCGACTCCGACAGCACGGTCCAGTCGCTGACCAGCGTCTGAAACACGACATAAGGGCTCGGCAGCACATAGGGCTGGATGTCGTTGACGCGGACCACGAGCTCCCACAGCGCCAGGCCCACCGCCAGCACGACAACGGGCAGCAGCATGCGGCCGATGTTCTGCAGGGAACTCATGCGCCGCGCTGCCCGGAATAGGACGGCGCGAGCGCGCCGGAGACCTCGCGGCAGTGGGCAGCGTACTCCGCCGAGGTGCGAAACTGCTCGCTGCGCGGCTCTGATGTCGTGACGCGAAATTCGCGGGCAAGCCGGCCCGGCCGCGCCGTCATCACGATCACCCGCTGCGACAGGTAGACCGACTCGAACACCGAATGGGTGACGAAGATGACGGTCTTGTGCAACTTGCGCCACAGCTCAAGCAGATCGTTGTTGAGCCGGAAGCGCGTGATCTCGTCGAGCGCCGCGAACGGCTCGTCCAATAGCAGAATATCCGGATCGGTGACGAGCGCGCGCGCCAGCGAGACCCGCATCTTCATGCCGCCGGACAATTCACGCGGATAGGCATCGGCGAATTCGGCTAATCCCACCTGCGCCAGCGCTTCATCGATGCGCCGGCCGGCTTCCGTCACTGTTACGTGCGCCAGCTTCAGCGGCAGGCGCACGTTGTCGCGCACGCTCGCCCACGGCATCAGGGTGGGCTCCTGAAACACGAAGCCGATGGGATGGCGCCCATCCGCTTTGCTGGCGCGATGGGAAACGTCCACCGTGCCCGCGCTCGGCGCAGCCAGTCCTGCGATCAGCCGCAGCGCGGTGGACTTTCCGCAGCCGGAAGGCCCAAGCAGTGAAACGAATTCGCCTTTTGCGATGTCGAGATCGAGCGGCCCGAGCGCGGTCACGCCGCTATCATAGGTCTTGATGACGGCGCGCAGGCGCACCGCAAGGTCCGCCGCGTCGACATCCGTCTCGGACAATGCGGGCTCCGCCATCTCGCGTCAGTTCTTCGGCCGCAGGTCGAGACCGACGCCCTTGTTGACGAAGCGCAGCGTGTAGGCCTGGCGGTAGTCGATGTCGCGGCGAACCACGCCGGCCCGCACCATCTTGTCGAAGAAGCTCGCCACCCGCGCGTCGGTCATGGCGCCGATGCCGTCGCGCAAGGTGTCGCCGGAATCGACGATGCCGTATTCCTTCATCTTGTCGACGGAATAGCCGAGCAGTTCGTCGGTCATTTCCGGGTTCATCTGCTTGATCATCGCATTGCCGGCCGAATTGTCCCCGTAGAGATAATTGTACCAGCCGATCACGGAGGCATCGACAAAGCGCTGCACCAGGTCCGGCTTCTTGTCGACGATCTCGCGGCGGGTTTCGATCAGCGTCGAATAGGCGTTGAAGCCGTGATCGGCCAACAGGATCACGCCGGGCTTGAAGCCCGCTGTCTTCTCCACGGCATAGGGCTCCGAGGTGACATAGCCCTGCATCGCGCTCTGCTTGTTCACGATAAAGGGCTGCGGATTGAAGGTGTAGGGCTTCACCTTGCTCTCGTTGAATCCGTATTCGGACTTCAGCCACTGGAAGTAGCTCGCCACGCCTTCCTTGGACACCAGGAGCGTCAGCGGCTTGAGATCTTCGAGTTTTGAAATTTTGCTTTCCGGATGGGTCAGGAAAACCTGCGGATCCTTCTGGAAGATCGCGGCGACCGCAATCAGCGGCACGTTGTTGGAGACGGCATCGAAGGATTGCAGCGTGTTCGCGCTCATGAAGAAGTCGAGCTTGCCGGCGGTCAGCAGGATGCGGTTGTTGGTATTGGGGCCGCCGGGAACGATGGTGACGTCGAGGCCGTATTTCTTGTAGGTGCCGTCCGCGACCGCCTGGAAGAAGCCGCCATGTTCGGCCTCCGCGACCCAGTTGGTTCCAAATGACACCTTGTCGAGGGTTTGGGCGCGCACAGGTGTCAGGGCCGAGACCAGCGCCAGAAGACCTGCGGTTAACGCTCGCGGCAAAAAGGCCGGGTTCATGGTTGGACTCCGTCGATCGTTCTGGCCCATGATGGAGGCAGTGGACGTGGATATCGTCCCCACGGCTTTATCCAGGGATTGGATCAATTCCCGGACTATCTAACAAACTACCCTGCAAATTCATCCAAAGAAACGCTTCGCTCGATGGCCACAACCGTTCCGCCCCACGACTGGACCGAGATCCACTGGCCTGAGGTCGCCAGGACCGAGGCCGCGCGCTGGATCGCGGTGCTGCCGCTGGCGGCAACCGAGCAGCATGGCCCGCATCTGCCGCTGGAAACCGATGTCCTGATTGGGGAAGCCTATCTGACGCGGGTGCGCGAGCTGGTGCCTGTGGCACTGCCCGTCACCTTTCTGCCGATGCAGCCGGTCGGCATTTCCACCGAGCATATCGACTATGCGGGAACACAGACGCTGCCGACCGACGTCGCATTGAAGGCGTGGATGGCGATCGGCGAGCGCGTCGCACAAGCAGGAATCCGCAAGCTCGTGATCGTCACCAGCCATGGCGGCAACAGCGCGGCGATGTCGCTGGTCGCGCAGGATCTGCGCGCGCATCACGGCCTGCTCGTGGTGACGACGAGTTGGTCGCGCTTCGGCACGCCGGACGGATTGTTTTCCGCGGAGGAAATCCGTCACGGCATTCATGGCGGCGCGGTCGAGACGTCGATCATGCTGGCGCGCTATCCGCACACCGTGCGGAAGGAAGCGATCGCCAATTTTCAACCCTCCAGCATTGCGATGGAGAAAAAATTGCGTTGGCTCTCCGCGCATCGGCCGGTCCCCTTCGCATGGCAGGCGCAGGACCTTAACGAAAGCGGTGCGGTCGGCGACGCCACCAAGGCTTCCGCGGAGAAGGGTGAACAATTGCTTGATCACGGCGCACGCGCGTTCTGCGAATTGCTCGAGGATGTCGACACATTCGATCCGGAATTGTTTCTTCGAAAAAGGGGACGCTGAGATTTTATCGCCTAACTGCTTGTAATTACTAAGAAATAATTGACGAAACCATATTTCCGGCAGGCTTTTCGAACCGCTTTCAAGAGCGCTCCGTCCAACTGGGCATGCGGACCACAATGGCCGCTCAACACAGGATGGAGACTTCCATGTCGATCAAGACCAAGTTCGCCGCTATCGCTCTCGCTACCCTTGCCGTCACCGGCGGCATGGCTTCCACGCAGGCTCAGGCCAAGCCGCTGCACTGGGGTGTTGGCGCCGGCCTCGTTGGCGCAGCCATCGTCGGCACCGCGATCGCAGCTTCCGGCCCCGGCTATTACTACGATGGCTATCGCCGCTGCGGCTGGGTTCGCCAGTTCGACGCCTACGGCAATTACATCGGCCGCGTCCGGACCTGCGCTTACTGATTTCTTCGGCTGACTTGGTTTGAGAAGCGTCTTCTTTCCCCAAGCAAACCACAGCAGTCCCTGAACACGCTTCTTCTTGTTCGACGCGTTTTCTTCACGCGAACCGGAAGACCACTTCGCTCGAAAACGATTTGTCGTGGATTTGCGTCCGGCACGGGCGCCTCATCCACCCCCGTGCCGAACACGACCCGCCCGGCGTCCCACCGGGCGGGTCAACCTTTTTTTGCGCGGACCGGCAATCAACCGTCACTCCCGACGCCTGTCGATCTGTCAGCCATGTCTCCGAACACCTGTCAGCCCATCTGTCCGAACTGACGCTCCTCCCCACCCGCAATATCGCAACGGCTGTTGCAGCCGCGTCACATAAGGATGCCATCGAACCACAGTGGCCGCCCCCTTCTTGCTATTGCGAACTATTCGCAATAAGGATCGCAGCGTGAATGGCGGGAACTCCGGTCCGACGCGGCCGGGAGAACCGTGGGAATTGGGGGCCACAGGTTGATGACTTCATTTGTTCGATGGCGGCAGGCGTTCGAATCTGCGGTGATGGCGGGCGACGACAGCAAACGTAGCGTCGGGAATATCAGGACTGTGAACCGCAACCGCCGATCCCTGAATTATGCGCTGGCCGGGGCCGCGTTCGGCGCGCTGGCGCTCGGCAGCCCTGCGATCGCGGCCGACATGCCGTTGAAGGCACCCTATCTTCGTCCGGCGTTCGACTGGAGCGGCTTCTATATCGGCGGCCACACGGGCTACAGCCGCGGCTCCTCGAGCGCGGTGCTGTCCGA
Organism: Bradyrhizobium lablabi; assembly: GCF_001440475.1. Classification (GTDB taxonomy): domain Bacteria; phylum Pseudomonadota; class Alphaproteobacteria; order Rhizobiales; family Xanthobacteraceae; genus Bradyrhizobium; species Bradyrhizobium lablabi. The sequence goes on along the minus strand of NZ_LLYB01000129.1, from coordinate 19,518 downwards.
TCCGCTGGCGGTCTCGGTGAACAACAGCGTGTTCAGCGGCATGATCGGCGGCGTCCAGGGCGGCTACAATGTTCAGCTGCCGTCCGGCCTGCTGCTCGGCGTCGAAGCCGACCTGACGTTTCCGAACTACATGATCTCCAACAAGATCGTCTCCACGCTGACCGGCGCGCGTTCCGAGGTCGTCGAGGCCTTCGACTATGCCGGCACCTTGCGCGGCCGCATCGGCTACGCCAGTGGCCACTGGCTGTTTTACGCCACCGGCGGCTTCGCCTTTGCCGGCGAGCGCTTCGTCAACACGCCCGACGTCGGCACCGACCAGAAGATCATCAACGTGCGCCCCGGCTGGGCCGCCGGCGCCGGCGTGGAATACGCCTTCGCGCCGCACTGGAGCGTCAAGCTCGAATATCTCTACAGCCAGTTCGATCGCGCCAACGTCCGCTTCCCCTCAGGCGCGGAGCACACCTCCACCCTCGATTTCCAGCAGATCCGCATCGGCCTCAACCGCAAGGTCGACTGGCCGGGATCGAACAGCCGCACGCCAAAGTCAGACCTGACCGATCCGGAATCCGATCGGTGGGAGATTCACGGCCAGAGCACCTATCTGGGTCAAGGCTATCCGGCATTCCGCGCGCCCTATACCGGCACCAACAGCCTGACGCCGGCGCGGCAGGCGCAGGCGACCTGGAGCAACAGCCTTTACCTGAACGCAAGGCTCTGGGAAGGCGGCGAGGTCTACTACAATCCCGAACTGCTGCAGGGCTTTGGCCTCAGCGACACCGTCGGCGTCGCCGGCTTTACCAGCGGTGAGGCGCAGAAGTCGAACTTCCCCTACCCGCACTACAACACCTCGCGGCTCTATGTGCGCCAGACCTTCGGGTTCGGCGGCGAGCAGGAGGAGCTTGCCAGCGGGCAGCAACAGCTTGCGGGCAAGGCCGACGTCAACCGCCTGACGCTGCAGGCCGGCAAGTTCTCGGTCGGCGACGTCTTTGACGGCAATTCCTACGCCAAGGATACCCGCCGCGATTTCATGAACTGGTCGATCTGGGCGCCCGGCGCCTTCGACTATGCCGCCGACAAGCTTGGTTTGACCTATGGCTTCACCGCCGAGCTCAACCAGAAGCAATGGGCATTGCGCGCCGGCTATTTCATGATCGGCGGGGTATCCAACTCCAACAGTTTCGATACGCAGGTCTTCCGCCGCGGCCAGTATGTCGCCGAGCTGGAGACGCGTTATTCGATCTTCAACCGGCCGGGCAAGCTGCGCACCATCGGCTGGGTCAGCAGCGCCAATTCCGGCAGCTATCGCGACACGCTGAACGATCCGGCGCTCAATATGGACATCGCGCTGACGCGCATGGGCCGGCTCAAATACGGTTACGTCTTTAACGTCGAGCAGTCGGTCACCGACGACATCGGCCTGTTCGGCCGCTGGAGCTGGAACAACGGCAAGACCGAGATCATGTCGTTCACCGACATCGACGCCTCGCTGTCACTCGGCACCTCGATCAAGGGCACCAAGTGGGGACGGCCCGACGACACCATCGGCATCGCCGGCGCGATCAACTCAATCTCGCGCGATCACCGCGACTTCCTCGCCGCCGGCGGACTAGGCCCCCTGATCGGCGACGGCCAGCTCAATTACCGCAAGGAACGCATCCTCGAAACTTATTATGCCTACGCACTCACCAAGGCGATCACGGTGACGGCGGACTACCAGTTCGTCACCAATCCCGCCTACAACGCCGACCGCGGCCCGGTCCACGTGTTCTCCGGGAGGCTGCACGGGGAGTTTTAGTTGTTGCGCACCAACACGTAGCCCGGATGAGCAAAGCGAGATCCGGGGCAACGCCATCCGCGCGCGAGAAAAGTCCCGGATGTCGCTCCGCTCATCCGGGCTACACCACGGGCTCATCTACGCAGCTACTCACGCGTCTGCCTGAACCGAGGCATCGCTGATCTTGGTCGCCAGCAGCTTGTCGATCCGCCGGCCATCGAGATCGACGATCTCAAAACGCCAACCATCCACCTCGATGTGATCGCCGACATCGGGAATCCGGCCGAAATGGTTGAGCAGGAATCCGGCAACCGTCTGGTAATGGCGGGACGCCGGCAACTCGAACTTCAGCAGCGAAGCGAACTCGACGGCCGACATCCACCCCGAGATCAAATACGAACCGTCGTCACGCCTGGTGGCGGCGGCTTCCGGCGGCCCCTCCTCCGTGTGAAAGCCGCCGACGATCGATTCCAGGATGTCGGCACTGGTCACCACGCCCTGGAACCCGCCATATTCGTCGTGGACCAGCCCCATATGGACGCTGGAGTCGCGCAGGATGGCGACGACGTCCCTCGCATCGAGAAATTCGGGGATGACCGGAGCGGCGCGGACCAGTTTGGCGATGTCAGGCGTCTGCCCCGACAGATAGCAGTCCAGCATATCCCTGGCCTGAACGATGCCAACCGCGGCATCGGTGGCCGGATCGAACACCACAAAACGGGAATGGCTGCTGGCGGCGAGCGCGGCGCGAACGGTTTGCATGTCGTCGGTCAGGTTGATCATGCTGACCTCGCGGCGCGGCGTCATCACGGCGCCGACGGGAAGATCGCCGAGGCGCATCACGCCCGCGATCATTTCCTTTTCGCCGGGCTCGAGCACGCCGGCATTCTCGGCTTCGACCACCAGCGTGCGGATTTCGTCCTCGCTGACTTTATCGCCGGCGGCGCCGCGCTGACCCAGCAGCCACAACAGCGCCTTGCCGGAGCGGTCTAGCAGCCAGACGGCGGGCAACGAGACCTTCGCCAGCAGCATCATGTAAGGCGCCACCCGCACCGCCACCGATTCCGGGTCGCGCAGGGCGATCTGCTTGGGCACCAGTTCGCCAATAATGAGCGAGGCATAGGTAATCACCGCCACCACGGCGCCGACGCCGATGGCATCAGCCGGGCCCTGCGACAATCCGGCCTCGGTCAGCATGTTGGTCAGGCGCAGGCCGAGCGTAGCGCCGGAAAACGCGCCCGACAGCACGCCGATCAGCGTGATGCCGATCTGCACCGTGGAGAGAAATTTTCCGGGGTCGGACGCCAGCACCAGCGCGCGGCGGGAGCCTTTGACGTTTCGTTCGGCGAGCGCCGCCAACCGCGCCGGCCGCGACGACACGATGGCCAGCTCCGACATGGACAGCAGGCCGTTGGTGACGATCAGGATCGTCACGATCCCGAGTTCGAAGTAGAGCATTACCGCTTTCTGGCAGATTTCATTTCAACGCGTGGGCAAACCCTACCAGAAAGCCAGCCCTGCGAGATTCAAGAGCGCGTGGGAAACCGCCAGGATTTTTATCCCGCCGGCTGGAACGAATCCGCGCGTGCCATCGCCCAGGCATCGCGGAAGCGCGGGTCCTGGGTGCCTTCGAGCAGCTCGCCCGGACGCAGCGCCGGATAAAGTTTCGCGAATGACATCACCTCCGTGCTCGAGGTGCGCTTCGAGAAGTGGATCGGCCGCAGCTGCTTCGGGTGGTCGAGACCGGCGGCGGCGAGAAGCTCTGACAGCGCGTGCAGGGTGGCATGATGGTACATGTAGACCCGCTCGGTCTTGAGCGGCACCACCAGCGCCCGGGCGCGGATCGGATCCTGCGTCGACACGCCGGTCGGGCAGCGATCGGTGTGGCAGCTCAAGGACTGGATGCAGCCCAGCGCGAACATGAATCCGCGCGCGGAATTGCACCAGTCCGCGCCGATGGCCATGGCGCGCGCCATGTCGAAGGCGGTCGCGATCTTGCCGGCGCAGCCGATCTTGATGCGGTCGCGGGCATTGATGCCGATCAGCGCGTTGTGGACGAAACTGACGCCCTCGCGCATCGGCATGCCCAGATGATCCATAAACTCCAGCGGAGCCGCGCCGGTGCCACCTTCATTGCCGTCGACGACGATGAAATCGGGATAGATGCCGGTCTCCAGCATCGCCTTGCAGATCGCCAGGAATTCCCAGGGGTGACCGATACACATCTTGAATCCGGCCGGCTTGCCGCCCGACAGCCGGCGCATCTCGGCGATGAAGGCCATCATCTCCAGCGGCGTCGAAAACGCCCGGTGGGTGGCCGGCGAGATGCAATCCTCGCCCATCGCCACGCCCCTGATCCTGGAAATCTCCTCGGAGACCTTGGCCGCCGGCAGCACGCCGCCATGTCCGGGCTTGGCGCCCTGGCTGATCTTGAGTTCGACCATCTTGATCTGGTCGTCGTTCGAGACGCGGGCGAACTCCTCCGGATTGAACGAACCGTCGCGGTTGCGGCAGCCGAAATAGCCGGAGCCGATCTCCCAGATCAGGTCGCCGCCGTTTTCGCGGTGATAGGGACTGACACCGCCCTCCCCGGTGTCATGCGCGAAGCCGCCCTTCTTGGCGCCTGTGTTGAGTGCGCGCACGGAGTTGGGGCTGAGTGCGCCAAAGCTCATCGCCGAGATGTTGAACACCGATGCCGAATACGGCTTGGTGCAATCGGGGCCGCCGACTGTGACCCGGAATTCCGCGCCACCATGAGCCTTCGGCGCCACCGAATGATGCATCCACTCGTAACCCTCGCGATAGACGTCCTCCTGGGTGCCGAACGGCCGCTTGTCGAGCTGCATCTTGGCGCGCTGATAGACCAGCGCGCGGGTATCGCGGGAGAACGGCATGCCGTCCTTCTCGCTCTCGAAGAAGTATTGCCGTATCTCCGGCCTGATCTCTTCAAGCAGGAAACGAATATGCGCCGAGATCGGATAGTTGCGCAGGACGGCATGGTTCTTCTGCAGGAGATCGCGAATGCCGAGCAGCGTGAGCGCGCCGAAAATCCCGATCGGGATCAGCAGAATTTCCCACACCTTCGGGTTATGATCGAAAATCCCGATACCGAGCAGTAATGCCGTCACGACAGCGCAGATCGTCAGCACGATGTAGCGTGGCGAGAACGGAAGCAGCACTGTTTCCATGGAACCCCTCAGCCGAATTGTCGCGTCGTCGGCACCAGCTTAGTCCAACCGCCGGAACGAGCGCTACACGATATACGGAGCGGCATACGGGAACGTGACGGCGGCTTGAATAAAATTTGCGGGGTCACCAGGCGACCAAATCGGCGACCTTTTGCAGTGCAGCGTGGCGGCCCCATCGCCCGGCCACTCAGTGGCTATGCAGCCGCATCTCGTGCGGAATCCTGCCTTGCTGCAGGCCGTGCTGGGCCAGCCAGGCGTCGGTGGAGAGAATGGCACGGTCGATATGATCGGCGGTGCGCGAGAAATCGTAAGGCGATCCGACCAGCGGACATAGCGGCGGCACCACGTAATACTCGATGTCGGGCGACAGCATTTCAAGCTCGTTGACCAGTTGGCGCGCGATCAGGAGCGTCAGCGCGTGCAGCGCATTGGCGACCGCGCCGACCGGCGGGGCCTGGTTGGCGCACGCATGCCCGGTCGGCAGAACGATCAGGCGTTTTGCGCCCAGCGTCACCGCGACCTGAACCGGCGTGTTGGAAGAGATCGCGCCGTCGGCAAGATAGGTGTCCTTGTAGCGGATCGGCGAGAACGCGCCGGGAATCGCGGTGGACGCAACGATCGCTTCCGCCGTGGAGCCTTCCGACAACACCACACTGTCACCGGAGATGATGTTGGTCGCGACGATGTGCACCGGCAGCTTCGCCTCTTCGAGATTGCGATAGGGAATGTGATCGTCGATCAGCTTGCGGATGCCGTCGTGGGGTATCAGGAAATCGCGGCGCCACAGGAAGCTCAGCACCGTCCGCCAGCTCATCGGAAACACATCGTGCCGCTGCAATCCGCGCCAGATCGAGGCCAACCGCTGCACGCCGTCAGGCGTGGGATCGCCGGCATAGAACGCGCCGTTCAGCGCGCCGACGCTGCTGCCGACCACCATGTCCGCCGTCACGCCATAGGCGGCGAGTGATTGCAACATGCCGACCTGGATGGCGCCGAAGCTGCCGCCGCCTGCGAACACGAAGGCGGTCTTGGCCCGGCCGGTCTGCTCGAGAAGCGACACGCGCGAAACTCCCTCATCGTCGCGCCGGATACGCCGCGCGACGTTCGGGAGTCGTTATAGCAGTGGGGGAATGGAGCGGGCTACCGGGCCGCCCGTCATTCCGGGATGGTCCGAAGGACCAGACCCGGAATCTCGAGATCCTCAGGTGCGCAATTGCGCACCATAGTTCGCGTCTTCGACGCGCCCCGGGATGACGACAAACCTATCAGCGCTCGACGAACGCCTTTTCGATCACGAAATGGCCGGGCTTACTGCCGCTGCCTTCGATGAAGCCGCCGGATTCGAACATCTGCTTCAGTTCTTCCAGCATCCCCGGGCTGCCGCACATCATGATGCGGTCGGTCTCGATGTCGAGCGGCGACTGGTGGATGTCGTTGAACAGCTGCTCGGACGAGATCAGATCGGTGATGCGGCCGCGGTTGCGGAACGGCTCGCGGGTCACGGTCGGGTAGTACAGAAGCTTCTCCGACAACAGCGGCCCGAACAATTCGTCGTCGCGCAGCGTGGCGACCAGGTCCTCGCCATAGGCGAGTTCGGAAACCTGCCGGCAGCCATGGACGAGCACGATGGTCTCGTAGCGCTCATAGACATCCGGATCCTTGATCAGACTCGCAAACGGCGCCAGCCCCGTGCCGGTCGACAGCAGCAGCAGGCGCTTTCCCGGAATCAGATTGTCGGTGATCAGCGTGCCGGTCGCCTTGCGGCCGACCAGAATCTCATCGCCTTCGCGGATCTTCTGCAGTTTCGAGGTCAGCGGACCGTTGGGAACCTTGATCGAGAAGAATTCGAGCTCTTCCTCGTGATTGGCGCTCGCCATGCTGTAGGCGCGCAGCAGCGGGCGTCCCTCAACCTCGAGGCCGATCATCGCAAACTGGCCGTTCTGGAAGCGGAAGCCGGAATCGCGGGTTGCCCGGAAGCTGAAAAGCGTGTCGGTCCAGTGGCGGACAGAAAGAACTTTCTCTCGATAGAACGCGCTCATGTGTTTTCGTTTTTCCTGACGTCTCGGTGTAGAACGTTTCGGTTTTCGGGCCTCAAAGTGCCAAAAATCAGCGAAATCATCGGCGATTTGGCGCTTCATTTGCGCACGGCACACACATAGTCAATATGACTTACAGCACAATTGAGAACTCGGAATAGCTGTCGGTCTATTTTGCAAAAAGGTTCGATTGGCTTCGTTAATGCCGCCTCCACGCAATTAACTTGCTGAATTCGGCACCCATCTGGCAATAAATGACTACGGCAAATTAAGAACGTTTCAAAAGAGATCGCATGCGAAGCCCAAGCGAGTTTCGAACGGGAAAACCGGGCTTCTATCCGGACCAGTCGGTCTATGCGGAATTTGCCTGCGCCGAATTCGGGCTGCAGTTTCGCGACCTCGACGGCGGCTCGGGACTGCTGTTTGCCGTCGCCTCGCGCGACCGGCTGCTTCATTTCGGCGCCGGCCGATGCTCCTGGTATCCGCAGAACAATGCCACCGCCTCGACGCTGGTATCAGACAAGTATTTCGCAAGCCGGATTCTGCGCGACGCCGGCGTGCCGGCGCTCGGCGGCGAATACTTTTTCCTGCACGACCGCCATCGCGCGCATCGCCCGGCCGGACATGAGCGCAGCGATGCGATCGACCATTTCGCGAAGCTGGGCGGCACGGCCTTTGTCAAACCACTCACGGGATCGCGTGGCGATTTCGCGCAGGCCGTTCACGGCGAAACAGCGCTCATTCGCTATCTCGACGACGTGATGAAGTATTACGACGCGGTCCTGATCCAGCCTATCGTCGAGGGGATCGAGTATCGCGTCTTCCTGCTCGACGATGACGCGCTCTACTGCGCGCGAAAATATCCACCGTCCATCGCAGGCGACGGCGTGCACAGCGTTCGCGAACTGCTCAATGCCCATAACGACGCCCTGCGCGCCCGCGGACTGTCGCCCGCTGCGCTACCGGGCAACGATCCATCGCTCGAAGCGGTGCCGGCGAAGGGCGAGCGCCGCGAGATCCCCGGACGGATGAACCTGAGCGCGGGCGGCACCATGGTGCTGGCGCCGGCGCCTTCCGAAAAGGCGGTTACGCTGGCGCGGCAGACTGCCCGCACGCTCGGGCTTCGTGTCGCGGCCGTGGACATGTTCGTCGATGTCGACGGCAATCCGGAGACAATCGAGATCATCGAAGTGAATGCAAACCCCGCGATCCGACTGCTGGAAGATTCCAATCGCGGCGACCTGATCCTGAAGATCTGGCATCACACCTTTTCCGCCATGGGATTGCTGTAGTGTTTGACCTGCCGAAATACGGCGACGGCATCTGCCTTGCGCGCATGGCGGAATTGTTGGACGTGCTGGCCGTCGATCGCGCCCGGCTGCGCCGCATCTCGGTCGTGGTGACCGGCTCGAACGGCAAGGGCAGCACGGCGGCGATGTGCGCTGGAATCGGCCGCGCCTACGGTCTGCGCACGGGGCTCTTCACTTCCCCTCATCTGTTTCGTTTCAACGAACGCATCCAGGTCGATGGCGCAGAAATCGGCGACGACGTATTCGCCCGACTGAAGTCTCAGGTCGAGGCCGCGGTCGCCGATGTCGCGAAGCGTCGCGGCGAACAATTCGGCGCTTTCGAAGCGCTGTTCGCGCTCGCCTGCCTGCACTTCCAGAAGCGCGGATGCGATCTCGCCGTGTTCGAGGCCGGCATCGGCGGGCGCTACGATCCGGTGCGCCTGATCGGCGCCCGCGAAACCTGCGTCACCTCGGTCGATTACGAGCATGTCGAATTACTCGGCAACACGCTCGAGCTGATCGTATCCGACAAGAGCGACGCCTGCGCTGCCGGCGGCACGATCATCTATGGCGAGAACTGCGGCGGCCTGCGGCGGCATCTCGTCGAATATAATCGCTGGCGCGGCTGCACGTCGCTGTTCGTTCGCGACGAGATCGGCATCGACAATGAGGTTGCCGCGGCCTCAGGCCAGCATTTCGATTTCCATTTCGGAGATCACGATTTCCCCGGCATCGAGTTGAGCCTGCCCGGCGCGTTCCAGTTCAACAACGCCGCCATCGCAGCGACGCTGTTTCTGCTCTGGCTGCAACGCCACCCGCGCAGGGATCACGAGCGGATCGAAACGGCCATCCGTTCGGGCCTGCGTGACGCGCGGTGGCCCGGCCGCCTGGAAGTGATCCAGCAAGATCCGCTCACCGTGATCGACGTCGGCCATACGCCTGATGGTATCAGGCAATCCCTCGCGGGCCTCACGGCGATCCACGGCGCCGAGGATTGGATCCTCGTCACCGGCGCTTCGCGCGACAAGAAGGCTGACGAGATCATTGGCGCGCTGGCGCCGTCCTTCGGCACCATCATCTGCACAGCGGCGCATCACAAGGGAGCCGCGGCGCAGGACATCGCAGCCGCGGCCCGTCTCGCCAATCCCAAGGCGAGCATTCATGTCGCGGCATCGATCGAGGATGCGGTGCGGCTCTCGCAGGAACTGGCGCGAGCGGAGACGAAAAGAATTTATGTGGCTGGCGGCCTGTTCCTCGCGATCGAATATGCGACGGTCGCGAAAGGCGGCCGCGCGGAAGACTTGAAGTTCTTCTGACAGGCGATCCGCTGTTGCTCCTCATCCTGAGGAGCGGCCCATTGGCCGCGTCTCGAAGGATGCAGGCCCATCTGTGGCCTGCATGGTTCGAGACGCCGCGTTGCGGCTCCTCACCATGGGGGGCGATCTCAGCTAATTGCTCGATCCCTGCGTATCGTCGAGCACCTTGAACGCCTCTTCGAGCTGCGGCGAGATCGAAACGCCGAGCTTCTCGCCGGTCGGCAGCCGCCCCACAAACCATTTGTTGTAGAGCGGCACCAGGTCACGCCCCGAGCCGAGCTTGCGGAAGGTGCGCTCGACCACCGCCTTCAATTGGGGCTCACCCTTGCGGAACATGATGCCATAGGGATCGTAGGACAGATATTCACCCGTCACCTTGAACTTGTCCTGGGTCTTGTGGCGCGCGATCAGGCCGTAGAGCAGAATGTCGTCGGTCGCGAACGCATCCGCCTTGCCGTCCGCCAGCATCTGGTAGGACTGCTCGTGATCCGGCGACGTCACGATGTTCAAGCCAAGCGAGAACTTCTTGTCGACCGTGTGCATCGCCTGCTCGTTGGTGGTGCCCTTGGTGACCACCACCGTTTTGCCTTTCAGGTCGGTGGGCGCGGAGATGGTGGACGCCTTCGGCACCATCAGCTTGGTGCCGGCCACGAAGATCAGCGGCGAAAACGCCACCAGCTTGGCGCGCTCGGCATTGGCCGTGGTCGAGCCGCATTCGAGATCGATCTTGTTTTCCGTCACGGCCGGGATGCGGTCGTCGGAAGTGACCTTGACGTATTCGATTCTGAGATTGGCGTCGTCGACCTCGACGCCGATCTCCTCGACGATGGCCTCGCACAGCTCGAGGCTGTAGCCGATCGGCCGGTTGGAGTGGTCGAGGAACGAGAACGGCGGCGAGCTTTCGCGATAACCGAGACGCACGACATGCGTTCGCTTGATGTTGGCGAGCGTCGGGCTAAGCCCTTCGGCGGCGGTCTGCGCCGACGCCGGGGCTGCCAGCAGGCAAGCCGCCAGCAGCACTCCGCCAATCCCGGCCAGTCTCATTGGAATTGGATGCATGCATCCCTCCCATCAATGGGCCGGCAGCGGGGCGCCCGGAACGGCGTCGGTGGGAACGATATCGTCCGGTCCAAGCTCATGCTCGGGCTTCAGCTCGCCCTCCCATTTCGCCACCACGGCGGTCGCCAGCGAGTTGCCGATCACGTTGGTGGCGCTGCGGCCCATGTCGAGGAAGGTATCGATGCCCATGATCATCAACAAGCCGGCCTCGGGAATGCCGAACTGGCTGAGCGTCGAGGCGATCACCACCAGCGATGCGCGCGGCACGCCGGCAACGCCCTTGGAGGTGATCATCAGCGTCGCCAGCATCGCGAGCTGCGTGCCGAGCGACATGTCGATGTGGTAGGTCTGCGCGATGAAGACGGCGGCGAAGGTGCAGTACATCATCGTGCCGTCGAGGTTGAAGGAATAACCGAGCGGCAGCACGAAGGCCGAAATCCGCGACGAGGCGCCGAAGCGGTTGAGGCCTTCCAGCGTCTTCGGATAGGCGGCTTCCGACGACGCCGTCGAGAACGCGATCATCAGCGGCTCGCGGATCAGGCGCAGCAAATGGCTGTATCGCGGCCCGATCACGATGAAGCCGACCACGATCAGGATGACCCACAGGATCATCAGCGAGAGATAGAAGCCGCCCATGAACACGATCAGCTTCCACAGCACGCCGAGGCCGTTCTTCGACACTGTCGCCATGATCGCCGCCCACACCGCGATCGGCGCGAACAGCATTACATAGCCGGTGACTTTCAGCATGATATGGGCGAGGTCGTCGATCAGCCCCAGCATGGGCTTGGCGCGATCCGGCAAAGCGCCGAGCGCGACCGCGAAGAACACGGCGAACACCACGATCTGCAGGATCTCGTTCTGCGCCATCGCATCCGCGATCGAGGTCGGGATCAGATGCGTCAGGAATTTCTCGATCGAGAAGGCCGAGACCGGCAGGCCGGTCGATTGTCCCTTTTCGGGCAGCGTGCCGGGAAAATTGGCGCCGGGCTGCAGCAGGTTGACCATGACGAGGCCAAGCAGCAGCGAGACAAAGGAGGCGCTGACGAACCAGCCCATCGTCTTGGCGAACACGCGGCCCAGCTTGGAGCCGGTACCCATATGCGCGATGCCACCGACGAGGGTCGCGAACACCAGCGGCGCGATGATCATCTTGATCAGGCGCAGGAAGAGCATGGCTATCAGGTTGACGGATGCCGCGATCTCGACGCGGCTGTCGGGCATGTAGTTGAAAACCACCGTGCCCATCACGATACCGAGCGCCATCGCGATCAGGATGAGTTGCGTAAACCTGTTGGACATTCATGCCCCCGTCTCTTGGCAACCGGCAGTGGCAAGCTTGGCAGATTTCGTAACCGATGCAACAGCCGTCGGGACTTGCCGGATTTGCCGGAATGTTCCTGTTGTAGAAAGCGCACACGCCGACTAGCGTTCATGCAGCGCACAATCTGTGCAGCTGAACGCTTCATGCGCAGTCAGTTGCATCAAAAATACCACGGGAAGAATAATACGGAGGGAGAGAACGTCATGAGCGACACCGTCAATCGTCAGATCCTGCTGGTCGAGAAGCCGACCGGCAAGCTGGGGCCTGAGCATTTCAAGATGGTCAACGGCAGCGTTCCCGCGCCGAAGGACGGCGAGGTGCTGGTACGGACGCGCTATATCTCGCTCGACGCCGCCAACCGCGCCTGGATGCACGGCGCCACCTACCGCGCTGCGGTCGAGGCCAACACGGTGATGGCCGGCGGCAGCATCGCGGAAGTCGTGTCCTCGAATGCGCCGGGACTAGCGCCGGGAGATATCGTGTTCGGCGACACCGGCTGGCAGGACTATGCCGCCGTGCCGGCGAAGCATCTGAACAAGATGCCGAAGATGGAACCGATGACGCATCTGCTCAGCGTCTACGGCATCGCCGGCCTCACCGCCTATTTTGGCCTGTTGCATGTCGGCAAGCCGAAGGAAGGCGAGACTGTCGTGGTGTCGGCGGCCGCCGGCTCGGTCGGATCGATCGTCGGCCAGATCGCCAAGATCAAGGGCTGCAACGTCATCGGCATTGCCGGCGGCAAGGACAAGTGTCGGTGGCTGACGTCCGAACTCGGCTTCGATGCCGCGGTCGACTACAAGGACGGCGCCACCTTCAAGGCGCTGCGCGCTGCCGCCCCCAAGGGCATCGATGTCTATTTCGACAATGTCGGCGGCGACATTCTCGAAGCCTGCCTGTCGCTGATGAACAACCGCGGCCGCATCGCCTGCTGCGGCGCGATCTCGCAATATGACGGCGTGCCGTCGGCGCACGGCCCGCGCGGCGTGCCCGGCCTGATCGTGGTGAAGCGCCTCGTCATGCAGGGCTTCATCGTGATGGATTACATGGACCAGAGCGCCGCGGCATTGAAGGACCTGCAGTCCTGGGTCGCGTCAGGCAAATTGAAAGTGCAAGAGGACGTGATCGACGGCATCGAGAACACCCCGAAAGCCCTGATCGGCCTGCTCGCCGGCGAGAACCGCGGCAAGCGGATGGTGCGGGTGTAGGGACGTCATGGCCGGGCGTGGCCGTCCGAACAGCCGCGTGGCTTCCGCTCACCTATGCCCGGCCATCTCCCTTCACCGTGCTTGTCCGACGGACCGCTCCAGATTGAACAGTCTTTCGGCGGTGCGGCCGAGGATATCGGCTTTCTCGTCGTCGCTGAGCGATGCAGAGTCGAAAATGTGGCCCACCGGATTGAGCTGCCAGGGATACGGGTAGTCGCTGCCCAGTACGATCTGGCTGGCGCCAACCTGGGCTGCCAGATGGCGGATCGCCTCGGGTGAGAAGATCAGCGAATCGAAATAGATCTGCTTGAGGTATTCGGTCGGCTTTTTCTTGAGCTGCACGTTCGGATTGCAGCCTTTGGGACCGACCAGACAAGCATGATCCGAACGATCGGCATAAGAGGGCAGGAAGCCGCCGCCATGGGCTGCGATCACTTTCAGCCCGGCAAAGCGGTCGAAGGTACCCTCGAAGATAAGGTGCGAGAGCGCCAGCGTCGTTCCCAGCGGATTGCCGATCGTGTTGGCAAGCCAGCCATTGCCGCTCAATCGCTTGCTGAGCTCGGGAATGCCCTGCGGATGAATAAACAGGGGCACGCCGAGTTCTTCCGCCTTGGCCCACACCGGGTGGAACTTCGGATCGGAGAATTCCATGCCGTTGACGACGTCGCCGATCGCGGCTCCCTTCAAGCCCTGCTTCTTCACCGCGGTCTCGAGTTCCTGCACGGCAAGATCGGGCGCCTGCAGGGTGAGGGAGGCGAAAGCTGCAAACCGGTCGGGCTTTGAGGCACAGAGTTCAGCCAGCTTTTCGTTCTGTATCTTCACGATCTGGCCGGCCAGATCGCGCTCGCGGTTGTACCAGAACGGATTGATCGACAGCACTTCCATGTCGACGGCCTGGGCATCCATGGCGGCGAGCCGCCGGTCGATTTCGATGAAGGCCTCCTCCGCGCCGTTGACCGGCGGAAGCTGGGCTGCGGCAGCATCGGCGCCGAGCAGCGCGCCGGCTTCGCGGAAGTGGCAGTGGGAGTGGACGTCGATCGTTCTGACCCGTTGTCCGGCGACCCTGACCGGCAGGGTCTGGCGTGGTTGCTGGGCCTGCACGCTGTGCAGCAGACCACAATTGCAGAAGACGATCCCGGTAGCGACGGCCGCGCTACCGGCCTTCAGAAAATCACGGCGGTTAGTCATGGAAAGCTTCCTCCGGTTTTTCTTGTTTACTTTCAATCTGCCATCCTGATTTCCGAACGAAGCGGCAATCGGCGGACAGGCAGGCGTTTGGGGAGTACGCGAAGCAACGCCACGTTGACGTGGAGCGTCGCACGTGGCCGCTAACAAACATCAGACCGGAATATTGGTTCCGTCAGACCGGGCTTGATGCCGTCCCTGGTGAACGCCTTGCGCATGACGCCTCGGCCACGACGCGTGCCGACACACGGTTTACTCCATCTGCGGGATCGCCTGCGTCCCCGCCTTCTTCGCCTTCCGCTCCTTCAGCCAGTTCTCGAACCGCTGGATCACGACAAAGAACGTCGGCACGAACAGCACGGCCAGACAGGTCGAGGCCAGCATGCCCGAGAACGCGGTGATGCCGATCGACTTCCGCGCATTGGCGCCGGCGCCGGTCGCGAGCACCAGCGGGATCATGCCGAAGATGAAGGCAAACGACGTCATCAGGATTGGCCGGAATCGCGCCCGTGCCGCTTCGACCGCAGATTCCAAGAGCGGCTTGCGGTCGCGCACATGAAGCTCGAGCGCCACCTCCACGATCAGGATGGCGTTCTTGGCCGACAACGCGATCAACAGGATGATGCCGATCTGGGTATAGAGGTTGTTCTCGATCCGGAGCCCGGTCAGCACGATCATCGGGCCGAGCAAGGATAGCGGCACCGCGAGGATGACAGAGATCGGCGCGTACCAACTTTCATATTGCCCGGCCAGAACGAGATAGACCAGCAGCAGGGCGAGGCCGAACGCCCAATAGATCTGGCCGCCGACCACCTTCTCCTGGTACGACATCGCCGTCCACTCGAAGCCCGTGCCCGGCGGCAAGGTCTTCGCGGCGATCTCTTCCATCAGCTTCATCGACTGGCCGGAGCTGTAACCTGTGGCCGGCAAGCCGATGATGGTTGCGGAAGGATAGAGATTGTACAGGCTGATCAGTGAGGGGCCGACCGCCGGCGTGATCTTGGCCACCGTGCCGAGCGGGATCATGTCGCCATTGCTGTTACGCACCATCATGTTCTGGATGTCACGCGGCGTCAGGCGGAATTGCGCGTCCGCCTGCGCATAGACCTGGAAAGTACGGCCGAACTTGTTGAACTGGTTGACGAAGGTCGAACCCATGTAGGACGACAGCGTCGAGAAGATCTGGTCGGTCGTGACATGCAGCGTCTGGGTCTTGATCCGGTCCACCTCGATGTCGAACTGCGGCACCGTCGAGCGGAACGGCGAACTGACCCGCTGCAGCGCGCTCTGTGACGACGCATTGGCGACGATCGCGCCAGTGATGGCCTGCAGCTTGCTGAAGTCGGAACTGCCGTCGCGCAACTGCACCTGCATCGCAAAGCCGGCGGCGTTGCCGATGCCCTGGATCGGCGGCGGCGGAACCACCAGAATCCGCGCCTCGTCGATCACCGAGAGCTTCTCGTTCAATCCGACGAACAGCGACCGCAAATCCTCGCCCGCGCCGCGCGCGCTCCACTCTTTCAGAATCAGGTAGGCGACGCCGGCGTTGGCGAGACTGGAAGAATTGTCGAGCGCGGAGATGCCGGCAATGGTGATCACCTGATCGACGCCCGCGGTTTTGCCGGTTATCTCGCTGACCCGGTCGAGCACACGCTGGGTGCGATCGAGGGCGGCGCCGTCGGGCAATTGCACGGCGACCAGGAGATAGCCCTGGTCCTCGATCGGAATGAAGCCGGTTGGCACCCGCGACAGGCCGTAGCCACCGATGGCGATCAGGATCAGCGCGCAGATGACGGATATATTGCTGTGCGCGACAAGACGGCCGATCAGCCGGCTATACCAGGCCTCTATGCGGTTATAGACCGCGTTGAAGCCGCGATAGAAGAAGTTGCGTTGCTCCGGCGGCACCGGCCGCCGCAGCCACAACGCACACTGCGTGGGCTTCAGCGTCGCCGCATTGATGGCGCTGAGCAGCGCGGTTGCGGCAATGACCAGCGCGAACTGCGCATACATCTGCCCGGTCAATCCCGGCAGAAACGCCGAGGGCAGGAACACCGAGATCAGCACCAGCGTGATGCCGATGATCGGCGCGAACAGCGCGTTCATCGCGCTGATCGCGGCGTCATGGCCGGACATGCCCTTCTCGATATTGTGCGCGGCGCCTTCGACCACGACGATGGCGTCATCAACCACGATGCCGATCGCGAGCACGATCGCAAACAACGTCGAGATGTTGATGGTGAAGCCGAGCGCCGCCATCGCTGCAAAAGCGCCAATGATCGTCACCGGCACCGTGGTCGCCGGCACCAGCATCGCGCGCCAGTCCTGCAGGAAGATCAGGATCACGACGAGGACGAGAAGGCCGGCCTCGATCAACGTCTTGTAGACCTCATTGATCGATTCCGAGACGAATTTGGTGGTATCGAACGGCGTAGCGTAGACCACGTCCTGCGGAAACGCCTTCGCGAGCAGCTGCATCTTCTTCTCGACGGCCTGCTGAACCTCGAGCGCGTTGGCGCCGGGCGACTGGAACACGCCGATGCCGGTGGCCGGCTTGTTGTTAAGCGAGAACACCTGGCTGTAGGTCTGGGCGCCGAGCTCGACCCAGCCCACGTCGCGGACGCGCGTGACATCACCGCTAGTGCCGGTCTTGACGATTATGTTCTCGAACTCGCTGGTGTCAGTGAGCCGTCCACTGACGTTCAGCGTAAATTGGAACGCCTGCCCTGCGGGCGTTGGCGGTGCCCCGACCTGGCCCGCGGTGACCTGCTGACTCTGCTGCTGGATCGCGTTGATCACGTCCTGCGGCATCAGGCTGCGCGCATACAGTTTGTTCGGATCGAGCCAGACCCGCATGGAATACTGGCCGGCACCGAACACGGTGACGTTGCCGACGCCGGGCAGACGCGAGAGTTCATCGCGAATGTTGATGGTGGCGTAGTTGCTCAGGAACAGGCTGTCATAGGTCGCATTCGGCGAGCTCAGCGTCACGAACAGCAGGATCGCCGTCGATCTTTTCTGCACCGTGACGCCCTGATTCTGCACCGATTGCGGCAGTTGCGCCAGCGCACTCGACACCCGGTTCTGCACCAGCACCTGCGCGAAGTTGAGGTCGGTGCCGATCTTGAACGTAACCGTCAGCGTATAGGTGCCATCGGCGCCGCTGTAGGACTGCATGTAGAGCATGTCCTCGACGCCGTTGACCTGCTGCTCGATCGGCAGTGCCACCGTATCGATCACGGTTTTCGCGCTGGCGCCGGGATAGCGGGTGGTGACCTGCACCGTCGGCGGCACGACCTCAGGATATTGCGCGACGGCGAGCCGGAGCAGGCAGACGCCGCCGATCAGGATCATCAGGATCGCGATGACGTTGGAAAGAACGGGCCGCTCGATGAAAAACTTCGAAATCATGGCCGGCTCCTACTTGGCTGCAGCAGGCTGTGCTTCGATCTTCTTCAGTTGCGGATCGACCTTCTGGCCGGGAATCGCGCGCAGCAGCCCGGCGGTGACGACGCGATCGTCGGGCTTGAGCCCCTCCTCGATCACGCGCAACCCGCCGTCCAGCGGCCCGACCCGCACCTTGCGCTGTTCGACGATATTTTCGCCGTTCACGACCAGCAGATAGCGTCCGGCCTGATCGGCGCCGAGCGCGACATCAGGCACGAACAGCGCGTTCTCCACCTGATCCACAGGCACGCGGACGCGGACAAAGAACCCCGGCAGCAACGCGCGGTCGGAATTGGCCAGCACGCCACGCACGGGAAGCGTACCCGTCGACTGATTGAGTGTCGCGGCCGCGTAGTCGAGGTTGCCCTTGTGCGGAAACCCGGTCTCGGTCTGCAACCCGACTTCGACTGGCAATTGCCTGAGATCATCAGCCGTCATCCCGCGCTGACGGGCTTCCGCCCGAATCCGCAGCACGTCCTGCTCATTGACGTTGAAATTCACATAGATCGGTTCGAGCGCCACAATGGTGGCGAGTTGCGTCGGCGGCGACGATGCCCCGACGAGTTCACCGATGGAGACGAGGTGCGCGCTGACGACGCCGTCGAAAGGCGCGGCCACATTGGTATAACCATAGTTCACCGCCGCGATCTTGGTATTGACCTGGGCCTGCAACAAGCTCGCCTGCGCGTTGTCGCGCGTCGACGTCGAAGTATCCAGCGTGGCCTGGGAAACGGCTTGCCGCTGAACCAGCTCCTGCTGGCGCTTGAAGTCCGCCTCGGCCTGCCTCAGCGTTGCCTGCGCACCGGATTCGGCCGCCTGCGCCTGTTCGAGCTTCAGCTTGTAGGTATCAGGCTCGATCGTGAACAGCGACGTGCCTTCCTTCACATAGGCGCCGTCCTTGTAGTTGATCGATTGCAGAAAGCCTTGCACGCGCGCGACCAGATCGACGTTCTTGAATGCTGCGGTATTGCCGGTCGCCTCCAGATAGCGCGTGAAGGACCGTTGCACCGGTACCGCGACGTCGACCTTCGGCGGCGGCGGCGGGACAAAAGCATTTTGTTCGCAGGCACTTAAGAGACCCATCGCCGCAATTGCGAAACCCGCACGCCAAGCGGCGGCGCCTCTTTGTGCGGCGGTGCCGTATGATTCCGAGCGTGCAGGCGAACGCGAAGCCTTCATTTTCAGTGCCCCAATAGGTTCTGTTCTGGAAAAGGCTTTATTCAAAAACTGGCTTTCCGCTACCCCATGAAAATAGCAACAATCCGCTTGCAGCGGAACCGGAAAGCGAAAATGATGCAGGCCGATTTTTTCTTTAGGCGCTTTCGAGATTATCACTTCGGTTGAAGCGGCGGGCTTCCGGCGACGACAAAAGGATTATTCAAATGATCAACACGTTGACGCGTGCGAGAACGTATGGGCCGCTGTTGGCGGCCGCGATATTCGCAATTGCAGCACCCGCGCTTGCGCAAGCGCCGACCCAGGCGCAACGTGACGCGATCAAGTCGCAGTGCCGTTCTGATTACATAGCGCATTGCTCCAGCGTGCCGCCGGGCGGCGAGGCATCGCTGCAATGCCTGCAGAAGAACATGTCGAGCCTGTCATCGAGCTGCCAGGGCGCGGTACGCGCGGTGGAGGCCCCGGCGGCGGCGAAGCCGGCCGACACTGCGGCACCGAAGGCGGCAGCGCCCGCGGCCG
>NZ_LLYB01000128.1 GCF_001440475.1 Bradyrhizobium lablabi | reverse complement strand
TCGGCGCTGACACCGCCGCCTCCGGCGCGGCAGGTCACGCCTCCGCCCGCCCCGCGCAGGCCGAAGCCTGTCACGTCCTACCCGCCGTCCTATTCACCCGCGCCGATGGCGACCGCTCCCGCAGCGCCGCCTCCGCCGGTGCAGGCCGCCGCGCCCCCACCGCCTCAGCAAACGATCGCTGACGACGGCGCGCCGGTGATACGCCCGCCGATGCCGCTGCGGTAAGTCATGTGCTTCCCGGATGCGGCGCACCGCATCCGGGATCATCGCTAGCTCTGATGCGGCCCCCGCATCATCTTCATCGCGTCTTCAATGTGACGCCACTCCTTGGCTTCCTCGATGTCGCCCTTGCTCTCGCAGGCCTGTGCATTGTGGGCGGCTTGCGCGATCGCGGTGAGGCCATGCTTCTCCATCATCTGACGCGCAATCGTGTGGATCTGCATTTCCGAGATCATGTCGCTCTCCCAGGGTTCCGCCACGCCGTTCTTCCGAATCGTCGCAGCTCCTCGTGAAAACGGCCGAACCGAAACTCTCGTTCCTCCCGGTGACATGGATAATTTTCAGACAATTGCAGGTAACAGTTCCACCGCGGCGCGCTACTCCCCGTAGTATCCCGTCCGCAATCTCCCCGAATATTAAGCCGCTCTTCCGCCTGCTATTTTCAGCGTAAATCGCAACTGCGGGAGTCGGACATGGCACGAATCTATTTCCACTGCTCCAATTCCGAGGGCGTATGCTTCGACCAGAGCGGCGCCGCCGTCGAAGATCTGGCCGAGGTGCGCGCCCATGCCGCCCGTGTCGTGCAGTCGCTGATCATGCTGCAGGACCCGGAAGACTGGCGCGACTGGACACTGCATGTCAGCGACGATCTCGACGAGGAAATCTTCGCCCTGCCGTTTTCGTCCCTGCTCGGCAAGCCGCATTGAGAGGTGTCGCCATGCTGGCCATTCAACCGCTGGTCCGACGCCTGACCGAGATCATGACCCGATGGCGGATTCTGCTCGATCCTGCCCGCAACCGCTATCGCCCCGAGCTGCATTATATGCGCGGCCCCGGCCCGAAATGGCACGCGAAGCATCAGGAACATAGCGCGTAACCCGTAAACCGGATGGGGCGAAGTGCTATCCATCCGGGAACAGAGCTCTCGTAGGATGGGTAGAGCACAGCGAAACCCATCATCCCCGCCGCAAACGCGATGGGCATCGCGTTGCTCCCCATCCTACGGGCCCCTTACATCTCCCCCAATTCCGGCGGCTCGAACCAGTTCGTCAGCGATAGCCCGCCGTCGACCACGATCGCCGCGCCCGTGACGTAGCCCGATATCCGGTTCGACAGCACCGCCAGCGCCAACGGCGCAAGGTCGTTGGCATCGCCAAGCCGGCCAAGCGGAATGTGCCTGGCAAGCGCGGGGTCGGCGACGAAGCCGCCGGCCGCGATCGCGCCGGGCACCAGCGCGTTGACGCGGATGCCAAAGCGGCCGAACGTTTTGGCCAATTCCTTCACCAGCATCGAAAGCCCGGCTTTCGCCGTCGAGTAATGCGGCAGGTTGCGTGGCGTGCTGGCATGCAGCGAGGTCAGCAGCAGGAACGAGCCGGCTTCGTTGTCGGCGATCAGCTTTTGCGCCAATTCGCGGCAGAGATGAAATCCGGCTTCCAGGTTCACCGCATGCATCCGCGCCCAGATCTCGGGGGTGACGCCGAGCGCATGATCGCTCTCGCGCCGCGGCGGCGAGGCGCTGTGCACGAAATGCGTCACGCGCCCGAGCACTTTGCCAGATTCCGCCAGCAGAGCCTCGCGTGCGGCGGGATCGGCGAGATCGCCGACCCACGGCATCGCCAGTTCCGGGCGCGCCGAGGCCTTGATCGCCGCAGTCACGGTGTCCCCGTTCACATCGGCAAACACCGTGCGCACGCCCTCTCCAACCAGCGCTTGCGCAATCGCGCGGCCGATCCCGTTGCCGGCGCCGGTGACGAGCGCGGCCTCGCCCGCCGAATCGAATGGTCTGTCGAAGAGGCTCATGGCGGTGGCTCCCGAAGGCGTTGCACGGCCAAGGTTTGACGCAACCCGCCTTCCTCTGCAACGCCCTCCGAACGAAAATGGGGCGGACCCGCCATGTCCGCCCCAACCGTATCAGGATATCCCGAAAGTGACGTCGCTGCGATCAGGACCCCGGGGACCATTTCCAGACGATATCTGACACGTTGACCGGTTTCGGAATGAGCCCGAGCTTCGCGAAACGATCCGCAATCGCCTGCTGGCTCCTGACGACTTCGTCATCGACGGGAACGACGCGATAATTCGAACGGGCGACGAAACGTTTGACGGCATCGATATCCACGCCGGTCGCCTCGGCCTGCGCCTTCGCGACCTCGTCGGGGTGGCGCTCCGCCCACTGTCCTTCCGAGGAAAAGACGGCGTTGAGTTTCGTGACCAGCGCCGCATGCTTGTTCACGAAATCCGATCCGGCGATGTAGAACGCGTTGAGCTTGTGCACGTCCTTGTCGAACGCGATGATCCGCGCGTTCTCCTTCAGCTCGGCCAGTGCCAGATAGGGATCCCAGATCGACCACGCATCGACCGAGCCTTTCAGAAAGGCCGCGGTCGCATCGGCCGGCGCGAGCGGCGCCGGCGTAATATCGCCATAGGAAAGCCCGGCCTGCTCCAGCGCCGCGACCAGAAGGTTATGCGCACTCGATCCCTTTCCGAAAGCGACGCGCTTGCCCTTGAGATCGGCGACCGTTTTGATCGGCGAGTCCCTGGGAACGATGATGGCCTGGGTGTTACCGTCCGATTTGACCGCGGCCACGTAGCGTATTCGCGCGCCACCCGCCTGCGCGAAGATCGGCGGCGAGTCGCCGACGAAACCGAAATCGACCGCGCCGACATTGATGGCCTCGAGCAGCGGTGGACCGAACTGGAAATCGATCCATTTGATCTCGATGCCGAGCGGCTTGAAGGCATCCTCGACCGTGTGACGCTGGCGGACGGCCGGAAAGAAGCCGCCCTTCTGCGTGCCGATGCGTATTTCGGTTGGCCTGTCCGTCGACTGCGCTTGCGCGGGTACCACAGCGAGCGATGCGAAGATCAGCGCGCCGATGACGATGCCTCTTCTGGTGATGGTCATGCGTTTGTCCTTTCTGATGTGATCGCGACGGCGGCTCACGGCAGTGAATGCGTGCTGGTTTTCCTGCCCAGCATCGCCCTGGCCGCGCGCTCAGCTTCCCGGGCGGAGCTGAAATCGCGGCCGTCGAGGCGATCGAAGGCGCGGTCGGAGGAGAAAAACGTAAAGCCGCGCTCGTTGCCGGCGACGATGCCCGCGGTGCGGTCTTGAACTTCGATGATGTAGGCTTTGGACATAGCTGCTCGTTCGCCGAAATGGCGCTCCTGTCGAATGAGTGATCGCGAGAATGTGTTATGTGCGGATCAGCAACAGGCGCCGGTCGCCGCCGAGACGCAGCGGCGCGTGATGCGCTTGCGCATATCGCCCACGACTGGCTTTGGATTCGATCTCATGCGGTGACCCTGACTTTGCGAAAGCAGCGTCAAATATCCGGTCGTTCGCCGGGTTGGTCAATGAAATGGCTATCCAATGTTTCCCGCGCGACACCTGCGCTCTTCTCCGCAACGCGCGCAAAACGGATGAAACCATTTTCGGCCATCGCAAGTTGTTCTACCTGCCGATCTGCGCGCAGAAGCGCTAGCCCTCGCGTGCACCGTCTCAATTTGGCGCACGCCTGCACCGTCAGGTTGCTTCCGCCCGCGGTGAAATCGGCTTAACCTGCTCCGACAAGCAGCGGGGAGACGAAACATGCAGACCCGCGTTCGAAAAGTTGCCCACGTTCTGGAACGCCTTGGGCTTGCAATGGCAGGTGCAGCGAGCGGGCTGTTTGTGGCCGCACTGGTCGGCACGAGCCATTCCGCGCTCACCAACCAGGCCTTCCTGCTCCTGATGATGATCGGCGGCGCGATCGGATTTTACCTCGGCATCGATACGCCGCCCCTTCCTGTCAGCGTCTCAAACAAGCCGCCCGCCGATGGCGCCTGGGTCGGCAAGATCGACACGCCGGAACTGCTCAGCGCAGTTGGCACCTTCCTCGCGGCCTTCTCGGCGTTCGCTTGCGTTGGCGTCATCGTACTGCGCCAAAATCCGCATCTGGGATGGATAGGGATGATCATGGCGGGATGGATGGTCGGCGTCACCATGCAGATCGTCGCCGGCGCGATCGCCCGCCTGCGCCGCTGATCAGGCAAGCCGTCCGACCTTCAGCTTTCTTCTTCCAGCGTCAGTACCAAACCGGTCAGCGCTGAGCCGATGCCAAACATCAGGGCGTAGGTCGTGACCAGCATCACCGTGGTCTGAACCGGTGCGGTGCTCTTGGCAACGAGATCTCTGACATGGAAGGCCTCGATGAGGCTGAGCAACAGGACCATCGACAGCCCAAGCGCCACACCCATCAGGAAATGGGTAAGCAGCTTATTGAAGAGTGACTTTTCCGGACGCATAGGCCGTGCCTTCGGCATGATGCCGGGCCAACGCACGGCCGGAGAAACTGGTTCCTGCGCGCGAGAACAGAATTCGCCCTGCGCCCCGGCGCGGTCGCGCGGCGTTTGCCAATTGTTAAGCAAGCGGCGCTACGCCCAACGGCATTCCCAAATATCTCCACAATATCTTTTAGGAAGAACACATCGTTTTCGAGAAAAGGAGAATTTGTCATGCGGCTAGGGCAAGCGATCTTCTTCGGTTCAGCGGCTGCGCTCCTCACCTTGGCAGCGCCGACGCTCGCCAGGAACTCAAGCACGAACTCTCATATGGCTAAGACGAGCGAGGCGCCCGCTTCCGCCTCCTGTCATGCCTATCAGCAGGAAACCGACGGCACATGGACGCAACTGCCGTGTCATGCGATGGGTTCCAAGGCTCCGGCCCAGTCGCGCCCCTCCGCAAAGGATGCGACCGAAGAAGCGCAGTGAGTGGGCGCTACATCTCCCCGTCCGCCAGTTCGTAGGGTGCAAAGGCGCGCCAGCGTCGTGCCCATCCTTCACCCATCGTCGCTCCTGATGGTGGGCACGCTTTCGCTTTGCTCACCTTACGAACTTCGCTGAGCCAGCCAATCATCAAACCGCGTCGGCATGATCCGCGCGCCGTCGTCCGGCACCAGCGTGCGCAACGCGAGCGGCGCGCCGAAATACGGCACGTCGGTATCAGCCACGAGCTTGCTGGTATCGCCCTGCTTGCGGAGCCAGCGGGCAACGAAATCCGCCATCGGCGCCGCTTCGGGACCTGCGACCTCGCGGATGCCGCCGGCAGGCTCGCCAAGCGTCACATCGGCCAGCGCTAGCGCGACCTCGTTGGACAACAACGGCTGCATCAACTGGCTGGAGACATGGACCGCGCCATCCCTGCGCCCGGAATCCGCGATCGCGCCGACGAATTCATAAAACTGCGTGGCGCGCAGGATCGTGTAGGCCAGGCCGGCATTTTCGATCAGCCGCTCCTGCGCCAGCTTGGCGCGGAAATAGCCGCTGCTCTCGAGCCGGTCGGTGCCGACGATCGATAACGCCACGAAGTGCCGCACGCCGGCCTGCTTCGCCGCCGCGATCAGGTTGCGCGTTCCCGTCTCGAAGAAGTGCAGCACCGCCTTGTCCTCGAACGAGGGCGAATTCGACACGTCGACGACGGTGTCGGCGCCCGTCAGCGCCGCCTGCAGGCCCTCCCCGGTCACGGGCGTTGACGCCATTGCTCGGCGAGGCCTGCAGCACCTCATGGCCGCGCGAGCGCAGTAACGGAGCCAGTTTCGAACCGATCAGGCCGGTACCACCGATGATAACGATCTTCATGTTCCTTGCTCCTCTCCTGAAAACCGCGGAACCCCCCGTTAAATCAAGACGAAATGGAAGGCACGGGTGTGACACGCCCACCCGTAACTCTGGATTAATTAGCACCACTTATACTGGTGGTCCGCACTCCCAGACCCGCGCAAATGGCCTGAAATCCCATGAAAATCGGCACCCTCCTCACCGCTGCCATCGTCTCGCTCTCCGCCGTCGGCGGCGGGCTCGCCGTCTATGTGGCGGTTGCGAAGTACCAGACCATGGACAAGGTCTCGCTTGCGCAGAGCCGGCTGGAGGTGGTGCGCGCGGTCGGCGACATCCCGCGCTACATGAACTCCGAGCGCGGCTTCTCGACCAACATCCTGTACGGCCCGCCCGCGGTCGATCCGGCGGTGCGGAAGGAACTCAACGAAAAACTGCGCAAGAACACCGACGGCGCCCGCGACAAGATGAACGCGGTTCGCAAGAGCCTGTCCGGCGGGCTCGACGATGCCGCCGCGATCGGCACCGGCATCGACGAACTGAACGTGAAATTCAACGCGCTGCGCGACGCCATCGACAAGGCGATCGACGGCCCGGCCGAAGCGCGCAAGGACGCCGCCAGAAAGATCGTCGCCGACAACGCCGTGTTCAACGCCGCGGTCACCAAGCTGCTCGACGAGCAGGTACGCCGCATGGCGCAGCTCGACGGCGATGCCTATCGGCAGGCCGTCTATGCCAACATCGCCTGGAACCTGCGCGACGTCGGCGGTTACAACGCCAGCATCCACAAGAACCTCGTCGGCGCCAATCGCGCCGCCACCGAGGCCGAAAAGATGGAATATTCGCGCTCTCAGGGGCGCGCCGACCAGATCCTGATGTCGCTGCAGGAACTGCGGGGCAACCCGGCGACGCCACCCAACGTGGCCGCGGCATTGGAAAAGATGAATGAAGTCTATGTCGGCCGTTTCGGCAAGGAGCTGAAGCTCGCCAAGGAAGGCGCGGCGTCAGGCAAATACGAGCACAATGTCGATTTCTTCTACAACGAATCCCAGGTCGGCCTCGGCACCGTCGTCGAAGTCCGCAACGCCTTCTACGATAATGCCGAGTATGTTCTGGGCTCTGCCTATTCTTCGGCGCGCTTCAGCTTCCTGATCGCGCTCGCCGGCCTCATTGTGGTTAGCGTTGCCAGCGCCGCGCTGATCGCGATGGTTCGCCGCCGTGTCTGCGGCCCCATCGTCGACCTCACTTCCACAATGTCACGGCTGGCCAGCGGCGACGTATCCGGCGATATCGCCGGTGCCGGACGCGCCGACGAGATCGGCGCGATGGCTGCGGCGGTAGGCGTCTTCAAGCACAACATGATCGAGGCGGAACGTCTTGCCGCCGAGAAGGCTTCCGAGAGTGACGGCAAGATGCGTCGCGCCCAGGTGCTCGACGAACTCACCCGCGCGTTCGAAGCCAAGGTCATCGAACTGGTCGGCGGGCTTTCAGCGGCCTCGTCCGTTATGGAGGACACCGCGCAGTCGATGTCGTCGACCGCAACCCTCACCAATCGTCAGGCCGCGATCGTTGCCGCCGCGTCCGAGCAGACTTCCGCCAACGTACAGACGGTTGCCAGCGCCACCGAGGAGCTCGCCTCCTCGATTTCCGAGATCGGCCGCCAAGTCGCGCAATCGACCGAAATCGCCTCCCGCGCCGTCGACAATGCCCGGCGCACCGGCGATACCGCCCGCTCGCTCGCCGAAGGCGCGCAGAAGATCGGTGACGTCGTGACGCTGATCCAGAGCATCGCGGCGCAGACCAACCTGCTCGCACTGAACGCGACCATCGAAGCCGCGCGCGCCGGCGATGCCGGCCGCGGCTTTGCCGTCGTCGCCTCCGAGGTCAAATCGCTGGCCGGCCAGACCGCAAAGGCGACCACCGAAATCTCCGAACAGATCGCCGCTATCCAGACGGCGAGCGACCAGACCGTGACGGCGATCCAGAACGTCGCCAACGTGATCGCCGAAATCGACCAGATCGGCACCGCCATCGCAGCGGCGATCGAGGAGCAGGGCTCGGCGACCAAGGAAATCTCACGCAGTGTGCAGGAAGCCGCGCGCGGCACCCAGGAGGTCAACTCCAACATCACGGGCGTGCAGAAGGCCGCCGACGACACCGGCGCCGCCGCCAATCAGGTGCTGGGCGCCGCCGAGCAATTGTCTTCGCAGTCCAAGGATCTTGCCGGACAGGTCAACCGCTTCCTCTCCGAGGTACGTGCGGCGTAACCAAGCCGCACTACCCCGCCTATCCGACCGGCGTGCGAGTAAAAGGAACTTTTCGCGCCGCTGGAACTTGATATGGCGCAATGAGGCACACCTCTGAACCGACAACTGTTGTTGCGGTCGCCACCGGCGGCTGCGCATGGTGACTCTGGTCGACATCGATGAACTGGAGCGCCGGATCACGGCGCTAGAAGCCGAGAACGCGCGGCTCAGGGCGCTCCTGGTCGCCGACAACACCGAACGGGAACGAGCCGAGAGCGCCCTCGCGGACAGCGAACAGCGTTACCGAACCCTGTTCAATTCCATCGACGAGGGCTTTTGCATCATCGAATTCCTCGACGGTCCGCACGGCCCGCTGAGCGACTACATCCACATCGAGGCCAATCCTGCCTACGCGCAACATGCCGGCATCCCCAACGTGGTCGGCCAGAAGCTCCGCGAGATGGTGCCCGACGAGGCCGACGGCTGGGCCGAACTCTATGGCGGCGTACTGCGCACGGGGGTACCGATCCGCTTCGAGCGCGAGCTGATTGCGACCGGTCGCTATCTCGAACTCGCGGCCTTCCGGATCGAGCCTGCCAGCCGCCGGCAGGTCGCCGTGCTGTTCCAGGACATCACCCCGCGCAAGCGCGCCGAGGCCGAGGCGCGCCGCCTCAACGAGACGCTGGAGGCGCGTGTAGCGGAGGCGATCGCCGAACGCAAACAGGCCGAGGAAGCCTTGCGTCAGTCGCAGAAGATGGAAGCGGTGGGCCAGCTCACCGGCGGCATCGCGCATGACTTCAACAATCTCCTGACCGGGATCATCGGCTCACTGGAATTGCTCGAGGTACGGCTGCGCCAGGGCCGCACCTCCGACATCCACCGCTACGTTGCCGCCGCGCAAGGCGCGTCGAAGCGCGCCGCGGCCCTCACCCATCGCCTGCTCGCGTTCTCACGCCGGCAGACGCTCGATCCCAAGCCGACCGACGTGAATCGGCTGGTAATGGACATGGAGGAATTGATCCGGCGCACCGTGGGGCCGCAGATCACGCTCGAAGTAGTCACGGCCGGCGGCCTCTGGCCGGCATTGATCGATGCGTCCCAGCTCGAAAGTGCTCTGCTCAACCTCTGTATCAACGCCCGCGATGCCATGCCGGAGGGCGGGCGCATTACCATCGAAACCGCGAACAAATGGCTCGACGACCGCGCCGCCAAAGAGCGCGACCTGCCGCCGGGCCAATATATGTCGCTCTGCGTCACCGATACCGGCACCGGCATGACGCCGGACGTGATTGCGCGCGCATTCGATCCGTTTTTCACTACCAAGCCGATCGGCCAGGGCACCGGCCTCGGGCTGTCGATGGTCTATGGCTATGTGCGCCAGTCCGGCGGCCAGGTCCGCATCTATTCCGAAGTGGGATGCGGCACCACGTTGTGCCTCTATTTGCCGCGGCATTGCGGGAGTTCGTCGGAGGCCGTCGTCAGCACGCGTCCTGCCGCCTCCGCCCGCGCGCCGACCGGCAAGACGGTGCTGATCGTCGATGACGAGCCGAGCGTTCGTATGCTGGTGACAGACGTGCTCGAAGAGCTCGGTTATGCCTCGATCGAAGCCGCCGACGGTCCTGCGGGACTGCGTATCCTGGAATCCGAGGCGGCCATCGACCTGCTCATCACCGATGTCGGCTTGCCCGGGGGCATCAACGGCCGTCAACTGGCCGATGCTGCGCGCGTCTCGCGGCCGGAGCTCAAGGTCCTGTTCATCACGGGCTATGCGGAGAACGCCATCATCGGCAGCGGTCATCTCAGCCCGGGCATGCGGGTGCTGACAAAACCGTTCGTGGTGGAAACGTTGGCGAACCGCATCCACGAAATGATCGGCGACGACAAGAAGCGCTGACCGGCACGGCGTCAGTCGGCGAACCCGACATAGCGGACGAAATCGCTGTTGGCTTCACGGTCGGACCGCACCGCATTGGCGGGAAAGCTGTCGTCGGGATAGCCCATGGCGACGCAGGTCATGATGACCTCGTCCTCGGGGATGTTGGCGACCTTGCGCACGATGTCCGAGCGCATGATGCCCTGCCCGTTGATGACGCTGCCGAGCCCGCGGTCCCAGGCGGCGAGCACGATGCCGTAGCAGAGCGCGCCGAGATCGAAATGGCAAACCGCGCCGGGATCGAGAATCTTGTCATAGGTCAGCACCAGCGAGACCGGCGCGTCGAACTGGCGGAAGCCGCGCAGCACCCAGTCCTGCCGCATCGGCTTGTCGTCGCGGGCGATGCCCATCACCGCGAACAGTTTCTTTGCAATGTCCACCTGCCTGCCGCGATGCACGCCCTGATATTCGCCATGGCTGATGATGTCGCGCTTCGGTTTGGCGCCGGCGATCATCTCCTCCATGTTGCGGCGGCGCACTTCCTCCAGCGGCTCGCCTGTCAGGGCATGGATATGCCAGGGCTGGGTGTTCATCGACGACGGCGCGCGCTTGGCGACCTCGATGATCTCCTCGATGACGGCGCGAGAAGCCGGCTCGCTGGTAAACCCGCGCACGCTCTTGCGGGTCTGAACCAGCGTCTCGAAATCCATCCGTTGCATTCCCATAATCAGTCCCTTTTGAAGCGATAGTCGAAGCGGTCGCCGTCCGCGGTAATCAGGCCGACGGTCGGCGCCGGAAAATGGATCGGCAGGATCAGCGTGTCGGTGCCGGCAACGGAGGCGAAGAACTTGCGCCGCGAGATCGCCGACTGTTTCGGGTCCCAGTCGGGCTTGGCCGACCAGTCCGGCTCGCGGCACTGGATCACGTGATGCATGAGATCGCCGGCCACCACCGCGCGCTTGCCCTCTGAGAAGATGTTGACGCAGCAGTGACAGGGCGAATGCCCCGGAGTCGGCGTCAGCGTAATGGTATCGTCGAGGGCGTAATCGTCGTCAACCAGAACGGCCTGCCCGGCCTCGACGATCGGCAGGCAATTGTCGCGGAAAACCGTGCCGGGCGGGTTGGCGCCCTTGGCGTTTTCTGCCTCCCATGCCGCATATTCCCTCTTGTGAAATATGTACTTCGCATTGGGAAAGGTCGGCACCCAGCGCCCGTCGCGCAGCGTGGTATTCCAGCCGGTATGATCGATGTGCAGATGGGTGCAGAATGCGTAATCTACCTGCTCATAACTAATGCCAAGCGCGAACAGCTCGTTGCGCCAGCGCTCCTTGCCCGGAAAATCGAACGGCGGCGGATGGCCCTTGTCCTCGCCGGTGCAGGTGTCGACCAGGATGGTGTAACGCGGCGTGCGGACCACGAAGGTCTGGTAGGTAATGACCATCAGCCCCAGCACGGCGTCGAACACCTCGGGCTCCATGCCGGCGAGGTGATGCCTGAACACCGCCTCGTCATAGGCCGGGAAGAAATCCTGTGGCCGCCGCCACGGTCCCTCGCGCTCGATCGCCGCATCGATGGTGACGTCACCGATCCTGAGCTGCTTCATCCTCGCCCCCTTTTTCGCTCAGCGTAGCTGCGAGCCCCGATCTCCACAAGGCGAGCACGGCTCGCTTTGCCATGCGTCCTTGCATTGCAAGTCCGAATTGTTGCTAATGCTACCCAGATGGCCAACCACTCGATTCACTTTGTCTTCCTCGTGGTGCTCGCAATGCTGCCAGCACGCTCAGCCCTCGCGGCGCCCGACACGGTGTTTTTTCCGAGCGCCGACGGCGCGAGCGAAATCGTCGCCTATCTCTTCAAACCGCAAACGCCGGGTCCTCACCCCGCCATCGTCATGCTGCACGGCCGCGGCGGGCCCTACTCGGCCAACGTCAGCAAGGGTTGCACGCTGGTGTCGCGTGCCGGCCCGTCGGCGTGCAATGCGAACAGCCTGTCGAAGCGGCACATGATGTGGGGTCAGTATTGGGCGGAACGCGGCTACGTCGCGCTGCTTCCGGACAGTTTTGGACCGCGCGGCAAGGCGCACGGCTTCGGCCGCTTCACCCACGACGCCCCCGATCGCGCCGACGTCAATGAACGGACCGTGCGGCCGCTCGATGCCGAGGGCGCGCTGAGCTGGCTGCGCAAACAGCCCGACGTCGTTGCAAATCGCATCTTCCTGCAGGGCTGGTCGAATGGCGGCAGCACCGCGCTGAACGTGATGCAACGGCAAGGCGCGAAGACTTCGGGTTATCGCGCCGCACTGGCGCTCTATCCCGGCTGCGGGCCGAAAGCCCTGCTTGCACCCGCCCTCGTCACCAGCGCACCGGTCACGTTGTTGCTCGGCTCGGACGACGAAGAGGTATCGCCGGTGAGATGCCAGGACATGGCGCAGCGTTCCATCGCCGCGGGCAGCAAGATCGATGTCGTGCTCTATCCCGGCGCGACACATGGCTTTGACGACCCGGGACGGAGCCACCAATCCATTCCAGGCAACCGCGCGGCGCTTGAGGATGCGCTGAAGCGCGCGATCGCCTTTGTGGAGCGATTAAAGGATTAACGGAGCCGGCAGCGCTCTCCGCCGCAAATCGAACAGAAATGCTGCCTAGCGAATGCGCCTCTCACGCGGGGGCAAGCCTTGAACAAGAAACTCAGATATGCCGCGACGGCGATCGCCATTATCGCGGCCGCGATCTACCTCAACAATACCAATCTTCTCACCGAGCACCGTGACGGCAAGCCTGTCCTGCTCGCCCACCGCGGCATGGCGCAGCGCTTCGACGAACGCGACCTGAAGAACGACACCTGCACGGCGGCAAGGATGCTGCCTCCGACGCACGAATATCAGGAGAATACAATCAGCTCGATGCGGGCGAGCTTTGCGGCCGGCGCCGATATCGTCGAGCTCGATGTCCACCCGACGACAGACGGCGAGTTCGCCGTATTTCACGACTGGACGCTGGATTGTCGCACCGACGGGCAAGGCGTCACGCGCGAACACTCCATGGCCGATCTGAAGAAGCTCGATATCGCTCATGGCTATACCGCCGATGGCGGCAAGACCTTTCCCTTCCGCGGCAAAGGCGTCGGCCAGATGCCGACGCTCGCCGAGGTGCTGTCAACCTTCCCGCAGGCGCGGCTATTGATCAACGTCAAGAGCCGCGATGCATCCGAGGGGGAGAAGCTGGCGGCCGTGCTGGCCAAGCTGCCCGCCGAGCGCCGCGTGCAGATCATGGTCTATGGCGGCGACGAGCCGGTCGATGCCGTGCGCAAGCGACTGCCGGAGATCCGCACAATCTCGCGCGCGACCATCAAGAGCTGCCTGCTCGGCTACATCGGCTACGGCTGGACCGGCCTGGTGCCGAAGGCCTGCAGCAACGCGATGGTCATGCTGCCGATCAACGTCGCGCCGTGGATGTGGGGGTGGCCCGATCGCTTCCTCAACCGGATGAAAGCGGCCAACAGCGAAGTCTTCGTACTCGGCCCCTATCGTGGCGGCGAATTTTCCAGCGGCGTCGATACATCAGAGCAGTTTGCACGGCTGCCGCAAAACTTTTCCGGCGGCATCTGGACCAACGAGATCGAGGTCATCGCCCCGCTGGTGCGCAAATAGCGTTCCATGGACCGGCGCAGAGCCCGGGAACCCGCCTCGTGCGAGGCGGAACATCCAGCGTTTGCTTTCGTTAGTCGGCGTTGACGGAAGGGACGCACCGATGACGTGGAAGGGCAAATGGCGAAATCAATACGGCTCCATCGTTGACATTACCGACGATGCCAATCGCAGGATCAGCGGCACCTTCAAGACCGCCCTGAAGGACAGCGGCTTCTACGGACAGGAAATTCCCGTCGTCGGTATCCATCAGGGCAATTGCATCAGCTTTGTCGCCGGCGGTGAAACGGCAGCGGGAGATGCCGCGGTCTCCTACACGGGTTTGCTGCGCGACGGGAAAATGGAAACGATGTGGTTCGTCGTCGCCGACAGCGTGGTCAGGGCCACGGCCGAGGGCGCTGCCGGCAGACGAGAGAAGCTGAGCTGGTGGCGTTCAATCAGCACCAACGCCGATACGTTCGAGCGCCTGTGACAAGTCTTCCCGCTCAGCTGCGCAATCCCGGCGCTTCCTGCCCGGTGCGCGCGACATATTCGGTATAACCGCCGCCATACTGGTGGATGCCGTCGGGCGTCAGCTCCAGCACGCGGTTGGAGAGCGCCGCCAGAAAATGCCGGTCGTGCGAGACGAACAGCATGGTGCCCTCGAATTCGGAGAGCGCGCCGATCAGCATCTCCTTGGTCGCGAGATCGAGATGGTTGGTCGGCTCGTCCAGCACCAGAAAGTTCGGCGGATCATACAGCATCTTCGCCATCACCAGCCGCGCCTTCTCGCCGCCCGAGAGCACCCGACACCTCTTCTCGACATCGTCGCCGGAGAAGCCGAAGCAGCCCGCAAGTGCCCGCAGCGAGCCTTGGCCGGCTTGCGGGAAGGAATCTTCCAGCGACTGGAACACGGTGCGTTCGCCGTCGAGCAGATCCATGGCGTGCTGCGCAAAATAACCCATCTTGACGCTGCCGCCGATCGCCACCGTGCCGTCGTCGGGTTCGGCCGAGCCCGCCACCAGCTTCAACAGCGTCGACTTGCCAGCGCCGTTGATGCCCATCACGCACCACCGCTCCTTGCGGCGGATCATGAAATCAAGCCCCTGATAGATACTGCGGCTGCCATAGCCCTTGTGGACGTTCTTCAGGCTGACGACGTCCTCGCCCGAACGCGGCGCCGGCATGAATTCGAACGCCACGGTCTGCCGCCGCTTCGGCGGCTCGACGCGCTCGATCTTGTCGAGCTTCTTGACCCGGCTCTGCACCTGCGCCGCGTGGGAAGCGCGCGCCTTGAAGCGCTCGATGAACTTGATCTCCTTGGCCAGCATCGCCTGCTGGCGCTCGAACTGGGCCTGCTGCTGCTTCTCGTTCAGCGCACGCTGCTGCTCGTAGAATT
Source organism: Bradyrhizobium lablabi (assembly GCF_001440475.1). Taxonomy (GTDB): domain Bacteria; phylum Pseudomonadota; class Alphaproteobacteria; order Rhizobiales; family Xanthobacteraceae; genus Bradyrhizobium; species Bradyrhizobium lablabi. The sequence goes on along the minus strand of NZ_LLYB01000128.1, from coordinate 39,297 downwards.
CGTAATTGCCGGAATAGGTCGACAACGTGCCGCCGTCGATCTCGACGACCTTGTTGATGATGCGGTTGATGAACTCGCGGTCGTGCGAAGTCATCAACAGCGCGCCCTCATATCCCTTCAGGAACTGTTCCAGCCAGATCAGGCTTTCGAGGTCGAGATGGTTGCTCGGCTCGTCCAGCAGCATCACGTCGGGCCGCATCAGGAGGATGCGCGCCAGGGCGACCCGCATCTTCCAGCCGCCCGAGAGCGCGCCGACATCGCTGTCCATCATCTCCTGGCTGAAGCCAAGACCCGACAGCGCCTCACGCGCACGGCCGTCGAGGGCATAGCCGTCGAGCTCCTCGAAGCGGTGCTGCACCTCGCCGTAGCGCGCGATGATATCTTCCATCTCGTCGGCGCGATCCGGATCGGCCATCGCGGCCTCGAGTTCCCTCAACTCGGCCGCCACGACGCTGACCGGGCCGGCGCCGTCCATGACTTCGGCGACTGCGCTGCGGCCCGACATCTCGCCGACATCCTGGCTGAAATAGCCGATGGTAATGCCGCGATCGAGGGAGACCTGGCCTTCATCCGGCAGTTCCTGCCCTGAAATCATCCGGAAAAGCGTGGTCTTGCCTGCCCCGTTCGGGCCGACGAGACCGATCTTCTCGCCCTTCTGCAGGGCTGCGGAAGCTTCGATGAAGAGGATCTGGTGGCCGACTTGCTTGCTGACGTTATCGAGGCGGATCATGGGGGTCTGAAAGGAGGAAATCGCTGCGGCCGCTGCTTAGGACATCGCGGCCGGACCTTCAAGTTCCGTGAAACTCCGGCGATGTAGTTCCCGAAAAATCGGCCAGAAACCCTCGCGGTTCGCCGCGCGTTGACCTCGCAGCACAAAGCGAACCAACAACGGGAGCCCGCAATGACCAAGCCTCCGCCCGTCCCGCAGGATAATCAAAGTCACAAGGGTACCGGTGATCCCAAGTCCGGCAATGCCCATCAGGCCCGGAAGGATCGCGGCCGTATCGAAGATCCGGAGCAGCAGGGCCAGCAGGGCAACACCGCCCAGAATACCACCCATCAGAGCCATCAGCAGAACCGCTAGCGAGGGAGGAGCGCATCATGAGCTCCAAGCACGTGAAACTGAGCCGGCCGACCAACGCCGATCTGCATCGCAATCCGCTGATCGGCGGTTCGAAAGGCACCGCGATGGCGCAGGTGACGCCGGATGAACTGGAGGAGTTCGAAGGCGCCAATACCTTCGAGGGCGACATCGAGAACGACACCAACGCTCAGGGCGGCATCGACAAGGCGGAGGTTCGCGACCGGCGGCGCGGGCCGCCGCAGAACGATCGGGATTGCGGCCCGCGGAAAACAACGCTGCAGGGCAAGAAGACGCATGAGCAGCAGCTGCGCATGCTGGAAAGGAAGCCTGATGTTCCGGATGCCAGACAGGTCGAGGATGACATCGCGCGGACGCAACGCGATGGCGGCGCAAACATCGCCAAGCGTGAGGGCCGTCAATCCGAGTTTGCGGTGAGCCGCGGCGGCCTCAACCAGGAGAGCCAGCACAACAAGCACAATCATCCGGGCCAGTCAGGCCACAAGCCTCAAAAGCCGCACGGATAGAACCTCAACACGTCAGGTCACAGGTTGATCACACCGAGCCGTGCCGCGTGCGCGACCGCATCGGTACGGCCGGTCGCGTCGAGCTTGTCCAGCAGCGAACCGACATGGAATTTTGCGGTATGAACGGATATTCCGAGCCGTCGCGCAATGGCCTTGTTCGATGCGCCCTCTGCCAACAGCAGGAGCACGTCGCGTTCGCGCGGCGTAAGATCGATCTCGGCCGGCTCCATGACCGTCGGATGGTCGCGTGAGACGAGCGCGACCGCCGCTTCTTCTCCTGGTGCCGCCAGGCGAATGCCGGTTACGCCGCTGAGCAGCGACGCGAGCCGGTCGGCCATCGCCGCATCTGCGATCTCGATCGCGACCACGATCACCGGCGACGCCGCGTCGTTCATGCCTCTGGCCTTTCACCGATCGTGAGCCTGACCTGAACCAGCTCGCCGGCGCGTCTGATCGCGACGTCGACGACCGAGCCGATGCTTTCCGGGCCGAGGGATCGTAGCAGAGACCGGACGCCGGAGAGCTTCTCATTGTTCCACCCAACGATAATGTCGCCCTGCCGAATGCCGGCGGCAGCCGCAGGACCTGCCCTGTCGACGCTCATCACCATAGCGCCGAGGCCATCGTCGAGTTCGACGGGCTGCAAACCAACGCCAAGATACCCCCGCGCGATACGGCCATGGGTTTCAAGCCTTGCGGCAACCCGCTCGATCGTGGCGCTGGGAATCACAAGGACCCGTCTCACGCCCTGAACGACCATGCCAACAGCTTCTCCAGAAGCATTGATGACAAGGCCGCCCTCGTGACGGCGCCGCAGTCGCGCGTCCAGTTCGATCCTTGCATCGATCTCCCCACCCCGCATGCTGCGCCAGCGGCTGCCGACCAGCGATATCATTCCGAGCGCCACCGTCGGAACGCCCTGCTCGGCCGCAACGACGACCGCCAGCGAACCGAGATCCGGGACGGTGGATGAAAGCGCGACCGGCGCACTGTTTCCACCATCGACGCGCAGCAGGGCAATGTCGGTCGTATGATCGCGTCCGGCGATGCTCGCGCGCCGTTCCGATCCGTCGGAAAACCTGATCGAGACATCGCCTTCATCGGCCAGGGGCTCATCGGCCGTCACGATCAAGCCGGGCTTCCAGAGAAAGCCGGAGGCTCGCGAGCGATGGGAATGCACCGAGACGACCGCGGATTTTGTCCGGGCGACCACATCGGCAAGGGCTGAGGATAACGAGGGAAGGATTGGAGCGGCTGGATCAGTCATGGCGAAAACTCCCGTCGAGAACTGCTGGATTCTGACTTCAATCTGGGAGTTCGGATCGCATTGGGGAACTAGCCTGATGGGGAGGCAGCAACGATTGCCGAGCGTTCCCGCGCCACAGCTTTCAAGTGTCGATGGGCAAATCGACAGTGTACGGAGCATTTCTTGGAAGCTTTCTAAGAAGACCTCTAAGAGCCTTTCCATTAGAGGAATCGAACTCCGTCGCGTATGCGTCCAAGCGTTGCGCCGCTGAACAGGGGAAGGCGCGACAAAGTCGCTCGCAGGTTGGGGTCGAACCTTGAAGTCTCGTGATTTGTTGCAGGTCGCCGCGTTGGCGACCGTATCCGCATTGGCGTTGTGGCCGCAGGCGTCGTTCGCACAGTCAAGCTCCTCGCAATCCGGGGCACAGTCGTTGCCCCCCGTGGTCGTCGGAGCGCCGGAGGCGCGCCGTCGCGCTGCCGCGCCAGAGCGGCGGCAAACACGGAGAGCAACGCAGACCGCGCAATCCAACCGGCCGCAGCCGCAGCGTGGAGTCGGCTTCGTCGAGAACCCGCGCGGCGACGTTCAGGGTTATGTCGCCGGCCGCTCGATGGCGGGCACCAAGACCAATACGCCGATCATGGAGACACCGCAGTCGCTGTCGGTGATCGGCAGCGAGCAGATTCGCGACCAGAAGCCCGGCAAGTTCGACGAGATCCTGCGCTACACGCCGGGCGTTGTCGCCGGCACCTTCGGCGCGGACAACCGCAATGATTGGTTCCTGATCCGCGGCTTCAAGTCCGACGATATCGGCCTGTTCCTCGACGGTCTGCAGCTCTTCTACACGTCCTATGCGAGCTGGAAGCTGCAGCCGTTCAATCTCGCTCGCGTCGAGGTGCTGCGCGGCCCCTCCGCCGTGCTGTATGGCGGCTCCAGCCCCGGCGGCATCGTCAACGCGGTCAGCAAGACGCCCCCGGTAGAGCCGATCCGCTACCTTGAGACCGGCGTCAATAATTTCGGCAATGCGTATTTCGGGTTTGATTTTGGCGGCCCGGTCGCAACCGCACCCGAAAACGGCAAGCTGTTCTATCGTGTGGTCGGCCAGATCCAGAACGGCGGTACACAGGTCGATTTCACGCCCAACAATAACTACTTCATCGCGCCGTCGCTGACCTGGAAGCCCGATGCCGATACGACATTCACCGTGCTGGCGTCAGCTTCGAAGTTGGAGACTCGCAGCGAGAACTTCCTGCCGTATATTGGCACCGTCGTTAACGCGCCGTTCGGCCGGATTCCGACCCGCCTGTTTGCCAGCGATCCCAGTGTCGACACCTTCAAGCGCGAGCAGGAGATGATCGGCTACCAGTTCGAGCGCAATCTCTCCGACGACGTGACCTTCCGGCAAAACGCCCGCTTCGCCCATGTTGACGTTACGCTATCGACGCTGTTTGGCCTCGGCTATGTCAACGGAGACCCCGCGACGGCCTCGTTGGCACGTGGCAACTTCCTCACCCACGGTATCGCCAATCAGGGCAATCTCGACAGCCAGCTGGAATATCGCTTCAACACCGGCATTCTCCGGCACACCGCGCTGTTCGGCCTGGACCTCAAAACTTACAGAATCGACGACTGGCAAGGGTTCGGCGGCGCCACGCCGCTCAATCTCCTGAACCCGGTCTATACACCGACGGCGCGCTTCAACGGCGCTCCCTATCAGGACACGACGCTTACACAGAAGCAGCTTGGCTTCTACATGCAGGACCAGATCAAGCTCGACCGCTTTACGCTCGTACTGAGCGGCCGCAACGATTGGGTCGCAACCGACAACAACAACCACATCGGCGCAGGTCAAAGCCGCGAAGACAGCAAGTTCAGCGGACGCGCCGGACTGATCTACAACTTTGATTCCGGCCTTGCCCCCTACGTCTCCTACGCCACGAGTTACAATCCGATCATCGGGCTCAGTTCCGGCCAGCTGCTGTTGCCGGAGACCGGCCAGCAAACTGAAGTCGGATTGAAATTCCAGCCCAACGGTTTCAATGGCCATTTCGGCGTCGCTCTGTTCGACCTGAAGCGCCAAAATGTGCTTACCACCAATCCCAATAGCATCCCGCCAAATCTGCAGATGCAGAACGGCGAGTGGACCTCGCGCGGCATCGAGCTGGAAGCCGTTGCCAACCCATTCCCCGGCCTCAAGGTGATCGGCGCGTTCACGAGCTATGATCTGTTCGTTAGCAAGGATCTGGACCAGGCCGTGATCGGGAAGGTCCCGACCGCCACGCCCCGGACACTCAGCTCGGGCTGGATAGATTACACCTTCCAGGAAGGCCCGCTGACCGGCTTTGGCTTCGGCGGTGGCGTGCGCTATATCGGCGGCTCCTTTGCCGACAATATCAACCTGATGCCCGTCCCCTCCGTGGTGCTCGGCGATGCCACCGTCCACTACGAATGGCAGAACTGGCGCGCGGCCCTCAATGTCATCAACGTCGCCGACACAACCTATGTGGCGAACTGTTCGTCGACGAACGCCTGCTTCTACGGCGATCGGCGCCGGGTGACGGCGAGCCTCGCCTTCAAGTGGTAGGAGCGATCGAAGGGAGGCTGCGCTGAAAGCCAGAACCGTTCGCATCTGGTCGGTGGTTCACACCTGGAGCAGCCTGATATCGACGCTGTTCCTGCTGCTGTTGTGCATCACCGGCCTGCCGCTGATCTTCCATCACGAGGTCGATGAGCTGCTCGGCTACGATCCGAAGCCCGAGATCGCCCAGCCGGGCGCGGTGAAACGGAGCATCGACGAGATCGCCCGCACCGCGCTGGCGCACGATCCCGGCCGCGTCCTGCAATACATCTCGTGGGACAAGGACGAACCGAACAACGTGATCGCCTTCACCAACAACAAGGTCGATGGCGATCCGGATGCGGCGACGCTCCGGGCATACGACGCTCACACCGCCAAGCCGCTTGGCCCGGTCGGCGGCGGCCCGATGCTGATCTTCCTCAAGCTCCACGTCGACATGTTTGCGGGACAGCCCGGCAAGCTATTCCTCGGCGCCATGGGATTCCTGTTCCTGGTCGCGATCGTCTCCGGCGTGGTGCTGTATTGGCCGTTCACGCGCCGCCTGAAGTTTGGCACACTCAGGGACAAGTCGCGCCGCATCGCCTGGTTCGACTGGCACAATCTGCTCGGCGCGGTGACCATCGCCTGGGCGCTGGTGGTCGGCGCCACCGGCGTCATCAACACGCTTGCGGAGGTAATGCTGGGCCAGTGGAAAGCCAACGAGCTCGCCGACATGGTCAAGCCATACGCCGGCAAGCCGCCGCCGGTGCATCTGGCCTCGCTCGATACGACGCTCGCGAATGCGCACAAAACCGCGCCCGGCATGAACGTCTCGTTCGTTGCCTTTCCGGGCACACCGTTCACCAGTTCGCACCATTTCGCGGTCTTCATGCGCGGCGACACGCCGCTGACCTCGCGGCTGCTCAAGCCGGTGCTGCTCGACGGCGAAACCGGCGAAGTCTCCGACGCGCGCGACCTTCCCGTTTATCTGAAGGCGCTGCTGGTCTCGCAGCCGCTGCATTTCGGCGACTATGGCGGCATGCCGCTGAAAATCATCTGGGCATTGCTCGACGTCATGACCATCGTCGTCATCGGCAGCGGGCTATACCTGTGGATCGTCAAGCGCCGCAAGCATCGCAGCCACGCGATCGCGAAACAGCCTTCGCTACAGCCGGCGCGATGATCGACGCACGCAAACCACGATCCAGCGGCAATTGGCTGACGGTATATGGCGGCCCGCTCTTGATCGGCGCGCTATCTATCGCAGGATTGTTGAGCGCCCTGTTGTACGAAGGTTTGGGCCGCTATTTTTCCTGGCTAACGCTTGGCGCGCCGGTTGCCCTCACCGCCTGGTTCTACGCGCGGCGGAAGCGCCAACGCTTCTGAATCGGTCAGAAGCGATGGCGCGCTGGATTCCTATTTTGACGCGCTTTCTTGACGCGAACCGGTATCCACTTCGCTTGAAAACGCTATGAACTCTAGGCCGGCCGCATCAGCTTCAGCGTCGCGGCCAGCCGCAGGCTGCGCTTGCCGGCCAGCGCAATGGCTTCGAGCTCAGCCCCCGCTTCGTCGCAGGTGCCGGTAAAGCCAATGCCCACCTCGTGGCCGCCGAACACGGGGTTCTCGCCTTTCGCCGGCGTGTGCTCCTGATTGAGGATCTCACCCTTCCAGCGGCCATCGGCCGAAGCGTAGGAGCCGAGATAATAGAAAAAGGCGTCGCCGCCGAGGATGCGGCCGTCCAGCAGCAGCATGACGCCCGACAGGCCCGCCTCGACACCGTCGAGCGCGCGAAGCTGCAGGGAATAGAGGCCGTTGGTGATACCGCCCGGCCCGACGATGCCGACCGGCGGCAGCGCCTCATCGTCGAGCCGCGTCAGGTTGGCCCAGAACAAGGCGCCCGGCCGCGGCGCGGCGCTGCCCTCGAAGCGAATATTGTTGCCCTTCAGCTTGCCCCGCACGCTGATGGCGGCGACGTCGGTGTCCATCAGCGGCTTGTAGTAGGGATCGTCATTGTAGCGCTGGGTGATGACCTCGCCGACGATCTCCCCGCCGATCTCCTGATAGGTGCCGAGATGGGCAAAAGCGGAATTGCCGCCCAACAGCTTGCCATTGTGCATGCACATGATGCTGCGGCCGAACGCGTCGTTCACGCCGTACTCAACCTTGTAAAGCCCGTTCAGCAACGGAAAATGTCCTGCTATATCCGAAATATCTGGCGGGGGCTTAGCACCGCCGCAGGCGAGGTGCCAGCCGGGATTTCACACGGGTTCAGTGCCGCTTGAAATATTGCACGGCCCGTTCGTGCTTTTCAGCCGCCGCGCGTGATTTGAAGGTTCCAAGATTCCGACGCTTGCCGGTTTTTGGGTTAATTTTACGGGAATAGAGCCGGTATTCGCCCGATTGCAGTTTTCGGATCATAACAAGCTCCGCTTATTGGCGAGCCCCTGCCCCGCAATAATGGCGCTACGGTCCCTCTTGTTCCGATCCCGCTATTCGCGTTGTCTTCGGCTTGCAATGCCGGATCGCTCCGCCGGCACGGAATGAACGGGGGATCACGTGCAATATTTCTTCTATCTCCTCGCGCTTGGCGCCGGCGTCAGCGTGGTCACGCAGCAGATCCTGAATGGCAGCCTGCGCACCGCGCTGGATTCACCCGCATGGGCGGGACTGGTCAGCTATGCCGGCGGGCTCATCACCATGATTGTCGCGGTCATTGCGCTCGGCGAGCGCTTGCCGTCCTGGAAAACCATGGCCGACGTGCCGTGGTATGCGTGGTCCGGCGGCGTGTTCGGCGGCGCGTTCATTCTGCTGGCGATCCTGTTGCTGCCCTCGCTGGGTGCGGCGACGCTGTTTGCGCTGGTCATTGCCGGCCAGGTACTCGCCGCGGTGACGCTCGATCATTTCGGAGCGTTCGGGTTGACGCCGCATCCCATTGGGGCTGCACGGCTCGCGGGCGCGGTTCTGTTGATCGCCGGGGTCGTGCTGATCCGGGAGTAAGCGTAGCTGCTCAGAAGCACAGATTGGTGACCACGTTTCCGCGCTTGTCTTTGATCGCATAGGGACAGCGCAGCCGCTCCAGCGCTTTCTTCGCGTCCTCGTCACCGAGCGCCGCAGCGCGCTGATAGTAGGTCTTCGCGGCCTCCGCATCCTTTGGTCCGCCGCGGCCTTCCTGCGCGAACGCGCCCATTCGCTCCAGCGCGCCGGGATGATTTTGCGCCGCCGCCTTCTCGAACAGCGCGCGAGCGGCGGCATCGTCCTTGGTCCCGCCATTACCTTCCGCCAGCATCATGCCGAGCTGATACTGCGCCTCGGCATTGGTCTCGGCGCCCTTCGACAGTAATTCACGCGCACGCGCCGGATCGGATGACGCGCCGCCGCCGAGCGCTGCGAGATTGCTGATTCCCCGCGGATTGCCGGCTTGCGCCGCGCGCTCGAACAGTTTTCGCGCCTGCGCCTCATCGCGCGCGACGCCGGCGCCGGTTCCGTAGAGCACGCCGAGTTCGACCATCGCCGAGGTCGAGCCCTTGTCGGCCGCCTTGCGCCAGGCCGCCATCGCTTCCGGTAGTTGCCGATTGGCGGCGTAGGCGCGCCCGAGCTGGTACATCGCACGCCGCGACGCGTTCGCGGCGTTCCTGCAAAACTTGATGGCCGTGGCGATATCGGAGGCGCCAATGTCGGGCACGCCTTTCGCATCGGCTGGCTTGTCTGGATCCGCGGGATCGGCAGCCACGCGGTCGCACAACACAAGGTCGGCCGATTGCGCAGCCAAGGGCGTCGGCGCGACGGCTGCGGTAACGGTCACGATCAGCAGGTTTCGGAACGTCTCCTTCATGAGGCACAGGTTGCTTCGACGCGACGCCAAATTCAAGGGTCGAGCCCGCTCTCGCGCAGCAGCGGCGCGACATCGGGCGAAGCGAGGTAGCGCAGCAGCCGATCTGCTTCGCCCGCGTTCTGCGCCTCCGCCATTCGTCCCGCCGAAAACACCGCAGGCGTCTGCAGTTCGCGCGGAATGGGCCCGACCACCTCGATGCCGCCGACCTGCTTCAACTCGCTGATCTGCTGAACCGCTAGATCGGCCTCGCCGGTTACGAGCCGCTCGGCGGTGAAGCCTTGCGGGATGATGACGGCGCGGGCATTGATGGCGGCGGCAATGCCGAGCCGCTCGATCAGCTTGGCGAACAGGATGCCGCTGGCGCCAAGCCGCGAATAGGCCACGCGCGCGCCGAGCAACGTCGCGCGCAGCGCGGCCTCGGTGGCGATGTCGGGATGGGGCGCCCCAGCCTTCACGGCGATGCCGACCCACGAGCGGGCCAGGTCCACGCAGCTCTCCGCGGCCACCCGCCCCTCGCGGGCGACCTCGTCCAGCCCCTCGCGGGTCAGGATCACGACGTCGGCGGCTTCGCCTGCGCGCAAGCGATCCAGCAGCGCCAGGGTGGGCGCGAAATCGGCATCGATGCGCACGCCGCCGGCCGCCTGATACTGGCCGGCCAGGCCGTGGACGGCGCCCTTCAACGCCAGCGTCGAGAGCACGCGGATGGCATCGCTCATCGGCCGCTACACCCGCCGCATCAGCTTCAGCACCGCGGTCATGCGAAGGCTGCGCTTGCCGGCGAGCGCCGTCGCCTCCAGCAACGCACCTTCTCCGTCGCAGGATCCGGAAAAACCGATGCCGACTTCATGGCCGCCGAAGATCGGGTTTTCGCCCATCGATGGCGTATGCTCCTGATTGAGGATCTGGCCCTTCCAGCGGCCTTTCTCCGACGTGTAGGTCCCGACATAGTAGAAGGATGCGTCGCCCCCGAGGATGCGTCCCTCATTGAGCAGCATCACGCCGGTCAGGCCACCCTCGACACCGTCGAGCAGGCGAACGTGGATGGAGTAGAGGCCGTTGACGATACCGCCCTCGCCGACACCGCCAGCGATCGGTATGGCGTCCTGCTCGATCGGCGTCATCACCGAGTGGAACGCCACGCCGGGCAATTCCTTCAAGCCCCCTTCAAAGCGGTAGAGGCTTCCGTCTGCCCTGCCCTTCGCCAGCAGCGTGGCATCGTCGGTGCCGGCCATCGCGCGATAGGCCGGGTCCGGATTGTGGCGCACCGTCTGGATCACGATGTCGACGCCGTCGTCCTGCTTTTCGTAGGTGCCGATATGGGCAAAGGCCGAGTTGCCGCCCAGCATCTTGCCGTCGCGCGCATACATCACGCTGCGGCCGACCGAAGCGCCAAGCTGAAACCTGACCTTGTAAAATCCCTCAAACAATGCCGTGTCCCCGGCAATCCTACCCCGTTGTCTCTAGCGCGGTTCATAACGCAGGGGAACGGGCTTGAGCCGGCCTATTTAAAATCCCATCAGGAAGCCGTGTCATCAAAACGCAATGATCCGCCAAGGCGGTTTTGCCTTGGCGGATCATCTTTTGCCCCCCGGTGTCCCGGGGCCTGTCGTTCGTGCCTTAAGCCGCGGCCGCCTTGGCCCCGGTCGGGACTTCCGAGATGGTCTTCAGGATCTGCGAAGCGATCTGGTAGGGGTCGCCTTGGGAGTTCGGGCGGCGGTCTTCCAGATAACCCTTGTAGCCGTTGTTGACGAAGGAGTGCGGAACGCGGATCGAGGCGCCGCGGTCGGCCACGCCGTAGCTGAACTTGTTCCAGGGCGCGGTCTCGTGCTTGCCGGTCAGGCGCTTGTCATTGTCCGGCCCGTAGACCGCAATGTGGTCCATGAGATTCTTCTCAAAGGCGCCCATCAGCTTCTCGAAGTATTCCTTGCCGCCGACTTCGCGCATGTACTTGGTCGAGAAGTTGGCGTGCATGCCCGAGCCGTTCCAGTCGGTATCGCCGAGCGGCTTGCAGTGGAATTCGATGTCGATGCCGTAGGATTCGGTGAGGCGCAGCATCAGGTAGCGGGCCATCCACATCTGGTCGGCAGCGGTCTTGGAGCCCTTGCCGAAGATCTGGAATTCCCACTGGCCCTTCGCCACTTCGGCGTTGATGCCTTCGTGGTTGATGCCAGCGGCGAGGCAGAGGTTGAGGTGCTCTTCCACGATCTTGCGGGCAACGCTGCCGACGTTCGAATAGCCGACGCCGGTGTAGTACGGGCCCTGCGGCGCCGGATAGCCATCCGACGGGAAACCGAGCGGACGGCCGTCCTTGTAGAAGAAATATTCCTGCTCGAAGCCGAACCAGGCGCCTTCATCGTCGAGGATGGTCGCGCGCTTGTTCGAGGCATGCGGGGTCTTGCCATCGGGCATCATGACTTCGCACATCACCAGCGCGCCGTTTTCACGCGCAGCATCCGGATACACGGCGACCGGCTTCAGCACGCAATCGGAGCTGTGGCCTTCGGCCTGATTGGTGGACGAACCGTCAAAACCCCACAGCGGAAGCTGTTCCAGCGTCGGGAACTTGTCGAATTCCTTGATCTGCGTTTTGCCGCGCAAACTCGGCGTCGGCGTATAGCCGTCGAGCCAAATATACTCGAGCTTGTACTTGGTCATTGAGCCTCTCTTGAGTTGCTTCTGTGAAATGCGGAAGACCGACGCTTGAAATCTGAGGTGTGACGCCCAGCCCCCCGGAGGTCTTTCGCATACGTGTACCCGGCCACGTCAGGCCACGTCTTACTAAGCATGGAACGTGCCAGTCGCTGCGCTGCGGCATCGATCATCCACAGGGCTTGCCGGGTCCGGCCTAAAATAAAAGCTGCGACATAGGAGCGCGGCAGGCCTGCAAATCAGGCGGTTCTGGTCCGGGGTCGGAGCCCGAATCCAGCCCATTTCTCCGGCATTTCCGCTTGCCTGCCACTAAACGCTTAAAGCTGCGGCATCCTTTTGACGCCCCCGCCTTGGGCGCCGACCTGGCCGAGCAACCATCCCGCTGGCCCACGCGTTGATCACGCAACTGCTGCCTCGCAGGAAGCAGCGCCGAAACTGCCTACGAAATAGACAAAATCTGCCGTTCTATTGGTCACTTGCACCCGCCCGGAGCACCGACAATATCGACTTGCGTAACCACTCAAGAACGAGTCGGGCGCACCATGGAGGCTCGCGCGTCGACAGAAGGAGACTTGCAATGATGACTACGGGTTTGAATCAGGGGACTGCCAAGATCTACCAATTCCCAGCCGGGGGCCGGGCGGCTCTCGGGGGACGCCGCTATGGCGAGACCAAAGCCGTGACCGAGTTTGCCGCTGCCCAGCCGGTCAACCTCGCCGACTGCTGCGATAGCTGGTACCACGCTGCGGCGATCCAGGACGCCAGCAACGAGCGGGATCACTGATGCCTAGGAGGTGTTTGGCAGGGACGCGCCCGGCAAACGAGGCGCGGACGGAGAACTAGAAAAGGGTCGGAACGAAAGCGTTTCGGCCCTTTTTCATGTCTGCTCGCATGTCGTCGTCTCCCGTCTGGCGTGCTTGAGCGTCGTAACCCCGGCCTTGGTAATTCGTAAGGTCACGCCCTTTGCTTGATAGCGCGAGCCCGAAAGGGTCCAACGCCTGGGCAGCGTCAGCGCCTTGCCGTCGAGCTGCAGATGGGCGCGCTTGTCGTACTGGAAAAATCCGACCATGAATTGCGATCCGTCGGCGCAACGATAGTTCCGGAAGGTGGACTGCGCGAACGCGGCTGGCGAGATCGTTGCAATCGCCGCAGCGCATAGCGCCGCACCAAAAACCTTATTCCCAAGACAATTCATGTTTCGCCCCTTGCAGATTGCAGAGTTCAGTATAGACGAGACGGGAGCGGGCGACATGCCCTTGCGTCGTTTGTCCGCAGCACGAGATCGGCCGTTGCGCCTGCCGGACTTTACCGCCCCCAGAATGCAGGCGCCGTCTTGAATCGCCGCCATCTCTTGCGCAGCGTTTTTGCCACCGCAATCTGATCACGGGCTTGCCAACCGGCCACTGCGCCGATGGCGAGATGAAGCGCAGGCCGGTCTTCCTGCCTGATGGCGTCGAGCAGAATGCGGCCGCTTGCGATGTCGCACGCGCGTCCAAGACTGGTCTGGAGCCCGGCGAGCCGCTTCACGTAGCGCTTCGCCGGCGCATGCGTGGCATAAAGCGGCAAGAAGAACTCCGCCGCATAGCGCAGCTTCTTGAGGTCGATTCTGAGATCGTGCTGCGCATAGACGTTGAGCTTCCGGAAATGCGCGCCACGCCTGAGCGCCTTGCGATGCAAGCGCGCCAAGATCTTATCCGCGAGCGTCGGCATCGGGAGCGACAGGACGGCCAGCGCTTCATTGCCGATCTCGTTGCGCCAGCCACGGCGTTCCACCAATTGCCCCAGCGAAAGCAGGAAACGGCTGCAACGGGGCTCGGCGAGAACGGCCTGCAACGCGGCGTAGCTTGATTTGCGCTGCCGTTCGACCGCCTCGCGCAGGCCGCCGAGATCGACCTCCGGAGCCGCCGCGACCAGCCGAGTGATGGTCGTCTCGGCGAAGACATCCCAATCCCGCGCCGGGCCGAGCTGCTGCATCAGCCACCTCGCCTCCTCGTTGACCGCCTGGAACGCTGGCGACGGAATATCGCGACGGAACAGCGCACATATCGTCCGCAAGCGGCGCAAGGCGACGCGCATCTGGTGCACGCCTTCGGGGTCCGCCCCCTCCTGCGCCACCACGTGATTTTTCAAAAGGTGATGCCAGCAGGTCCCGATCAGGAGTGCGATGACGTCGTCGACCATATGCTCGGCAGTAATGCTGACCAACTCGGCTTTCGCCGCCGGCTGCACGACGTCGAACGCGAGCGCATAGCCGCGCTCGGCCTTGCTACGCGTGCCGACCTGTAGCGGCGCAGCGTCGAGCAACTGCGTTCCGAGATCGAACAGGACGCCGGCATTGCCGCTCTTCAATTCGAGTTCGATTTCGGATAGGACTTCCTTGCGCCCGTCGACCTCGATCGTCCCCTCGTCGAATGCGATTTCAACAGAAGCATCGGATAGCTCGAGTTGCCGCGCATGCCGGCGAACCCTCGTCGCGAAAACCGGCACCAGCGCGTCGTTGGTCAGCGTCGTCACGGGATCGCCGACCTCGTCGGCGGGAAGCCGCGCCAGATCAGGGGTGAGGTCGTCAACCGGCGCTTCCCACTGCCGTCGGGTCAGGGGCTGTCCGATATTAGGTAGAAGCTTCAGTGTCTGGATGAAGTGTTTGCCGCTCCGTCGCACGCGCAGCGACATGCCACGTTGGAATAGAAGGTGTTCCGGCGTGTCGTAGTACACCGTTTCCAGCCAGCGAAACGCGCCGCGGTTGCGCGCATGCTGCATGATGACGGGCATCTCGCGTAGTTTTTCGAGGGCGCCGTGCGGCGCGAGCAGCTTTAGTTCGATTTCCGCCTGTTCAGCCGGTCGCACGGCAATAGCTGCGCCGGAATCGCTCACGACTGGCTGCCGCACGTTCAACGATGTCTCCATCGGGATGTTGCATGAAAGTTTTATGACGGTGACAAAGCGTTTCCAAGTTGTCCAAAGGGGACGGATCCGCGAATTGAAGCGAAGATCATACGACGGGGCTGCTGGCGCCGCAGCGCAGCAAGCAACAGGCGGGGGAACGCCTCTCTGGGGTATACGGGGTCGCCTACCGCCTCGCCATCCAGCCGGGACCAGTTGTGGCCGTCTCGATTGGCGGCCTCAGCCTTTCCTAAATTGTGGTCCCTGCCCTGCAGTGATGATAATCTCTACCTCAAATCAACTAGCCAGAGGAGGTCCCGCCATGCTTGCGGAGAAGTTCTTCCTAGTGCTGGAAACGCTCAGGAGTTTTGCTTCGGATGGAAGCGTCAAGGTGGTTAGCACCACGCCGCATATCCCGGTCAAGGTGCCGCCAAAGAAGTAGCCCAGAGGCCGCCTCCGTTGGCGGCCTCTTCCGCTTTCGGATTTTCGATCCCCTTCCCTTCACGAACGCTAGCGCATAGAAAATCTGCGGGCGATCGGCATGCCCTTTCATTTGTTCGCAGCACGAGATCGTACAAACCGCCAATGTCAGAATCCCCTGCCTCCCCCGACCGCCATCTCAATCTCTCCGGCGCCAGCAATTTCCGCGATCTCGGCGGCTATCCCACGAGCGACGGCCGGACCGTGCGCTGGCGGCAGATCTTTCGCTCCAACCATCTCGGCCACCTCACCGATAACGATGTCGCCGTCCTGCGGGAGCTCGGCGTCCGCAGCGCGTTCGACTTTCGCGGCACCGAGGAGCGCACCGCCGCCCTGTGCGGCATGCCTGATATCACCGTCCACTCGCTGCCGGTCGAACCCACGGTGGTCGCGGCGCTGCGCGCAATCGTGGCCGCCGGAACGCCACTGTCGACGGATCACGCCGTCGAGGTGATGCGCGACTCCTACCGCAGCTACGTGCAGAAGAACACGCGGCACTTCCGGTCGCTGTTTGCGCATCTTTTGGAAGACCGTGCGCCGCTGGTGATCCATTGCACCGCCGGCAAGGACCGCACCGGCTTTGCCTGCGCGCTGATCCTGCATGCGCTCGGCGTTTCCGAGGACATCATTTCGGAAGATTATCTGCTGACCAACCGTTTCTACCGACGGGATCCCAATCACAGCACCGACCTGCCTGACGACATCAGGCAGGTGCTTGGCTCGGTGCAGGCATCGTTCCTCGCCGCCGCCTTCGAGGCGATCGACGCCGACTACGGCGATCTTAAAACCTATCTCCGCGACGGCCTCGGTCTCGGCAAGGCCGAACGCGCCCATCTCGAAGCGCGCTATCTGCAAGGCTGACCACGCAGAAAGAGAACCCCGACGCTGCGCGCGCCGGGGCTCCTCTCTCGGATCGCAAGGCTGGGTACTTCCGCCAACCCAACAATCCTGAACTCGGGAATTGCCGCTCCGCTTTTTCCGCAAGCCTGCACGCAGAATACAGCGCCTTGGTGAGCGGCTGAATACCTCGGACGAGCTAACCCTTACACTCAGGGGGCGTATGATGCGACGAAGTCTGCGGCATTCGCAACGACGCGCAACCGCGTCGCTTTAGAAGCAAAGGAGACATGAGAAGCAAGCAGACATCGACCGGGATGAACGAGTACGTGTCCTAGTTCGCCTTCGCCCGCCGCACCGAAACGACCTGCGCGGATGGCTTGCCGCCGCTCGTCCGGACGTTGACTTGTACCTTGTAGTCGTTGCTGGTCTCGCTCTTGGGCACGTAGAGCATCGCGGTAAAGCGCAGACGGCCGCGCGCGTCGATCGTCACCGGCAGATCCGTGCGCACGCGGAAGGCGTTACCCTCGCGGTTTCGCGGCGGAAGCCTGGCCGTCATGACCGGCTCGACCATCGCACGCAGATCGAGCTTGCTCGCCGATGCATCGTCGATTCGGTAATAGGCAAAGGAATCGCTGCTCCAGCGGCTGTTCGCGACCTCGATGACGGATCGGCTGTCCGGCGACCAGGCGGCAATCAGTTCGTAGCGGTTCGCGCGCATCTCGCCGGTCGCCCAATACTCGCCGCCGAGTTTGGCAAGCACCGCGCCGTCTTTTAGGCGAACCAGGACGTTCTCAATGTTGTCGGGAATATCGTTGCCTGACGGCAGGCCCTGCGGGCTGCGCCAGGCGAACGCATAATTCTTCGAGGGCGAGGTGGTGTCGGCGACGACGCGCATCGCGGCCTTGCCCTCGCCGCAGACGAGGCCGCCATGCTGATCGGCGACGCAGGCCTGGGCATTAGCGCCAGCCATTGGCTGAACACACCATGCGAGGAGAGCGAGTTGAACTGCCGAAACACGCATGGCGCGATCTTATCCGGCGCGCGCCGGCAGTAAAGCGGGGTCGTGGCGGTAGCGGAAGGCCGCGCCTATCGGCTCAGGCCGCCGCTTCCATTTCCATTTCGGCATCGAGATCGGCGATGACGTCCTCGAACGCCGAGATAGCCTGCTGGATTGCGGCGATCTGCATCAATTCCCAGCTCGAGACCGGACCGCTGCGATTTTGCAGCGCTACGACCAGGTCGCGCCGCTGCTCCTTAAGCTGAACAAGCGGTAAACCGTGATCCGGCAAACCCATGACAAATCCCCCTGCCTTATTGTTGGAGTTCGCTTGTAGCGAACGGAGTCTGCAAACGGCTTACAGAACTCCGGCAAATTTTATCGATTTCGCCCCATTCCGTAATCTTACGTGACGCCGTCCAGTTCCACCGCCCGCTCGATCGCACCAAAGAGGGAATGCGTGATGCAATTCGTCGCCCATTCGCCCGTGTGAAGGTGGGCATTGTCTCCATCGTCCAGATCGAAAATCGGAACGCCGTCGTCGACCCAGCGCTTCATCAGCGCGAAGCGGCTGAAGACGTTGACCCCGGCCTTTTCTCCAATGGCCCTTATCCGCTCCACCATCGCCTTGGACCGGTCGAGTTGGTCAACCATGGCTTGCGTATATTGCAGATCCATCAGCACCACATCCATCTGCAAGCCGGCGAGCCAATCAAGACCGACTGCGATCGCCTTTCCCACTTCATCCGGATTGTAGCTGGTGTTGCGATAGACGGCGTTGGTGCCGACCTGCCAGATGACGAGCGCAGGTGTTTCGTCGATCACATCGGTCTCCAGGCGCGACAGTTCCTCCGGAGCCTCCTGCCCGCCGATCCCGCGATTGAGCACGTCGATCATCCGGCCATAGAAATAGAAGTTGCGCCGCAGGAGCAGTTCCAGCCGGGGCGAATAAGGCAAGACCGGCAGCACGCCTGCCGTCGAGGACGATCCAATCGCAACGATCCGGACCTTTCGCCTGTACCTGAGAGCTTCCTTGAAATACCGCAGCGGGTATTTGAATCTGACGAGATCGGGATGCGTCTCGCAGGGCCTGGTCGCGTCAGGCATGGGAACATCCTCCGCGGGAACGGTTGGTCACATGCCCGTATTTGGATTCCGAAATTAGCCGCATTGCAAATGAAAAGCTCTCGGCGCTAGGCTGTGATCCCCTGTTTCCCCAGCGTACGGAGGCCATCATGGACGGAAAGGTCATCGTGGTGACGGGGGCTCTCGGCGCACTCGGCAGCGTCGTCGTCGACGAGGCGCTGGAGCGCGGCGCCAGGATTGCGAGCGTCGATCACGCGCCAACGCAAGCTCCGGCTACAGCCGATCTGTTCGAACTTGGCGGCGTCGATCTCACCGACGCGGCGCAAGCCAGGAGAGCCATCGACGCCGCGGCCAGGCATTTCGGCAAGCTCGATGCGCTGATCAACATCGCCGGCGGCTTCGCCTTCGAAACGGTGGCCGATGGCGATCCCAGGACATGGCAGCGGATGCACGCACTCAACGTCATGACCGCGCTGAACGCCTCGCGCGCGGCGATCCCGCATCTCGTCGCATCTGGCACCGGGCGCATCGTCAATGTCGGCGCGATGGGCGCGCTGCAGGCAGGCTCCGGCATGGGCGCCTACGCCGCCTCCAAGGCCGGCGTGCACCGCCTCACCGAGTCGCTTGCCGCGGAGCTGAAAGGCAAGGTCACGGTCAACGCCGTGCTGCCGTCGACCATCGACACCGCGGCCAACCGCGCCAGCATGCCCAAAGCCGATTTCGCCAAATGGGTGACGCCGAAGGAATTGGCCGAGGTGATCCTCTTCCTCGCCAGCGACGCCGCAAGCGCCGTCACCGGCGCGCTGCTGCCGGTGAACGGGAGAGTTTAACCCTCCACATCCACCAGCTTTCGCAGCACCGCCTTGAAGCGGATGCTGCGCTTGCCGGCGAGCGCGGTGGCTTCGCCTTCCGCGCCGTCGGCATCGTAGGTGCCGGAAAAACCGATGCCGACTTCATGGCCGCCGAATATCGGCCGCTCGCTCATGGATGGCGTATGCTCGCGGTTGACGAGTTCGCCTTTCCATCTGCCGTTCGCCGCCGAATACGCCCCGATATAATCGAAGAAGGCGTCGCCGCCGCGGATACGGCCGTCGCGCAGCATCATGACGCCGGTATTGCCGGCATCGATGCCGTCGAGCATGCGGATGTGAATGGAATAGAGCCCGTTGCCGATCCCGTCAGGGCCGACCACGCCGGGCGGCGGCGCGTCGGTAACATCGATGGGAGTCAGAACGGTCGTGAAATGGACGCCGGGCAAGGCCGCACTGCCACCTTCGAAATGAATCTCGTCGCCGCGGGGCCTGCCTGTGAAGTTCATCACGGCATGTTCGACTTCGAACATCGGCACGTATTTGGGATCGTAATAGTGGCGCGACATCGTCACCTCGCAGGAGACGATGCCATCGGCTTCGGTGAAGCTGCCGACAAAGGAAGAGCCGGAATCGCCGCCATAGAGCCTGCCGCCCGCAGTCGCGAACATCACGCCCGAACCTTCCCCGCGCTCCGTCGTGAAACGGAATTTGTACAGTCCTTTCAGCACGCCCCTGCTCGCTTCTAGTCCGGCAAATGTCATTCGCCCCCGCGAACACTGGATTCGCAGGTTCCATCAATTGCCGTATGGCCTTGTCCCCCGGCACCCAGAATAGCCGCCGCAGTGGGGCCCGATCAACGCTTTGCCGGAATTCGGCTAAAGTCCGGACATTGAGTCGCGGCCACACCCGCCGCCGGAGCAGATTTTGGAAACCGCGCTATATCTTCCCGTCAAACGCTTCCTCGAAAAGCTCGGCTTCACAGTCAAGGGCGAGGTCGGCGGCTGCGACCTGGTCGCGCTGAGCGGCGATGACCCGCCGATCGTGGTGATCGGTGAACTCAAGCTTTCCTTCAATCTGGAGCTGATCCTGCAGGCAGTGGATCGCGCCGGTGCCGCCGACGAGGTCTGGCTCGCGGCCAAACTGTCTGCCCGTGGCAAGGGCCGGGAAAGCGACGCGCGCTACCGCAATCTCTGCCGCCGGCTTGGCTTCGGCATGCTCGCCGTCACCAGTACCGGCGATGTCGAGGTGATCGTGAAGCCGCCGACATCGGCGCCTCGCCGCAACCCCAAAAAGCGCTCGCGGCTGATCGCGGAGCATCAGAAACGCAAGGGCGATCCCGTCCTCGGCGGATCGACGCGCGCGCCGATCATGACAGCCTATCGCCAGCAGGCGCTGGCCTGCGCCTCGGCGCTGTCAGGCGGGCCACGACGCGTCAAGGATCTGCGCGCCCAGATTCCCGATGCCGGCAAAATCCTGCTGCATAATGTCTATGGCTGGTTCGATCGCGCCGAGCGCGGCATCTATTCCCTCACCGATGCGGGCCATGCCGCGCTGAAGCGCTGGCCGCAACAGCCGCTGGATCTGGCCGCGGCCGGCGATTCCGCGCCCTGACGCAACGGACCGATCAAAAAATCGAAACCGTACGGCGCTACCGAATTTTGAGGGGTTATTGACGCATGGCTGTATTGCCACGCGAAATTCATATTGCAATGCAACATTAGGGCACCTAGGTATCTCGGCAATACAATGCGAGGCCCCTATGAGCGAAGACTGGAACACGAAATACGGCACACGACGCGTCCGGCGGGATCCGCCGACGCTGGAGGAGGCAATCTTCGCCGCGGTGGGAATCACGGACGATCAGCAGCAGCAGGCGGAAATCGCCGCCGCGCTGATGGGGCTGCCCTATGAGGAAGTGCTGGCGGAAGTGAAGAAAACCGGCCGCGCGATGGCACGATCGGCGACTCGCGTCATCGCGGGCGAAGCGGGCGCGCAGCGCTCCGTCGTGGTTGAGCGCCGTGTCGTCAGGCGCTTCGGCAACGACAAGCGCACCGGCACCTGAGAAGCCCAAACATTCACTGAATTGCGTCCAGCGAATCGCCTTTTGGGCAATTCGCTGGATTGAACGTGCGGCTCTGGCTACGAGGCGCCCCACTCCGTCGGCGCGGTGCCAGCCATCCGAAGCAGCATTCGCCAATAGGCACGGTTGAAAGCCACCACCGTGCGCGTAGCATTTATTGCGTTCTCGACCCAGGACGTCGCGAATTCAGCCTGCTCATATTTCGTCACATCGATCGTGCCGGTGGATTCGCCATGGCGGAACACGAGCTGTGCGCCGAACTTGCTGGCAAGCGCCCGCATTGCCTCGTTCTGCGCGCCCGTGGTGATCCGCAGGCTCTTGTAGCCCTTGGCTCGCGCCACGGCGATCAGCTTGCGGAACAGGATGCTGCCGACGCCACGACGGCGCACTGACGCTTCGACGCTGAAGGCGACCTCGGGGAGCGAATCCGGTGATTGATCCGGCGGATGCAGCTCTGCCGCGCCCCGAACCACGCCGTCTTCGAAGAAGGCAATGATGACCGTGCCGTCATTGGCGCATTTCTCGGCGTAGCGCTCGATGAAGCTGTCGTCCATGAAGCCATGGAAACGATCGCGGCGGCTGATGCGGTCGAGCCGCAGCAGGTGATCGCGCAACAGCGGCAATTCTTCCTGCTGGCTGAGCGTGCGCACACTGCTGTTGGCGAGTGCGGCCGCAATAACGCTGAGGTACATAGTCCAAATCTCCTCTCAGAATAGCCCTTCGAGGAGGCGTCGAATCCCTAGACCGCCAATATTGTGCGTCGCAACATCAAATACAAGGCCGGATTGCTCCGTATACTGCCTTAAATAACAGCAATGTTTGCAGCATCTTAACGGCGGCGCCATTAACCAATTGTTAAGGTTCGCCGCCCGGCGCAGACTGGCATGGCGCCTGCTTATTTCCGAACAAACCAAGGCTTAAGCCGACATACCCGGATCGTTCGTGGAGGCCCGTTGTGGCTGTGGTGCTCGACACGCGTTCATGCCTCCCGGACCGCCGGCTTGCGGTGTGGCAGGACATCGTCTGCGACACCTTCGTTGGCCTCGACTGCAAATCGGACATGCGCGGTGCGTTCTGGGGCTCGGTATCGCAATCCAGAATCGGACCAGCCGCATTCACGCGGGTCGATTCCACCGCGCAGCGGGTGTTCCGCACGCCGTCGCGAATTGCCCGCGCCAGCGAGGATTTCGTGCTGATGGCGCTCGGCAACAGCGGCGTCAACGGCGTGTTTCAGGATGGCCGCGAGGCGATCGTCTCCGCAGGACAATTCGTCATCTACGACACCACCCGCCCCTACGAGCTGCGCTTCGACGACAGCTTTTCGCAGACCATCCTGCAGATGCCGCGCAAGCTGCTGCAACAGCGCATCGGCTCGTTCGATGGTTTGACTGCAACGACGTTCGCCGGCGATCGTCCGCTCGAACGGCTGACCTATGATTTCACGCTCAATGTGAGCAAGACGATCGAACAGGTCGATCCCGCAGCCGCAAGCCGCCTGCTCGACCAGGCGCTCGACCTGCTGGCGATGACGCTGGCCGACAGGCTGCATGCACGCCTGCCGGACCAGTCGGCCCACCGCTCGGCGCTGCTCTACCGGCTCAAGAACCATATACTGACCCATCTCGCCGACCCCGAATTGTCGCTGCCGCGCACCGCCGCCGCCATCGGAATCTCGCCGCGTTACGCCAGCGACCTGATGGCCGACGAGCAGAGCTCGTTCCGCTTCTATGTGCAGACGCAAAGGCTGGAGCGCTGCAAGCGCGACCTTGCCGACCCCGCCTGTCAGGCCCGGCACATCGGTGAGATCGCCTTCGCGTGGGGCTTTAACGACCTCGCCCATTTCAGCCGCATCTTCAGGCAGCGGTTCGGCGTCTCGCCGCGCGAATGGCGCGAGCAGTCCGGCAAATAGCGCCAGCCCTCGCCGCGTCCCGCCAACCCCTCAGCCGTCCATCTGCCGGTTACGACAAGTTTTCGTTCCGCCGCGGACAAGCGGCGCACGCCGCCGTGGCGGTAGGCTGGCCCAGCAAGGTCACCAAACGACGAGGATGGGTGCGATGGGTCTAGTTCATCAGAAATACAAGGTGGCGGTGGTTCAAGCGGCGCCGGTCTTTCTCGATCTCGACGCAACTGTCGACAAGACCATCGCCCTGATCGAGGAGGCTTCCGCGAAAGGCGCCAGGCTGATCGCCTTTCCCGAAACCTTCATTCCCGGATATCCGTGGCAGATCTGGCTCGGCGCGCCGGCCTGGGCGATCGGCCGCGGCTTGGTGCAGCGCTATTTCGACAACTCGCTCGCCTTCGACAGCCCGCAGGCGGAAAAGATCCGTCAGGCCGTGAAGCGCGCGAATCTGACCGCGGTGCTCGGCCTGTCCGAACGCGACGGCGGCAGCCTCTATATCGCGCAATGGCTGATCGGCCCCGACGGCGAGACCATCGCCAAGCGTCGCAAACTGCGTCCGACCCATGCCGAACGCACCGTCTTCGGCGAAGGCGACGGCAGCGATCTCGCGGTGCATGATCGCGCCGACGTCGGACGGCTCGGCGCGCTGTGCTGCTGGGAGCATCTGCAGCCGCTGTCGAAATTCGCGATGTATGCCCAGAACGAGCAGGTGCATGTCGGCGCATGGCCGAGCTTTTCGCTGTACGATCCGTTCGCGCATGCGCTCGGCCACGAGGTCAACAACGCCGCCAGCAAGGTCTATGCGGTCGAGGGCTCCTGCTTCTTCCTGGGCCCCTGCGCGGTCGTCTCGCAGGCGATGATCGATGAACTCTGCGACTCCCCCGAAAAGCACGCCTTCCTGCACGTCGGCGGCGGCCACGCCGTGATCTACGGGCCGGACGGCAGCTCGCTTGCTGAGAAGCTTCCGCCGGACCAGGAAGGTATTCTGTATGCCGACATCGATCTCGGCATGATCGGGGTGGCGAAGAACGCAGCCGATCCGGCCGGGCATTATTCGCGGCCCGATGTCACGCGGCTGTTGCTCAACAGCAAACGCTCCAACCGCGTCGAGCATTTCTCGCTGCCCGTCGATGCCGAGGTCATGAGCGAAATCAGGCTGCAGGCCTGAACGCGTCCATTCAGACAAGGAGCAGGCCGATGGAATCCGCGATCCCTGCACATCTGCAAACCGCACGAACGCGCCATCGCCGTGTCGGCGACGATTATGCGCCGCCCTACCCGTCCTTCGTGGCGCGGCACAAGCCGAGCGTCACGCGCGTGGTGATGGCCTATTTCGGCCTCCAGACCCGCGGCACACCATCAATCGCCGTCGAGCAGGCACCGGCCCGGCTGGCGTCGGAGTTCGCGGCCGCGGACGGCCCGACGCATTGGGACCGCGCGCGCTATATCGACGAGGCCGGCTTCACCACCGTCGTCACGGTCGCCTATTGGGATGATCGGCCGAAATTCGATCGCTGGTTTCCGCCCGCGCGCGATCGCTGGACCGGCAGCGAGCGCACCAGCGACGGGTTCGGCACTTTCATCGAGGCGCTGTACCCTTCCGTGGAAGGCTATGAAACGTTGTTCTCTTCGCTCGACAGGCCGGAAGGCGTCGCCGTTCTCGCCGACGGCATGAGCGGCGAGGTGTTGGAGCATGCCTATTGGGGCGGAATGCGCGATCGCATCCCGTTGTCGCAGACCAGCGAGATGGCGCCGTCGGGCTCGGCCCGCACCATTCGCGACGGCGCGCGCGTCCGGATCATTCCGCATGACAATGTCTGCCTGATCCGCTCCGGCCAGGATTGGGGCGATACCGAAGCCGCCGAGCGCAAGATGTATCTCGGCGATGTCGAGCCGGTGCTGCGCGAAGGCATGGATTTTCTGCGCGACCAGGGACGTTCGATCGGCTGCTACGCCAACCGTTACATGACGGTGGTTGGCCCCGACGGCGCGGTGACCGAAAAATCCTACGGCATGAGCTGGTGGAAAAGCCTGTCGGCGCTCGAACGCTGGGCTGAATCGCACCCGACCCATGTCCGGATTTTCGGCGCCGCCATGAAATACCTGTCGACGCTCGGGCCGGCCGCAAAGTTGCGGCTCTACCACGAGGTCACCGTCGCCCGCGCCGACGAGCAACTCTTCGAATATGTGGATTGTCATCCACAAACCGGCATGCTGAACGCGGTGGAGGCGGCTTAGGACCTGGGCGCGCACTCATAAGTCAGGCGTCTTGGCCGCGCCTGATGTCGGCTCATCGCTCAACAGCAACACAAAAGCGGAGGTCGCCGAAGGGCCAACAAGGGACATTCGCGAAATGATGGAAGCCGCCAACTGAGACGACCTCAATCGCCCCAGGCAATTCCGCCGCACAGGCATCGAAACAGACGAAGCGTCCTGCCGCTACGGGAATCTAGTATCTCGATGAAAAGATGAAGCGTGGCGGCACATCTGGCACAAAATACCCGCTCGCTCCCTCGGGCCTCGTTGCCCGCGCGCTCATCTGAACTCGCGCACTCATCTAACTCAGCGCGATCCATGGCTTGTCCCCTGGGCTGCGGTGCGCCCCAGGCCGACAAGGCTTGAATCCAGCATTGACGAAAACATGGCCACACGATGGAGAGTGTGAGGCACCGGAACATTGGAACTCAAGGCGCCGAGGTCAACACCGCCGAGGAGTCCCGGCTGCGCTCGGGGCGCGCAAGGGATACAGTGCGTTGGTTAGGTCGTGCCTTGCTCCCTGTCAGGAGGAAAAGATGCGGTTGCCAGTTGCACTCTCTATCGTGTTGATTCCGGTCACATCGGTCATTGCGCGTGAGCAGGATCAGACCGTGTCCGTTGGACCATGGACGATTGCTACCTCTTTCAAGGCCGAGAAGTTTGACAGGTGCACGATGAGCCGGTCCGCTAATGATCTCGATATAACGTTTACGAGATCTAATGACGGCTTACTGCTGTTTCTCGATTCATCGAAATGGAAGCTCGAGAGAGGCAAGACGTACGATGTGACGCTCGTTGCGGGTGCGCGATTAGTCCCGGCAAAAGCGTTGGCCGAAACCAAGAGCGTAACGATCGCTCTATCGGACCGCCCGCTCAGCGAGAGAGTGCGCACAGCCAATGTTCTCGAAGTGAGAGGAGAAGGAGCGACGTTGAAGGTACCACTCGACAGAAGTACGGCGGCCCTTGAACGCCTGGAATCATGTTTTGAGAAAAACAGCCACGCCGGAGTTGAGAGTAACCCGTTCGTCGCCCCCAGTCGAAAGCCTTAGCACTGTACTCGGAGCTAACCGGCAGCCGCATCGGCCGAGCGGTGAGTTTCATCCAATCTTGCGAAAACGCTTGGGTCACCCTTGGGTCACCCGCAGTAGCGCTTTAACCGATCAGAAGATTTCCGCTCGGCCCGCACAAGCCGATATCGCTTTAGTCCACGCCCTACAACACCATCTGGGTCTGGGTCACGATCGCGACCAGCTTACCGTCCTCGGTCTCCAGCCGGGTCTGCCAGACCTGGGTGCGGCGCCCGCGGTGCACCGGCGTCGCAGTGGCGATCACCGTCGCCCCTTCCTTTGCGCCACCGATGAAATTGGTCTTGCTCTCGATCGTGGTGGTGCCCTTGGCGTCAGCCGGGAGATTGATCACGGTCGCCGCGGCGCCGACCGAATCCGCGAATGCCATGACGGCGCCGCCGTGAATTGTGTTCCGCAGCGTGCAGAGATCCGGCCGTACCAGCATCTTCGCCACTACCCGATCCATTCCGGCTTCCGTGAAGGTCACCCCCTTCAATTCCGCAAAGGGCATCTTCATCGACTGGATTTTCTCGAGCGGCGTCATTCGTCCTCCGGCTTTTTCTTGAAGCGATTTCCCGGACAGAATGGCCGCTGCCGGTAAATCAGGCAATGACCTCCGAGGTAATGGCTGCCGTGACATGGCGCCCACAATTCCTCATACTGACCGCCGCGTGCTGTGACGACCGTGGGTAAAGCTTCATTTCCTTGAGGGATCGGCTATGTCGCTCCTGGAACAATTTCTCCCCAATCATCAGTTCTCGGAACGGCACCAGGCCATCGTGCGATGCAGGCCTGGCGAATTACTGGACATCATCCAGACTTTTCAGCCGCCCAGGGATCGCACGGGTGATGTGGCGATGTTTCTTCGTCAATTGCCCGCAAAAATAATGCATTGGACGGCACCCTCGCGCGTACCGCGCCCCGCCCCATTCACGCGGGCAAACTTCACGCCGCTGGCCCGCGACGGAGACAGGGAGATGGTCGGCGGGCTAGTCGGAAAATTCTGGCGCCCGGACTTTGGACTGCTGGCCGTCAATGGCCCTTCGGAATTCCTCGCCAGCAACCCGCCCAAGACTGCAAAGCTGGTGATCGGATTTCGGGCCGAGCCAGCCGGAGAGCGCACCCTCCTCACGACAGAGACGCGTGTGTACTGTCCGGATCGTTATTCGCTGCTGATGTTCACGCCCTATTGGCTGGCTATTCGCCCGGTCAGCGGGCTTCTTCGACGGCGAATGCTCAACACCATCAGCAAAATCGCAGAGTATCGCGACGGCCGGCCCGACGCGGTTCGAACCACTTGATCAGGCATACGCGCCGTGCCACCACGGCCATCATTCTGCAGATCACTTGCCATGCGCCAGTTCCCGCCCCGCCGTATCGTCTGCCTGACCGAAGAGACCGTCGAGACGCTGTATCTGCTCGGCGAACAGGACCGCATCGTCGGCGTCTCCGGTTACGCGGTGCGGCCGCCGCAGGTCCGCCGCGAGAAGCCGCGGGTTTCCGCCTTCATCTCTGCCGACATTCCGAAGATTTTGGCGCGTGAGCCGGATCTCGTGCTGGCCTTCTCCGATCTGCAAGCGGACATCGTCGCCGATCTGGTGCGCGCGGGGATCGCCATCCACGTCTTCAACCAGCGCGACATCGCCGGCATCCTCGCGATGATACGCACGCTCGGCGCCATCGTCGGTGCGGCGGAGCGTGCTGATAACCTCGCCAAGGGCTTTGAGGAGCGCCTCGCACGCATCGCAGCGGCACCCCGTCCTTCGCCCAAGCCAAAAGTCTATTTCGAGGAATGGGACGATCCGTTGATCTCCGGCATCGGCTGGGTGTCCGAACTGATCGAGATCGCCGGCGGCGAGGACGCGCTGCCGAAATTGCGGTTTCAGCAGGCCGCCAAGGACCGGATCATTTCACCGGATGTGGTGCGCGACACCGCACCCGACGTAATCCTCGCCTCCTGGTGCGGCAAGAAGGTCGTGCCCGATCGCATCCGGCAACGTCCGGGCTGGAGCGATATTCCGGCGGTGCGCAACAACCGCATTGTCGAGATCAAGTCGACGATCATCCTGCAGCCGGGACCGGCGGCGCTGACGGACGGGCTGGATGCAATCGTGCAGGCGCTGTGGCCTGCAAGCCCCTCATCCTTAGGAGCCGCGTAGCGGCGTCTCGAAGGATGAGGCCACCAGCCGGGCCTCAAGGTTCGAGACGCGCTACGCGCTCCTCACCATGAGCGGATCACACCTTCTCCACCCCGCACCATTCCGCAATGAACAGCGCGGTGGCTTTCGTCGACTTCCGCAGCGAGTCCAGTTCGACGTACTCGTTGAAGCCGTGCATCGCAGCGCCCTTGGCGCCGAAGCACAAGCTCGGGATGTTGTGGTTCAAGCCGTAGAACCGTGTATCGGTCAGCGCGGTAAACGCGCGATCCGGCACCACGCCGCCATAGACGGCGCCAAACGCTTTAGCGAATGCGGCTTCCGGCTCGGCCGAGTTCACCAGTTCATATCCTTCCGACAGGAAGCCAGACCATTCGACCTGCGGCGGGTTGTTGGAGAGGAAACGGTGATCGCGCGCGGCCGCTGACACGCAGGCCAGAATCTCCTTCTGGCATTCGGCGATCGACCAGCCCGGCAGCACCGCAATCCGGCAATCGACGTCGCACCAGGCCGGCACGCTCGAGGCCCAGTCGCCGCCCTTGATGATGCCGGGGTTGAAGTTGAGGGGATGGTTGACCGCCTTGAAGTGACGGTCGGCCTTGGCGCGCTCGTTCCAGTCGGCCTCGAGCTTTTGCAGGGCGTGAATCAGGTGATAGGCCGCCATGATCGCGTTGGCGCCCGCGCCGGCCTCGAACACGTGCACCGGGAAGCCGCGCACCTTGAGGCGAAACCAGATCACGCCGACCTGCGAGCGCACCATGGTCTCGCCGGTCGGCTCCGGGATGAAGCAGGCGTCCGCGCGATAGCCGCGCTGCAAGGTGGAGAGCGCACCGACACCGGTGCTCTCCTCCTCGATCACGGACTGGAAATGGATGCGCGCCGTCGGCTTCAGGCCCGCGGCCTTGATCGCGTCCAGCGCATAGAGCGCGCCGATGGTGCCGGATTTCATGTCGCAGGCGCCGCGGCCGTACATCCTGCCGTCCTTGATGGTCGGAGAGAATGGCGGCGTCTCCCACATGTCGAGCGGGCCGGCCGGCACGACGTCGCAATGGCCCTGCAGTATCAGCGATTTGCCGGCATTATTGGACGGCCGGTAAGTGCCGACCACCGTGCGCGCCCTGGAAAAATCATGCTCGATCGGGCCGAAGCCGCGCAGATCCTTCAAATCCTCGACGTCGATATGCCAGTCGTCGACCTCGTAACCGCGTTGGCGCAGGAGATCGCCGATCATGTCCTGGCACGGCCCTTCGGCGCCGCGGGTCGAAGGGATCGCAACGAAATCCCGCGTCGTCGCCAGTTGCGCTTCAAAGCCGGCGTCGACGGCATCGAGGATTTTTTGTTGCGTATCGGTCGTCATGCGGCGGCTCCAGTCGCGAATTCAGGTCGGGAGCGCGCACCCTACCCCGATCTCAGCCGCCGGCGTAATGCGCAAAATGCGCATCCCGCAATGCATCTTCGAGCAGGCGGCCTTCCGAATAGGCACCGAGCGACACCGGGCGCTCGACGCCGTCGAGAAGCCGCGGACAGGGTTCCGGCCGCCCCAGCACCGTGCGCACCGGAATCCGTTCGGCATAGATGGGAAGCTCGTAGTCCTCATCGTCGTCAGCGACGCCCTTCGACCTGATCTTGGCGGACGCCTGCTCGATCTCCATCGCGATCACAGACGTCGCCTTGATCTCCTGCACGGTGCTTTGCCTCAAGCTCGCGGTGCGGTCCGGAAAGAAGCGGTCGACCATGGCGACCAGCGCGTGCTCCTTCTCGACCGGATCGGTGACGAGATAGGCGGTGCCGAAGGCCATCACGGCGCGGTAATCCGCCGAATGGTTGAAGCCGCAGCGGGCCAGTACCAGGCTGTCGAGATGCGCCACCGTGAGGCAGACCCGCTCGCCTTCGGACTGGTTGCGCAGCATGCGGCTTGCGCTGCTGCCGTGCCAATACAGTTTGCTGCCCTCCCGCCAGAAGAACGTCGGCGTGCAATAGGGCTGGCCGTCGATCACATAGGAGACGTGGCACAGCATCGAGGCGTCGAGCAGGCGGTGGACCGTGGCGTGATCATAGAAGCCGCGATCGTGGCGCCGCTTCACCTGGTTTCGCGGCGATAACGGATACGCTTCAGTAGTTACGGCGTCGGTCACGGCAGTCCTCATCCAATTGAGTGCGATCGTTAGAGAGTTGTAGCGGCCCATTTGGTCTGCGATAGTGCCAATTCCATGCGAAAAATTCCGACCAATTCTGCGCCGTCCCCCCGCAAGGCCGAGCTCGCGCTCGACCTCTCGGGTGCGCACGTGACACCGGGCGCCTCGTCCCAGCACCGGCTCTATCAGGCGCTGTGCCACGCCATCACCGGCGGGATCGCAAAGCCCGGCGAGCCGCTGCCGCCGTCGCGCACGCTGGCAAAACAGACCGGTTTTCGTCGCAACGCCGTCACCTCGGCCTATGAGCGGCTGATTGCGGACGGTTTTGCCGTGGCCACCGTCGGCTCCGGCACCTTCGTCGCCGCGCGCATCCCCGCCCCAGCCAACGACGCACGCAAGACCAAGATCGCAATCGAGCCGCAGCAGCAGGGTCCGCTGGCGCTCGGCTGCACCCATATCGACGAGCGGGCGCTGCAACGCTTCCGGGCATTTGCCGGCCGGCGCATGCGCGCCTTCGGCGCCGAGCACCTTCACTATGGCGACCCCCGCGGCAGCCGTGAACTCCGCGCCGCGATTGCCGATCACCTGCTGTCGGCGCGCGGGCTGCGCTGCGATCCGGACCAGATCATGCTGACGTCGGGAACGCAGCACGCGTTGAGGATCGTGCTCGGCGCGATCCTCAAGCCCGGCGATCAGATCTGGTGCGAGGATCCCGGCTATCCCGCCGCAAGACGAGCGATCGGGCACTGCGGCCTGCGTCCCGTCGCCGTGCCGGTCGATGCATCAGGCATGATCGTGGCCCGGGGCCGGGCGCTTGCTGCTTCAGCCGGCGCGGCCTACGTGACCCCGTCGCACCAGTTTCCGCTGGGCGTGCAGATGTCGATGACACGGCGGCTGGAACTGCTCGACTGGGCCAGGGACGCCGGCGCCTTTGTGATCGAGGACGATTACGACAGCGAGTTTCGCTACGACGGCGCGCCCTTGCTGTCGCTCGCCGGCATCGACCACCTCTCGCGCGTCATCTACATGGGCACGTTTGCCAAGACCTTGTTTCCGGGATTGCGCATCGGCTATTGCGCCCTGCCCGAGCGCCTCGTCGGACCGGTGACGACAGCCCGCGCCGCGCTCGATCGTTTTCCCGGCACGCTGCTGGAAGGCGCGGTGGCAGATATGCTCAATTCCGGCGCGTTCGCCGCCAACCTGCGCAAGGTACGCGGGATCTACCGCGAAGCGCGCGACGTGCTGGCCTCGACCCTGTCGGCGGCATCGCAGGGAATGCTCTCGGTGCCGGTGCCCTCGCAGGGCCTGCATCTGGTCGCGCGGTTCGATCCCTCGACCGATCCGCTGGTTGCCGCCAAGGCAAAGGCGGACGCCGGTGTCGCGGGCTGGCTGTTGGCGGAAACCTATTTTCGCGCGCGGCCGCTGCCGGGCTTTGTGCTGGGATTTGCCGGCCACAAGCTGCCGCAACTGGCCGCGTCGGCCGAACGGCTGGCGAAATCATCGCTGGCCGCACTGCAGGGAGATCGCAAGTCCCGTGGAACCGGCCGAGTCAAGCTGCGGAAGGCCGCGAGCTGACCGCTCCACCTGGCGCGCACTATCAGAATCGCCGCCGCGTCACTAAGCTCGGTGGCTGAATCAACTTTCACGGCGGAAATGGCGGATGCCCAGCAATCGCAACGTTCTGTATCTCGTTATCGGCGTGTTGATCGTCGCCGTCGGCGTGCTCGGCTACAATCTCTATCAAGCCAAGCAAGAACCCGAGGGCCTGCAGATCAATGTCGGCCCCGACGGGCTGAAGATCAAGACCAAGTGAGGAAGACCGATTTGACGCCGATGAAAGCCGCCGCCGCCCTCGTTCTGTTGTTGCTCGCCACACCTGCGCTCGCCCAAGCAGTCTCGCGCGAGCAGGACATCGTCGACCTCAGGCTCGGCCAGCGCGTCCTGGTCGATGACGGATCGTGCCCGGCCGGACAGATCAAGGAAGTCCAGGGCTCGCAGATGACGGCGTCAGGCGTCGTGCGCACGCGCAAGTGCATTCCGCGGCTGGGGACCAAGAAGCGATAGCGGCGCCCGCCAATCGCTAGAACATGCCGTTGGTGTTGGCGGCCTTCTCCGGAATCTCCTGCACGACATCCCAGTGCTCGACGATCTTGCCGTTCTCGAGTCGAAATATGTCGACGATGGCGCGGCCCCGCGTCCCCTTCTCTCGCACGCTGTGGACGTGGAGCATCACGTAATCGCCGTCTGCGAAGACCCGCTTGATCTCGCTGCGGGAGTCCGGAAATTTCTCTCTCAGGAAACCGAGGAAGTTCTTGAAACCCTCGATGCCGTCGGGCGCCGTCGGATTGTGCTGGATGTAATGCGGGCCAAAAAATTTGGCGGCGGCATCAAAGTCCTTCCGGTTGAGCGCTGCATCGTAGAATTCGAGCACCGCCTTCTTGTTGGCTTCCTCACTGGCCGCGTCGGCGGCCGAAGCCGGAGACACGACGAACGGCAATATGCCGATGAGGCCGATGATGATGGATCGCATGGTCTTCCCCTGTGCTATCTGTTTCGATGTTGAGCCCGACCTACCAGCTGCCGTATTTGGCGACGACCCCGCGCCACAGCGCATCGCGCTCGCGCGCGAACGGCTCTTTGCCGACGCTGGCGTTCCTTGCCGCCGCGGTGATCACCATCACCAGCTTGAGTTCGGGATCGACGAAGATCGACTGCCCGTAGACGCCGAGCAGCGCGAACCGCCGCTTCTCGCCCGGAAACAGCCAGAACTGATAGCCATAGCCGAAATACGGCGTCGCCTTGCGCGGCGCGAACGCCTCGGGCTGGCGATGCCAGTCGGTGGCGTCGAGCAGATAATCCTTCGGCACGATCTGCCTGTCGCCCAGGGCGCCGTCGTTCGCCAGCAACAAGCCCAGACGGCCATAGTCGCGCAGCACCGCATTGAAGCTCCCCGAGCCTGTTTCGGTGCCGTCCTTGATCCTGACCCAGGTCGCATCGGCCTCCGCGCCCATCGGCTGCCACAGGCGCGTCGTCAGGTATTCGCTCACCGAGGTGCCGGTCACCGCGCGCAGCAGCAGCGTCAGCGCCACGGTCTGGTTGGATGCATAGTGAAACCGGCTCCCCTGCTCGACCTCGCGCGTCGTGAAGGCGCGCAGCGCCGCGACCGAGTCCTGCGTGAGGCGGATCCTGTTGAATTTCGCCATGTCGTCCTTGCCGTCATACACCTCCTGAAACGGTACGCCAGACGCCATCCGCAGCATGTTGCGGATCGTCGTCTCGCCGTAGGGATTGCCGGCAAGTGCAGGCACGTATTTGGCGATGGTGTCGTCGAGCGAGGCAATCTTCTTTTCGGCCAGCGCCATCCCCACTGCGATGCTGACAATGGACTTCGCCATCGAATGCGAAACAAGGCGATGGTCCGCATGGCGATCATACTGATAGCGCTCAGTTAGCAGTTCGCCGTCCTTGATCAGCAGAAAGCCGGTGACGCGCTGATGGTTGAGAAAATCGTCAAGTGTGCGGGTCTGCTGTTCGAACCGATACTCGATCTTCGGCTCGGTGGAGGTTTTTCGTAAGGCCAGCGGAGAAGCCGCCTTCTTCAGCGTGTAGTGCGGCAGGATGCTGTCGAGGTGACTGAACGATCCGATCCGGACGCGCTCGTCATAAAACCAGTTGGCGCGCGAGCCGATCGGGTAGCCTGCCGCCTTCCCCAACAGGTCCTCATCGGGCGCAGCGGCGGCCGGCAAGCCCAGCCCGACAAGCACCGCACATGAGAGCAGGATTCGTCCCGGCTGCATTGACAGGCCCCGCACAGATCGTCGACTGGCCATTGCTTACAATGGCCGTTATCGGCGTGTCGAGACTGAGGGAATTGCAGGAGACTAGGTAACGCCGGCGTTACTGGTTCGTGGCCGGCTCGAACATGCATTGCAGCGTCGGCTTGGCGATCTTGGTGAAGGTCGGTCCGATCTGGGATTGCTTCGACGCCGGGACCCAGGCGGTCTCGATCGTCGGCACGCCGGTCTCGCTGATGCCGCGCAGCAATGCTTCGCGCAGGTCGGCATCTTCCACGGTCGCGGCGGCGTAGTCGTGCAGGCAGCCGCAGACGCTTTCGGGGTGCGCCCAGCGCCCGACCATATGCGGCGCGCACATCCGCACGAATTCGCCGCGCGGGTCGGGCACTTTGAAGAGCGAACGGAATGAAGTCTGTGGCGGCTGAAACTGGACCTGGGCCTGCGCCGCGCCGCCGAGAAGGAGGCACGTCAGAATTACGGCAAAACAGATGCGTACCAACATGCAGGGGCCTTTATCGGCGATCTCTTTGCAACGGATACGCTACGCTTACTTGGCGGCCAGAACCATCGGCTGGGCGGCCGTGGTCGCAACCGGCGACCCACTATAGACGAAGGTGCCGACGCCCGGCAGACCCTGATCCGCAGAACCAGCCATCGAGGGACCCGCCAGGATGAAGGCAAAGGCGAGGATGAAGCTGGTGGTTCGCATCTGAATGTCTCCGGTTGTCGGTGGCCGCTAGCCGCCGCCGTCTCGTTGGGAACCTGATAGCCGCCGGCCGTTTCCGGACATCTGCGCCCAAAACGAAAAATGGTTTCGTCACACAGGAGAATTGTTTCGTCGCCGCCGCCGGACGAAACAATGGCGGAAAAAATCCAATGAATTCAGCCGGCACGCCCTTGCTTCAGATGTTCCGGCTGAACGCCGTAAGCCGGCCATTGGGACCCTTCTGGCCCTCGTCCAGTCGACGAGGAACGTCTCGTTCGCAGGCTTATCGGATGAGCCGAAGCTTCTATCCGGCCGACTCAGTCAAACGCCGTGCAACTTTGCGCGGGCTCGTGCGTTTCGACCCCTCCTCAACAAAGGATAGCAGTCGTGGGCCATCGCAACATCGATGTTGGCAATGACACCCCGACCCGCAAACCCGGCCAGCCGGTTGTTGGAAACTTATCCGGGGGTTCCGAATTGCGGATCGATCCTTCCCTGAAGCGCCAGGAAAAAGCCTCGGAGCATCCCGTGGGCGTTTGTGGCGCGATGTCGCAGCAGGGCGACGAATTCCGCGGCAATGTCTCGGCGCCGCAGAAATTCGTGCATCTGGTCGGCTGCCGCGACCGCAAGGTCGTACCCGGCCCGGAGGCCCACCAATATTCCAATCCGCTCAAACGGTAAGCCCGAAGCCCTCATCCCGGAACCGGGATGGCATTGGGGCTTACTGGATGAATTCACCGCATTTCTGAACCGCGGTCTCGGTCGCCCCCCAGGGCATGATCGGCACTGAGGAGGTCGAGTTTTTGGGTGAGCCTTCGATCAGCTTGTCCGAATAGACCATGTAGACCAGCACGTTGCGCTTGGCATCGCAGCCGCGAACAATCTGCATCTTCTTGAAGAACAGCGAGCGGCGCTGGCGAAACATGTCATCGCCCTGCTCCAGCTTGTGCTTGAACTTGACCGGGCCGATCTGGCGGCAGGCCAGCGAAATGTCCGAGACCTCCTCGGCAACCNCCGAGCCAGCCCTTGAAGCCGCCCTTCTCCGGCACCGTGAAGTGACAGGCCANCCCCGTCGACCTCGGGATCGTCGACGGCGTAGGTCGCGAGCTTGTCGTTCGGGCTTAGCCATTTGAAGACGGTCGAGCGGCGGAAAATCAGGTCGGGCTCGTCCGCAGCCGACGCCGGGGATGCCTGCCACACTGTCAGCGCCAACACCACCAAGGCCAGAATTTCCCACTTCTTGTCACACTTAA
This sequence comes from Bradyrhizobium lablabi, assembly GCF_001440475.1. GTDB lineage: Bacteria > Pseudomonadota > Alphaproteobacteria > Rhizobiales > Xanthobacteraceae > Bradyrhizobium > Bradyrhizobium lablabi. The sequence continues at coordinate 2,963 of NZ_LLYB01000128.1, read as the reverse complement.
CGACGGCCTTGGATGTCATTGATATCTCCGCTGAAGGGCACGTCGCCTATGTAGTGCTGCAATGCCGAACAGGAAGGCCATCGTGCTGACTCGATAGTGCGATACCTCCGGCCAGCCCGGCCGCGGCCGTTTAACGGAATGTGAGGCTTTTTTGCTACGATCAGGGCGAAAAGCGCTGAAATTATAAGGCCTACGCTGGTGAACGCTTTTCGCCTCTGCGACAACAAACGGATTGGCAAGACGGTAGATTCGAGTACCTGGATTTGAGGGTTATGCGCGTGAGCGAGCATCGGTTTTTCAGTACGAGTATTGCGGACGCGACGATTTCCAAGCCGCGATTTTGGCAGATTGCGATGCTGACCGTGGCCGGCTCCATTGCCGCCGTTTCCCAGGCGGATGCCGCCGCCATGTTCTACTGGCAGGATTCCGATCCGAGCTATTACCGGCCGATGCCGCCGGCGCAGCCGCGCAAGCCGAAGACACGCCGGCCGTCGGCCAAGACCGACGCTGCCGTCAAGGAGACCAACGCCAAGCCGCACGGGCCGCTGATCATCGCGATCTCGATCGAGCAGCAAAAGGTCCGCGTCTACGACGCCAACGGGTTGTTCGCCGAAAGCCCGGTATCGACGGGCATGAAGGGTCATTCGACCCCGATGGGCGTGTTCAGCGTCATCCAGAAACACAAGATGCACCGCTCCAACATCTACAGCGGCGCGCCGATGCCTTACATGCAGCGCATCACCTGGTCGGGCGTCGCGCTGCATGCCGGCGTGCTGCCGGGCTATCCGGCATCGCACGGCTGCATCCGCATGCCGATGGCCTTCGCCGTGAAGATGTGGAACTGGACGAGGATGGGCGCGCGCGTCGTCATCACGCCCGGCCAGATCACGCCGGCCAGTATCTCGCACCCCTTGCTGGTAGCGCAGAAGGTCGTGCCGCAGCCCCTGATCGCCGACGACCCGAAGCTCGATGCGCCCGCGATCAAGAGCGACAAGGGCGCAGACGCCGGCCGCGCGACCAGGTCTGCGAATGCCAGCCTGGCGAACTCGGAGCCGGGCCTCGATCTTCGATCCACCCTTGGCCACACGGCCCCGTTGCGCGACCAGACCCACACCGCTGATGCCAGCAGCGCGCTCGCGGCGAAGAGCACGGTCATGTCCGATGCCGCGCCGTCTGCAGCCAAGGCGCAGCCGGCTAGCGATACGGCGAACACGGAAGCAAAGGCTGACACTGCAGCGAAGACCGAAGTTTCCGCCAGCGAAAGCATCAAGGCCGAGGACAAGCCCGGCGAGACGAAGTCCGACGAAGTAACTAGCGAGACTCCCACAGCGGCGATCACCAATGCGGAGCCTGCCAAGGCTGCAGCGCCGAAGGCCGAGGAAACCAAAACTTCAGAAACCAAGGCCGTTGAATCCAACGCGACGGAATCGAAGGCCGCCGAAAAGCCGGCAGAGCCCGTCAAGGCGGTCACCGATGCACCGGCCATTGCACCTGACGCGAAGAAAGATCCGGCACGTCTGCCCGGCGCGGAAAAGGCTGCCAAGGCCGAAGCGCCCCGGCGCCCGGGCCAGATCGCCGTGTTCGTCAGCCGCAAGGACGGCAAGCTCTACGTCCGCGAGAACTTCAAGCCGCAGTTCGACGTTCCGATAACGATCGCACCCGGCGACCGGCCGCTGGGTACGCATGTCTTCACCGCCGAGGCCGACAAGAACGACCCCAACCAGCTGCGCTGGTCGGTGGTGTCGCTGCCCGCGCTCCGCAACGCAGCTCCAGTCAGCGAGGACGACCGTACTGTGCGGCGCAGGCTGGCCGGCGGTTCATCGGCCGAGACAAAGCCGCAGCCGGCGCAGGACAGCCCGGCCGAGGCGCTGGACCGGATCACAGTCCCGCAGGACGCGCTTGTGCGGATCGCGGAGGCGATCACCACCGGCGGCTCGATCATCGTGTCCGATCACAGCATCAACCAGGGCGGCGAAACCGGCGAAGGCACCGATTTCATCGTTCCTCTGCGCGCGGTCCGGCCATAACGGCTTGTTGAGCGGCGACTGTCCGGACGTTGCGCTATGCTTTGCGCTGTTGAACCACAGCCGAGGCGTTTCATGATCGACCGCAGGAGCGTGATGACAGCGGCGCTGGCCGCGATCACAGCCGCCGCCTCGAACAGGCAATCCCTGGCGCAGACCGGCATGAGTCGGACCACGGCTTACGCGTTTTCATTTCCTGGATTGGACGGCGGCGATATCAAGCTGGCCGAATTTGCCGGCCGGCCGATCCTGGTCGTCAACACCGCTTCGCTCTGTGGCTACACGCCGCAATACGGCGGGCTGCAGGAATTGTGGACCGAGTTTGGCGAGCGCGGCCTCATGATCGTCGGCGTTCCCTCCAACGATTTCGGCGGCCAGGAACCGGGCGGCGCGGCCGAAATCACCGCGACTGCACAGAACCACCACGTCACCTTTCCGATCGCCGCGAAGGCGGTCGTGAAGGGACCGAACGCGCACCCCTTCTACAGATGGGCGGCGGACGCGCGGCCGAAGGATGTTCCCCGTTGGAACTTCCATAAATACCTGATCGGTCGCAACGGCTATATCGCCGACGTCTTTCCGGAGTCCGTCGAACCCGTGGATACGCGGGTGAAAACTGCCATTGCCAGGGCGCTGGCCGGATCCTGAATAACCGGCACGGCGACAAATCGGCTGGGCGTAACCGCAGCGGTTGCGTTGGCGCGTCTGCTCCAACTAGGCTACTATGTGCTTCGGGGAATGGAGGCAGACCGGACGACGGCAGCGCCGCGACCGGATGCGGGATTCAAATTTAAGGAAAACACGATGCGTATAGCGGCAGGGATGATCTTTGCAGGCGCAGTTTCTCTGTTGGCATCAAGCGCGGCGTGGTCGCAGGCGCTGCCCACCAAGGGCGCGGCGGCCGCTCCTCAGGCCGCTCCCGCGGCGGCGCCAGCCCCC
>NZ_LLYB01000127.1:194611-204200 GCF_001440475.1 Bradyrhizobium lablabi | reverse complement strand
AGGCTCACCAGCCCCATCGCTAACAGCCGACTTTTGCAACAAAATCGGCCCTTAGCGGAACAGCGATCAAGCCGTTGTCACGTCCGCTGTTCAGGGTAAACCGGAGTCGGTCCGCATTCGCCTCCATCGCCGCTTTTGACCCGTAGCGGACCCGGGCGATCTGTCGCGCCATCTCGGCAGGAACCCTTTCTCATCCTGATCGTCAACCCGGCGGACACGGAGATCGTATCGTCAGGGCTATAAGCCAGTGCGAATTCATTGTTCAGAATGGCGGCGTGGCCGCTGGCAGGCTGCGCCGACGGAACCGCAAGGCGATGTCGGAACCGCAAGGCAATGTCTCGGCCGTTGAGGTCGATATCTACACCGAGCTTCGCACGGCAGAGCGCTGGTGGACCGAATTCGAGCGACGCGCCGAATGCACCGTGTTTCAGAAATTTGCGTGGCTTGCGGCGTGGCACAATAACATCGGCAGGCATCAAGGCTCGACGCCGGTGATCGTGCTGGGACGCGATCCCAATGGCAAGGTCCAGTTCATTCTACCGCTGGCGATCGAAAGGCGTGGCGCGACAGGACGGCTCACCTGGCTCGGAGCTGAGCTGTGCGATTATAACGCGCCGCTCCTGGGTCAAAATTTCGCGAACGGCCTTCGGACGCAAGACTTCTGCGGGTTATGGCGAGCGGTGATCGGCCTCATCCGGGCAAATCCAGATCTTCGCTTCGATATGATCGATCTCGACCGAATGCCGGAGCGGATCGGCTCACAAAGAAATCCGTTCCTCGACCTCGCGGTCCTCCCGCGGACATATGGCGCTCACTTCGCGACGCTTGGGCTCGACTGGAACAAATTCTTCTTGTCCAAGCGGTCTTCCGCGACGCGCAAACGGGAGCGGCGGCAGTTCAGGCATCTGGCCGAGCATGGCGAGATCCGTTTCGTCCAGGTCACACGATCCGACGAGATCGAGCGCTCGATGAACCTGTTGATTGAGCAGAAGCGACGCTCCTTTGCCCGCATGCAGGTCGAGGACATCTTCGACAGGCCCGGGTATCTCGCCTTCTTCCACGACGTCGCGACCGATCCGAGATTACGGGACGTCGTTCACGTCAGCAGGCTGGACGTGGGTGACAGCAAGATCGCGACCGGTCTCGGGCTGCGGCACAAGAACTGCTACTCGCTCATCCTGTCGAGTTATGAGGATTCCGCGCTCGCGCGCTACGGGCCAGGACGCGCGCACCTTCAGCACATGCTGCGCTACGCGATCGAACACGGCTTTGAACTCTTCGACATGACGATAGGTGACGAGCCGTACAAGCTCGACTGGTGCGACATTGAGATGAAGCTGTTCGGCTATTACGAAGCGACGACGCTCAAAGGCCGGGCCATTGTCGCGGTTAAGATGGCAATCGATCACGCCAAACCGTTAATCACGCGCATGCCGCCCCCCGTGAGACGCCTCGCCAGGAGCGTGCACAGGCTGTCAAAATATTGACTGGTTGCAGGCGCGCGCCAAGAGCCGCCTGGGAGGGACGTATGTCTGAACCTGGCCCGAAGGCGAAGTGCCGCGATGTCCGCTCCCGCGCCGCTGTTGGGGGAGAAGCAGACATCAGGTGGCCGACTCGCAGCACCGACTTTTATGAGTACGCACCCTAGCCAGGCGCCGATCTACTCCGCGCCAGGCGTAACATGCTCCTGATATCGCGGCAGATCGTCGCTGATCTCATGCCACGGCGCCTTGGAGCCGACGAAGATATGCGCGCTCGGCCGGATCGAGGGCGCATCGACCAGCGTCCCCATCGCGACATGGACGAAGGCGCCGTCGCGCACCACCGAATAGAGCAGCGAGCCGCAGCCGCGGCAGTGTGCGTCATGCGCCCTGTCGTCGCCATAAATCAGCAAGGTATCACCGCCCCTGACGACACCGAACTTCTCGCGCGCAATTCCGGCGAACGGCTTGAACGCCGAACCGGTGGCCCGCCGGCAATTCGAGCAATGGCAATTCAATGCATAGGCGAAAGTGTCCTCGACCTCGTAGCGCACCGAGCGGCAGAAGCATTCTCCGACAAGAAAGCGAGCATTCGAATTTTCTGATCCGGCCACAGATCACTCCTCACGCGGATGTCAAAGTCAGCCATAGCGCAATTCGGCGGTTCGTGGCTTAATTCAAATCGAGCATATCCAATCCTGCCGGGGAGAACGACCCATGAGCCATGACCGATCGACCGTCGAAGCCGTCGTGCAGAATTATTTCGATGGCCTGTATGAGGGTGACGCCGAAAAGCTCGGCGCGATCTTCGACGCGACCGCCGATCTGCGCTGGCAGGAGAAAGGCGAGTTGCAGGTTTTGACCGTGCCGGATTGGCTCGATCGCGTGCGCAAGCGCCCCTCCGCCAGGGCCGAGGGCAAGCCGCGCGAGGACTTCATCGTCACCATCGACCGCTCGGATGACCAGACCGCCTTCATCAAAGTGCGCTGCCAATTGCCGCCGCGCTACTTCACCGACTATCTGGTGGCGATGAAGCTGCGCGACGGCTGGAAGATCGTCTCGAAATCCTATCGCTACGACCTGCGCGAGTAGCGATTTCCAACCAGCTGGGCGCCTAATCAACCGGAAAGAGCACAATCCGTGAGCCATGATCGTTCTACCGTAGAGGCTGCAGTTCAACTCTATTTCGACGGCGTGTACGAGGGCGACGTCGAGAAGTTGGGGGCCGTCTTTCACCCGTCCGCCGACCTGCGCTCGTTGGAGAACGGCAGGCTTCGGGTTCTTGCCTTGTCGGCCTGGCTGGACTGGATGAAGAAGCAGCCCTCGGCGAAAGCCGAGGGCAAGCCGCGCGACGATTTCATCGTCACCATCGATCGCTCGGATGACCAGACGGCTTTTATCAAGGTGCGCTGCCAATTGCCGCCGCGCTATTTCACCGACTATCTGGTGGCAATGAAGCTGCGCGACGGCTGGAAGATCGTCTCGAAATCCTACCGCTACGATCTGCGCGAGTAGTCAGACTTGCAGCGCGGCGACCGTATGTCGCCGGTTGACCTGCGGCCGGTCTCCCAAGCTGCACGCCCCCTGTGCATTGACCTGATGGCTCTTCCCTGCGAATGGAGGCCATCATGGAAGCCACTTTTCAGATCTTTTTGATCCTGCTGGCCGCGCTGGCAGGGACTGCGCTGCTGGCGCGGCGAATCGATGTCGCGCCGGCCATTCTGCTGCTGCTCGCGGGCATTGCGCTCGCCTTCGTACCGGGCATGCCGACGGTGGAATTGTCGCCGAAGCTGGTGCTGCTGCTATTCCTGCCGCCACTGATCTATTCGGCGAGCGTCGCGATGAGCTGGCGCGAATTCAAAGCCAATTTGCGGCCGATCATTCTGCTGTCGGTCGGCTGCGTGATCTTCACCGCCTGCGCGGTCGCGACCGCGACGCATTACCTGATCGGGCTGCCCTGGGGCATCGGATTCCTGCTGGGAGCCATCGTCGCGCCGCCGGATGTCGTGGCGCCGCTGGCCATTGCCCGCAAGCTCGGCATGCCGCGCCGTATCCTCGTCGTGCTCGAGGGCGAAGGGCTGGCCAACGACGCCACCGCCCTGATCCTCTACCGTTTCGCGGTGGTGGCGATTACGACCGGCTTGTTCTCGCTGCCGAAGGCAGAGGGCACCTTCGCGGCCATTGTCGTCTGTGAAATCCTGTTCGGGCTGGCCGTCGGCTGGCTTTCCCTGCATGCACGGCATCACGCGCGCGATCCGCAGGTCGAGATCACGCTGTCGCTGCTCACGCCCTACCTCGCCTACTGGGTTCCCGAGCATCTCGGCGGCTCCGGCGTGATCGCGACCGTCGCCTGCGGGCTCTACATCAGCTGGAACGGACCGCTGTTGATTTCATCGGCGACCCGACTGCAGGGCATCTTCTTCTGGGACCTCATGATCTACCTGGTCGAAGGCCTACTGTTTCTGCTGACGGGATTCCAGATGCGGCTGCTGTACGAGAAATCGAAGGCGTTCCCGCTGCAGGAAATCCTGATCACCACCGCGCTGGTTGCCGTCATCATCATCGTTGCGCGCTTCGCCTGGGTCTATCCCGCGACCTATTTGCCGCGGCTGCTCAGCAAGCGAGTTCGCGAACGTGATCCCGCGCCATCCTGGCGGGCGACGTTCGTGGTGGGCTTCACCGGCGTGCGCGGCGCGGTGTCGCTGGCCGCGGCGCTGGCGCTGCCGTTTACGCTGCCCGGCGGCGAACCCTTCCCCTATCGCGACATGATCCTGTTCGTCGCCTTTGGCGTCATCCTCATCACGCTGGTGGGACTGGGGCTTGGATTACCCACCGTGGTGCGGTGGCTTGATGTCGCCAAGGACGGCCGCAGCGAACATCTGGCGGAGCATGAGGCCGAGCTCGCCGCACGGCGCGAGGCGCTCGACGCGGCGCTCAAATCGCTCGACGCCATCACCGACGACCGCGAACTGTCAGACGAAGTCGTCAAGCTGCTGCGCGCACGGCATGAAAACCGCACGAGTCAGATCCCCAGTTCGCTGGATCCCGCCGCGCACGACATCACGGAGGCCGGCGCGGAGCTGACACGGGAGTTGATCACAACCGAGCGGAAATTCATCCACATCCTGCTCCGCGACGGCAAGATCACCGACGAAACCAGGCGACGGATCGAACGCGACCTTGACCTCGAGGAAGCAAGCCTGAGCAACCGGGAGTATCGGAAGATCGCGTTGTAAAAGCCGTCATTGCAGTGACGGCGTTTAAATACGTCCTCGTCATTCCGGGATGGTCTATCGGAATCGAGCGTTTTCAGCAACTTAGCACTGTCACATCCGGAGCAAATGCATCGCTGAATATCGCGGGATTCCGCCAGCGATTGTCACATTGTTTCGGCCACGCTCGCGGCCTGATCAAACGCGAATCCCGAAAGTTTCGGGATTTGATCAGTCCGGTCAGCACATCGCTGGCCGGGCTTTTGGCCACTAGTGCGCGTTCGCCTCGCAGGGTGTCTGGTAGCGGCGGAGTCGGAATGACGCATGGACGGCTGCTAGGATGAGATGCGCAGCGTGCCACGTCTCGATCATTTCTTCCCTTCATGCATCGCGAGCTACTACAGACGCTGCACCGGGACGATGAGCGGAGATGATTAACTATCGAACCCCTAGACCCTCTAGCCAAGTTACTTAGCTGTCCCCGTCGTAACTCCTGTCCCCGTCGTAACTCCGCGCCGCACATCGCGCGCTTCACGGCGCCCCTCGCGGCGCACTTGGCGCGCGTCGCGGCGTTCCTCGCGGCGCCCGCGCCGCCCCTCACGTCGATCTTGACGCCTTTCCATGCCAGCGGTCTGCGCCTCCGCGTCAGGGACCATCAGCAGGGTCGGGCACGCTGCTATTGCGGTCGCCAAGCCCAAAGAAGAAAGAAGCTTCCGTCGAGAGATCATGACTGCCTCCTTGCCTTGGCTGCCCCAAGATCGGAGTTGATTCGCTCTGCCCGTCCTCGGCTTGATCTATGTCATTGGACGGTTGCACTCACATTGTTCAACGGTGTTGACCTATCCTCTGAATGCGATGCTGTTCGGCCGCCCGGAGTTGGTGGCGGCCATCTCGCGCAAGGGCGGAGCGCGCTGCGCTCTGCTACAGTGCGCGGATGACGCACTCAAGGACCAAGACGACCGCAATCGCCGCCAGCGCTCGCGCGAAAATCTCAAGTAAAATTCGGACTTAGCACCGTCGCTCGATCCGCTCGACAGGCTTCGGACCGGGATGGTCCGAAGGACCAGACCTCAGATGCGCAATTGCGCACCACGATGCTTTGCATCACCCCGGAATGACGGTGGTCCAAATTGAGCCTACTCCGCCGCCGCGTTCCTACTGGGACCGCCGACATAGCCTGCCGCATCGCCGAACCGCTCGATCATGACCGCGGTCAGGTCCTTGGTCTTGCTGGTGACGCAGGCGCCTGATCGCACGGCATAGCGGTCCTGATGCTTCAGGTGCGGCGGCGCCTCGCCCTTCTGCAGCGCGCGGGCGGCATCCATCACGAGCTTGCGGAAATGCATGATGCCAAGATCGGTCGGGCCGAGATGCTCGCGGGTGCGATCGGCAATCGGGCCCTGGCTGTCCTGCACGGCGGCGTCCTGTTCGGACACGCCCTTGATGCCGGTGTAGCTGGAGGTTTTCTGCAGCTTGCGATCGATCAGATAGTCGTTCGACTTGTTGCGCAGCGGCACATAGTTCTCGTCGACCACGGCCATCACGCCGTTGCCGCGATCGTAGCCATCGCGTTCGGCCTGCGTCAGCGGACGTTCCGGATTCCACGCATAGGTGTAGATCCAGCAATTTGTGTCCGTCACCGGCACAAAGCTCTGACCGAAGATGTTCTCGCCGGGCATCGAGCTTGGCGCATAGGCGTGCACCGGCATCAGGAACTGGGCGATACGCCAGTAGATATTGTCTGATCCGGTCAACCGCCCGCCCGCGACCGTCAGGCCGGCCTCGTGCGGATTGATCTTGATCACGGGACGCGGGTCTTCGGCGATCCAGCGCATGTGGTCGGTCGCCACCCGCGTCAACGGGTTCACAAAGTGCTTCTTGATGTCGAGGATTTCGTTCTCTTCCTTCTCGAACGACAGATGCGCGAAGGTGAAATGCGCGGTGTCGATCGAGCCTTCCAGCGCCTGCACCCAGTTGCAATCCTGCCATTTCTTGGTGACGTAGCGGTGCGACGGCGGCACCAGCGCCATCTCCAGATCAGGCAATTCCGGCATCTGATCCGCCGGACCCATGTAGGCCCAGATCATGTCGCCCCATTCCCGCACCGGATAGGACTTGATGCGGATCAGGTCTTTGGCGTTGAGGTCCGGATAGGACGTCGGCATGTCGACGCAACGGCCGTCGGTGTCGAACTTCCAGCCGTGATAGACGCAGCGGATGCCGCATTCCTCGTTGCGGCCGAGCCAGAGATTGGCGCCGCGATGCGGGCAATATTGATCGATGACCCCGACCACGCCGCGCGTATCGCGGAAGGCGAGCAACTCCTCGCCCATGACGACGATCTTCTTCGGCGTGCCGTCGGGCTCGGGCAACTCCTCGGAAAGCAGCACCGGGATCCAGAACCGCCGCAGCAATTCGCCCATACCGGTGCCGGCGCCGCTCTCGGTGAGAAATTTATTGTCTTCTGCGCGGAGCATCGGGCGTCCTCCGGATGTTTTTGCTTTTGGCGGAGCTTGACGCAGACGCGGCCAGGCGTCAACGCGAATGCAGCAGTAGGGTGGGCAAAGCGCAGCGTGCCCACCATCGATCAACGAGTCATGGCGTGAATGGTGGGCACGCTGCGCTTTGCCCACCCTACGAAATTTACACCGGCCGCTCGCCTTTCACCGTCACCCGCGTGCCTGATCTTGTGTGCGGCCAGTAGTCCCACATCGCGCGGTGCTGCGCGCAGCGGTTGTCCCAGAACGCGATGGCGTTTTCAGTCCAGCGGAAGCGGCACTGGAATAGTGGATTCTCCGCGTGCTGATAGAGATAGGCCAGCATGGCGTCGCTCTCGTCGCGGGGGACGCCGATGATATGGCGGGTGAAGCCGCGGTTGACGTAGAGCGCTTTCTTGCCGGTGACGGGATGGGTGCGCACGACCGGGTGTTCGGCGCGCGGATATTCCGGGCGGTCGGCGACGCCGTAATTGGCGTAGAGCCCGCGATAGGTCTGCTCGCCGTCGTGCAACGCGGTCAGCCCGTCGAGATAGGTCTTCATGCGGTCCGACAGCGCCTCGTAAGCCGCATACATGTTGGCAAACAGCGTGTCGCCGCCGCGCGGCGGGCACTGCTTGATGTAAAGGATCGAGCCCATCGGCGGCTCGAGGTCGCAGGACACGTCCGAGTGCCAGCCCTCGCCATTGGCGCGCGGCGAATCCTTGTCGGCATAGATCTTCATCAATGCCGGATCGCCCTCATTGGGCGCCGCCGGATGCACGTGCAATTCGCCGAACTTGCGGCCGAAGGCGAGATGTTGCTGCGGGGTAATGTGCTGGTCGCGAAAGAAGATCACGAGATTTTCGGCAAGCGCCCGATGGATCTCGTCCATCTGCCGATTGGAGCGCGCGTCGTCGGAGACGAGTTTGCCGATATCGACGCCGGAAATTTCCGCGCCGATGATCGGGGTGAGCTTTTCGACGCCGATGGTTTCGTAGGTTTCAGTGTCGCTGGCCGAGTGCCTGTAGCGTGGACCCTGCTTGCCGGACAACGAAGACATGGGCGTTCTCCCAACCGTTCTTGATTTGGGAGTATCGTAGCGCAGGCGATGCCGAGTGCAATGCAGGTGTCGTCCCGGCCCATATGCGCAATTGCGCATCAGGAGCCGGGACCCATAACCACAGGAGCACGTTGCTGTGAAAGCTGGAGCCACAACCCCGGCATAACCACAAAGTCCTGTGGTTATGGGTCCCCGCGTTCGCGGGGACGACGAGCGGAGGTAGCCTTACTCCGCCGCCGTCGTCTCCGGCGTCTTGGCGCCCTTGCCATAGCGCTGGTCGATATAATCGATCACCAGCGCCTTGAAGTCCGCGGCAATCGACGGGCCGCGCAGGGTGCGGAACTTCTTGCCGTCGACGAACACTGGCGCGGCCGGCGCTTCGCCGGTGCCGGGCAGGGAGATGCCGATGTTGGCGTGCTTCGATTCGCCGGGGCCGTTGACGATGCAGCCCATCACCGCGACGTTGAGCTGCTCGACGCCGGGATATTGCGTCTTCCAGGTCGGCATCTCGTCGCGGATGAAATCCTGGATCGAGCGCGCCAGCTCCTGGAACGTGGTCGAGGTGGTGCGGCCGCAGCCCGGGCATGCCGCAACCAGCGGCACAAAGGTGCGGAAGCCCATGGTCTGCAGCAATTCCTGCGCAACCTGCACCTCAAGGGTACGATCGCCGCCGGGTTCGGGCGTCAGCGAGATACGGATGGTGTCGCCGATGCCGTCCTGCAAGAGGATGCCGAGCGCGGCGGACGAGGCGACGATGCCCTTCGAGCCCATGCCGGCTTCGGTGAGACCGAGATGGATCGCGTAGTCCGAGCGGCGCACCAGCTCCTGATACACCGCGATCAGGTCCTGCACGGCGGAAACCTTCGCCGACAGGATCATGCGGTTCTTGGGCATGCCGAGTTCTTGCGCTCGCGCCGCCGACAACAATGCCGACTGCACCATGGCCTCGCGGGTCACCGCGCGCGCATCGCGCGGATTCGGCGAGGCGGTGTTCTCGTCCATCAGCTTGGTCAGCAGTTCCTGGTCAAGCGAGCCCCAATTGGCGCCGATGCGGACCGGCTTATTGTTCTTGTTGGCGATCTCGATGATGTCGGCGAACTGGGTGTCGCGCTTGTTCTTGAAGCCGACATTGCCGGGATTGATGCGGTACTTGTCCAGCGCTTCCGCGCAAGCCGGATATTCGGCGAGCAGCTTGTGGCCGATATAGTGGAAGTCGCCGATCAGGGGCGTGGTGATGCCGCGCTTGCGCAGGCCGTCGCGGATATGCGGAACGGCGGCAGCCGCCTCCTCGCGGTCGACGGTAATGCGCACCATTTCCGATCCGGCGCGCGTCAGCGCCGCGACCTGGGCGATCGTACC
>NZ_LLYB01000127.1:23596-194539 GCF_001440475.1 Bradyrhizobium lablabi | reverse complement strand
TTTATGCCGGGCCCTGGGGCCTGCGACGTCGTCTTGCGGGATTATTTCGGGCTTGTTCATGGGGCCTCGAATATCAGGTTTTGGTGACAATCACCAAGTGGGCGGCGAAGGCGCTGTGCCCTTCGTCACACTGGGATTTTTGTGTTGTATCTTCAATAGCTTAGGTCGAGCGCGGCGGCCAGCAGCAGGGCAAAAAACCTCGTCTTCCGTTAACCGCTATATTGGACAGGAATCGCCGAATTGAAAGGGCGAGCGCACCTCCCGGCCGCCTTTTCATAGGCCGATGCGGGCTCTAGCATTGACCCAAAATAGCGGGAGGCCATCCAATGTCGGGGCATAACGGGCTCATCTCTACGGCGGAACTCGCTGATATCCTGGATCGGCCCAATTTGCGGCTGTTCGACTGCACCACCTATCTCGAACCTGCGCCCGAAGGCTCCAGCCAGCCCTATCTCACCGTACCCGGGCGGCACACCTTCGAAGCCGGCCACATTCCGGGCGCGGGCTTTCTCGATCTGCAGGGCGAATTTTCCGATGCCACTACCGAGCTTCGCTTCATGATGCCTGATGTGGCGCATCTCGAGGCCGCGTTCGGCCGTCACGGCGTATCCAATGACAGCCGGGTGGTGCTGTACAGCATCGGCACCCCGATGTGGGCGACACGGTTCTGGTGGATGCTCACGTCGCTGGGCTTCGAGAACGTATCCGTGCTCGACGGCGGCCTCGACAAATGGAAATTCGAGGGACGCCCGCTCGAAACCGGGCCCGCGAAGGGATATCCACCGGCGACGTTCATCGCCGAACCGAAGGACGCATTCTTCGTCGACAAGCACGAGACGCTCGCCGCCACCGCCGAACGCAACACCGTCGTCGTCAACGCCCTCGGCCCGCAATTCCACAAGGGACTGGAGCCCAGCCGCTACGGCCGGCCCGGCCGCGTGCCCGGCAGTTGCAACGTCTCGGCCGCAACGCTGCTCGACCCCAAGACCAAGGTCTTCGTGCCGCTCGCGGAAGCGGAAGCCAAATTCAAGGCGCAGGGCATCACGAAAGACAAGCGCGTCGTCGCCTATTGCGGCGGCGGCATCTCGGCAACCGTCGACCTGTTTCTGCTGCACCGTCTCGGCTACGACAACCTCACCCTCTACGACGGCTCGATGGGCGAATGGGCGAAGGATGCATCGTTGCCGATCGAGACGGGGTAAACTCTCTCCCTGTCGTCACTGCGAGGAGCGATAGCGACGAAGCAATCCATCTTTCAGCACGCGCGGAAGGATGGATTGCTTCGCTCCGCTCGCAATGACGGAAGAGCTACGCCGGCACGTTCGGGTCCGGCACCACCTTCGGGTCTGGCTTGTTCACGAGATAAAGCCCCGCGATCACCAGCAATGCCGCGACGCCGAACGCGATCGTCAGCGTGTCGTGCAGGATGAAATAGGCGGCGACGACGCCGAACAACGGCGTAACGAAGGTGAACGAGGAGAGCTTGCTCGCCGAATAGGTCTTCACCAGCGCAAACCACAGCACGAAGGTGCAGCCCACCACCCAGATCGCCTGATAGGCCAGAAGCGAGATCGACAATACACTGGGCATGTGCGTGATCTTCTCGCCGAACAACAGGGATGCAGCGCCGAGAATCGGGATCGACACGGCGGCCTGGTAGCTGAGCGCCTTCTCCGGCGCGGCGTTACGGAGCTTCGTGCCCTTGGCAATCAGCGTGGTCGCGCCCCACAGCGCGCCACCGCCGACCACCAGCAGATCGCCCAGCAACACCTTTGCGTCAACATTGGCCTGCGGCACGCCGATCGCGAGCGCAACCCCGGCGAAGCTGAGACCGAGGCCGCCCCATTGCAGCATGCTCAGCCGCTCGCCGAGAAACTGGTAGGAGCCGAGCGCGACGAAGAACGGCGCCGTGTAGAGGAATACCGCAGCGCGCGACGCCGAGGTGAACACCAGCCCGGTGAAGATCAGCACGAACTCGATCCCGAACAGCGTGCCAGCCACCAACCCCGGAACGAGCGAGCCGTCGCGCACGAAGAATTTCACGCCGCGCAGCCATCCGGCGAACAGCATCACCGGCAGCGCGCCGGCGGAACGGATCAGCGCCTGCAGCATCGGCGGGATGTCGGGCAGCGCGAGCTTCACGGCGATCTGGTTGAACCCCCAACTCAGGCACAGCATCAGCATCAAGGCAATGGCGCCCGGGGTGAGCGCACGCCCGGCGGAAGGTTCTACTTTTTTGGAAGACATTTATCCTCGTGACCGGCTTGGCGCCGTGTTGTTATGATTCCGGTTTCACCACGTCATTGCGAGCGAAGCGAAGCAATCCATTTCACCGCTTGCGGAGGCATGGCTTGCTTCGTCGCTTCGCTCCTCGCAATGACGGAGGAAGGCCCTCAGACTAAAATTAGTCATTTCTGGCAATGGGCACAGGTGCCTGCGATTTCGACGACGGAGAGCTTTGGCGCAAAGCCCGACGCGCGCGCCGCCGCGTTGAGGCTTTGCGCCACGGGAGCCGCGGGAATTTCGCCGACGGAGCCGCAGAGCTCGCAGATCAAAAACGCCACCATCGAGGTCTCGTCGTGGTCATGCGCGCAGGCGAGGAACGCATTGCGGCTCTCGATACGGTGGACAAGGCCGTTTTCCATCAGGAAATCGAGCGCCCGATAGACCGTGATCGGCGCCGGACGCGGCATCGATTTGGCCAGTTCGTCGATCACCTCATAAGCGCCGAGCGGGCGGTGGCTCGACAACAGCGCCTGCAGCACCTGGCGGCGGATCGGCGTGAATTTCTGTGCCCGCCGTGCGCAAACCTGTTCGGCGTGCGCGATCGCTTCCGCAGTGCAGCGGCCGTGATCGTGGTCGGGCGCGGGAAATGTCGGCTTTGTCAGGCTCATCTCAGCCTTTTGTAGCACTTCTGGTGGCCAATCCCAAAGCCCGGCCGCTCCCTGGTTCCCAGCCATGTGCTGGAAGCGGGTCAGGCCATCTCTAACCTGGCATGTGGAATTCATAAGCAAGCTTATTATATCGCTAGCTTATGGAGATGAGGACAATGCGCGGTTCGGTGGACATGAACTTCCTGTTTACGCTCGGCGAGGTGCAGCGGATGATGCGCGCCTATGCCGACAGGCAGGCCGCGCGCTACGGCATCACCCGCGCGCAATGGGCGGTTCTGGCCAAGGTCGAACGGACCGAGGGGCTGAAGCAATCGGAACTCGCCGAACAGATGGAGATGCAGCCGATCACGCTGACGCGGCTGATCGACAAGCTCTGCGACAATGGCTGGATCGAGCGCCGTGGCGACGAGACCGACCGCCGCGTCAACCGCCTTTACTTGCGCAAGGCGGCACGTCCCCTGCTCGGCAAGCTCGCCGGGCTTCGCTCCGAACTCACGGCGACCGCGCTCGACGGCATCAATCCCACTGATGCGCATCGCCTGCTCGACCAACTCGACCTGATCAAGGAAAACGTTCGCAACGCGATCCAGAATCCGGCGAATGACACTCCGCGAAAGGAACAGCGTTATGGCTGAGCCCGCGCTCAAATTCGCTCCCGAGCAGAAGAGCGCGCCGGCGACACCGTCGCGGCCGAAACTCGCGGCCGAGCCGCGCCGCCGGCTATTGGCTGGCTTGCGCCGCTATCGCCGCTTCCTGCTGCTCGTGGTGCTGCCGCTGGTCGCGCTGGTGGCCGGCGTGACGTTCTATCTCAATGGCGGCCGCTACGTGACCACCGACGACGCCTATGTCGGCGCGCAAAAGGTTCTGATCACGCCCGACATCTCCGGCAAGATCGAGAAGGTGGTGGTGAAGGAGGGCCAGCAGGTCAATCCCGGCGACGTGCTGTTCGAGATCGACCCGGTGCCGTTCCGCCTCGCCGTCGCGCAAGCCAAGGCCAACCTCGCGCAAGCCAACGTCACCTATGACAATCTGATCGCGGACCTGAAGATCTACGGCCAGATGAGCGAGCTGTCGCAACAGGGCATGGACCTGAAGCGGCGCGACGTCGAACGCAAGTCGGCGCTGGTGAAGAACAATTTCGGCTCGCAGCTCGACCTCGACAACGCCTCGACCGCCCTCGTCACCGCAAGCGCGCAATATCAATTGCTGCAGCAGAAGATCGCGACGGCCAAGGCGCAGCTGCTCGGCAATCCAGACCTGCCGCTCGTCGAATTCCCGCCTTACGCCCAGGCCAAGGCGGCGCTCGACCAGGCCCAGCGCAATCTCGACCACACGGTGATGCGCGCGCCGATGGCGGGCATCGCCACCCAGGTCGAACAGATTCAGCTCGGCCGCTTCGTCACCGCCGGCACGCCGGTGTTCAGCATCATCGACACTTCTAACCCCTGGGTCGACGCGAACCCGAAGGAATCCGACTTCACCCATGTGGCGGTCGGCCAGTCGGTCACGCTCGAGGTCGACGCGTTCCCCAATCACCCGTTCAAGGGCACCGTCGGTTCGCTCTCGCCCGGCACCGGCGCCCAGTTCGCGATCCTGCCGCCGCAGAACGCGTCGGGCAATTTCGTCAAGGTGGTGCAGCGCGTGCCGGTGCGGATCTATTTCGACAAGAACGACAAGTTCGTCCGCAAGCTGAAGGCCGGCATGAGCGTCTATGCCACCATCGACACCAACCATCGGCGCTCGCTGACGGCCCTGCTCGGCCTGACGCCGGCGGCGGCCAACCAGGACCACGATTAGCGCCATGGCAACGCCGGGCCAGCCATTGGCATCCGTTCCCGGCCTGCGCCGGAACATGGTGACGATCTGCGCCATGACGGCGACCATCATGCAGGCGCTGGACACGACGATTGCCAACGTCGCGCTGCCCTATATGCAGGGCACGCTGTCGGCCTCGCAGGACCAGATCAACTGGGTGCTGACGTCCTATATCGTCGCGGCGGCGATCATGACGGCGCCGGTCGGGTGGATCGCCAACCGCTTCGGCCGCAAGCGCATCTTCATCGTCTGCTCAGCCGGCTTCACCATTGCGTCCGTGATGTGCGGGCTGGCGCAGGATATCGGCCAGATGGTGCTGTTCCGCCTGCTGCAAGGCGTGTTCGGCGCGGCGCTGGTGCCGCTGTCGCAGGCCGTGATGCTCGATTCCTACACGCTGCAAGAACGCGCCAAGGCGATGGCGATCTGGGGCATGGGCGTGATGATGGGACCGATCATGGGCCCGTCGCTCGGCGCCTGGCTGACGGAAACCTATTCCTGGCACTGGGTGTTCTTCGTCAACCTGCCGTTCGGCGTCATTACCGTGCTCGGCCTCGTCATCTTCATGGACGAGACCAGGAAAGACCTCCAGCTGCGGTTCGACTGGCTCGGCTTCACCGCGCTCGCCGTCGCCATCGGCGCGCTGCAACTTGCGCTGGACCGCGGCGAGCAGCTCGGCTGGCTCGAATCCAACGAGATCATCGCCGAGTTCATCATCGCCGGCATCGGCCTCTATTATTTCCTGGCGCATTCGCTGACGACGCAACATCCTTTCATCCAGTTCGCGCTGTTCAGGGACAAGAATTTCGTCGCCGGCTGCGTGTTCATGGCCGTGATGGGGCTGGTGCTGTTTTCCACCATGGCCCTTTCCTCGCCGTTCCTGCAGAATGTGATCGGCTATCCCATCATCACCGCCGGGCTTCTGCTGGCGAGCCGCGGCTGCGGTACGTTCGTGGCGATGATGCTGGTCGGCCGCATGATGCAACATATCGAAGCGCGGACGCTGATCGTCGCCGGCCTCGGCATCACCTGCCTGTCGCTGTTCTATATGACCGGCTGGACCGACCAGACCGGCGCGACCGAAATCGTGATCATCAGCGTGGTGCAAGGCTTTGGCTTCGGTCTGGTGTTCGTGCCGCTGTCAACCGTAGCATTTCTGACGCTGCCCAATCATTTGCGTACCGACGGCACCTCGATGCTGACCCTGATGCGCAATGTCGCCAGTTCGATCGGGATCTCGCTCGTGATCGCGCAACTGACGCAGGGCACGCGCTACACCTACGCGGTGCTGTCGGAACACATCAACCCGTTCAATCACGCGCTGCAGATGCCGAACGTGCGTGGCATGATCGATCTCGCGACCGACACCGGCCGCGCTATGGCCGACGTGATGGTCAAGGTGCAGGCGCAGATCATCGCGTTCTCGCACGATTACCAGCTCGTGATGATCTTCACCGCCTGCGCCATCCCGCTCGCGATCATGATCGGCTCGACCAAGGCGACCTTACGCGCACAGTCGGCCGCGCCTGATCACGCGGTAATGGAATAGATTTTCCCTTCGTGCATTTCTCGGGGCTTCTAAACCTCCACCAGTTCCTTGCTGAGCACAGTGCGCCAGGCTTTCGGATCAGCGCTCGCCTCCGGGCCGACCGCATAGGCTTCATAGAGGCCGTCCACTGTTCTGTGTCCCGCGGCCCTGATCATGCCGATGAATTCCTCCCACGCGCCGCCGAGACCTTCATAGCCGCCATGATAGGTGGTCTGGACAATATTCATGGCGGGCCGTTGCCCTGGTTTCACGCGATTGACCGGTGCGACGAGCGTGGCGACCGGCAGGCATATCTCGAAATCGAAGATCTCGCCGGGATTGCGGACATGGTGGGTAAACCACGGGCCTGTGACCACGACGTTTTGCGCGGCCACGGCGGCCTTCAATTCGGTGAGGCCGGGACCCATGACCTTGCGAATGTCTTCGCGCGGAACCGCGATCGGAATCACTGCTGTGAGTTGTGGCTTGGTTTGAAGGACACGAAGCGGCTCGATCACGGTTACTCTCCAGATTGATGGATCCTGCTGAAATGAGTTTCTTCGCTCATTTCAGTAGACCGACGTGGCGCGCGGCTCATCCCTCAGTGGTTGAGCGCTGCGGATGATTTGAGTGTGGTCTCGAGCCGCGCGTAGCTCGCTTCCATTCCATGCTCCATTCCGGTGGACAGCATGGCAGCCCGCGTCGCGGCATCGGGCAAGGTCATCCGCATGGTCATCAACGTGCCGTCGCCGTCCGGCGCGAAGGTCGTTTCAACGTGGTTGTCCGGCGTCGCATCGGGCATGTGCATCCGCTCGACATGAACGAGCCGGCTGAACGGCACCAGTTCGAGATACTCGCCGGTCACATAAAATCCGCCGCCTTCGCCGTTCGTCCACTCGTATCGGATCTTGCCGCCCGGTCGCGCCTCGTTGATGCAGACCGGCATCGTCCAGCCGTCCGGACCGAGAAGCCATTTCTGGATCAGCGACGGCTCGGTGTGCGCGCGATACACCGCTTCCGGCGGCGCGGCGAAGCGCCTGGTAACGACGACATGGCGATCGCCTTCGGTCTTCAGCGTCATCTTGCTCATCGGGTCTGCCTTTCACTCTTCGGTTTTCATGCCGGCCAGAACGTCGTCCAGCCGGTTGTAATTCGCTGACAGGGCCTTTCGGAGCATCCCAAGCCATTGGTCGATCTCGGTGACGGCAGCCGGGGCCAATCGGCACGGTCGCTTGGTGCCTTCGATGCGGCGGACGATCAGCCCCGCGCCCTCCAGCACCTTGAGGTGACGGGAGATGGCGGGCTGGGTGAGGTCGAAAGGTTCGACCAGCTCCGTGACAGTGGCTTCACCCAATGCAAGACGGGCGAGGATCGCCCGCCGTGTCGGGTCCGCCAGCGCGGAGAAGGCCGCATCGAGATTTTTCATATGCTCAATCCTTTATATAAACGGATTGTTATATAACTGATCGCGCATTGTCAAGCCGGTGCTGCCTGCTTATGCGGGGGGACAGCGCGGTCTGGTCACGCCAGCGCGGCTACGATCTATCGCGACGCGCTCTGCTTGGCCTGCAGGCACAACCACATGCCGCCGAGCGACAGCGCGCCGCCGATCAGGTGGATCATGGTCGGTGCCTCGCCAAGAAAGATGATCGATAGCACCGCGCTGACGATCGGGCCCAGATAGAGACTCAAGGAAGTCGACACCGCACCGAACATCGAGCCCAGATAGGCGTAGGCCGAATAGGCAAAGAGGCCTGGGACGAGGCCGGCGAACAGATACACCAGCGCCGCGCGCCCGCTGAACGCGGCCGACGGCATCGACCAGATTTCATGGATCGCAAAGGGCAGCGAGAACAGCGCCCCTGCTGCCGCAAACAGCCCGATCCTTGCCAGAAAGCTCACACCCCGGCCCACGTCGTTTTGCATCAACGTGTATCCCGCCCAGCCCAGCATCGCGAGCAACGCGAGGAGATCGCCGGACGACAGGCCCGGCCCGGCGGCTCCCCCTTTGGTGATGATCAGCAGGGCGCCCGCCAGCGCGACCAGCATTCCGATGATTTTTCGTCGGTCGATGGTCTCGCGACCGGAAACGACGGAAAACAGCAGTACGACAAGCGGCGATAGCGCCATGATCAGCGCGATGTTGATGGCCGAGGTGGTAACGCCGGCGAGATAGACCGGACCGCCGCAGATGAACATGCCGAGAAAGCCGGCCAGCGCGATGCCGAGACCGTCCTTGCGCAACAGCCCGGGGCTTTCCCTCAGCGCCATCATGACAGCCGGCAGCAGTCCGAGCGCCACAATGCTCCAGCGAAAGAAAGCGATCGAGAACGGTGGAACACTTCCGGCAACGCCGCGCGCCAGGATCATGTTGGAGACCTGGGCGGTGGCAACCAGCAGAAAGCCGAGCAAACCGAGCACTTCGTGCGTTCTGCTCGCTGCTTCCTTGGGTTCGGTCATGCTCGATCCGGTGGTTACGCCCCCGACGACACGATCCTAACCCGCCGGCCTACCGGCAGCTATAGCTCGAGGCCTGCTTTGCATCTCCGTTGCCATTCCATGTCGTCCGCAGCGGATAGACGCAGACGGGATAGCTGAGGCTGTTGTCGCGCGAGGTCAGCAGGATTTCACCGGGCGCGGTACCCTTCTCGACCCAATCGACCAGCGCGGTGAAGAACTGATCCTGCTCGCGTGTCGGGGTCTGGTTGGCGTTGCCCGGAAGGTTTGGCAACGGCACGCTGTCGTTCTTGCCGCCGACGGTATAGGCCCGGCCTTGCGAAGAGTGCGCCGAACCCGGCACGAGATACATTCGCATGAACTTCTGCACCTCGGCATCGCCGCCCATCGCTGCCATCACGCGCTCATGATAATTGATGTTGCCGGCAGGCGGAATCGCGTCGTCGACGAGGCCGGTGTGGACGATCACCTTGCGGGCGAGATCGCGCAGTTTCGCGAGATCCGCCTTGTCGGTGATGAGATCGCTGAACAGCGTCGGCTGCAGCGCGACGCCCTTGTTCACGGCGTCGGCGAGGCCCGCGTAATCCAGCTCCAGCCATTTGTTGCGAACATTGGTCGAGGCATTCGTGATCGGTTCGCCCGACGACGTACTGGCATCGGGCGCATAGGCGACATCCTGCAGGGCCAATGCGACGCCGTAGGAGGAGGCGCTGGTGATCAGATTGCCGATGGCGGTGCTCTTGGTGAACGTCCACCAGAGCTGGTTCTTGCCGAGCGATTTGCCGGATCGCGCCCCGGCGCTCTGCGCGGCATCGAAACTTCCATCACTGGTGGCGCCGTACCAGATCCGGTTCAGCGCGTTCGCCTCCTTCAGATTCATGCAAGCCGCGGCATCGGCATTATTGCCGGTGACGCCCTCGCCGGCTTCGCCCGCGCACAGCATGTCGGCATCGCGCGCGGGGTTGTAGTCGCAGGCAAAAGGATCGAGCAGGAAGCCGAGGCCCGCCTTGTCGCAGGCGACTACCGCCCGCTTGTTGGCGGCAGCGACCTTGGCGGCGAAGGCTGTGGCCTTCGGCTTGTCCGCCGAGGTAAAGCCGAGCTCCGTCTTCATCACGATCTGCGGATACAGTCCCGCCGTTCCGAATTTCGCGATGCTCAGCGCCGGCTGCGCGATCATGTAGCCGTCATAGAGTTCAGGGTATTCCTGCACGAGCTTCAGGCCCTGCCGGCCGCCCTGCGAATGGCCGTCGTAATAGGCATATTTCGGCGCCTTGCCGTAATAGAGATTGACCAGCGCCTTGGTCTTGACGGCCTGCTCCACCATGGCGCGCACCGAGAAATCGCGCAACGATTCGACGTTGACCTTGCCGTCCGACAGGAACGCGAACGAGCCGTCCTGATACCAGGGCTGGCCCGCGTCGGTCGTACCCGAGGCGTATCCGATATTGGCGTTGACGATCGCCGGCACCTTGCTGCCGATCTTGTCCGCATAGCGATGACCGCCGCCGACCCATCCGCCGCCGCCATAGTTGCGGATGCGCTCGTTCCAATTGGCATGCGTCGGCAGCCAGACCTCGATGCCGATACCTTCGGACCAGGAGCGCGCGTTCTTGTCCTTTTCCGCCGTGGCGCCGGGGCCTACCAGCAGCTTGACCAGGCACAGATCGGCCGCCGCTGTTACCGGCTGAGGCGCGTCAGGCGCCTTCAACTCTTCGCCCTTCTTCACCAGGCGGACCGCGACGACCGTGGTGTCGGCGTCCGGACGGAACGCCGTCTTGATGCCGTCATCGCAGGAAAGCATATCGGCCCAGGCCGGCGAGAGATAACCGCAGGCCGCGAGCAGCAATGTTGCGCCAACGGCCTTCCTTTTCATGATCGACATCGTCTCGCCTCCCCTTAAGTCTTTTTGTTTTCCATTCCTGACGGTCACGCCTTCGGCATGGTCAGCGGCCGCGATTCGCGGGTCTGGGCCGCGAGCCTGATCGCGGCGTTGGCGGCGCCAAAACCGTGATAGTTGCGGCGCTCGACGATCTCGAAGAAGAACCGCTCGTCGAACGCGTGGGTATAGACCTGAAAGAACTCGCCGTCGCCTTCGCGGTCGTAGAGAATCTGGTTGTGGCGAAGCGCGGCCATCATGTCGGCGTCGAGGCCGTATTTGGCTTCGATGTCGTCGTAGTAATTGTCGGGAATCTTCAGGAAGTCGGCGCCGCGGGCGCGCATGTCGGCGATCGCAGCGAAGATGTCGCCGCAGGAGAACGCGACGTGCTGCACGCCGGAGCCGAAGAATTCGTGGATGAAGCGGGCCGACAGCGTGCGGGTGGCTGACGAGCCGTTGAGCACCATGCGCAAGCCCTGATTGCCGTTGATCAGCGCCTGGCTCTGCACCAGCCCGACCGGGTCTGCGATCTCCATCTGCGGCAGGCGTTCCAGATCGAGAATGCCGGTATAGAATAACAGCCACGACAGCATCTCGTCATAGGGCATCGACTGCGAGATATGATCGACGGCATTGAGCCTGTCGCCGGCCGCTTCGCTGCGCAGGGATTCAAAATCGAGGTCCCAATTCTTGCCGGCCTGTTCGAGGAAATACAGCAGGCTGCCACCGACGCCGCGGATCGCGGGAATTTCCAGCTCGCCCAGCCCGACCGGCTGGTAGAAGGTGCGTGCCTGCAAGGCCTCCGCCCGCGCCATGGTCCTACCGGCATCGTCGACGTCGACGGCGATAGCGCAGACGCCAGGACCATGCGCGACAAAGTGCGAATGCGCAAAACCATCCGGCTCGCAGTTGATGACGAGATCGATATGGCCCTGCGACCAGCGTTCGACGTCCTTGCTGCGATGCGCGCCGGTCTTGCGGAAACCGAGCTGGCCGAACAGCGCGGCGAGGCTTTTGGCTTTTTCCTCGCTCACGGCGAATTCGATGAAGCCGACGCCACGACTGCGCGCCTTCGGCGGCAGCGGCGCTGCCGAAGCGCTCGGCGCCGCCGCGCGGACGTCATCCTCGAGCAGGATCAGCGAGCGCAGCCCGTCGGTCGCGGTGCGGACGGCGGAGCCAGCGCGGAACTGGTCGTTGAATATTTCCAACGACAGCGGACCCGCATAGCCGGTTGCCAGCACGTCCTGCACGAATCGCGCGACTGGTAGATCGCCCTGTCCCGGGAAGCAGCGGAAATGGCGGCTCCAGGACAGCACGTCGAGGCCGAGTTTTGGCGCGTCGGCCAGCTGCACCAGGAAGATCTTGTCGGCGGGAATCGATTGGATGGGCAGCGTGGGGAACGACGGCGCCAGCGCGTGAAAACTGTCGAGGATGACGCCGATCGATTTGTGGTCGGCGCGCCGCACGATCTCCCAGGCGTCGCGGTAATCATTGACGTGACGGCCCCAAGCGAGCGCCTCATAGCCGACGCGCAAGCCGCGCGCGGCAGCCCGCTCGCCCAACTCGCGGAAATCGGCGGCGGCACGATCGATGCCGCCGAGCGAGGCCGGCGAGATGTTGCTGCAGATCAGCATCAGATCAGTCTGCAGTTCCTGCATCAGGTCGAATTTGCGCTCGGCGCGCGCAAAATTCCGGGTGCGCTGCGGCTCCGGCATGCCCTCGAAGTCACGAAACGGCTGGAAGGCACAGATCGACAGCCCGAGATCCCGGCACATCTGGCCGACGTCTCGCGGGCTGCCGTTGAACGACAGCAGATCGTTCTCGAAAATCTCGACGGAATCGAAGCCGGCTTCAGCGATCGCGCGCAACTTTTCGTCGAGCGCGCCGCTGAGCGAAACGGTAGCGATCGAGCGCTTGTTCATGCGGCCGTCTCCGTCATCGCGCCGCCCAGGAACAATTGCCCGATGCGGGGATCGTTCAGCACGCGGTCGGCCTTGTCGACGAGGCGGGTCTGCCCCAGTTCGAGCACGATGCCGTAATCGGAAATCTCCAGCGCCGAGCGGGCGTTCTGTTCGATCATCAGGATCGATACGCCACGATCGCGCAGCTCCTTCAGGATATTGAAGGTCTGCTGCACCATCAGCGGGGACAACCCGATCGACGGCTCGTCGATCAGCACCAGCTGCGGATTGAGCAGCAGGCCGCGGACGATTTCGAGCTGCTTCTGCTCGCCGCCCGACAGCGTGGACGCCTGCTGCGCCGCCTTCTTGCGCAACACCGGGAATTTATCGAGCGCCGCCTCGATCCTGGCAGGCAGATCGGCGATGTCACGCGCGACGACGGCGCCGAGCTGGATGTTGTCGCGTACGGACAGTTCCGGGAAGATGTTGCGGCCCTGCGGCACGTAGCAGATGCCTGCATTGAGCAGTTCACGCTGGCTCAACCCGGTGACGTCGCGTCCCTTGAATACGACCTTGCCTTCGCGCAGCTTCAACAGGCCGAAGATCGCCTTGAACACGGTGGATTTGCCCGCGCCGTTCGGCCCGATCACGGTGGTGATGGAGCCTGCCGGCACCGAAAAGCTGGTGCCGTTGAGGATCGTCATCTTGCCGTAGCCGCCGACGAGGCCTTGAACATCGAGGATGGCATCGCTCATGGGATCGGTCCCTTCAGTGGCCCAGATAGGCTTCGATGACGGCGGGATTGGCGCGCACTTCGGCCGGCGTACCCATTGCGAGCAGCTTGCCTTCCGCCATCACCATCACACGCGTGCACAGCGACATCACGAATTCCATGTTGTGCTCGATCACGACGAAGGTGGCGCGTTTCTCGCGGTTGATCGCCGCCAGCCGTTCCTTGAGATCGCCGAGCATGGTGAGATTGACGCCGCCGGCGGGCTCGTCGAGCAGCACCAGCCGCGGCCCGCCCATGAACGCCATCGCGGCGTCGAGCAGTTTTTGCTGGCCGTAGGACAGGCCGCCCGCCGCTTCGGTAGCGAGGTGATCGAGCTTGAAGAAGCCGATCATCTGGTCGGCCGCGGCCGATAATCCAGCATCGGAGGGGCCAAACAGCCGCGACATCATGTTTCCCTGATGCTCCTGCCCGGCAAGGATTAGATTCTCGCGCACCGACAATTTCGGAAAAACCTGCAGAAGCTGGAAGGTGCGGCTGACGCCGAGGCGATTCAGTTCGGACGGCCGCAATCCGGTGACGACCTTGCCATCGACCTTCACTTCGCCATCGGTCGGCGTGAGCTGGCCGAGGATGCAGTTGAACAGCGTAGACTTGCCGCAGCCGTTCGGGCCGATCAGCCCGAGGATCTCGCCCTCCTGCACGTCGAAGCTGACGCCGTCGACGGCCTTGATGCCTCCAAAACTCTTCTTGACGTTGCTGATTTCGAGGACCGCGGTCATGGCGCCGTCTCCAGTCTCGATTTGGTAACCGCGCGCAGTGCCGAAGCCGCCTTGGTGCGCCGCTCGGCCAGATAGCGATCGAGGATGCCGAGGATGCCGGTCGGCGAATAGATCAGCAGCAGCATCACCGCGATCGCATAGAGCATCAGGTAGTAGCCCTGCGTAAAACGCAGCCACTCCGGCAGCAGCACCGCGATCATGGCGCCGAGGAACGGGCCAAAGAAGAAGCCGGAGCCGCCGACGATCACCATCATCAAGAGATCGAGCGAGAGCGAGAGATTGAACGGGACCGGATCGATATATTGCGTCAGCGGCGCATAGAGCGCGCCGGCGACACCCCCTAACGCTGAACCGATCGCAAACGCCATCAGCGTGTAGCGCCTTGTGTCGATGCCGAGCGACAACGCCCGCACCGGGTTTTCGCGCAGTGCGACGAAGGCGCGGCCCCAGGGCGAGCGGATCAGCCACCACATCGCCAGCGAGACGATGGCGAGCGAGCCGAGGCAGAAGTAGTAGAACGGCAGCGGCCGGTTGGTGGCGAACCCGAGGACGTTGGGCCGTGGAATACCTGAGATGCCGTAGATGCCCTTGGTGAGCCAATCCTCGTTGCGGAATACGAGGAACGCGAGCGTCGAGAAGGCCAGCGTCACGAAGGCAAGGTAGTGATGCTGCACGCGCAGCGCCGGATAGCCGAGGATCCAGCCGATTGCAAAACACAGTACGATGGCGACGCCGAGCGCCGCAATCAGGGGCATACCCTGCGTGGTCATGATCGCCGCCGCATAGGCGCCGATGCCGACGAACGCGCCCTGCGCCAGCGACACCTGGCCGGCATATCCGAGCGTGAGATTGAGCCCCATCGCGGCGATCGTCATCACCGCCCACTGGCTCAGGATATAGAGGCCGTAGCGATTGAAATTCATCGGCACGATGATCAGGGCCGCGATCACGGCCAGCCCGAGCGCGATGCGCCAATATTTTCCGTTGATGGTCATACCGTGCGCTCCTCGGGCCGGCCAAGCAGGCCCTGCGGCCGGAACAGGATAATGACGATCAGAAGAACCATCGGCACCGCGGCGCGATACTGCGTCGACACATAGGCCGCCGCCAGATTGTCGACGACGCCGATCAGCAGCCCGCCCGCGATGGCGCCGCGCACCTGGTTGAAGCCGCCGACGATCGCCGCAATGAACGCCGCCTGCCCCAGCACTTCGCCGGAGGAGAATTTTGCGAGATAGATCGGCGTGATCAGCAGCGAGGCCAGCGCCACGAGAAAGGCATTGATCAGGAACGTCAGCAGGATCATGCGTTCGACGGGCACGCCGATGATGCGGGCGACCGTCGGGTTCTGCGCGGTGGCCTGCATCTGGTGACCGATCGAGGTGCGGTTCAGCAGCATGGTCAGGCCGATCACCACGGCGATCGCAAGCGCGAGCACGCCGAGGCTTTGTAGCGACACCACGCGGCCGAGGATCGAGACGTCACCGGCCGGCACGATGGAGGGGAATGGCGAAGCTTCGGCACTGAAGAACTGCTTTACCGCCTCCTTGATGCCAATCGCCAGCGCCATGGTCGCAATCGCCAGCGGCAGCACGCCGTGCCGCAGCATCGGATCGACCAGCAGCAGCTTGAAGCCGAGCCCGAGCAGCAGCAGCGACAGCAGGATGCCGAGGATGATGGCGAGCCAGAACGGCGCGCCCGCGTGCATCACCGCCAGCATCAGGAACGCCGGCAACATCACGAATTCGCCCTGCGCGAAATTGATGGTCTGCGACGTCTGCCACAACAGCGTGAACCCGACCGCGACGAGGGCGTAGATCGCCCCGGTCGCAAGTCCCGCCACGAGAAGATCGAGCAGATTGGACATGCTTCTCCCCTCAGCCGTCACACTCGGACGGCGCCAATGATTTCGTTATGCTGATCGCGGGCGCGCGCGCTCAAACGCACGCGCCCATGCGGCTCAGTTCAGCTTCGGCAGTACCTGCTTGACGACCTGCTTGCCCTCAACGATCTCGACCAGGAATCCCTGGCGGTCGATGTCGCCCTTCTCGTCGAAGGTCACGTCCATCAGGATGCCGGGCTCGTTCGCGGCCTTGATGGTGAGGCCGTGAAGGGTGTCGGCGAACGCCTTGGAATCGACCTTGCCCATCTTGTCGGTGGTCGCCTTGATCATGTAGATCGCGAGATAGCCCTTCAGCCCGTTGTGGTCGGGGACGTAGTTGTACTTCTTGACGAACTTCTCCCGGAAGGCCTTGACCAGATCGACCGGCGCATCGGTGGTGAGGCCGACATGGCCGCGCGCGCCGTTGGCGGCATCGCCGGCGAGCTCGACCACCTTCTGGCCGACCAGCGTGGTCTCGCCCATCAGCGGCACGGTGACTGCCTGGCGCTTCAGCTCCTTCAGTATCCGCGCGCTTTCTTCCTCGTTGAGGTAGATGAAGACGGCATCGGGTGCCGCGGCCTTGATCTTGCTGACGTCGGCAGCGAAGTCCGCCTGTCCCGCTTCCGTGGAAAGGTCAGCCGCGACCTTGATGTTGTATTTGGCGAACTCCTTGGTGATGACGTCGCGGCCGCCTTTGCCGAAGTCGTTGTTGACCCAGACGACCGCGACCGATTTCGCCTTCAACTCGTCATTGATGTATTTGGCGACCTTCGGCATCGAGGATTGCTGGCCGAACGAGGTGCGGAACAGGAATTTGTTGCCGCCCTGCGTCAGCTCGGCGGCTTCACCGCCCATGATCTGCGCGATGCCGGCTTCCGCGGCGAGCGGGGAAGTAACCTTGACCGAGCCCGAATAGCCGGGCCCGAGCAGGACGTAGGGCTCATTGTCGAGCGCCTTCTGCACCTGCGCGCGCGCAACGCCGGGGTTCGACTGCGAATCCGCATGCGTGACTTCCAGCTTGCGACCGAGGACGCCGCCCTTGGCGTTGATCTCTTCGATCGCCAGATCGATGCCGTTTTTCCAGTTATTGCCGACGGTGGCGCCGCCACCGGACAGTTCGGCGACATCGGCGAGCTTGATCGGCGCGCCTTGCGCGAATGCGGCTGCGGCCGACACGGTGGCAAGCAGCAGTCCTGCGAAAAATCCAGATTTCATTTCCATCCCCTCTCGTTACAACAAGCGGCCTTGTGACCGGCCGTGTTCTTTGGTTTGAGCACGAACTCCACGCAAACGCGTTCCGCGTTTGTCGCGAGGGAAAACCGGCACCCGGTTTTCCCGATCGCGCTTCTCAAGCTGCGTTCACTTTAGCGTAGCGTTTGGCCATCACCGCGTCGAATGCATTTCCCATCTCGACGGCCGACGGCTTCAATCCCGTGAACAGTTCAAAGGCGTCCGCGGCCTGATAGATCGCGAGCTCCCGCCCGGTCATGACCTCGGCGCCCTTGGCCTTGGCAGCATTCAATAGCGGCGTCCAGAGCGGCGTGTAGACCGCATCTGCCACCCACAGATTCCCGTGCAGCAGCGCATCCGGCACTGGCGTACCGCGGTTCGGCAGCATGCCGACCGGCGAGCCGTTGACCACGCCGGTGACGCCGCGCATGGCCTCCTCGACGCTACCGGCAACCTTCGCGCTGCCATGCTTCTCGATCTGGCCGGCAAGTTGCGCTGCCTTGGCGGCGTCGGTGTCGAAGATCCTGATATCGCTGACGCCGATCCCCGCCAATGCGAAGGCGATCGCCTTGCCGACGCCGCCTGCGCCGACCACGGCGACGCGGCTCTGCGCGGGATCGCGGACCAGTTCGGTGATCGCCCGGGCAAATCCCGTCGTGTCGGTGTTGTGTCCGATCAGCCGGCCATCCCGGACCACGACCGTATTGACCGCGCCGATCGCGCGCGCCCCCGGCGACAATTCATCGAGTAGCGAAACCACGGCTTCCTTGTAGGGGAAGGTAACGTTGACGCCGGCAAAACCCAGCCGGCGCACGCCATCGAGCAGCAGCCGCAACTCGTCGCGGCTGGCTCCCGCGACTTCGATCAGCTGGTAGTGGCAATGCGCACCGAGCGCTTCGGCGGCCCGTTCATGCATCGCCGGCGACGCCGAATGCGCGATCGGCGCGCCGATCAGGCCGGTGAGAAAGCGGCGGTCGGCCGGAGCGATGGGGCGGGCGGCAGGGCTCATTGATCTCGTCATCGGGCGCTAGTGCGCGTTAACGGCAACGGCTCGGGAAACGCCCGATCCAGTCGAACGATAGCGCTTTACCGACCTAACACAATTACCCATTTATGCCAGATAGATAACATCATGTTATTTCTTGCGGAGCGTTATTTCCTTGCGGGGCTTGGGATCGGCCTTTCGCGACGCTGCCTTGCCCGGCCCCACCGCCCGCATTTCCGAACGCAGGCATTCGATGAAATGCTCGATGTGCAGCGACAGCGGCGCGCCGCGTTTCACCGCGATGTAGGTGTCGAATCGTGTCGGCTCGACGATCTTCAAGAGTTCAACGCCGGGATATCCGCCATGGGCGACGGTGAATTGGTCGATCACGGCGATGCCGAGACCGGCCTTGACCAGCGCACACACGGTGGTACCGAAGCGCGCACGGATGGTGATGTCATAGTCGAGTCTGTTGCGCGCAAAGATCTCCGCCATGATCCGTCCATAGGGATCGTTGGGATCGATGCCGATCAGCGGATAGCGGATGATCTCCTTGGCCGAGACCTGCTTGCATCCGGCCAGCTCATGCCCCGCCGGCACGATGCAGAACAATTCGCCCGATGCCAGCGGCAGGAAATCGAGGCCGGGATGCTCGAGCCGGTAGCTCATGGCGACGCAATCGCCGCGACCGAGCAGCAGATAGTCGACGGCCTCCTCGATCTTGAGGATGTTGATGTCGATCCGCAGCTCCGGGTAGCGCCGCCGAACGCGCTCGATCGCGCGCGGCACCATGACCTGCGAGATGCTCGGCACCGAGCCGATGCGCAGTTCGGACAGGTCGCCGCGTCCGATCTTGGAGATGATCTCGGTAAGATCATCCATCTTCTCGTAGACGCCGTTGATCTGCTCGAAGATGTTGCGCGCTTCGGGCGTTGGAAAATAGCGCCCGTTCTGGCGCTGGAAGAAACGGACGCCCAGGGACTTCTCGGTGTATTTCACCAGCCGGCTGATGCCGGGCGCCGATACGTTCAGAAGCCGCGCCGCGCCGCCGATCGTGCCGGTCACCATCACGGCGCGGATCACCTCGACCTGGCGAAGCGTCATCATGTGCAGCAGCTCCGCTAGTGGCGTTTGCGTAGCGAACGGCGACGGACATCGCCGGGAATCTGGATAGCGCGCGACACCTACTTGATCGGCGGGCGCGGCAACACGGCCTCGCCCGCTTCCATCCTGTAGACATGGTCGAGCGAATACCAGGGCGGCTGGACATCTGCGATGGTCGGATGCGGCTCGTCATGACGCACGAAATCGCCGATCAGCGCCTTGGTCACGCCAAACTGCACGTCGCTGTCGATGTGCGGATCGGCGGGATCGTAGACCTGCGAGATCAGGACCTTGAAGCCCGGCTTGACGATCAGCGCATGCAGATGTGCCGGCCGGTATGGATGCCGATCCTGCACCTTCAACAGCCGCCCGACCACGCCATCGGTCGGGATCGGATAGCCGACCATCATCACCGAGCGAAAGGCGAAGCGACCATCGGCATCGGTCGTGAACTTGCCGCGCAGGTTCATGTCCGCCTGTTCGGGGTCCTGGTTCTCGTAAAGGCCGACGGGCGAGGCGTGCCATACATCCACCTCCGCCCCGGCAACCGGATTGCCGGCCTGGTCCACGACGCGCGCAGTGACCAGGAGGGCCGCGCCCGGCGTTTCGGACCGGACGATCGAGCCGCCGTTTTCGACGCGTGGAGAGTTCAGTCGCCAGAACGGCCCGAGCAATGATTGCG
The DNA here is from genome assembly GCF_001440475.1 of Bradyrhizobium lablabi. Classification (GTDB taxonomy): domain Bacteria; phylum Pseudomonadota; class Alphaproteobacteria; order Rhizobiales; family Xanthobacteraceae; genus Bradyrhizobium; species Bradyrhizobium lablabi. The sequence continues at coordinate 174,676 of NZ_LLYB01000127.1, read as the reverse complement.
CCGTTTCGGTGTTGCCCTGGTCGCCATTGTTCAGAAGGCAGACCAGCGCGGAAACGCCAAGCGAGCCCGCCATCAGCACGACTTCGTTGTGCGTATCGGTCGATTGCCGGCCCATCTCGGCGAGAATCGCGGTGGCTTCGCGAAACTCTGCTTCGGTCAGCCTGACGTCACGGACGAAGCCGTGCAGGTGCTTGACCAGCGACACCATGATCTCACGCAACCGCGGATCGGATGTCCGCTCCATCACGGATGTCGCCGCAACCGTGACATCCTGCTGACGCCCGATGATCATTTCCGCACCCCCGGCGGCTGCAGCTACACGTCGAAGAATACCGTCTCTTTGTCGCCCTGCAGATGGATGTCGAAGCGATAGACCGCATTGCCGTTGCCCGGCTGCCGTGTCGCGATCAGCGTCGCGCGGCGATCGGCCGGCACCAGCGCCAGCACGGGATCGGCGGCGTTGGCCGCCTCACCGTCGAAATAGATACGGGAATAGAGATGCAGCAGCATGCCGCGCGCATAGACGGCGAGCACGATATGCGGCGCCTGCGGCTTGCCGTCGGGATCGGCGACCTGCCCCGGCTTGATGGTGTCGAAAGCGTAAGCCCCCTTCGCGTCGGTGCCGATGCGGCCGAAGCCCTTGAACGACGAGTTCGGTAGCGCCCGCTTGTCCTGCGGATCGGAGAAGCGCCCTTGCGAATCCGCCTGCCAGATCTCCAGCATGCAATCGACGATCGGCACGCCGTCGCCGTCGAACACCGTTCCCTCGACGCGGACGCGTTCGCCCGACGTATCCGGCGTGACGAGGTTATTGGTGAACGCGTCGTTCCACTCATATTTGCCGCCCGGCGTCAGGCCATAGGCGAAATAGGGACCGACGGTTTGCGACGGGGTGACCCCGTCCGGCTTGGCCTGTGGCACTTAACTGTTCTCCATCGGCGTGGCGTTGCGCCCGCGCAGCACAATGTTGAAGCGATAGCACAGCGCCCAATCCGGCTTGGTGTTGTCCAGATCGAACGAGGAGATCATCCGGTTGCGCGCCTTCTCGTCGGTGACCGAATTGAAGATCGGATCGAACGGAAATAGCGGATCGCCGGGGAAGTACATCTGCGTCACCAGACGCGAGACGAAGGAATGGCCGAACACCGAGAAGTGGATGTGGGCCGGCCGCCAGGCGTTGTGGTGATTGCCCCAGGGGTAAGCGCCGGGCTTGATGGTGACGAACCGGTAATAACCTTCCGCATCCGTTTGCGCGCGACCGGCGCCGGTGAAATTCGGATCGAGTGGGGCAGGATGCTGATCGACGACATGGACGTAACGGCCGCAGGCATTGGCCTGCCACAGTTCGACCAGCGCATTCGGGACGCCGCGGCCGTCTTCATCGAGCACATGGCCGTGAACGATAATGCGCTCGCCGATCGGCTCGCTTTTGCCCTGGATGGTGAGGTCGTGATCGTGCTCGCGCACCGTCTCGTGGCCGTAGACCGGGCCCGTCAGTTCCGACAGCGTGTGCCGCATCGGAATCAGCGGCTTGGTGGGCGAGCGCTTGACAGTGCTCTTGTAGGCGGGAGACAGCCGCGGCGGATGCGCCGCGAGACTTTGCACTGGGTAGACCAATGTCATGCCGAATTCCTCCCTCGCCGCGCACGTGACCCGCGCCGCCAGATCATTATATGACATAACTAATTTGGGAAAGCGTTGTTTTTCGCTCTCCCAAATAGCTGTTTTAGTTGATCTTTTCGATCGCAACCGCGACGCCTTGGCCGACGCCGACGCACATGGTTGCCAAGGCAAGCTTCCCGCCTCGCTTCTCCATGCCGTGCACCGCCGTCAGCGCCAGCCGTGCGCCGCTCATGCCGAGCGGATGGCCGAGCGCGATCGCGCCGCCATGCGGATTGACGAAGTCGGCATCGTCCTTGACGCCCAGTTGCCGCAAACAGGCTATGCCTTGTGAGGCGAAGGCTTCATTGAGCTCGATCAAATCGAAGTCAGAGATCTTGATGCCGAGCCGCTCCATCAGCTTCTTGGTCGCCGGCACCGGGCCGATGCCCATGATGCGCGGCGGCACCGCGGCCGAGGCTAACCCTAGGATGCGCGCCCGCGGCGTCAGCCCGTGCTTCTTCACCGCGGCTTCGGAGGCGAGGATCATTGCGGCTGCGCCGTCATTGACACCGGAGGCATTGCCTGCGGTCACGGTGCCGGGATTGCGCACGATCGGCTTCAGCTTTGCCAATCCTTCGAGCGTGGTCTCGGGACGCGGATGCTCGTCCTTGTCGACGGTGATGGGGCCGGCCTTGCCGCCGGGCACCTGGATCGGCGTGATCTCCTCGGCGAAATAGCCCGCCGCGATCGCCGCGCCCGCGCGCTGCTGCGAGCGGATCGCCATCGCGTCCTGATCGGCGCGCGAGACCTGGAATTCCTCGGCGACGTTCTCGCCGGTCTCCGGCATCGCATCGACGCCATACTGCGCCTTCATCAGGGGATTGATGAAGCGCCAGCCGATGGTCGTGTCATAGATGTCGGCTGAGCGCGCGAACGCTTCCGGCGCCTTGCCCATCACGAACGGGGCACGAGTCATCGATTCAACGCCGCCGGCAATCGCGAAATCGATCTCGCCGGCACGGATCGCCCGGCCTGCCGCGCCGACCGCGTCGAGGCCCGATGCGCAGAGGCGATTGAGGGTCTGGCCGGGAACCGATTCCGGCATGCCCGCAAGCAACAGCGCCATCCTTGCAACGTTACGGTTGTCCTCGCCGGCCTGGTTCGCGCAGCCGTAAAACACCTCATCGACCTGCGACCAGTCGAGATTCGGATGCTTCGCCATCAATGCTCTAATTGGGGCGGCGGCCAGATCGTCGGCGCGCACCTTGGCGAGCGAGCCGCCGAAACGGCCGATCGGGGTCCGGACGGCATCACAAATGAATACATCTCGCATAGAATTTCTCCCTGAATGCCGTGCTTTAGGCGTTGAGCCCTACGGAACTGTTGGCGAGTTTTAGGAGCGTGCCCGCGGCAGGTCAATTGAGGCGTCGTTTCCCGTGCGTTGCTTTCGCGGGGGGCCGCCATGCCCTCGTGGCGGGCATGATCATTTCTTCGCCGCAGGGCGTGGAAAACTCTGACAATGGGGGTAAGGGAATAGGACCGGACGGCGAAATTTTGTAGCTTGCCGCCCGCATGACGATCCAGCAATCCATCCCCGCCCCCGCGCCCCCTGAAGCCACGCCGGCTAACGACGCAACATCGCGCGTCACGCCGATGATGGAACAGTATCTCGAGATCAAGGCCGCCCATCCCGGGCTCTTGCTGTTCTACCGGATGGGCGACTTCTACGAGTTGTTCTTCGAGGACGCCGAAATCGCCTCCAGGACGCTCGGCATCGTGCTGACCAAGCGCGGCAAGCATCAGGGCATGGACATCCCGATGTGCGGCGTGCCGGTGGAGCGCTCCGAGGATTATCTGCATCGCCTGATCAATGCCGGCCACCGCGTTGCCGTCTGCGAGCAGACCGAGAATCCGGCCGCGGCACGCGCCCGCGGCAACAAGAGCGTGGTGGCCCGCGGCGTGGTGCGGCTGGTGACGCCGGGCACGCTGACCGAAGACACGCTGCTGGACGCCCGCACCAACAACTACCTGCTCGCGATCGCGCGCGCTCGCGCCTCCGCCGGCGGCGACCGCATCGGGCTTGCCTGGATCGACATTTCCACGTCCGAGTTCATGGTCACGGAATGCTCGACCGCGGAACTGGCGGCGACACTGGCGCGGATCAATCCGAACGAGGCCATCGTCACCGACGCGCTCTATGGCGATGCCGATCTCGGGCCGCTGCTGCGCGAACTGCCCTCGGTGACGCCGCTGACCCGCGACGTCTTCGACGGCGCCACCGCCGAACGGCGTCTTTGCGATTATTTCGCAGTCGCGACCATGGACGGTCTTTCCGCCATGTCGCGGCTGGAAGCAACCGCCGCAGCCGCCGCCGTCACCTATATCGACCGCACCCAGGTCGGCAAACGCCTGCCATTATCGCCGCCCTCGCGCGAGGCCGCCGGCACCACGATGGCGATCGATCCCGCCACCCGCGCCAACCTCGAACTGACCCGCACGCTCGCCGGCGAACGGCGCGGATCGCTGCTCGATGCGATCGATTGCACCGTCACCGCCGCCGGTTCGCGGCTGTTGGCACAACGCCTCGCCGCGCCGCTCAACGACAGCGCGGGAATCGCGCGGCGGCTGGATGCGATTGCGGCCTTTGTGACTGACAGTGCCGCCCGGGACGATGTCAGGACCACGCTGCGCGCCGCACCGGACATGTCGCGCGCGTTGGCGCGACTGTCGGTCGGACGCGGCGGCCCGCGCGACCTTGCAGGACTGCGCGACGGCATCCTCGCGGCGGACCAGGCGCTGGCGCGGCTCGCGCAACTCGAAGCGCCGCCATCTGAGATCATGGCCGTGATGGAAGCCTTGCGCCGGCCCTCGCGCGACCTCGCACGCGAGTTCGAGCGCGCGCTCGCCGAGCAACTGCCACTGATCAAGCGCGACGGCGGCTTCATCCGCGAGAACTACGAGCCCGCGCTCGACGAGAGCCGTAACCTGCGCGACGCCTCCCGCCTCGTCGTCGCCGCGATGCAGGCGCGCTACGCCGAGGACACCGGCGTCAAGGCGCTCAAGATCCGCCACAACAACGTGCTCGGCTATTTCGTCGAGGTCACCGCCCAGCACGGCGACAAGCTGATGGCGCCGCCCTTGAACGCAACCTTCATCCATCGCCAGACGCTGGCGGGGCAGGTTCGCTTCACCACGTCCGAACTCGGCGAGATCGAAGCCAAGATCGCCAACGCCGGCGACCGCGCGCTCAACCTGGAGCTCGAAATCTTCGAGCGTCTCTGCGCCATGGCGCTGGCGGTCAGTGACGACCTGCGCGCCGCGGCGCATGCGTTTGCGATGCTCGATGTCGCAATTTCGCTGGCGAAGCTTGCCGTCGATGACAATTACGTACGGCCCGAGGTCGATGGCTCACTGGGCTTCGCCGTCGAGGGCGGCCGTCATCCCGTGGTCGAACAGGCGCTGAAGCGCGACGGCCAGCCGTTCATAGCGAACGCCTGCGACCTCTCGCCGGGCCCTGCGCAGAAATCCGGCCAGATCTGGTTGATCACTGGCCCGAACATGGCCGGCAAATCGACCTTCCTGCGCCAGAACGCCTTGATCGCACTGATGGCGCAGATCGGCTCCTACGTGCCGGCGTCGCGCGCGCGGATCGGCGTCGTCGACCGCCTGTTCAGCCGCGTCGGCGCGGCCGACGACCTCGCACGCGGACGCTCCACCTTCATGGTCGAGATGGTCGAGACCGCCGTCATCCTCAATCAGGCCAGCGAACGCTCGCTGGTGATCCTCGACGAAATCGGCCGCGGCACCGCCACCTTCGACGGCCTGTCGATCGCCTGGGCCGCGATCGAGCATCTGCATGAGGCCAACCGTTGCCGAGCGCTGTTCGCGACGCACTATCACGAGCTGACCGCGCTCTCGGCAAAGCTGCCGCGGATGTTCAATGCCACGGTGCGCGTCAAGGAGTGGCAGGGCGACGTCGTGTTCCTGCACGAGGTGCTGCCCGGCTCGGCCGACCGCTCCTATGGCATCCAGGTCGCCAAGCTCGCAGGCCTGCCGCCCGCCGTGATTGCCCGCGCCAAATCGGTGCTGGCCAAACTCGAGGCGCAGGACCGCGGCCAGACCGCGCGCGCGCTAGCCGATGATCTTCCCCTGTTCGCCGTCCCCTCCCGCGCCGCCGTGGAAGCGGCACCGCCGAGCGAGGCGAAGCTGTTGATGGAAGCCGTGAAGGCGCTGCATCCCGACGAGATGTCGCCGCGCGAGGCGCTGGAGGCGCTCTATGCGCTGAAGGCAAAATTGCCAAAGGGGTGAGTACACCGTAACCCGGATGAAGCTAACGCCTATTAGCCGGCGAAGGGCTGCACCAATTTCAGCGTCGCCGCGAATCGGATGCTGCGCTTGCCGGCCAGTGCGGTCGCCTCGATCTCGGCACCCTCGGCACTGCAGCGGCCGGAGAAGCCGATTCCGACTTCATGACCGCCGAACAGCGGATGCTCGTCCCTTGCAGGCGTGTGCTCCTGATTGACGAACTCGCCCTTCCAGCGGCCGTTCGAGGACGTGTAGGCGCCGAGATAGTAGAAGAACGCGTCACCACCGAGGATGCGTCCGTCCTTCAGCAGCATCACGCCGGTTTGCCAGCCGGCGAGGCCGTCCAGCATCCTTATGTTGATCGAGTAAAGCCCGCTGACGATGCCGCCTTCGCCAACCTTTCCTGGCGGCGGCATATCGTCGTTGCCAAGCGGCGTCATCACCGCGCGGAACACCGAGCCGGCGTCTTCCAGGACAGAGCCCGCGAAGTGCCAGACGTCGCCCTGCGGCCTGCCGCGTATGCTAATCGTAACCTGGTCGGCACTGACCAGCGACCTCCGGTGCGGCGATGGGCTGTGGCGCCGGGTACGCAGCCTGGCGATGATTTCGCCGTCCACATGGTCGTAGGTGCCGAAGTGGGCGAATGCGGTATTGCCGCCGAGCATTGTTCCGGCATGGGCGTACAGCACGCTGCGGCCGGTGCCGCCGCTGATGTCGTATTCGACCTTGTACAATCCCTCCACCGCGCGCCCCGGTTCTGTCGCGAGCCAGCTTAGCGGTCTTGTCGCAGGCGGTAACCATCAAACTTGCGGCTTGGCAGCTGCGGCCTTCCGTCGCCCGAGCCACCACAGGCTTAGATTCCAACCTACACATGTCGCCAGCGCCAGGCCCAACCCGATCGCCGAGCCGAACTGCAGTGCCGCGACGTGCAGCACCGCAATCGCGATGCCCAATCCGATCAAGCCCCAGGCGCTGTTGGCGAGGACTGCGGCAGTCGGCGGGCCGCCGATGCGGGGATGCAGGATCAGCATCATCGAGGTGAACACGATCGGGAATAGCGCGATGATGCCGCTGACCTTGGGGCCGACCCAGCTCGACGTCGTGACCACGGTCGCAACCAGCGTTGCGACCAGCGAGGCCCGCAGCGGGATATCGTACCAGCGTCGCCGGATTGGCGGCATCTTGGCGTGGCGGTAGCGGGCGAGCAGCGGGACGCAGATGGCGTATGCGATGACGTTTGCGATCAGCCCACCGGCGAGCGACCATTGCACCGAGCGGATGACCGTCGCGAGTACCAGCCATACAGCCACGGCAGCGGAGCAACTGAGCAGCGCGCCATGGCGCTGCGCCAGCACGACGTAAGTGAGGCCGAGGAAAATCGTCGCGGCGTTGATCGGCAGGCTCGCCAGCGCGCCCTCGGCGATGAAGGCCGCGTCATGGTCGAGCGCGAGGAACACGTAGGACGGCCCTGCCGAGATCGGCAGCGTCGCGATCAGGGCGCCGATTACGGGACCTGAGCGTTCGGTGACGATCGAAGCCGTCACCACGAACGCCGCGGTGATCGCCATGCGCAGGCCGAGCGTGAGGATAAAGGTGAGTTCGGGGGACATTTGCATTCTCTTACCCTCCCCTGGAGGGGGAGGGTCGGATCGCATGAGCGTAGCGAAATGCGATACGGGGTGGGGTGATCTCTCCACTCGGGCACTGTCAGACGTGGAGAGACCGTCACCCGCCGCTCATTTCATGAGCGTCGACCCACGAGCGAGCTTCGCTCGTCTCGGACCCCTCCAGGGGAGGGTACGAGCAATCACACCCGCTTCATCGATACCGAGATTTTCGGGCCGTTCCTGATGGTTTGATAGACCACGCAATAGCGCTCCGTCAGCTTGAGCAGCAGATCGAGCTTATCCTGCGCCGCGTCGGTGCCGACCTCGAAGCGCAGGCGGATCTCTTCGAACCCGACCGGAGCTTCCTTGTCGACGCCGAGCGTGCCGCGAAAATCGAGGTCGCCCTCGGCGATGACGATGCCGGTCTTGAGCGGCACTTCGACCGCGGTGGCGACCGACTTCAGCGTGACGCCGGCGCAGGCGACGAGGGCTTCCAGCAGCATGTCGCCGGAGCAGAGCTCCAGCCCCGAGCCGCCGGTGGCCGGATGAAGTCCCGCGACCGCCAGCGCGCGGCCGGTCTCGACCTTGCAGGCGATGCCTTCATTGTCGATCGAGCCTTTGGCTTTCAGGGTAATGACGGCGGCGGAGGGATCGGACTTGTAGCGTTCCTTGATAGGGGCCTGCATCGCGCGGAGTTCGGCGGCGTCCATCTTGTTCTCCCGGATTTTCTTTGGCCTGCCGGATTTAGTGCGAAATTGCGCCCCTGTCACCACCACATCGCTTCGCCGGCCATCGATTTTGGGTCGGCGTCCGGGATGTTGCGGTCGAGCGAGCGATCGAGCGCGGTCAGCACGTGGCGCTTGAAATTCTCGAACAATGGCGAAGCGCGGTCACGTGGCCGCGCCAGATTGATATTGATCACCTCGAACAGCCGCCCCGGCCGCGGCCGCATCACCAGCACGCGATCCGCCAGCACCACGGCCTCGTCGACGTCATGCGTCACCAGGATCAGCGTCGGCCGCGTGTCCTTCCAGAGGTCGAGCAGGTGATCCTGCAGGTCGCGCCGCGTGAAGGCGTCGAGCGCGGAGAACGGCTCGTCGAGCAGCAGCACTTCCGGCTGCGGCACCAGCGCGCGCGCAATCGCCACCCGCTGCGCCTGCCCGCCAGAGAGTTCGCGCGGCCAGGCTTTTGCCTTGTCGGCGAGGCCGACCCGCGCCAGCGCGCGGTCAACCTTCTCGCGCCTGATATCGGCCGGCAGATCCGACAGGCCGAAGCCGATATTGTCGGCGACGCTGAGCCAGGGGAGCAGCCGCGGCTCCTGAAAGATGATCCCGATTTTGGCGTGCGGCGCCGTGATCGCGGCGTCGTCGAGCGTCACCGTGCCGGTGCTGGCGCGGTCGAGACCAGCGATGGCGCGCAGCAGCGTCGATTTTCCGCAGCCGGAGCCGCCGATGATGGCGACGATCTCGCCGGGCTTGATTCTGGCGGAGAAGCGCTCCAGCGCGTGGACGCCGTTGGGATAGGTTTTGCCGACTTTGTCCAGCGCGAGCATCAGGCCGCTCCGCTCTGGCGGCCGAACGCATCCTGCCAGCGCAGCAACGGCGCGGTGGCGATTTCGATCAGCCAGTCGGTGGTCTTGCCGAGGATCGCAAAGATCACGATCGCCGCCACGATCTGCGCCGGCTTGCCTAGCTGCTGGCCGTCGATCAGGAGATAGCCGAGCCCTTCGGAGGCGCCCATGAATTCGGCGGCGACGACGAACATCCACCCGAGGCCAAGGCCGACCCGCAGCGCGACGACATAGGCTGGCAACACCGCCGGCAGCAGGATGCGGCGGATCATCGCCGGACCCGAGAGGCGGAAGATGCGGCCAACCTCGACGATCTTGCGGTCGACGGCGAGGATCGCACCCATCACGCCGAGATAGACCGGGAAGAACACGCCGACCGCGATCAGCGCGATCTTGGACGTTTCGAAAATGCCGAGCCACAGGATGAACAGCGGCACCCAGGCGATCGAGGGAATCGCACGCAGCGCCTGGACGGTCGGATCGAGCAGCTGCCGCGCCAGTCCCCAATAGCCGGATATGGCGCCGAGGATGGTTCCGGCGACGACGCCGAGGCCGAAGCCGGCGCCGACGCGTGTCACGGTCGCGGTGATATGGCGCGTCAGCTCGCCGCTCTTCGCGAGTTCCATGACGGTGGCAAAGATCTTCGTCGGCGGCGGCACCAGCCGGCCGTTGGAATAGCCGAGCCAGACCCAGAGCTCCCAGAACAGCGCCAGACCGAGCGGCAGCAGCAGCCCGAGCGCCGGCCGCGCATAGCGACGCAGGCGCGCAGGAATTGGCGGTGCGGCGATCGCGTCAGCGCGTTCGCGGGTCACGGGGAGTTCAGCAGACATAGTCATAGCAAGAACGCGTCTCGCAGAGGAATGCAACATCCTCCCCTGGAGGGGGAGGATCGGTTCGCATGAAATGCGAACCGAGGTGGGGTGACGGTCTCTCCACGTCCAACAGCGCCCGGGTGGAGAGACTGTCACCCCGCCCCGTCTCGCATTTCGCTGCGCTCCATGCGAGCCGACCCGCCCCCTCAAGGGGCGGGTAAGCAAAGGATCAATTCGTCGGTAGCGGGACCTGGTCGTCGATCAATGCATCCAGCGTCGCCTTCACATCGACCTTGGCGTCGACCACGCCGGCCTGCTGCAGCGCCAGGCCCGCGGCGAGGATGGATTCACGCTGCGCTGCGCCGATGCGGCTGTGGGTGAGCTCCGTGCGCTCCTTGAGCTGCTTGTCGACGACGGCTTCCGGCAGCTTGGTCACGCCGATGAAGGTCTTCTTCAGGTCGTCGTAATTGGCCAGCGAATATTTGCGCGCCTCCTCGTAGACCGCGAGCACGCGGCGAACGGTGTCGGGGTGATCCTTCAAAAACTGCTCGCGCACATTGAGGATGCCCCAGGTGTTGGCGTCCGCCTTGCGGAAGAACAGCTTTGCGCTCTCCTCGACTTCGGCCTGCGCCATCATCGGATCGAGACCGGCCCAGGCATCGACGTCGCCACGGATCAGCGCGGTCTTGCCGTCGGCGTGCTGCAGGAGCACAGGGGTGATATCCTTTTCGGTGAGCCCCGCACCGAGCAGCGCTCGCACCAGGAAGATGTGCGGATCGGTGCCGCGCGTCACCGCGACGCGCTTGCCCTTGAGATCGGCGACCGAGGCAATTTTAGAATCCTTGCCCGTCACCAGCGCCGTCCATTCAGGCCGCGAATAGACATAGATCGACTTGATCGGGTTGCCGTTGATCTTGGCGACCAGCGCGGCGGAGCCCGCGGTCGAGCCGAAATCGATCGAGCCGGCGTTGAGGAATTCGAGCGCCTTGTTGGAACCGGCCGACTGCACCCAGACGATGCTGATGCCGTCCTTGGCGAATTCCTTCTCCAGCAGTCCCTTCTGCTTGAGGATCATCGACACCGGATTGTAGGTCGCCCAGTCGATGCGAATTTCCTTGAGCGGATCGGCGGCAAAGGCCGCGCCGGGCAGCAAGGTCGAAAGCGCGATGACCGCAGCCACTGCGCGCCGTGAAATCGTGAGCATGGTCGCTCTCCCTGAGGCACTGAAAAACACCATTGATTTTCAATAAGTTAGATTGCAGCGCAACGAGAAAATACATACCTTCAACGCGGCGGAGTAAGCACAGCTTTACCCAGGCGGTTCGGAATCCAGCATAGAATTGCCTTTGGCTTACAATCATCAGTGACAGCCTCTGCGCCGTCCGATATCGGGGAGACCNNNGTGACTGAAGACCGCCCCGAGGCGGATGACCGTTTCGATANNNCCGCGGCGGTCGATGCCCTGGCCGAGAAACATGCCGGCCGCGAGGATGTGTTTCGTTCGGCGCTGGCGCAACTCCTGAAGGCCGAGATGATCGCGGCGCGCGCCACCGCGCAGGCCATCCTGCTGAAGGACCGTCACGGCCGCCGCTGCGCCGAGCGGCTCTGCTTCATGCAGGACGAAATCATCCGCATCCTCTACTCGGCTGCGACGCGGCATCTCTATCGCTCGCACGTGCCCTCCGGCGCCGAGCGCATGGCCGTCGTCGCCACCGGCGGCTACGGCCGCGGGCTGATGGCCCCGGAGTCCGACATCGATCTCTTGTTCATCCTGCCCTACAAGCAGACCGCCTGGGGCGAGCAGGTCGCCGAAGCCATTCTCTATTGCCTGTGGGACATGGGACTGAAGGTCGGCCACGCCACGCGCTCGGTCGACGAGTGCATCCGCCAGGCGCGCGGCGACATGACGATCCGCACCGCGATCCTGGAGACGCGGTTTCTGACCGGCGACCAGCCGCTCTATGACGAACTGGTCACGCGCTTCGACAGGGATGTCGTGCAGGGCACGGCTTCGGAATTCGTCACCGCGAAACTCGCCGAGCGCGAGGAGCGGCACCGCCGCGCCGGACAGTCGCGCTACCTGGTCGAGCCCAACGTCAAGGACGGCAAGGGTGGCTTGCGCGACCTGCACACGTTGTTCTGGATCGCCAAATACGTCTACCGCGTGCGCGAGACCGATGAGTTGGTCGAGCGCGGCGTGTTCGACGCGCAGGAATACCGCACCTTCCGTCGCTGCGCCGATTTCCTGTGGTCGGTGCGTTGCAATCTGCATTTCGTCTCGGGGCGTGCCGAGGAGCGGCTATCGTTCGACATGCAGCGCGAGATCGCGGTCCGCCTCGGCTACACCTCGCATCCCGGCATGCAGGACGTCGAACGCTTCATGAAGCACTACTTCCTGGTCGCCAAGGACGTTGGCGACCTGACCGCGATCCTGTGCGCCAAGCTGGAGGACGAGCAGGCCAAGCCCGCGCCGGTGCTGAGCCGCATGGTGGCGCGGCTGCGGCCGGGCATCAAGCGGCGGCGGGTGCCCGACAGCGACGACTTCATCATCGACAACAATCGCATCAACCTCGCCGCGCCCGATGTCTTCAAGCACGACCCGGTCAATTTGATCCGGATCTTCCAGCTGGCGCAGAAGAACAACCTCGCCTTCCATCCCGACGCGATGCGCACGGTGACGCGCTCGCTGAAACTGGTGAACTCCCAGCTTCGCGAAAATCCGGAAGCCAACCGGCTGTTCATGGAGATCCTGACCTCCGATAACGCGGAGATCGTGCTGCGGCGCATGAACGAGACCGGCGTGCTCGGTCACTTCATCCGCGCCTTCGGCAAGATCGTGTCGATGATGCAGTTCAACATGTACCACCATTATACGGTGGACGAGCATTTGATCCGCTGCATCGGCTTCCTGCAGGAGATTGAACGCGGCGGCAATGACGAGTTCACGGTCGCGAGCGACCTGTTCCGCAAGATCCAGCCCGAGCATCGCGCGGTAATCTATATCGCGACGCTGCTGCACGACGTCGCCAAGGGCCGCCCGGAGGATCACTCGATCGCGGGCGCCAGGGTGGCGCGGCGCTTGTGCCCGCGGCTCGGCTTTTCCGCCGCCGACACCGAGCTGGTGGCCTGGCTGATCGAAGAGCACCTGACAATGTCGACGGTGGCGCAGTCGCGCGACCTCTCCGACCGCAAGACGATCGAGAATTTTGCCGCCGTCGTACAATCGGTCGAGCAGATGAAACTTCTGACCATCCTGACCACCGCCGACATCAGGGGCGTCGGCCCCGGCGTGTGGAACGGCTGGAAGGCGCAGCTCCTGCGCACGCTGTACTACGAAACCGAGCCGGTCCTGACCGGCGGCTTCTCGGAAGTGAACCGCGCGCAGCGCATCGCCGTGGCGCAGTCCGAATTCCGCGCCGCCTTCACCGAATGGCCGGAGGCGGAACTCAACGCCTATATCGCCCGGCACTATCCGGCCTACTGGCTCAAGGTCGACCTGCCGCGAAAGATTCGCCAGGCGCGCTTCATCCGCGCCAGCGAACAGGCCGGACACCAGCTCGCGATCAATGTCGGCTTCGACGAGGCGCGCGGCGTCACCGAACTGACGATACTCGCGACCGACCATCCCTGGCTGCTGTCGATCATCGCGGGCGCCTGCGCATCCGCCGGCGCCAACATCGTCGACGCGCAGATCTACACCACGACCGACGGCCGCGCGCTCGACACTATCGCGATCTCGAGGGAATACGACCGCGACGAGGACGAGGGACGGCGCGCCACCCGCATCGGCGAGATGATCGAGCACGTGCTCGAAGGCAAGTTGCGGTTGCCCGAAGTAGTGGCGCGCAAGGCCGCCAACCGCGGCAAGGTGCGCGCCTTCGTGGTCGAGCCCGAGGTCATCATCAACAATCAGTGGTCGGACCGCTACACCGTGATCGAGGTCTCCGGCCTCGATCGCCCCGGCCTCTTGTACCAGCTCACGACAGCGATCTCGAAGCTCAACCTCAACATCGCCTCCGCCCATGTCGCGACCTTCGGCGAACGCGCCCGCGACGTGTTCTACGTCACCGATCTGCTCGGCGCCCAGATCACCGCGCCGACCCGCCAGGCCGCGATCAAGAGCGCGCTGATTCACCTGCTCTCCAGCGAGGACAACGTCGCCCAGCCGGCGGCGTGATTGCTGGCTCCGTCATTGCGAGCGCAGCGAAGCGATCCATACCTCAAACCGGGGATAGATGGATTGCTTCGCTCCGCTCGCAATGACGCGGCGAGATAGCGACNACAATACTCGACTGTCATCCCCGCGCATGCGGGACAAATCGGATATGGGCGTNGCTTCAGAAGCAGCTAAAAAGGACGAAGTATCTTTCGAAAAAATTGTTGCAATTTACGATAGCTGGGACGCCGTCCGGCAACCACGATGCACTGCGCTCGCAGCCGGGCTTCCACCCCTCATGCGGGGGTTTGAGCGATCTGTTTGGCATGAGTCCAACCTTGGGACTCGAGTGCCGCCAAGCTCGTCGCCACGAAGGCGAGATAATTTGTCTGGGAAACCAGAACGCCCAGATCGAACAGGACGAGCAAAGCTTCCCACGGGTTCCCTGCCGGCACGGCGACTGCTCGCTTGCCACCATCAATCACGGAAGGTCGGAAGCGGCGATCGGATCTCCGCTGCTTTGCTTCGGGTCCGATGTCATCTGAGCAACGGATCAGATGCAGGCGTGCTTTCGGCATATCAGTCCCCAGAGTTCAGTCGGCAATCCCCGAACGAACGGGTTTGACAACAGCGACGGTTGCAACATGCAAGACGTCAGATCGATGGGTTTTCCGGAACACCGCATGGCAAGACCGGCGTTCTGCCGCCATCCGGTTCGCCAGTCAGCGTAATCATCGAAAAGCAATGGGCCATTGAACAGAGGTTGATCCCAAACTTTCCATTCGGTTGAGCGGATCATACAGACGTTTAGGATCGCAGCCTGCCCCTCATGCGACGGAAGATCGCGCCCGCAGGTCGATGAGGCACGAAGGGACCGGCCGATTTTACCGTTCGGACATCCGAAAAGCTGGTAACATCCAGCCTGTTAGGAGGGCGACGTTGTCGCCGCTGATGATAGCGAACAGCTAGCGACGCAGCGCCGCTCGGAATGGCCGAGTGTCAGTGCTGATGATCCGGAAGCCGACGATAAAGTCCTGGCGCTCGGCCGAGCAATGGCTGCTCGGCAGCATGGCGCTGGCCTTGGGCACGGTAGCCGGTATCTGGCTGCTGCTCGATCCGGTCCCGATGGCCGTGCCTCATTTCGCCGCCCTCGTGCTGCTGATCGCTTCGCTTGCCGCCTCGTTGATCATGATCGGCCTGGCGGGCCGCACCCGCCGGCAGATGGAAGCCATGCTTCAGGGCCGAGCGAGCGCCGAAGCGCGCGCGATCGAGACGCTGCGCAACAGCGAAGCACAATGGAAGGAAGTCTTCGAGCACAACCCGGTGATGTACTTCATGGTCGATGCGACGGGGACCGTGCTGTCGGTCAACACGTTCGGCGCCGCACAACTTGGCTACTCCGTCAGCGAACTGCTCGGAAAGTCCGTGCTGAAGGTCTTTCCTGCCGAAGAGCAACTCGCCGCCAAGAGCAATGTTGGCGTATGCCTGGAGAATATCGGCCAAACCCACAGTTGGGAAATCTGCAAGGTTCGCAAGGACGGTTCGTCGCTCTGGGTTCGAGAAAACGCCAAGGCCGTGCGGCGGCTGGATAATCAACTGATCGTGCTGATCGCGTGCGAGGACATCACCGAACGCAAGGAGGCTGAAAATGCCTTGCGGCAGAGCGAAATGTATCTGGCCGAAGCCCAGCGATTGAGCCGCACCGGCAGCTTCGGCTGGCGCGCCGGCAGCGACGAAATCATCTGGTCGGAAGAAACCTTCAGAATCTTTGGATTCGACAAGGCGCCTTCAATCAACCGGGCCACCGTGATCCAACGCATCCATCCCGATGATCGCGCGCGCGTTCTACGAACCACCGGGCGTGCGTTGAGCGAATGGAAGGACTTCGAGCATGGCTATCGGCTGCTGATGCCTGACGGCTCGGTCAAGCATGTCCACGCCAGGGCCCATGCGGTGAAAGATACATCGAGCGGCATCGATTTTGTCGGGGCAGTTTCGGACGTCACGGCGCGCAAGCGAGCCGAGATGGAATTGCATGAAGCACAGGCGACCCTCGCGCATGTCACGCGCGTGACCGCGCTTGGCGAACTTGCCGCCTCGATCGCCCATGAGGTGAATCAGCCGCTCGCCGCCGTCGTCACCAATGCCGCGGCATGCCGGCGCTGGCTCGATCGCGATCCTCCCGATCTGAAGGAAGCGCGCGGGACCCTGGAGTCGATCATCAAGGACGGCACTCGGGCCGGCGAAGTGATCCAGCGCGTCCGCGCGCTTGTGAACAAGGCTCCCGATCAGAAAGCGCCCCTCAACATCAACGATGTCATCAATGAGGTCATCAGCCTGGTGCAGCATGAACTGCTCAACCACCGGATATCGTTGCAGCTGGAACTCTCCCCCGCTCTCCCCCTGGCCGTCGCCGATCGGGTCCAGTTGCAACAAGTGATCCTGAACCTGGTCATCAACGGCATCGAGGCCATGCAGCCGGTCATGGACCGGCCGCGGGAACTGATGATCCGGACATGCCAGGACGAAGCCCGGCAGATCATGGTGACGGTGAAGGATTGCGGCGTCGGGCTTGCCACCGAGAATGCTGACCGGCTGTTCGACGCCTTCTTCACGACCAAATCCGGCGGCATGGGAATGGGCCTGTCGATCTGCCGCTCCATCGTCGACGCTCATGGCGGACGGCTGTCCGCATCCGGAAATGCCGGACCTGGCGCGACATTCCACTTCACCCTGCCACTGGATCAGGAGGGTGCACCATGACCGGGCGCCAGGCATCGCCTTCCCTCGCAGGCGCCGAAGATCCGATCGTCTTCGTCATCGACGACGATTCTTCGGTACGTGAGGCACTGAGCAGTCTCTTCCGGTCGGTGGGGTTGCGCGTCGAGGCGTTCGGTTCGGCTCACGAGTTTCTGCAACTGAAGCTTCCGAATGTCCCGAGTTGCCTGATCCTCGACATCAGACTACCCCGCGTGAGCGGCCTCGACTTTCAGGCCGAACTCGCCAAGGCCGACATTCACATCCCGGTCATCTTCATGACGGGGCATGGCGATATTCCGATGACGGTCCGCGCCATGAAGGCCGGGGCCGTCGATTTTCTGACCAAGCCGTTCCGCGATCAGGACATGCTGGATGCCGTAACCGCGGCAATCGAACGCGACCGCAACAGCCGCGATGAAGCGAAGGTTCTCTCAAACCTGCACGAGCTTTTCGCGACCCTCACTCCCCGGGAGCGGCAGGTGATGGCGCTCGTCACGACGGGGCTCATGAACAAGCAGATTGCAGCCGAAATCGGCCTGGCCGAGATCACCGTCAAGATACATCGCGGGCACATCATGCGGAAAATGGGGGCGAAGTCGCTGCCTGACCTGGTGAGGATGGCCGAGCTGCTCGGGATCGGGCCCGCATCCGGCCAGCCGCAAACCTAAGTATGATTTTCCCGCCCTGATTTGCAGCGCACTCTTCCCCTACGCGGCGGCACAGCAAAACACACCCTCTGGTCGTCTCCAGAAAGGACTGCCTTGTCCAACCCGATCATATCAATCATCGACGATGACGGATCGGTCCGCGCCGCGACCCACAATCTTGTGCGGTCGCTCGGCTACGTCGTGAACACATTTGCGTCGGCCGAGGAGTTCCTGCGATCGCCGCGCCTGAACGACACGTCATGCATAATAACGGATATCAGAATGCCCGCCATGAGCGGGCTCGACCTGCAGGAACATTTACTCGCCACCGGACGCAGATTTCCATTCATCTTCGTCACGGCCTTTTCAGTCGAAAGCGACCGCGACCGCGCCATGAAGGCGGGAGCGACCTGTTTCCTGAGCAAGCCGTTCGATGGGGAAACGCTGATCCAGTGTCTCGAAGCCGCGCTGGCGTCAAACTGCCAGTCCGCCAGATGAGCGGGCCCTGTCCGCGCGCGGGCCATTCATACGTAAGGATGACCGCGCCAAACATCTAGACGAATTGAAGATAATCCAGCGACGGCGCAAAACTTCGCGTGTCCTTCGAGAAGCGCAGGACGCAAGCATCACACATTTTTAATTCGGCAAGTGGCAATTCCTCAGAAGGAGGTCGCCATGCGTACAGAACCGCGTTGTTCCGAATGTGACTGCGAAGACCCCAAGATCATTGCCCTGCGAAATCCAGGACGCGAACGCTACTGTGGGCGCTCCTGTCTCGACAAAGGTCACGAGAATTTCATTCGTTGGATCCGACGTGCAAATGCGGAGGTCGCGTCATGAGCAATTGTTGCGGAAATCCGGAATGCAAGCGCCCGTTCGGGCTGGTCCGGCGTAGCTGGTACTTCCAGCAGTTTTGTTCGGCGAGTTGCCGCGACATCTACAGGCGCCAACTGGAGCGGAACCGGACCTATTGGAAATGGCTCTACCAGGTACCGGCACCTGCGGGCCGCAGAGACTACTGCTCCAGTCGATGAGCGCGGAGGAACTATGCTGACCACGGTGAATGCGATGCTGATCGGAGCGCTGCTGGCGTGGGGCCCCCTGCTGATTGTGTTCATCTATATCTTGCGGGACATGCGAAACGCACCCCGTGAGCGCGATTGACCTGAAACGGCGGACGCCCCCGAGCGCGATTTCAACGCACCCGGCCGATCAGCCCCTCCTGTTCCGGAGCATTAGATCTCCACGCCCTCGTGCTTGAGCAGCCAGCGCTTGCGCTCGAGCCCGCCGCCGTACTTCACCAGCGAACCGTTGGCGCCGATCAGGCGGTGGCAGGGCAGCACCACGCTGATCGGATTCGAGCCGTTGGCGTGGCCGACGGCACGAACGGCGCGCGGCATCCGGAGCTTTGCGGCGAGCGCGCCGTAGCTCATCGTCGTTCCGGCCGCGATCTTCGGCAATGCGTTCCAGACCTTCTGTTGGAACGGCGTGCCGGCAACGCGCCAATCGATCGCAGCGAGGCGATCGAGGTCGCCCTTGAAATAGCCGGTCAAGGCAACGCGTAGATCGCGTGGCGCCCGCGCATCGTTCAAATTCACAACACCATAATGCAGCCGCAGCAACTGCTTCATGCGCGGCTCGTAGTCTTCCCAATCCAGCGCGCGGAGCAGGCCGTCCGTGTCCGTGACCAACAGCGCGGTCCCGATCGGCGTCGGCAGGCGGTCGAGATTGAAGCGTTCGGGCATCGTCATTCCCTGAAAATATCCGCGTAGCGAAAAATATCCGCGGGGGCATGGCGCACTTTTCACCCGTAGCGTGCTAGCGTCCACCCGAATTCCGCTGCCGGTTGGGGGACCGCAACATGATCTTCATCGCCAATGCTCTGGTCGCGGTGGTCGCCGCGCTTCATGTGTTCTTTCTCGTGCTGGAGATGTTTCTCTGGGACAAGCCGCTGGGCCTGAAAGTCTTCCGCAACACCATCGAGAAGGCTGCGGACTCCAAGGTGCTGGCCGCCAATCAGGGGCTGTATAACGGCTTCCTCGCAGCCGGCCTCGTCTGGGGCCTGTTTCATCCCAATCCAGCCTTCGCGTTCCAGATCAAGGTGTTCTTCCTGCTCTGCGTGATCGTGGCCGGCGCCTATGGCGCGGCGACCGTCAGCCGCCGGATTCTCTACGTGCAGGCGGCGCCCGCGGCGCTTGCCCTGGTCCTGCTCTGGCTGGCGTGAGGCATCCCTCCTCGCTGCCTTGCATTGGCAAAACCGTTCCGCCACACTCCCTGGCAACGATGACGGCAGGCCATCCGATGGCCGGCACAGGATCATCGGCCAACATACGGGAGTAGCGACATGAGACGTGGCGTTCTTCATCTGATTGCAGGTACTGCGGTTGCGCTCGCGCTGGCCTCACCGGCCGTTGCGCAGAAGAAATACGATACCGGCGCGACCGACACCGAGATCAAGATCGGCCAGACCGTTCCGTTCTCGGGCCCTGCATCCGCCTATGCCGGCATCGGCAAGACGCAGGCGGCCTACATGCGGATGATCAACGAACAGGGCGGCATCAATGGCCGCAAGGTCAACCTGATCCAGTATGACGATGCCTATTCGCCGCCCAAGGCGGTCGAACAGGTGCGCAAGCTCGTCGAAGGCGACGAGGTGCTGCTGACCTTCCAGATCATTGGCACGCCCTCGAATGCCGCCGTGCAGAAATATCTCAACGGCAAGAAGGTGCCGCAGCTCTTGGCGGCGACGGGCGCATCGAAGTTCACCGACCCGAAGAACTTCCCGTGGACGATGGGCTTCAATCCCAATTACCAGTCCGAGGGGCGCATCTACGGCCAGTACATTCTGAAGCATCATCCCAACGCCAAGATCGGCATCCTCTATCAGAATGACGATCTCGGCCGCGACTACATCACCGGCCTGAAGGAGGCGCTCGGCGGCAAGGCCGCGTCGATGATCGTCGCCGAAGCTTCCTATGAATTGACTGATCCGACCATCGACTCGCAGATCGTCAAACTGAAAGCCGCCGGCGCCGACCTGCTCTACGACGCCTCGACGCCGAAATTCGCGGCGCAGGCGATCAAGAAGGTCGCCGACCTCGGCTGGAAGCCGGTTCACATCCTCGACATCAATGCGAGCCCGGTGTCGGCGACGCTGAAACCCGCCGGCCTCGACATCTCCAAGGACATCATCTCGACCAACTACGGCAAGGATCCCGGCGATCCGCAGTGGAAGGACGACGAGGGAATGAAGGCCTATTTTGCCTTCATGGACAAATATTACCCGGAGGGCGACAAGCTCAACACCGTCAACACCTACGGCTATTCGACCGCGGAATTGCTGGTGAAGATCCTCAAGCAATGCGGCGACGATCTCACCCGCGAAAACATCATGAAGCAGGCGGCCAATCTGAAGAACGTCACCGGCAGCCTGTCGCTGCCCGGCATGGTCACCAACACCTCGCCGACCGATTATCGCATCAACAAGCAGATGCAGATGATGAAGTTCAACGGCGAGCGCTGGGAACTGTTCGGTCCCATCATCGAGGATGCCGGCCCGGCCGGTTAGGCTCTGGCTCTTCGTGTCCCGGCGAGGCGGTGCACCGTTACACGGCGCACCGCCTCGGGACGCGAGATTCCCGGCCCGAACGATGAGCCTCGCGCCTGCATTAATTCGAGGCAAATGACGAGCTGGATTCTTTTTGTGCAGACGGAACCTGCGCCTTTTGTCGAGTGCCGCTGCATCTTGCAATGCAATATCGCTTCCGCCACTATCGTGGCAGCGATGGCATCCGCTGGGCTCAAGCCCCGGGCAAGTTCATTAGCTCAATCATAAACACACGAGGAATACAGCAATATGAGGAAGGGTTTTTTCCAGCTGGCCACCGGCACGGCGCTCGCATTGGCGCTGTCGGTCTCGACGGCGTCCGCGCAGAAAAAATACGACACCGGCGCGAGCGACACCGAGATCAAGATCGGCCAGACCAATCCATTCAGCGGACCGGCCTCCGCCTACGCCACCATCGGCAAGACCCAGGCCGCCTATATCAAGATGATCAACGATCAGGGCGGCGTGAACGGTCGCAAGATCAACCTGATCCAGTATGACGACGCTTACTCGCCGCCAAAGGCCGTCGAGCAGGTGCGCAAGCTGGTGGAGAGCGACGAGGTGCTGCTCACCTTTCAGCTGCTCGGCACGCCCTCGAACGCGGCGGTCCAGAAATATCTCAACAGCAAGAAGGTGCCGCAGCTGTTCGCCGCGACCGGCGCCTCGAAGTTCACCGACCCGAAGAACTTCCCCTGGACGATGGGCTTCAACCCCAACTACTTCGTCGAGGGACGCATCTACGGCCAGTACATCATCAAGGAACATCCGAACGCCAAGATCGGCGTGCTCTATCAGAACGACGACCTCGGCAAGGACTATTTGAACGGCATCAAGGCCGGCCTCGGCGACAAGGCGGCGAAGATGATCGTGGCGGAAGCCTCCTACGAAGTCTCCGACCCGACCATCGATTCGCAGATCCTCAAGATCAAGGACGCCGGCGCAGACCTGTTCTTCTCGGCGACCACGCCGAAGCAGGCGGCGCAGGCGATCAAGAAGATCCACGAGCTCAACTGGAAGCCGGTGCACATCCTCGACATCAACGCCACCTCGGTCGGCGCCGTCATGAAGCCGGCGGGGCTTGAAGCTTCCAAGGGCGTGATCAGCGTCAACTACGGCAAGGACCCGCTCGATCCGACCTGGAAGGACGATCCGGGCATGAAGAAGTATTTCGAGTTCATGGCGAAGTACTATCCGGATGGCGACAAGGATTCGAGCTTCAACTCCTATGGCTACATGACCACGCAGCTCCTGATTCATGTGCTCAAGGCATGCGGCGACAATCTGACCCGCGAGAACGTATTGAAACAGGCCACCAGCCTGAAGAACGTTCAGCTCGATCTTCTGCTGCCGGGCATCACCGCCAACACGTCGCCGGACGATTATCGCGTCAACAAGCAGCTGCAGATGATGAAGTTCAACGGCGAGCGTTGGGAAATGTTCGGCCCGATCCTCGAGGATAAGGGTCCTGCGGGCTAGGCTTGCGACCCAATCGAAACGATCGGCGGAAAGAAGCGATCGGCGGCCCTTCGGGGCCGCCGATTTTTTTGCTGCAAGACCTCATCCTGAGGAGCGGCGCTTGCGCCGCGTCTCGAAGGATGGATGGCACCAGCCGGGCCACATGGTTCGAGACGGCGCTCGCGCGCCTCCTCACCATGAGGGTCTGATGATTGACCGAACCGATACTTACTTCGGAATCTCGCCAAACGTCTTGCCGACCGGCAGCACGGCGTGCCGGATCAGGCGGGAATCTTCCACCGCGGCCTGGCGGTGCTTGACCGCCTCGCGATAGACAGGATCGCGGATCATTTCGGCAAACGCGGCAACGCTGGGGTATTCGGCGATGAAGCAATGATCCCAGCGCTCGTCCTGCGGTCCGATCAGCATCAGTTCGAACCTGCCCTGCCACACGATCCGTCCGCCGAGCCGTTCGAACACCGGGCCGCTTTCCCGGCCATAGGCGGCATAGGCCTCCGCACCGGTCGCCTTGCGGCCGTCGGGATAGGCGGCCTGCTCGCGCAGCCGGACCAGGTTGAGCATGTGGATCGGACCCGGACGGTCGTTGGCCCGAAATTGCGCAAATACTTCCTTGGTGGGATCGATGTGGCCCATGCGGATTTCCCCGGAGAACGCTGTGGCTTGCACCAATCCTAATACGGTCCCGCCGCACCTCCTAATCGCGCATTAACCTTTCCGTAACCGACCCTTAAACAGCCGCCGGTAGCGTGCATCAGGACGGGTGTGAGCGGCGTTTGTGATGGCGTGGGGACGGAAAAAGAGCGGCGGACGCAAGGAGCCGCTGTTCGGGCTTCCGGCAGCGCTCGCGGACCTGCGTCTGTCGCCCGCGGACCGCATTCCGGACGCCACCGACGAAGACGACAAGCCGAAAAAGCCAGTGCCGAAGCGCAAGCACGAAGAGGACGACGACGAGCCGCCGCGCGAGCGCAAAGCCCGCACGGCCAAAAGCGGAGCCAAGCGGCGCTCGAAACGCCGCATCAAGTTCGGCCGGCTGGTCTATTGGGGCGCGGTGCTCGGCCTGTGGGCCGCGATCGCCATCATCGGCGTCGTGGTCTGGGTCGGCGCGCATCTTCCGGCGATCCAGTCGCTGGAAATCCCGAAGCGCCCGCCGACCATCCAGATCACAGGCATCGACGGCAGCGTGCTGGCTTCGCGCGGCGAAGCGCCGGGCTCCAACGTCGCGCTGAAAGACCTGCCGCCTTATCTGCCGAAGGCGTTCATCGCCATCGAGGACCGCCGCTTCTATTCGCATTACGGCATCGACCCCGTCGGCATCGCGCGCGCCGTGGTCGCCAACGTCCTGCATCGCGGCGTCTCACAGGGCGGCTCGACGCTGACGCAGCAGCTCGCCAAAAACCTGTTCCTGACCCAGGAACGGACGATGGCGCGCAAGCTGCAGGAAGTGGAGCTGGCGCTATGGCTGGAGCGCAAGCATTCCAAGAACGAGATTCTCGAGCTTTACCTCAATCGCGTCTATTTCGGCTCCGGCGCCTACGGTGTGGAAGCCGCTTCGCAGCGCTATTTCGGCAAATCAGCGAAGAACGTCACGGTCGCGGAAGCCGCGATGCTGGCGGGCCTCGTCAAATCGCCGTCGCGGCTGGCGCCGAACCGCAACCCGGAAGGCGCGGAGCAGCGTGCCCGAATCGTGCTCGCAGCGATGGCGGAAGCCAAATTCATCAGCGACGCCCAGGCCAAGGCTTCGATCGGCCATCCCTCCTACAATGTGAAGCCGGCGGGCGCGGGCACCGTCAACTACGTCGCCGACTGGATCGGCGAAGTGCTCGACGACCTCGTCGGCCAGATTGACCAGAGCATCGTGGTCGAGACCACGATCGATCCGAAGCTGCAGAGCACGGCCGAAGCCGCCATCATCGACGAACTGGCGGCCAAGAGCGTGAAATTCAACGTCACGCAGGGCGCGCTGGTGGCGATGACCCCCGACGGCGCGGTGCGCGCCATGGTCGGCGGGCGGAACTACGCCGAGAGCCAGTATAACCGCGCGGTCACGGCCAAACGCCAACCCGGCTCGGCGTTCAAGCCGTTTATCTATCTCACGGCGATCGAAGGCGGGCTGACGCCGGAGACGATCCGGCAGGACGCGCCGCTCGACCTCAAGGGCTGGCGGCCCGAGAACTACACCCATGAATATTTCGGCGCGGTGACGCTGACGCAGGCGCTGGCGATGTCGCTCAACACGGTCGCGGTGCGGCTGGGGCTAGAGGTTGGACCGAAGAACGTGGTGCGGACCGCGCACCGGCTCGGCATCTCATCGAAGCTCGACGCCAACCCCTCGATCGCGCTCGGTACCTCCGAGGTCTCGGTCATCGAGTTGGTCGGAGCCTATGCGCCGTTCGCCAATGGCGGGCTCGGCATCTCCCCCTATGTGGTGACCAAGATCCGGACCAATGAAGGCAAGCTCTTGTATGTACGGCAGCCTGACCAGCTCGGCCAGGTGATCGAGCCGCGCCATGCCGCGATGATGAATACGATGATGCAGGAAACTCTGCTGTCGGGCACCGCGCGCAAGGCCGAGATTCCGGGCTGGATGGCCGCCGGCAAGACCGGCACCAGCCAGGATTTCCGCGACGCCTGGTTCATCGGCTACACCGCCAATCTCGTCACCGGCGTCTGGCTCGGCAATGACGACAACTCGCCGACCAAGAAAGCAACCGGCGGTGGCCTGCCGGTGGAAGTCTGGACTCGCTTCATGCGCACGGCCCATCAGGGCGTTCCGGTGGCAGCGCTGCCGAACGCGCAACGCGGCGGCTTCATGTCGAACCTGTTCCAGACCGCGTCGCAAGTCAGCACCGCGCCGCCGCCATCAGCCCCGCAGAGCGGTTCGTATCGGCCGGCGCCGGCACGCAGCTCCCCGCCGCCGCCCAATCCGAATGCACGGCCGGAGGCTGCGGCGGGACTCGACGGCTGGCTGGTAGATCGCTTGTTTGGAAGATAGCTCGTCGCNCCAACGGGTCGCGCGAATGCGCGCCCGATGACAGGCTCCGCGCAATCCGGGAACAGTTTATCGACTCGCGAGACCGTCCCCGGGTTTCGCTTCGCTCCACCCGGGCTACGATTGAATGACCTAATCCTCGACCCCGTAACGATGCAAATCGTTGCCGTAGGTATCGAGCCAGCGCTTGGCACGGTCGACATGGTCGCAGATGCGGCCGACCACCCGCCAGAACCGCGGCGAGTGGTTCATCTCAACGAGATGCGCGACTTCATGGGCGGCGAGATAGTCGAGCACATAGGGCGGCGCGAGGATCAGTCGCCAGGAATAGGACAATGAGCCGGCCGAGGTGCACGAACCCCAGCGGCTCGACTGGTCGCGGATCGACACCCGCCTGACTTTGACGCCGAGTTCCGCCGCATAGGCGAGCGATGCCTTGTTCAGATCCTTGCGCGCCTCGCGCTTGAGAAAGTCGTGGACGCGCCGGTCCATGTGCTCGGAGCCGCCAGCGACGCACAGAATCTTCTCGCCGCTGTCGCGGGTTTCGGTCCACACCGTGCCGCGCTCGCCGGCGCGATGCACCAGACGATGCGGAACGCCGCGCAACGGTACGATCGTGCCGGATTGAAACGGCGCCGCCTTCGGCAAACGGCCGAGACGGGCGGCGATCCAGCCGCCGTGGATCTGCGCGAAGTCGCGCGCTTCAACCAGTGTGCCACGCGGCGGCATGGTCAGGATCGCTTCGCGATCCGTCGGATGAATTCGCAAGGTGTAACGCCGCGCACGGCGATGCCGGCGCAGCCGAATCGCAAAGAATTGCGAGCCGTGTTTGACCAATAGGGTCGCGGGTTCGGCGGGCCGCCGATAAAGGAGGGCGCGAGTAGCCATGTCTTGGAGTCCGGGGAGTAGGAGTTCGCCCGGATTCTGCCATATCCGCTGCCAAGGGAATCTCATCTAAATCGCACGGCGCAAAAACAAATCATTTGCCCAATATACAGGGGCTGGGGCCTAAAAAGCCTCTACAGGATGGGCCTGGAACCGGATTTTTTGGATGGAACCGGGAGTCTAACAGGGGTCCAAAACGGCCTCAAGGAGTGAGTCTGAACTCACCCCTTGATTCGACCGAAATCTGGAATGTCTGAATCTATTCAGCAACTTATCGGCGGCCCGGAGGCGATGCCGCCAAGCAGACTATTCGGCTGCACGGACCAATGTTGGCTTGGTAGTAGCCGCTGACACCTTCGTATTCGCTGCCGACATCATGAAATCGGAGATGCGCGGCACGATTTCGGAACGGAATCGCGATCCGTTGAACACTCCGTAGTGTCCGACGCCCTTTTGCACGTAGTGCACGCGGCGATGATCGGGAATGTGGGGGCACAATGCGTGCGTCGCTTCGGTCTGACCGAGGCCGGAGATGTCGTCCTTCTCGCCTTCCACCGTCATCAGCGCCACGCGGTGGATCTTCGACGGATCGACCGGCTTGCCGCGATGGATCATCTTGCCCCTGGGCAGCGCATGCTTGACGAACACGACGTCGACCGTCTGCAGGTAATACTCCGCCGTGAGATCCATCACGGCGAGGTACTCGTCGTAGAACTCCCGGTGCTTGTCGACCATGTCGCCGTCGCCCTTCACCAGGTTGTTGAACAGCGCCTTGTGCGCGTCGGTGTGGCGGTCGAGATTCATGGTGATGAAGCCGGACAACTGCAAAAAGCCCGGATAGACGTCGCGCATCACGCCGGGATGCGGGAACGGCACCTTGGTGATGACGTGGTTGCGGAACCATTCGATGCCGCGCTCTTCGGCAAGGTTGTTCACGGCGGTCGGGTTGCGGCGGGTATCTATCGGGCCGCCCATCAGGGTCATCGACAGCGGCACGAACGGATCGCGCGCGGCCTCCATCACGGACACCGCCGCCACCACCGGCACCGAAGGCTGGCACACCGCGATCACATGCATGTTGCCGCCGAGCACGTGCAGCATCTCGATGACGTAATCGACATAGTCGTCGAGATCGAAGCGGCCCTCGGTGAGAGGAACCATGCGCGCATCCGTCCAGTCGGTGATGTAGACTTCATGCGTCGGCAGGAACGCCTCGACGGTGCCGCGCAACAGCGTCGCGTAATGGCCGGACATCGGCGCCACGATCAGCACGCGCGGATGGGGGTTGCGCAACGGCCGCGTCAGCTTGCGATCGAAATGCAGGAGGCGGCAGAACGGCTTTTCCCAGATCGAGCGGACCTCGACCGGCGTGCGGACGCCGTTGACCTCGGTGAAGTCGAGACCCCATTCCGGCTTGCCGTAACGGCGGGTGGTGCGCTCGAACAGTTCGCAGGCCGCGGCGATCGATTTGCCGATCTCGGTGTGCGACCAGGGATTAAGCGGGTTTTGAAACAGGATCTTGGTGGCGTCGGTCACCGCACGTGCCGGATTGAGCGACGCGTGGCCCATTTCGTACATCCAGTACATCGGCGTCGTGAACGCCGGACTGCCTTCGGCCACCAGCGGCGGTGCGCCGCCAAACTCACCAATCGGCATCTTCTGACCTCTGTTTGCGCCGCAGCATCCTGCCGAATGCAAAATAATGCGTCAATGCAGACCTCGGTATATCTACGTACCAAAAGGCCAAAATCCCCCGAAATTAACGGGACATAGTGACTTATTCGCCACCCCCGAGCAGCGATCCCACCCGTTTGGCGCTGCGCAAAAGGGCAAGAAAGATCGCAAAGGAGGCAATCAACAACACTACGTTGATAGCCAGCGACCAGACCATCAGATCGCTCCTGAAGGTTTGATTAATGAGGAGCGCGCGCATGCCCTCGAACACATAGGTCGGCGGCAGCGTCCAGGCGATCCATTGCAGCCAGTCAGGCAGCACCGAGACCGGATAATAGACGCAGGCCAGCGGCATCAGGCCGAACATCAGCGTCCAGACGATGCTCTCGGCCCCGAGCCCGTTGCGCAGCACCAGGCCCGACACAAAAATCCCGATCGCCCAGCTCGTGAAGATCAAATTGCAGAAGAACGCGATCAGCGGCAGCCCGATCGCGAAGAAATTGAAGTCGAAGAAGAACAGCGCCAGCAGCGTCATCGGGATGACGCCGATCGCAAGCCGGATCAGGCTCATGATCATCAGCGAGATCAGAAACTCGATCGGCTTCAACGGGCTCATCATCAGGTTGCCGAGGTTGCGCGCCCACATCTCCTCGAGAAACGAGATCGAAAAGCCGAGCTGGCCGCGGAACAGGATGTCCCACAGGATCACCGCGCCGATCAGCGTGCCGCCGGCGCGGGCAAAGAAATTGTCGTTCTGCGCAATGTAGTTCTGCAGAAAACCCCAGGTGATGATCTGCAGCGCCGGCCAGTAGATCAGCTCCAGGAGCCGCGGCCAGGATGACATCAGGAGATACCAATAGCGCAGCACCATCGCACTGATGCGGTGCCATGAGATTCCGTAATGGGTGACGGTCTCGCTCATGGCGCCCCCTCCGCCACCCGGCCGCGCGCGACATCGAGAAACACGTCTTCCAGCGTGGTGCGGTTGTAGCGCACCATGATCTGGCCGGGGCTGTCGTCATCCTCGATGCGACCGCGCTTCATGATGATGACGCGATCGCACAGCCGCTCCACTTCCAGCATGTTGTGCGACGCCAGCAGGATGGTGGCGTCATGGGTCTTGCGATAGTTCCGCAAATGTTGCCGCACCCAGTCGGCGGTGTCCGGATCGAGCGAGGCGGTCGGCTCGTCGAGCAGCAGCAGCTCCGGCTGGTTGATCAGCGCCTTCGCCAGCGCGACGCGGGTCTTCTGTCCGGCCGATAGTTTTCCGTTGGCGCGATCGAGGAAATCCTTCAGGTCGAGGTCGGCGGCGAGTTGTTCGATGCGCTCGGCGAGATTCCTCACCGCATAGAGCCGGCCAAAGATCGTGAGATTCTGCCGCACCGTGAGCCGCATCGGCATATCGACATAGGGGCTCTCGAAATTCATCCGGCCGAGCACCTCGGCGCTTTGCTCCGGCATCGCGTGTCCCAGCACCTGGACGCGGCCCGACGTCGGCAGCACCAGCCCCATGATCGTCGCGATCGTCGTGGTCTTGCCGGCGCCATTGCCGCCGAGCAGCCCGGTGACACTGCCGCGCGCGATCCGGAACGAGATGTCGTCCACCGCCCGGGTGGTCTTGTAGAGTTTTATGAGATGCGCGACCTCGATCGCGGCGGGGCCTTCCGGCCCGGCCGCGGAGAACTGTGCTGGCGTGGCGTCGCTATTGACCATTTCTGGACGTTCATTGGGCCATCACGGCGGTGAGCGCAAGAGATCGGCGTCACACAGGGTCGTCATGTCCGGACTTGCCCAGGGCATGACAGGGACGGCAACGGCTGATCCCGTGAATTTGTGATCGCGCCCTCCGGCAGCTAAACTCCGGACATGTCCGACGTCGCCGCCTCCGATTTTCGCCTGCCGCACCGATATGTTCGTCTCGATACGATCCTCCGGCTGCGCTGGCTGGCGGCGCTCGGCCAGCTCACCGCGATCTTCATCGTGGCGCATGGGCTGGAGTTCGACTTTCCCGTCATTGCCTGCGTCGCCGTCGTCGGCGTCGCCGCGCTGCTCAATCTCGCACTGCAGGTGGCCTTCAACCCGATGCAGCGGCTGGAACCGGTGTATGCGGCGGCGCTGCTTGCGCTCAACATTGTCGAGCTGGCTGCGCTGCTGTTCCTGACCGGAGGCTTGCAGAATCCGTTTTCATTCCTGTTCCTGGCGCCGGTTCTGATCTCGGCGGCGGTGCTGCCGATCCGGCTGACGATCGGGCTCGGCCTGCTCGCGATGGCCTGCGCCTCGGCGCTGGTGTTCTTCCACCTGCCGCTGCCCTGGGACAGCGAGGACCCGCTGGTGCTGCCGCCGATCTATCTGTTCGGCGTCTGGCTCTCGATCCTGCTCGCGATCGGCGTCACCTCGCTCTATGCATTCCAGGCGACCGAGGAGGCGCGCAAGCTCTCCGATGCGCTGGTCGCGACCGAGCTGGTGCTGACGCGCGAGCAGCATCTGACCCAGCTCGACGGGCTTGCGGCCGCCGCCGCGCATGAACTCGGCACGCCGCTATCGACGATCTTTCTGATTTCGCGCGAGCTGGAAAAGACCGTCGAGAGCAACGACCCGCTCGCCTCCGACCTCAAGACCCTGCGCGAGCAGGCGCAGCGTTGCCGCGACATCCTGGCCAAGATCACCCAGCTGTCCTCGTCCGGCGCACCGTTCGACCTGATGCCGCTGTCGACGCTGATCGAGGAAGCGGTCGCGCCGCATCGCGATTTCGGCGTCGCGATCAAGGTGCGGCTTGCTGTCGCAGCAACGCGCGAGCCGGTCGGGGCCCGAAACCCGGCGATCCTTTACGGTGTCGGCAACATCCTGGAGAATGCCGTCGATTTCGCGCGGACGACGGTAGAGGTTAACGCCTGGTGGAACGCCGATACGGTCGAAATCGTCATTTCCGACGACGGGCCGGGCATCGCACCCGATATGCTGAAACGGATCGGCGAGCCCTATTTGTCGCGCCGGCGCGGCGCGGACGAGCCGCAAAGCGCGCGGGCCGGGCTTGGTCTTGGCATCTTCATCGCCCGTACCCTGCTGGAGCGCACCGGCGCCAAGGTCTCGTTCTCGAACCGGACGTTCCCCGATCACGGCGCTGTGGTCCAGATCGTATGGCCGCGCACCCGCTTCGAGGCCGAGGAACCCTCGGAAACCGCTGCAGGATCAGCCGATTAGAATTGCGTTAAGAATTGAGGAAACCGGGCGGCGCGACCTTTCGAGCCCTTGGCAGTGCTGAATCGTCGCGCCATATGCTCTATATGGTACTCTGGATCCGCAACCGGGAAACCCTGCCTTGAACGCCATCGCCGAACTGAACGATCTCTCCGACCGCTCGCTGTTGATCGTCGAGGATGACAAGCCGTTTCTGGAGCGCCTGTCGCGCGCGATGGAAACCCGCGGCTTCGCGGTGACGTCCTGCGACACCGTGTCCGACGGGCTCGCGCAGATCAACAAGGCCGCGCCGGCTTTTGCGGTGGTGGACCTGCGACTAGGCGACGGCAACGGCCTTGACGTGGTGTCGGCGCTGAAGCGCAAGCGTCCCGAAGCGCGCACCATCGTGCTGACCGGATACGGCAACATCGCAACCGCCGTCACGGCGGTGAAGATGGGCGCGGTGGATTATCTCTCCAAGCCCGCCGATGCCGACGACGTCGTCGCCGCGCTGCTTGCGAGCGGCACCGAGAAATCCGAGCTGCCGTCGAACCCGATGTCGGCGGACCGCGTGCGCTGGGAGCACATCCAGCGCATTTATGAGATGTGCAACCGCAACGTCTCCGAAACCGCGCGGCGGCTCAACATGCACCGCCGTACCTTACAGCGGATTCTCGCAAAGCGCGCGCCGCGCTAGTTTGTCAGCCACCTGATCGCTCGCCGGCAAAGGCTGCCCTCGGATTGCATCACCGATAACGGTGGCCCCTTAGCGGATCACATTTTTCGCTTGCCGAGGCGTGCAACAGCCTCGACTGTATTCTGGCTGGGCCAATCGCAGTCGCGGCCCAAGCTAGCGAGCCCGGCCGGGTTCGGAGTGACCGGCAATGAAGCATTGGATGCGCTGGTTGCCAGGTCTCGACACCCTCCGTCGATATGAAGCGGCGTGGCTCAGGCACGATGTACTTGCCGGGCTCGTGCTCGCAGCCATGCTGATCCCCGTTGGCATCGCCTACGCGGAGGCCTCGGGCTTGCCCGGCATCTACGGTCTGTACGCAACGATCATACCGCTCCTTGTCTACGCGTTGTTCGGCCCTAGCCGCATCCTTGTCCTGGGACCGGACTCGGCGCTTGCAGCTATCATCCTTGGCGTTCTCGTTCCGCTGTCGGGTGGCGATCCCGTCCGCGCTGCGACCTTGGCTGCCATGATGGCAATCGTTTCCGGGACGATATGCATCCTGGCAGGAATCGCGCGCCTGGGCTTTGTGACCGAGCTTCTTTCGAAGCCGATACGCTACGGCTACATGAACGGCATTGCGTTGACCGTATTGATCAGCCAACTGCCGAAGCTGTTCGGCTTCTCGATCGAGAGCGACGGACCTTTGCGGAGCTTATGGGCGATCGCCCGCGCCATCTTTGACGGAAAGACCAACTGGGCAGCCGCCGGGATTGGGCTCGGCACGTTGGCGACAATACTGCTGCTTCAGAGATACAAGCGGTTGCCAGTCGTCCTGATTGCAGTCGTCGGGGCAACGGCCGTTGTCGCTGCGCTGGATCTTGCGGCCCGCTACGGCGTGACAGTCCTGGGTCCCCTAGCGCAGGGCCTGCCCGGCTTCGCCGTTCCCTGGATCGGCCCCGCCGATGTCATCCCGGTGCTGATCGGCGGTTGCGCGGTCGCCATGGTTTCCTTTGCTGACACCAGCGTGCTCTCGCGGTCATACGCGGCACGATTGGGCGATCGGGTCGACCCCAACCAGGAGATGGTGGGGCTTGGCGCCGCCAATCTGGCAACCGGACTTTTCCAGGGTTTTCCGATCAGCAGCAGCAGTTCGCGTACGCCTGTTGCCGAAGCCGCCGGCGCCCGTACCCAGCTGACCAGTGTCGTTGGTGCCCTCGCCATCGCCTTCCTTCTGCTGGTGGCGCCAAACCTCCTTCAGCATCTGCCCAACGCTGCATTGGCCGCCGTCGTCATCGCCGCAGCGATCAGCTTGATTGAGATCACCGATCTCAAGCGCATCTACAGCATTCAGCGGTGGGAGTTCTGGCTTTCGATCGTCTGCTTTGTCGGCGTCGCCGTGCTCGGCGTGATTCCGGGAATAGGTCTGGCAATCGCCATCGCCATTGCCGAGTTTCTATGGGACGGGTGGCGTCCTCACTCCGCCGTATTGGGCCGCGCCGATGGCGTGAAAGGTTATCACGACATCACGAGATATCCGGATGCGCGCCAGATTCCCGGGCTGGTCCTGTTCCGGTGGGATGCGCCCCTGTTCTTCGCCAATGCCGAATTTTTCAAGGAGCGCGCGCTGGACGCGGTGGCGAAGTCGCCGACGCCCGTGCGTTGGCTGGTCGTTGCGGCGGAGCCGGTCACCAGCGTGGACGTCACTGCCGGTGATACGCTCGCTGAATTGGACGAGGCGTTGCATGCACAGGGAATTGAGCTTTGTTTTGCCGAACTCAAGGATCCCGTGAAGGACAAGCTGAGGAAATTCGGATTGTTGGCCCAACTTGGCGAGCATTGCTTTTTCCTCACCGTCGGTGCGGCCGTTTCCCGCTACCTCGAAGTCCATGACGTCGAGTGGGAGGACTGGGAGGACCAAGCCGAACGGTAGGCGGCTTGAACCGGCCGGCTGTTTCGCCAGCTAAAACTCCGCATGCCCTTGCGGATCGACCAGGCGGTTGATCCGCTGCGCGGCGGCCATCGCAAACCGCACCGTCATCGATTTGCGGGTCGCCGCGGGCAGGCGATGCTCCGGCGCTTCGCAATGCAGGTGGGCGCCATAGGCATCGGCGATGATCAGGCCGGTGCCTTCAGGAAAAATCTCGCAAGGAAGATCCTGCGTAAAGGCGAAGAACAGCCGGTCGCAATGCATCCGATAGTCCTGCCATTTCTGGTCGGCGCGCAGATCTTCCACCGACGACTTGATCTCGACGATCCACACTTCGCCGCGCTCGTTCAGCGCCACCAGATCGGCGCGCCGGCCCGACGGCAGCGGCAGTTCGCTGATGCAGGAAAACCCCAGCGAACGTAACAGCCGCGCGGTGCCGCGGGCGATCGCCAGCGCCGTCTCCGACTGGCGACGATCCGGCGCGGGCACGAGGCCGATGTGGCGGGCAGGTGATGATTCCATGGCACTCGAACCATAACCGATTTCGGACCGTCCAACAGTCGGACCAGCGCACCATCAGCCGCAATTTCGACCCCGGCCCGCCTTGTTTTCGACCACAGCCCAGCGCGAAGGCAGTGGAACTTGGGTTCCGAGGGGACGAAACATCTGGAGGAGATCCATGAAGTCACGCATCACCCTTCGCTCGCTCGCATTCGCTCTCGCCGCCCTCCCTCTCTCCGCCGGCCTGTCGCAGGCCATCGCCAAACCCGCCGTCGAAGTCGCGTTCGTGCTGGATACCACCGGCTCGATGGGCGGCCTGATCGAGGGCGCCAAGCGCAAGATCTGGTCAATTGCCACAGCCATTGTCGATTCAAACCCTGACGCCGACATCCGCATGGGCCTCGTCGCCTATCGCGACATCGGCGACGACTACGTCACCAAGAAGATCGACCTCACCACCGACATCCAGGATCTCTACGCCCACCTGCTCGAATTGAAGGCGCGCGGCGGCGGCGACTGGCCGGAGAGCGTCAACGAGGCGCTCGACGTTGCCGTCAACAAGCTGCAGTGGACCAGCGGCCGCGATGTCAGGCGGATCGTGTTCCTGGTCGGCGACGCGCCGCCGCACATGGATTACGCGCAGGACACCAAATATCCGGTCACGCTCTCGGTGGCAAAGCAGAGGGACATCATCGTCAACGCGGTGCTGGCCGGCAACGCCCAGGATACCGCGCGAATCTGGCGCGATATCGCCCAGCACGGCAACGGCCGCTTCATTCCGATCCCGCAGGACGGCGGCGAAGTGGTGCTGATCGAGACGCCGTTCGACGAGGAGATCATCATCCTGCAGCGTGAGATCAACGGCACCGTGATCCCCTACGGGCCGAAACACCTGCAGAAGCGCACCGAGGGCAAGACCAAGCAATTGTCCGAGGTCGCCGCCGCCGCGCCCGCGCAGGCCTCGGAAATGGCGAGCTATCTCAACAAGCGCTCGAAGGCGACATCCGAAGCCGTCACCGGCGACGGCGACCTCGTCGCCGACGTCACGGCCCGCGGTCGCAGCTTTTCCACGATCAAGGAGGAAGACCTGCCCGACAATCTGCGCGCGATGAAGCCCGAGCAGCGCGTGGAGGAGGTCAACAAGCAGATGACCCAACGCAAGGCACTCAACGAAAAGCTGTCTGCGCTGGTCGCCAAGCGGGACAAATACGTCGCCGACCAGCGTGCCAAGGCGGCGCCGAAAACATCCTCGTTCGACCGCGTCGTCGAGGATACGCTGAAGGCGCAGATCAAACGGTGAGATGGAAGCGCGACCGACCATGAGAGGTCGTCATGCCCGGGCCTGTCCCGGGCATCCACGTCCTCTGTTCCGAGACGCAGACATGGATGGCCGGGCCGAGCCCGGCCATAACAAGGGATAGATCGCGCGGAACCTGCGCCGGTCTGGCGGCTTATTCCGTAGCCGCTGAGACGCGCGCGAGGCGGACCGAAGAGGGCTGCCCCTGCATGATCGGCGATCTCTGGTACAAGAACGGCGTGATCTATTGCCTGTCCGTCGGCACCTACATGGATGCCAACGGCGACGGCGTTGGCGATTTCAGGGGCCTGTTGCGGCGGCTCGACTACCTGCACGGCCTGGGCATCACGGCCGTATGGCTGATGCCGTTTCAGCCGTCACCCGGCAAGGACGACGGCTACGACATCAGTGACTATTACGGGGTCGATCCGCGCTACGGCACGCTTGGCGATTTCGTCGAATTCACCCATGGCTGCCGGCAGCGCGGCCTGCGCGTCATCATCGACCTCGTCGTCAATCATACCTCTGACCAGCATCACTGGTTTCGCGAGGCCCGGCGCGCCAAGGACTCGCCCTATCGCGACTGGTATGTGTGGTCCGACAGGCGTCCCGCCAACGCCGATACCGGGATGGTGTTTCCGGGCGTGCAGAAATCGACATGGAGCCACGACAGGGAAGCCGGCGCCTGGTACTTCCATCGCTTCTACGATTTCCAGCCTGACCTCAACACGTCCAATCCGATGGTTCAGGCCGAGATCCTGAAGATCATGGGCTTCTGGATCCAGCTTGGCGTATCCGGCTTTCGCATGGACGCGGTGCCGTTCGTAATCTCGACCAAGGGTGCAAAGGTCCGCAAGGCGGTCGAGCAATACGACATGCTGCGCTCTTTCCGCGAATTCCTGCAATGGCGGCAAGGCAACGCCATCATTCTGGCCGAAGCCAACGTGCTGCCGAAAACCGACATGGAATATTTCGGCCGCGACGGCGACCGCATGCATATGATGTTCAATTTCCACGTCAACCAGCATCTGTTCTACGCGCTGGCCTCCGCCGATTCCCGGCCGCTGGCGAAATCGCTGGCGTCGACCAGGCCGCGCCCGGCGACCGCGCAATGGGGACTGTTCCTGCGCAACCATGATGAGCTCGATCTCGGCCGGCTCACCAAGGCGCAGCGTAACGCCGTGTTCAAGGCATTCGGTCCCGACAAGGACATGCAGCTTTACGATCGCGGCATCCGTCGCCGGCTGGCGCCGATGCTCGGCGGCGACCGGCGCCGACTCGAACTCGCCTACAGCCTGATGTGCACGCTGCCGGGTACGCCTGTCATCCGCTATGGCGACGAACTCGGCATGGGCGACAATCTCGAACTGCCAGAGCGCAATTGCGCGCGCACGCCAATGCAATGGTCGACCGAGCCGCATGCCGGCTTCACAGAGGGCGACCGGCCGTGCCTGCCGGTGATCGACAAGGGCCCCTACGGCTACGAACATGTCAACGCCGCAAAACAGCGCCGCGATCCAAACTCCATGCTGAACTGGACCGAGCGTATCGTCCGGATGCGCAAGGAGGTGCCCGAGGTCGGCTGGGGTGATTTCAAGGTAATCGCAACGCGCGATCCCGCGGTGCTGGTGATCCGCTACGACTGGCGCAACAACTCGGTGCTATTCGTGCATAATCTCGACGAGAAGCCGCGAGAGATCGCCTTTAGCGTCGGGCTTCCCGACGACGCTGGGAATCTCCTGGTCAATCTGCTGACGGAAGATCACAGCCGCGCCAACAAGCGCGGCCGGCATACGCTGTTGCTGGAAGGCTACGGATACCGCTGGTATCGCGTCGGCGGCCTCGATTATCTGCTCAAGCGCAGCGACATCGACACCAAGGCGACGCCCAGGGCCGTTCGTGACGCGTGAGTGCCGCTCAGGAATGCCGGCCCATCGCGAGCTGATAGATCGTGATGATCACCTCGAACAGGATCAGCAGCACGATAATCACTTCGAGCCGCAGCGAGCGCCGCGTGTCGATGATATCGGTCAACACCTGCGCGCTCTCGGCGATCACGGCGAGCTTGCCGTTCAGCGATTCCGCGCGCTCCTTGAGTTCGTACTCGTCTTCGAGCCGGGCATACAGCCGTTCCAGATGCGGCTTGTCCCAGAGCACGTCCGGCTTCTCTTCCACTTCGACCGGTCCTGATACCCGGTGCCGCACCAGAAGCGCGTTGCCGATATTTTGCAGGATCGAGCGCCGGCTGCCGCGCATGCGCCCGCTCCGCGCCAGTTCCCGCGCGAACGGTTCGGTCGTGTCAAAGACGCTGGCAACTTCGCGCTCGTGCCGCGCCAGAACGACGCTCTTCGCCAGCGCCTCGCCGATCAGGATCAGCCGGTCGGGCGAAAGACTTTGCAGGCAGATCGGGCCGCCGGGTGGAATCTGGTCCTCCTTTTCCGGCGCCAGCTCGATGATGGCGATTTCCTCGTCGCGTCGCGCGAGCTTGCCCGTCATCCGATGTTCCAGGCCGCGCAGGAACTCCTCCTCTTCCAGCGCATTCAGCCCGATCAGGACAACCACGCCATAACGGAACAGTATAGCGACACCATTCGCATTGACGCGAAACGCAAGCGGTGTCGTGGCGAGGACATCGCCGCGCTCGAGGCCCGACATATTGAGGCGCTCGCTGACGAAGAAGGCGCGGGCAGTGATACGGGGCCCGACCAGCGGCGACGCGGAAGTCTGGCTCATGGAAGTCCCAACTGCCGAAACCACGATGCCCCCCGGAACTGGCCGGCGGTAGCGCTATCCGGCACCGCACGCCAAACCTCAAACCACACGCAACCTATCACGGAGCCGTGTGCATCACACGCCGGTAACACGATGATTACAAACCCGTGTTGACCACCTTCCCGGGATGAATATGGTGCCCTCATGGACAACAAAACCGATACCCAGGCCGAAAATCAGGCCAAGGCCGGCGCGATGATCGTGCCGGTGACGCTGTTCGAGCAGAACTGCACCATCATCTGGCACGAGCCTTCCAAGAAGGCCGTGGTGATCGATCCCGGCGGGGACGTTCCCAGGATTCTGGAAGCGATCAAGCAGACCGGCGTCACGGTCGAGAAGATCTGGCTGACGCATGGCCATATCGACCATGTCGGCGGCGCCGCCGAACTGCGCGACGCGCTGCAGGTGAAGATCGAAGGCCCGCATATCGCCGATAAATTCCTGCTCGACAACGTGGTCTCGAGCGGCGAGCGCTTCGGCATGACCGGGGTTCGCAATTTCGGGCCCGACCGCTGGCTCGACGAAGGCGATCANGGTCTCGATCGGCGANCCTCACCTTCGACATCCTGCACTGCCCCGGCCATTCACCGGGCAGCGTGGTGTTCTTCAACAAGGAATTGCGCTTCGCCCATGTCGGCGACGTCCTGTTCAGCGGCTCGGTCGGACGCACCGACCTGCCCGGCGGCAGCCATGCCACGCTGATCAATTCGATCAAGGAAAAATTGCTGCCGCTCGGCGACGACGTCGGCTTCATCTGCGGCCATGGCGCGGGCTCCAGCCTCGGCCAGGAGCGGCTGACCAATCCGTTCCTCACCGGCGAGATGTGAGCCGAATTTACGAACTGATGCGGTGACGTCCGGCTACTTCATCAATCCCGCGGCCGTCAGCGCGCGGGTGATGACGCCGCTGACATCGATGCCGCGGCGCTTCGGCTCGCGCGGCGCCGGCTTGGGCTGGCGAACCGGCTTGTGGGACCTCGACCAGAGTCTCGCGGCCAGATCGGACGACTGCAGGGATTCCGTGGCAGCCGATGCAACGACCTTCGGCGCCTGCGCTGGCTTGGCCACTTCGGGGGCCGGACTGACGCGTTCGGTCAGGCCAAAAAAATTGGCGATGTGATAGGACGAGGAAATTCCCGCCTCGATCAGGAACGCGCCCTCCGCGCCGTAGCGCTCCTCATTGCCGGAGAGCCCCAGCGGTGTGCCGTGGGCCATGTCGGTGATGGTGTAGGATTCGACGACGGTCTCGCCGTCGGCATTCCACCAGACTTCGCGTGGATGACCATCGACATCGCCGATCGACATCGGCGCCGCCGGCAGACCGTGGACGTCGAGCCACTGCTTGATGATCTCGTTGGCGTTGCCCGGATTCACCGTGCGGTCGGCGCTGCCGTGCCACACCGACACTTTCGGCCACGGTCCCTTGTGCTTGGACGCCTTGCGCACGAGATCGCCGAGCTTGCCCGCGGGACGTGACGTCGATTGCATCATCCCGGCGAGCGCTTCGCGGACATTGCTGGCGATGCCGAACGGCAGGCCCGCGATGATGGCCCCGCCCGCGAACACTTCCGGATAGGTCGCCAGCATCACCGACGTCATCGCGCCGCCGGCGGAAAGTCCGGTTACGTAGATGCGGCGCGAATCGAGTTTGTGATCGGCGACCATGCGCGCGACCATCTGCCGGATCGACGCGGCCTCGCCGCGGCCGCGCGCGATGTCGCCCGGATTGAACCAGTTGAAACAGGTGTTGGCGTTGTTGGCCGCCTGCTGCTCGGGCATCAGCAACGCAAAGCCATAACGTTTGGCGAGCGTCGACCAGCCGGTACCGAAATCGTAGCCGGTTGCGGTCTGGCCGCAGCCGTGCAGCACGACGACAAGGGCGCGCGCCGGCAGCAGTTGCTCCGGCACATAGGCGAACATCTTGAGCGCGCCGGGATCGGTGCCGAATCCGGTGATTTCCGCCAGCGGACTCTGGGCCTCGGGTGTGCTTCGGCCATAGATTCCCAGGCCATTGAACCCGTTCAGCTTTGGGAAATGGCGCAAGAATTCGACGTTCTTGGCGAGGGACAACAAGAGCTCCTGGGGCGATTGTTCTTAGATCACGCGATCCAGAACACATAGTTGCTGCACTGCAAAATAAAAAGGCCGTGCACTGTCATTCCCCACAATCAAATTTTGGCAGTTGACGTTATTTTGTCACGCCGTGATCGAACGCATCCATGTCAGGAATGCGGCGCAGGCGAGAATCGACGCACCAAACAGCGCGACCGCCGCGAGCAACGCCAGTTGCGCCGAATGCGCTGCTTCGATCGCGAAGAATACCGCTCCGATTGCGGCCACACCGGCGGCGTTGGCGATTTGCGCCGTCGTGCCGTACATGCCCGAGCCCGCGCCGGCGCTTGCCGGCTTGACGCTCGACAGCACCGCGCTCGATAGCGGCGCCATCACAAGACCCTGACCGTAACCGAAAACCGTCAGTACCAGCGCCAATATTAATACGGACGGCGTATCGATCCATTCGACCGCAGCCACCAGCATCGCAAGACCGGCGATCTGCACCGCGCAGCCCTCGATCAATACCAGCGTGCCGCGATGTTTGGCGCGTATTCCACCATGCCGCGAAGCAATCACGAAGGTCAGCGCCAGCGGCAGGAAGACCAGCCCCGCCTGCAGCGGCGGAATGTGCAGCCCCTTCTGCATGTAGATCGTCATGACGAGGTAGAACGAGAGGTTGGCGAAGAAGAAAAAGAAC
The DNA here is from genome assembly GCF_001440475.1 of Bradyrhizobium lablabi. Classification (GTDB taxonomy): domain Bacteria; phylum Pseudomonadota; class Alphaproteobacteria; order Rhizobiales; family Xanthobacteraceae; genus Bradyrhizobium; species Bradyrhizobium lablabi. Next base: position 133,485 of record NZ_LLYB01000127.1, on the reverse strand, counting down.
ACCGCGGCCAGCCCGCGCATGAACGCGGCATCCGACAGCAGCGCAAGATCGATCAGCGGCATGCCGCCGCGGCGGGCGACCGCGCGCTCCAGCCGCAGGAAGCCGGCGATGATGACGATGCCGGTCGCCATCACCAGCCAGACCCATGCCGACCACTGCATGTCATGGCCTGACAGCAGCGGGCCGATCAGACACAGCAGCCCAAGAAACAGCACGACGGCGCCTGCTATATCCAGCCGCGTGCCGGCCCGGTGCTGAAACGTCGGCATGATCCTGAAGGCGGCTGCGATGATGATGGCGCCGAACGGCACGTTGACGAAAAACACCGCGCGCCAGCCGACACCAGCCAGATCAAGCGTCACCAGGAGGCCGCCGAGCAGAAAGCCGGCCGCGCCGGCCAACCCCAGCACGATGCCGTAAATGCCGAACGCGCGGGCGCGCGAGGCATCCGCAAACAGCAGATGAATGGTGGCGAGCACTTGCGGCACCATCAATGCCGCGGTTGCGCCCTGCGCCAGCCGCGCCACGATCAATTCCGGCCCGGATTGCGCCAGCCCGCACCACAGCGAGGTGACGGTGAAGCCCGCCACACCCGCGATGAACACGTTGCGCGTGCCGTAGATGTCGCCGAGCCGCCCGCCGGTGATGACCAGCGTGGCATAGGCGACCAGATAAATTGCAATGACCGCGTCGATCTGCGCCGGACTCGCGTGCAGTTCGGCCGCAATGGTCGGGATCGCCACGTTGACGATGAAGGCATCGACCCCGAACATGAACTGCGCTGCGACCACGGTCGCGAGCACGAACCAGCGGCGCGAGATATCGACGGGATGTGAGACGATCTGATGCATGAGAGCGGGCCTTGTCCGGGAGTTCTTGCGCCGGATGATCTCAGGCTTCGGTCATCTCAGCGATTACCCCGGAGGTAAGCGATCACCCGCGCCCGTGAACGCACCTCCCACAGCCCGCGACCAAGCAGCATCGGCGTTTGCGCCCAAAGATGGTTCAAGGATGCTTCATGTCTGCCGTTTCAAGAGTGCTGCCTGCCGCCCTCGCCCCCATGCTGGCCGTCTTGCTTGCCGAAGCCGCGTCGGCCAACCCGAAGCGGCTGCCGATGCCGTCGGACCCCGTGCAGGTCGCGGAAGAGGAGCCGCCCGCGCCCGCCCGGCTTCCCCGGCAGTTCTTTCCAGAGCAGAAAGTGCAGCCGCTGACGCCTGATATCGAACAGGCGCTAATTCCCAAGGACAGTTTCAAGGAGTGCGACGTCTGCCCCGAAATGGTGGTGGTGCCGAAGGGCGCTTTCATGATGGGCACGCCGGCCGACGAGCCGGATCGATTCAAGGGCGAAGATCCTATCCACCGCGTTACGTTGGCAAGGCCGTTCGCCGTCGGCCGCTTCACGATCTCATTCGACGAATGGGACGCCTGCCTCGTCGACGGCGGCTGCGGCAAGATCAAGGGCGACGACAAGGGTTTTGGCCGCGGCCGCATGCCGGCCCAGGGCATCAGTTTCGAGGCCGCCAAACTCTATCTCGCCTGGCTGTCGAAGAAGGTCGGCCGCACCTACCGCCTGCCGAGCGAATCCGAGCGCGAATACTTTACCCGCGCCGGCACCATCACGCCGTTCTGGTTTGGCGCCACCATCAGCGGGCAGGACGCCAGTTACAAGGCCTCGATCCCCTATGGCGACGGACCGCGCGGCGCCGACAGCAAGGGGCCTGCGGTAGTCGACTCCTACGCGCCGAATCCGTTCGGACTCTATCAGGTGCACGGCAACGTGTTCGAATGGACCGAAGACTGCTTCAACAAGCGCTACAGTGAAGACACGCCGGCCGACGGCTCGCCATGGCTGGAGGGCGATTGCAACAAGCGCATGCTGCGCGGCGGCACCTGGGATTGGATGGCCAACATGGTGCGCGCAGGCTATCGCGAGAACGCGACCATCGGCGCCCACCACAGTTTTCGCGTGGTGCGGACGCTCAACGTGCGGCCGTGATGCCGGCTGTAGATTCGCAATCCCCTAGTTTCGAGTGACGATCGGCGAGCGACTCGCTCTGCTGCCCCCGGCAACCGTTGTTACGGTCGCCGGCCGGCGCTCCAAAGCATACGATTTCCGGATTTTTCTGTTTCTTCCGCCCACGATGTGGTTTTACCGACATATTCCGGACATTATTCGAGACGACGGCCGTAAAGATCGCCGAAAGCCTTTGCAGGTGCTCGGCCGCCGGCTTAATTCCGTAAGACTTCCGAAATTCCTGGCGAGGGCCGATGGCGAAACTCGACGACACCGACCGGCAATTGCTGATGCTGCTGCAGGAGGACGACCGCCAGGCGCTGGCTGTTCTCAGCGAGAAGATCGGCGTCGCGGTTTCCACCATCAACGACCGCATCAAGCGGCTGGTTCGAACCGGCATGATTTCGGGTTTTCACGCCCGCATCGCACCGGAGGCGATCGGACTCGATCTGCTCGCCTTCATCATGGTGAGCTGGAGCAACCCGAAGGTCGAAGCGATATTCCTGGAACGGGTGAAGGCGTCGCCCGACGTGCTGGAGTGCCATCACATCACCGGCGCCTGGAATTATCTCCTGAAGGTGCGCGTCGGCACCACGCGCGATCTCGAACGGTTTCTCACGGAGACCATCAAGGCCGTGGATGGCGTGGAGCGAACCGAGACGCTGATCACGCTGTCGACGACGAAGGAGACATGGAGCGTCCGCGTTTAGCGCGTGACTACGCCTCGCTCCGTTTGTTTGATTGAGCATCAGGAACGGGAATTCCGGGCCACGGCATGTCGGCCGGGCCGCGCGACAACCATGCGCTGGCTGCGGGCTCGCAGCATTGCCTTGCCCTTGCCCACCCCGTAGGTTTGCTGCCGAGCAAATCCAAAGAACAATAATTTCGGAGAGCAAACCCCATGGCACGCCTGAAATTCGGAGCCTTTCTCGCCCCGCATCACCCGATCGGCGAGAATCCGCTGCTCCAGTTCCGCCGCGACCTCGATTTCGTCGAGCAGATCGACGCGCTCGGCTATGACGAGTTCTGGTGCGGCGAGCACCATTCCTCCGGCTGGGAAATGATCGCTTCGCCGGAAATGTTCTTGGCGGCGGCGGGCGAGCGCACCAAGCGCATCAAGCTCGGCACCGGCGTGGTCTCGCTGCCCTATCACCACCCCTACAACGTGGCGCAACGCATGGTTCAGCTCGACTGGATGACCGGCGGCCGCGCCATCTTCGGTTCGGGGCCCGGCGCGCTTGCCTCCGACGCGCACACGCTCGGCATCGATCCGATGACACAGCGTGACCGCCAGGACGAGGCAATCGCGATCATCCGCCGCCTGTTCAAGGGCGAGCGCGTCACCGCCAAGAGCGACTGGTTCACGATGCAGGACGCCGCGCTGCAATTGCTGCCGCTGCAGGAAGACATGCCGTTCGTGGTGGCCTCGCAGATTTCGCCGTCGGGCATGACACTGGCCGGCAAATACGGCATCGGCATCATCTCGCTCGGCTCGATGTCGACGCAGGGCCTGATGGCGCTGCCGACGCAATGGGGCTTTGCCGAGGATGCCGCCAAGAAGGCCGGCACGACGGTCAGCCGCTCCGACTGGCGCGTGCTCCTGAGCTGGCACATCGCCGAGACCCGCGAGCAGGCGCAGCGCGAGGCCGGCGCCGGCCTGATGCGCTGGCACAACGAATATAACGTCCGCACGCTGCAGCGGCCGGGGCTGGAGCCGTTCACCTCGCCGGAGGATGCGCTCGAGAAAACGGCTGGCGGCGAGAATGCCGCGTCCACCATCGGCACGCCGGACGATCTGGTCAAAACCATCAAGAACCTGATGCATGTCTCGGGCGGCGTCGGCGCCATCATCGGCTTCGTGCACGACTGGGCCAACCCGGAAAACACCCGCCGAAGCTGGGACATGGTCGCCCGCTACGTCATTCCGGAAATCAACGGCTATGTCGCCAAGCTGCGCGAGTCGCAGAAATTCCTGATCGAGAACCGCGCGGTGTTCGAGCGCGCAGGTCAGGCCGTTATGGCCAAGATCATGGAGAACGAAAAGGCGGCAGCCGCCTTGCAGCACACCGGTCCCGGCCGGGTGGCAATCCCGACCATCAACGCACCGGATTTGCAGAAGGAAGCGGCCAAGCGCAAGGCGTGATGGTCTCGTCAGGTACGACGCGATCTCTCCCTCGTCATTGCGAGGAGCGAAGCGACGAAGCAATCCGTCTATCCCCGCGGAGAGATGGATTGCTTCGCTTCGCTCGCAATGACGGGGTTGACGTCATGCGCGACGGCAACACACCGGAAAGCTCCCCTACTTCCCGTAATATTCCTGTACGGTGTCCCACGCGACGTTCTGCAGGAACGCCACGGTTTGTCCGTCGAGGCCGGCGAGATGGGCGTTGCCGACTGGCGAGCGCCCGGTGAGCGCCGCAAAGGTCACGCAGGCGGCGAGATAAGTGCCGGCCAGGCTCGGATGGCGCTTGTCGGCGGCGTACAGAGTGACCTCGGGCTGCTTGTTGAGCGCTTTCGCAAAGGCGAGGCCGGCCGGGATCACCAGTGCGTCGTTCGCATTGCCTGCGATCGTATAGGCCTCGGCGAGCTGCGCCGTCATTTCCGGCTTGTCGGCATAGGCCCAGGACATGAAAAACACTGGCGTCGTGCCCTTGGCGCGCACGATCTCGCTGCTCTTTTTGGCAAACTCGGTGAATACCGACTTGAGCGTCGGATGGATCGGGCACTGGCTGCAATCCATCATGATGGCGACGTCGAACAGTTTATCGAGCTTGTTGAAGACGACGTTGTTGTTTTCGTCGAAGGAATAAGAGCCGATCGCCTTCGGCCGGAAATAGCTTTCGACGTCATGCCAGTCGATACCGGAGCCGCTGATGGTGACCGAGGTGGCGCGGTAGGCCTGCTTGTTGGCGGCGTCAGCGGCGCGCTGCATCGCCAGCACGTGGCTGTGCATGCTGTTGTTGTAGTAGAAAAAGCTGTTGCCGATGAAAATCTCGGTTTTGGGAAAATCCGGCCCCAACGTTTTGACCGAAGGTTTGGTCTGGGCCTGCGCCAGAGAATTTCCGCCCAACGCGACCAGCGCAAACACGAGCAATCCAAACATCCTCGGCATATCGCCCCCCTGCCCATTTGATTTTGGAGCATCCTAGCACATGCTCGCGGCTTTGTGACGCGATCCGGACATCCGGGGCATGGCGCCGGCCAATCGCGCGCTTTGCTGCATCCAAACAAGGAGTTATTTCCCCGGGGCAGCTAACACGCGCCGCCCGTGCCGATATTTAAAGCCGCGACAAAGCCGCCGACACGGTGGATAATATTTGCGATTTTCGCAGATCGCCCGGAGCAATTGCCATGTCGATGCAGAATGTGGCCTCATCAGCCAATATCCCGGTGCCGCCGAACCCCAAGGCGTTACGGCACATTCCCGGCAACGAGGGCTGGCCGTTCATCGGCAACACGCTGGCGGTGCTGGCCGATCCCAAAGGACAGATTGAGAAGTCGGCCGCCAAATACGGTCTGATCTACCGCACCCATCTGTTCGGCGAGACCAGCGTGACGATGCTCGGGCCCGAGGCCAACGAGCTGGTGCTGTTCGACAAGGCGCACCTGTTCTCCTCTACCCATGGCTGGGGACCGATCCTCGGCCGGTTGTTTCCGCGCGGGCTGATGCTTTTGGATTTTGAAGAGCACCGCCTGCATCGCCGCGCGCTGTCGGTGGCGTTCAAGTCGGAGCCGATGAAGTCCTACCTCGTCGATCTCGACCGTGGCATTGCCGCGCGGGTCAAGCAATGGAAGGCGCAGCCGGGCGAGATGCTGGTGTATCCGGCGATGAAGCAGCTTACGCTCGATCTGGCGGCGACGTCGTTCCTCGGCGCCGAGATCGGGCCCGAGGTCGACGAGATCACCGGCGCCTTCATCGACATGGTGGCCGCAGCCGTGGCGCCGATCCGGCGGCCGCTACCGTTCACGCAGATGGCCCGCGGCGTTGCGGGCCGCAAACGGATCGTTGCCTACTTCGCCGAACAGATTCCGATCCGCCGCGCGCGGGGTGGCGGCGATGATCTGTTCTCGCAGCTGTGCCAGGCAACGCACGAGAACGGCGCGCTGCTGTCAACCCAGGACATCATCGACCACATGAGTTTTCTGATGATGGCGGCGCATGACACGCTGACATCGTCGCTGACCTCCTTTGTCGGCGAGCTCGCCGCCCACCCCGAATGGCAGCAGCGGTTGCGCGAGGAAGTCAAAGGCCTCGGCATCGAGGCCAACGATCCCACCAGCGTCGCCAATCTCGAAAAGATGCCGCTGTCGGAAATGGCGTTCAAGGAAGCGCTGCGGCTGAAGCCGCCGGTGCCATCGATGCCGCGCCGCGCGGTGCGCGACTTTTCGTTCAGGGGGTACGACGTTCCCGCCGGCACACAGGTCGGCGTCAACCCGCTGTTCACGCACCATATGCCGCAGATCTGGCCCGAACCGGACAAGTTCGATCCGATGCGTTTCTCCGACGAAGCGCAGCGCACCCGCAATCGTTTTGCGTGGGTGCCGTATGGCGGCGGCGCGCATATGTGCCTCGGCCTGCACTTCGCCTATATGCAGGCGAAATGCTTCGCGCGGCATTTCCTGCAGAATCTCGAAGTCTCGCTGGAGCCCGGTTACAAAGCGGACTGGCAGATGTGGCCGATCCCGAAACCGCGGGACGGGCTGCGAGTGACGGTGAAGGCGGTTTAGCTTCGGCGCGTAGGGTGGGCAAAGCGCAGCGTGCCCACCATCCAGAGAACGGCGGTTGAATGTTAGACCTCGTCCTGAGGAGCCGCGCAGCGGCGTCTCGAAGGATGAATGGCACGAACCGGGCAACATGGCTCGAGATGGCGCTTGCGCGCCTCCTCACCATGAGGGTTTAGCGCGTGAGATCGCGCCCCCTACTTCACCAGCGTCGTGAGCTGCGCGCCTTCGTCGGCCACAAACACCGCGATCAATTCTGCAGGTTCGGTCATGCTGGCGTTGGCCGAGACCAGATGGGTCGAGCCGGGCGGCTCGAAGAAGGACTGGCCGACCGCAAACGTCTCGACCGGGCCGCCCGCCAATTGCGAGCGGATCTCGCCCTTGGTGATATAGGCGGTGACGGAGCCAGAATGCTGGTGCGGCGGCGTAAAGCCGCCGGGGCCATAGAACACGCGCACGATGGTGACGCGCTTGCCCGCCACGTTCGGCAGCGCATGCGAGCTGATCGGCTCGACGATATCCTGCGAACCGGTCACGCTGTTGGCGCAGAGCGGCTCGATGATCGACGAGACCGCGTCCATGGTCGACGGCAGCGTCTTGCCGATGACGAAGGCGCAGGCGAGGCCGGCGATGACGGCGAGGTAGAGCGGACGGCCTTCGGATGGCGATAGATGGAATGTTGCAGACATTTGCGTCTCCCTTGCGATTTCTGCCGTCATGGCTCCTACCCCGCGCCCTGATCGAATGCCTTCTTCAGCATGACATAGCCCTGCTGCTGCTGGCTCCAGTTGCGGCCGCCGATCATGGCGCCGTCGACCACAAGATCATGGCCATTGACGAAGGAAGATTCGTCGCTGGCCAGAAACACCGCGGCGTGCGCGATGTCATCCGGCAGACCGGCGCGCGGGATCGGCTGCGCCGATTTGTAGACCTCGCGCATCACGGCCGGGGTCTTTTCCGCGGCTTCCACCGACAGGCCCAGAGCTTTGCCGAAAATGCCGGTCGCGATCGCGCCGGGCGAAATCGAATTGACGCGAACGTTGGATTCGCCGAGTTCCATCGCCACGCATCTGGTGAGGTGGATGACGGCGGCCTTGGCCGCGCTATAGACCATCGACGATGAATAGCCGGCCAGCGTACCGGCGATGCTGCCGTTGTTGATGATGCTGCCGGAGCCCTGCTTGCGCATGTAAGGCGCTGCATGCTTCATGCCGAGCATCACGCTGCGGATCAGCGTCGCCATCGCCGCATCGAACCGCTCGACCTCGAGGCCTTCGATGCCGCCGGTCTGCGCCGGGCCGCCGGCATTGTTGAACAGGCAATCGATGCGGCCGAATTTTTCCACCGAGAGAGCGATCAGCGCCTTCATCTGCGCTTCCACCGTGACGTCGGTCTGGCGGAAGATGCAAGTAGCGCCGAGCTGCTTGGCCAGCGCCTCGCCTTCCGGCGCGCGGCGGCCGGCGATGACGATTTTCGCGCCCTCGGCGACGAAGATCTCAGCGGTGCGCAAGCCGATGCCGCTCGTCGCCCCCGTGATCACCGCGACCTTGCCGTCCAGGCGTCCCATGCTGTTCCCCCGATATTGGTTGACGCCAATATTCCCGCCTCTTGCCGGCAAGGCAAGCGCGCTTGTTCCATCGCGCTCCCCGGGCACCGCGCCGGTTTGCGACCTCAAGCGGCCGCGAAATCCTCGAATTTCGGCAGGGTCGGCCATATTTTGGATTCGCTGATCACGTGAAGTGACCATTCCGATGAAGAAATTGATCGACGAATTCAGACGCGGCTGGCAAGGCATCTCCCAGCCCTCGCTGCTTTTCAGCACGGCCTTCGCGGCCGGCTGCCTCGCCCTGTCGACTATCGCCCGGTGGGGCGTCGCCCAGATCCGTCCCGACGTATTCTTCACGCCGTATTTTCCGGCGGTCTTCCTGGCCACCGCGATTGGCGGCGCCCGGTTCGGGATCGCCACGGCCGTCGCGAGCGGCGTGCTCGGCTTCACCGTCAATTTCAGCAGCGCTACCGCCGATACCGCGCGGCTTGCGCTGCTATTGATGTTCTGGGCGGTCTGCGGCTTTGCCATCTGGGGCGTCGAGCATTACCGGACGATCGTGGCGCAGCAACGGGAAGATTCCAAACGCCTGATCCGGGAAGAAGAATACCGCAAGCTGCTGGTCGAGGAATTGCAGCACCGGCTCAAGAACAAGACGTCGACGATCCACGCCGTACTGCACCAGGTCCTGCAGGACCAGCCGCAGATCTGGGGCAGCATCGATCGCCGCCTCCGCGCGCTGTCGGCGACCGACGATTTGATCGCGCGGCTGGACGGCAGCGGCTGCGACATCAAGGACATGCTGCGCTCGGAGCTCGGGCCTTATGGCCATGTCCGGTTCAATTTGAACGGCGACTCGCTGTTCCTGCCGGCCAAACTGGCGGTCAGCCTGGCGCTGATCTTTCACGAACTCGCGACCAATGCAGGCAAGTACGGCGCGTTTTCTTCGGCCCGCGGACTGCTGCAGGTGTCGTGGTCGGTGTCGGAAGGGCGCCTCAACATCACGTGGGACGAGACCGAAGGTCCCGTGGTCGAAAAGGTCGGCCCGGCAGGCTTCGGCACCAAACTGCTGCAATCGGCGCTTCGTGCCTTCGACGGCAAGACCGAGATCAGCTTCCTGAAGACCGGCGTACATTGCACGATGCAGTGCCGGCTTCCCGCAAGCTAGACGCGCCAGAGCATGATCCGGAAAAGTGTGTAGCGGTCNCTCGCGACAAACGCGGAACGCGTTTGCGCGGAGATCATGCTCAAACAAAAAAGATAAAGCGGGATGACGATTCGAAGATCAGTCATCCCGCTTTAACACCATTTTCTCATCTTGAGGCATCGTTGCCGACGTAAGGTGCCGGTCGCGCTCTCGAAACGCGGTGAATCGAGATTCGCCTTGTACGCGACATTCTCGCCCGGTGTTGATACTCTGTTAATGACGATCGAGCGGACGCCGCTCTGAAATCGCCGACTTCTAGGGTTGTTGCGGCTTTTCGGAAGTCCGCTTAACCAATACTACAAGGGACTTTGCCAAGTTCCGTGGCATGCATAGTCCCAATAAAAACGATTTTCAGGCCGCGGTAACGCAGGCCAACAATGAAAGTTCATTCGAATCCGAACTGAGCATCCTGAGGGATGTCTTCAGGCTGCTTCCGACCGGCGTGACGGTTCAGGACGACAACGGCGCATTCGTGCTGGTGAACGACGCCGCGGCGGCCACGCTGCAGAGGGCCGCCGCCGCGCTGGATCTGTCGCAACTGAACGATCGCCGCGAAGCCTGTCTCGAATTGCTCCGCGCCGGCCGCCCGGCCGTGCTGGAAGAATCCATTGCCGGCGGCAAAGCCAAACAGGTATTGCTGACTTCGCACCGGCCGGTTCGGATCGCCGAGCGCAATCTGCTGATCTCGAGCTCCACCGACATCTCCGAACAGAAGGCGTTCGAGGAGCATCTGTTCCGCTCCGCCTATTACGATGAGTTGACCGGGTTGCCGACACGGCGCGTGATCGAGCATCGCGTCAACAGTCTCTTGAAGTACGACAACGGACAGGGCCGTTTCGCACTGGCCTTCCTCGACGTCGACAATTTCAAGCACATCAACGATTACTACGGACATTCGGTCGGCGACGCACTGCTGGCGGAGATGGCCAAGCGGGTGGGTCTGGACCTGCGCGAATCCGATATCCTGTCGCGGATCAGCGGCGACGAGTTCGTGCTGCTGCTTAACCCGATCGAGAACGAGAGCGAGGTCGCCGAGTTCATCCGCTTCATCCTGCAGCGACTGAAGGCGCCGTTCTACATCGACCAGTCCGAGATCTTCGCCTCGACCTCGATCGGTGTCAGCCTCTATCCCGAGCACGGACGCAGCTATGAGGAGTTGCGTCAGAACGCCGATATCGCGATGTACCGCGTCAAGAACGGCAGCAAGGGCGCCGCCGCGTTCTTCGATGCCAGCATGGAGCGCGAGGCGCTGGCGCGGATGAAGGTCGAGCAGGCGCTGCGGGTGGCGATCCTGGAAAAGCGCTTCTGCTGCGCGTTCCAGCCCAAGGTCGACATCCGGACCCAGGAGATCCAGGGCGTCGAGGCGCTGGTGCGCCTGCGCGACGACGAGGGTGTGATTCAGGCTCCCAGCACGTTCATCAATCTTGCCACCGAACTCGGCCTGATCGACGAACTGACCCATCTGGTGCTGGCGGAGATCGTCAAGTCGATCGACCTGATCAACGAGACCTTCGGTCCCGACACCACGATCAGCATGAACGTCGCGGCCAAGCAGGCCGGCAACCCCGAATTCATGGGGCCGTTCGCCCAGGCGATCGAAGCCACCGGATTTCCCAAGCGCTTCATGATCGAGGTGACGGAAGACGCCTTCGTCACCAAGACGCATTTCCACGACGAGATTCTGCCGCTGTTCCGCAAGCTCGGCGTCAGGATCTCGATCGACGATTTCGGCATCGGCTATTCGTCGCTCTCGGCGCTGGCCGACATCACCGCCGACGAGATCAAGATCGACCGCTCATTCATCACCGACATCCATAAGCGCCCGCGCAGCCAGGGCATCTTGCGGGCGATCGAATCCTTGAGCGAAGCGCTCGGCATGACCGTGATCGCCGAAGGGCTCGAAAGCTTCGAGGAGCTGGCCTATCTGCAGGCCGCGACCAAGATCCGCTACGCGCAAGGCTACTACTTCTCGAAGCCGATCTTCCTGGAAGATCTCAAGCTGGCAACCCCGCGCGTCAGCGAGGCGCGCGCCGGTCTGGTCAGTCGTCCCGCGCCGGAAACCCGCGCGGCTTACGCCCGCACCGGCACCTACCGCCGCTGATATCTGATCTGCGCAAGCGCCGCCGTCACCCGCGGCGCTTGAAGTTCGATCCGCTATTTCGCCAATGTCGGCAGCGGCTTCACGCTGTCGTTCGGCGGCACGGCCTGCATGGTGATCAGCGTCATCGACACCAGGTCGTAATAGCCGATGATGCCAATGATATCCATCATGCCGCGCTCGCCGAACTTTTCCAGCGCGGCCTTGTAGACGGGATCAGAGACTTTCCGGTCGCGATAGAGTGCGGTCGCCAGATCGTACAGCGCGGCCTCGTCGTCCTTCATGCCGTCGGGGCGCTTGCCGGCCGTGATCGCATCCGCGACCTGCGGATCGAGCCCGCCCTTCAGCGCGAGCGGGTAATGCGCGAACCATTCGTACTGCGCAGACCATTCCCGCGCCGTGATCAGGATCGCCATCTCGCTCAGCCGCGGCGACAGCGACGTATTCCAGCGCAAATAGTCCGACAGCGCCGACAGGCGCGACGCCAGCTCCGGACTGCGGATATAGGCGCGATAGGAAGGATTGCCGAACTTTGCATTTCGCGGCGGCGCCGTGATCGCGTCGGCCCAGGCCTTTTGCGGCGGCGTCAGCTCTTCCGCCTTCAGCGGCACGAAGCGGGTGATCTCCTCGGCGCGGCCGACGGACGGAATCGCAATAAGCGCCGCCAGAACGCCGGCGGCCAGGAAAGTCTTCATTTGTTCTTCTCCCTGTGATGTGCGGACTTCCCGCCGCGTTGTTTTTCCGGGCGTGAGGACCTTAGTGGCGGGATCGAGAGAAGCAACAAGATACCGCTGGCGAGCATCACCCGGCTCCAGGCCAGGGACGGCTCGCCGCCGCAGGAGGCGCATTAAGCCTTAAGTAACCGGATTTCCTAACGGCTTATGACATCCGCGCATCGTATGCACGTTCGCGGGAGAAGGGAGAAATGCGCGAGCTGCTTCACCACCTGCGCGGCCTGAAGGCCAGAACCGCGGCCACCGGGCGGCACCTTGCCGCGACCATCCGGGGTCCGGTGCTATGGCTGACGCTTTGCGGCGGGATGCTGGTCGCGGCGATTTTCGTCGGCACCATCATGATGGCGGGCGAATTTCGCGAGCGTGCGCTTGTCAACAGCGAACGCGAACTGGAGAACACCGTTCGCCTGCTCGCCCGTCATTTCGACCAGCAATTCGAGGATTCCGACACGCTCGCCGATGACGTGATCACCCGGTTGCAGATTTCCGGCATCGCCTCGGAGAAGGAATTCCGGCAGCGCGTCGCGAGCTCCGAAGCGCACGAGATCATGCGATCCAAGGCCGGCGTCCTGTCGTATCTCGGCGACATCTCGATCTTCGATTCCAATGGCGACATGATCAACTGGTCACGGCCGCTGCCGGTGCCGACGCTCAACATTTCCGAGCGGGCTTATTTCAAAAGCTTCAAATTCGATTCGCGCTCGCCGTCCATTCTCACCGAGTCGGTGCGCAGCTATCTCACCGGCAACCTGAACTCCGTCATCGCGCATCGATTGCGCGGCGAGGACGGCACTTTTCTCGGCGTGATGACGCGGCGCATCAACCCCGCCAATTACGAAAAATTCATCGCTTCCGCAGCTCTCGGCACCGGCGCCGCCATCTCGATATTTCATGCCGACGGCACCCTGCTGGCGCGCTATCCGCGCGTCGACGAGCAGATTGGCCAGAATTTCGCGAAGGCGCCGCTGCTGCAGCGCGTCCGTGACATGGGCAGCCAGCAAACGCTGCGTGTACAAAGTCCGATCGACCAGACGGACAGGCTGGGATCCGCGGCGCCGCTTTCGTATTACTCGGGTGTGGTGGTCGCGACCAACACGGTTACCGCCGCGCTTGCCGACTGGCGCGAGCAGACCCGTTTACTGGTCGTTGCCGCCACGCTGTCGGCGGCGGTAATCGCCCTGACCCTGTTCCTGATCATCCGGCAGATCACCCGGCAGAGCCGCGAGGCGCAGGAGCGGCTGGAAGCGGAACGCGGCCGGCTCGATACCGCCCTGAACAACATGATCCAGGGTCTCGTCACCTTCGACGCCTCGGCACGCGTCGTCACCTTCAATCGCCGTTATATCGACATGTACAATCTGTCGACCGAGATTGTGAAGCCGGGCTGCCATTTCCGCGATCTCATGCAGCGCCGCAAGGACAGCGGATCGTTCGCCGGCAATGTCGACGCGTTCTGCTCCACCGTCCTGCGTAACATCGCGCGCGGCCAGGTTGACCACAGCATTATGCAGTGTCCGGACGGGCGCTCGTTCATGGCGGTGAGCAAGCCGCTCGCGGGCGGCGGTTGGGTCGCCACCATGGAAGACATCACCGAGCGCCGCAATCTCGAGCAGGAGCGCGACCGCAACTACGCGTTCCTGAGCCAGATCATCGACCACATCCCCTCGCAGATCACCGTGAAGGACGTGCATGACCGGCGCTATCTGCTGGTCAACCGCGTAGCGGAGGCGCAGTTCGGCATCTCGCGCGACCTCATCATCGGCAAGACGGCCGCAGACCTGTTTCCAGAGGCCGCCGCCGAGATCATCGCGGCCGACGAAGAGAAAACGCTGCAATCCCCCGACGGCCTGTTCAAGGACGAGCATGTCTGGGAAACGCAAGGGCTGGGCCCGCGCTACATCACCTCCAAGCGGCTCGGAATCCGCAATTCCGCAGGTCAGGCGCGTTACATCATCAATGTCGTCGACGACGTCACCGAGCGAAGGCTCGCCAACGAGAAGATCGCGCATCTGGCGCATTACGATGCGCTGACCGACCTTCCGAACCGGGTACTGTTCCGCGAGCAGATCGAGCGCGAACTGGGCAAGGCCGCCGGCGGCGAACAATTCGCCCTGCTCTATATCGACATCGACGAATTCAAGGGCATCAACGACTCGCTCGGACACCATGTCGGCGACGAACTCTTGAAGGCGGTCGCAGCCTGCCTCAAGGATTGCATCAAGCCGGGCGACCTGATCGCCCGCCTCGGCGGCGACGAATTTGCCGTGATCCAGACAGCTATCCGCGGCCGCGCCGATGTCGAGGAATTCGTGACTCGCGTCTACGAGGCGATCCGCCAGCCCTATCAATGCCTCGGACATCAGCTTTCGACCGACGCCAGCATCGGCATCGCGCTCGCGCCGACGGACGGCACCGAACTCGACCAGTTGATCAAGCACGCCGACCTCGCGATGTACGCCGCCAAGGCCGAGGGGCGTCGCATCCATCGCTTCTTCGAGCCTGCCATGGATGCCCGCGCCAAGGCGCGGCTCACCATGGAGCAGGATTTGCGGCAGGCATTGGCCGACGGCGGCTTCGAGATCTACTACCAGCCGCTGCTCGATCTCGCGAGCAACGAGGTGACAGGCTGCGAGGCGCTGTTGCGCTGGCGCCATCCCGAACGCGGCATGGTCTCGCCGGCCGAATTCATTCCGGTCGCCGAGGATACCGGGCTGATCAACGAACTCGGCGACTGGGTGCTGCAGACCGCCTGCACCGAGGCCGCCGGCTGGCCGTCCCGGGTCAGGATCGCCGTCAACGTGTCGCCGATCCAGTTGAAGTCGCCGACGCTGGCGCTGCGGATCACCGGCGCGCTGGCCGCCTCGGGCCTGGCGCCTGACCGGCTCGAGATCGAAATCACCGAGGCGGTGCTGATCCATGACGACGAGACCGCGCTCGCCATCCTGCATCAGCTCCGCGCCATCGGCGTGCGCATCGCGCTCGACGATTTCGGCACCGGCTTCTCTTCGCTCAGCTATCTGAAGCGGTTTCCGTTCGACAAGATCAAGATTGACCGCTGCTTCATCAGCGACATCGAGGTCGACGGCTCGGCGGCGATCGTGCAGGCGGTGGTGAACATTGCGGCCGCCCGCAACATGACTACGACTGCGGAAGGCGTCGAGACCGAGCAGCAGCGCGAGATGCTGCGCCAGCTCGGCTGCACGCAGATGCAGGGTTATCTGTTCAGCGCACCCAAGCCCGCGGCCGAAGCGAGGCGATTGCTCGGCGCGCGATTGGAAGCCGCGACCGCCGTCGCCTGACGCCGTTCCAGCGCGCCGGTATCGAGTATCGCCTCGATCGCCGAGCTGCCTCCTGCCTGCAAAGCCGCGATGGCCTCCCTGGCCCAGAGGTAGGAGGCCTCGAAGATTTCGGTGTGGCGATCGAAATCCGTCACGTCGATCCCGACCGGAGACGGCGGCCGCATCACCGTGTCGAACGGCCCGACCGGCAGCGTATCGTAGCGCTGATGCGCCACCAGGCTGCGCCACAGCACGTTCACCGCGCTCGGCGCCGTGGGCAGCAGCTTCTTGCGGAACGGCGTCAGCATGGCCGCGATCAGCTCCAGCCGTCCCGGCAGCGAGGCATAGTCGACGTCGAACATCTCCGCGGCCGGCTCGCCGAAATGCACGACCAGGTTGGGGCCGCTCTTGAGTTGATGCATCGAGGCGAGCGGGACGTTGTCGATGAGGCATCCATCGACCAGCATCGCGCCATCAGCCGTATAGAACGGCGGCAACAGCCCGGGGATCGCACTCGATGCCCGCACGGCCTGCCATAGCGGCCCCGAGCGGATCAGTTCGAGATTGTGCGTCGAAAGATTGGTGGCGACGGCAGCGAAGGGCCGCCAGCAATCCTCGATCCGGCAGTCGGGACCGTATTGATGGGCCAGCGCCCGATCGAAGGCTTTGTGATCCAGCAGCGCGTAGCGCGGCCAGGTCGGCCGCCGGAAACTTCTGCTTCGGACGAAGATCTCGTGCGTGCCGCGCTCGAGATGTTCGGCTTCGAGGTTTTTGGCAAAGCCCGCCACCATGGCGGAGCCGACGCTGGTGCCGACAAAGATGTCGAACATCACGCCGCGTTCGCGAAACGCCTTGTAGATCCCGACATGCGCGGTGCCAAAACTGCCGCCGCCGGCGGCGACGAAGCCGATTGCGCGGCCACACAGAAAGCGGACCAGGCTGTCGATATCGACCTGGTCTTCGAGCGCGACATGGTGATGCATGAAGGACGGCAGCCGGGAAAGCCAGGCCGCGGTGCCCGAGACCTCGCCGCTTCGCCGGTCATGAATGCGAACGAGGCGCCGGGCGGAAACGGAATGAACCTCGCAGGCGAAGGCCTCGATTTCCGTCAAGGCACCTGCCGGCGCATCGCCGCGGCAGGCGAACACGACCATATCGGCCTGACGGATGGCCTTGCGCGCCCAGGGCGATGCATCGTGGCCGCCGAGATAGACCACCAGCGGCGCGGTGTGTTCGAGCTTGTTGAGCCACTCGGTCACTTCATGCGCATCGAGCGCCCGTCCCGGAAACATCGCCTGCAGGCGCGCCGCGTCGACGATCTCGGCATCGATCACGGCGAGCCCCTCGCGCATCCGGCGCTCGAAAGCGCCCGGCAGCGGCTCCAATCCACCGCCGATCAGCGCCACCGTTCGCGCCTTCGGCGAGGTGCGAAATGGCGCGATGCGCGCGGTCTCCTTGGCGAACCGCCGCGCCAGCGCCGCGAGCAGTGCCTCGACGATGGCGGGGGCTTCCTCGACCAGCTTCTGATAGGCCGGGCGCGTCAATGCCAGCACGCTGGTGTCGCGGATCGCAATCACGTCCGCGGTGCGCGGCACGTTGGCGAAGAAGCCGATTTCTCCCACCAGTTCGCCGGCCCGAAGTTCGGCGATCGGTTCGAGATAGCCGGTCTTGCGCACCGCAAGCGCGCCGTGCAGCACCAGGAAAAGCGAATCCGACGGCCCGCCTTGCGCGACCAGCATCTGCCCGCGCACCAGGTCCTGGCGGACCATGGCGCCGAGAGCCTTCAGCCGCTGTTCGGCGCTGAGCGTTCGAAACAGCGCGAACTCCTCCAGCGCGGAACTCCAGGCGAGGACCGAGCTCGACCCACTCATTTGGCGATACCCAGTTGAAACGGCCCGACTTTAGCGCCGGGCATAAATCACCGCGAGTGATATAAAGGCTTGCAAGCTGGCGCACCGCAGCAGCAGTCCCGTGTCAGGCGGCCTTACGAATGCACTGCAACATGACCGCCGCGCCGCTGCCTTACGCCGCCCATCGGCCGCGATTGTTCTCGGCCAGAATGGGGCGGACCATCCGGCCAAAACGCTCGGCCTCCTCGTCATGCAGATAGCCGGACAGGCAGAACGAGTGGCAGCCGGCATCGATGAATTGCTGCAGCGTCTCGGCGCACTGGACGGGATTGCCGACGACGGCAATGCCGGCGCCGGGGCGGACTTTCGTGATGCCGGTCCACAGATGCGGCAGCAGAAGATCGCCGTGCTCGCGGGCGAGCTGCTGCACGCGCATGTTCGCTTCCGATTTGTTGTAAAGCGTCTTCATTTCCTGCTTCTGCCGTTCGGTCGCGTGCCGTACCAGTTGGTCGGCGGCCTCCCAGGCGTCGGCCTCGTTCTCGCGGCAGATCACCTGCAGCCGCATGCCGAAGCCGATGTCGTCCTCGCGGCCGTGTGCACGCGCCATCTCCCTGATCTCGGCGATGTTGGAAGCGATCCTTTCCGGCAGGTCGCCCCAGAACAAATGCACATCGGAATGTTTGGCCGACAATTCCCAGGCCTGGCGCGAGCCGCCGCCAAGATAGAATTTCGGAAACGGCTGCTGGTGCGGGCGCGGCCGGATGTGAGCGCCGGACAATTTGTGAAACTTTCCCTCGAAGTTTACCGGCCCGCGCGTGGTCCACAGCGCCTTGAGGATCGAGACTTCCTCCTCCATCAACTCATAGCGCGCTTCCTTCGGGTAGCGCACGCCCTCGCCTTCGACCTCGCTCTCGTTCTGGCCGGCGATCAGGTTGATGCAGATGCGTCCGCCCGACATCTGGTCGAAGGTCGAGATCATCTTGGCCAGCAACACGGGATTGATGTAGCCGGGCCGCGCCGCGATCAGCGGCTTGATCGACGATGAGCGCGCCGCCATGAACGCGCCTGTGATCCAGGCTTCCCAGCACACCGAGCCGACCGGGATCAGGAGATATTCGAAGCCGGCCTTTTCCGCCGCCTGCACCACGCGGTCGCACAGTTCGGGCGAGCCCGGAATCTGCGCGTCCATCAGGCCATAGGCCGTGGTGTCGCCATGCGTGGGCAGATACCAGCCGAATTCGAGCGGACGCATGCCGTTTCTCCCTTGACGTATTCTTGACGTGTTCTTTGGCGCGCTTGTTGCTTGATCGTCGCGGGAATCAGTCTAGCGTCTGGCGGGCCTGAGGCAATCGGGGCCGCCCGCAGCGCAGCTTCGCCACTAAAGCGTGATGACGTTTCTTCGAATCGTCATCCCGCTCTATCTTTTTGTTTGAGCATGATCTTTTCGGGAAACCGCTACACACTTTTCCGGATCATGCTCTAATGCGTCAACGCAAGGGATCGCAGCCATGTCACCGGTGTCACTGCTCCTCAATGTCATCTGGGTCGTTCTCGGCGGCGCGTGGATGGCGTTTGGCTGGCTGGTCGCGTCCATCGTCATGGCGATCACGATCATCGGGATCCCCTGGGCGCGGGCCGCGTTCAATATCGCCGCCTACACGCTGTTCCCGTTCGGCTTCACCGCAGTCTCGCGCGACGCCTATACCGGGCAGGAGGATATCGGCACCGGGCCGCTCGGGGTGATCGGCAACATCATCTGGCTGGTGCTGGCGGGATGGTGGCTGGCGCTCGGGCATGTGATCACGGCGGTCGTGCTGGCCGTGACCATCATCGGCATTCCCTTTGCCTGGGCACACCTGAAGCTTGCCGGAATCGCGCTGTGGCCGATCGGCAAGATCATCGTTCCCACGAGCTAGGCTCGGATCAGCCTCTGCCTATCCCTAGGCCGCCGTTTCCGCCGGCTTCAGCCGTTCGAACTCGGCGTCGCTGATCTCGGTCTGGGCCACCAGTACGCTGCAGCGCAGGCGCTTGACCAGATAGCTGCCGATCGAGCCGAACCAGCGCGCCAGCGCCCCCTGCGGGCGGTGGCCGACGACGACGAGATGCGCGCCGATTTCCTCGGCTACCTCGGCGATTTTCTGGCCGGCATCGCCGACCTCGAGCCGCGCGGTCGGCGTAAAGCCCAGCGCCTTGAGCCGCTCGGTGCCTTCGTTCAGGATAGCCTTGTAATCCTCGGTCTGCAGCTCGATCGGGATGGTCAACCCGGCCTCGGGCGTCATGATCGAGGAAACCTCGACGACGGCGAGCAAAAAGACCTCGGAACGGCAGAGTTGTGCGAGCTTTGCGCCCTCCCGCAACGCGCGCCGCCCCTCGACCGAACCGTCATAGGCGAGAAGAACCTTCTTATACATCGGACGTCCCCATCCATGGTTCAACGCGCCAAGACTAGCACCAATTAATGGGAACGGATCGGAATTTTGCGTCAAGAACGTGGTTATCGGCCGCCACCTTCGCCTCACCAACCCCGGCATGGGGCGTTGCCCCTGCCCGGCCAATCGGCTAAAGGAAGCCCCAACGCACCCGTAGCTCAGCTGGATAGAGCGTTGCCCTCCGAAGGCAAAGGTCACACGTTCGAATCGTGTCGGGTGCGCCACTTCGGTACAGAACTGGGCACGCCAAAACCTGCCGTTTTTGCGCTTTCAGCAGCGACAAGCGTGCGCAACAGCACGCTTTTCGACCCCATGATGCGCAATTCCTTCTGATCGACTTCGACGCGTTGGGCGAGCGCGCGAAGATGATCGCGGCGGTAGCCGCCGCTATCGGTCCGCATGCGCTTGCGGGCCGTCCTGGCAAACGTCTTGAGAGCCTGCGGTGTGATCGTCGGTTCGGCGCGATCAATCGCTTCCTCGGCCCGCTCCGCGTCAAGGCGGGCCTGGTCGCGCGTAGCCTTCAGTTCACTGATGCGGTCTTTCAGCATGGGGTCAGAGAGATCGGCGATACCGTTCTCGATCGCATCGTACAGCCGCTTGAGTTTGGCGTCTGCCTCGGCCGCCCGCTTGCGCAATTCGGTAATGTGCAACTTTCGTCGTTCGGCGCGTTCGGTGCGGCGATCGAGTACGTGCGACAAGAGCTGCTCAAGACGCTTGGGCTGTAACAAACGCTGCTCGATGTACTCCGCGACCACAGTGTCGAGCTTTTCCATGGGAACGGTGCGACCCGGACACCCGGTCTCGCCCTGGCGGGCTTTGGTGCAGCAGGTGTAGTAGCGGTAACGGCCGCTCTTGCCGGTGCGCAGCGTCATTGCTCCACCGCAGGCCGCGCAAAAGCAGATGCCGGTAAGGAGGGTCGGGCCGCTGACGATCCGTGGTGCGGTCATCGCCGGGCTTCGGCTCTTGAGCAGCATTTGGACGACCTCAAATTCATCCTTGTCGACGATTGCTGGCACCGCCATTTCCACGATTTCAGTCTCTGCCTTGCGCTCGCGGGTCTTCCAGAACTTGGTATTGAAGCGGTGGCGGCCGACATAGGTCGTTCGGGTCAGCACCTTGTGGACGGCATCGACACCCCAGCGCCCGCCGTCGCGGGTTCGGATGCCGGTTGCGTTGAGGTGTGTGGCGATGGACTTGACGCCCATCGGCCTCGAGCTTCCATTCCCTTCCCGGGCCAAGCGGAAGATCAGGCGCACTGTCTCGGCCTGGACGGGATCGATCTCCAGGGTTTTCTTGGTCCGGTGTCCGCGCTGCTCGGAAGCTTCCACGATCCGGTAGCCGACCGGCGGCAGGGCGCCATTCCAGAAGCCCTGACGGGCATTCTCCTTCATGGCGCGCAGCGTATGCTTGGCGTTCTCCTTGGACTGGTACTCGTCAAACAGCGCCATGATCTGTCGGATCATGTTGCTCATAGGATCGTCGCCGAGCTCCTGGGTGATCGACACCAGCCGGACACCGGCCTTGGCGAGTCGGCGAACGTAGAACTCGAGCTGGAATTGATCGCGGAAGAAGCGGCTGAAGCTGTGGACCAGGATCACATCGAGCGCCGGAGGCTTCGTGGTTGCTGAATCGATCATCCGCTGGAATTCCGGCCTTCGGTTATCAGTGGCGGACAGGCCGGGCTCGACGTAGTCGGCGACGATCTCCCAGCCGCGGGATGCGCAATAGGCCTTCGCCTGGCGGCGCTGATCCGGAATGGAGAGGTCGTTGTCGGCTTGTCGGCCGGTTGAGACTCGCAGGTAGAGGGCAGCACGAACCGGCATCGTCATGGCGATCTCCAAAAAGGGTCAGTGGCGGGTCGAAAACAAATCGTCGAACAGATCGCCGAACCAGGCCTCGAACACCTCGATCTCGGCCTCGGCGATCGGGACCTCCTCAGGCCAATCGTCGGTCACGGTCCACCCGGAACGATCCTTCCTTGCCGGGCGGCCCTTTCGTCGAACTGCTGGCTGCAAATAGTCGTAGAGATCGTCGGGCAATGATCCCAGTGACCGCGTTCGTCTTGGTCGAGATTTTTGATGATGAGCCATGGCGCCTCTGCGGAAGCAGACTCGATCCGGAGAACGGCACAAGTTTGTCCGGCGAGTCATTCCGATGAGGAGCGGCCTATCGCTCGCGCTGAGCCATCAGCGCATGGCGGTTAAAACGGCGGGCCAGCCGGCGCCGGTCAAGGCCGTCAGCCGGCGGAGCCGGGCGCGCGAGGCGCGAGCCTTGACGGGCGTCGGCTGGTCCGGCAGCAGCCTTGCTGGTTGCCGAAGGCACGGCAACATCGAGCCAGGATCAGTTTCGTCGGCACATTGCGCTGAGCTGTTGTGCGCAAAGGAGAACTGGGTTTCTTGCAAGTTGGACCATGCTAGAACGGTTGCGATAAGCCTCTGCAATGTCACACGACCGACCGCGGCGCACCTTGCGCTTTTATCCTGCTATCAAGCGGTCGCCGTCTCGCGCCTCGCCAGTCCTGCGAAATTCTTCGACAAGTTGCGATCAGGTAAAATCGGGAAGTGCATCACGAAAGCAGATTGCGTGCCGGTTTTCGTGCAGTCGATATACAGGCTTTTTGATGATGGCACGTGCCCCCGAGTCGTCGATGCCATCGTCCGATGCCACCCTGGTTACGCGGATGGTTTACAATTCGTGCGCAAGGCGACGACGAACGCTTTGCGTCGCCGAAGTTCAGACTGATGGCTGCTCGCGTCTCGGTGGCATTTCGTTCAGTTGACGATGTTCCTTTTTTCCAATTCATGCTTAAAATATGGGCGCCCACGAGAATCTGAGTCGATGCCGCATGACACGCGTATGCATTGAAGATGAAGCCCATGCCGAACTTCACGGCGAATACCCAACGTTTGAGGAAGCCGTCCTTGAATTGGAGCGGCGTGCTTTGGTCCCTTGGGATCAGCCCCCAAACGTCGCGCCCTGCACTTCATGGCGTACCTGCGGTCGCAGATATGAGATCGTCGTGTACGACGACGCATGCGCGCCCTGGAACGAGATCAAACGGGTACCAATGCTTGAAATCTCTGCTTCCGGCGTGAATTGGACCACCTCTCCTGAAGCGCATCGCTAGGCCGTGCCGGAGGAATACTATCAGACGGTGCATGTGCGTGTCTGGACGCTGGTTGATCGCTTGAACCCGTCTGATTGAAGGATCAGAGATACATCCATGATGGCCTCGAAGCAAAAGCTGCATCTTGACGGGTCCGAGTTTTCGACATTGGAAGGATTTTACGATCACGTTAGCCTTCGCATCATTCCAGGTGCCGAGTGGGGCAGAAATCTCGACGCCTTTAACGATATTCTGCGGGGCGGTTTTGGGACGCCGGAAGAGGGCTTTATTCTCTGCTGGGACAACCACGAAATCTCGAAGCGAAATCTTGGATATGTCGAGACCGCTCGGCAACTGCGGAAAAGGCTAGAGCGATGTCACCCTTCCAATACAGCTTCAGTCGAAAACTACCTGGCTGAGGCGTTGAAGAACGAAGGACCTACCGTATTTGACTGGCTTGTCGAGATAATCCAGCGCCATTGCCCCGGCGGCAACGAAGAAGCGGATGGCATCGAACTTATTCTTCGATGACAATCATCGCGGACGCAAAAGTGAGGTTTAGCTGCGTAACTTTCGCAATTTGACCCCTCGCGTCTATCTAGGAGGCTGATCGAGATTACCGCTATTAAGGGTAAGCTGACTACCCCGCAATATCGGGGGATCTACGTAGCGTAGTGCTAAATGGCAGAGCATCGCAGACTTGCCAATTGGAGCGCATCGCGGGCTGCGGCATCATAGGGGAATCGCGAAGCTATAGTGCCCATCTTCATCAGCCGTGGCGCGCCAAGGGGCTGGGGCCGAGCCATCATCGAGCCCTCCAAAGCCCCTTTTAATGCTTGCTCGGTTCGAACCCGACGATCACTTGCCCGCGACAAACATCCCAGCCGGCTATTTTCTGTCGCCGCGGGAGGCGTCCAGTCGCCCGGAGGCAGCTTTTGAGAAACATTCATGAACTGGGAATCGGTCGCCAAGGGCCTCGTATCAACTCTGACGATGCGGATGGTGCTGGCTGTGTTTTCTGCCGTCGTGCTGCATGAGCTTGGCCACCTTGTTTTTGGTCGAATTGTCGGTGTCCCCGTTGTGGGTGTTGTCATCGGGGAGGGTCGACGACTGTTCGGATGGCGAATGGGCGCGATCACGTTCTCCGTCCACGCCGTCCCATTCAGCGGCTATGTCGAGCATGACGAATATTACGGCGGCCCGCTGACAACGGCGGTCCTCGCCGTCGGGGGAATAGTCGTCAACCTCATCATCGGAATTTCGAGCCTCGCGTTCTGCCTGTCAGGCGAGCCACATTGGGCTGACAGGATGTTTTGGGCCATTGCACTCGCCCATCTCGGGCTGGCGGCATGGAATCTCATTCCGCGGCAATTCGAGGATGGCGACAAGTCCGATGGGTTACTTATGTGGGAAGCGTTGTGCTCGTTCATGCGCGGCAAATCGGTTGCCCGATAGTAGATCACATGCTGTCGGCCATGTCCCCCGGCAAGCCGGCCAAGACGCGCAATTGGGCAGCGCCCCCGACTCCAATGCTCCAATAGCCTCTCCGAGAGCCGCCCAGGTCGGATTGTCAAACCGTCCATACTGATACCTTCTGTGGGTGAGATAGCGGCCGCAGATGGCAACATTGCCGAGAAAGGCACCACGACCGGTCCAGGGCCGGGAACTGGCTGGCGGGCTGGAACAGGCAAGAGAGGAAGGTCTCATGAAGCTGATGTACGCTCCTCAATCTCCGTTTGCGCGGAAGGCTCGTGCGGCTGCAATCGAGCTCGGCTTGGAAGAATCAATCGATCTTGTTTACGTCCAAGTCGTTCCCGGTCGGCCAAATATCGACTTCGCACAATCTCACAATCCCCTGAGGAAAGTACCTGCGCTAGTCGTGAACGAGCGCCGCACGATTTTCGATTCCACCGTAATCTGCGAGTTTCTTGATCATCTCGCGAAAGGCGCTCGTCTGTTCCCGCGCGATCCGGACAAACGGTGGGAGGTATTGACGCAGCATGCGCTGGCGCAGGGCATATGCGAAGCTGCCATTTCCATACGTTATGAGACTTCGATCAGACCTGAAGAGAAGAGGTGGCAGGTCTGGATCGACGATCAATGGGACAAGATATTTAGCGCGCTAAGCTGGTTTGAAGCGAACCCTCGTACCCTCGATTCATCACACCTGAATATCGCGCATCTCGCTCTGGTATCGGGTATAGGTTATATCGACTTTCGATACGGGGACGCCGCCGACTGGCGTGCGACACGACCGCTTCTTTCGAGTTGGGTTGAAGAGGTCTCGAGGAAAGATTGCTTCGAGAAGACTGTTCCGACGCATCCGCCGTCGTAAACGGACACATGAATTTCATCGTCCAGTCACCATATGCCAGAGCACGCTGCGCCATGACCTTCCTGCCCGCCCCCGAAATCCTGGCCGCCTTCACCGCGGCCTGCCTGCTGCTGATTCTCACTCCGGGACCGGACATGACGTTCTTCCTTGGGCAAACGCTCGCCGCCGGCCGGGCGCGCGGCATGGCCGCCATGCTGGGCGCGTGCCTCGGGGTCGTGGTGCATTCGATGCTGGCGGCGTTCGGTCTGTCGGCTTTGCTGGTGGCGTCCGCGACCGCTTTCACCGTCATCAAGATCGCCGGCGCCGTCTACCTCGTGTGGCTCGGCATCCAGGCGATCCGGCACGGCTCGGCGCTAACCTTGAAGAAAGGCGATGGCCGCAAGGCGCCGATATCTCAAGTGTTCCTGATGGGCGTCGGCATCAACCTGCTCAATCCGAAAGTCGTGATGTTCTTCCTGACCTTCCTGCCGCAATTCGTGTCGGTGAGCGATCCGCATGCCGGCAGCAAGCTCATGTTCCTCGGCCTTTACTCCATCGCGTTCTCGATCCCGATCTGCGCGGCGATGATCATGATGGCCAACCGCTTCACCGACGCGATGCGGCGCTCGCCGCGCGCGATGCGGATCTTCGACTGGCTGTTCGCCGGACTGATGGGGACGTTCGCGCTGCGGCTCCTGCTCGCGCGCGGAAACTGACTTAAGCACGCGCCAGTGGATTTTTCCAGCAGTCGCGATCGCCCGCGGCGGTGTTGGATTTTGTGAGGTCAGCCCGGCAATCGGGCTGCGATCTTCACCAGCGCCTCGGTTGCCAGATTCTTGTACGTCAGTGCGTGCGCGATCCGCATAGCCTCGGCGAAGCTAGCCGCAGCATCGGCCATGAGGCCCGCCTTCACCTGGGCGGCACCGATCGACGCCAAGGCTTCGACCTGGTCGGGTCCCCAGGTGATGTGCTGCGTCACCCGTTTCGCCTCGTCGAACCTCCCGGCGGCAGCCCGGGCCTTGGCAATTGACGCGAGCACCTCGGAGCGACGAAAGGTGTTCGCCTCGGCCGCGGCGGCGTCGATGGCCTCGTCGATCCGTCCGACCTCCGCGAGCCCCTCGGCGACTACCCCGAGCCCCGGGGGGAATGATATCTGGCCCCAACTTAAACGCTTGAGCGCCCTGCAAGGCCTCTGCATTCCTACCGGCTTTCGCCTGCGCCTTAGCGATCGCGAGCAGCGCACTGCGACGGTCATGGTCAGTGTCGACAAGCTTGCCGTCGACCATGATCTGAGAGAGAGATCCCGCAGTCGCCACGGTGCCGCCGATCAGTTGGGTGACGCGGACGGCTTCATCGATCTTACTGGCCTCCGCCTGTGAGGTCGCAATGCTCGACAACAACTGATCGTGCGGTTCGAATGACAGCGCGGCCTGAGCGGCCCGTTCGAAGGAGGCGATCGATTGGACGGTGAGGCCGGCCTTCGCCTGCGCCTTGGCAATGGCATACCAAGCGAAGGCACGTGGCTTACCCCGGTCGATTGGCTCGGCGAACTCGATGGCTTGCGCCAACCGGCCGGCATTCGCCGACGCCACCGCGACGATGCCCAGCACCGTGGCGCGCTGTTCGCGATCCGTGAAGGCGGCGACGACATCCCGCACCTCATCGGGCGTCTCGGCTTTCATGGGCGAGCCGGAGGTGGTCGCCTCATCGGCGACGCGCTCGGGCATCGGCCTAGGCTCAAGGACGCGCTCGAGCACAACGCCACGCTCCCATCGGTTGTCGACCGAGCGCGCCACCTTCAGTGCCAACGCGACCGCGCCAGCCCGGACCAACTCGGTGGCAATCGTAGCCAACGCCTGCGCGCGCTCGCTTGAGCGCGTGACCCGCCTCGACACCCGCATGGCATCCTCGATCTTCCCCGCGCGGGCCTGCGCTTGCGCGATGATGGCGAGCGCTGGGACAAATTCCGAAGGGTGATGAATGCCCGTCATGGCCAAGGGCCACAGATCATACTGCTGTTCGATGGCTTGCACGTCTGCCAGCGCGGCCGCGATCTTGTCGTCTTCTCCTCGTGCGACCGCGCTGGCGCCCAGGTCCCAGGCCACCCGACGCATGATGAGGGCACGATCGCGCAAGTTCTCGATCGCCCGCACGCGTCGCAGCGCCTCGTCAAGCCGGCCGGCTTTCCCCTCCGCGACCGCGACGGCCCCGAGCACCTCGGCTTGTATGTATCGGTTTTTGATTGATCCGACGATATCGAGCGCATCGGTGGGCTTGCCGGCCTTCGCCAGAACCTTCGCAATCGTCTCGATTGCGTTGTCGCGAGGGTAGCCATCGTCAGCGATTGACGTCGCGACTTGTAAGGCCTGGTCGATCGTGGCCGCGGCTTCGGCGGACAGGCCAGCCTTGAACTGTACCTCGGCGATCCGGCCGAGCGCGTTGGCGGCCAAGCGCGGGTCGCCGATGGTGCGGGCGACCTCGGCGGCCTCGCGCAGCACGCAGGCCCGGGTCGGAGCCTTCAAGCATTCATTCCAGTCGACGCCGGAGGTCTGCGCCACCGGCTGCGCGGTGGCGCTGCACAGTCCAAGGAAGAACAAGCTGGTGAAGATGGCCCGAGTCATCAATGACGGTCGCTTCGCGCTCATCGCCGTTCCCTCACGGTTGCGGGATGTTCTTCTGCTTGAGCCATTCGCGCATCTCACCGATCTCTCGCTTCTGGGCGTTGATGATCTCGCGAGCAAGGTGCTGGTTGCGGGCATCCTTGCCGAATTTCAGGACGATCTCGGCCATATCGACCGCGCCTTGATGGTGCGGGATCATGCCGAGCACAAAGGCCTGGTCGGGATCGACATTGGCGATGCCCTGCATCATGGGGCCGTGCATACGGTCCATTGCGGCCCGATAGGCCTCCTCGGCCGTCGCCGCTGCTGCCGCGGTCGCGGTGGCGCCGTGCATGCCGTGCGGATGCTCGGGGTTCGGCGTGTGCGTCAGCCGCTCGCCGGACGCCGTCGCCGTGTTTCCTTCGATGCCGTAAATCGCGATGTGCAGTCCCCAATACCCGGTTACGAAGATGACGAGCGCTGTCGCAAGTCCTGCCGGGACGCCGGCCAGCCTGCGCTTGACGGCGGGCAGGAAATGCACCTCCCGGGTGTGATCGGCGGCGATGGCGACGATGATCGCCATGATGAGCGCGTGGCCGATCAGGTCGGTGCGGCCGAACGGATAGACGGCTGCGTTGAAGATGACGAAGAGCGCAATGGCCGACAGCCGGCGGACCAGCGGCGTCCAGATCAGGCCGAATCCCATCGTGAACTCGGCGACGCCGGCCATTGGAATGAAGACGTCGCGCGGCATGCCGAAGGTCAGGAAGGGCTTTTCCTCCACGAGCGGGTAGAACCAGTCTGGATAGGCGAATTTTTCGAGGCTCGACCACATCAGCGCGATGGCCACGCCCCAGCGCAGCACCTC
Organism: Bradyrhizobium lablabi; assembly: GCF_001440475.1. Classification (GTDB taxonomy): domain Bacteria; phylum Pseudomonadota; class Alphaproteobacteria; order Rhizobiales; family Xanthobacteraceae; genus Bradyrhizobium; species Bradyrhizobium lablabi. The sequence continues at coordinate 104,719 of NZ_LLYB01000127.1, read as the reverse complement.
GAAGCGATGCTTGCGCCATTCCGGATTGGACGACGCCTCCAGCACCAGATAGGCGGCGACGCCGACGCCGAGCGCGAGATAATCAAGCAGATGGAAGACATCGTAGTCGCGCAGCGCCAGTAGCCACAGGCCGATGATGCCGAGAGCCGCAAGCGGCTGCGTCTTGCGAGAGAAGATCAGCCCGGCGATCAGGAGCTGCGCCCAAGACACCCATTCGGCGGGTGTCTTCAGATCGGGCGTCAGGTAGACGCCACCGACCGCGAAGATCGCCACGAAGAAGGCGGCGATGACCACGCGCACGAACTCATCGAGGCGCTTCCAGAGCGTTTCGGTGATCCGGTCCATGCCGCGCAGGATCGTTTCACCCGCACTCGACTCCTCGATCGCTCGTGTGACGAGGAAAAACACCAGCACCAGCGCAATGCCGGTCCAGAACCAGAGATTGGTGAGAGTGGCCCCGATCGGCTGTGGCGGCGCGCCGACGATATAGGGCGCAAACCATTTCACATGCGCGTGCGCCGGGCCTGAGGCCACCATGAATGCGAGCGCGGTCAGACTGAGCAGGCGAGCGGGGAAGCGAGGCAGTGCGGGATGGTTCAATTTTCTTCTCCTCGGGTGCGGGGCCCTTTACGAGTGAATCAGGCCGCACCTATCGGGGCTGCAGGAATCCGCAACGCCTTGGTCCGACGTTGAGGCCGAACTGCAGCAACCTGAAGGGGTGGCGACCCCGCACGAAGAAACAATAGAGGTTGAGACACAGATCGCATAGTTCCGTGACGGTAATTGCCTTGTGGTCAAGTTTGGCTTTCCACTGCCGGTTGTCTTCGTGTGCGACTATGCCCAGCTGAACCAATGCCACGTTCTGCACAGAGCCGGCCAGGCCGATGAGCCCCAGCACCATGCCGAGATAGATGGGATTGCGCGTGAAGCGGTAGGGATCGGTATCCACGATAGTCGTGGTTGGCAGGTTGGTGGGCACGTTCGAGCCGGCCCGGGTCATGGTAGAGATCGCCCACGCGAGCAGCGCCAGCGCTAACACGATCGCACCGAGCCAGCCTGCGAGTAGCGCCGTAGGGGCATGAGCCAGTTGAGCGCGAACCCTGGCTTACGCGATCCTTGCCACAATTTCGGGGCGGTTTTTCTCGAGCCAGGCCACGGCCTCGGGTCCGTCGACGACGCACTCGAAGGTTTCCCAGGTCGGGTCCTCCAGGGATTCCGGTTTCAGTCGCTTTGCCGCATACTCCACGAGGTCATGCAAGGGTTCGTAGCCTCGTCGGCGCTCGAGCGAATCTGCAATCGCCGTGCTGGCCCATCCTCGTCGGGCCAAATCGATAATGCTTGGAGCGTCAGCCTCGCTGAACCAGGGTGTGGCATCGAACTCGATGCAGCGGACATTATCCGCGGTATGGCAAGTCGCGTGGATCATTGGATTCCTCCGTTCGCCGGCAAGCTGCCGCTGCCATTGCACTCCAGAGCTTCACATCGCTGCCTCGCACGCCCTCAGGCTTTGACCAAATCCCCCAGCAGGTTCGCCGCGACCGTCAGCTTGGCGAGCGTCAGGCCGCTGGCACCAATCTCCTCGACCGAGCGGCGGATGCGCGTCGATTCGGGGTGAGCCTCGATCCAGGCCTCGACGGCCTGCTGGCCGGACTGTTCGGTCGCCAGCATATCCGCGGCCAATCTCCTTTCGGCGCCAGCGATCTGCTCGACGGCGCGATCGATGGCCATACGTTCGAAATAATCGTTTGCCGGCACGCTGCGCGCGGCGGCGATAATGCGGTCGAGACGAAAGTTGGCCTCAGCAGCGAAGAAGGTCGCCGCCGCATCGCCGATGGCGCGCGTGGTGCGCTCCGCAACCGTCACGATATCGGGCGCCGAGACCAAGGCGTCGAGATCGGCAAGCTCGCCGGCGAGGCCGGTCGGGACACCGGCATCGGTCAGGTCCTGCCGACGCTTGGCACGTGCGGCCCGCAAGTCCGGCGGCAGGGTGGTGTCGAGCCCGGCAACGATCTGGCGAATAGCCGGGCCGAAGCGCGCAACGACGGCCTCCAGCCCGTCCTTGAAATCGACATTGCGTACGAACCAGACCATGCGGGAGAGCAGGAGGTCCTGCACAGAAGCGTAAAGCGACAGCTGCACCTGCCCGTCAATACAGGTATCGAGTGCGTCGATCGCGTCATTGAGCCACTTCAGTCCGTAGCATTCGTCGACCGCCACATAGGCCATGACGATGGTCGGGATATCGGCATCCGTCTCGTCGATCAGGCGCACCACGCTGGCCGGGCCGCCACGGTTGATCACCGCATTGGCGAGGCAAGTTGCGATGATTTCCCGCCGCAGGCGATGGAATTCGACCGCTGTCGGGAATTTGTCCTGAACCTCGCGCGGAAAATACTGGGACAGTTCGCGGGCAAGATAGGGATCATCGGGCACGCTGGTGACGAGCAGGTCATCGTAGAGGGTCAATTTGGCGTAGGCGAGCACCACGGCAAGCTCGGGCCGCGTCAGGGACTGGCCGCGCCGTGTGCGCTCGGTGAGTGCTGCATCGTCGGGCAGGAACTCCACCGCGCGGCTGAGCAAGTCGCGCTGCTCGAGCGACTGCATCAGGCGGGTGAGGAAGCCGGTCTCGGCCACGCCCTTGCGCTCGGCAAGCGAGAGCGCCAGCGTCTGCAGATAATTATTACGCAGCACCAGCGTGCCGACCTCGTCGGTCATCGCGGCAAGCAGGCTGTTGCGCTCAGTGGGGCTGAGGCGTCCCTCGCGCTCGAGGCGCGCCAGCGCGACCTTGATATTGACCTCGACGTCGGACGTATTCACGCCGGCCGAATTGTCGATGGCGTCGGTGTTGAGCTTGACGCCCTTCTGCGCCGCTTCAATGCGGCCTCGCTGGGTGACGCCGAGATTAGCGCCTTCGCCGATCACGCGGGCACGCACGTCGCCGCCCGTGATACGGATCGTATCGTTGGCGCGGTCGCCGACCTGATCGTCGCTTTCCCCGGCGGAGCGGACATAGGTGCCGATACCGCCAAACCACAAGAGGTCCGCGCGCGCCTTCAGGATCGCCGTCATCACCTCGAAAGGCGTGGCTTGCGGCTTGTCGAGATCGAGCAGGGTGCGCACTTCCGGAGCAAGCGGGATCGCCTTGAGCTGACGCGAGAACACGCCGCCACCTTCCGAGATCAGCGACTTGTCGTAATCCTGCCAGCTCGATCGCGGCAGGTCGAACAGGCGCTTGCGCTCAGCGAAGCTGACGGCCGGATCAGGCGAGGGATCGATGAAGATGTCGCGATGATCGAAAGCCGCCACAAGCTTTGTCACCGGCGAGAGCAGCATCCCATTGCCGAAAACGTCGCCGGACATGTCGCCCACGCCGACCGCGGTGAACGGCATGGTCTGAATGTCGGTGCCGAGTTCGCGGAAGTGGCGCTTGACCGCCTCCCAGGCACCGCGCGCCGTGATCCCCATCTTCTTGTGGTCGTAGCCCTGGCTGCCGCCGGAAGCGAAGGCATCGCCGAGCCAATGGTTCTTCTCGACCGAGATCGTGTTGGCGACGTCGGAGAAGGTGGCGGTGCCCTTGTCGGCGGCGACGACGAGGTAGGGGTCGTCGCCGTCATGGCGCACGGTGGACTCGGGCGGCACGACGATGTCGCCGTCAAGATTGTCGGTGAGTTCGAGCAGCGAGCGAACGAAGATGCGATAGGCTTCGGTGCCTTCCGCGAGCCAGGCTTCGCGATTGGAAGGCGGCGGTAGGCGCTTGGGCACGAAGCCGCCCTTGGCGCCGACCGGCACGATCACGGCGTTCTTGACCTGCTGCGCCTTCACGAGGCCCAGTATCTCAGTGCGGAAATCCTGCGGCCGGTCGGACCAGCGCAAGCCACCGCGCGCAACCTTGCCGAAGCGCAGGTGAATACCTTCGACACGAGGTGAATAGACGAAGATCTCGTAGAGAGGTCGCGGGGCCGGCAGGTCGTCGATCCGGCGCGCGTCGAACTTGAAGGAGATCACCGGACGCGGATGTCCATTCTCGCCGATCTGCCACAGATTGGTGCGGATGGTTGCCTGCACCAGATTGGTGAAACGGCGCAGGATGCGGTCTTCATCGAGCGAGGCGACGGATTTGAGCTCCTCCTCGATCTCGGCAAGCAGGGCCGTCTCGCGCGCCGAACGCTCGACATCCGTCGAGGCGAGGCGCGGATCGAGGCGAGTCTGGAACAGCGCGACGAGGCTGGCCGTGATCGCGGCGTTCTTGCGCAAGGTCTCCCACATATAGTCCTGGGTGAAGGGAGCGCGGATCTGGTGCAAATAGCGCGACAGCGCCCGGATCGCCGAGACTTCCCGCCAGCCCAGGGCCGTGCGCAGGATCAGGGCGTTGTACCCGTCGGATTCGGCACGATCAGCGACCACCGCCATGATTGAGGCTTCCAGGCGATGGCTGAATTCCGGGTTGATCTCGATTGGCTGGCTGTCGCTGGTCTCGATCGTCATGTCGTGCAGCCAGACCGGCGCCGGCCTGGTACCGGGCACGATCTGATAGGTGCGCTCATTGACCACGCGCAGGCCATGATTTTCGATCACCGGAACGCGGTAGGACAGCGATAGCGGTGCGGCGTCCGAGAACACCTTCAGGCCGAAGCGCTTGGGATCGTTCTCACCCTCGAAGCGGTAAACCGAAATTGTCACCGGTCGTGCTGGCGTGAGCTTTTCGACGGTCGCGATATCGGTGATCGCCTGCTCAGCGCCGAAAACCTCGGTATAGCCGCCGCTAAAGGCCTGGGCGTATCGGTTGGTGAGCATGCGCGCCCGCATGCCATCGGTCGACGCAGTGAGCGCAGCCTTCAGCCTGTCGGCCCAGGTCGCGGCAATGGCACTGATCCCGGCTTCGAGCGTGGCGCGCTCGACGACGGGAGTTTTGCCTTCATAGCGCCCGATGATGTAGTGGACACGCGCAAGCGCCCCTTCAGGAAATGATACGTAGGAGGCAGACAAGGTCCCCTTGTAGGTCTGTGCCAGAAAGGCGCCGACGCGTGTGCGGACCTCGGTGTCGTATTTCTCGCGTGGAATGAAGGTGAGGACCGAGACGAAGCGATCGAACTTGTCCACCCGCGCCAGCGCCCGGACGCGCGGGCGCTCGTAGAGGATCAGGACCTCTATGACGAAATTGTTGAGAGTATCGACGTCGATCTGGAACAGTTCGTCGCGCGGATAATCTTCGAGAATATGCATGAGCGCTTTGCCGGAATGGCCGCTCGGGTCGAAGCCCGCGCGCTGGAGCACCCCCGAAACCTTGTGGCGGACATAAGGGATCTGTCGTACCGAGCGGGTATAGGCGCCTGAGGTGAACAGGCCGACGACGCGCAATTCGCCCTCGAGCCGGCCGTCGGGCGTATAGAGCTTGATGCCTATATAATCCATCCGGATGCGGCGATGGACGCGGCTGGAGACATTGGCCTTGATGACGATCAGCAGGGTCGGCTCGCGCATGAAGTCGCGAATTTCCGGCGTCATCACCACCATTTCGCTGCCGCGGCGCAGGACCTTGACGTCGGGATCGCGTAAGATGCCGAGGCCTTCGCCGGTTGTAATGTCGTCGGGCGCATCGCTGTCGGGCGAGAAGCGATATTCGCGCACGCCGAGGAAGGTGAAATTGTCCGCGCAGAGCCATTGCAGGAACTGATTGGCTTCGGCGAGTTCGTCGATCGGCAGCGGCGGAGGATTGGAAGAGAAAGTCTTGATCGCTTCCTCGACGCGGTCACGCATGGCGCGCCAGTCGGTGACGCAGGCGCGGACGTCGTTCAGTGTCCTGGTGAGGCCGTCGATCAGCTTCTGGCGATCGGCATCGGCGTCCAGGCGGGTGATGTGGAGATGAATCAGGCTTTCGCGCGTGCCCCTTGCTCCCTCGGGAAGTGTTTCGCCGTAGAATCGCAGCAGCTTGCCCTGGTCATCGCGCTCCACGGCGATGATCGGGTGAGCGACGAGGGTGACTTCGACGCCCTGCTCGGTGAGTTCCGCCATGGTGGAATCGAACAGGAAGGGCATGTTGTCGTTGAGAATTTCGAGCACGGAAATCTCGCGCCCGTCCGGCATCGTCGGATTGACGATGCGGATATCGGCGCTGCCGGCCGTGCGCCGCTGCACGTGTTCCCAGGCTTGCTCCGCCAGGAAGGCAAGCGAGGCGGCATCGTAATTGGCGAGGTCCTCAGTATTGGTGTAGCCGAACAACGGCTCGGCAAAGGCCCGGGGGCTCTTGCCCGGCTGAACGTTACCTGCGGCATCGCGGATGAGAGTTGCCCGGGCCTTGTCGTCACGCCAAGCCATATTGACCTCCATTGCCACGCCGTCCGACCGCAGCCACGATCATCAGCTTGAGCCTGGAGTCCGCCTCCTCGAATGCCGCGATCGAGTGCGTACGCGAAATCCTCGGCCTCGAGCCTTCATCGACTGCCGCCGACAATACTACGATCGCAGAGCGAAAGGCGCACGCTGTCGTGAGGCGTGGTGAAATTTCCTACGGCCGAGCGTGAGGCCGAAGTCGGCGCCGGCGGCCGTCGGACCATTGGGGTGAAAAAAATCACAAGCAATTTCAATTGTGTATCAGTTCGTAAATTTTGTTCTGCTCGATCGGCGATCGGCTTTTTGGCTGTCCCTTTCGCGACCCGGGTGGTGCCGGGGTGCCTCGGTCTCGACGTCATGCGGCAGATCATCGGCTATTGGCGCGGCTGGTCGGGCTCACCGGGCAAGGACCGCGCGGCCGGTGTCGACGAGGCGAAGTTCTAGGGTGCAGCCCGGGAGCGGGCCTCAAATGCGCGAAGCGCGGTCGATAGGTTGATCGATCGTTACCATCCGGAGCGGCGAAGGTAGACGGATCTCACCCACGCCGGCCCAAATTTCGTTAACCCAAGACGCATCCGTTTCCGGTGCGCCCGCCATCAGTTGACGGCGTAGTTCACAGCGCGGGCTGGCGTGTTGCCGGCAGCCATATCGCAGAAAGCTTCATAGTAAGCCTCAAGCTCGGTGACGGCGCGGTGTTCCCACTCGCTGGCTTGCGCCAGCAGGGAACAGCTATGCCGCGGCCGGTAGGCCGCGGTTTGGCGGCACAGCGACGCGATGGTGCGGTACCGGCGAACGTTTTCCATGATGGCCAGGCCGTTCATGTTCGAATCTCCCCATTCCTTTTCCCGGAGACGAACTTGCGGCAGAACGATTTTCGATTGGTTAGCGGGGCCGGGAGAGAGTGCGCGTGGTTTCCGAACTGTTGACGGCGGGCACGCAGCGATCAGCCGCGAGATAGCCTCCGGAAATCAATCATCCGTGCGAGCTTGCTGCAGCGGCGGCGAAGACGTGCTGCTTGAACAGATGGCATCCTGCGAACGACCGTCAGCCGAGAGAACGGAGACAGCGCTCCCCTCATGCGCGACAGCGGGAATCAGCAACGTGCAGGCACAGTAGGCCAACCCAATTCCGAGAAGCGATACAGAGAAGACAGCAGCGACGGACTGCAAGGTAACTGACCGTGCCTGCCGCAATGGCTGCGGCTTGCCGGAGGAAGCGAGCGATACTTGGTGTGAAGACGCCTGGCTTGAACTGGACACGGATTAGCATTCCCCAACGAATAGCGAGTTCGAAAGTCCGCCGTCGCTGGCAGCGACGGCTTTGCTCGAATCTCCCTCCATCAGATGTCGCGCGGCACGACGCGACGGACACAGCGATGCCGATTAATGAAGCCTGTCGAGCGTCCGTTCGATCCTCACGGGCACGGCCGCGGACACGCTAATGGTGCTTGTGCGAGACACCATTGACGCCACTGACGGCGGCTCCGGCGTTTTCCTCGACGTTGTAGATGATGTCGACAGGCCCGGCCTTCTCGAACATCAACGTGCCCTTCACCTTCTGGCCGACCTGGAATGGCTCCTTGAGTCCCATCAGCAGGATGCGGTAGGCGCCGGGCTTGAGCTCCACGGTCTTGCCGGGCTTGATCTCGATGCCGTTGGTGACCGGGCGCGTCTTCGCCATGCCGTCGACATCGACCACCTCGTGCACCTCGATCTGGCTTGCCACCGGCGACGTGCCGCCGATCAGGCGGTCCGCCGTCTTTCCCTTGTTGGTAATGGTGAGATAGCCGCCCGCGATGTTGGCATCCTTCGGCGTCGGGCGGGACCAGGGATGACCGATGTCGATCGCACCGACCTTATATTCGTGCGCGCCGGCGGCGCTCGCAATCAGCAAAGTCGCGGCGATGAAAATGGCCGCGGTGACAAACACAAAGATATCTCTGACGACGGTTGTCATAATGTCCTACTCCGATACGCGCGCTGGACAGCGAAACCTGTAGAGAAACATTCAGACGCGATTACGGCTGGTGCTCGCCGTGATTGCGGCTGCCGCCGGACGTGATTACGGCTACCGCTACGCCAGACGCGAAAAATTCGGACGCACAACCGACGGGCGGGCTACGCCGCTTTCGCCATTTGCCCAACACGCAGCAGCCACACCGATGCCGCGCTCGCGATAACGTTTTCGCTTTTCCGCTTCGCTTCCGTCGCCAGCAAGCCGCGCTTCTCGCACGATCCAGTCAATCTGGCGCCCGATTGCGATGGCTAATCGCCAGGCAGTAAGTACAGGGGGCGTATGTGTGTGCGTATTTCAAGCGGCCTGCGGCCGGCATCTTTTCATCCATGATGCTGTTTCTCGTTACTCCCGCCGAGGCGCATCATCCCGGCGGCGGCGGCAACACCGGCAGCGGCGGCGCCATCAACACCATCTCGGCTGACACGCTCGCCGAAGGAATGGTCGCCGCATCCATCCGCTACGAGTTCATCCGTCTCGGCCAGCTCAGCGACACCGATCTGCTCGCCGCAGCGAACCGCGGCACGCATGCCCACTCGATCCGCTCGATCGACAGCGTCTCGCTCTCGGTCGCCTACGGCATCACCAACGACCTGACGCTTGCGGTTCGCGCGGCCGGCATCCGCCGTTCGGATATTCGCGAACCCGGCGAGGACATGCTGAGCGGCGGCCATATGGGCATAATGAGCTCCAGCGACATGAGCAGCCTGATGGGCTCCGACAGCATCAACCGGCGCGGCAACTCGGCAGGCTTCGGCGACGTCACCATGCTCGGGCAGTATCGCTTCCACAACAACGCACAGACCGGGACATCGGCCGCCGTGCTGTTCGGCTTCAAGGCGCCGACCGGCAGCACCAGCCAGCGCGACGCCTTCGGCGAACTCTTCCAGGCCGAATTCCAGCCGGGTTCGGGCTCATGGGACGGCCTGATCGGCGCGGCCTTCACCAAACGCGCGGGCCGCTGGGCGTTCGACGTGAGCGGCCTCTATTACCTGATCACCAACGGCACGCAGAACACCAACCTCGGCGACCGCTTCCTGTTCGGCGCCGCCGTGTCGTACCGCCTGGTCGGCGCCACCGGCTCGTCGAAGGAGGTGGAGCTGCATGAGTACTGCATGCAGCCGCGCAACCAGTTGCAGGAGCATTGCCTCTATCACGCCAATCACGACCACAGCGATATGAAAAAGACCCCCTACACGCTCGACCTCGTGCTGGAGCTCAATGGCGAGTGGCACGACAAGCAGCGCATCGCCGGCATTCCCGATCCCAATTCGGGCGGCACCACCGTCTATCTCTCGCCTGGCGTGCGTGTCGGCTACGATCGCTTCTCGGGCTTCGTGTCCGTCGGCGTGCCGGTCATCAACCAGCACAACGGCGTTCAGTCCAAGCCGGATTTCCGCGTGCTCACGGGAATCGGCGCGCGGCTGAATTGAGGCCTGTAGTTTGCCGGCCACCGCTGGCCGGGCATGACGGGAAAGGCTGCGCGCGCCCTTAGGCCGCGCGGATGTTGCCGAGGAATTTGCCGGTTTCGGTCTCGAGCTGCTCGGACTGCGACGTCAGTTGCGCGGCGGCGTTCAGCACGAGGGTAGCGGCAGCATCGACCTTGCTTGAGGCTTCGCGCACGCCCGTGATGTTTTGCATCACCTCCTGGGCGCCCTGCGCCGCCTGCTGCACGCTGCGGGCAATCTCGTTGGTCGCAGCGCCCTGCTCTTCGACGGCGGCCGCAATGGAGCCGGTGATTTCGTTCATTTGCCCGATCGTGGTGCCGATCTCGCGGATTGCGTTGACGGTCGAGCCGGTGGCATCGCGAATTTCCTGGATCTGGCTGGTGATTTCGTCGGTAGCCTTGGCGGTCTGGGATGACAGCGCCTTGACCTCGTTGGCCACCACGGCAAAGCCCCTGCCGGCCTCGCCGGCCCGGGCGGCCTCGATGGTCGCGTTCAACGCCAGCAAATTCGTCTGCCCCGCGATGGTCTGGATCAGCGCCATCACCTCGCCTATCTTCTGCGATGCCTCGACCAGGCGGCCGACCATGGCCTCGGTCCGATTGGCCTGCCCGACCGCGTTCTGGGCAATGGACGAAGACTGGGTGACCTGCCGCGCGATCTCCTGGATCGACGACGACAGCTCCTCCGCCGAGGCGGCAACGGTCTGGACGTTCGACGCCGTCTGCTCGGCGGCGGCCGCGACCTTCGCGCTCTGACCCGTCGTCCCCACCGCGATCGTTGACATCGATGAGGCGGAATTCTGCAGCTCGTCGGCGGCGGTGGCGGTGCCACGGATCACACCACCGATGCTGCGCTCGAAATCGTCGGCGATGCGAGACAGAACCGCCTGCCGTTCCTCGGCCGAGCGCGACTTCATCGCTTCCTGCTCGGTGCGGAGTTGTGTGGTCTCGACCAGATGATCCTTGAAGACCTGGAGGCTGCGCGCGATCCGGCCGATTTCATTGGTGCGGTCGACGAACGGAATCTCGGCCCCAAGATTGCCCTTGGCCAGTTCATCCATCGCCGCGCAGGTCTTGTTGAGCGGAACGACCAGGCCGCGGCCGAGCCAGAACGCAACCAGCGCCGCGAGGGTCAGGCCTGCGAGGCCAGCGATTCCGGCCCACATCATCCGGCTGAAGACCACGGCGTCGATATCGTCGACATAGGCGCCCGCCTGCAGCGCGAGGAGCTTGTCACCTGAGCCAAAGGCCCCGACATAGGAGACCTTGCGGAGTTCAGCGCCACCGGCCGACCGCGGTGCCAGATATTCGACAAAACCGCCGCCGGCGCGCGCCGTCCGCACGATGTCCTGGATCAACAGCTTGCCGCTCTTGTCCTTGAACTCCCAGCGGTTGACGTTGATGTATTTCGGATTGGCGTGCACATAGGTGACGCCGGCATCCGAGCTTCCCGTGCCGTAGACGCCGACATAGTCAGAGTACTCGCCCCAGCGCATGGCGCTGATCGAGGCAAACGCCGCCTGGCGCGCCTGGTCCTGACTGATCCGGCCGGCCTTGGCCTCGCCTTCGTAGGTGGCGAGAATCTTCGTCGCGGCCTCGACCAGATTGCGGACGGTGGTGCGCCGCTCGGCCAGCACCGCATCGCGCAACACCAGGATCTGCAGGGCGGAGACGGCAAAGAGCACGATTGTCAGCGCCGCAATGATCATCGCAAAACGCTGATAGACGGTGAGGTTACGCATGCCGCTCTCTCTTCCTGCTGGTTGAGGACTCGTACCAATACAACGTTAATCGACTGTTATCGGGTTGCGCCGACGGCCCGCCGCGTCCGATTGCGAGAATCGGCGCTTGAAATGACGGCCGCGCGGCGACACAATGGCGCGCATCCTTCAAACGTAATGCGCCAATGATCGCCGCACCGTGCGGACGGCATGGCGCGCTAAGAGTGACCCATAATGGCTGAAGCCGATCTCGACGTTCTCATCCGGCAAATCGCAAAAACGCAAAACAAGAGCTTGATGGCCGCCGTCAAGAAGCGGCGCGACCAGATCATGGCCCGCGCCGCCAAGGCCAAGGACAAGGAGACGCGGGACCAGTTCCGGCTGATCGCCAGGAGCACAATGGAACTCGGCACGGCCGCGGCCAAGCGGCTGGAGAACTCGGCGGCAATCACCGCCGACAGTTACGCGCGAGCGATCCGGAATGCGGCCGAGGGAGCGGCAGCGGCTGCGAAGAAGCCAGTCAAAAAGGCTGCGAAGAAGCAGGAGGCCTAACCGCCCCCGACGCCCAGCATCTTCTTCAGCTTCTCCACCGCGCTGTCGGGCGTGGTGAGGACCGGCCGCCCCGTCGCCCTGGCGACCTCGTCCGCTGTCGGCGCCAGGCTGTACTGGGCGAGTGCGATCAGGTCGCAGTCGCGCAAGTCCCGTGACGCTTCCACGACGAGGCGGTCATGGGTGGCGCGGTCGCCGCGATCGAGCGCGGCCATCGCGCCTTCCGCCAGTTTCGGCACCAGTTCGATCCGCGGGGGAAATTCCGGCGGCATCGAGACCAGCGTCGGCGGAAACGTCGACAGCAGGCCGATCTTCTTACCCCGCGCGATCGCCTGCTCGATCATCGCCTCGTTTGGTTTGAGAACCGGCATCGGGGCGTGCGCACGTGCGACTGCCTCGATGCAGGGGCCGAACGCCGAGCAGGTGAACAGGATCGCGTCCGACCCGGTGCCGGCCGCATAGCGTCCAAGCCGAAGAAAACGCTCGGTCATGGCGTCTGTGAGCCCGCCGTCGCGCGCCAGATCGGCCGACAGGCTGTCATCGAGCAGGTTCATCAGGCGCGCCTCCGGCCAAAGCCTGGCGAAGGAGGCTTCGATCGGCACGATCGAGTGTTTCAGGGCGTGGACAAGGGTAATACGCATGCAGGACAGTCTGGCTGCAGCGCGGCCGGTGTCAACCGGGCACGCCGCATAGCATTTTGTTTGGCGCGTTTTCTTTACGCGAACCGGTGCCCACTTCGCTCGAAAACGCTATGCACGCTTACTTGAACGGCAGGGCGTACATCAGGCCGCCCTTGCTCCAGGTTGCGTTCAGGCCACGATCGAGCTTCAACGGGCTCGACTTGCCGACATTGCGCTCGAAGATTTCGCCGTAATTGCCGCCCGCCTTGATCGCCTGCAGCATCCACTTGTTGTCGAGGCCAAGCCGCGATCCGAGGTCGCCTGACGTGCCGAGCAGCCGCTGGATGCCCGGCACGCTCGAGGATTTCGCCATCTCGTCGGCATTGGCGGCGGTAACGCCGAGTTCTTCGGCCTCGATCAGGCCGAAATGCAGCCAGGCGATGATGTCGGTCCACGCCTCGTCGCCATTGCGGGTGAATGGGCCGAGCGGCTCCTTGCTGATCGTCTGCGGCAACACGGTGTAGTCGGCCGGATTCGAGGCCGCCGTGGTGACCGCACCCGCCAGCGCCGAGGCATCCTGGGTCATGGCATCGCAGCGACCGCCGAAGAACGTCTGGTACATCGTGTCGGTGCGATCGAACACCAGCGGCTTCCATTCGATGCCGTTGGCGCGGCCGTAATCGCCGAGCGTGACTTCGTGGGTCGTGCCCTGCGCGACGCAGACGGTGGCGCCGTTCAGGCCCTTGAGGTCCTTCACGCCAGCATCGGCGCGCACGACAAAGCCCTGGCCATCGTAGAAATTGACAGGCCCCTGCCGGAGCCCAAGGGTCGCGCCACGCAGATATGTCTGGGTCGAGTTGCGATAGAGCACGTCGATTTCGCCCGATTGCAGGGCGGTGAAGCGGTTCTGCGCCGTGAGCGCGACGTATCGCACTTTCTTGGGGTCGCCGAGCACGCTGGCCGCCAGTGCGCGGCAATAGTCGACGTCGAGCCCCTTGTAGTTGCCTTGCGAGTCCGGCGTCGAGAAGCCGGCAAACCCGGTGCTGACGCCGCACACCAGCGTGCCGCGCTGCTTAACCGTGTCCAGCGTCCCCGCCTGGACCGACAGGCACGACGCGGCGAGCAAGCCTGTAGCGATGATAATCCTCTTCATACTGCCCTCCTGCTAATGACCTACACTTTTCAAGGCGCCGTCGACCGCCTGGCCCAGGCGATCGACGATCATGTCGATATCGTCCGACGTCGCGATATAGGGCGGCGCGAGCAGGACATGATCACCGCTGCTGCCGTCCGCAGTCCCACCTGCGGGATAGCAGCCAAGGCCGCCCTCGAAGGCGATTGCCTTGATGCGCTGGTGCAGTTTCAGCGCCGGATCGAACGGCGTGCGGGTCGCGCGATCGGCGACGAGTTCGATCGCCTGGAACAGGCCGCGGCCCCTGATGTCGCCGACATGGCGGTGATTGCCGAAGCGCTCGATCAGCCGTCGCTCGAGCTCAGCGCCCAGACTCTTTACCCTGTCGAGCAACTGCTCGTCGTCGATCACCCGCTGCACCTCGAGCGCGGCGGCGCAGGCCAGCGGATGGGCCAGATAGGTATGGCCGTGCTGAAACGCGCCCGAACCGTCGCGGATAGCATCGACGATGCGCCCACTCGCCAGCATGGCGCCGATCGGCTGATAGCCTCCGCCCAGCCCCTTGGCGATCGCCTGAATGTCGGGCGCGATGCCTTCCTGCTCCCAGGCGTGACGCGTGCCGGTGCGGCCCATGCCGCACATCACCTCGTCGAGAATGACGAGCGCGCCGTATCTATCGCAGATCTCGCGGACAGCGCGGAAATATCCCTCTGGCGCCGGCACGCAGCCGGCGGTCGCACCCACCACGGGCTCGGCGATGAACGCCGCCACATTTTCCGGGCCGAGGCGCTGGAATTCCGCATCGAGCTCGGCCGCCAGCCGGCTGACGAAATCCGCCTCGGACTCGCCGTCGCGCTTTTCGTGATAGGCGAAGGCCGGCGTCACATGGCTGAAGGCCTGCGACAATAGCGGGGCATAAGGCTCGCGGCGCCAGGCGTTGCCGCCGGCCGCCAGCGCACCCAGCGTATTGCCATGATAGCTCTGGCGGCGCGCAATGAAGTGCCGGCGCTGCGGCTGACCGATCTCGATGAAAAATTGCCGCGCCAGCTTGATGCCGGCTTCGATCGCTTCCGAGCCGCCGCTGACGAGATAGGCGTAAGCGAGCCCGCCGGGCTCGTGTCCCACCAGCTTTTCGGCCAGCGCCTCAGCCGGCTCCGAAGAGAAGAAGCTGGTGTGGGCATAGGCGAGCTGTGAGGCCTGCCGCGACATCGCCTCGATCACGCGCGGATGCTGGTGGCCGAGACAGGAGACGGCGGCGCCGCCGGACGCATCCAGAACGCGCCGGCCGTCCCCGCCAATCAGCCAGACGCCTTCGCCGCCGATCGCCCTGGGCGGGGTTTCACGCAGGCTTCGATGCAGCACCCGGCTCTTGCTGGCGCTCATGACGGTCAACCTTTCTCCGCAACATATTGCGACATCGCGGCCAGCCGGCCTTCGGTCTCCTCAAGGCGGCGCTTTGCCTTGGTACCGCCGAGCACGAAGGTGGCCGCCGCCAGCGACTGCGCGATCGCAATGGCGCCGGTCAGGCTCGGGAAGAAACCGGGCGATGCGGCGGCTTCGAACAGCAATAGATGATCGGCGCCCTCCGCCATCGGCGCGGTGATCGCATCCGCAATCGCGACCAGCGTGGCGCCGGATTCGTGCGCCGCGCGCGCCGACAACACGCTGGCCCTGGAATAGGGCGCGAAACCAATGACCACGACCGCATCGCCACGCTGGAAGGCGCCGAGGTCGAGATCCTCTGGACCGGAGCCGCCGACCAGTTGCACCTCGTCCGGCCGGAACAGACGAAGCTGATAATTGAGCAGTTCCGCCACGCTGCGGCAGCTTCGAAAACCGGCGATCCAGATCCGCCGCGCGTCATGCAGGGCCTTGGCCGCTTCCGCCACCGAGCCGGTGGAAATGCGGCGAAGACCTGCCGCCTCGGCCTCCAGCTTGTCGGCCACGAGCGAGATTTCGGCGTGAGGGCCCTTGCGGCTGCCGCCGGTGCGGGCCGAGAACGGCTGGGCTTGCGCCGGCCTGCGCGCCTCGGTCAACGCGGCGCGCAATTCGTCCCATCCGGAATAGCCGAGCGCCTTCGCCAGCCGCGTGAAGGCAGCGGGATCGGCGCCCGCTTCCGCCGCCAGATCGCGCATCGAACGCGTGGTGGCGTCGTAGTCGTTGGCGGCCACGAAGCGCCCGACCTGCTGCAGCCGCGCCGGAAGCGACGGCAACGCACTGCATAATTCGTTGAGCGGCGAGGATTTCGATTGGGACTGCGCCATGAAACAAATGTTGCACATATTACAATTTGGTGCAACATATGAAACGCGCCCGCCGGGACGCATGGCCGAAGATCGCTGTTGGCAGAAGGATCCTTGTGCTGTGACAACATCCACGCCCGAACTCCGCCGCCGCAGGCAACTGCGCTTCTCGCTGAACCGCCAGCAGATCGTCGGGCTGGTCTGGCAAGTCGTGGTGGTCGGGATCGTGGTCGCGATCGTCGCCTTCCTGTGGTCGAACGCCCTGCACAACTTGTCGGCACGGCGGATTTCCACCGGCTTCGCCTTTCTCGGCCGCGAAGCCGGGATGCCGATCGCGGACGCCTGGCTCGCCTACAGCCCGAAGGATACTTACGTCCGCGCCTTCATCGTCGGCATCGTCAACACGCTGCGCGTCGCCGTGATCGGCATCGTGCTGGCAACCGTGCTCGGCACGCTGATCGGCATCGCACGGCTGTCGTCGAACTGGCTGCTGTCGCGACTTGCCGCCGTCTATGTCGAACTGCTCCGCGACATTCCCCTCTTGCTGCAACTGCTGTTCTGGTACGTGCTGATGCAGGGATTGCCGGCGGCACGCGCCGCATGGAGGCCGATCGAGGGCGTGTTTCTTTCCAACAGAGGACTGGTGCTGCCCTCGGTGCCGATTGCGGAAGCAAACCTGTGGGTGATCGCAACCGCGGTGGCCGGGCTGATCGCGCTATTCGTGCTGCGGCGGCAACTAATGACACGGCAGGAGGCTGACGGCAAAGTACGCCGGCTCTGGCCCTATGCGCTGGTGCTCGTCGGCGCTTTACCAGCACTGGTGTCGCTGGGCCTCGGCGCATCCTGGACCGTCACGATGCCGGAGCTGCGCGGCTTCAATTTCGTCGGAGGGCTGACGCTGGCGCCGGAATATTTTGCGCTGCTGATCGCGCTCGTGACCTACACTTCCGCCTTCATCGCCGAGATCGTGCGCAGCGGCATCCAGGCCGTCCCCAGGGGGCAATGGGATGCGGCCAACGCGCTCGGCCTGCGCCGCAGCTTCGTGCTTCAGCGCATCGTGCTGCCGCAGGCGCTGCGCGTGATCATTCCGCCGATGACCAGCCAATATTTGAACCTCACCAAGAACTCCTCGCTGGCCGTTGCCGTCGGCTACCAGGATGTCGTCTCGATCGCCAACACGACGCTGAACCAGACCGGCCAGGCCATCGAAGCCATCGCGCTTATCATGATGGTGTTCCTGACCATCAGCCTCGGCATCAGCCTGTTCATGAACTGGTACAATGCGCGCATCGCGCTGGTGGAGCGCTGATCCCATGACGTCGATCTCGGAAGCTCCGCAAAATCCGCTGCCGCTCAACAGTGCGCGATCCCGACAGCCAGGCGGCGGGTACGTCATCCGCTGGCTGCGCGCCAACCTGTTCGCATCGGTCACCTCCTCGCTCATCACCGTCATCCTCATGGTGCTGCTCGGCAAGGCGTTGATCAGCCTCGTGCAATGGGGCTACTGGAATGCGGTCTGGTCCGTGCCCGGCGACCAGACCGGCGCGTGCCGGTCGGTCCGCGGCCTCGGCGCCTGCTGGGCCGTGATCCCCGAAAAATATCGCTTCATCCTGTTCGGCACCTATCCCTTCGACCAGCAATGGCGGCCGGCGCTGGCGTGCCTGACATTCATTGCGCTGTTCTTCGTGTCGAGCCGGCGGAGTTTTTGGCGCAGGGAGCTGGTGCTGATATGGGCGGCCGCGCTGGTGCTGATCGGCATTCTGATGTGGGGCGGCATCTTCGGATTGACCTACGTGTCCCAGGACCGCTGGGGCGGGTTGCCGGTGACGCTGATCCTGGCGACGTTCGGGCTCGCCTTCGGCTTTCCGCTCGGCATCGTCGTGGCGCTGGGCCGGCGCTCGAAACTTCCCGCGATCCGTTCGCTCTGCGTGCTCTATGTCGAGCTGATCCGCGGCGTTCCCCTGATCAGCCTTCTGTTCATGGCCAGCGTGATGTTTCCGTTGTTCATGCCTGACGGCGTCAACATCGATAAACTGCTGCGGGCGCAGATCGCATTCGTGCTGTTTGCCGGCGCCTATCTTGCCGAAGTCATCCGCGGCGGGCTACAGGCCGTGCCCAGGGGGCAGCACGACGCCGCCGACGCGCTCGGGCTTTCCTACTGGAAGAAGAACGGTCTGATCATCCTGCCCCAGGCGATCCGGCACGTGATCCCGCCGCTGGTGAACACGTTCATTGCCTTTTTCAAGGACACCAGCCTGGTGCTGATCATCGGCATCTTCGACCTCCTGACCACGGCGAAGACATCGATCATCGATCCGGCCTGGCAGCCCTTCAGCGTCGAGGTCTACCTGTTCGTGGCGGTGATCTACTTTTTGTTCTGCTTTGCAATGTCACGCTATAGCCGCCGCCTGGAGGCGCAGACGCGGCATTGACGGCGGATTTTTCTCGGAACGGCACGATCAACCGACGTGCCGCGAACGCATTCCAACGTCGAAGGTGACTCACGCAGCCTTGATACGGGCAAGGAACCGGCCGACCTCATTGCTTAGCGCTTCCGATTCCGCGGCCAGGCCGTCGGAAGACTGCAGCACATCCGACGCGGTTTCGCCGGTCTGGTTGGCCGCGTTCGAGACGCCGATGATGTTGTTTGAAACGTTCTGGGTGCCGGAGGCGGCTTGCTGGATGTTGCGGGCGATCTCGGCTGTCGCCGCACCCTGCTCCTCGACCGCGGCAGCGACGGTCGTGGCGATCTCCGACATCTTGTCGATGATCTGACCTATGCCCTTGATGGTATCGACCGCTTCCTGGGTCGAGCCCTGGATAGCAGAGACCTGCGCGGTGATGCCCTCGGTGGCGCGTGCCGTCTGGGTGGCAAGGCTCTTGACCTCGGAGGCGACGACGGCAAAGCCCTTGCCGGCCTCGCCCGCGCGTGCAGCCTCGATGGTCGCGTTGAGCGCCAGGAGGTTGGTCTGCGCCGCGATCGTATTGATCAGGCCGACCACCTCGCCGATGCGGTTCGCCGCATTGGCAAGCTCGGTGACCGTGACTTCGCTCTTCGCCACCTGCTCCACGGCCTGGGCCGCAATCCGGGTGGACTCGCCGACCTGCCGGGAAATCTCGCTGATCGAACTCGAAAGCTCTTCGGTGGCGGAGGCCACCGTCTGAACGTTGGCGGCAGCCTGCTCAGAAGCCGAGGCGACCGCGCCGGTCTGTTCCTTGGCCTGCGCGGCGACCTGCGACATCTTTTCGGCCGACCCCTTCATGCGCGAGGCGGCGCTTGACACCGCGGCCAGCGCACTGGTCGCGCCGTCGTTGAACTCGCGCGTCAACTGGTCAATCAACGCGGCCTGACGCTGCTTGGCCTCCTGCTCGGCGGCCTTTTCGGCAGCGGCGGCGTTGGCCTGGACGATGCCTTCGCGGAACACCGACAGCGCTTCCGCCATCTGACCGATCTCGTCGCCACCACGCCTGGTGTCAACTTCAGCGGCGAGGTCACCACCGGCGAGCCGCGTCATGGTCTTCTCCAGGCCGACCAGTCGCGCCACCAGATTGCGGCCGATATAGAACCAGACGAACAAAGCGGCGCCGGCGACGCTGATCGCCGCGATCATCAGCATCACGGAGGTGCCAAAACCGATGGCCTCATCGGAACGATCGGTGGCTTCCTTGGTCTTGTTGGTGACGGCCTTGACCTGGCCCGCGACTTCCTTGGCGAGTTCGTCGGTCAGGCCGCGCGTCTCATCCAGCAGCTTCTGACCAAGCAGGCTGGCGGCGAGTTCCTTGCGGCGCACCTCGAAGATCGTTTCACCCGAACCGAGTTTCAGCCAGGCTTCGCCCGTCTTGGGCAGGCCTTCGGTCGGCTGCAGGGTGTTGACGATATCGAGCTTCTCCTCGACCTTGGCCGACATTGCCTTGAAGTTCTTTTCCAGCGCCGTGACGCTATCGGCGTTCGGCGCGACCGCGGCGCGATCGAGCAGGCTCGACGCCAGATTGACGAAGCCGACCAGGTCGGCGAAGCCCTGCGACACCGGCACCTGGGTCGAAACCAGCTTGAGCAGCGTCATCATGGTCTGGTTGGCGTCGCCGCCAAGGGTCATCGACACCATGGTGATGTCGGCCTGGGCCTTTTCGCCGGCCGGAAGCAGCACGTCGTTGAGCTTGGTCTGGGTGTTCTGGGCCGCCTTCATGACCTCTTCGCCGCGGGCGCTGAGCTTGAGGCGATCGTCGACTGCGCCGTCAAGCGCCGCGAGCTTAGTGTTCATTGCCGCAATCAGCTTCTTCAACCGCTCGATCGCATCACGATCGGATGGGGTGCGGGCGATCTCGTCGAGCCGCTTCGTGATGCCCTCCTGACGCGCCTTCAGCGCGGTCATCTCCTGCTGACGCTGTCCTTGCGATTTCGCCGCCAGCAAGGTCGGGGCGGAACCGGCCAGCGCCTGGGTGTCGGTCTGCAGTCCCAGCGTCTCGACAATCTCCGGAATGTTGCGACCGGCGACACCGTGGAAGAGATCGCGAACCTGCGAGAACATCAGCCAGGCGGCGGCGCCGGCGATCACGGTGGTTCCCGATACCGCGGCGAACGCGAAGAAAAGCTTGGCCCGGATGCCGAGTTTGCGAGCTGATGTCACGGTCTGTTTCCTCAATTCTTGAGCGCGGCTTGTTATTACTTGGTGGCAACCTTGTATTGCTGGATCAATTCCCTGGCGCGGGTGTAGAGCCGCTCGCCGTCAATGCCGAGCTTCGCCATGTTGGCTTTCCATTCGGCCACGGCCGGCGCGGTGACGCGCTGCAGCTCGGCGCGCTGCTCGTCGCTGAAGGAGAGTACGGTGAAGCGCGGATCTGTCTGCATCTTCTTCCTGGTGGCAGCTTCCAGCGCCTCGCGGATGCGCGCATTGCCCATCGCCAGATCGGAAGAGTGCTTTTCGACGATCTTCTTGAGATCGTCGGGCATCGCGTCCCATTTTGCGCGGTTCATGACGATCATCAGCGCCGGCGCAGCCAGCCGCGCATCGACGACAACGCTGAGCTGATCGGCGAGATACTTGCCGGCGGCGCCCTTGGTCGTGGTGGCGGAATCCCAGCCATAGGCGATGGCGTCGACATAGCCGCTGGCGATGGTGTCGCCGATCATGTTGAGGGGAATACCGAGCGGCACGGCGCCGAGCTTGGCCAGCGCCACGCCGACGGTCGTGCTCGGCGTGCGCATGCGCAGGCCGCGGAAATCCTTGACCGACTGGATCTTCTTGCCGGTCGTAAATATCGGATAAGGCGGCAGCACATAGAGGCCAAGCACCTTCACCGACGCGTAGTCCTTGTCGAGCAGGCTTTCCTTGTAGAGCGACATCATCGCCGAGGTGCCCGCGATCGAGTTATCGAACATGAAGGGCAGCTCCATCACCGACGACTGCGGGAAGCGTCCGGGGTGATAACCCTGCACGGTTGCCGCCATTTCGATGGTCCCCTTCTCGACCATCGTGAACAGCTCGGCCGGCTTGCCATATCCGCCGAGCGGCTTCAGCGCCACTTCGATGCGTCCGCCGGATTCTTCCTCGATGGCCTTGCCGAACGGCAGCAGGATCTGTTCGTAGACCTGGGAGTTTTCGATGTTGATGGCTCCGAAGCGCAGCACCACATCAGCGGCGAAGGCAGGAGCGGAGAGGAGAACGAGGCCAAGCAGCGCTGCGGCCGTCGATTGCATCATGGCGCGGGAAGACATTCTGTTTCCTTCGTCACCGGCAGCTGTCGAGCTTCAGCTCGCAGCACCTGTCGGTCGCATGGGCGGGTCCTTGACGGCGGCAACGATAGCTTTGGCCAATTAATCGCGGGTAAACCCTGCCTTGCGCAACTTCCGTGCAAATACGGATACCGTCCCGCTAAATGGAATGATGATCATCATCCGTTACGAAGGGACGGGCGAATCTGCGACGGCGAAACGCGTCGTCAGCGCCGCGCGGTTTTGAACCAGACGTCCAGCAACCGCGGCAAATATCCGCAGGCTTGAAGCATGCGCGTCTCATCCCGGCTGGCGCCGGACTGTGAGCGAGGTCAGCAAATCGCCAGCGCGGAAGACCGCCGGCCGGTTCGACGCACTACGCCTTCACCAGGCTTTCGAACCCGCCATAGATCATCCGCTTGCCATCGAACGGCGGCGGCCCGTTCACCATCTCCTTGAGGCGCGGGTCCGCCATTACCTTGGCATTGATCTTGTCGCGCTGGGCACGCGACTTGTAGGTGATCCAGGCGAACACAACGGTTTCGCCCGGCTTGAGCTTGACGCTGCGCGGAAACGACGTGAGCTTGCCGACCTTGACGTCATCGGCGACCCACTCGCGATAATCCAGCGCGCCGTATTCGCGCCAGACCTTGCCGCACTTCTTCGACAGGCGGACATAGGCATCGAGTTTCTTCTTCGGCACAGCGACGATGAAACCATCGACATAAGGCATGGACACTTCCTTCCCATTCTCTGTCGTCATTGCGAGCGAAGCGAAGCAATCCATCGCGCCACAAGAGGATAGATGGATTGCTTCGTCGCTATCGCTCCTCGCAATGACGATCAGACCCTTTCAACCATGACAACAGGATGCCTGAACCTGCGCCGGCTGGTATTGGTCACGTAGCCGCACCCAGTCCATCGGATAAGGCAGGCCCTCCTCGTGACGCCCGAGCGGCGTCAGGTCGAGATAGTGATAGGCGGCATTCATCATGTCGAGGCCGCGCGCGAAGCAGGAATAGGTGTGGAAGATGTTCCCTGCCTCATCGCGATAGAACACGCTGATCCCGGGCGCTTCCTCGCTGCCGAACGCCGCGGTTCCATAATTGTAGTTGCCGCCCGCCGCAATCTGCTCCGGCGTGAACGAAACGCCGTAGTCGTAATTGAAGTCGTTGCCGCCGGACGACAGCCAGTCGAAGGTCCAACCCATCCGCTGCTTGAATGCGGTGAGCTTTGGCTGCGGCGCACGCGAGATCGCGACCATCGTGGTGTCGCGGGCGGCAAGATGCGGAACCATGCGCTCGAACCCGTCGGCCCAGAACGAGCAGCTCTTGCAGGCCTCGGCCCAGTCGGGCGCGAACATCAGGTGCTGCACCACGAGCTGACTGCGTCCCTTGAAGAGATCGCCAAGCGACACCTTGCCGTCGGGCCCGTCGAACACGTAGTCCTTCTCGACCCTGACCCAGGGCAGCGCACGGCGCTCCTCGTTCAGGCGCTCGCGCGCCTTGGTGTATTCCTTCTCATGCGCGAGATGGGCCTGGCGGGCGGCGATCCACTCCTCGCGGGAGACGACGCTGTGCGACTGCATGGGCGGCTCCTCAAGCAAGATGCGTTTCGAGCTTGGCGAGCAGCTCCGTCCATCCGCGCTCGTGGCTGTCGCGCGCTTTCTCATCGACGAACTGCGCATGATTGAAGACGAGCAGCGTGCCGCGGCCTTCCGGCTTGATCGAAATGGTCACCAGCGATTCCCGCTCCGGCGTGGAATGCCATGCCCAGCTGAACACCAGCCGCTGGTTCGGAACGACCTCGCGATAGACGCCGCCGACCTCGTTGTAATTGCCGCTGGCGTTGAAGCTGATACGGTAACGGCCGCCGACGCGCAGGTCGATGTCGGCCTTCACCGAGCCCTCCTCCACCGAGGCCGGACCGAACCACTGCACTAGCTTTTGCGGGTCGGCCCACGCGGCGTAGACCTTTTCGGGCGCCGCGTTGAGCCGGCGCGTGAGCGTGAGGCTGGGCCGCGCGGCAAGTTCGGCGTCGCGGGTGGGGTCTTGCTTGGCAAGGCTTGACTGGGTGGCCATGGGTCTTCCTCCACAAAGGCGGCAAGGCGGTCGAGATTGTCGGACCAGAAGCGCTGGTAGCGATTGAGCCAGTCCATCGCCTGCTCCATCGGGCTGGCGGTAAGCCGGCAGGCGACCGTGCGCCCGGTCTTTTCGCGCGCGATCAGGCCGGCGTCCGACAGCACGTCGAGATGCTTCATGATCGCCGGCAGCGACATCGAAAACGGCTGCGCCAGTTCGCTGACGGACAGGCTTTCGCGATCCCCCAGCCGCGCCAGCAGCGCGCGCCGGGTCGGATCCGACAGCGCCGCAAAGGTGCGGTCCAGGAGCTCTTCTTGATACTTAACCATATGGTTTAGTATATGCGCAAACAAAACGCCGTCAAGCCGGCGTCTGCATCACGTGTTCGAGAGGCGGCAAGGAGAGACGGAAATGGCCGGATCATCCGCGCTTTCTGAGCTGGATGATCCGGCCATCTTGCGGAAGCGAAGCGCGATCAATAATCCCGATAAACCCGCATTCGCCGCTGCTGTCCATAGGCTACGCGCGGATTGATGTTGCAGTAGAGCGCGCGGCCCGAAGCCGACGCCAGACACTGCTCATAGGTCGCGTAGGAACAGTCACCGGGGATGCCGACGCCCCTGCCCTGCAGGCAGTAGGGGTAATCATAGGCTGCCGCCGGCGAGCTGCCTGCTACCGTGGCAACTGTCGCCGACAGCGCCAAGATCGCTAACATTGCACTGCGCATCTTAGATCTCCTCACGTTACTAAAGCCGGTCCCTTTTCCATGAAACACCGCGACCGTGCCGTTGTTCCGTGACCTAGATCACTGCAGCTCGATCACTGCACCTTTTCGACCTTGGCTTCCTCGATCACCTTCCTCCACTTGTCGGTCTCGGCCGCGATCATCGCACCGAACGCTTCCGGCGTGCCGATCAGAGGTTCGCCGCCGAGATCGGTCAGCTTGGCCTTGATGCCGGGCTCGGCCAGGATTTCGTTGATCTCCTTGTTCAGCTTGGCGATGATTTCCTTCGGGGTGTTCTTCGGGGCACCCATGCCGAACAGCGCGGTTGCCTCATAGCCGGGGACGGTGTCGGCGAGTGGCGGAACGTCGGGCAACAGCGGCGACTTCGCCGTGCTGGTCACCGCAAGCGCCCGCACCGCGCCGCCGCGGACGTGCTGGATGATGGAAGGCATGTTGTCGAAGATCACCTGGACCTGGCCGCCGAGCAGATCGGTGATCGCAGGCGCAGCACCGCGATAGGGCACGTGCTGCATCTTGGCGCCCGACATCGCCATGAACATCTCGCCCGACAGGTGCACCGATGTGCCGTTGCCCGACGAGGCCATGTTCACCTTGCCGGGATTGGCCTTCACATAGGCGATGAACTCGGCAACCGTCTTGGCCGGCACGTCCTTGTTCACCGTCATCACGTTCGGCACGCGATTGAATGCCGCAACCGGCGCAATGTCGCGAACGAGGTTGAACTTCAGATTGGCGTAGAGCGAAGCATTGATGTAGTTCGCCGGATTGACCAGCAGCACGGTATAGCCGTCCGGCTCGGCGTTGATGACAGATTCGGTGGCGATATTGTTGCCGGCGCCGGGCTTGTTCTCGATCACGAATTGCTGGCCGAGCCGTTCGGAAAGCCGCTGGCCGATCAGCCGCGCGATGATGTCGGTCGCGCCGCCCGGAGGATATCCGACGACCCATTTCACCGGCCGGGTCGGATAATCCGCCGCCGAAACGCTGCCGGTCGAAGCGGCCGTGGAAAGGCCGATCACGGCCAGACAAATCGCGGTGCGACGTGAAATCATAAAGCATTCTCCTTGGAGGCCGGGATTCAGAGCCCGGTCCGTTTCTATTGAGGCGCGCGGTTCTATTGAACCGAACGCGGCACGCGTTGTAACAAACAAAGTCAGGTGCGGCCAGTGCGACACTGGCGCCGCCGACCGCGACGAAAGGATAAGACATGTCCGTCAGGGTTAATGCGCTCGACCATCTCGTGATCAACGTCTCCGACGTGGCGCGTTCCACCGAGTGGTACCGGAAGATCCTCGGCATGGAGGTCAAGGTGTTCGATCCCGGCCCGGGCAAAACGCCGCGGACCTCGCTGGTGTTCGGCAACCAGAAGATCAATGTGCGGCCACGCGATGCCGACAAGGTCGAGTGGTTCACCGCCGACCATGAGACCGCCGGAAGCGACGATCTCTGTTTCCTGACCTCGAGCACGCCAGACGAAGTGGTGGCGCATCTGAAGGCCAATGGCGTTGCGATCGAGGAAGGCCCTGTCGCCAAGCAGGGCGCGCGCGGCACGCTACGTTCGGTCTATTGCCGCGATCCGGATGGGAGCTTGATCGAGATTTCGTCGTATGAAGGCGCGGTGAAATAGCGCGCCGCCCCTCGTCGTCATGGCCGATGTCGGGCTATGTAAAACTACCCGGCCGGAACAAAAGCGTATCCGCGGCCTTGCTCGACTATTCTGCCGATGCCTGGACGACCGAAGTGAGCGCCGGCTAGCCAGGTACGTGCACGCGCGGCTTCCTGGAGCAACTTGAGCCGGCTAGTCCTCGCCAGGAGCTCGTCCTCGTCATAAGCCCAGGTGAGTTCGGGACGTGCGAACTGTGCGGCGGGAACGTGAATCAGGTCGCCGCAGAACAAGATGTCGTCCTCGTTAGTGCTCAGGAGATATCCCATATGCCCCGGCGCATGCCCAGGTATTGCCACCGACAGCAAATGATCGGCCAACCGATCTCCTCCGTTTGTCGGAGCAAGGAGAGAGCGGAACTCGGCTAGTTTTGGCTCGGCGAGGAATCCCTGAACGGCATCCTCTCCGATCACGATCCTGCTCAGGTTTTTGAATGCTCGTTGGCCGTCGGGCATCAAAAGACCATTGATGTGGTCGCCATGAGCGTGAGTGAGGGCGACCACAGTGATGGAAGACGAATCGATGCCCGCTTCCGCCATCGCCTTCCAGAGGTGCCCCATAGACGGATCCCAACTTCCCCCCGCTCCACAATCGATCAAAACGCGGTCTTCGTTGCAGCGATCGAATAAAAAGCAGTTGACCGACAATCGAACCAGCGAATCCTTCCGCCGGGACGATTGCCTATCTGACTTGTCGTTCGGGTATCTGAGGGTTTCGGCAGGCAGGTCCACATACCCGTCCGAGAGTGACCAAATGCTCCATGCGCCCGAGGCGTACCCGAACGTATTGGCGCTTTGTGACAGAAATTCCACGGGCACCTGCAAGGCGTGAGAACTGCGGCTAATGTCGCGAAGCCGTCAGGTTTTCGAAGTCATCACTTTCTGAGCAATTTTCCAGGTGCCGTTGACCTTCAGGCACGACAACATGTCAGTGAAGTGCCGTGGCGGTATCTGCAGTTTCAACTTCACAAGAGCGAGCTCCCCTTCAACGTCTATCGACAGGATCTGATCTTTCCGCTCCAGGCCCTGCTGTTTCGGAGCTTTCAGGTTGCGGACGGCTGCCAACCACATCGCAATCGGCGTCACGCTCACATTGCCGTCGTCGCCGACCTTGGTTACGGAACTCGATGGGTGAAATATGGATGCAAATTTGTCCGCATCCATTTCATAGGCGCTGTCGAGGTATGTCTGAGCTAGAGAGCGCAGGGCACGAGCATCGGTATCCATAAGCTTGCTATCCATAAAGTTGTTATTCGGGACCGGCAGGAGACTGCGCATGGCTGATCGTTTGGTCTCGTTGGCCAAAGCTAGGACAAAGTCGCTTATGAAACTAGACGCGTTGCATGACATGGAGTTATGAGCAATATTCATAAACCATGAGAAACGAACTGAATGAACTCGCTGCGTTTGCAATCGTCGCTACTGAACGAAGCTTTACGCGGGCTGCAGCGAAGATTGGCGTGTCTCAGTCTGCCCTGAGCCACACGATCCGCGGACTCGAGAAACGGCTCGAACTGCGGCTTCTTGCTCGAACCACCAAGAGTGTCGCGCCGACCGCTGCGGGCGCAGAGCTTTTGAAAGAGTTGTCCCCGGCGCTAGAGCAGATTACGCGCGCTATCAACAAAGCCCGAAGCGTTCGGCATCGACCTGCCGGGCGTCTTCGAATTGTAATGTCCCGGTCGGCCGCGGTGATGGTACTATTGCCGAAACTCACGGCGTTCGCCGAGGCGTACCCCGATATCGTTCTTGATGTTGTTACTGTCACTGGTCCGGTAGATCTTGTTGCCGGCGAGTTCGATGCCGGTATTCAACTCGGCGAGTACATTCAAAAGGACATGATCGCGGTGCGAGTCACGCCGGAACTACGTTTGGCGGTAGTTGGCTCACCTGGCTATTTTGCATCACGAAAAATGCCGCGGAAGCCCAAGGATCTCAATGATCATCGATGCATAGGCTTGCGGCTTCCAGGTGGCCCGTATCGGTGGGAGTTCGAGCAGGGACGAAGGGCCGTCACGATCGGCGTAAATGGCCCACTGATAATCGATGATACCAACCTGGTCATTCAGGCGGCCCTCGCTGGAGCCGGCCTAGGCCTGGCCTTTGAAGAACAGGTCGCAGAGCATCTCGCGAAGCGCCGGCTTATTCGAGTGCTGGAGGACTGGACACCACCCATTCCCGGCTTCTTTATGTACTACCCCAGTCGTCAGCATCAGCCAGCTGCGCTTTCCGCACTAACGAACGCTTTGCGACTCTCACAACAATAGTTTGCATTGACCGTGAGAACCAACCGTCTGTCACCCCTGATATGAACCAGGGGCCTGACCGAATTTGGCAAAGACGGCAGCTGCTGCAATCGTGCGTCAATCGCCTCGCTGGCCTCGAACAGCAAAGACGTGGATGCCCGGGCATAGGCGAGCGCAAGCGACGTCGTCCTTCAGACGGCTATGCCCGGGCATGACCGAGAGCAAACTCCCGATTTGCCCATCGCGCCGTCCGATGGCAGAACTACTTCCAAGCAAAATCAAGAGCTGCCGCAAGGCCGCACGGGAGGGATCATGCCAGCTTCACAGCCAGCGCCGGGCATTATCGGACCATTCGCAGGGCTGGACATTCCCTGGCTGTTGCGGATGCGCGCCGAAAGCCGCCGTAACCATCCCTTCCTGATCTGGGCGCCGTTCGAGGGTCCGGCCCGGAAATGGTCCTACGGCGAATTCCACGAGCGCGTCGGCGCGCTTGCCGCGGGCCTCGTCAAACGTGGCGTGAAGCCCGGCGAATATGTGCTGATCCATCTCGACAATTGCATCGAGGCCATGCTGGCCTGGTTTGCCTGCGTCGAACTCGGCGCGATTGCCGTCACCACCAACACCCGCTCGGCGGCAGCGGAGATGGAGTATTTCGCCGGCCATTGCGGCGCGGTCGCCGCCATCACCCAACCCGCTTATGCCGAGCTGATCTCGGCCAATTGCCGCGGCCTGCGCTGGATCGCCGTGATCTCGCATGACGCCGGAGCTAAGCCTGCGCAAGGCGCGCCGCGTGGTGACAGTTTCGAATCCCTGTTCGCCGACAGCGCCGACCGGCCGCGCCGCGCCACCGATCCGTTCGCGCCATGCAGCGTCCAATATACCTCCGGCACCACGTCACGGCCGAAGGCGGTACTGTGGACGCACGCCAACGCGCTGTGGGGCGCCAAGATCAATGCCGCGCATGAGGACCTGCATGCCGGCGACGTGCACCAGACCTATCTGCCGCTATTCCACACCAACGCGCTGGCCTATTCGATGCTGGCAACGCTGTGGGTTGGCGCCTCCTGCGTGATCCAGCCGCGCTTTTCCGCCAGCCGGTTCTGGAGCGTGGCGCTGGAGCACAACTGCACCTGGACCTCGACCATCCCGTTCTGCATGAAGGCGCTGCTGGAGCACGAGATTCCGAAGAACCACAAGTTCCGTCTCTGGGGCACCGCGGTATCGGAGCCGCCGCCGTTCGCCGCCTTCGGCGTCAAGACGATCGGCTGGTGGGGCATGACGGAAACCATCACCCACGGCATCGTCGGCGAGGTCGACCAGCCCAACACACCGATGTCGATCGGCCGCGCCGCGCCCGAGTATCGGATCCGCATCGTCGAGGACGACGGAACGCCGACGGAAGTCGGCGACACCGGCAACCTCCTGATCAAGGGCATCCCCGGCCTGTCGCTGTTTGCCGAGTACCTGCACAACGAAAAGGCCACGCGGGAAAGCTTTGACGAGCATGGCTATTTCATCACCGGCGACCGCGTCACGCTGCTGGAGAACGGGTTCATCAAGTTCGGCGACCGCACCAAGGACATGCTTAAGGTCGGCGGCGAGAATGTCGCATCCTCCGAGATCGAGCAGGTTATCGCTGTCGTGCCCGGCGTGCGCGAGGCCGCTGTAGTGGCGAAGAAGCACCCGATGCTGGACGAGGTGCCGGTCGTGTTCATCATCCCGCAGGCCGGCGTTGCGGGCGCGCCGGCCGACCTGCATGACACGGTGATGGCCGCGTGCAGAAATGGCCTCGCCGACTTCAAGGTCCCGCGCGAGATTCACTTCGTCGACGACATGCCACGCTCGACGCTGGAGAAGGTGGCGAAAGCGGAGTTGCGGAAGATGCTGGAATAGCCTTGCCCCGTCATTGCGAGCGAAGCGAGGCAATCCATCGTTCCGCGCACTCGGAAGCATGGATTGCTTCGTCGCTTCGCTGGTCGCAATGACGTGGCAGCGGTCCAAGAACAATATCAAAAGTACAGGGGAGAGTGCATGATGCTGTGGCTAGGATCAGGGTCCGCTAAATTTGCTCGCTATCTCGCGGCAACTATCATTGCTGCATCGTTCGCGACCGTCGCGTCGGCGCAGACCGCCGATACCATCCTGTTCAACGGCAAGATCCTGACTGTTGATAAGGACTTTTCGCAGCAGGAAGCGCTCGCGATTGGGGACGGCAAGATACTTGCCACCGGCACATCGGCTGCGATGAAGAAGCTTGCCGGCGACAAGGCAAGGCTGGTCGATCTCGGCGGCCGCACCGTGATCCCCGGACTGACCGACGGCCACATCCACGGCATCCGCGCGGCATTGACGTTCGGCACCGAGGTGAACTGGATCGGCGTACCGACCTTGAAAGATGCGTTGGAGAAAATCCGCGCGGCGGCAACGGCGCAGAGTCCCGGTTCCTGGATCGTCGTCGCGGGCGGCTGGACCGAAGCGCAGTTTGCCGAGAAGCGCCGGCCGACGCCGAGCGAGGTCGCCGCCATTGCTCCCGACAATCCGGTCTACATCCAGCATCTCTACGACTGGCTGCTGCTGTCGCCGAAGGCGATGGAGGCGCTGAACATCCGCGACGACAATGACGTCACGCCTGGCGGCAAGCTCGCGCGCGACGGCGACAACAAGCCGACCGGCATCATCGAAGCCGGCGGCAATGCGCTCGGCAGGATCTTCGACAAGCTGCCAAAGCCGACCATGGAGCAGCAGGTCGACGGCTCCAAGAAATTCTTCCGCGAGATGAACACCCTCGGCATAACCGGCATTGTCGACGGTGGCGGGGTCAGCATGTATCCCGCGAGCTATCAGGCCGTGTTCAAGCTGTGGCGCGACAAGCAGCTCACCGTACGCGTCGCCTATCACCTCTGCTCCCCGAAGCCGGGCGGCGAGCTCGCCGATGTGCAGAACCTGACACAATTGCTGCCGCCGGGGTTCGGCGATTCCATGCTGCACTTCAACGGCCCCGGCGAAATCATCATTTGGGCGGACTGGACCGACGGCGACATCACGCCAGACGGCAAGGCAAAGCTCGCGGAATTTCTGCGCTGGGCGGCATCGAATGGTTACACGATTCAATTGCACTGGAATCCGGACCGTACCGTCCACGACCTGCTCGACGTGATCGAGGGCATCGACAAGGACTATCCGGTGCGCGATCTGCGCTGGGCCGTGCTGCATCTCTACAACGCCTCGGAAGACAGTCTGAAACGGATGAAGTCGCTGGGGCTGATCTGGGGCGTGCAGGACGGGCTCTATTTCGGTGGCGAGCGGCTGCAGAAGGAGGTTGGTGCCGAACAGGCCAGGATGATGCCGAGGATCGCAACCGCGATGAAGCTCGGACTCGTGGTCGGCGCCGGCACCGACGCGCACCGGGTGTCGTCTTACAATCCCTTCGTGTCGCTGCAATGGTATCTCGACGGCACCACCATCGGCGGCACCAAGACCCGAGGCGATGAAGAAGCCCCGAGCCGCCGCCAGGCACTCGAAATGTACACCCGCAATTCGGCCTTCATGGCGAACGACGACGACAAGCGCGGCACGCTTGAGCCAGGCAAATTCGCCGACCTCGCGGTGCTGTCGGCGGATTACATGACCGCCCCGGTCAACGATATTGGCAAGATCAGGTCGGTGCTGACGATGGTCGGCGGCAAGGTGGTGTATGCGGCACCACCGTTTGCGGAAGGACGCTAGTGCGCAGGGTGGGCAAAGCCGAAGGCGGGCCCACGTTCATCGACACCGGCGCAAGAAGGGTGGGCTTGGCGCAAGCGCGCCTTTGCCCACCCTACTTGATCTCTTCAATTCACCTCGAACAGGATCGGCAGCTTCTTCGGGCCATTGACGAAATACGCCTGCGTCATCTTGACCTCGCCATCGAGCGCGATCGATTTCAGCCGCGGCAGCAGCTCCTCGAACAGAATTCGCATTTCCAGCTTCGCCAAATACTGCCCGAGGCAGAGATGCGCGCCATAGCCGAACGCGACGTGGCGGTTCGGCTTGCGGTCGCAGCGGAATTGATACGGCTCCTCGAACACGTCCTCGTCACGGTTGCCGGACGCGTAGCACAGCATCAGCCAATCGCCTTTTGCAATTTTGCGTCCGCCGAGCTCGGTGTCCGCGGTGGCCGAGCGCATGAAATGCTTCACCGGCGTCATCCAGCGGATCGCCTCGTCGACGAGCCCCGGAATCAATTCGGGATTGGCCTTCACCTGTTCGAATTGCGCAGGATCCTCCGCCAGCGCCCAGATCGCACCGGCGGTCGAGGATGACGTGGTGTCGTGGCCGGCGGTCGCGACAATCATGTAATAGCTGGTGGCGTCATGGTCCGGCATGTAGTCGCCGCCGATCCTGGCGTTCGCAATGACGGTGGCGAGATCCTCGCGCGGATTGCGCCGCCGGTCCTCAGTGATGGCGCGGAAGTAGGCGCCGAAATCGGCCACCACTGCCTGCATCATCCCGGAGAACTGCTCAGCCGTCAGCTTTTCCCTGATTCGCGCCGTATCGGGGTCTTGCGGGCCGAACAGCTCCTGCGTCAGCTTGAGCATGCGCGGCTCGTCCTTTTCGGGAACGCCGAGAATTTCCATGATCACGTGCAGGGGATAGCCGAGGGCCACATCTTCGACGAAATCGCAGGCACCACCCTTGTCGAGCATGCGCTGCACGGTGGCCCGCGCGATCTCGCGCACGCGGCCTTCGAACTTGCCGAGATTGGCGGGCATGAACCAGCCCTGCGTCAACGCGCGGTATTTCGGATGATCGGGCGCATCCATCTGCACCAGCGAGCGCACCAGATTGGGCCCGCCGGTGATCTTGCGAACGCGCTCCTCGACCGCCCGGTTCGTCAGCGTGGTCGGACGGTCGGCATTGTGGAACAGCTCGTTCTGGCGGCTGATGGCCTGGATATGCGCATGCTTCGTCACCACCCAGAACGGATCGAATCCTTCCGGCCGCGCGATGCCGAGCGGGTTGTTGGCGCGCAGCCAGCGATAGCTGTCATGGATGCGATGGTCGGCATAGGCGGTCGGATCGACCAGGGTTGCCGCGATATCGGCGGGAACGTCGAGATTTCCGCTAGAGGTCGCTGTCGTGTCCATGGGGCGCCCCGCCATCATGCTTCACCGGCGAATGGTCGCCGATGATCAACGACAACTAGGCGGTAACATGGCCTGAAGCTTGCGTTGAGCGGCTGGCCTCTCCCCCGTCATTGCGAGCGGAGCGAAGCAATCCATCGCNGCATAACGGATGGATGGATTGCTTCGTCGCTTCGCTCCTCGCAATGACGGCCGAGAGTCAGACGATCAATAATACCCGAACGCCACCGGGCGGAAGGCGTGCAGCAGATGCTGGTCGAGCTTGTCGCCCATTTCTTCCATCATGCCGAACGCCCGGGCGTGGGTGAACTGCAGACGGTAGGCGCGCTTCTCGACCAGCGCGGCGTAGATGTCCACGATCGTGGTCAGCCGCACGATGTCGCTGATCTGCTTGCCGCTGAGACCGTTGGGATAGCCGGTGCCGTCGAGGAATTCGTGGTGATGCAGCACCACATCGAGCATCTCCGGCGGGAAGCCGCCTTGCGCGAACAGTGCCTCGTAGCCGCGGCGCGGATGCTGGCGCATCTCTTCCATCTCTTCCAGCGTCAGCGGGCCCGGCTTGTCCAGGATCGCCACCGGGATGAAGGCCTTGCCGACGTCGTGCAGCAGCGCAGCGCGGGCAAGACGGCGCTGGTCGTCCTCGCGCATGCCGAGATGCTGCGCATAGGCGACCGCAAAGCCGGTGACGAACAGGCAATGGCGGTAGCTGCCGGCGTGATGGCAGCCGACCGTGGTCAGCCATTCACGCAAGGACGAATGCTTGATCGCCTTGAGGATCTTGTTCTCGGCCTCGACGATGTCAGTGAATTTCAGGGGAACGCCGGCGGGCAGCTTCTCGAAGATCTTGACCATCACGGCATGCGCGGCCTCGACGCCCCTGTTCAGCGCCTTGCCGCGATCGGTCTCGTCGAATCCGTCGCTGTCGGGAAACGCGGCGCGGATGCGCTGCAGGATGCCTTGCGCATCGAACGGACGCGCGATCGTGTCGGTGGCGCCGAGCGCCCACGCCTGCATCGATCCGTGGTGAAGCGCATCCGCCAGCACGAACAGCCGCGGCATCTCGCGATAGGCCTCGGCGCGCAGCTTGTTGCGTACCAGTTGCACGCTCTCGGCCGAACGCAGATTGATGTCGACCACGATTCCCGCCAGATCACGCTCCGGCGCGTCGGGAATATCTGATGTCGCGATGGTGTCGACCTGGCCGACCGATCGCAGAATGCTGGCGAGTTCGCTGCTTTGATCGCTCCGATCCGACGCCAGCAGCAGCCGGCGCTTGGTCGAAGTCTTGTTGGTGGCGGTTGTCATTAAAACCCCGGACCCCTAGCGGTGATGACGTGCAACCGAGGCTAGCGGACAAGGAGTTCTCCGGGGCTTAAGAGGCATCGTGAAAGAGGACTACCGCAAACGCTAAAATTTGAACGATTCCTTTCGCCATGCGCAGCACCCATCACGGGCATTCCGGGAAAAGCGCATGATTCAGAGACACTTCGCGGGAACCTTGCGACCCGTGCCAACACAAATCCGCCGGGAGCATGGCACCCGGCGGATCGTCCCGTTCGATACTTTTCCGATGTTACGCCTTTATGCTCGCCTTCAACGCTTCAGCACAGCGAGCAGATGCGCGCGCCGCAGGCATTGAAGATGGCGTTGCCGAGCGCGGGAGCCACCACCGTCACCGCCGGCGCCGGTCGAACTTTCCCGGAGGCAGCGCCATTTGGAGTCGTTCGAAAGGAATGAGCGCTGGAGGATGCCGCTTGTGCGCTGCGGGAAGGCTTTGTCATGGGCTTGTCAATCACGCGCGCGGCGACAGGCGCATCTTCCGTTTCCGCATTTCCTATTCGCGAATAGATCGCGCTAGGATGCGGCAGGCGATGACGGCCCGGGCCGAAAATTGCGCAGGATTTGCTTTGGGAAATCAACAATGCCGACAATCGATCGCGACGGAGTGAGGATCTATTACGAGGTTCACGGCTCCGGCCCACCGCTGTTGCTGACTCACGGCTATTCCTCGACCAGCGGGATGTGGCAGGGCCAGATCGAAGCCTTGTCGAAGCATCACAAGCTCGTGTTGTGGGACATGCGCGGCCACGGCCAGTCCGGTTACCCCGAGGATACCGCGGCCTATAGCGAAGCGCTGACGGTCGCCGACATGGCGGCGCTGCTCGATGCCGTCGGCGCCGACACGGCGATCGTCGGCGGGTTATCGCTGGGCGGCTACATGTCGCTGGCGTTCTATCGCACCCATCCGGATCGCGTCCGCGCACTTCTGATCATCGATACCGGCCCCGGCTTCAAGAAGGACGATGCCCGCGAGGTCTGGAACAAGCGCGCGCATGACACCGGCGATCGCTTCGAGCGCGAGGGACTGGCGGTCCTGAAATCGGCCAGCCGCGAACGCTCCAGCGTCACCCATCGCGATGCGTCCGGGCTGGCGCGCGCCGCGCGCGGCATGCTGACTCAGCGCGATGCTCGCGTGATCGAGTCCCTGCCCGATATCAAGGTGCCGTCGCTGATAATGGTCGGCGCCGACGACACGCCGTTCCTCGCCGCCTCCGACTACATGGCAGCCAAGATTCCCGGCGCGCAGAAGGTGGTGATCCCGGCTGCCGGCCACGCCGTCAATATCGACCAGCCGCAGGCCTTCATCGATGCCGTGCTGCCGTTCCTCGACAGCCTCGATGTCAAGGCAGGACAGAAAGCCATCTCATGAAGACAGTCGCTCTCGCCCTCGCGCTGATCGCAGGCAGCTTTTCGCAAGCTGCCGCGCAGCACTTGCCGCCGTTCGGCGGCCCCTGCCCGCCGCCCTTCACCGAAACGCTGTCGAACAACATTCCGCTGGCATTCGGCATGGACGCGGAGGAAGCGGCGCGCGCGCTCGGCGTCCGGCTCAATTATGTCCGGGGACGTCCGGGCCATGAAATCTTCCTCGCCTTCCGCAACATCGGCGGCAGTGGGTTGTTCTACAAGAAGGACCGGCTCTTCCTGCAATTCCGCAAGGGACGGCTGGCCGGCTGGAAAGGCGACTGGGGTCACAACTGGATGTGGCAGTAGCCGCTTCTCGAACGGATCCTCGCAACCGACTTCGTGACACTCAAACAACCCAAACAAGAAGGGATGACCCGTGGGACAGGATATCAAACTGACGGCTTCGGACGGTTTCAAACTGGGCGGCTATCGCGCCGATCCCGCCGGCGCGCCGAAAGCGGCCATCGTCGTGATCCAGGAGATCTTTGGCGTCAATCACCACATCCGCACGGTCTGCGACCGGCTGGCGGCTGAAGGCTATGTCGCGATTGCACCGTCGATCTTCGATCGCACCCAGCCGAACTTCCAGTGCGGCTATTCGCCGGACGAGATCGCGACCGCGCGAAAATTCATCGCCAATCCCGACTGGGCCGCCATGCTGCGCGACACCCAGTCCGCGATCGATGCGGTGAAGGATGTCGGACCGATCGGCATCATCGGCTTCTGCCTCGGCGGTAGCATCGCCTATGCGGCGGCGACCAAGCTGTCTGGCCTGTCGGCCGCGGTCGGCTATTACGGTGGCGCTGTCGTCCGCTTTGCTGACGACAAGCCTAACGTACCGACGCAGCTACATTTCGGCGAAAAGGATGCCGGCATTCCGCTGACGGATGTCGAGACCATCAAGGCCAAGCGACCGGAGGTCGAAGTCCATATCTATCCCGGCGCGCAGCACGGCTTTCACTGCGACGAACGGGCGAGCTTCGACAAGGCCAGCGCCGATATCGCCTGGCCGCGGAGCTTGGCGTTTTTCGCGAAGCATCTGAAGAAGTAGGGCTACTCTCCGCCGTCCTTCCGGGGCGATGCGCCAGCATCGAACTCTGGTGCGCAATTGCGCACCAGAGAATCTTGAGATTCCGGGTCTGGTCCTTCGGACCATCCCGGCATGACGAACTGCAACTAACGCCTCACTCGCCCTTGACGCCGGTTGCCTTCACGACATCGGCCCATTTCTCGTAGTCGCGACGCAGGACCTTCTCGAACGTTTCCGCCGATCCACCGACCGGCACGAGGCTGAGCGTCTCGAGCCCGGCGACGCCCTCGGGCGAGGCGATGATGCGGGCAAGTTCGTCCGAAAGCTTCTTCACGATCTCCTTGGGCGTTGCGGCGGGCACGAACACGCCGAGCCAGCCTTCGATTTCAAAACCGGGGTAACCGAGTTCGCCCATCGTCGGCACGTCGGGCAACGCCTTCCTGCGGTTCTCGCCGCCGACCGCCAGCGCCCTGAGCTTGCCCGCCTTGATTTGCGCGCTCGCCGTGGTCAGGTCCTGGAACGCCGAGGTAACCGTGTTGGCGAGCAGGTCGTTCGTGAGAGGAGCCGAGCCGCGATAGGGCACGTGGGTCATGTCGATATCGGCGACCTTCTTGAGGAGTTCGCCATAGAGATGCGATGTCGTGGCGTTGCCGAAGGTGCCGTAAGGCTTTCCGGGATTAGCCTTGGCATAATCGACCAGCTCCTTGACGGACTTGATCGGCTGCTGCTCCGGAACCACCAGAACGATGGTCGATAGCCCGGCCTGCGTGACCGGCGCGAGATCCTTGAACACATCATAGGGCAGCTTCCCCATGAGGCTCGGCGCCTGAATGATCTGCGTAATGCCGACCAGCACGGTGTAGCCGTCGGGCTGCGCCTTGGCGACGTAATCATTGCCGACCACGCCGCCGCCGCCGGACTTGTTCTCGACGACGACGGTCTGCTTCCACGCCTCCTGCAATTTATTGGCAAGCAGGCGAGCCAAGACGTCGGTCGCGCCGCCCGCGGGATACGGCACGACGAAGGTGATGCGCCGGCTCGGATAAGCATCCGCCGCCGCAGCCTGGTGCGAAGAGGCGCACAAGGCCGTCACGGCGATGGAAGCAAGCAATACTGCCGCAGTCGCCGCGCGCACCACGCTGACCGGCAAGTGATAGTTCATGGTCATACTCCGGATTGCAGGCACTCGACCGACAAACCGGCGCGCCTCGATTGAACGACGAGTTTCTACATCGCTGCAGCGCAAGATGGAACATGGTTTCGAGCGCATTCAGCGCATAGCGCCAATTCACCGCATCCGAACCCGGCGAGACACTACCGCAGAACTTCCGGGCACGTGCGGAGCCGCACGTCTGCCACCGCAAGTTGGACCATTCCGTTCAGATTGAGACTGCAACGTGATGCGGAACGCAGCGTCCACGCCGGCACGAAACGAATGATGAATTTTCCTGGTCAAATGCGAGGCATTTGCCTGACACACACGCTCAGGAATACAGCCGCAGCAAAAAACGATGCGACGGCTGTGCGCGCTAGAACCAGCGTTCGCTGACGAGCACGGTATCGCCTGGGCTGATCGGGCTGCCGGGCGGAACAACGAAGCGCGACGTACCGGACGCATCGGTGTGCGTGACCGTGACGCTGTCGCGGCGGGCCCGCGGCGAGAAACCGCCGGCGATCGCCACCGCGCTCTCGACCGTCATGTTGGGGACGTACGGATATTGGCCGGGTGCTGCGACCTCGCCGAGAATGAAGAAGGGACGATAGGCCTCGATCTCGACGGCGACAGACGGTTCCCTGATGAAGCCGGCNGGCGACCCCCGCTGCCAGCCCCGCCGTGGTACGGCCGCGCGCCGGCACCGAACCGATCAGCGGCATCGTGATCGAGCCGCCAGCGCTGACGGCATAGGTGTTGGTGAGACCTTCCTGACCGTAGACAACGACGCGCAGCTTGTCGCCGGCGTCGAGATGGTAGGCCGCATCGTGTTGCGCCGGAGCGGGTTCGGCATAGGCGACAGGCGCGGCCATCACGACGGCCGGCGGCGCCGCACCTGGCGCGGAGGCGAAGGCGGTGCGAAGCGCGGCGACGGCACCGCCGCCGCTGCCGGAATCTGCCACGGCCGCCTGCGGCGGCGGGCCGCCAGGCGAACCGTAAGCCACGGAATCGAGATCGCCTTGCGGCGCGACAGCGACCGGGCCGGACGTGTGCATGCAGCCCGACAGCGCGAGCGCCGTGATGATCGCAGTGATCGGTATTCGAAACGCGCGTACAACCCGCACCGGAGCCATCCCTCAAAGCGAGACAGCTCTAGTCTTGCACCGGGTATGGTTAATAAAGGGTTTTTTGCGATCGGAGGTGGAATCAATGAGCCTCACTCTCCCCGCGCTTGCGGGGAGAGAAAAGCAACCGATCAGGCGATCGCGCCGACGCCGATCGGGCACGACACGCCGGTGCCGCCCAGTCCGCAATAGCCCGCCGGGTTCTTGGCGAGATATTGCTGATGATAGTCCTCGGCGAAATAGAACTCGCCCGACGGCGCGATCTCGGTGGTGATGGCGCCGAGTCCCTTGGCGGCCAGTGCCTTTTGATACATCGCCTTCGACGCATCGGCGGCCTGGCGCTGCGCATCGCCGAACGTGTAGATCGCCGAACGATACTGGGTGCCGACATCATTGCCCTGACGCATGCCCTGCGTCGGGTTGTGATTTTCCCAGAACGTCTTCAGGAGCTGCTCGTAGGAGAGCTTCTTCGGATCGAACACGACCAGCACCACTTCGGTATGTCCGGTGCGGCCCGAGCAAACCTCTTCATAGGTCGGATTGGGCGTATGCCCGCCGGCATAGCCGACAGCGGTGGCATGGATGCCGTCACCGAGTTCCCAGAACTTGCGCTCCGCGCCCCAGAAACAGCCGAGGCCAAACACGGCCTGCTCGAGGCCCGCGGGATAGGGCGGCTGCAGCTTGCGGCCGTTGACGAAGTGCGTTGTCGCGGTCGGTATCGGAGCGGCACGGCCCGGCAGCGCTTCGGCTGCGCTCGGCAGCGCGGTGGTCTTGCGCATGAACAACATGGAATACCTCCAGGCGGGACATCGGCGGACGCGACGATGCGCGTCGGCCGGTTGGACTTCTATATATGTCTTTACGCCTGAAGCCGCAGCCCTGTTACGCGGCTGGGCAGGAGCCGTGGTCCGGTCAGTCCCGCGAATAGCCGATCAACGGCTTGCGGGGCCGGAACAGGATCATGAGTAGAACGCCGACCACGCCCAGGACGGCGAACACCGGCTGATCCAGCAGGACCTTGACGACGCTGTTCCAGAGCCAGGGCGAGATGCCCTCCAGCCAGGTCCGGAACGCGAGCTGGCTGGACTGATGGACGTCGTTCCAGAACTGGCCAAATCGGGTGAACCGCAGGGTCTGGTCGGCGACGAAACGGGCGCCGTCATAGACCATGAAGATGAATCCGCCGGCCAGGAGCAGGAGGCCAATAAGCCGGAAAAAACCGCGGATCATGCGTCACCTTATATCTGTTGCCCCAAAAAGGCCGTCAGCCAATACCGGGGGTACCCCGGAAATTCAACCTCATCAGCACCTTAGGCGCCCTTTACGCCCCCTTTTCCGGTCCCCCAAAGAGGGCGGAAAGCGTTGACGGTGCAGAATGCGCCCTCTATAAGACCCCCAATGGCGGCGGGCGCAATCCCGCCGCCGCTGTTCTTTGAGCAGCGCCGCCTTCGGAAGCATTTTGGCTTCCGTCCATGGCATCCTCAAGAACGGCTACGTCAGAACACCCTGGAAACACAACCAGCGTCCACGCAATTTGAACGGCCGGCGCGCTCAAGGGCCGACCACCCGAGCGATGACAGCCGAAGGATAGTTGAGAACATGGCCAATACCACTTCCGCCAAGAAGGCGACCCGCAAGATTGCCCGCCGCACCATCGTCAACAAGTCCCGCCGCACCCAGATGCGTGGCGCGGTCCGCACCGTCGAGGAAGCGATCAAGAGCGGCGATCGCAATGCAGCCCTGGAAGCAATGAAGCGCGCGGAACCGGAACTGATGCAGGCGGCGCAGCGCAACATCATTCACAAGAACAATGCGAGCCGGAAGGTGTCGCGTCTGACTCACGCGATCGCCAAGCTCGCGAAGTGAGCTGACAGAAATCGATATTCGTCAAAGCCCGGCTTCGCCGGGCTTTTCTTTTTTTGGTGGTGCGCACGAACGCAAAATCGAGTTCGCCGCGCGCGTGCATTCTGTTGACTTTCGGGCACACACTGAAAGACACGCGCGGGACCGACCGTGACAATTCGAATTGTCTCGTTGCTGGACACCGGCTTACGTGTCACATTTCTCGCACCCGTAATTTTACGAGGTGCAACTTATTGCAGCGGCGTTGTCGTGCGCAGTTGCGAAAGGCGCGATCACAACGACCACCAAATCCGACGCCGGCTTCTTCCACCGCGAAGGGTTACCCTTCAAAAGCAATTCCGAAAAACTTCGTCTCGCTAATCACTTATCCACATAGCGAGGACAAGCGTTTTGAAAAACGGTCGCGGTAACCACGATTGTAACGGTTTCTTAAAAAATTTTGCGAGTGCAGCGAAAACTGTCACGCGCGTTCGCGCCGCCGGATTCTCTGCGCTGATTCAAAAACTTGGTGTGGAGTTTCGCAATTGCAGCGTTGCAACACCGCGAATGAGTCCGGCAACAGCGACGAATCACGGATTGTCAGAAATCGCGCTTGGTGTATTTGTAACTCGTTCGCGACGTTCAAGGCTCTCCTGACCAGCGCGGTATGAGACCCAAGAGCGGACGTGCAAATCGGCGGCGGTGTGCGCGTTAGCGACGCTTTCCAAGCGAAGCTGAGTTGGTAACTCATAGCAATATGAGAACGGTTGTTCTGTGTCTAAATTTCCCGGCGTGGCGCTCACGTTGCAAGCGCGCTCCGGACAAGGGGAATGAGATGCTTACCGACGATGCAGCGATGGGGAACGCGAAGCTTGTGAACGTGTTGAAGACGACAGACTGAGGTACGCGGCGGCGCAGCAACGAACAAGCGGATGTTCGGTAGCGGCAGACTGGCTTTGAAANACACTGGTGATCTGATTGCTCGCCGCGCGTTCTCGCGGCGAGAGGGGGAGGTNACTATGCTTTACGGAATCAACGCGACATTCGACACACTCATTTCCATCGAGACAGCTTCAGAAACCCTGAACGCTTCAGAATCCCAGAACAACGTATTTTGCCGCCCTACGCGAGCTCCGGGTAGACCGTCGAGTACGCGCTGACCTCGCGGCAGCCTTTCACTCCTTCCAGCCTTTGATCTGAGCAAACAGCGATTCCGCTGCACGCCCGATCTATGTCTGAAAGGTGATTGAAGCGCCATGTCGAGGTCACGTCTGGCAGGAAACCTGCAGGGCAGCCGCCAGACGATTTCGCAAAATACTATTACTCATTCAGAAAAGTTCTCAGGCAATGACAAATATGGAACAGGATCGCTGGTCGCGCGTGAAGGGGCGGTTGCGGACGAGTGTGGGCGAAGACGTCTATACGAGCTGGTTTGCGCGCATGGATCTGGAAGGCGTGCAGGACGAAGCCGTGCGTCTGTCGGTGCCGACCCGGTTCCTCAAGAGCTGGATCCAGGCGCATTATGCCGATCGTGTCCTGACCTGCTGGCAGGCCGAGATGCCGGAAGTGCACCGGATCGACCTCACCGTGCGCACGGCGATGCGATCTGCCGCGCCCGCCAAGGAAGCAACCGCGCCGGCCGATCAACGCCGCGCCGAGCAGGCCAATGGCCGGCTCGCGCCTGAATTGCGCGCGACCGCGACGGCGCCGGTATCCGCCAGCCATGATGCGCTCGGCGGCTCACCGCTCGACCCGCGCCTGACCTTTGCAAGTTTTGTGATCGGCCGTTCCAACACGCTGGC
Organism: Bradyrhizobium lablabi; assembly: GCF_001440475.1. Lineage (GTDB taxonomy): Bacteria > Pseudomonadota > Alphaproteobacteria > Rhizobiales > Xanthobacteraceae > Bradyrhizobium > Bradyrhizobium lablabi. Next base: position 61,401 of record NZ_LLYB01000127.1, on the reverse strand, counting down.
GCATGCCGCCGCGCGTCAGGTCGCCGAAGGACGCCGCGGCGATCCCGTGATGTTCAACCCGCTCTACATTCACGCCGGCGTCGGCCTCGGCAAAACCCATCTGTTGCAGGCGGTGACGTGGGCCGGCAATTCGGGCAGCGAGCGCAAGGTGCTCTATCTCACCGCCGAGAAGTTCATGTACGGCTTCGTCGCCGCGCTGAAGACGCAGACGGCGCTGGCCTTCAAGGAAGCGCTGCGCGGCATCGACGTGCTCGTGATCGACGACCTGCAGTTCCTGCAGGGCAAGTCGACCCAGGCCGAGTTTTGCCACACGCTGAATGCGCTGATCGATGCCGGCCGCCAGGTGGTGATCGCCGCCGACCGTCCGCCGTCCGATCTGGAAAGCCTCGACGACCGCGTGCGCTCGCGACTGGCCGGCGGGCTCGTCGTGGAAATGGGTTCGCTCGGCGAAGAGCTGCGGCTCGGAATCCTCAAGTCGCGCGTGGCAGCGGCCCGCGCGCATCACGCGAGCTTCGATGTGCCGGAAACGGTGCTGGATTATCTGGCGCGCACCATCACCCATAATGGCCGCGACCTCGAAGGCGCCATCAACCGTCTGCTCGCCCACTCCAAGCTCAACAACCAGCCGGTGACGCTGGAAATGGCCGAGCGCGAGGTGCGCGACCTGATCCGTCCGCAGGAACCGAAGCGGATCAAGATCGAGGACATCCAGCGGGTGGTCGCGCGGCAGTACAACGTCAGCCGTTCGGACCTGCTGTCGTCCCGCCGGACCGCGAACGTCGTCCGCCCGCGTCAGGTCGCGATGTATCTGGCGAAGACGCTGACGCTGCGCTCGTTGCCGGAGATCGGCCGCCGGTTCGGCGGACGCGACCACACCACCGTGCTGCACGCCGTGCGCAAGATCGAAGCACTGGTGGCCCGGGATACGGCGCTGTCCGAAGAGGTCGAGTCGCTGAAGCGGCAATTGCAGGAATAGCGGCTAGCTAGGAACAGGACCTCCTTGGGATCCGTTCCTTTGGGACTTGGCTCCTCCCCAGCCTCTCCCGCCCCTGATTTCAATCGAAGTGGATTTATCCGACTTCGATAATTAGGATGCCCAACTCGGGTAAAACCCGATTTGGGTGGGCGGGAGAATTTTTTTCTGCTGCCATTTTCTGCGGCAAAAGTGGGGAACGCGGCCCTGTCTCCCTTGCACCGGCGGCCCATCCGCGCCACCTTGCGGTCCCCCCGGGGGTTTGATCAAATCCGATCTGATCCGGCTTTTCGGGTTTCCAATGCCGCGGCGCTGCCTTGACGGGCCGCCCGGCTTTTCCATCTCTGGCGGGTATAGCAATGAAGGTCACCGTCGAACGCGCGCAACTGCTGAAATCGCTGGGTCACGTCCATCGCGTGGTTGAGCGCCGAAATACCATCCCGATCCTCGGCAACGTGCTGGTCCGCGCCGAAAACGCCAGGCTGTCGCTGAAGGCGACCGACCTCGACCTCGAGGTGACCGAGACGCTGGCGGCGGAGACCGCGACCGGCGGCTCCACCACTGTGCCGGCCCATATGTTCTACGACATCGTCCGCAAACTGCCCGACGGCTCGCAGATCGTGCTGGAAGCCGACGGCGACCGCTCGGTGATGGCCATTCGTGCCGGCCGTTCGCGCTTCACGCTGCAGACGCTGCCCGAAAGCGACTTTCCGGATCTTGCCGCCGGCGACATGACGCATTCGTTCTCGCTTGCGGCTTCCGACGTCAAGCGGCTGATCGACCGCACGCAGTTTGCGATCTCGACCGAAGAGACCCGCTATTACCTCAACGGCATCTATCTGCACACCGCGGGAAGCGCCAAGGCCGCGACGCTCCGCGGGGTGGCGACCGACGGGCATCGACTGGCACAGATCGATCTGGCGCTGCCCTCCGGCGCCACCGGCATGCCCGGCGTGATCGTGCCGCGCAAGACGGTGGGCGAGGTGCAGCGGCTGATCGAGGACAATGAAGCCGAAATCAAAATCGAGCTGTCGCAAGGCAAGATCCGCTTCACGCTCGGCAATGTCGTGCTGACCTCGAAGCTGATCGATGGAACCTTCCCGGATTACGGCCGCGTCATTCCGCAGAACAACGACAAGGAACTGATCGTCGACAAGAAGGATTTCGAGGCCGCGGTCGACCGCGTCTCGACCATTTCCAGCGAGCGCGGCCGCGCGGTGAAGCTGGCGCTGTCCGCCGGCAAGCTGGTGCTATCCGTGACCAACCCGGATTCCGGCAGCGCCACTGAAGAACTGGAAGTCGAATACGCCTCCGACGCGCTCGATATCGGCTTCAACTCGCGCTATCTGCTCGACATCGCCGCCCAGATCGAAGGCGAAGTCGCCGTGCTGCGCCTGGCCGATCCCGGCTCGCCGACGCTGGTGCAGGACAAGGACAACAAGGGCGCGCTGTATGTGCTGATGCCGATGCGGGTGTGAGCACTTCAAGCGACCCACACTCAGGCCCTNCTTGTGGGAGAGGGTGGCGCCGAACGAAGTTCGGCGACGGGTGAGGGGTTCGCGCCGCAGACACCCAACCATCGGCCAGTCGCCAAGCGCATCCGCGGCTTCGCCAGGAAGATGCGTCACGAGCCCACCGATGCGGAGCTGGCGATGTGGCGGCTGCTTCGCGACCGGCGCCTCGCGCGTTTCAAATTTCGACGACAAGTTCCGTTCCAAAACTTCATTCTCGATTTTGTCTGTTTCGAGAAGCGGCTGATCATTGAGATCGATGGAAGTCAGCACGCATCATCGACACCCGATGAAGCGAGGGAAGCGGTGTTGATCGCCGAAGGATTTCGAATTGCCCGCTACTGGAACAACGATGTGCTGCAAGAACGCTCGGCCGTGCTGGAGGACATTTTCGTAAAGCTCGCCGAGCGGTAAGAACCCCTCACCCGTCGCCTCACTTCGTGAGGCGCCACCCTCTCCCACAAGGGGAGAGGGGAAGAAAGGCTGACGCTGACTGATCATGACCCCCTCTCGCATCAACCGCCTGTCACTGACGCACTTCCGCAACTATCGCGCGGGAAGCGTGCAGACGCGCGGGGATGTCGTGGTGCTGGTCGGGCCGAACGGCGCCGGCAAGACCAATTGCCTGGAGGCAATCTCGTTTCTCTCGCCCGGACGCGGCCTGCGGCGGGCGACGCTGGAGGATGTCGCCGACAATCAGGGCAACGGCTCCTGGGCGGTCTCCGCCGAGGTCGAGGGCGCGCTCGGACTTGCCACGCTCGGCACCGGCATCGATGCGCCGGCGGCGGAGGCCGCCTCCACCAGCCGGCGCTGCCGGATCGACCGTGAGCCCGTAAGTTCGGCGACCGCGTTCGGCGATCACTTGCGCATGGTATGGCTGACGCCGGCGATGGACGGGCTGTTTCTGGGTGCTGCTTCCGAACGGCGGCGCTTCTTCGACCGCCTGGTGCTGGCGATCGACAGCGAGCATTCCAGCCGCGTCTCGGCACTGGAGCGCTCGCTGCGTTCGCGCAACCGCCTGCTCGAAGTGCGCAACTATGACGACCATTGGTGCGACGCGATCGAGCGCGAGACCGCCGAGCTTGCGGTCGCGGTCGCGGCTACCCGCGGCCAGACCGTGACGCGGCTCGCGGCGATGCTGCGCGAACGTGGCGCGGCATCCGCCTTCCCGTCGGCGCAGATCATGCTCGACGGCTGGATGGAAAACGCGCTGGTCAACGAGTCAGCGACATCAGTGGAGGATCGCTACCGCGAGATCCTGCGCGCCAGCCGCGCCCGCGACGCCGCGGCCGGCCGCACGCTGGACGGCCCCCATCTTACCGACCTGCAGGTGGTTTATGCGCCGAAAAACATGCCGGCGCGCGACGCCTCCACCGGCGAGCAGAAGGCGCTCTTGATCGGACTGGTGCTGGCCCACGCCACGCTCGTCGCCGAGATGACCGGCATCGTGCCATTGTTACTGCTCGACGAAGTCGTCGCCCATCTCGATCCCAACAGGCGCAAGGCGCTGTTCGATGAGCTCGCAAAGCTCGGCGCGCAGGTCTGGATGACCGGCGCCGATCCCGCGGCCTTCGTCGATGTCGGCGCGACCGGCGAGATTTTCGACGTGGAATCCGGCCAGGTGAGCCGCCGCGGCTAGAAGCTCGCTAACGTCCCTTGCCTGCAGACGCCTCGCCACCGAGCAAACGATCGATGATCGATTCGATCAGAAACACCGACGCCTTTTCGGTCAGGTGCACCTGATCGCTCGCGGTGAGGTCTCCCGCCGCATCGCCAATGCGTGTCAGGCACCCTTCAGCGTTGCAGAGGATGTCCGACGCCGAGATGAATTCCGCGCCGAGCGGCCCGAGCCTGGCGCGCATGACGGCATCGTAAGCGGTGGGCGGCGATGCGCTGGGCGAACGCTCCGGAATCAGTGCGCGATGGAGCATGAAATATCTGAGCACCTCGGACGGAAGTCCGCGCTTCCACGCCGGCACGCCCCCGAGAACGACAACGCGGGCATTCGTCTCCTTCTTCAGCGCGACGACCGTCTCAGCGACATTGTCGAGATGCTTTTCCCAGGTCCCGTGCAGCAATACGATGTCGGGATCGATCTGACGCACGAGCGAAAACACCTTGTCGTTCATCGCGCGGCAATTGGGGTTGCCCGGGATGTCGGCGTTCAGCGCCGGAATGCAGGAACTGGAGGTAAGCTGCGCAATGCCGAAGTTTCGCGCCTCCTGCGCCTTGCGCAGGCCGGGCAGCAGAGCGCCGGCGGTCGAATCGCCCCACGTCAGAACCAGCGGACGGCGATCGCGCTCGACGCAGCTATCGGCAAACGTCGTTTCGCGGCTGAGATCGAGCAGGCATTCGTGGAACCGCCACTTGAAACTCTCCGTCGTCACATTAGCCATGGCGCGGATTTCAGGCGGCAGCCGATCGTCGAAGCCGCGCCCCCAGACGACGGCAAAGCCCGCGGCCGCGATCATGGCGATGCCGGCCCCGAGGCCGAACATCTTGCGCCGGCTCGGGGTACCGAAACGGATCGGCGTTTCGACAAGCCGGTACGTCACCCAGGCCAGCACCATGCTCGCGAGCAATATCAATTCGCGTTCCGGCAGCGTCAGCGGCGCGAATTTGACCATGCCGGCGAATACCAATAGCGGCCAGTGCCAGAGATAGAGCGGGTAGCTGATCAGCCCGATCCACACCAAAGGCCGGCTTGCCAGCACGGCGCGGTTCACCCACGCAGCCGGCGCAGACAAAAGCAGCGCGCTGCCGGCGACCGGCAGCACCGCCCACCAGCCCGGAAAGGCGCGGTGGCTGTCGAGCATGACGACGCTCGCCGCGATCAGCGCCACACCGATCCAGGCGCGCCAATCGCTCGCTTTGACACTGTGGCCGACCTTGTTCCAGCCGCAAGCCAGCGCAGCGCCTGCGAGCAATTCGAAGACCCGGGTAAACGGCAGATAGAAGACCGCGACCGGATTCGAACCGATCAGCACCACGTTGAGCGCGAAAGACGCGATGCCGAACAGCGCGATCACCGCAAGAATGCTCTTTCGCAGCCGGAAAGCGAGTATCAGCAGCAGCGGCCAGAACAGATAAAACTGTTCCTCGATGCCGAGCGACCACAGATGCAGCAGCGGCTTTTTGGCGGATTCGACGTCGAAATAGCCGGACTGCAGCAACAGCGCGATATTGGCCAAAAACGCCGCGCTGGCGAACGTGTCGCTGCCGAGTTGCGCCAGGTCTTGCGGCAACATCCAGAGCCAGCCCAGCACCAATGTCGCGCAGAGCACCACGATCAGCGCCGGGAAAATCCGCCGGACCCGACGATTGTAGAACTCGATCAGGCTGAAGCGGCCGAGTTCCAGCTCGCGCGCGACGATGCCCGTGATCAGAAAGCCCGAGATCACGAAGAACACGTCCACGCCGACGAAGCCACCCGGCGCAGCATCCGGGAACGCGTGGAAATTCAGGACCAGCATCACCGCGATGGCCCGGAGGCCATCGACATCCGGCCGATATTTTGGCGAGGGCGAGGACAATGCAGACGAACCCGAGATCGCGACCAACGGCGGACGACGTCCACAAGCGGTCGTGCCGTCCTCTCTAGCAGGTCCGCGACGGACTACCATTTTTCCCCGCGACGGCCCGCAAAAAACAGACGATCGAGGGCGCGAAATCGGCCTTCGAATCGCGCTTTTCGAGCCCCTCAGAATCGGCCCTTGAAGACCTTGAAAAAGGGTAAAAAACCACCATTTATTCAAAGACTTGTAGATAGAGAGATTGCGCTAGGCGCAATGCCTCTTTCATGGCACAAATAGAGCAATCAGCGCCTCATATTGCGCAGCTGATTCGGGACACCCTCGAAGGCTTCACATGACAGAACCTGCCCGGCAGACCCCTGCCGACACTGAGCATCCAATTCCGGTCGAGTACGGCGCGGAATCGATCCGGGTGTTGAAGGGCCTCGATGCCGTGCGCAAGCGGCCGGGCATGTATATCGGCGACACCGATGACGGTTCCGGCCTGCACCACATGGTCTACGAGGTCGTCGACAACGCCATCGACGAGGCGCTTGCGGGCCACGCCACGCGCGTCGACGTCGTTCTCAACGCGGACAATTCCGTTACCGTGCGCGACGACGGCCGCGGCATCCCCGTCGACATCCACAAGGGTGAAGGCATCTCCGCCGCCGAGGTCATCATGACCCAGCTCCATGCCGGCGGTAAGTTCGACCAGAACTCCTACAAGGTTTCCGGCGGCCTGCACGGCGTCGGCGTCTCCGTCGTCAACGCGCTGTCGAGTTCGCTGAAGCTCAGGGTCTGGCGCGACGACAAGGAACACTTCGTCGAGTTCGCCCATGGCGACTCGGTGGCGCCGCTGAAGGTAGTTGGCGAAGCGCAGGGCAAGCGCGGCACCGAAGTGACCTTCCTCGCCTCGACCGAGACGTTCAAGAACATCGAGTATGATTTCGCGACCCTGGAACACAGGCTGCGCGAACTCGCCTTCCTCAATTCCGGCGTTCGCATCATCCTCTCCGACATGCGTCACGCGGTCGAGAAGCGCGAGGAGATGCAATATGCCGGCGGCGTCGAGGAGTTCGTCAAATACCTCGACCGCAACAAGAAGGCGATCGTGCCGATCCCGATCATGGTGCGGTCGGAAGCCAATGGCATCGGCGTCGAGGCGGCGCTGTGGTGGAACGACAGCTACCACGAGAACGTGCTGTGCTTCACCAACAACATCCCGCAGCGCGACGGCGGCACCCATCTCGCCGGTTTCCGCGGCGCGCTGACGCGCCAGGTCAACGGCTATGCCGAGGCCAACGCGAAGAAGGAGAAGATCGCGCTCACCGGCGACGATTGCCGCGAAGGCCTCACCGCCGTGCTGTCGGTGAAGGTGCCGGACCCGAAGTTTTCGTCGCAGACCAAGGACAAGCTGGTGTCCTCGGAAGTGCGCCCGGTGGTCGAAAACGTCCTCAACGAGGCGCTGGCCGCGTGGTTCGAGGAGCATCCGACCGAAGCGAAAGTCATCGTCGGCAAGGTGATCCAGGCCGCCGCCGCGCGCGAAGCCGCCCGCAAGGCGCGCGAACTGACCCGCAAGAGCCCGCTCAGCGTTTCCTCGCTGCCCGGCAAGCTCGCCGACTGTCAGGAGAAGGATCCGGCCAAGTCGGAACTGTTCATCGTCGAGGGTGACTCGGCCGGCGGCAGCGCCAAGCAGGGCCGCAACCGCGAATTCCAGGCGGTGCTGCCGCTGCGCGGCAAGATCCTCAATGTCGAGCGCGTCCGCACCGACAAGATGCTGTCGTCAGAGCAGATCGGCACGCTGATCACCGCGCTCGGCACCGGCATCAGCGACGATTTCTCGGCCGACAAGCTGCGCTACCACAAGATCATCGTGATGACGGACGCCGACGTCGACGGCGCCCATATCCGCACGCTGCTCTTGACCTTCTTCTACCGGCAGATGCGCGAATTGATCGACCGTGGCCACCTCTATATCGCGCAGCCGCCGCTCTACAAGGTGACGCGCGGCAAGTCCGAGCAGTACCTGAAGGACGAGCGCGCGCTGGAAGATTATTTGATCGGAACCGGTCTCGACGACTGCGTCTTCAGGCCGGCGACAGGATCGGAGCGCGGCGGCCGCGACCTGCTGTCGCTGGTGGAGGACGCGCGCGTCATCCGCAGCATCCTGAACAACCTGCACAGCCGCTATAACCGCAAGGTGGTCGAGCAGGCCGCGATCGCGGGCGTACTCAACCCGAGGATCACCGCCGACACCGCCACCGCCAACGCCGCCGCCGACTACATCGCCAAGCGGCTCGATGCGCTGGCCGACGAGGTCGAGCGCGGCTGGGTCGGCCGCTTCACCGAGGGCGAAGGCTTCTCGTTCGAGCGCACCATCCGCGGCGTCAAGGACGTCGCCATCATCGACGACGCCCTGCTCGGCTCTGCGGACGCGCGCAAGCTCGACGACTACGCTGCGAAGCTGCAGGAGGCCTATCCAAAGCCCGGCGTGCTGCGCCGCAAGGATTCCGAGACTGCGATTCACGGGCCGGTCAGCCTGTTCGAGGCGGTGACCGACGCCGGCCGCAAGGGCGTGGCGCTGCAGCGTTACAAAGGCCTCGGCGAGATGAACCCCGACCAGCTCTGGGAAACCACGCTCGACACCAACGAGCGCTCACTGCTGCAGGTGAAGGTCAAGGAGGTCGACGAGGCCGACGACATCTTCACCAAGCTGATGGGTGACGTGGTCGAGCCGCGCCGCGAATTCATCCAGGACAATTCGCTCAGCGCCAATGTCGACGTGTGAGGCAGCGGGCGCCTGTCCCGCTTAGCCCGCCACTTCCAGCAGCAGGCTCGCCAGCTCATTTGGATGCGTAATATACGGCAGGTGCGAGCTCGCGATGCGGCGCGATTGCCATCCCGCTGTCTCGCTCGCGGCCCGCGCGTAGCGATCGAGGCCCGGATGCGGCCACTGGGTTCGGATATAGGTGCGAGGCAATTTTTCGGCAGCAGGATTTCTGCGCTTCACCGGCTCCTTGAAGTGGCCGAACGGCGTCGGGCGAAGCCTGGGCAGTATCCAATCCAGATCCACATCTTCGGTCACTCGCCACGTCTCGGTGACAAGCTGCTTCCATGGCGGCGGCGCGAAACGCGGCAGTAGCCAGCCGCCGCCCTCTTTCTGCACCAGTGCTTCCAGAGCCGGTCGGCGATCAGGCGCGATCACGTCCAGCATGCTCTGGCCGTCTGAGGGCACGAAGGCATCGAGAAAGACCAGGTGCGCGATCCGTTCCGGCATGTGATCGGCAACGCCTGTCATCACCATGCCGCCCGAACTGTTGCCGACGAGGATGACGTTGCGCAGGTCCTCGTATTCGATGACATTGGCGATGTCGCGGACATGTACCTCAAGCCCGACTTCCGGCCTCGCCAGGTGCGCGCGCTCGCCAAGCCCGGTGAGCGTCGGCGTGAACACCTCGTGCCCTTGCGCACGCAGCAGCGGCGTCAGCTTTTTCCAGCACCAGCCGCCGAACCAGGCTGGATGGATCAGGACATAGATCATCTTGCGACCCTCCTGCGACTGCGCATCCGAACCGCCTGAGGCTGCGACCGCGGCAATTGCCGCACCGCCGATCGCGGCCAAGGCGTCCCGGCGCGAAAGGCCTGCATCGCTGCGCCGGCCCATGGCTCTCTCCACAAGTAACCGCTCTGTGGCATGTTTCGAGCGAGAAAGGACAGCATCGTTTGCCGAACGCCTGATGGCAACAAGTCCAAAATCTGGACTGGTTCGGGCTACCCGAACGTGTTTGAATCCTTCCCATGAAAAGCGGCTACGGCGAGTTCTGTCCGATAGCAAAGGCGTCCGAAATTTTTGCCACACGTTGGACGCCGCTCGTGCTGCGCGAACTGATGTTGGGCGCGCACAGCTTCAATGACATCCATCGCGGGGTGCCGCTGATGTCGCGGACGCTTCTGGCCGAGCGCCTGCGGCATTTGGAGCAAGCCGGAATCATCACAAGAATTCAGCCTGACGGCTCGGGTTCTGAATACTGGCTGACGCCGTCAGGCGAAGCATTTCACGATGTGTTGCGCGACCTCTCGCGCTGGGGTTTGACACACGCCCGCGATCGCCTCACCGCTGACGATCTGAATCCCGGCTTGCTCATGTGGCGGATGCGCAAGCGCGTGGACATCCGCGCGTTGCCGGCGCGTCGCGTGGTGATCCGCTTCGAATTCTCCGGCGTTCCCAGAAGCCGAACGGCCTTGCGCGTCATTTGGCTGGTTCTCGAACGGACAGGCGCGGACATCTGCTTCAAGGATCCGGGATATGCCGTCGATCTGACCGTTCGCAGCGATGTCGCCATCCTTGTCCGGCTTTATCTCGGGCATGTGCATTGGCATGACGTCGCGGGAACAGCGCTGTCGATCGAAGGCAATCGACGGATGGCGCGACAGCTTCCGATCTGGCTGCAACTCCACAAGCAACTCGGCCGGGACTACCTACCTTTTGGGCGTCCAGCGGCTTGACGGCGGTCGCGAGAGGATGCGGATCGCGGTCGGCATTCGCCTGCGACAACGCTGCGTGCGTGGGCGAATTCTGGTAAGTCAGGGTTCTTCGTTGGAACACCCCCGCAGAGTCAATCAACGCGTTACTTATGTAGGTGTTATCTGCTATAGCGCCTGCATCAGCCGTTGATTTTGCTGCAGAATTTTACGTAATGGAGCCTGGAAATCATGTCGGGGACCGCGCCGGTGCCGCCCATCCAGTACATCGTTGAAGGCGGCCATCGGCTTTCGGGCACGATCGAGCCGTCCGGCAACAAGAACTCGGCGCTGCCGATCATCGCCGCCGCCCTGCTCACCGAGCATCCGGTGACGCTGGATAACGTGCCGCGCATCCGCGACACCGAAACGCTGGTCGAACTGATCCGCTCGGTCGGCGCATCCGCGGAATGGAAGGCGCGCAATACGCTGGCGATCCATGCCAAGGAGGTTCGCGCCGCCGATCTCGATCCCGAGCTGTGCGCGCGGATCCGTGCCTCGATCCTGCTGGCCGGCCCGCTACTGGCGCGCTGCGGCGAGGTGGCGCTGCCGCCGCCCGGTGGCGACGTCATCGGCCGCCGCCGTCTCGACACGCATTTCCTTGCCTTCGAGCAGTTGGGCGCGACCGTCACCGCGACGCACCGGCTGGAGTTCCGCGCCAGCCGGCTGAAGGGCGCCGACGTCTTCCTCGATGAGCCCAGCGTCACCGCGACAGAGAACGCGCTGGTTGCGGCGGTCGCTGCTCACGGCACGACGTACCTGCGCAACGCGGCCTCCGAGCCGCATGTGCAGGACCTCGCGCATTTCCTGGTCGCGCTCGGCGCCAGGATCGAGGGCATCGGCACCAACACCATCATCGTGCATGGTCCGGCGACGCTCGGCGGCGCCAGCTATTCGATCCAGCCCGACCATATCGAGGTCGGCTCGCTGATCGGGCTTGCCGCGGTGACGCGCTCGCCACTGCGCATTGCCAAGGCCGGCGTCGAGCATCTGCGTTCGATCCGCATGGGCTTTGAGCGGCTCGGCATCGTATGCGGCGTCGAGGGCGACGACCTCGTCGTGCCCTCCGGACAGACGATGAAGATCCACGACGATTTCGGCGGGCATGTGCCGAAGCTGGAGGACCAGCCATGGCCGGCCTTCCCGGCCGACCTGATGTCGATCGCGATCGTGACCGCAACGCAATGCGACGGCGTGATCCTGATGTTCGAGAAGATGTTCGAGTCGCGGATGTTCTTCGTCGACAAGCTGATCTCGATGGGCGCCCGTATCGTACTTTGCGATCCGCATCGCGCCATCGTCGCCGGCCCAAGCCGGCTGCGCGGCGCGCTGATGACATCGCCCGACATCCGCGCCGGCATGGCCATGCTGCTCGCGGCCGTCGCCGCCGAAGGCACTTCGACCATCAACAACGCCGACCAGATCGAGCGCGGCTACGAGCGCATCGAGGAACGGCTCAACGCGCTGGGCGCGAGAATCACCCGGGTGCCGGCACGCGACGGCCATTAGGTCGCGGCCGCCGGCGCCACCTTTTCGACCTTCGCCGGTACTAATCTGTTGCAATGACCTCGCTCGACAAAATCGAACGCGCCTCTGTTGCGCCGCCTGCCGCTGCGGCCGTGCCCGGCCGCCATCTCGCGATTGAACTCGCCGAGACACTGAAGCTCGCGGTGCCGCTCGCGCTGACGCAGCTCGGGCAGATTGCGATGATGACGACCGATCTGGCGTTCATCGGCCGTCTCGGCAGCGAAACCGTGGCTGCGGCAGCCCTCGCCCATACGGTGTTCTTCGTCACCTTCACTTTCGGCATGGGCCTGGTATCGGCCGTAGCGCCATTGGCGGCACAGGCCTTTGGCGCTCGCGATCCGCGCATGGTGCGGCGTGCGCTGCGCGTCGGCTTGTGGGCAGCTCTACTGATCGCGCTGCCACTGATGGCACTGCCATTCCGCGGCGAGGCAATCCTGATCGTGCTCGGTCAGGCGCCGACGGCAGCCAAGCTCGCGCAGCAATACCTGTTCGGCCTTGCCTGGGGTATCCTGCCGGCGCTGTGGTTTATCGCGATCCGCGGCTTCATGAGCGCGGTGAACCGGCCCGAGCCGGTGCTCTGGATCACGCTGGCCGCGATTCCGGCGAATGCGTTGCTGGTCTATCTGCTGCTCTATGGGAAATGGGGCCTGCCCGAACTCGGCCTGTTCGGCGCGGGGCTAGCGACCAGCATGGTCAATCTCGGCACGTTTCTAGCCGGGCTGTGGTTCACCGCGCTACGCCGGCCGTTCCGGAAGTATCACGTGCTCGGCAACATCTGGCGTATCGACTGGCCATTGATGGCGAAGCTCGCGATCGTCGGCGCGCCGATCTCGATGGCGTTTCTGCTGGAATATGGGCTGTTCGGCGCTGCCGGCCTGCTGATGGGTCTGATCAGCACCACAGCACTCGCCGCGCACCAGATTGCACTGCAGATCGCAGCCATCCTTTTCATGGTGCCGTTCGGAATCAGCATGGCAGCAACCGTTCGGGTCGGCCATGCGGTCGGGCGCCGCGACAGCGACGCAGTCAGGCGCGCCGGTTATGTGGCGATACTTCTCGGCGCTGCGTTCATGGCGACGATGACCCTCGCCGTGATCCTTGGACGGTTTCAGATTGCCGCGCTATTCCTCGGCGAAGCCGTCGACGCCACCGCGACGCTGACGGCAACCCTGCTATTGATCGGCTCCACCTTCTTTGTCGCTGACGGTATCCAGACCATCGCCGCCGGAGCGCTGCGCGGAATGAATGACACGCGCCTGCCACTCCTGTTCGCCATCTTCAGCTACTGGCTGATCGGCTTTACTTCTGCCTGCGCACTCGCCTTCTGGACATCGCTTGGCGCCAGCGGCGTCTGGGTCGGATTGTCGATCGGTACCTTCGTCTTCGCCACTCTGCTGGTCTTGCGATTCCGGCTACTGGCGAGCAAACTGTCGTCACCATGACCGTCCGCGAAGTCACCCCTGCCGTCGATGCCGATGCGCTGCTGGCCGGCGCACAATTCGCCGACGCTTTTTGCATCGAAGTCGACGATCGCAATCTCGATGCCCGCCGCGCGGCCGAACGGATGATGGCGCGACAGCCGCGATGGGCCGAGACGCTGCTGGCACTGCGCAATTTCCTGGTGGCGCCGCTGGGGCTGAAAACATCGGGCGCCACTCCAAACGCGCCGCGGGACATGATCGGGATCTTTCCGGTCGTGAGCGAAACGCCCGACCGTCTGATTGCCGGCTTCAACGATCGCCATCTCGACTTCCGCGTCGTGGTGGATGTGACGGCGCCCGGCGGCGCGAGGCAGGTCACCGCCACGACGCTGGTCAAGACGCACAACTGGCTCGGCCGGACTTATCTCGCGATCATCATGCCGTTTCACCGGCTGATCGTGCCCGCCCTGCTGCGGCAGGTTGTGGCCTAGAGGCCGGCATATCCCTTCCCGATCCGATAGACGCGCCGCGGGGACCGTGATTTGCTCGGGTAATTCATCCTGGCCGCGGTACATTCAAATGACATTGTCAGTCGACCTCTTCTTTTCCTTTCGTAGTCCCTACAGCTATCTCGCGCTGCCAAAAACCACACAGATGACCGGCGACTACGACGTGACGGTCAACCTCCGCCCGGTCTATCCGATCGCGGTGCGGATACCCGGCTTCTTCAAGCGCGCCAATCCGCAGTTTGCGCGTTACGTGGTGCTCGACAGCAGCCGCGTCGCCCAGCGCGAGAACATCCCGTTCCGCTTTCCGCGGCCGGACCCGATCGTGCAGGACATGACGACGCTCGATGTCGCCGAGCACCAGCCCTACATCCATCGCCTGACCCGGCTCGGGGCTGCCGCGCAAGCCGAGGGCCGCTCGCTACCGTTCACGCGCGCGATTAGCCGGGTGCTGTGGGACGGCAGTGTCGCCGGCTGGAACGAGGGCGATCATCTGGCCAAGGCTGCGGCCGAAGCCGGCTTCGATCTCGCCGCGATGGATGCGGCGATCGCAGCCGATCCCGACCGTTACGAACAGATCATCGCCGGCAACGAGCAGGCCCATGCCGCATCGGGCCACTGGGGCGTGCCGACCTTCGTGTTCGAGAACGAGCCGTTCTTCGGCCAGGACCGCATCGACCTCCTGATCTGGCGCATGGAAAGCAAGGGCCTGAAGCGCCGATAGTGCATGAACCGAAATCGCCGGGCCGCCGACTGAAGCTTGCGGCCTGAACCGCGCCCGCGGGCGCGCGACGGCTCCTGCTGCCCTCGGAGACCTCCATGTATCTTGCCAAGTTCTTTCACCGCTCGCCCGGCGACGATGACCGTCAACTGCTTTTGATGCCGGGCGGCGATCCGGTGATTAGGGGCAAATACGTGGACGAGCGACGGCAGATCGAACGCGACGATTTCCTCTACGAGCAATTTTCCAGCATGAAAGCGGCGGCTACCGCCTATCGCCGGCACATCGCCGAACTCGTCGCGGCCGGCTATGTCGAAACCACGCACACGAATGATACGTTACGTAGCCTGCTGCCCGATCCGCAGCCCAAGCCCGAATGGCAGAAGGGGCTCGACGATCTGATGATCGCGGCGCTGGGCGCGCCGCTCAAGGAGCAGCACAAGCGCCTTACCGCGCTCGAAAGTACCCCGGCGGCGCACGAGCCACTCTATCTCTGGCTCGCGGCACATCGCGCTTACGCCGCCGACGAAGATAGCACAACGACCCTCCGGCTGGCCGAACGGGCCCGCGACACGCTCGCCTCGCGCCGGGCCGACAAGGCGCCGCATTATGCCTGGTCGATCGACGAGCACGACCTCGAAGCCAGGATTTTTGAGGTGCTGAGTGTGGCGCATCTTCAAGCCGGCGACCCGGCCCAGGCGCTGGCCGCGATCGAGCAGGCCGGGGAGATCGCGCCCAGCCAGGACCGGGGCGCCCAGCGCGCCACCATCATCTGCGATCACTTCCCGGAACGTCAGGAGGAAGCGTTCGACGACGCTTTCAAATACGCCGAGTTCGGCGGCTATGAGGACGTCACCAGGCGGCCGGCCTATGCCGAATATCTGGCGCGGCGCAAACGTAAATCGAAATCCGGAAAGGGCTGGCGCTGGGGCACCAAGAAGCCCGCGACAGCGGCCGAGCTGGTCGACGCTGAATCCGCGCTCGGGGCGGAACTTCCCGCCGATTACCGCAAATTCCTCGGCAAGTTCGGCGCCTGCGACTTGCAGGTGAGGATGCCGGAGCATTCCAATGAACTCCGCTTCCTTGCACCGTCCAAGCTGATCGAGCACCGCGACAATTTGTTCAGATACATCACACGCATCGAAAAAGATCCGGAAACGGTTGCAGCCTATTTCCGCAACGAATACGGCATCTCGGTGCGCGATCTCGTTCCTGTTGCCGAGCCCGTCCAGTATAGCCGCTGCGTGGCAATCCATCTCGGAAAGGGCGAGCGCTTCGGCTGGTGCTTCCACTGGGATCATGACGGTTCATGGGAGCTGGACCACGCCACACCGAACTTCGATACCGCCATAAAGACGCTTACCTCAGGTATCGAGCGGCGCGATACAACGATCCTCGGCTTTCTTGGCATCTACATTGACTAGACCTCTGAAGCGCCGATAGCGCATGAACCGAAATCTCCGGCCCGGCGACTGAAACTTGCCACGGCCTGAATCGCGCCCGCGGGCGCGCGCAGGCTCCCGCCTCGTTCGGAGACCCCATGTATCTCGCAAAATTCTTTCATCGTCCGCCCGGCGACGATGACCGTGAACTTCTTCTGATTCCCGGCGGCGATCACACCGTGATCGGCATCTACATGGACGAGGGCCGCGAACAGCAGCGCGACAATTTCCTGTACGAGGAATTTTCGGACATCGTCATCGCCGTTTACGCACTGCATCGTCACGCCGCCGAGCTCACCGCTGCCGGTTACGTGGAGACGGCTCATACCAGATATACGCTGCGCAACCTGCTGCCGAACCCGCAGCCGAAGCCCGACTGGCAGAAGGACCTCGACGAATTGATGCTGGCCTCGCTGAGCGCGCCGCTGGAGGAACAGGCCCGCCAGCTCGCAGCACTGCGTGGTACGCCCGCCGAACGCGAGCCGCTCTATCTCTGGCTCGCCGCACATCACAGCTATGTCGCCGATGAAGACAACGTCCGAACGATTCGCCTTGCCGAACAGGGGCGCGACACGATTGCGGCCCGCCGCGCCGCCAAGATGCCGCACTACGCCTGGTCGATCGCAGAGAGCGAGCTGGAGGCCCGCACGCTGGAGGTGCTGAGCTGGGCGCATTTGCGCGCGGACAATCCGCAAAGCGCGTTGCAGGTGGTCGAGGAGGCGTACAAGGTTGCGCCCAGTCATGACCGCGGCGTGCAGCGCGCGACGATCCTGCGCGATCATTTCCCGGACCGGCAGGAGGAAGCCTTCGACGCGGCCTATAAAGCCTCCCGCTTTGGCGGCTACGAAGAGATCGTCGCGCTGCCGGCCTATGCCGACTATGCCGCGCGGCGCAGGAACATGCCGAAATCCGACAAGGGCTGGCGCTGGAGCGCGAAAAAGCCCGCCAGCGAGGATGATTTGGGCCGTACCGAAGCGGAGCTTGGCGCGAAGTTGCCGCAGGACTACCGCCAATTCCTTGCGACCTACGGCGAGAGCGAATTATGGGTCCGGTTGCCGGAGCATTCCGGCGAATTGTGCTTCTACCGGCCGTCGGAGCTCGCGACCCAGCGCAACAATGTGTTCAACTTCATTTCGTTGACGGAGGAGGATCCGGACAAGGTCGACGCCTATTTCCGTGAGGAGTACGGCGTCGCCGCGCGCGACCTCGTACCGGTGGCCGAGCCCGCGCACCAGAGCCGCTGCGTGGTGATCAATCTGGGCCAGGGCGATCGCTACGGCTGGTGCTTCCATTGGGACCACGACGGCCCGTGGGAGCTGGAACAGGCCACACCGAGCTTCGATATCGCCATGAAGGCGCTTACCTCAGGTATCGAGCGGCGCGATACAGCGATCCTCGGCTTCCTCGGCATCTATCTCGACTAGACCTTTGCACCGGACATCGTCTCGCACCATTCGGCATGACAGCGATCAAGGTCGTTGAGATTCTGCCGCATCTGCTCGAGCGAAAATCCCAGCGCGAAGAATCGTTCCGCCACGTCGACCGGCACGCCGCGGGTCAGGCCGTCGCTTCGCACGGCGGCGACTTCGGCGGCATAGACCTGCAGCGCCGCATCGACGGGCTGGATGTCCACCGCACCACTGCCGCTCCGCAGGGACGCAGCCGCGGCGCGCATATAGTCGACGATCGCCTTGCTGACATCGGATAGCGGTCGCGCCAGCCTTGCCTGCACGTTGGCCGGCAGCGGCACCACGCTGGCACGGCCGATCATCACGACATCATGGCGCAGGCGCTGGATGGTGCGCAGCAAGGGGCCGGTGTCCGGTCCCGACGACAGATGCGCCCCGCGCTCGCGCTCGGCTTCCAGTCCGATCGCATGGAGGCTGGCCATCGCGGTGCCGATGCCGTCCTGGATGCGGTGCAGGGCGTCGTTATCGAGCCCGCGTGTCAGCCCCGCGAGCAGTTCGGCGAATGCGGCAGCCAGCAGTTCCAAAAGCTGCGCCGCATTGATACGGATCTGGCTGATCGCTCGCGACGGCAGCACCAGGAATGAGACCACGAGCCCGGTGAGCGCGCCGACGGCGACCTCGAACAGCCGGTCGATGGTGGAATCCAGCGGATTGGCGTGGTTCATCGCCGGCACCAGCAACACAATCACGGCGGTCACCGTCGCGGCGCTCAGGCTGGGATTGATGGCCCCGATGAACGCCATCGGCGCGACCGTGAGCACCAATAGCGCCAGCAATCCGCCCTCGCCGGAATGCGGGATCAGAATTGCAATGGCACCGCCATACGCCGCGCCGCCGATCGTACCGAGCATGTAATCGCGCGTTGCCTTCAGCGATCGGCCGACGCTCATCTGGGTGACGATCAGCGAAGTCAGCACCGCCCATAGCGGCAGCATCAGGTGCAACGCCCTGGCGATCGCATAGGCCGCAACCGCGGCAACCGCGAGCCTGACCGCCAGCGACAGTTGCGTCTTCCGCGCTCCGATCGCGACAAGCATGCGTTTTGCGAAGGCCATCATGCGCTGCATCCCGGAATCTACCCGCCACGCCTGTGCTAGACGACTTCAGGCATAGCTGATGCCCGCGACAGGGAGGCGGCTTGAAAGGTCAAGTCGGCCCGCCTACCCTGCCCGGCAAATACGAGGAAACACGATGGCCCACGAAACCGCAACGCTCGCAGCCTATGTCGCCGGCCTCAAATTCGAAGATATCCCGCCGCAGGTGCTGGAACGCGCCAAGGTGCTGACGCTCGACTTCCTCGGCAGCACGATCCGGGCGCGGCGTGACGCGGAATCCACTCCTTCGCTCTTGAGGATGCTGGAAGCGCTAGCGCTGGACGGCAAGGGCGAAGCCACCGTGTTCGGCGACAGCAAAACCTGGACGCCGGCGGTTGCGGCGCTGCTCAACGGCGCGCTGGGCCATTCGCTCGATTTCGACGACACGCATGCGGACTCTTCGCTGCATCCGAGCGCGCCCGTGGTGCCGGCGGCGTTTGCGGTCGGCGAAATGGTCGGGGCATCCGGACGCGACGTGCTGACCGCGATCGTAGCCGGCTATGAAGTGTGCTGCCGCCTCGGCAACGCGCTCGATCCCACCTCGCATTATGCGCGCGGCTTCCATCCGACCGCGACGGCGGGAACCTATGGCGCGGCGGCCGCCGCCGGAAAACTGTTCGGCCTTTCGAAGGACCAGATCATTTCGGCCTTTGGCGTTTCCGGCAGCCAGGCCGCGGGCTCGCTGCAATTCCTCGTCAACGGCGCCTGGAACAAACGCTATCAGGTCGGCGCGTCGGCGATGAACGGCGTGATCGCCGCCACGCTCGCGCGCAACAATTTTATCGGCTCGACGGAATCAGTCGAGGGCAAGCATGGCCTCCTCGTCGGCTACAGCGACGATGCCCATCCGGACAAGGCCACCGCTGGCCTCGGCAAGACCTATGAGACGTTGAAGATCGGCGTGAAGCCGTATCCGAGCTGCCGCTATACCCATGCGGCGCTCGATGCGCTGATCGCGATGCGCCGGGAACACAATCTAACGCCGGACCAGATCAAGCGCGTCGAGATCGGCCTGCATCGCAACGGCATCACGCTGACCGGCGACGCCGCCACCAAGCGGCATCCGACCTCGATCGTCGGCGGGCAGTTCTCGATGTTCTTTACCGGCGCGCTCGCGCTCGACCAGGGCAGCTTCGGCTGGGACGATTACGGGCGGCTCGGCGATACTGGGGTGAATGCGCTCGCAGACAAGTTCGACGTGGTGCAGGATGATCGCCTCGAGATCGGCCGTACTCATCCGTTCGGCGCGCGCGTCTCGATCACCACCGACGACGGCGTGCATGAGCGGCTCTATGCCGATCCCTCCGGCGAGCCGGATACGTTCCCGGACGCACAGGCGATGCAGCAGAAATTCCTGACGCTCGCCCGCCCGGTGCTGAACGGCCGCGCCGATCAGCTCGCCGACGCGATTCTGTCACTGGAGCGGTTTGACCGCGTCGAGAAGGCGACGCAGTTGGGCCGGCAGTAAGCTCACGCCGCGCCCTCAATGATGATGAAGTCGGCAACGGCATATTTCTGCCGGATGGTCTTTGCCGCACTGTATTCGGGGCTCTCATAGCAGGCTCTTGCGGTCGCGCGATCGGCAAACTCGACCACGACATTGCGGTCGCGTGCCTCACCTTCCATGACCTCGTACGCGCCGCCCCGCACGATGAAATTGGCGCCAAATTTCTCGAAGGCCGGCCGCGCGGCGGCAAGATAGTCGGGATAGCGCTGCGCATCGCGCACCGAAACGCGGACAATCCAGTAGGCTTTAGGCATCATACGCTCCCTGCGATGCGTGAAATTTCTCAGCGGTTAGTGCGGCCCAAGCTGGTTCCCGACCGTAGCGCCGCGCCGATCTCGGAGCGGTTGATGCCGACGTCTCGCAATGCCATGTCGTCCATTGCTGCGAGTTCGATAAGTTGGTGGCGTTGCCGCCGCAAGCTGAGATAGCGCGCCCAACCCAGCAGCATATGGCCGATCGCTCGCGCCCGCGCCGCATGCGCGCGGCGGACCAGTTGATGCGTCAGCGAACCCTTTTGCGAAGGCGTAAGCACTTTCCAGTCGGAAGGCCTGATGACGTAAGGCATGGCGAACTCCTCCATCCGGCAGACCGGCATACGGCCTGCCATAGGAAAGGTTTACGGCTTCCATTTCATCACATAAAATGAATAATAATGATTTTCTTTATCTCAATTCGGGATGATCCCGGGAGTGATACAGATGGACCTTTCCGACCTCCGCATATTCACCGCTGTCGTGCGCGAGGGAGGCGTCACCCGCGCGGCGGAGAAACTGAATCGCGTGCAATCCAACGTCACCACGCGCATTCGGCAACTGGAAGAGGACCTTGACGTCCCGCTGTTTCTGCGCGAGGGCAAACGGCTTCACCTCGCACCCGCAGGCCAGCTACTGCTCGGCTATGCCGACCGCCTGCTTTCGCTTGCCGACGAGGCACGCGCCTCGATCCGGGATCCCCGGCCGCGCGGCCTGTTTCGCATCGGTGCCATGGAGAGCACGGCGGCCGTCCGCCTGCCGAGAACGATCAATGAGTACAGCCGGCTGCACCCCGAGGTGACGCTGGAGTTGCGGACCGGCAATCCGGGCGTACTTGCCACCGCTATCCTGGCAGGCGAACTCGACGCAGCGCTGGTGGCCGAGCCGATTGCCGATGCACCGTTCGAGAAAATGTTTGCCTTCGAAGAAGAGCCGGTGATCGTGTCGGCGGCAGGGCATCCACCGGTTGGAAAGAAGGGCAAGTTTCCAAAGACCATCATCGCCTTCGAACATGGTTGCCCGCACCGCGCGCGGCTGGAAAAGTGGTACGCCAAGCACGGCGAAATGCCTGAGCGCACAATCGAGCTCAGCTCCTATCACGCCATGCTCGGCTGTGTCGTTGCCGGCATGGGCATCGCGCTGTTGCCGCGGAGCGTGCTGACGACATTTCCGGAGAGCAAGCGGCTGGCTGTCCACCGCCTGCCCCCGGGCGAGAACCGCTCCAAGATCGTGCTGATCTGGCGCAAGGGCGCAGATTCGCCAAATGTCGCGGCGCTCCGCGAGATCCTGTCGCGGTCGAACCGCGACAGGTCGTGACGTCGCGACGAAACGCGCTCAATTGCCTCCAGCAAGTTTGGCGTGGATGTTCGTCGCAGCGATCACATCGGCCACCAGCTGAAACACGCCATCGGCCTCCGGCGGCCAGTTCGGTGAACGGCCGAGCCGGACGATCACCAGCCGTTCCGACGGCGCGATGATCACGTATTGCCCGATCGTGCCCTTGGCGAAGAACGCATCGCGCGGCCAGCCGCGCTCGGTGCGGTAGGTCGCGCCAAAGCTGTCGCCGAGATTGGTCCAGAATCCCGCACCCTGGCCGACCCAGGCGTTCGGCGTCGGCGTCGCCGAATACTTTACCCAGCCTTCGGGGAGAATGCGTTTTCCCCCGGCCATGCCGTCATTGAGATAAAGCTGGCCGAAACGCGCCCAGTCGCGTGCGCTCGCCAGCAACTGGCTCGATCCTTCCGCATTGCCGGAGGCGTCGAATTCGAGGGTTACGTTGCGCATGCCGAGTGGCTCGAACAATTCCTGCCGCGCGAAGCTCATCATGCTCGCCGCACTGCCACCGGTAGCCTGGCGGATCAGATGCGCGAGGATGACCGTGTTGCCATCGTGGTAGTTCCACGCCGCACCCGGCGCTGACTCCAGCGGCATGCTCGCGGCATAGGCGGCCATGTCGGGTTCCATGAATTTCATGCGGTTGACCGGCTCGAGTGCCGACGCCAGCGATGCCTGCAGCGAACTGCCGAGCTTGAGCCCCGCGGTATGGCGCAGCAGATGATCGAGCGTGATGGCGCGCCTTGGATCGTCAGGCTTTTGCCACGCTGCAATCGGCACGCGCTCGTGCAGTTTCAGCGCACGCTTGCGCACGAGGATACCGGCCAATGCCGAGATGACCGATTTGGTGGCGGAGAATCCGAGCAGCGGCGTATCGATGCCGATGCCGTCGGCGTAGCGCTCGGCAATAACGCGCCCGTCCTTCAGGACCACGATTGCTCGGGCGTTGCGCGGCGTCGAGCGATCAGGCTCGGCGAAGGCGCGATCGAGCGCCGCAGCGAGTTGCGACGTCTGCGGCGCGACAACGGCGCGGCCTGCGATCTCGGGCAGCAGCGCCGGCCTGGCTTCCGCCGGCGGCAATGCAATATCGGCCACCGCTCCACCGTGATCGAGATAGCAGCCGACGCCTTCGCCGCGGTAGACCGCGTGGCTCCGGCCCAGGCCGAACAGCGTGACCGTGACATCCTTGCGCGCGCGGTCGACGCGATAGTCGAGCGCCCAGGCGATCAGGCTGGCGCCGGGCATGGCCGAGGTCGTCTCAGTGAACACGCGCGCAGGGTCGAGGCCGGAGACGAAGGTCTCAGTGCAGAGCACGTTGGCGACGAAGCCGGTCGCGACTTTTGGGACGTCGCGGGCGCGGGCGGCCGAGAGCGCGAGCGCGCTCAGCGCGGTTGAGGCAGCGAGGATGAGAATGAGATTTCGTCTGGTCACGAGGGCCTCCGGCATGACGCATCAGCGCGTGCCGGGGATGATGGCGAGGCTGTCACTGGCCGCTCGCCGAATTTGGAATTCGCGCTGGCCGAAAGCTCAATGCGGCTCGCCGATTCCGAAATTCGATAGAAATTACAGTACGATGAAGCTTAGACTGCGTTCGCCTTGAGCCGGCGATATTCAGTCGGCGTAACGCCGGTAATCGCCTTGAAGGCGCGGTTGAAGGGCCCAAGCGACTGGAAGCCGGCGTCCATCGCAATGGTAATCACGGGGACTTCGGCCTGGCTCGGATCGGCGAGCGCCGCCTTGGCCTCGGCGATCCGGTGCTCGTTAAGGAATACATTGAAATTGCGGTAGCCGAGCCGCTGGTTGATCAGCCGCCGCAGCCGGTATTCGGGAATGCCGAGTTTGGTCGCCAGCGTGCCGATGGTGACGTTGTCGTGGCGATAGATGCGCTCGTCGGCCATCAGCCGCATCAGCGCATCGACCAGCTTTTGATCGGCGCTGGATTCGACCACGGCCGCTTCGCTACCACTGCTCTGAATCTCGGGCGCAGCCGGAAACAAATCAGCGCCATCGACCCGCATCATGGCAATCGATATCGCCGCGACGACGGCGGCCAGCATCGCCGAATTCAGCGTGTTGGCGAGTTCGGCGCCGCCGCTACCGGACAGCGATATCTGCAGCACCGCATTGAGCCCACCATAGAGCGCTGCGGCGCTGACGATGAAAACGCGGACGCGGCGGCGGCCCTCGACAAGGTCCGATGACCATGACGCGATGGTTTGAGCAACAGCCAGGGCAATGAAGCCGAGCACAAGCAAATTGATCGCCACGAACAAGATCCGCATCGCGGAGATGAGGGCCATCACCTCTTCGCCCGCGAAGGTGGTTCCCTTGGTCCCCATCATCGCGGCCGGCGCGATGAACAGGCAATTCGTCAAGCTTAGGACAACAACCGCGATCCAGATCAGGCCATGCCACCAGCGCAGCCTGAACCCGTCGTCAAACAGGGCGCGGGCGAATAGCCAGAAAACCACGACATTGCCGGTCGAGAGTGCGATCACAAGCGCATGCGCCGGCGACACCGGCGACGTCACGCCGATCGACGAGGTCACGGCATGCGCCGCCGATCCCAGTGCAAAGGCCGCCGCCAGCCGCCCGGCCAGCACCGTTCCAAAACCGCGAAACAGCGACACCGCCAGCACCAGCAGCAGCGCCACGGTGGCGCCGCGCAAGGCGATGTCGATGGTGGAAAGCAGCATTCGGACGGTCCGTTCGCGCAGGTCGTTTCCGCGCTGTCAATCTAGTGAGAATCGTTCCGTGGTTCAATTTGTGCCGGTCAACCCTTCCAGCTACTCCGCGACGTCGCCCAGCGCTCATTGATCTTGCCGGATAGATCAACTTCACCATCCCGCCTCGCTCCCAGCCGCCGCGCGACGGCTTGCGATGGCGCGTTGGAGGATTCGATACAATGGATGATTTCGTCGATCTCGAAGGTCGAAAACACCCAGTCGATAGACGCCCGCGCCGCCTCTACCGCGTAACCCTTGCCGCGGTATTCCCGGTCGATGCCCCAGCCGACCTCAAACCCCGGCCAGCCCGGCGGGCACCACGGCCCGACACGGCCGATATAGTGGCGGTTCGACTTCTCCTCGACGGCGAACATGCCGAAGCCATGCAGCGCCCAATGCCCCGATATCACGGCGGCGTTGCGCCATCCGCCGATCTCGGTGGTGATCGCCTTGCCGTCGGGCGTGATGTAGCGCGCGGTATCGGGATCGGACAGCATCGCCGTATTTGCGGCAATGTCGTCGCTGCGCCACGGCCGCAGGATCAGGCGCGCGGTCTCGATGACGGGGCCATCGACTTTCAGGAGTTTCGCGCCGGGCTTGAGCGGAGGGATCATTCGGTTTCCTTCCGTAATTTTGTCTGCATCTTTGCCTACCGCCGTCATTGCGAGGAGCGCAAGCGACGAAGCAATCCATCTCTCCCCGTGTTGAGGTATGGATTGCTTCGCTCGCAAAGACGCGGAAAGGCCATCACCCGTGGTCGGCCCCGCAATTGCTGCTATAATCGCACAAAACGTCAAGGAGCCCCCACATGAGCTGGCAACCCTCCAACGATCCCGTGCTCGGCGATCCCAGGACCTGCGACGCCCTCGACCTCATCATCGTGCCGCGCACCCGCGATCTCGGCGATGGATTTGCGGTGCGGCGCGCGCTGCCGCATGGCAAGCGGCAGATGGTCGGACCTTTCATCTTCTTCGATCATTTCGGCCCGGTGCAGTTCATGGCCGGCAAGGGCATGGACGTCCGGCCGCATCCGCATATCGGGCTTGCTACCGTTACCTACCTGTTCGACGGCTCGATCATGCATCGCGACAGCGAGGGCAATATCCAGGAGATCCAGCCCGGCGCGATGAACCTGATGACGGCGGGGCGCGGAATCGCGCATTCCGAGCGCACGCCCGACGTGCAGCGCCGCGACGGCCAGAAGATGCTGGGCCTGCAGAGCTGGATCGCCCTGCCGGCCGGATCGGAGGAAATCGCGCCGTCCTTCCAGCACTATGCGGCGGAAGCGCTGCCGACCGTGAAAGAGAACGGATTCACCGCGCGCATCATCGCAGGAAGCGGCTTCGGCGTGAAATCGCCTGTGAGCATGGTATCGCCATGGTTCTATACCGAGGTGACGGCGCAGGCCGGAACCAGCGTGCCGCTCGACCCTGACCATGAGGAGCGCGCGATCTATCTCGTCGACGGCGAGGTCGAGATCGCGAACGAGCGCTACGAGGGCCCGCGGCTGCTGATCTTCCGGCCCGGCGACCGCATCACCGTGAAGGCCGTGCGGCCGACGCGGATGATGTTTCTGGGCGGCGACGCGCTGGAAGGCCCGCGGCATATCTGGTGGAATTTCGTCTCCTCCAGCAAGGAGCGGATCGAGCAGGCCAAACAGGACTGGAAAACCGGCCGGTTTGCCGCCGTTCCGCAAGAACATGAGTTCATTCCGCTGCCGGAGTGAGCTATTGCTCCGCCTACCTGTTTCCGCACGCGCACCCTGGCGCGCGTGCCTGTTCGAAAGCCTGACCTGATGAACGCGATGCTCGCCAGCGATTTGCCCCTGCCCCGGATCGGCAGCGGCAAGGTGCGCGATATCTATGCCGTCGGCAGCGACTGCGTGCTGCTGCTCACTACCGACCGCATCAGCGCGTTCGACGTGGTAATGGCGGAAACCATTCCGACGAAGGGCGCGGTGCTGACGCAGATCAGCGCATGGTGGTTCCGCCAGCTCGAAGGCGTGGTGCCGCATCACATGATCAGCGCCGACGCCGATGAGATCATCCGCAAGGTGCCTGCGCTGAAGGACCACCGCGCCGACATCCTCGGGCGTGCGATGCTGTGCCAGCGCACCACCGTGTTTCCGGTCGAATGCGTGATCCGCGGCTATATCTCGGGCTCGGCCTGGAAGGAATATGCGGCGTCCGGCACGCTTGCCGGCGAACAGCTCGAACCCGGCCTGGTCGAGAGCGAGAAGCTGGGCGCGCCGATCTTCAGCCCGGCGACCAAGGCCGAGACTGGCCATGACGAGAACATCACGGTGGCGCGGGTGCGCGAGATTCTGGGCAATGATGTCGCCGAAAAACTCGAGAGCATGGCGCGCACGGTCTATAATTTCGGCGAGCGGATCGCCCGTCACCGGGGCATCATTATCGCCGATACCAAGTTCGAATTCGGCCGCGCGGCCGATGGCCGCATCATCCTGATCGACGAGGTGATGACGCCGGACTCGTCACGGTTCTGGGCTGCCGACGTCTACAAGCCCGGCCGGCCGCAGCCCTCCTTCGACAAGCAGCCGCTGCGCGACTACCTCGACGCCGAGCGCCGTGCCGGCCGCTGGAACGGCGACGCCCCGCCCCCGCCGCTGCCCGACAGCGTGGTGGACGCGACCAGCAAGCGCTACCTCGAAGCGTATCGCCGGGTGACGGGGGACGAGCTCGCGATCTAGCTACGTCATTGCGAGCGCAGCGAAGCAATCCATCTCGCGGCATACCGGAAACATGGATTGCTTCGTCGCTTCGCTCCCTTGCACAAGCGCTTCGCGTTTGTCGCAGGCAATGACGCAGAGATAGCGACGTAAGCCTCGAACGTCATCCCCGCGTAGGCGGGGATCCAGTACGCCGCAGCCTATCGGTTCAATCACTCGCGTCTCTGGAATACTGGATCCCCCGCATTCGCGGGGGACGACAACTAAATGTGAGCGCAGCTCTCGCCGCGAGATTGTGCTTGCGCTGAAGGCAAATCAGCACGCCGTCCGGCGGATTGGTTGCAAGAGTGGTGAACCCGATTCACCCCGGATGAGGACAAACCTTTTGTCCGCGCACGCGGGCTTCTGCAGTCTCCGGTCAAACGGAGAAAAGCAGGATGCGCCAACTCACCTATGTCGGCGGCAATACCATCGAGTGGTGGGACGTGCCGGCTCCGATGTTGCAGGATGACCGCGACGCGCTGGTGCAGCCCCTGGCGGTGACACGCTGCGATCTCGACCTCACCATCGTCTGCGGCAAATCCGGCCTGCCTGGCCCGTTCGCGCTGGGCCATGAGACCGCCGGCCGCGTCACCGACGTCGGGAGTGCCGTGAAGAATTTCGCGCCCGGCGATCTCGTCATCGTGCCGTTCCAGATCAGCTGCGGCGAGTGCGCGCGTTGCCTGCGCGGACACACCAACGCCTGCACGTCCGTCCCCTTCCGCTCGTCATATGGCCTCAAGCCGGTATGCGGCGTCGAGTATGGCGGCTCGCTGTCGGATCTCATCCGGGTGCCGTTCGCCGACCACATGCTGGTGCGGCAGCCCGCGGGGCACGCATTGTCGCAAACCGCAGCCCTTGCCGATGGCGCGACGGATGCGTTCAGCGCGGTCGCCTACTGGCTGCGGCACTGGCCGGGCGCGGAGGTGCTGGTGATCGGCGGGGCCGGCCAGTCGATCGGCATGTTCGCGATCCAGGCGGCGCTGAGCCGCGGCGCGGCCCGTGTGGTCTATGTCGATGACGATGCCAGGCGGCTTGCGAAAGCGAAATCGCTGGGCGCCGATGTGCATGAAGCGCCGAAGGGACTTGCGATGGAGCCGGTCGGCCTGTTCCCGATCGTGGTCGATGCGGCGGCAACCGACGCCAGCATTTTACTGGCGTTTCGCTCGGCCGAGCCCAACGGCATCTGCCAGCGCATGTACGGCGACTTCAAGGAGACGACGTCGGTGCCACTGCGGCACATGTACGGTGTCGGCATTACCCTGCGGATCGGGCGTGTGAATGTGCGGGCCGAGATGCCCGGCTGCCTCGCCCATGTCGAAGCCGGCCATTTCCACCCCGAGCACGTCATCACGCGAAAGGTCCGCTTCGAGGATGCCCACGAGGCGATCGGAGATCCCACCATCCGCGTCGCCTTTGTTCGCGATGGCATCGACTAGCGTGTGACGCTAGGCTGCCGGTCAGAACAAAAATGGAGGACGCCAAAGATGACCGAAGCCGATTCCGTGCTCGTCGAACGCGATGGCCCCGTCACCATCGTTTCCATCAACCGCCCGCATTGCCGCAACGCCGTCGACGGCGCAACCGCGCGGAAACTTTACGAGGCGTTCCTTGCCTTCGATGCCGATGAGGCGGCGTCGGTCGCCGTGTTCACCGGCACCGGCGGCTATTTCTGTGCGGGCGCCGACCTCAAGGCGGTGGCGGCGGGCGATCCGAACAAGAAACGCGAACTCGGCGGCCACGACTCGGTCGCGCCGATGGGGCCGAGCCGGCTGCGGCTGTCGAAACCGGTGATCGCCGCGGTCGAAGGTTTTGCGGTCGCCGGCGGCATGGAGCTCGCACTATGGGCCGACATGCGCGTGGTCGCCGAAGACGCCACCTTCGGCATATTCTGCCGCCGCTTCGGCGTGCCGCTGATCGATCTCGGCACTGTCCGCCTGCCGCGGCTGATCGGCCATTCGCAGGCGATCGACCTCATTCTCACCGGCCGCCCGGTCAGCGCGCAGGAGGCGCTGCGGATGGGCCTGGCCAATCGCGTCGTCGGCAGGGGTGAGGCCGTCGCGCACGCGATCACGCTGGCACGAGAGATCGCGCGCTTCCCGCAGACCTGCCTGCGCGCCGACCGCCTGTCGGCGCTGCAGCAATGGGACCTTGCGGAGGAAGACGCCATCGCCAACGAAATGCGCGGCGGGCTGAAAGTGATCGCCTCGGGCGAAACGCTGTCGGGTGCGACGCGGTTCGCCTCCGGCGTGGGGCGACATGGCGCGTTCGCGAGCGATGCCAGCGATTGAGATGAGCTGTCGTCCCTGCGAAAGCAGGGACGACAATGGATGGATGCTACACCCCGGCCATCATCACGTATTTGATCTCGACATATTCTTCCATGCCGTGATGCGAGCCTTCGCGGCCGAGGCCACTTTCCTTCACGCCGCCGAAGGGCGCGACTTCGGTGGTGATCAGCCCGGTGTTGACGCCGACCATGCCCGACTCCAGCGCTTCCGCGACACGCCAGACTCTTCCGAGATCGCGGGAATAGAAATACGACGCCAGCCCGAACGGCGAGTTGTTGCACATCGCGATGACGTCGGCCTCGTCCTTGAAGCGGAACACGGGCGCCAGCGGGCCGAAGGTTTCCTCATGCGCCACCAGCGCGTCCGGCTTCACATTCGAAAGCACCGTCGGCTCGAAGAAGCTGCCGCCGAGCGCATGGCGCTTGCCGCCCGTGACGATTTTCGCACCACCCTTGACGGCGTCGGCAATGTGCTTCTCGACCTTGTCGACCGCTTCCATGTTGATCAGCGGCCCCTGCACCACGCCCTGCTCCGTGCCGTCGCCGATCTTCATCGCCGCGACCTTCTTCGACAGTTTCTCGACGAATTGGTCGTAGATCTTGTCCTGGGCATAGATGCGGTTGGCGCAGACGCAGGTCTGGCCCATGTTGCGGTATTTCGAGACAATGGCACCCTCGACCGCGGCGTCGATATCGGCATCGTCGAACACCACGAATGGCGCGTTGCCGCCGAGCTCGAGGCCGAGCTTCTTCACGCCCACTGAAGCCTGCTGATAGAGGATCTTCCCGACTTCGGTCGAGCCGGTGAAGCCGACGAAGCGCACCGCGGGATGCTCGCACAACACCTTGCCGATCGCGGACGAATTGCCGGTGAGGATGTTGAACACACCCTTGGGCACGCCGGCCTTCTCGGCGAGCGCAACCAGCGCCAGCGCAGTCAGCGGCGTTTCATTGGCCGGCTTGAGCACGACGGTGCAACCGGCAGCCAATGCCGGCGACACTTTTCGCGTGATCATCGAACACGGGAAATTCCACGGCGTGATCGCGCCGCAGACGCCGATCGGCTGCTTGATCGCAAGCAGGCGTGCGTCCGGCCGCTGCGTCGGAATGGTTTCGCCATAGACGCGGCGCGCTTCCTCGGCAAAGAATTCGACATAGGCGCCGCCGATATCGACCTCGCCGAGCGCTTCCGCGAGCGGCTTGCCCTGCTCGGAGGTGAGGATCAGCGCGAGATCCTCGCGGTTCGCCGCGATCAGCTCGAACCATTTTCGCAGGATGTTGGAACGCTGTTTTGCCGTGTGCTTGGCCCAGGCCGGGAACGCGCGCTCGGCGGCTTCGACGGCTTGCGTGGCTTCCGCCGTGCTGAAGGCGGGTACCTTTGCCAGTTCGACGCCATTAACGGGATTGGTGACGGGGCGTGACGGCGTGCCGACCCAGACGCCGTCGATGTAACAGCGGTCGCGCAGCAGCGAGGGATCTTTCAGGCGGTCATGCAGCGAGGGGGCGGAAGCTGAAGCGCGTGCGGCAACGGGTGGATTCATGGCGTACTCCTCGGATTTTCTTGCAGGATTGATCCGAGTATAGGCCGATATCGGCGGCGGTGCACCGGCCGCAGATGCAGATCTGCTTCAAGCTATTTTGAGACCGATTGGTTCGTCGTTCCGGGGCGCGATGCGAACCCGGAATGACGACATCAACTCAGGCCGCGCCGCTCATATACGTCTCGCGGCGGCCGATCATGCGTTGCGCTGCCGCTTTCGCGTCGGCTTTCGAGGAGGTCGCGCAGGTCCGGTATTCGAGGTCGGGCAGCTTGGCGGTGTCGCGGCGGCCGAACCAGGATTTGGCGCCGACCGCAAGTTGCGCCAGCGCCTGGGCGACGTTGTCGACCGCCTCGAACGAGTGCAGTGCGCCGGTGGCGGCATAGCGGACTTCATAAAGCCCGGGGGTAATCGGCGCCTCGATGTTCTCGCCCCGTCCGGGACGGGGATACCGCTTCCATTCACTCCAAGTCGAAATCATTGCGCACCTTTGCGACAGGCAGAAATGAGACAATTTTGGTTAATTTGGTCCAGCCAACGCGCAACGTTTGTGCTGGAATTTGAACGCTTTACTGCAAAAAATCGGCGGCGGGAATCGTGGCGAAATCACGATATCGTGGATGGTGAATCCGGTCACCGCCATTGCCCATCTCCCACCGCAGAATGCGGCGGGGTGTTGCAGTTTTGTGCCGGATGGCCCGCGAGACCTGCCCAAACGTACTTTAGCTTCCATCGCCCATCACGAGACCGCGACATCGCCTGCGAGCGTCCGCTCCCGCTTGCGGGATCAAGCAGCCGGGAGGAAGATCGTTCCACTTCAAAAAAACATTCGGGAGGTGACCAATGCAAAGCAAAGCCGCGATCGATCAGGTTCTGCGTCAGAAGTGCGAGGCAAAGGAAATTCCCGGCGTGGTCGCGATGGCCGCTACCGGAAGCGACGTGATCTACCAGGGCGCGTTCGGCAAGCGCGACCTCGGCAAGAACGAGGACATGACCGCGGACAGCGTGTTCTGGATCGCCTCCATGACCAAGGCGATCACGTGCGCCGCCGGCATGCAGCTGGTCGAACAAGGCAAGCTCTCGTTGGACGAGCCGATCGGCAAGATTTTGCCCGATCTCGCCAACCCGCAAGTGCTGGAAGGTTTTGACGCGAAGGGCGAGCCAAAGCTGCGCCCGGCGAAGATTCCGATCACGCTGCGCCAGCTCATGACCCACACCGCGGGCCTTGCCTACGGCTTCTGGAACGGCGACATGGCGGCGTATCTGGAGAAGGCGGCTGTTCCGCCGATCACCACTTGCCAGAACGCCGCGCTGAAGACCCCGCTCATAGCCGAACCCGGCACGCGCTGGGAATACGGCACCAACATCGACTTCGTCGGCAAGGCGGTGGAAGCCGTGAGCGGCAAACGGCTCGACGCCTATCTGCGCGATAACATTTTCACACCGCTCGGCATGAACGACACCGCCTTCAAGATCACCGATTCCATGCGCAAGCGCCTGGTCGGCATGCATGCGCGCGGCGACGATGGATCGCTGGCGCCGATCCCGTTCGAGATCGAGCAGGAGCCGGAATTCCACATGGGCGGTGGCGGCCTCTACAGCACGGCGGCCGACTACATCAAGTTCACCCAGATGATCCTCAACAAGGGCCGCGGTAACGGCAACCAGTTGCTCAAGCCCGAGACCGTCGCGCTGATGAGCCAGAACCACATTGGCGATCTCACCATCGGCAAGTTGACGACGGTTCTGCCGATGTACACCAACGATGTCGATCTCTATCCTGATATCGTGAAGAAGTGGGGACTTAGCTTCCTCATCAATACCGCCAAGACGCCGGAAGGCCGCAGCGCCGGCAGCCTCGCCTGGGCGGGCCTTGCCAACAGCTATTTCTGGATCGACCCCGCGCGCAACGTCGCCGGCGTGATCCTGATGCAGTTGTTGCCGTTCGCCGACGCCACGGCGCTCGAGGCTCTTGCGGGCTTCGAACGCGGGGTTTATGCCGACCTCGATGCCGGCAGCGGGCAGCGGGCGGCGTGATTGCAAGGAGACGTCGTGATTGCCGCGCCTCTTCGTGCGGCGCGGCACACTCTCTCCGTTCCCTCCCCCCTTGCGGGGGAGGGTCAGGGAGAGGGGTAAGCCACGGGCGACGGCGTTTGTGGCCTACCCCTCTCTCCAACTCTCCCCCGCAAGGGGGGAGAGGGCGCAGCATGAATCGCGATGAACTCCTTCTCTCATTATTCGCAAACTCATACTTGCAGACCTCATACTCGGAGACCTCACATTGACCCACACCACCGACTCCTACGTCTGCGGCACCGCCAACGCGCCGCTACTCGGCGACACCATCGGCCGCTGCCTCGATCAGGCCGCTCAGCGCTGGGCCGATCGCGAGGCGCTGGTTTCGCCAAGCCATGGCGTGCGCTGGACATGGAAGGAATTTGCCGGTCACGTCGAGGCGCTGGCGGCGGGTTTTCTCGCGCTCGGCCTCGAACGCGGCGCGCGGATCGGGGTGTGGTCGCTGAACCGGCCGGAATGGACGCTGACGCAATTCGCCGCCGCCAAGGCAGGACTGATTCTCGTCACCATCAATCCCGCCTACCGTCTGAGCGAACTTGAATTCGCGCTGGCCAAAGTGGGCTGCGCGGCGATCGTTACCGCCACCGCGTTCAAGACCTCCAATTACATGGAGATGCTGAACACGTTGCTGCCCGAGCTTGCGGCATCGCGGCCGGGCGAATTGCAGGCGCAGCGGCTGCCGCAACTGCGCGCCGTGATCCAGATCGGCGGGCCGAAATCCCCGGGCACCATCGCGTTCGAGGGCGTGAGCAAGAAGGGCGGCGCGCGGCACCGCGAGCAACTTGCCGAGCTTTCGCGGACGCTGCAGTTCGATGACGCCGTCAACATCCAGTTCACCAGCGGCACCACCGGATCGCCCAAGGGCGTGACGCTGACCCATCACAACATCCTCAACAACGGCTATTTCGTTGGCCGCGCGATGCGGCTGACGGAAAAGGACCGCATCTGCATTCCGGTGCCGCTCTATCACTGTTTTGGCATGGTGATGGGCAATCTTGCTTCCGTCACGCTTGGCGCGACCATGGTCTACCCCGGCGAGGGTTTTGACCCACTGGCGACGCTGCAGACGATCGAACAGGAAAAATGCACCGCGCTCTACGGCGTGCCGACCATGTTCATCGCCGAACTCGATCATCCCGAATTCTCGCGCTTCAATTTGAAGTCGCTGCGCACCGGCATCATGGCCGGCGCGCCCTGCCCGATCGAGGTGATGAAGCGCGTCAACAACGAGATGAACATGGGCGAGGTGACCATCGCCTATGGCATGACCGAGACGTCGCCGGTCAGTTTCCAGAGCTCGACCGACGATCCGCTGGAGCGGCGCGTCTCCACCGTCGGCCGCATCCATCCGCATGTCGAGGTCAAGGTCGTCGATCTCGAAGGGCGCGTGGTACCGCGCGGCGAACGCGGCGAGCTCTGCACCCGCGGCTATAGCGTCATGCTGGGCTATTGGGACGAGGCCGAAAAGACCGCCGACGTGCTTGACGCCAATGGCTGGATGCATACCGGCGATATCGCGATCATCGACGCGGAGGGCTATTGCAACATCGTCGGTCGCATCAAGGACATGGTGATCCGCGGCGGCGAGAACCTTTATCCACGTGAGATCGAGGAATTTCTCTATCGCCACTCCAAGATCCAGGACGTGCAGATTTTTGGCGTGGCGGATGATCGCTACGGCGAAGAGCTCTGCGCCTGGATCCGCACTCGCCCCGGCGAAACGCTCACCGCCGAGGACGTGCGCGCCTTCTGCCAAGGCCAGATCGCCCACAACAAGATCCCGCGCTATGTCGAATTCGTCGACGAATTCCCGATGACGGTGACGGGCAAGATCCAGAAGTTTCTGATGCGGGAAGCGGTGGAAGCGAAGCTGGGGTTGAAGGCGGCGAAGACGGCGTGAGGTGCAGACTTGCGAATCTATTCGCCGTCATGCCCGGGCAAAAGCCCGAAGCGCGTCTTCGCGCTAGATGTTCCGGGCGTCCACGTCTTGACTGGCTATCCGCAATGAAGGCGTGGATGGCCGAGAAAAGCCCGGCCATGACGAGAAACCTTCGTCCTAAACCGGCAGCCCCTTCTGCTGCGCCAGCTCCTTCAGCGACACCTGCGGCCGCGCGCCGATGTGCTGGATCACTTCGGCGGCGGCGAGCGCGCCGAGACGGCCGGCGTTTTCGTAACCCGCATCGCGCACGAGGCCGAACAGGAAACCGGCGGCGAAGAGATCACCGGCGCCTGTGGTATCGACCAGCTTCTCGATGGGGTGCGCCGGCACCGCGACGACGCCGTCCTTTGCAGCGACCACGCAGCCCTTTTCGCTGCGGGTGACGACGCCGAGTTTCGTATCGGCGCGGAGCTGCTTCAATGCGGTGTCGAAATCCGAGGTCTGGTACAGCGAGTGCAATTCGGCCTCGTTGGCGAACACGAGATCGACCGTGCCCTTGCGCATCAGGTCGAGAAACTCGTCGCGGTAGCGATCGACGCAGAAGGAATCCGACAGCGTCAGCGCTACCTGGCGGCCCGCACCGTGCGCGATGGTTGCCGCTTTCACGAAGGCTTCCTTGGCGCTCTGGGGATCCCAGAGATAGCCTTCGAGATAGACGATGCGTGACGCCGCGATCTGGGCTTCGTCGATATCAGCGGGCTTGAGGTCCTGCGCCGCGCCGAGATAGGTGTTCATGGTGCGCTCGCCGTCAGGCGTCACCAGGATGTAGGAACAGCCGGTGGCGGGGCCGGCATCGGCCGCCTTGGTCTCGTACGCGACGCCGGCGGCGCGGATGTCGTGGGTGTAGAGGCCGCCGATCTGGTCGTTCTTGACCTTGCCGATGAAGGCCGCGCGGGCGCCGAAGCCGGCGACGCCGACGATGGTGTTGGCGCCGGAGCCGCCGCTCATTTCGGTCGCCGGGCCCATATCCCTGTAGACGGCGGCGGCGCGGGCCTCGTCGATCAGCGCCATGCCGCCCTTGGTCATGCCGTGGCGAGCGAGAAATCCCTCGTCGGTCTGCACCAGCACGTCGAAAATCGCATTGCCGATCCCGAGAACGTCGTATTTTGCGTCAGCCATCGATCCCGTCCTGTTTACGGCGTTGCGCGAAAGGCTGCGGCCTACCAGATCAGCGTAGCGCCAGCAAGGGAAGCGGCTGCTATAGAAGCGCCATGATCCGCTCCTTTCTCACGGTATCCTCGGGAACGCTGGCCTCGCGGCTGCTCGGATTCGTGCGTGATTCCACGCTCGCGGCACTGCTCGGCGCAGGCGCGGTCGCGGATGCGTTCCTGGCGGCGTTTCAACTGGTCAATGTGATCAGGCGGCTGCTCACCGAGGGCGGGCTGAACGCGGCGCTGGTGCCGGCCTGGCTGCGGGTGCGCGAAACCGACGGCGCGGCCGCAGCCGCAGCGTTTGCGGGGCGCGTGCTTGGAACGGTCACGGCAGCTCTGATTATCGCCACCGCACTGCTCGCGCTGGTCATGCCGCTGGTGATCGCGGCGCTGGCGCCGGGATTTGCGGGGCGCGATACGCTGCAGCTTGCTGTCGACAACGCACGCCTGATGCTGCCCTACCTCGCCTTCGCCGGCCCGGTGACCGTGATGATGGCGCTGTTGAATGCGCAGGGACGGTTTGCACTGACGGCGTTCTCGCCACTGTTGTTCAACATCGCGCTGATCGCAGTGATGGCGGTGCTGCTGGTCGCGCGGCCGGATGCGGTGCAGGCGGCGCAGATCGTGGCCGCGACCGTCGGCATCGCCGGCCTGTTGCAATTATCGGTGCTGGTGCTGCGCCGTGGCGAGAACATCGCAGCGCCCCTGCGGATTTCCTTCGACACCGAAATCCGTGGCTTCCTGGCCAAGGCCGCCCCCGGCATGATGGCGTCGAGCGCGCCGCAATTGCTCATGGTGGCCGGCGCTATCATCGCCTCGTCATCGCCCTCGGCGGTATCGTGGCTCTATTTCGCCAACCGTCTGGTCGAGCTGCCGCTCGGCATTGTCGGCGTCGCCATGGGCACGGTGCTGATCCCGGAACTGACGCGCGCGGTGCGCGGCGATGGTCGCACAGCCGTGGCGCATGCGGAATCGCGCGGCCTCGAACTCGCGGTTGGGCTGGCGCTGCCGGCCACGCTCGGCCTGATCGTGCTGAGCGAACCGATCGTGCGGCTCTTGTTCGAACGCGGCGCCTTCACCGCCGATGACACGAAGGCCACCGCCCGCGCGCTGATGTGGTTGACGCTGGCGCTGCCCGCCCATGTGCTGGTGAAGGCGCTGTCGCCGGCCTTCTTCGCGCGCGAGGATACGATGACGCCGCTGATCGCCGCGCTGCTTGGCGTGGTGCTTTCGATCGCGCTCGCGTACCTGCTGGGCCATTGGTACGGCGCTGATGGTATTGCGGCCGCGATTGCGCTCGGCGCGTGGAGCATGGCATTCCGCCTGATCCGTCGCGGCGCCGAGACATTTGGCTTTTCGATCGATGCCGACGCCCGCCGCCGTCTGCCGCGCATCGCCCTGGCGGCGCTCGGCATGGGCGCGCTGCTGTGGCTTGCGACGCGCGCGCTGCCTGCCCTCGCCTCAGGCGCGCACGACCTCGTGCAGGCCGTCCTGCTGCTGGCCGTGATCATGACAGGAATCGTGGCTTACTGCCTGTTCTTAAGGCTTTTCGGTGTCGTCGGCT
>NZ_LLYB01000127.1:0-23562 GCF_001440475.1 Bradyrhizobium lablabi | reverse complement strand
GGCTTGCGCTTGCAGCCCCTGCGTGGCAAACGACGCGCCAACCAGACAGTCTCGGGAAGCTGACCATGGCTTTTGTTGAACGGGTTTTTTCGGGCGTCCAGCCGACCGGTAATCTGCATCTCGGCAATTACCTCGGCGCGATCGTCAATTTCGTGAAGATGCAGGAAACCCATAACTGCATCTATTGCGTCGTCGACATGCATGCGATCACGCAAGGCGTCGACGTCTGGGGCGGGCCGGCCGAGCTTGCCCGCAACACGCGTGAGGTCACCGCGGCCTTCATCGCCGCCGGCATCGACCCGAAGAAGCACATCGTGTTCAACCAGAGTCAGGTCGCCGGCCATGCCGAACTGGCCTGGATCTTCAACTGCGTCGCACGCGTCGGCTGGCTCAGCCGCATGACGCAGTTCAAGGAGAAGGCCGGCAAGGACCGCGAGAACGCTTCCGTCGGACTCTACGATTATCCGGTGCTGATGGCGGCTGATATTCTCTTGTACCGCGCCACCCACGTGCCCGTCGGCGAGGACCAGAAGCAGCATCTGGAGCTGTCACGCGACATCGCGCAGAAATTCAACAACGACTTCGGCGATTCGATTCGTGGCCATGGTTTTAACGACGGCCAGTTCTTTCCGCTGCCGGAGCCCTTCATTACCGGTCCGGCGACGCGGGTGATGAGCTTGCGCGACGGCACCAAGAAGATGTCGAAGTCGGACGCCTCGGACAATTCGCGGATCAACCTGACCGACGACGCGGAGCTGATCGCGCAGAAGATCCGCAAGGCGAAGACTGATCCGGAGCCGTTGCCCTCGGAGGAAAAGGGGCTGGAGAACCGGCCCGAGGCCGATAACCTCGTCGGCATCTATGCGGCACTGTCGGACAAGAGCAAAGCCGACGTGCTCAGGGATTTCGGCGGCGGGCAGTTTTCCAGCTTCAAGAACGCGCTGGTGGAACTTTGCGTCGCAAAACTCGCGCCGATCGCCTCGGAGATGAAGCGACTGGTCGCCGATCCCGGCCATGTCGACAGCATCCTGATCGACGGCGCCGACCGTGCGCGCGTCCTTGCCGATGAAACCATGCGGGCGGCCCGGGACATCGTCGGTTTCATCCGAAAGAGTTAGTTGCGCTAGCTGCGTTGCAACAGCGACGCCGCTTGTCGAGAGCGGCTGCGCCGTGGCAGCATGCGGCGGTTTGGCGCAGCACCGGGACATGCATGACCACCCAGCGACGAAGCTACGAAACGGGTCACAAGCCAAAATGCCTCGTCATCGTTGACGACACCGCGGAATGGGACCGCGCGGTGTATTACGCCAGCCGCTGGGCGGTGCGCGTCGGCGGCGGGGTGGTGATGCTCCGCATCATCGCCATCGAGGACCAGAACCAGCAATGGCTCGGCGTCGCCGACCTGATGCGCGCCGAGGCCGAGGACGCCGCCAATGAAGCGCTCGACCGCGCCTCCGGCCGCGCCAACGGTATTGCGGCCATCACGCCGGAACGGGTGATCCGCGAAGGCGACCCGATCACCCAGATCCTCGACGTGATCGACCAGGACGTCGATATTTCGATGCTGGTGCTGGCGGCCAATCCCGGCGCCGAGGGACCGGGGCCCTTGATCAGCATGATGGCGCAGGTCGCCGGCTCGTTCCCGATTCCGGTGACCATCGTGCCCGGCGACCTCACCGACGCCGAGGTCGACGGGCTGTCTTAGGGCCTGATATACCTACAGAATTACTGATTTCCCCCTTGATCGTGCGCCCGCGGTCGCCATCTGCTAAGGGAAACCCACGCGCCGGCCTTGAACCGGCGACGCCGGAGAAAAACCATGTTCATTCAGACTGAAGCCACGCCCAATCCCGCCACCCTGAAATTCATTCCGGGCCGCACCGTGCTCGATAGCGGCACGATGGAATTTTCGAACCGCGAAGCCGCCGCCCGCTCGCCGCTTGCCGAACGGCTGTTCGGCGTATCAGGCGTAGCAAGCGTGTTCTACGGCTACGATTTCGTCACGGTGACCAAGGCGGATGGCGACTGGCAGCATCTCAAGCCCGCGATCCTCGGCGCCATCATGGAGCACTATATGTCCGGCGCGCCACTGCTGGCGGACGGAACCGCTGGCAATGACGAGGCGGCGGACGAGGAAGGCGAGTTCTTCAACGAGCAAGATGCCGACACGGTTGCCACCATCAAGGACCTGATCGAGACGCGGGTGCGGCCGGCGGTCGCCAATGACGGCGGCGACATCACCTTCCGCGGCTTCAAGGACGGCGTCGTCTATCTCAACATGAAGGGCGCCTGCTCCGGCTGCCCGTCATCCACGGCGACGTTGCAGCACGGCATCCAGAACCTGTTGAAGCATTTCGTGCCCGACGTGGTCGAAGTCCGGCCGATGTAAGTTAGTGCCGTAGGGTGGGCAAAGGCGAGCAAGCGCCGTGCCCACCATACAAGGCCTGAGCTACGCCGCCTCTCCGATGCTGGCGGCCTCCGCCGCGGCGCGCTGCATGCCCTCGGACATTTCGCTCGTCACCGCGCTCTGCTGCTGAACGGCGGCGGCCGTCGACGTCACATATTCGCTGACGTTCTGGATCGCCTGCTTGATCGAGTTGAGGGCCGCGACGACATCGCCCGAGATACCGTTGAGATTGCCGATC
Organism: Bradyrhizobium lablabi; assembly: GCF_001440475.1. Classification (GTDB taxonomy): domain Bacteria; phylum Pseudomonadota; class Alphaproteobacteria; order Rhizobiales; family Xanthobacteraceae; genus Bradyrhizobium; species Bradyrhizobium lablabi. The sequence continues at coordinate 20,917 of NZ_LLYB01000127.1, read as the reverse complement.
TCCTGCTCGATCTTGTCAGTCGCCTGCTTGGCCTGGCTGGCGAGGTTTTTCACCTCGGAGGCGACAACGGCAAAACCGCGGCCGGCATCGCCGGCGCGCGCTGATTCGATCGTGGCGTTCAATGCCAGCAGATTGATCTGGCCGGTGATGGCGCCGATCAACTGCACGATGCTGCTCATCGATTCCGCGGCCTCCGTCAGGCGATGCGCCTGCTGATCGGCGGCCTCGACCCGGCCGACGGCCGTGTGCGCGGTTTCTTTCGACTTCGCCATGGCATCGGAGATTTCGTGCACCGACGTGTTCAGCTCCTCCGCACCTGCGGCGACCTGCTCCATCATGCTTCGGACTTTTTCGCTGCGCATCCGCGCGATCACCTGCGCGGTGGTGTCGGCGGCGTATTTCACGACCTTGTAAGGCTTGCCGTTGAGGTCGCGGATCGGATTGTAGGATGCCTGGATCCAGATCTGCCGGCCGCCCTTGCCGACGCGCTCATACTCGCCCGACTGGAAATCGCCGCGATTGAGGCTGGCCCAGAACGCCTGATAACCGTCGCTGCCGCGCTGGTCGGGCGGCATGAACAGGCTGTGATGCTTGCCCTCGATTTCCACCAGCGAGTAGCCGAGCGTCTTGAGAAAATTGTCGTTCGCGGTCAGCACCTTGCCGTCCATGCTGAACTCGATGACCGCCTGCGACTTGCCGATCGCCTCGATCTGGCCGGCGAAGTTTGCCGTCTTCAGCTTTTGTTCGGTGATATCGGAGGCGAACTTCACCACCTTGAACGGCTTGCCGGCATCGTCGAGGATCGGATTGTAGGAAGCGAGGATCCAGACCTCCTTGCCGCCCTTGCCGACACGCTTGTACTCGGCCGACTGGAATTCGCCACGGCCGAGCTTCGTCCAGAATTCGCGATAGGCAGCGCTGTCGCGCTCTCCCGGCATCACGAACATCTGGTGATGCTTGCCCTGGATTTCGGCGAGCGAGTAGCCCATCGCGGCAAGGAAATTATCGTTTGCCGTGATGATGGTGCCGTCGAGATTGAACTCGATCACGGCTTGCGCGCGGGCGATCGCCGCGATCTTGCCGGCATCCTCCATGCTGCGGATCTTGCGCTCGGTGATGTCGGTGGCGAACTTGATGACCTTGGTCGGTTTGTTGGCGCTGTCCAGGATCGGATTGTAGGACGCCTGAATCCACACTTCCCGGCCGCCCTTGCCGACACGCTTGTATTCGGCCGCCTGATATTCGCCGCGATTGAGCCTGGCCCAGAACGCATGATAGTTCGGGTTGTCACGCTGCTCCGCCGTCACGAACATCCGATGATGCTTGCCCACGATTTCGTCGAGCCGGTATCCCATCGTGTCGAGGAAATTCTGATTGGCGGTGATGATCGTGCCATCCATATTGAACTCGATTACCGCCTGCGACTTGCTGATGGCAATCGCCTGCGCCAGCGCCTCACGCGCCGTAGAATTGCTTTTCCAAAATGGCATAAAAAAAAATCCCTCTGGTTCCGGGACGAGCGTGGCTTTTGCTGCCGATGATTCGTCGTCCGGGCTCCCCTTGACCCGTATTTCCCACGTGAACGATTGTCGCAGCCGACGGCTAATTCTTTGTTAATCCTCTTTAATTTCAAAAGCTTAGTATCTCACAGGTTGCATCTTTCGGCCAAGCCCCGCAGATCGGGAGCGAGGTTTTCGAAGCCAAAAACCCATGGATGCGACGAAGGCTTCCCGAACGCTCGAACCGGCGCAGAACGGCCGAAAAGATCCTCTAGCCGGCAGGCAAATTTCCGGAGCCATTTTCGGTTCTGGTTGAGCCAGAAGCCGGCTCCTTCGACGCGTTTTCTTGACGCGAACCGGTGTCCACGTCGTTCGAAAGCGCTATAGGGTTACCCCATGCTCATCCTCTCCATCGATACCGCGCTCGACGCTTGCGCCGCGGCCGTGCTTGACACCAGCGCGGGCGGAACCATCGCGCAGGAATCGCAGGCGATGAAGCGCGGACATGCCGAAGCCTTGATGCCGCTGATCGCGCGCGTGATGAAGGCGTCCGGCGTTGCCTTTCCCGCGCTCGACCGCATCGCGGCGACGACTGGCCCCGGGAGTTTCACCGGATTGCGCGTCGGGCTTTCCGCCGCCCGCGGCATTGCGCTTGCCGCCGGCAAGCCGGTCGTCGGCGTGACGACGCTGACCGCGTTTGCTGCGCCGATCGTCAGCGGGAACAGCGAACATCCCGTCATATCAGCCGTCGATGCGCGGCATGATCATGTCTATTTCCAGGTGCTCGGTGGCGACGGTGGTTCGCTGATCAAGCCGAATGTCGCGCCGGTTGCGGAGGCGCTCGACGCGGCGCGCTTCGGCACGCCGCATCTGGTCGGCAACGCGGCGAAAATTCTGGCCGACCGCTGGCCGGCCGATGCGCCCCCGCCTTTCAAGGTGGACCAGCAGGCCGCGCCTGATATCGCCTGGGTGGCGTGGCTCGGCGCCGCGGTCAATCCCGAGAGCTCGCCGGCACGGCCCTATTATCTGCGCGCGCCCGACGCCAAGCCGCCGAAGGATCCGTTGTCCGGCGCAGCCCCGCCGCCGGCATCATGATGGCGTGGTTATCCGACTGGTGGAGCGGCGGCACGGCGGTGATCGAACCGGCGATCCAGCGCGACGCGGCGCGTCTGGCGCAACTGCACGGCGCATCGTTTCACCGCGGCTGGGGCGAAGGCGAATTCGAGGTGATGCTGACCGAGCGCAACACGCTCGTGCACCGCCTCAGGCTTGGGCGCAAGATCATCGGCTTTGCGGTATCGCGCATGGCCGCCGACGAGGCGGAGTTGTTGTCGATCGCCATCGACGCGACCCAACGCGGTCGCGGCCTGTCGCGCACCCTGTTGCTGACGCATCTCGGCCACCTTGCGGGCCGCGGCGTACGCAAGGTGTTCCTCGAAGTCGAAGAAAACAATCAGCCGGCGCGGCGTCTGTATGAATGGGCCGGATTTGAGGTCGTCGGCCGCCGGGAACGCTATTATCAGCAGCCCGGTGGCGAACAATTGAATGCGCTTCTGATGCGGCGCGACTTGTCGTAATATGCATGCGGTGGCACAAAGCCCCGCCCCGCCCTTCAAGGCCGAAAGACCATGACCGCATTGAAATCCCCGTCTGCGCAGAAAAATACCGGCATCGAGGCGCGCTGCGCCGCCACCGGCATGCGCATGACCGAACAGCGCCGGGTGATCGCACGCGTGCTGGCCGATTCGGTCGACCATCCCGATGTCGAAGAGCTCTACCGGCGCTGTGTCGCGGTTGACGACAAGATCTCGATTTCGACGGTGTATCGCACCGTCAAACTGTTCGAGGATGCCGGCATCATCGAACGGCACGATTTCCGCGAGGGCCGCGCGCGCTACGAGCAGATGCCCGATAGCCATCACGACCACCTGATCAATCTGCGCGACGGCAAGGTGATCGAGTTCACCTCCGAGGAGATCGAGAAATTGCAGGCCGAGATCGCCAGGAAACTCGGCTACAAACTGGTGGATCATCGGCTGGAGCTTTATTGCGTCCCGCTCGACGAAGACAAAACCTGATCGCGAGCCGACTTGAAGCAGAACTTCGATCTGGTCATCTTCGACTGCGATGGCGTGCTGGTCGACAGCGAAGTCATCTCATGCCGCGCGCATGCGGAGACGCTGACGCGGCACGGCTATCCGATCACGTCCGAACAGGTGCTCGTTCGCTTTCTCGGGGTGTCTGACCGCGAGGCGCGCCAAACCATTGAGCGCGAGATCGATCGCAAGCTGCCCGATGACTTCGAGCAGCAGGTGAAGGCGGCCACGCTGAAATTTTACGAAGGCGATTTGCAGGCGATCGCCCATATCGGCGAGGCGATTGGCGCGATACGACTGCCCAAATGCGTCGCTTCCAGCGGAGCGCCGGAAAAGATTCGCCACGGCCTCACCTGCGCCGGCCTCTACGACCAACTCGCGCCGCATATTTTCTCCGCTACGCAGGTCGATCGCGGCAAGCCCGCGCCCGATCTGTTTCTGTTCGCGGCCGAACAGATGAAGGCGCAGCCATCGCAGTGCCTCGTCATCGAGGACAGTGTTCCCGGCGTCACCGGCGGTCGCGCCGCCGGGATGACCGTGCTTGGCTTTCACGGCGGCAGCCACTGTCAGCCCGGCCATGCGGAGCTGCTGCGCGCCGCTGGCGCCGCTGTGACCTTCGACGATATGCGGCAGTTGCCGGAGCTGATTGCGCGTGTCGGTCGAACGGCCGGCTAGACATCAATCAAGCAACCTTGCCGCGAGTTAACTGGGCGCGGAACCCGCAGGTGATAGTCTCGCGCGAAACGGCGTGAGGGGAGCGGCGCATCCTGAAATTACCTGACAGCAAAGTCCTGAAGCCGGGCTTAGCGCTCACGCTGATCGTGGCGGTGGCAGCATTCGCGCGAAGCTGGCAGCTTTCGCAGAACGAATTCAGCAGGCAGTATTACGCCGCAGGCGTGCGCAGCCAGCTGGAGAGCTGGCACAATTTTCTGTTCAATTCGTTCGATCCCGCCGGCTTTGTTTCCATCGACAAGCCGCCGGTGGCGATCTGGCTGCAGGTCATAAGCGCCAAACTGCTCGGCTTTTCGGCATCGTCGATCCTGCTCGCGCAGGTGATGGCGGGACTGGCTGCGATTCTCATCATCTACATTCTCGTGCAGAAATATTGGGGCAGGACAGCGGGAGCCGTGGCCGCGCTGTTGCTTGCGCTCAGCCCGGTTAATGTTGCCGTCGACCGCTCCAACAACACCGAGAGCTGTCTGATCCTGGTGCTGCTGACGGCTGCGTGGTTCGGCATGCGGGCCGCCGAGACCGGCCGGCTCGCGCTGCTTTGTGCCGCGATGGCCGCAATCGGCGTCGGCTTCAACGTCAAGATGGGCGCGGCGCTGGTGCTGGCTCCCGTGCTGGCCCTGGCGTTCAGCCTCGCGCGACCACGCGCTCCCGCAACCTGGCATCTCGGGCGACAGGCCATCGCAGGCGTGGTCCTTGTCATCGTCTCGCTGTCATGGGCAGTTCTCTTCGATCTCACGCCGGCGCGGGACCGGCCATATGCGGGCAGCACTAGGCATAATTCGATGCTGGAGCTTGCGTTGGTCCACAATGGCGCGGCCCGCTTCCTTGCGACGGCCACGCCCACAGGCACTCCGGCAAGCCCCTCGCCTGCGGCCTCGAGTGAGGCGGCACCTGCCGGCACGGCAATCCGGCAGCCCGTCATGACGGACGACTCGCCAATCGGCCCTCTCCGCCTGTTTCGGCCGCGGGCTGCGGCGCAGTTCGCGTGGCTGCTGCCGCTCGCGCTTCTCGGACTCGCGTTCGCCTGGTCGGATGCATGGGGGCCGGGCGCAACGAGGTCGCGCCGCGTCAGCGCCGCTGTCTGGACCGGCTGGCTCGCGATGTACTGGATCGTGCTCACCTTCGCGGGAGGATTGATTCACACCTATTACGTCGCCGTGCTCGGTCCGCCGCTCGCCGTATTTTCCGGCATCGGCGCAGCCGGGCTGTGGTCGCGCTGGCAAGCTGGCAAGCTCGCGTGGGTGCACCTGCCGCTGGTCATCATCGCCACCGCCGCCTGGCAAGCCTATCTCTGCATCGCGCAATCAGAGACGATCGGACCCGACTGGCTCAGCCTGACGTGGCTGACATCGCTCGGAATAGCTGCGATTTGTGCCGCTGTCCTTTGTGCCCTTCCACAGCAGAGCGGCAGATTGCCAAAGCTGTTCGCCGTCGCGGCCTTTGCCGCGCTGCTCGTTTCACCGAGCCTGACCGCAGCCAGCGTCGTTCTGAGGCGCCCGAACATCGCCGCGCCGGTCGCCAACATGACGGCCCTGCTCGCCCCATCCGACACTGACCGCCTGGCATCGCGGACAGCGCGGCTGGACGCCGCTCGCCAGAAACTCACGGGCTACCTGACCGCCAATCGCGAGGCCGCGAAGTTTCTCATCGCGGTGCCCAATGCCAATGTCGCCGCGCCACTGATCATCGCGACCGGCCAGCCGGTGATGGCGATGGGCGGCTATCTCGGCGACGATCCGATCCTGACGCCGGCGGACATCGAACGGCTGGCCGCGGACAGACAGCTACGCTTTGTGATGCTGGGTGGCTACACGTTGGCTCCCGCAAAACAGGCGGCGGCGCTCGAACCGATCGCGCAATGGGTGCGCGCCAAGGGCCGCCCCGTTGATGCAAAATTGTGGCGGCTGTCCGGGGCTTCGAGCAGCACCCCCTACCGCATCAACCTCGGCAACGAATGGGTGGAAGTTCCGCCGCCCGAACTGTTCGATCTTTGGGGCACTGCGAACTGAACTGGACCGCGGCGGGTATCCTGGGCGCCTTTGTGCCCTGAAATGGCGGCTTAACCGGCTGGATTTTCACGCCTCCAGGCTATATTTGACCCCCTGACGCCGGATTGGCGCCAATCAAGCCCGATATCCAAGGTTCCATGAAGCCGCCGCGCAAGCTGCATATCAAGTCCTATGGCTGCCAGATGAACGTCTACGATGCGCAACGCATGGTGGACACGCTGGCGCCCGAGGGCTTTATCGAGACTGACAGCGCCGAAGATGCGGATCTGGTGATCCTCAACACCTGCCACATCCGCGAAAAGGCTTCCGAAAAGGTCTACTCCGAGCTCGGGCGGCTGCGGGTGGCCAAGGACGAGGCGGCGCGGAACGGCCGCGCAATGCGCATCGCGGTCGCCGGATGCGTCGCGCAGGCCGAGGGCGAGGAGATCATTCGCCGGGCGCCGACGGTTGACGTCGTGGTCGGGCCGCAGAGCTATCATCACCTGCCGCAGCTATTGGCGCGCGCCAAAAGCGAAGGCCGGGCGCTGGAAACCGAATTTCCGGTCGAGGACAAGTTTGGCTTCCTGCCGCAGCCGAAGCCGGCCGCCATCCGCGCGCGCGGCATCTCCGCTTTCGTCACCGTGCAGGAAGGCTGCGACAAGTTCTGCACCTTCTGCGTGGTGCCCTATACGCGCGGCGCGGAAGTCTCGCGCCCGGTCGCCAAGATCGTCGACGACGTGAAGCGGCTGGCCGACAATGGCGTGCGCGAGATCACCCTGATCGGTCAGAACGTCAACGCCTATCACGGCGAGGGCCCCGATGGACGGACCTGGCCACTCGGCAAGCTGTTGCATCGGCTTGCCGAAATCGAGGGCATCGCGCGGCTGCGCTATTCGACCAGCCATCCCCGCGACGTCGAGGAAACGCTGATCGCAGCGCATCGCGACCTCGGCGCGCTGATGCCGTTCGTGCATCTTCCGGTGCAGTCCGGCTCCGACCGGATTCTGGCCGCCATGAACCGCAAGCATACCGCCGATGATTATCGGCGCGTCATCGACCGTTTCCGTACCGCCCGCCAAGACGTTGCTTTTTCATCGGATTTTATCGTCGGCTTCCCCGGCGAAACCGAGGGAGAATTCGCCGCAACCCTCGCGCTTGTCATGCAAATCGGATACGCTGCGGCTTATTCGTTCAAATATTCGCCACGGCCCGGCACGCCGGCGGCGGACATGTGGGAGACGGTGTCAGCGGCTGAAATGGACGAGCGATTGGTGCGGCTCCAGGAATTGATCGACACCCAGCAATCGGCCTTCAACCGGGCCATGATTGGCGAAACCGTCGACGTGCTGTTCGAACGCGCGGCCCGCAATCCCGGCCAGATCGTCGGCCGCACTGCGTACCTTCAGCCTGCGCATGTGTTTGCCTCGCCAGACATCATCGGACAGGTGCTGCCGGTGACCATCGAGAGCCTCGAGCGCTACAGCCTGCTCGGCGAACTCGCGGGCGGTGTTGCGCAGCCCGCACCAACCCTTCCACAGCTGACGGGAGCCTGAACCCTTGCCAAAAAGCGCATCGGATTCACCTTCGCTCGCTCCCAGCCGCAAATTTGACCGCGACATGCAAGTTCCGCCCGAGACCCAGGTCGTCATCGACTTCGACGACAACCGTGCCGCTTCCGCCCTCGTCGGCCCCTACGGCCAGAACCTGGCGCTGGTCGAGCGGCGGCTCGGCGTCGTGGTCGATTCCCGCGGCAACCACATCACCATCGCCGGCACCCGCGACGGCTGCGACGCCGCGCGGCGCGTGCTGGAGACGCTCTATGCGCAGGCGCTGCAAGGCCATGATCTCTCGCAGGGCGAAGTCGAGGGCGCCATCCGCGCCGTGATCGCGCAGGGCTCGCTGTTCGAATTCGACGCCAAGACCGCCAAGCCCACGTTCGAGACCATTAACCTGCGCAAGCGTCCGGTGCGGGCACGCACGGCGGCGCAGGATTCCTACATCCGCGCGCTGAAGCGCCATGAGCTGGTGTTCGGCGTCGGCCCGGCCGGCACCGGCAAGACCTGGCTTGCGGTGGCGCATGCCGCACAATTGTTCGAACGCAAGGAAGTCGATCGCATCATCCTGTCGCGGCCGGCGGTCGAGGCCGGCGAACGGCTCGGCTTCCTGCCCGGCGACTTGCGCGAGAAGGTCGACCCTTACCTGAGGCCGATTTACGACGCGCTGTACGATCTGATGGACTCGCGGATCGTGGAGCGCGCGCTGCAGGCCGGCGAGATCGAGATCGCGCCGCTCGCCTTCATGCGCGGCCGCACGCTCACCAACGCCGTCATCATCCTCGACGAAGCGCAGAACACCACGTCGATGCAGATGAAGATGTTCCTGACCCGGCTCGGCGAGAACAGCCGTATGATCATCACCGGCGACCCCTCGCAGGTCGACCTGCCGAACGGACAGGCGTCGGGGCTCGCCGAAGCTTGCAAGCTGCTCGACAATGTCGAGGGCATTGCGCAGGTGAAATTCACCGCGGAAGACGTCATCCGCCATGAACTGGTGGCGCGGATCGTCGCCGCCTATGAGGGATTGCCGCAAAAGCCGGCAACCGGAAAATCTTGACCGAAATATTCTCGGCCGTGGACCTGCCGCAGGCAGGCCGCGGCCGCAACCAGAACAACGTTATGCAAACCGCTGGAACGCTCGTGTCGTCCGCCTTTCCTCTCACCGAAGTTCTCGTCGTCGCCGAGTGCTGGCAGACCGAGCCGGATGCCGAGGCGGTGATCCATCGCGCCATCAACGCCGCAGCCGAATTCGCCGACGCCGATGTCGGCGAGGCGGAACTCGCGGTCATGCTGACCGACGATACCGGGATCCGCACGCTGAACAGCAACTGGCGTGGCATCGACAAGCCGACCAACGTGCTGTCGTTTCCGGCACTGCAGCCGACCGCGGCCGCGCCGGCGGACGCCCCGCGCATGCTCGGCGACCTTGCCATCGCTTATGAAACCACGCGCAAAGAGGCCGATGACGAGGAAAAGCCGTTCGATCATCATCTCAGCCATCTCGCGGTCCACGGCTTCCTGCATTTGATCGGATACGACCACGAGAATGACGACGACGCCGAAGCCATGGAAAGTCTCGAACGGGAGATTCTCGCCCAACTCGGCATTCCCGATCCGTATGCGGACCGGGAGCGGATGGACTGAAATGCCGGACTCCGACCCTATACAGGATAACCCGCGCGATACGCCCAACCTGCCGGTGGTGGTGCAAGAAGGCGAGGTGCTGCGTCCCGCCGCCGATAACTGGCTGATGCGAGCGATCCGGACGCTGTTCGGCTGGAAGGCCGGATCGGTGCGCGCCGATCTTCAGGTCGTGCTCGATGCCTCGACGCCGGATGATGTCGGCTTTTCTGCCATCGAGCGCACCATGCTGCGCAACATCCTCGACCTCAACGAGCGGCGGATAGCCGACGTGATGGTGCATCGCGCCGATATCGTCGCGGTCAAACGCGATATTCCGCTCGGCGAGCTGATGAGCCTGTTCGAAAGCGCGGCGCATTCGCGCCTCGTGGTCTACAACGAAACGCTCGACGATCCCGAAGGCATCGTGCACATCCGCGATCTCTTGGCATTCATGACCGCGAAGGCGCGCGTCGGCGAGACCGACAAGCCCAGGCGCAAGAAGCCGTTCCCCGCGGGCCTCGATCTGCGCGCGGTCGACCTCGCGATGCCGCTGGCGGAGGCCAACATCATCCGCAAGCTCCTGTATGTGCCGCCGTCGATGCGGGCGATCGACCTGCTCGCGCAGATGCAGGCCTCGCGCATTCATCTGGCGCTGGTGGTGGACGAATATGGCGGCACAGACGGGCTGGTGTCGATCGAAGACATCGTCGAGCAGATCGTCGGCGAGATCGACGACGAGCACGACAGCGATGAGCCGCCGTCGATCGTGCGCCAGGGCGACAATGCCTTCATCGCCGACGCCCGCGCCAGCCTCGAGGACGCGCGCAAGATGATCGGCGAGGAATTCGTCACCGGCGAAGCCGGCGAGGAAGTCGAGACGTTGGGAGGTTATCTGGTGGCGCAGGTCGGCCGGCTGCCGGTGCGCGGCGAGGTGATCGCGGGCCCGGGCAATTTCGAGATCGAGGTGCTCGATGCCGATCCGCGGCGGGTCAAGCGGCTGCGGATCGGGATTCGGAAAGAACGTCCGACGCCACGCACGGCGCGCGAGCGCAGCCGCCGCGAGAGCGCGCCCGACAGCAGCACACCGCAGGCCAATGACAACACGCCGCCGAGTTCCAGCGACGGAGCCGGCTCGCAGTGATGCCTTCAAGCAAATTCCGCGCGGCGGGACTCTCGATCATCCTCGCCTGGGGCTGGAAGCGCGCCGCGATCGCGCTGGTCGCAGGCGCGATGTCGGCGCTGGCGATGGCGCCGTTCAACGCCTGGCCGGTGCTGTTCATCACCTTTCCGGTCGCGGTCTGGCTGATCGACGGGGCCGCGGCCGGAAAATGGCGCGGCGTGCCGGCGGCAGCACTATCAGGCTTCTGGTTCGGGCTCGGCTATTTCGTGCCCGGGCTCTACTGGACTGGCAACGCCTTCCTGGTGGACGCGCAGACCTTTGCCTGGCTGATGCCGTTCGCCGTGCTCGGGCTGCCGGCCTACCTGGCCCTGTTTCCCGCGCTCGGCTTCGCGCTGGCGCGGCTGATCTGGACACGGGATGCCTCGCGCGTGCTGGCGCTCGCGGTCGCCCTCACGGTCAGCGAATGGCTGCGCGGCTACCTGCTGTCGGGTTTCCCGTGGAACGCCTACGGCTACGCGCTGTCGGAACCGCTGGCGCTGGCGCAGACGGCGTCACTGATCGGGCTGTGGGGCATGACCTTCCTGGCCGTCGCGATCTTTGCCAGCCCGGCGGCACTGATCGACGGCACCTCGCGCGGCCGCAAGCCCTGGATCGCGCCGGTGGCGGCGCTGGTGCTGCTGGTGGCAATGGGGATCTACGGCGCCGTGCGGCTGTCGCTGCAGCCGACAGCCCTGACCAACGTCAAGCTGCGCATCATGCAGCCGAACCTGCAGCAGGACGTCAAATTCAACTACGGCGCCAAGGCGGAGGTGATGCAGAAGTATCTGACGCTGTCCGACCGCGCCTCGGGGCCGCAATCCACCGGCGTGCGCGACGCGCAGATCCTGATCTGGCCGGAATCGGCTTTCCCCTTTTTCCTGACCCGCGAAGCCGACGCGATGGCGCAGATTGCCGAGCTCCTGCCCAAGGGCACGGTGCTGATAACAGGCTCCGTGCGTGCGCCCGACGGTCTGCCCGGCGCCCGCGTCTCCCGCGCCTACAACTCGATATATGTGATCGACCATGACGGTGGCGTGCTGTCGGTCTACGACAAGCTGCATCTGGTGCCGTTTGGCGAATACCTGCCGTTTCAGGAGTGGATGGAAAAGCTCGGCTTCGTGCAACTGACGAAGGTGCACGGCGGCTTCATTCCCGGCGCGCGGCGCCAGGCGATGGAAATACCGAATGCCCCACGTGCGCTACCGCTGATCTGTTACGAGGCGATTTTTCCCGGAAATGTTGCGGCGCGTGACGATCGTCCAGGCTGGATCATCAACCTGACCAATGACGGCTGGTTCGGCAATTCGACCGGCCCCTACCAGCACCTGCAGCAGGCGCGGCTGCGTGCGATCGAAGAAGGGCTGCCGATGGTGCGCGCCGCCAACACCGGCATCTCGGCGGTGATCGATCCTTCCGGGCGGATTGTCGCACGCCTCGACCTCGGCATCGAAGGTGTGCTGGACGCCAGCCTGCCATTAGCGCTGTCGCCGACGGTTTATGCTCGACTTGGAGATATCCCGGCGGCCGTGATTGTGGCCGTTGCCCTGATGCTCATCATCAGACGCCGCGCTGCAAAGCACGCTGCCTGAGATTTCCGCAGCGCAGTTTTGTCACTGGTTTACTAAAAACGCTGCGTGTGCGGTTCCACCAGTTGACAGACAGCCTGCAATTCGCTTTCTGCGGTTGCAAGCCAAAAACAACAACCAGTCACTTCCGTTGCTCAGATCGTCCGCAATTCTACCCGATCCTCCGAGCAGGATATGACGGTAACGGCGCGCCTGAGGCATGACTCTTCCTCTGCCTCAATCCCGGCGCGCCATCCCAGGAGCGATGCAGATGTCTACTAAAGCGCCCAATCCGGTTGACAAATATGTCGGCAGCCGCGTCCGGATGCGCCGCATCATGCTGGGAATGAGCCAGGAAAAACTGGGCGAAGCGCTCGGTCTCACCTTCCAGCAGGTTCAGAAATACGAAAAGGGCACCAACCGGGTCGGCGCCAGCCGCCTGCAGCAAATCTCTGAAATTCTGCAGGTACCAGTGTCGTTTCTGTTCGACGGTGGACCGAGCGGCGCAGCGAATGGCGAGGGTTTCGGCGACGGCGCCTCCCCGGCCTACGTGTCCGATTTCCTCGCAACATCAGAGGGTCTCGCGCTGACGCGCGCGTTCACGCGCATCGACGATTCCAAAATGCGGCGCTCGATCGTCGAACTGGTCGAGCAGATTGCCTCGCGCAACGGCCCGGACCCGCGCTGACTTCATCTCTCACCGGTTTGAAAATTTCGTATTCTGGAATATGCCTCATTTCTCGATCGGCAATTGCACATCGGGAAATGACGCCGTATCGGATACGACATGACGACATCCAATCCTTTTGACGCCGCGCCGATCCTCGAAGGCATACGCCGCTGGGTCGAGATCGAAACCCCCACCGAAGCACCCGAACAGGTCAACAAGCTCGCCGACCTCGTCACAACGGGTTATCGCGACCTGCCCGCGACCGTGGAGCGGATCGCCGGGCACTCCGGCTGCGGCGACCATCTGGTGGCGCGCTCGTCATGGGGGCAGGACGAGCCGGGCATCCTGGTGCTGAGCCATCTCGATACGGTGCACCCAATGGGCTTCATCGAGCGTCTGCCGTTCCGCATCGCCGGTGACAGCGCATTCGGCCCGGGCATCTACGACATGAAGGGCGGCGCCTACCTCGCCTACCATGCGTTCCGGCAGATCTGCGCCGACGGCGCCCGGCCGCCGCTCGGCATCACCCAGCTCTATGTCTCAGATGAAGAGATCGGCAGCCCGACCTCGCGCGCGCTGATCGAGGCCGAGGGACGCAAGGCGAAATATGTGCTGGTCACCGAACCGGCGCGCGACGGTGGCAAGATCGTCACCGGGCGCAAGGGCGTCGGGCGCTTCGAGGTGTTCATCAAGGGCGTGCCCTCGCATGCCGGCACGAGGCCGCAGGACGGACGCAGCGCCATCCGCGAACTCGGCAATGTCATTCAAACGCTGGAGGCGATGAACGACTTGGCGCGCGGCATCACAGTCAATGTCGGCGTCGTCCGCGGCGGCACCAAGCCGAACGTGGTCGCGGAGGAAGCCTATGCCGAGGTCGACACCCGCGTGCCGACCATCGCCGATTCCGAAGAGCTCGTTGCAAAAATCCTCAATCTGAAATCGCGCACCGAAGGCGTCACGGTCAAGGTGATCGGCGAGTTGAACCGCCCGCCTTATGAAAAGAGCAATGCCGGCGCGGCGCTTTACGAGCATGCCAAAACGATCGCGGCGGAGATCGGCTTCGACCTGGTCGATACCTCGACCGGTGGCGGCTCCGACGGCAATTTCACCGCGCCGCATACCGCAACCCTCGACGGGCTCGGCGTCGACGGCCAGGGCGCCCATACCCATTACGAGCAGATGTACATCTCCTCGATCGAGCCGAGGGCGCGGCTGTTGTACCGGCTGTACCAGACACTGCGATGATGACCGCCCCTCGCGATATCGGCAACGGCGGCGCGCCGCCGGATGACGGCGCGTCGGCGCATGCGCGTGGCTCGTTCTTCGGCCGCCGCAAAGGCCACAAGCTCCGCATCCATCAGTCCGACCTGATCGACAATCTGCTGCCACACCTGGCGCTCGATATCGGTGCGCCGGCGCCGGCGCGGCTTGCCGATCTCTTCGATAGCAGCACCGATGATGTCAGGCTCGAAATCGGCTTCGGTGGCGGCGAGCATCTGATCGCGGAAGCGCAGGCCTATCCGAACATCGGCTTCATCGGCTGCGAGCCCTATGTCAACGGCATGGCAAAAATCCTGACGCAGATCGAGACGCACAATCTGCGCAACATCCGCCTCTACGCCGGCGACGCCGCCGAATTGCTGGCCTGGGCGCCACCGCGCTCGCTGGCGCGGATCGACCTGATCCATCCCGATCCCTGGCCGAAGCGTCGGCACTGGAAGCGCCGCTTCGTGCAGGATGCAACGGTGAAGGCGATGGCGCGCATCCTGAAAGACGACGGCGAATTCCGCTTCGTCAGCGACATCGACGATTACTGCGCCTGGACACTGGCGCATCTGATGCGCTCGCCGGATTTTCTCTGGACCGCCGAGCGCGCCGCCGACTGGCAACAGCCGTGGGACGCCTACACCATGACGCGCTACGGCCGCAAAGCCGAACGCGAGGGACGGGTCGCGGCGTATTTGAGGTTTCGGCGGGTGAGCTAGCGGCCAGTAGCCCTTCGAGACGCCGCTTCGCGGCTCCTCAGGATGAGGTCTTCGACCCTCTTGGTGAGGAGCGCGGCAACGCCGCGCGTCTCGAACCATGAGGCCGCGCTCGACGGCCGATTGTTACTGCTTCGCCGCCTCCGCCATCTTCGCCTTCCTCACATCGGTCGCTTCCCACACCATGCGCTTGCCGCGTTCGCGCCCCAACAGCTCGATCGGATCGTGGTTGTCGATATGGCCGAACTGTCCCTTGTAGACGCTGTAGCCGCATAGTTCCTGCAGGCGGCGCGGAAACCGTTTCGCGGTTTCCCGGGGAATGCCGAGCTGCAGGTTTTCCTGCTGCCGCATCCAGCCCCAGCAATAGGCGCAGGAAAAAGCGAAGCGCCGCTCATCCGAATTGTTCGCGCCGCCGCCATGCCACAGCGCACTGTCGAACAGCATCACGCTGCCGGCCTTCATAGTCGCGGTGACGGCGGCATAGTCATGGCCGTATTCCGGCGAGGAATCATATTTGTGACTGCCGGGTATGATCCGCGTCGCGCCGTTGTCCTCGCGGAAATCCGACAGCGCCCAGATCGCATTGATGGTAATCGGAATGTGCGGTCGCGGCAGCGGGATCAGCTGCGTGTCTTCATGGATCGGTTGCGCCTCCTGCCCCGGTCCCAGCACCAGCGAGCAGAACGACGACAACAGGCATTCTCTGTCCAGCACACGCTCGACCACCGGCAGCACATTTGCATGGAGCGGCACTTCCCAGAACAGCTCGTCATAGGTGAGTAGATTGTTGACGCGGACGGTCTTGAAACCTTCGAACGAAGTTTTGGCGGGGCCAAGCTGATGCTCGCGCTCGATGCGCTGTAGCGTTGCTATCAAACCTTCGACCAGGTCAGGACTCGCGGCAGCCTCGATGACGGTAAAGCCGTCATCGCGAATTCTGTCGGCATGGGCTTGGATCTGAACGTCCGTCAGCATGTCGCGCTCCCCGAAATGACGCTGTCCCACGTCTTTGAGGGCGGAGGATAACGCGCTGTTTCAGGGTTTGGGAGGTATTTCCGTTGACGACGTCATTGCTGCGAGCGCAGCGACGAAGCAATCCATCTCTCCGCTTGCTGAGAGATGGTTGCTTCGCTTCGCTCGCAATGACGGGGAGAAAGCGGTGGACCGATTACCGCGTCTTCCAGAACTCGACGACGCGCTGGGCGGTCGTGGGCATCAGGCGCACATAATTCAAACGCGCGTTTTCGATGTCGGCCGGCGATGGCGTTTTCGTCGGGCCGAGCCGAAGGATGATCAGCGCGCGCACCGTCGCCCATTCGAGGTCCATGGATTTTCCGGCGATCAGGATCGGATCGTAGCGTTCGCCACTGATCAGGCGATCGAGGGTTTCGATCTTGACGCCGGTCATCGCCGACAGCGCAGCGATCGATTCTTCGTATTTGAAGGCCCGGGCAAAGTTGAGCAATGCGCCCTCGCCGAGCATGCCTTCACGGTGGAGTTTGAGCACCGTGCGCTGTGCCGGCAGGAAGTCGCGCCGCTCCTCGCGTTCGGACGGGGCGGTGATGGCAACCATCGCCTGCTTGATGTCGGCCTGCCGCTCGGGCTTGACGACCTGGAACAGGCGGCGGCGGATGACGTCGATGGAGCCGGAGAGCAGTTCCTTGAGTTGTTCGGAAGACAGGTCGTCGCGCTGGCCAAGCTTGATCGTCAGCACGCCGTCCTGGCCGGCGCGCTTGATCAGCGTCGAGTATCCATCTGACGAAAACGCTGCGCCGGCATTGCCGGCAGCGCGCCTGACTACGGCGCGGTCGCCGCGGGCGATCATGACGTCGGTGAGGTCGGCCGAAAGCGCGGGACGCTCCGCCATCGCCAGCAGATGCCCCTGGCCTTTCATGGAGGCAATTTCGAGCAGCATCTTTTCGTCGATGACAGGCGAGCGGCGCAGCAACGGACCTGCGATGGCAATTTCATCTTCATGGGCAAGCTGGCCGACCAGACCGCGCGGCGCATTTGCCAGCGTCGACAGGCGCTCGGCCAGTTCGGCGCGCGCCTCGATCTCGGCATGGGGGACCAGACTGGTCAGGACGCCGTCGAACAGATCGACATGATCGGCGCGGAAGCTCGCCGCCCCCTGCAGGAACAGCTCGCTGATACGACGCATGGCATCGGCGCGGCGCTTGGGGTCGCCACGACTGACGATGTCGTCGAGTTCCGGAATCAGCGATGGTGAAATAGTCATAAACCCCGTCCAAATCGGCCAAATTGGCTGATTTTCGGGAAATCTAGGCAGCGTTTGTGAATGAAGGGTTAGATTATTGCCCACCTCTCAAAGCTTGGCAAAATCGGACTTAACGAGATCGCGGGCCTTGTCGGATTGCGGAAAAACCGCTATATCCGCGGCAACTTATGGATCTCATACGATCGCGTATTGAGAGTGGGCCCCCCGGGACCCGCTCTTTTTTATTACCTGAACCTGCCCTGCCCAGAACGGACATCAGGGGCGGCTCAGGGAACCGGCCGGACCTCCGGTTAGGCCCGGCCTAAACCCATGCAAGTAAGANNNNCGCTTTTGACCCTGGACATGACCGATCCAACTGCTGTTCCCGAGGATGCCGANCCTCCTGGCCGAGCCCCGTCTCGTCGTCGAGCCGGGCGTGGCGGCGCGGGTGTCGGCGGTGGCGGGGCCGGTGCTGCAGGGAATGGGCTACCGGCTGGTCCGGATCAGGATTTCCGGGGAGGCCGGCTGCACCGTGCAGATCATGGCCGAGCGGCCTGATGGCACGATGCAGATCGAGGATTGCGAGGCGATCTCGCGGGCGCTGTCGCCGGTGCTCGACGTCGCCGATCCGATCGACCGCGCCTACCGGCTGGAGATATCGTCGCCCGGCATCGACCGCCCGCTGGTGCGCCGTTCAGATTTCGAACGCTTTGGCGGACATCTCGTTAAGATCGAAATGGCTGTCGCCCATCAGGGCCGCAAGCGTTTCCGTGGTACGCTGGCCGGCGTCGAAGGCGATGCCGTGCGCCTACATCGGGATGACACACGCGCGGACGAAGATGCCGACGTGCTGCTGGTGATGGAAGACATCTCCGACGCACGGCTGGTTTTGACCGACGAATTGATTGCGGAATCGATGCGGCGCGGCAAGCAGGCCGAGCGCGAACTCAAACAGAATCTCGGGCTGGCGCCCACGCCTCCGCCGCACGCGAAGAAAAGCGATCCGGCCAGGAGCAACAAGCCGAAGCCCAAGAACAAGCCCGGCAAGAAGCCGGAGCCGACGAATACCAAGAGACACCGCCTCGCCGCAGAAAGGCTGCGCAGGGGCGAGACCGATCCTACCGAAGGAGACTAGGCCATGGCAGTCAGTGCCAACAAACTCGAGCTGCTGCAGATCGCCGACGCGGTCGCCCGCGAAAAGTCGATCGACCGCGGCATCGTGATCGCCGCGATGGAAGACGCCATCGCCAAGGCGGCCCGCGCCCGTTACGGCAGCGAGACCGACGTTCACGCCGAGATCGACGCCAAGAAGGGTGAGCTCAGGCTGTCGCGCCACATGCTGGTCGTCGAGCAGGTCGAGAACTCCTCGAACCAGATTTCGCTGGCGGACGCGCAGCGCGCCAATCCGGGCGCCCAGGTCGGCGACACCATCGCCGACACCCTGCCGCCGCTGGAATATGGCCGCATCGCCGCGCAATCCGCCAAGCAGGTGATCGTGCAGAAGGTGCGCGAGGCCGAGCGCGACCGGCAGTACCAGGAATTCAAGGACCGCATCGGCGACATCGTCAACGGCGTCGTCAAGCGCGTCGAATATGGCAGCGTGATCGTCGATCTCGGCCGCGGTGAAGCCATCATCCGCCGCGACGAGATGCTGCCGCGCGAGGTGTTCCGCAACGGCGACCGCGTCCGCGCCTACATCTTCGACGTCCGCCGCGAAACCCGCGGACCGCAGATCTTCCTCTCCCGCACCCATCCGCAGTTCATGGCAAAGCTGTTCGCGCAGGAAGTGCCTGAGATCTATGACGGCATCGTCGAGATCAAGGCGGTGGCCCGCGATCCCGGCTCACGCGCGAAAATCGGCGTGATTTCCAGGGATTCCTCGGTGGATCCGGTCGGCGCCTGCGTCGGCATGCGCGGCTCGCGCGTGCAGGCTGTCGTGAACGAACTGCAGGGCGAGAAGATCGACATCATTCCGTGGTCGCCCGACATCGCGACCTTCGTCGTCAACGCGCTGGCGCCCGCCGAAGTCGCCAAGGTCGTGATCGACGAAGACCGCGAGCGGATCGAGGTCGTGGTTCCCGATACCAACAACCAGCTCTCGCTGGCGATCGGCCGGCGCGGCCAGAACGTGCGCCTCGCCTCGCAACTCACCGGCTGGGATATCGACATCCTCACCGAGCAGGAAGAATCCGAGCGCCGCCAGGCCGATTTTGAGAACTCTACGCGGGTGTTCATGGAAGCGCTGAACGTCGACGAAGTGGTCGGCCAGTTGCTGGCGTCGGAAGGCTTCACGTCGGTCGAGGAACTCGCACTGGTCGACGTCAAGGAACTGGCCGGTATCGAAGGCTTCGACGAGGAAACAGCCAACGAGCTGCAGAGCCGGGCAAAAGAATATCTCGAACAGCTCGAGACAGAGCTGGAAAACAAGCGCAAGGAGCTAGGCGTGGATGATGCATTGAAGACGGTGCCCGGTGTTACCTCGAAGATGCTGGTGAAGTTCGGCGAGAACGACATCAAGTCGGTCGAGGATCTGGCGGGCTGCGCCACCGACGATCTGGTCGGCTGGACGGAGCGCAAGGAAGGCAGCGAGCCGACCAAGCATGCCGGCATCCTCGACGCCAACGAGATCTCCCGCGACGATGCCGAGCGCATGATCATGCAGGCGCGCGTCATTGCCGGCTGGATCACCGAGGCCGAACTCGCCAAGCAGACCGAGGCGGCCCAGGCTGCTGAAGACCAGACGGCGTAATGCGGGTGTTCCGCAAAACCGAAACTCTTTTCTGCGCGCTGACCGTGCGCAGATGACAGGAACCGTTCGACAGGCATGCTCGCTTTGGCTGACCCCGATCTCGACCATGGGCCGCGGACCGACAAGTCCGCGACCATGCGGATGTGCGCGGTCAGCCGCGAGGTGCGCAGCATTGACGAACTGATCCGCTTCGTCGTCGCCCCCTCCGGCGACGTCGTTCCCGATCTGAAACGCAAGCTGCCCGGCCGCGGCCTCTGGGTATCGGCCTCGCGCCGGACGGTTGCGGAAGCGGTCCGCCGTCACCAATTTAGCAGAGGGTTCAAGCGCGACGTCCGGGTCGCGGCCACCCTTCCCGCCGATACCGAGGCCCTGCTGGAACGAAGCTGCATCGAGGCGCTGGCCATGGCGGCCAAGGCCGGTCAGGTCATTTCCGGCTTTGCCAAGGTCGAGGGCCTGCTCGAGCAGGGCCGGGCTGATGCGCTGATTCACGCTTCCGACGGCGCCGCCGACGGAATCCGCAAATTGGACGCGATCGCCGGGCAAAGGGGCCGAAATGTCGGCGAATCGCGGGATTTGCCGATTGTGACTGCTTTAACCTCGGCACAATTGGATTTGGCACTGGGCCGGTCAAATGTGATACATGCTGCGCTGCTCGCGGGCCCGGCGAGCAAAACGTTCCTGTCGCGCTGCCAGATCCTGGTTCGATACCGGACGGACGATGACGACAAGACCGGGGATGGCGGCCAGAAATTCTGACGACGACGATTGGTTCCGAAGACCTGCTGCAATGACGGTGCGGAAAACGCACACGCTAACGAGATTAGGACTGCTGAATGGTTGATACCAAAACGCCTGGCGACAAGACTTTGAGTGTCCCGACCAAGACCTTGACGCTGAAGCCGCGGGTCGAGACGGGCACCGTGCGCCAGAGCTTCAGCCATGGCCGGACCAAGCAGGTCGTGGTCGAAAAGCGCGGCAAGCGCCGCGTCGGCGGCGATGCGCCCGCCACGGAGACGCATGCGCCGGAGCCGGTCGTCGCCAAGGCGGCGCCCGCCGCAAAGGCTCCCCTTGGCCGCCCTG
>NZ_LLYB01000126.1 GCF_001440475.1 Bradyrhizobium lablabi | reverse complement strand
CTCGCCAGCGACGCGCATGGCATCACCGTCCTCGCGCGGGGCGCCGCCTTCTCGTTGCTCACCGCGGCCGCGCCGTCGCCGGCGACGCCTGCGGCGCTGGCCGTCTCCGTCGCCTTCGCCCGTCGCCGCCTCGGCGGCATCGTCGGTCAGCCCCTCGGTTTCCTCGGTCTCAACCTCGGATTCGGTTTCGATGTCGTAGCCATCGTCGTCGTCATAGGCTTCCTCGACCTGCGGCGGGAAGGCGGCGGCCTGCGCCGCCAGCAACGCCTTGGCGGCCTCCAGCGTGTGCACCTGTTCGCCGCGATCGATGACGTAGGACTGCTGGCCGCTCACGGTGGCGTCGGCGACCACGGCCAGCGTCACCTTGAAGGCGTTTTCGAGATCGCGCAGATGGCCGCGCTTGTGATTCAGCACATAGAGCGCGACGTCGGTGCGGGTGCGCACCACCAGATTGTGGGTCGCGCCCTTCATCAAAATCTCTTCGATGCCGCGCAGCAATTGCAGCGCGACCGAGGAGACCGAGCGCACATGACCGCTGCCGCCGCATTGCGGGCAGGGCTCGGTCGAGCTCTCCAGCACGCTGGCGCGGATGCGCTGACGCGACATTTCCAGGAGGCCGAAATGCGAGATGCGTCCGACCTGGATGCGCGCGCGATCCTGCCGCAGGCAGTCGGAGAGTTTTCGCTCCACCGCGCGGTTGTTGCGCTTCTCGTCCATGTCGATGAAGTCGATGACGATCAGGCCGGCGAGATCGCGCAAGCGCAACTGCCGGGCGACTTCCTCCGCCGCCTCCAGATTGGTCTTGAGCGCGGTGTCCTCGATATGGTGTTCGCGGGTCGAGCGGCCGGAGTTGACGTCGATCGAGACCAGCGCCTCGGTCTGGTTGATGACGATATAGCCGCCGGAACGGAGCTGCACGGTCGGCGAGAACATCGCATCCAGCTGGCTCTCGACACCCATCCGCGAGAACAGCGGCTGGCCGTCGCGATACTGCTTCACCGCCCGCACGTTCGAGGGCATCAGCATCTTCATGAAGTCGCGGGCTTCCCCGTAGCCGGCCTCGCCGGCGACCTGGATCTCGTCGATTTCCTTGTTGTAGAGGTCGCGCAGCGAGCGCTTGATCAGCGAGCCTTCCTCGTAGACGAGGGTGGGGGCCTGCGACCGCAGCGTCATGTCGCGCACGGTTTCCCACATGCGGATCAGGTATTCGAAGTCGCGCTTGATCTCGGGCTTGGTCCGCGAGGCGCCGGCGGTCCGCAGGATGATCCCCATGCCCTCGGGCACGTCGAGATCCTGCACCACTTCCTTCAGCCGCGAACGGTCCTGGGCCGAGGTGATCTTGCGGCTGATGCCGCCGCCACGGGCGGTGTTGGGCATCAGGACGGCGTAGCGGCCGGCCAGCGACAGATAGGTCGTGAGCGCTGCGCCCTTGTTGCCGCGCTCTTCCTTGACGACCTGAACCAGCATCACCTGGCGGCGCTTGATGACTTCCTGGATCTTGTACTGGCGGCGCGGCCGGAACGGACGTTCCGGCACTTCCTCCAGCACGTCGTCGCCGCCGACGGATTCGACGACTTCCTCTTCGGCGTCCTCGCCATCCTCTTCATCGTCGTGGCCGTCGTCGCCTTCGCCAACGCGAGCGAACTCGTCCGGAGCGGCAGCGGCATAGCCTTCACCGGCGTGCTCGACATGCGGCGGCTCATCGGCATGGGCCGTACTGTCGACCGCCTGCTCCTGGTCGTGATGCTCTTCATGCGCAGGCTCGGCCGTGGCTTCGGTAGCGGCCGCCTCGAACGGTGCAGCAGCCGGTGCAACGGCCTCCGATTCCGCGGCCGGCGCTTCGCTTACGGCTTCCGCCCGTTCCTGCGGCGCCGGCGCATCGTCATGGTGGTCGTGCGGCTGATCGTGATATGGGCCATGCGCTTCGTGCTCATGCACGTCATGATGGACCGCATCCTCGTGATGTTCGGCATCGTGCGGCTGCGCTTCGCCGGCATACATGCCGTCGAGCTCATGCTCGCCGCCTTCATAGGGCTGGGCCGCCTGCGAGGGATCCTGGCCGGCGTTCTCGATGACGTCGCTCTGGACACGGTCGCCATGGCCGCGCCGGCGCGCATTGCGGTGACGCGAGCGGCGGCGGTGGCTGGAGCGGTTCTCGCTCTCTTCCTCGGCCTCGCGATGGGCGCGCTCATCGGCCTCGATCAGCGCCTGACGGTCGGCGACCGGGATCTGATAGTAGTCCGGATGGATTTCGCTGAAGGCCAGGAAGCCATGGCGGTTGCCGCCATATTCGATGAACGCCGCTTGCAGCGACGGCTCTACGCGCGTGACCTTGGCGAGATAGATATTGCCGCGCAGTTGCTTGCGCTGGGCGGTCTCGAAATCAAATTCTTCGACGCGGTTGCCGCGAACGACAACAACCCGGGTCTCTTCCGGGTGGGTAGCGTCGATCAACATCTTGTTGGGCATTTTGGAACTCTTGACGGGGGCGGGCGCGGTGCATGGCGCGCGCAAATTGCGCGGCCCGGTGACGCGACGGTCCACCTGATTCGGGGGTGAGGGGAAGGCCAAAACGCACTTCTTGGCGCCGCGCCGAACGGGGGCCCACCAGCACGATGCGACGTGCGAAGCTTTCGCTTCGCGTCGGCGCGATCATTCCGTGGATCTTGGTCGGCAACACAGTCTGGCGCATCAAGCGTCGGCCCGTCTGAACATGTTGGCGGAAAGGGATACCGCCGTATCTATCGCTGAAAGCCCGGTTCGGCGCCTAAACGCCCGCCGGCCATCGCATATCGGACCGTTTGGGGTCCGGATAATCAGTTTTGCCGTGTCTCAAACCGTCCCTGGAAAAAGACCTGGGACCGGACGCCGCTCGGGCTCGAAACCGCCGCTCCGTGTCAGCCGCGCGCGGCGCTGGCCGTGGAGGGATCGGGAAAGACGCAGGAGACCTTCGGTTCCGAAAGTTCCGGCGCTGCACCGGGAGGCTGAACGCGACACAACCGGGAGTATTAGCCGTCAGCCCCTCGTACATACGTGGATTGGGGGCTCCGTGCAAGGGAACCTTCCGCCGAGCGTCGCAGCGCGGCAACACTTGCCCCTTTTCGCCGGCCGGTTATTAAGGTGCGATTAACCCTGTGGCCCTAATCGGGTAAGGGAAGGCTCCTCCGGAGGCATTGAATCGTTGGCGAGCCGCGCAAATCTCCTTGTTTTGCTGGGATGTGGCCCGTTGTGCGCTGCAGCATTGCTGTGCGCGCTGATGATCGGCCCCAGCGCAGCCCAAGTGGCGGCTCCTCAGGCACCGGCTTCTGCCGCCGCTGCCCCCAGTCTGGCGGCCGGATCGAATTTCCCGGTCGCGTCTGACGCCCGGCTCGCCGGCGATGCCAGGCAGACCCGTTTCATCCTCGATCTCGACAAGCCGGTTCAGTTCCGTGCCTTCGCGCTGGCCGACCCCTATCGCGTGATCGTCGATCTTCCCCAGGTCAGTTTCACGCTCCCCGCCGGGATCGGCACGACGGGCCGGGGGCTGGTCAAGGCGTTTCGCTACGGTCTGGTCATGCCGGGCGGATCGCGAATCGTGTTCGACCTGACCGGGCCGGCCAAGATCGCCAAATCCTATGTGCTGGAGGCGGCCAACGGCCAGCCGCCGCGCCTGGTGATCGAATTCGAAGAGATTGATCGCACTGCCTTCGTCCAGTCGCTGCCGCCCGAAAACCGTCCTGAACTGCGGTCCGCAATCACCGATGCCAACGCCGCCACGCCGGACGCCTCAGCCGCGGCGAAGCCCGCGGCCCCGCCGGACAAAAGGCCTGTGATCGTGATCGATCCCGGCCATGGCGGCGCCGACAACGGCACCGAGGCTGGCGGCAACGACATCATGGAAAAGAACCTGGTGCTCACTTTCGGGCTGGCGTTGCGGGACCGGCTCGAGAAATCGGGCAAGTATCGCATTGTCATGACCCGCACGGACGACACCTTCATTGCGCTCGGCGACCGTGTGAAGGTCGCGCGCAACGAGTCGGCGGCGCTGTTCATCTCGATCCATGCTGATGCGTTGAAGCGCGGTGAGGGCGACGCCCAGGGCGCCACCATCTATACGCTGTCGGACAAGGCCACCGACTCCGACGCGGAGCGGCTGGCGGACGCAGAAAACAAGTCGGACGCGATCGGCGGCGTCAATCTCGCCGACGAGCCGACCGAAGTCGCCGACATCCTGATCGATCTGGTGCAGCGGGAGACCAAGACCTTCTCGAACCGGTTCGCGCGGGTGCTGATGGGCGAAATGAAGACCACGGTTCGGATGCACAAACATCCGCTGAAATCGGCCGGCTTCCGGGTCCTGAAGGCCCCGGACGTGCCCTCCGTGCTGGTCGAACTCGGTTACGTCTCCAACAAGGGTGATCTTGAGCATCTGGTGTCGGAAAATTGGCGGAACCGGACTGTCGGGTCGATGGCGCAGGCAATCGATACGTTTCTGGCCAAACGGCTGGCAACTGCCGGGCCGGGCAAGTAAAAAGCCCGGGACGCATGGCGTAAAGGGGGGCTGAAAAGCATGCCGTTCGGCGGCCCAAGCCCTAGTTTGGCCACAGCGGCAACGGTATAGATCGGATAGAAAATCGCGTACTGGTCTTCGGAATCGGTCATTATTGTCCGCCGGACCTTTTTTATTGTTCGACCGCGTAGCGGCGGCCCGTTCGGGGGGATTGCCGCGTTTGGATAGCCGCCGCAGATGACGGCGCAAGGTTGGAACGGAACGTCGATAATGCGCTTGCTGGTCCGGTTTCTGGGTTTCCTGTTCGCCGCTGGCACGGTCGTGTTCCTGGTCGGCGTGGCCGGCGTCGCGGGCGCGATCTGGCATTTCTCCAAGGACCTGCCCGACTACTCGCAGCTCCAGGATTACNGCCGGTGATGACGCGCGTGCACGCCTCCGACGGCGCGCTGCTCGGCGAATATTCCAAGGAGCGCCGCCTCTATCTGCCGATCCAGGCGGTGCCGAAGCTCGTCATCAACGCCTTCCTGGCGGCCGAGGACAAGAACTTCTACGAGCACGGCGGCATCGACTTCACCGGCATGGCGCGCGCGGCCGTCCTCTACGCGCAGAATTTCGGCTCCAACAGGCGTCCGCAGGGCGCCTCCACGATCACCCAGCAGGTCGCGAAGAACTTCTTGCTGACCAACGAGGTCTCCTTCACCCGCAAGATCAAGGAAGCCTTGCTGGCGATGCGCATCGAGCGCGCCTATTCCAAGGACCGCATCCTCGAGCTCTATCTCAACGAAATCTATCTCGGCCTCGGCGCTTACGGCATCGCGGCGGCCTCGCTGGTCTATTTCGACAAATCGGTGAACGAGCTCACGATCGCGGAGGCCTCTTATCTGGCGGCGCTGCCGAAGGCGCCCGCAGCCCTGCATCCGGTGCGCAACCGCGATCGCGCGGTGGAGCGGCGCAACTACGTAGTCGACCGCCTCGTGGAAAACGGCTGGATCAAGCAGACCGACGCCGACAAGGCCCGCAAGGAGCAGCTCAACGTCACCAGCCGCGGCAATGGCGCGCATATCTTCGCCGGCGAATATTTCGCCGAGGAAGTCCGGCGCGACATTTTCGAGCGCTACGGCGAAAAGAAACTGTATGAAGGCGGGCTGTCGGTTCGCGCCACGCTCGATCCGAAGATGCAGGTGATGGCGCGCAAGACCATGGTCGCCGGTCTCGTCCGCTATGACGAGGCGAGCGGCTGGCGCGGTGCGCCCTCGAAGCTCGACGTTTCCGGCGACTGGGGCGTCAAGCTCGCCGACGTCAAATCGCTCGGCGACATCTCGCCGTGGCGGATGGCCGTGGTGCTGGAGACATCGGACCAGTCGGCGCGGATCGGTTTCCAGCCGGGCCGCGAACTCGGCGGCGCC
This sequence comes from Bradyrhizobium lablabi, assembly GCF_001440475.1. Classification (GTDB taxonomy): domain Bacteria; phylum Pseudomonadota; class Alphaproteobacteria; order Rhizobiales; family Xanthobacteraceae; genus Bradyrhizobium; species Bradyrhizobium lablabi. The sequence continues at coordinate 57,573 of NZ_LLYB01000126.1, read as the reverse complement.
GTCAGCAAGCAGCGGCAGACCGGCATCATCACGCTCGATGGGGTGCGCTGGGCCAAGGCTGCTTCCGGACCCGCCAAGGGCAGGACGCCGACCTCGGTGGCGCAGGTGCTGTCGCCAGGCGACGTGATCTATGCCGATCCGCTGTTCGACAAGGACGGCAAACAGGTCGAGGGCCAGTACCGGCTGCGGCAATTGCCTGAAGTATCCGGCGCGATGGTCGCGATGGATCCGTGGACCGGCCGTGTGCTCGCGATGGTCGGCGGCTTCTCCTTCGACCAGAGCCAGTTCAACCGCGCGACGCAGGCCTATCGGCAGCCGGGCTCGTCGTTCAAGCCGCTGGTCTATTCGGCGGCGATGGACAACGGCTATACGCCGTCGACCGTCGTGGTCGACGCGCCCATCGAAATCGACCAGGGGCAGGGCGCCGGCGTCTGGCGTCCGGAAAACTATTCGTCCGGCAAATATGGCGGCCCGACCACGCTGCGCAACGCGCTCCGGCAATCGCTGAACACGGTGACGGTGCGGCTGGCGCAGGACATCGGCATGCCCCTGATCGGCGAATACTCGAAGCGATTCGGCGTCTATGACGAATTGCCGAATTACCTGTCCTATGCCCTCGGCGCCGGTGAAACCACTGTTATGCGCATGGTGACGGCCTATTCGATGTTCGCCAATGGCGGCCGCCGGGTGAAGCCGACCCTGATCGACCGCATCCAGGACCGTTACGGCCACACCATCTTCAAGCATGACGCGCGCGAGTGCCGCGGCTGTGACGCGCCCACCGGCTGGAAGAACCAGACCGAGCCTCAACTGGTCGACCGCCGCGAGCAGGTGCTCGACCCGATGACGGCCTATCAGATCACCTCGATGATGGAATATGTGGTGCAGGCCGGCACCGCGACGGTGGTCAAGGAGGTCGGAAAGCCGATCGCCGGCAAGACCGGCACCACCAATGACGAAAAGGACGCGTGGTTCATCGGCTTCTCGCCGGACCTCGTGGTCGGCATCTATGTCGGCTTCGACAAGCCGCGCAATCTCGGTCGCGGCATGACCGGCGGTCATCTCGCCGCGCCGATCGCCAAGGATTTCCTGAAACTTGCGCTCGCCGACAAGCCGGCGATCCCCTTCAAGGTGCCCGCCGGCATCAAGCTGGTTCGTGTCGATGCCAAGAGCGGCATGCGCGCCGGCCCGGGCGAGGGTGGCCGCACCATCCTGGAAGCGTTCAAGCCGGGCACCGCGCCGCCGGATAACTATTCCGTCATCGGCGTCGCCGACATGGACGGCCGGGCGCCGCAGGGATACCCGCCAGGGTATCAGCAGGGGTACCAGCAAGGATATCAACAGCCCGACGCCGGCAACATCATGCGTCCGGGGACCGGCGGCCTTTACTAATCCGGGAGCCTCACCGCAATCGCAAGCTATACTTGCGATGTCAGCTGATATCGACCCGGCACGCCGGGTCGTATCGCGGGAAGGCGCATTGCCCGATTTCGACCATGTGAGCATGGGATAGCGTCAGACAGCGAATCCTCGGGTTCAGGGTTTGTGCAGGAATGAACGTCGGGAATCGCGACGTAACAGTTGGAATGAAACTTTGATAATGCGCTTTCTGTTGCGGTTTTTCGGCTTCTTGTTCGCAGCCGGAAGCGTGGTGTTCCTGGTGGGCGTGGCCGGCGTCGCAGCCGGTATCTGGCATTTCTCCAGGGATCTGCCGGATTATTCGCAGCTTCAGAATTATNGCCGGTGATGACGCGCGTGCACGCCTCCGACGGCGCGCTGCTCGGCGAATACTCCAAGGAGCGCCGCCTCTATCTGCCGATCCAGGCGATGCCAAAACTCGTCACCAACGCGTTCCTGGCGGCCGAGGACAAGAATTTCTACGAGCACGGCGGCCTCGATTTCACCGGCCTGGCGCGCGCCGCCTCCGTCTACGTGCAAAATCTCGGCTCCAACCGCCGTCCGCAGGGCGCCTCGACGATCACCCAGCAGGTCGCGAAGAACTTTTTGCTGACCAATGAGGTCTCGTTCGCGCGCAAGATCAAGGAAGCCCTGCTGGCGATGCGCATCGAGCGCGCCTATTCCAAGGATCGCATCCTCGAACTCTATCTGAATGAAATCTATCTCGGCCTCGGCGCCTACGGCATCGCCGCGGCCTCGCTGGTCTATTTCGACAAATCGGTAAACGAGCTGACGGTTGCGGAAGCCGCGTATCTTGCAGCACTTCCGAAAGCACCGGGCACGCTGCATCCGGTGCGCAACCGCGAGCGCTCGACCGAGCGGCGCAACTATGTGATCGACCGTCTCTTGGAAAACGGCTGGATCAAACAGGCCGAAGCCGACAAGGCCCGCAAGGAACCGCTGGTCGTGGCCAGCCGCGGCACGGGCGCACATACCTTTGCCGGCGAGTATTTTGCCGAGGAAGTGCGACGCGATATCTTCGAGCGCTACGGCGAAAAGAAACTCTACGAAGGCGGATTGTCGATCCGCACCACGCTCGATCCGAAGCTGCAGGTGATCGCGCGCAAGGCCATGGCCGCCGGCCTCGTGAATTTCGACGAGGCGCAAGGCTGGCGTGGCGCCATGAGCAAGCTCGATATTTCCGGTGACTGGGGCGTCAAGCTCGCCGAAATCAAGTCGCTCAGCGACATCTCGCCGTGGCGCATGGCGGTGGTGCTGGAGACGTCCGACCAGTCGGCGCGGATCGGCTTCCAGCCCGGCCGCGAACTCGGCGGCGCCATCTCCAAGGAGCGGCAAACCGGTCTCATCACGCTGGACGGTGTGCGATGGGCCAAGCCGGTCGCTGCCGCGGCGCGCGGCAAGCCGGCGATGGCTTCGGTCTCGCAAATCCTGTCGCCGGGCGACGTGATCTACGCCGATTTGCTGTTCGACAAGGAAGGCAAACAGGTCGAGGGCCAGTATCGCCTGCGGCAATTGCCGGAAGTGTCCGGCGCGATGGTCGCGATGGACCCGTTGACCGGCCGCGTGGTCGCGATGGTGGGCGGCTTCTCGTTCGACCAGAGCCAGTTCAATCGCGCGACACAGGCCTATCGGCAGCCCGGCTCGACGTTCAAGCCGCTGGTCTATTCGGCGGCGATTGACAATGGCTACACGCCGGCGTCGATCATGATCGACGGTCCCATCGAGATCGATCAGGGGCAGGGCAACGGCGTTTGGCGGCCGGACAATTTTTCGGTGGGCAGCTATAAGGGTCCCATCACGCTGCGCGATGCCCTGAAACAGTCGCTCAACACGGTCACGGTGCGGTTGGCGCAGGATGTCGGCATGCCCCTGATCGGCGAATATGCCAAACGCTTCGGCGTTTATGAGGAATTGCCGAACTATCTTTCCTATTCGCTGGGCGCCGGCGAAACGACGGTCATGCGGATGGTGACGGCGTATTCGATGTTCGCCAATGGTGGTCGGCGGGTGAAGCCGACGCTGATCGACCGGATCCAGGATCGCTACGGACGCACGATCTTCAAGCATGACCAGCGCGAGTGCCGCGGCTGCGATGCGCCGGAGGGCTGGAAGAATCAACCCGAGCCCCAGCTCGTCGACCGCCGCGAGCAGGTGCTCGATACGTTGACCGCCTACCAGATCACGTCGATGCTCGAGAGTGTGGTGCAGGGTGGCACGGCGACGATCCTGCGCGAGGTCGGCAAGCCAATCGCCGGCAAGACGGGCACCACCAGCGACGCAAAAGACGTCTGGTTCGTCGGCTTTTCGCCCGATCTCGTCGTCGGCCTCTATCTTGGCTATGACAAGCCTCGCACGCTGGGCAGGGCCGCACAGGGCGGCCGCATCGCCGCGCCGGTCGCCAAGGATTTCATGAAGCTCGCGCTCGCGGACAAGCCGGCGACCCCGTTCAAGGTGCCTCCCGGCATCAGGCTGGTGCGCATCGATGCCAAGAGCGGCATGCGGCCCAACCCGGGCGAGGGCGGCCGCACCATCCTGGAAGCGTTCAAGCCAGGCACCGCGCCGTCGGACAGCTACTCCGCCGTGGTCGGGGTCGCTGAGGGGGAAGAAGGACGGGTGCAGCAGGGGTATCCCCAGGCGCAGGCATATCCCCAAGCACAGGGATATCCCCAGGCGCAGGGATATCCCCAAGGGTATCGGCCCGAGACCGACTCGATCATGCGTCCCGGAACCGGCCGACTTTACTAGGGCGCCAGCAGGTTGCGCTTTGCGGCGTCCGCCGCTACATCCCTTGCGGCATTATTCAATCGCGGCGCACGCCGCAGACAGAAGAGATCATGCGCGCGGAAGTCGAACGCCTCGTAGAAGAGATCAAGCAGTCAGTCGGGCTGCTGAGGAGGCATCTTTGACGTCGAGAAATCCACGGCCCGGCTCGCCGAGCTGAACAGTCTCGCCGAAGATCCCAATCTCTGGAACGATCCCCAGAAAGCCCAGAAGCTGATGCAGGAGCGCACCTCTTTGGTGGACGCGCTCGAGGGCATCGGCAAGGTCGAGCGCGAGCTCGACGACAATGTCGAGATGATCGCGCTCGGCGAGGCCGAGAACGATGACGGCGTCGTCGTCGAGGCCGAGAACGCGCTGAAGGCCCTGAAGAAGGAAGTGGCCCGCCGCGAGCTGGAAGCGCTGCTGTCGGGCGAAGCCGACAAGTTCGATTCCTATCTCGAAGTGCATGCCGGCGCCGGCGGCACCGAAAGCCAGGACTGGGCCTCGATGCTCCTGCGCATGTATACGCGCTGGGCGGAGAACCACGGCTTCAAGATCGAGTATCTCGAGGAGTCACAGGGCGAAGAGGCTGGCATCAAATCCGCCACCATCCAGATCAGCGGCCACAATGCCTATGGCTGGCTGAAGACGGAGGCCGGCGTGCATCGCCTGGTGCGGATTTCGCCGTTCGATTCCAACGCGCGGCGGCACACCTCGTTCTCATCGGTGCAGATTTTCCCTGTCATCGACGACTCCATCAAGATCGAGATCAAGGAATCCGACGTCCGCACCGACACCATGCGCTCCGGCGGCGCCGGCGGCCAGCACGTCAACAAGACCGAGTCGGCGGTGCGCCTAACCCATATTCCGACCGGCATTGCCGTGGTCTGTCAGGCCGGCCGCTCGCAACACAAGAATCGCGCGCAGGCGTGGGACATGCTGCGTGCGCGGCTCTACGAGATCGAGCTGAAGAAGCGCGAGGAGCAGGCCGCCGCCGATCAGGCCGCCAAGACCGATATCGGCTGGGGCCACCAGATCCGCTCCTACGTGCTGCAGCCCTATCAGATGGTGAAGGACCTGCGCACCGGCGTGCAGACCTCGGATACCTCAGGCGTGCTCGACGGCGACCTCGACGAGTTCATGGCGGCAACGCTGGCGCAGCGCGCGTTCGGCACGGGGCCGGGCTCGGTCGAGGATGTGGATTAATCCATGACCAAAGTGGCCTTCATCGGGCTCGGCCGGATGGGCCACGGCATGGCCGGCCGCTATCTCGATGCAGGTTTTGACGTTGCGGTGTGGAATCGCAGCAAGGCCAAAGCGGAAGATTTGATTGCGCGAGGTGCGCGCTGGGCTTCGTCGCCGGCTGAAGCGGCTGACGGCGCAGATGCCGTCGTGACCATGGTCGCCGACGACGAGGCATCGCGCGCCGTCTGGCTCGGCGAGAATGGCGCTGCAGCGAAGATGAAGGCGGGCAGCCTCGCCATCGAGTGTTCGACCGTTTCGCATCAGCACGCGCTCGACATGGCGCGCGAGCTGCGCGGACGCAGCCTGACCTATATCGATTGTCCCGTCACCGGCCTGCCGCAAGCCGCGGCCAGCGGGAAACTGACCTTGCTCGTCGGCGCTGATGCAGCCGATCTGGATCGCGCAAAACCCTATCTCGCCCCGATCGGCGACGTGATCAGGCACTTTGGCGCCGTCGGCACTGGCACCGTCTTCAAGCTGATCAACAACCTGATGGGTGCGGTGCAGATTGCAAGCCTTGCCGAAGGCGTCGCGATGGCCGAACAGGCCGGGCTCGACATGAACCTGGTCGCGGAAGCGCTCTCGACCGGCGCAGTGGCTAGCCCACAGGTGATCCGGCATTCAAAGCGCATGGTGGCGCGCGATTTCTCCGGCGCGTCGTTTACGGCGGCGCTGCGCCACAAGGATGCGGCCTATGCGGTGAAGCTGGCCGAAACGCTGTTGCCCGGCGTGCCCGTCAGCCGCGCTGCACTTGCCGCCTATGAGAAGGCCAAGGCAAACGCGCCCGATGACGACGAAGGCCAGATGATCGAGATCGTGTCGCGGCCGAAATAGCCTCCGGAAATCGGGTGGACGGCGACGTGCATCCGGTCCTAGGTGGTTTACGCGATTTCACCAGGTTTCTTGCGAAATGACAGCCAGCGACGGCCGGATCGATACGCGCGATTGGGCATTGCTCGCCGCATTGTCGGTGCTCTGGGGCGGCTCGTTCTTCTTCAACGGCGTGGTGCTGCGCGAATTGCCGCCTTTCACGCTCGTGCTGTTGCGCGTGCTGCTGGCCGCCATGATCCTGCTGCCGGTGCTTTGCGCGCAGCGACTGCCGTTCCCGAAGGGATGGATGGGCTGGAGGCCGCTCTTCCTCGTCGCCTTGTTCAACAATGTGCTGCCGTTCTCGCTGATCGTCACCGGGCAGATGTACATCCCGAGCGGGCTGGCTTCGATCCTCAATGCCACCACGCCGCTGTTCACGGTGGCGGTGATGGCACTGGCGGGCGAGGAGAAGCTCATCGTCAGGCGCGTGGCCGGTGTGATCGTCGGCCTCGTCGGCGTCGTGATCCTTCGCGGCGGCGGACTGGGTTTTGCCAGCGGGCAGGGGCTCGGCGTCTCGCTATGTCTCGCGGCGGCGCTCAGCTACGGCATCTCCGCGCTGATCGCGCGTCGCGCGCTATCAGATTCGCCGCCGCTAGCCACTGCCACGTTTCAATTGATGGCATCGAGCCTGATGATGATTGTCGTCGCCGGCGTTTTCGAGCGTCCCTGGCAGTTGCCGATGCCTGATACCGTGACATGGCTCGCGGTACTCGGCCTTGCCGCGTTGTCGACCGCGCTTGCCTATATCGTCTTCTTCCAGATCCTGCGGCGCTCCGGCGCCACCAATGTCATGCTGGTGACGCTGCTTGTGCCGGTTACGGCCATCCTGCTCGGCTCGCTCGTGCTCGGCGAGCAAATTTCGTCGCGTGAAATCGCGGGCGCACTGGTGATCGGCAGCGCGCTGCTGCTGATCGACGGTCGCGTGCTGAAGTTCTTTCCGCGCTGAGCAGGCCGCGTACCCGTAGCTTGTCGCCGCGTAGCTATACCGGAGCAGCTTCCACAATGCTCGCTGGAGCCTCGGTAGGCACGACCTTGACCAAGCGGAAGTTTGCTCGGTCAAGCAGGTGCCCGTATTCGGCCTCGGTGCGTTCCCGGCCTCCCATGATCACAAGCATTCCCATATCCAATATTTTTCCCGGATGCGGTACATCGCCGGCGGGGAGCACCATCTCGATGATAAGCAGACGACCATCGGGGCCGATTGCCTTGCGACAATGACCAAGGATGGTAAGGCACTGTTCCTCACTCCAATCGTGGAGAACATGAGACAACAGGTAAGCGTCGCCACCCGCGGGCACGGTCTGAAAAAAATCGCCAGCTTGAATGGTAACGCGCTCATCAACGCCGTGCGCCCTGAGGATAGCGAGAGCATCACGCACCACGTGCGGCAAATCGAACAACACGCCGCGCGGTCTGTCATGCTGGAACAATATCGTTGCAAGCAAATTGCCGGTTGCTCCGCCGACATCAACGATAGTCTTGAATATCGAAAAATCGTAAGCGCGCGCAACGGCCGGCGGCTCATTGCCGTGAAAGCTGACCATAGCCTCGCTGAAAAGGCTCGCCTCGTCGGGACGTTGAGCGAGGTAGTCAAACAAGGGAACGCCCCACTCCCTTTCCATGCCCGTCCTGCCGGTCTGCAGGGAATATGCGAAATGATCCCAGGCACGCTGGACGTGAAGCCTACCAAAGGCCCGAAGCGCTGACCTTGCCGAGTGAGGAGCCTCCGTTTTGAGGGCTTCGCCCAACGGTGTCAGCTGAAACCGTTGCGTCTCGCGCTCAGCAAGAATACCTAGACTTGCCAATGTCCGCATGAGGCGATGCAGGGATGGTGAATGAAGCTTCATTGGACCGGCCAGCTCGGCGGCACTTTTGGCGCCCGACTGAAGTTCGTCGGCCAATCCGAGTTCGGCTGCAATGTAGAGGACCCTGGGCACGGCGAAGCTGCCCATCTGCATCAGGCGGACATGAGAAGGAGGAGATTGCGGACTCGATTGATGCTCGCTCGACATGTCATCGCCTCTCGTCGGATGGCTTTGACCGGATACCTGTTTTGCGCTGTGCAACTACAATTGGCGTGCGGTTAATCGCGGCCCGAGGGCATTTTCGAGATCTTTGAAGCTTAGGACGATCTCAGGAAATTTGGTAGGAGATTGTTACCATCGTTGCTCCTCGTCCAAACCTGCTCATTTCAGCATCCGGTCCTGGCCGCGTTTGGATTTCCAATCCGCGTACCAGCCGGTGAAACGGCCACTGTCGCGCTCGCCGCCGTGCCACGCCGCATGCACGGTGCCGTCACCGGCGACCATAATGACGACGTCGAGCCCTTTGGAACGTCGCAGCGTATCGATTGCCTGCTGCGGGGTCTGGGCGATGGGACCTGCGACATTGAAGGACGTGTTGACGGAGAGCTCGACGCCGATATGGCGGCCGAGCGCCTTCAGGTAGGCGTAGGTGAGGGGATCGTCGTCCGCGCGCACGATCTGGATGCGGCCGGAGCCGNNNNTCGGCGTGAATGACAGCAGGGATTTTTTCGCGCGCATGCGGCTTCGAATGCGNCCGTGAGCACCATGTAATTATAGGCATTGTAAGCGGCGTCCGAGGCGCCGGGCAGCAGCTCGAAATATTCCTGCGCCGCCTCCAGCGTCGCCATCGGCGCCAGCGGCCGAATGGCCTCGCGGTACTTGACGCGCTCGTTCAGCCGCTCTCGCGCGTCTGGGGCGCAGGGGTTGGCGAGGATCGAGCGATGGCCGAGCGCGCGGGGGCCGGTTTCGGCCGCGCCCTGATACAGCGCAATCACCCCGTTCTGCGCGACCATGAACGCCATCAGGTCCGCGATCGCGTCGCGGCCTTCGGGCGTCGAGATATTGCCGATTTGTTGCGAGGCGACGTCGTCGGCTTCGATGGCGCCGGCAATGTCTTCGCGCGAAGGCGGCGTGCCGCAATAGAAAGCATGCGTCATCGGCGCCCCCCGCGGGGCGCCCGCCAGATGCGCGAACAGCCAGGCGGCGCCGATGGTGACGCCGGGATCGCCGGGCACCGGCGGCACCCACAGATGCAGCCGCGCGTTGCGCTGCTGCGCGCGCGTGAACCACGCCTCATTGAAATGTTCGAGCAGCCGCATATTGCCGACCGCATTCAGCGCGACGCCGCCGGTCAGCACCAGCCGGTCGGCGCCTGTTGCGCTTAGCAGATGATCGACGACATGGATCATGGCGTCCTCGAACACCAGTTGCGTCGCGGCCGCCTTGTCGAGGCGGTCCTTGGTATCGGGACGGTGGTGGATATCCTCGACGCGCAGCACCGCGTCGGGATTCCAGAGTTGGTCGGGCCTGAGCGGCGCGCCGAGGATCTCGGTGAGGGCTTGCTTGTAGGGATGATCGAAGGGGTCGCAGTACCAGTTCGCCAGCGCGCGATTGAGTTGGACCTCGCCATTCGCACCGAAATGCAGAACATCGCGCAAGCGCGCGTAATACGGATTGCTGGCGCGGTCCATATCGCCCCAGGCGGCAGCGCCCATGTAGCGGCCCTCGCAGGACAACCAGGTCCAGCCGCCCTGGGTCGACGAGATCACGCTGTAGAATGCGCCGAGTGAATCGAACATGCTGTCGTTGCAATAGAGCCGGCGCATCGCGCCATTCTCCACGACGTAAAGCGAGATCGAGCCCTGATCGCCGGTGCCGTCGAGCACTGCGATCGCGGTCGGCTTGCCGTCGTCAGCGAACGGCGAGGCGGCGTAGGAGAACCAGGCATGGTTGTCGTGATGCGGCAGGCAGATCAGCGGCACGCGCTCGGCAAGCCCGAGCTGGCGGGCGAGGATCTTTGGCGTTCGCGTCATCTGGTCGAGGTGGCGGCCGTCGAAGCCGGCAGCTTCGGTGGTGCGCACGAGTTTTATGCTCTGCGGCAATTCCTCGAGCACCGAGCGCGCGAGCGTGCCGGCGAGCGTCGGATAATCCCAGCTTGTAAGCCAGGCATCGATGTCGCCGATGTCGCGGCCCATGTTCCGCAGCGTCGCTACAACGGCGTCGATCGACAGTCTTGGATATTCGGTCGTATGCTTGTTGCCGGAAAAACGCTCTTCCTCGTTGTTGACGATCAGGCGCGGCCCGTCAGCCTGTGTCACCTCGACCAGCGCCAACCCTGAATTATGCGTGCCGGGCGCGCCGAGGCCTGCGAGATAGACGGTTTCGCCCCGTGCAAGTTTTTCGCGAACATGCGCAATCCGCGCATCGGCGAAATCAGAGCCGAGCTGGTGAAATCCGGCAGCGCCCATAGTTCTCGCCGCCAGCCAGCGCGCGAAGCGGAAGCCGCCGGCCGCGAGTTTTGGATGCCGCGGTCCAATTCGTACGTTCGGTTTCAACCTGTCCAACCTTCCGGGCCTCGCAATCACGCCAAGCGATGGCGCCAGGGTGCATCAACCACAATTGGCGCTCGCCAACAATCCCGTTTCGCCATGCGGAATAAGCACAAGCTTGCAAGCGTTGAAGCAGCTTGCGAGACTTCGTCAAAATAAGACCTGATCAGAACAAGAAACGACGGGGAGAAAACGATGCCGGTTCGTGTACGAAATCTTGTTACCCTGACGGCGTTCGCCGCCGCAGCCATGATCGCCGCCACGGCGCAAGCACAGAAGAAATACGATCCCGGCGCCAGCGATACCGAAATCAAGATCGGGAACATCATGCCGTACAGCGGCCCGGCGTCGGCCTATGGCACGATCGGCAAGGCGCAGGCCGCCTATTTCAACAAGATCAACGCCGAGGGCGGCATCAACGGCCGCAAGATCAATTTCATCAGTTACGACGACGCTTTCAGTCCGCCGAAGGCGGTCGAGCAGGCGCGCAAGCTGGTCGAAAGCGACGAAGTGCTTTTGATCTTCCAGCCGCTCGGCACGCAGTCGAATTCCGCTATTCAGAAATACATGAATGCGAAGAAGGTGCCGCAGCTCTTTGTCGCGACCGGCGCGACCAAATGGGGTGATCCGCAGAACTTTCCGTGGACGATGGGCTGGCAGCCGAATTACCAGAGCGAAGGCCGCATCTACGCCGCCTACATCCTGAAGAACTATCCGAACGGAAAGATCGCCGCCCTCTGGCAGAATGACGATGCCGGCAAGGACCAGATGAAAGGTTTGCGCGACGGCCTGGGGGCCAAGGCCAACATGATCATCGCCGACAAGTCCTATGAGGTTTCGGATCCCACCATCGATTCGCAGATCGTCGCGCTGAAGGATTCCGGCGCCGACATCATGATGACCTGGGCGGCGCCGAAGGGGGCGGCGCAGGCGATCCGCAAGGTCGCGGAACTCGGCTGGAAGCCGGTCTATTTCCTCGGTAACGTCTCGACCTCGGTCGCGGCGGTGCTCAAGCCTGCCGGCCTCGACAATTCGAAGGGCATCATTTCGACCGCCTATCTGAAGGATCCGACCGATCCGCTGTGGAAGGATGATCCGGGCATCAAGGCCTGGCTCGCCTTCATGGACAAATATTTCCCCGACGGCGACAAGACCAACGCCAATAATATCTACGGCTATGCCACGGCGCAGACCATGGTCCAGGTGCTGAAGCAGTGCGGCGACAACCTCACCCGCGAGAATGTGATGAAACAGGCCGCGAGCCTCAAGGACGTCACCAGCGAGGTGCTGCTGCCCGGCATCAAGATCAACACGTCGGCCAACGACTTCTTTCCGATCGAGCAGATGCGGTTGATGAAGTTCAACGGCGAGGCGTGGGAAGTATTCGGCGACATCATCACCGGCGAGGTCGGGCACTAGAGGATCGGGCACAAGAGAAAAGAGGCACCACGGCGTGGTGCCTCTTCTCAACCCGTCACTATCCCGGAATATTCGGCTCCACGACCAGCGCGAGCTGGGCGAGCGACTGTTGCCAGCCGAGATAGCAGGCCTCGACCGGAATCACCGTCGGCAGGTTTGCCTGCTCGATATTGACTTCGGTTCCGACCGAAACCTCCTTCAGGGTCACGGTGACCTCAATGACACCAGGCAGGTTGGGGTCGTCGAAACGATCGGTGTACCGGATGCGCTCGTTGGGCACGATCTCCAGATATTCTCCGCCGAACGAATGGCCCGTGTTCGTGGTGAAATTGTTGAACGACATTTTGAATGTGCCGCCAACTTTCCCTTCAAGGTGATGGACCTTGCAGGTGAAGCCGTAGGGCGGCAGCCACTTGGCCAGGGCTTCCGCATCGAGGAAGGCGCGAAAAACCTTCTCCGGCTTGGTGGCGAAGACACGATGCAAACGAACGGTATTGCCTTGGGACATGACGTTATATTCTCCGGTACTGAGCGGGGTTTCTCAGAGGGATTTGGTCAGGTTAGCTCAGTCTCTGCCACAAGGACGACTGAACTCCATGTGAGCCGACATCAGGTCCAAAAAAATCACCGACGCGACCGCATGCCGGTTCTATTTGGGCGACGGTGAAAGCGGTGGCGTAGAATAGAGGAAATGCTCCGCACGTAATCAATAGGCGGACGCCGCTGACGGCGGAACCCTCTATCCCGCGCTCAGCCTGACGCCGGCGCGCAAAAACTTCTGCGGGTCGACGGCATCGCCGTCGATCCGCGTTTCATAATGCAGATGCGGACCGGTGGAGCGGCCGGTCGAGCCGACAGCGCCGATCACCTGGCCGATCTTGACGACATCGCCGACCCTGACGTGAATTTCCGACAGATGACCGTAACGGGTCGACAAGCCGTTGCCGTGATCGACCTCCACCATGCGGCCGTAGCCGCCCATCCATCCCGATGATACGACCTTGCCGTTCGCGGTGACGCGCACGGGATCGCCGGTGGCGGCGCGGAAATCTAACCCGGTATGCATGGCCGGGCGCCCGAGGAAGGGATCGCTGCGCACGCCGAAGCCCGAGGTGAATTCGACTTCGCCGACAACGGGCTTGCGGTAGGGCACCAGCGCCAGCGTCGCGTTGAGGCGCTGCATCTGGGTGCGCGTGACGTTGATGCGATAGAGCTGGCGCTCGAAGGCGCCGGCATCGGCCGACAGCTTCACCGGTACGAACGGGCCGCCCATCGCCGAGCGCGGCGTTGCCGCCTCGAGCTGCGCCATGTCGAGGCCGAGATCGGTGAACACGCCGCGCATGCGGCGGACGCGCGATTCCATGCTGTCCTCGACCGCGCTCAGCGCCGCCATCTGGCGCCGCTCGACGGAATCGAGCGAAGTCTGCAGGCGCACCAGCACGTTGTCGACGCCCTGCACCTTGGCGAACTGATTTGACTGCGGCTTGGTCACGATGGGCGTGCGCGATTCCAGCCGCGCTTCGCGATCCGGCGGCGCGACGAAGATCACGGTGTCGCTGATCGGGGAGGGCTTCAGGGTGCCGGACGGGGGCGTCTCCACGGTCGCGCCGCGGGCCGCGGGCCGAATCGAACCGGTGGCAGCCGCATCCGGCATTGCGCCGAGCGCGGTGGCGCGCGATTCGAGCGCGGTCTGGCGGCGCATGATCTGGTCGAGTTTCTGGTCGAACTGTTCCTGATCGAGCAATTGGCGGCTGGTGGTGCGGTCGACCTTGGCGCGCAGCTCCGCGATGCGGTCTTCATAGGCGTATTGCATCTCGGCCTGACGGGCGATCAGTCGGGTCAGGACGTCGTCGCGAAACGCAAAGTAAGTAGCGGTCGCCGCCGACCACATGCCGAGCAGCACGATCGTGCCGACCACGATCCAGAATACCACCGGCCCGAAGCGGACCTGCTTGCCGGCATGGACGATGGCATAGCCGTTGCCGTCGCTTGCTGCCGCGGCCCTTGCCGCCTGGGGCGCAGGCCGGCGCGGCGGCGTCCGGCCATGATCATGAGGATGGTGGTGATCGGAATAATGACCGGAACGGTACGACATCGGCACTCCCGCGCCGGTCGGAGACAAGTTCCGTACGGCTCAATTTGCGCGGCCGATTTGACCCTCTCATGGTTAATTTTTGGAAAATGGGAACTGGTCAAATCAGATGGCCTGCGCCGCGGCGAGCACCTCGTCGGCATGGCCGTCGACCCGGACATTGCGCCAGATCCTGGCGATCCGCCCATCGGCGTCGATCAGAACCGTGGTGCGAATGATTCCCATGAAGGTCCTGCCATACATCGATTTTTCGCCCCAGGCGCCATAGGCCTCCAGCATCTGATGCTGCTCATCCGAGATCAGAGGAACCGATAGCTGGTGTTTGTCGCGGAAGGATTCCTGGGCCTTTACGGTGTCGGCGGAGATGCCGAGCACCTCAGCCCCCGCTTCCGAGAACGCGCTGCGGAGCCGGGTGAAGTCGATCGCTTCCCGGGTGCAGCCGGGGGTGTCGGCCCGGGGATAGAAAAACAGCACCAGTTTCTTGCCCGCATAGTCGGCCAGCGACGCGTTGCTGCCGCCATCCCGCGGCAGACTAAAGGAGGGTGCCATGATGCCTTCGGCCAGCCCGGTTCCGGCAGCCGGCTTGGGCGTATCCGATAGGTCGGATTTTATTAACTTTTTAGGTGTCGGCTTATGCGACGATTTTGCTGATGCGATTTTAGCGGCCTTGGCCGGTTTTTTGACAGTTTCCTTGGCGGCGGGTTTGGCAGCCTTAAGGCCTACCTTGGCGGCAGGCTTTTTGGCTGACGCCGCGGTGGCGGGGTGGGCGGTCTTACGGGCGGCCTTGGTTGCGGATGGTTTTCGAGCGGGCGTCTTGCGGCTTTGGGAGGATGGCTTGGAGGATTTCATGCGCGTTTTCTTGGACATACGCCTTCCTTTCGTCGCTTTCCGCAGATCAACCATTAGGGTATTGCGGGTCTCGCCTTTGACCGTCGGATTCGCTCCGGCGGCGGGGCAACTTTGATGACCCCGGAGTATGGTTACAAGGAATTCGACGCTACACCCGTCCGCTCGTCGATGGGGCCGCCTAATCAGTCCTTGGGTCCGACCACGAGTAACAGTATTAATCGAGGATTGGCAGCGATGCCGGCACAGGAGCGCTCGATGCAGATCGATGAGCGTGCCCTTGGCGGCGATCAACCTCAGCTCCGACACCGAGAGGCAATGGCTAGGAATACTTCGCCAAAGGGGTCGAATCCGCGTGCCGAGACCCAGCAATGGGATGATGCGGCTGGCTGGGAACAGGACGAGGCTGCCGGCTACCGCGCGCGGCGCCTGTTGTCGCGTTCCGATTCCGGATTTCACCGTGCCGGCGACAGGTTCTCCGCGCTGCGGCGCTGGATGAGCGGCGAACGCTGGTTCAAGCGCCTGGCGATCGTGATCGCCGTGCTGGCGGTGATTTTCATCGGCTGCTTCGGCGGGCTGTGGTGGCGGCTCGGCGCCGGGCCCATCAATCTCGATGTCGCGACGCCCTGGCTCGCGGCCGCGATCGAGGAAAATATCGGCCACGGCAATACGGTTGCAGTCGGCGGTACGCAGATCGAGCGGGCCGGACGGATTCGAATCGCGGTGCGCATCCGCGATATCGTGGTGCGCGATCGCGATCAGGTCGTTGTCGCCACTGCGCCGAAGGCCGAGGTGAAACTGTCAGGCACGGCGCTCTTGATGGGGCGGCTGCGCGCCGAAAGTCTCAATCTGGTCGACGCCGAACTCGCGGTACGAATCACGCCGGACGGTCAGGTGACGGTATCTGCCGGCGACACCGCCAAGCCGCTGGCGACGGGTGTTGCCTCCAAGCGCGATGCCGGCATGGCGCCGACATTCCCCCGTGCGGCGCCTGCGCCTGTCCAGGGTGCGCCGGCGACGACTCCCGATCCGACGCAGAACGGATTGCTGGCCGGCCTCGACTGGCTCGACAGCCTCAGCCTGACCGGACTCGACGGGCAGAATCTGAACGAGATCGGCCTCAAGAACGGCAATCTCGTCGTCGACGACCAGCAGCGCGGCAACAAGTGGACGTTCGACAATATCAGCCTCAGCATGCGCCGCCCGAGCAGCGGCGGGGTTGCGGTGAGCCTTGGCGAGGAAGGCGCGCGTCCATGGTCGCTGAAGGTGGTGGTCGGCCCGCCGCAGAACGGCGTGCGCTCGGTCGATCTTCGCGCCGACAAGGTGCCGGCCGCCAACATCCTGCTGGCGATGCGGGTCAAGGATCTCACCTACGGCGCAGACCTGCCGCTTTCCGGCGAGCTGAAAGGCGAATTGGGCCGCGATGGCCTGCCGACTTACTTCCGCGGCAAGGTGACGGCGGGCGCCGGACATCTCATCGACAGTGACACGCCTGACTATCCGATGCCGATCGATTCGGCGGAGATGAGCGTGGAATGGGATGCCGGACGGCGCGTGCTGGTCGCGCCCTTCAAGGTCGTTTCCGGCGCAAACCGGATCACGCTGCTTGGCCATCTCGAGCCGCCGAACGGCGCCACCACCGAGTGGCAGGCCGGCCTTAGCGGCGGCACGATCCTGCTAGCCGGCACCGACAATGAACCGCCGTTGATCTTCAACCGCATCTCGATCGGGATGAAGTTCGACACCGACCGCAAGCGCGTGCTCCTCACCCAGGCCGACATCAGCAACGGCGAGATCGGCATCGCGGGTACCGGCAGTATCGATTATGCGAACGAGGCCCGCCTGCAGCTTGGCTTTGCGGGCACGCCGATGTCGGCGTCCGCACTGAAGCGGATGTGGCCGATCCTGATCGTGCCTGAAGTGCGCGAATGGGTGATCGAGCGGATCGAGCGCGGCACGCTCCAGCGCATCGAGGTCGGCGTCAATTCGCCGGTGCGCAACCTGTCGCGCAAGGGACCGCCGATTCCGGACGATGGCCTGGCCGTCAACATCGTTGCTTCGGGAGTGACGGCGCGCCCGGTCGACGACATGCCGGCGGTTCGTGATGCGGACTTGAAAGCGCGGGTTACCGGTCGGACGGCAACGGTGACGATCGGGCAGGGAATTGCCGATACCGCCGCCGGCCGCAAGATCAACATTTCCGATTTCATCTTCGAGGTGCCGGACATGGCGCCGAAACCGTCGCCGTCGCGGGTGAAATTCAGGGTGGATTGTCCGGTGCCGGCCGCGGCCGAGATTCTGGCTTCCGACCGCATCAGCGATCTCTCCGGTACGCTGATCGATCCGAACGCCAGCAAGGGGAACGTTGCCGCCACCATCACGCTCGGCATGCCGGTCAAGGGCTCGATGACCAAGGCCGACACCACCTACACGGTGATTGGCGACCTCAGCGGATTTGCTGCCGACAAGCTCGTCATGAACCAGAAGCTCGAGGCCAACGCGCTGAAGGTGCTGGCCAACAATGCGGGTTATCAGGTCAAGGGCGACGTCAAGATCAACGGGCAGGCGGCTTCGCTGGACTATCGCAAGCCGAGCGAGGGCGATGCTGATATCAGGCTGCAGGCGACGCTGGATGATGCCAGCCGCGCCCGTCTCGGGATCGATCTCGGACCTGCCGTGAGCGGCTCGATCCCGATCAAGGTGGTCGGCAAGATCGGCGAGAATGACAGCCGCGTCGGCATCGAGGCCGATCTGACCTCGCTGCGGCTCGACAACATCCTGCCGGGCTGGGTCAAGTCGCCCGGCAAGTCGGGCAAGGCGACGTTCAACGTGGTGAAGAAGGAACAGTCGACGCTGTTCCAGGACATCGTGGTCGAAGGCGGCGGCGTGTCGATCAAGGGATCGCTCGAAGTCGACCAGAACGGCGACTTGATGAGCGCGAATTTTCCAACCTATGCGCCGTCGGACGGCGACAAGACCTCGTTGAAGGCCGAGCGCGGCGCCGATGGCGTCGTGAAGGTCATGATGCGCGGCGACGTATTCGACGGCCGCGGCTTCCTCAAATCGGCAATCTCGGGCAGGGACGCCGATCCCAAAAACAAGTCGAGGAACATCGACCTCGACATCGACGTCAAGCTCGGCGCGGTCGCGGGCTTCAACGGCGAGGCGCTACGCAGCGTCGACAGCAAGTTCTCCCGCCGCAACGGCATCGTCAAAAACTTCACGCTCTCCGGCAAGGTCGGACGCGACACGCCCGTGACGGCCGATCTGCGTGGCCGCGGAGCGGGGCAGGGACGCGACATCATCGTGCTGCAAACCAACGACGCCGGCGCGTTCTTCCGCTTCACCGACATGTATTCCAAGGTGGTCGGCGGACAATTGTCGCTTGCCTTGGAGCCGCCGACGGTCGAGCCCAGCGCAAAGGAAGGTCTGATCAACGTCCGCGACTTCTCCATCAGAGGTGAGGCTTCGCTCGACCGTGTGGCCGCGGGTAACTCGACCGGCACTCAAAGCGGCGTTTCCTTTACCGCATTGCGAGCCGAGTTCACCCGACAGAATGGACAACTATCGATCCGCGATGGCGTCGTGAAAGGACCGATGATCGGTGCGACCATCGAAGGCAGCATCGATACCGTGGCCAATCAGGTACGCATGAGCGGCACCTTCATTCCGATGTATGGATTGAACAACATGTTCGGCCAGCTTCCCGTGCTGGGCGTGATTCTCGGTGGCGGCAGCAACGAGGGCCTGATCGGCGTAACCTACGAAGTGGTCGGCACGCCCGGCCAGCCGGTGCTGCGCGTCAATCCGATTTCGGCGATGTTTCCGGGCGTGACGCGAAAGATCATGGAATTCAACACCGGCAAGCAGAACACCCCGATCGAGCTCCCGCCGAATAATTAGTCAGGCGCCGCCGCAGGCGGTAGATGATCGAAGCTTCTGGATGGGAAGCTACCTGCGGCGGAAATCACTGCTCTGATCTGCATCTAGCCGGATGCCATGGCCGAGACCGCCCGCGCGACCGAAGCCCAAATGGCGTTTTGCTGCGCGGCAGGAACGGTGGCGCCGGTCAGATAGCCGGTGATCACGATGGGTGCCTTGCCGGGGGGCCAGATCACGGCGACGTCATTATTCGTGCCTCGCGCACCAGTGCCGGTCTTGTCGCCGACGCGCCAGTCCTTCGGAAGGCCTGCACGCAGTCTGGTGTCGCCGGTCTTGTTGGCGACCAGCCATGCCGTCAGTTGCTCGCGCGATGGAGCCGACAGCGCCGCTGTTCCAACGACGAGGGCCTGCAAACTGGAAGCCATCGCGCTCGGTGTCGTGGTATCGCGGGGATCGTCGGGCAAAGCCTCGTTGAGCGAGGGCTCGTTACGGTCCAGCCGCGTGACCTGGTCGCCGAGACTCCGTGCGAAGGCCGTCAGCCCTGGAGGTCCGCTGAGAGCAGCGAGCAGCAGGTTGCCGGCCGTGTTGTCGCTCAGCGTCACCGCCGCCTCGCAGATTTCAGCGAGTGTCATCCCGTCGCCGACGTGCTTTTCAGTGACAGGCGAGTAGGTGACGAGCGCGGACGCGTCGTACGTTATGCGCCGCGTCAACTGTTCCTTGCCGGCATCGACCCGCGCCAGGATCGCGGCGGCTGCCAGCGCCTTGAAGGTGCTGCACATCGGAAAGCGTTCGTCGCCGCGGTGGACGTGACGAGTGTCCGTCGCCGTGTCCAGGACACACACACCGAGCCGGCCGCCGCTCTCGCTCTCCAGACGCTTGATCTCGTCGATCAGTCGTTGATTTGGGGTCGATGCTTGTACCGTTTTCAGCCGGCCGCTCAAGGCAGTCGTTATCAGCGCCGCGCCGCATCCAAGCTGGAACTGTCTTCTCGTAATCATCGTGAATCTCTCCTTGCTGCGAGCGGGAAGGTGCCGACAGGCCGCAATCTTGACAAACGATCAGTTCTGCGGGCAGGCATAAGAAAAACTAGGGACAAGCAATGCGGCGCCGGACGAAGCTTTCGCACCTTCCGCTCAATGCGCTGCGGGCCTTCGAAGCGACCGCGCGCCACCTCAGTTTCACCCGCGCCGGCCTGGAACTTCGGGTCACGCAGGCGGCTGTCAGCCAGCATGTGAAGGTGCTGGAGGATCGACTTGGCGTGCAGTTGTTTCGCCGGCTGCCCCGCGGCGTCGCACTCACCGACGAAGGGCAGTTGCTGCTGCCGAGCATCGTCGAGGCCTTCGGCCGGCTCACCGAAACGCTCAATCGTTTTGAAGACGGCCACTACCAGGATGTCATCGCTGTCGGCGTCGTCGGCACCTTCGCTTCGGGATGGCTGCTGCCGCGGCTCGACGCATTCAGGAAGGCCCATCCGCGGATCGATCTGCGCCTGTTCACCAACAACAACCGTATCGACATCGCGGGTGAGGGCCTCGATTACGCGATCAGGTTTGGCGATGGCCTTTGGCACGGTACCGATGCGACCCACCTGATGGGAGCGCCATTTACCCCGCTCTGCGCGCCTTCGCTGGCGCGCAGGCTGAGCCGGCCGGCCGATCTCAAGCGAGAAGTGCTGCTGCGTTCGTACCGGCAGGAGGAATGGCCGCGATGGTTTGCCGCGGCGGGACTGCAAAGTCCGGTCCTCAAGGGAATGGTGTTCGATTCATCCATCACGATCGCCGGCGCAGCCGCGCGCGGCTTCGGCGTTGCGCTGCTGCCAGCGGCGCTGTTTCAGGACGAGATTCGTCGACGGCGGCTGGTGCGCCCTTTTCAGATCGAAGTAGCGCTCGGCGACTACTGGATTACGTCGCTGCACTCCCGGCACCCGACACCAGCGATGCTCTCATTCAAGAACTGGCTGCTTGAAACGATCGCAGCAAAAAAGAACAGCCCCCGGCAAGCGAGCCGAGGCCTGGCTACCGTCTGAGCGCCGGGACGACCAGAAACGGGATCATCCCCAGCACCACCGCGATCAGCGCGAACGCCATCACGGGGTTGTAGCTGTGGGTCCAGTCATGGATCAGGCCGCCGGCCCAGGCGCCCAATCCCGAGCCGAGGCCGCTGCCGATCGAGATCGTGCCGTAGATGGTGCCGACGCGCTCGCCGCGAAAAATCTTCATCGCGGTCGCCGTNGCCGGGGGGAGCCGATCATGCTGCCAAAGGTCACGACGAAGGCGCCGAGCAGCCAGAAGTTCGGATAGTACTGCAACAGCCAGAGCAGGATGATGCCAAGAATCGAGATGGCATAGCTCAGCAATACCGATGGTCGGCGCCCGATGATGCTGTCGAGCTGGGTCACTCCCAGCATGCCGAACAGCAGTACGACGCCGGAAAAGCCCCAGGCGGTCGCGGCCTGCAGCGGCGGGAAGCCGGCATCGATCAGATAGGCGACGATCTGCGCCGAGATCGCGTACATGCCGACGGCGGTGAAGAAGAAGGTCGAGAACAGCGCCCAGAAGGCGTGGTGGCGCATAGCGCTTGAGAGCGTCCAGCCGCCATCGACGAAGTCGGGATCGGCTTTCCTGGTGATGTGCGGTGAGCCCGTGGCGAACAGCCGCCATGGCAACAACAGCAACGGCACCAGCAGGCACAGTGCGATGATGCCGAAGATCTGGTGGGCGCCGCGCCAGCCGACGTAATCGATCAGGAGCTGTGAGGCCGGCAGCAGCACCAGAACGCCGGCGCCGGTTCCGGAATAGACGATCGCCATTGCGGTGGGCAGCCGCGGGCCGAACCAGCGGCCGAGCAGGATCGAGTTCGGCACGTTGCCGATGAAGGCGATGCCGATCCCGACGGCGAGCCCGGTGCTCAACTGCAATTGCCAAAGTGCCTGCGCGTGGGAGGCGACCAGGAACGCGCCGCCGAGCAGCAACAGCCCGATCGAATAGACGGCGCGCGGGCCATAGCGGTCGAACAGCCGGCCGATCACGGGGGCCATCAGCCCGCCGGCCAGCCATGTCAGCGAATAGACCGAGACCACTTCCGCGCGGTCCCAGCCGAAATTCTCCGCAATCGGTTTCAGGAAGACCGTGAAGCTCTCGCCAAGCCCGCGGCCGAGCAGCGCCAGCGCAAAGCACAGCGCCAGCACGTTGAGCGCAACCCGCTCCGGCTTGAGCGGCCGCGCCAACGCGTCTCCCCCTAGCGTCTTGTCATCCATGGCACGCAGGGGAGCGCGTTTTCGCCAAGGCCCGCAAGCATAAAAAAGGGAATACGCCTATGCAGGCAGGGGTCAGGCCGGCTTGAGCAGAACGTGCTTTTTCTTCCCCATGGAAAGTTTGATGACGCCTTCCGGCGTCAGGTTGGATGGCGTCAGCACCATCTTTTCGTCGGTCACGGCGGCATCGTTGACGCGCAAGCCCCCGCCCTTGATCTGGCGCCGTGCCTCGCCGTTCGAGGTGACGAGACCGGCCTTGACGAAGGCGCCCAGCACGCCGATGCCGGCTTCGAGTTCGCCGCGCGAGACTTCCACGGTGGGCAGGCTCTCCGCGATCGCGCCTTCCTCGAACGTCTGGCGCGCGGTTTCGGCGGCGGTGTCGGCGGCCTCGCGGCCGTGCAGCAGCGCGGTTGCCTCCGTCGCCAGCACCTTCTTGGCTTCGTTGATCTCGCCGCCCTGCAGCGCCGCAAGCTTTTGGATCTCGCCCATCGGCAGGGTCGTGAACAGCTTTAGAAACTTGACGACGTCGGCGTCCTCGGCATTACGCCAGTATTGCCAGAAGTCGTAGGGCGAGAACTGGTCGGCATTGAGCCACACCGCACCCTGCGCGGTCTTGCCCATCTTGGCGCCGGAAGCCGTCGTCAGCAGCGGCGTGGTCAGCGCGAATAATTGCTCCGTGCCCATGCGGCGGCCGAGATCGACGCCGTTGACGATGTTGCCCCATTGGTCGGAGCCGCCCATCTGCAGCCGGCAGCCGGTGCGCCGCGCCAGTTCGACGAAGTCGTAGGCCTGGCAGACCATGTAGTTGAACTCGATGAAGCTCATCTCCTGCTCGCGCTCGAGGCGGAGCCTGACCGAGTCCATCGTCAGCATGCGGTTGACGGAGAAATGCCGGCCGATATCGCGCAGCATCTCGATCCAGTTCAGCTTGGTCAGCCACTCCGCGTTATCCAGCATGATCGCGTCGGAGGCGCCGTTGCCGTAGCGCAATACCTTGGAGAACACACCACGGATCGAGGCCTTGTTGGCCTCGATTTCCGCAATCGAGCGGATCGCGCGCGATTCATCCTTGCCGGAGGGGTCGCCGACCATGGTGGTGCCGCCGCCCATCAGGGTGATCGGCTTGTTGCCGCTCTGCTGCAGCCAGTGCAGCATCATCATGGTGAGGTAATTGCCGATATGGAGCGAGGGCGCCGTGCAGTCGTAGCCGACATAGGCGATCGCCTGGCCCTTCGCCGCCAGCGCGTCGAGGCCCTCGAAATCGGAACATTGGTGGATGAAACCGCGTTCTTGTAAAATGTTCAGGAAATCTGATTTAAATGCGGTCATGGGCGGGCTTCTTTGATCATTCTATTTTCACTGTAATTGTAACGAGTTGCGGAACCATGGCGGAACAGGCTGCCGCAAGCCCGGGCGCTGTGGCATTATAAGATGTGCGTGTTTGGCACAAGCTGATCGTCGTCGGCGGGACGTATCGAGCAGGGCGTTTCAAAGGCACAATCTGCTATGATGTTGACGGCATTAGGTTTGATGAGCGGCACCTCGCTCGACGGGGTCGATGTCGCGTTGATCGAAACCGACGGCCGCCGGGTGAATGCGCTCGGACCGTCCGGATACCGGCCCTATACGGATGCGGAGCGCGGCCTGCTGCGCCAGGCGCTGTACGAGGCCGCCGACCTGCCGGATCGTATGGCGCGGCCCGGTTGCCTGCGTGAGGCCGAGCGGGTCGTGACCGCGGCCCATGCCGAGGCGGTGGCCGCTTTTACCGCCCAACACCGGATGCGCTTCGACGACATCGACATTGTCGGCTTCCATGGCCAGACCGTGCTGCACCGGCCCGAGAAAAAGCTGACGGTCCAGATCGGCGACGCGCAGCTGCTCGCCAAGACGATTCACGTCCCTGTCATGTACGATTTCCGCGCTGCCGACGTCGAAGCCGGCGGGCAGGGCGCACCCTTTGTGCCGGTCTATCACCGCGCGCTGGCCCAATCGCTGGAGCGGGAGGGGCCGACCGTCGTGGTCAATATCGGCGGGGTCGCCAACATCACCTATATCGAAGGCGACACGCTGATCGCCTGCGATACCGGCCCGGGCAATGCGCTGCTCGACGATCACATGCTCCGTCGCATGAACCAGCGCTTCGATACCGAGGGTCGTACTGCGGCGCTGGGCAAGATCGATGCAGCCTGGATCAATCGCGCGCTGGCGATGCCGTTCTTTGCGCTGCCTCCGCCGAAATCGCTCGATCGCAATGATTTTGCGGGGCTGAAACTTGGCGATATGCCGCCCGAGGACGGCGCGGCGACGCTGACCGCGTTTACGGTGGCCGCGATCGCCCGGGTGGTGCCGTTGCTGCCGAAGGAGCCAAAGAGCTGGATCGTGGCCGGCGGCGGCGCCCGCAACCTGACCATGCTGCGGATGCTGCGCGAATGCCTGGCGCCGGCGCAGGTCCAGGCGGCGGACACGCTGGGCTGGGCTTCCGACGCCATCGAGGCGCAGGCGTTTGGATTTCTGGCGGCGCGGGGCCTGAAAGGCCTGCCGCTGAGCTACCCCGCCACCACAGGGGTGCCGATCCCGATGACCGGCGGCATCATCGCGCGGCCGTGACGTGGTTCAAGATATGTTGATGCAGTTGCATCGACCTTGACGACTGCATGCATATGCATCTAATTTGGATGCAGATGCATGGAGCGAGGGCGGATGGCCTTCGCCTTGGGAGGTCGTCATGGCGCAAAAGCTCACTTTGATCAGCCACAAGCTTTGCCCCTACGTGCAGCGCGCCGTGATCGCGCTGAACGAAAAGGGCGTTCCGTTCGAGCGGGTCGACATCGATCTCGCCAACAAGCCGGACTGGTTCTTGAAGCTATCCCCGCTCGGCAAGGTGCCAGTGCTCGTCGTGACCGGCGACGACGGCAACGAGGTCGCGCTGTTCGAGAGCAACGTGATTTGCGAATACATCGAGGAGACGCAGAGCGGTGCCAAACTGCATCCGCTGGATGCGCTGCAGCGCGCGCAGCACCGGGCCTGGATGGAATTCGGATCCACCATTCTGGGCGAGCTCTGGGGCCTGGAGACGACGGGCGATCCCGCGGTGTTTGAAAGCAAGCGGCAGGCGGTTGCCGCAAAATTTGCCCGCGTCGAGGAGGCGCTGGGCAGGGGGCCGTTCTTCGCCGGCGAACGTTTCAGCCTGGTCGACGCGGTGTTCGCGCCGATCTTCCGCTATTTCGACGTGTTCGATCAGTTGATCGATCTCTCGATCTTTGCCGATACGCCGAAGGTCCGCGCCTGGCGAGAGGAATTGGCAAAGCGGCCGAGCGTGCGCACGGCCGTCGGGCCCGACTATCCGCAATTGCTGCACGCGTTCCTGGTGCGCCATAACGCGCACATGCTGAAGCTGGCGGCGTGAGACGGACATGTCCCCGCAGGTCGCCTGGATCGCACTCGTTACCGCCGGACTGCTTGATGTTGGCTGGGCGATCTCGATGAAATATGCCGAAGGCTATACCCGCCTCGGCTGGAGCATCGCCTCGCTGGTGCTGCAGGCAGCGTTCGTCTTTCTACTCGGGCGGGCGCTGCAGGTGCTGGAGATCGGTGTGGCCTACACGGTCTGGACCGGTATCGGTGCGGCCGGCACACTGATCATGGGCGTCTTACTGTTCGGCGAGGCGCTCAGTCCGACGAAGATCGCAGGCATCGTGCTCGTGCTGATAGGGATCGCGGCGCTGAAGTTCGCGCCGGCTTAAAATCGTAGGATGGGTGGAGCGAAGCGATACCCATCCGCGCCGGGGCTGATGGGTTTCGCTGCGCTCTACCCATCCTGCAGGCTGCTGGCAGAAGACTATAGATTCTCGAGAAAATCCTCATGAACGTTCGCAGCGGCGCCATCTCTGTATTCGATGGAATACACAACGCCAGGTGTAAACTGGTCGAAATGTGATCCCTTCCGATCCTGTGGAAGGAAAACTCCGAATACAGAAGCTTTCTGCCCAGGACGCAGATGATCGGGTGCGTCCTTCCTGACCAATACGGGGCTGCCATAGGTAAACTTATTCATGGGCAGTGGCCCGGATTTCGCGGCGCTCCATCCGGGCTACACGTCTCCCAAATGACATCAGCGCACGTTGGCGAGGCGCATGTCGAGATAACCGGTCACGGTCTCCATCAGCGGCTCGAGCTTGCCGTCGAAGAAGTGGTTGGCGCCCGGGATGATCTGCTGATCGATCACGATGCCCTTCTGGGTCTTCAGCTTTTCGACCAGCGTGTTGACGTCCTTCGGCGGCACCACTGCGTCCTTCTCGCCATGCACGATCAGGCCCGAGGACGGGCAGGGCGCGAGGAAGGAGAAGTCGTAGAGATTGGCAGGCGGCGCGATCGAAATAAAACCTTCGACCTCAGGCCGGCGCATCAGAAGCTGCATGCCGATCCAGGCGCCGAACGAAAAGCCGGCGACCCAGCAGGCGCGCGCCTCGGGATTGATGGTCTGCGCCCAGTCGAGCGCGGACGCCGCGTCGGAGAGCTCACCGGTGCCGTGATCGAACGAGCCCTGGCTGCGGCCGACGCCGCGGAAATTGAAGCGCAAAACCGAGAAGCCGCGATGCGCAAACGCGTAGTAGCACTGGTAGACGATCTGGTGATTCATCGTGCCGTGAAACTGCGGATGCGGATGCAGGATCATCGCGATCGGCGCGTTCTTCTGCTTGGCCGGGTGATAACGGCCTTCGAGGCGGCCTGCGGGGCCGGTGAAAATTACTTCAGGCATTGATGATCCCTGGGCAACGGATGTGATCCGGCGGAGAGAATGTGATCAGGCGTCGCTGGGCGATGCGCGAACGACGCTCCCGTGAACTGGTGGCGGCGTTCTAACATGAGGCGAGGGGCAAAAAGCAAGCATCTTGAACGTCTAGAAGGCGGTTCAAGGTGCTAGTTTGCGATTGCCTGCAGACGGCGCGATCGCCAATTGCAATAAGGCGTCTGGCGCACGCGGGCGAAAGATATTCGCCAATATAGGTAATATAATACAGCGATGCCTGATCGGGTCTACCTCGACTGGAATGCAACCACGCCGCTTCGCCCTGAGGCGCGACAAGCATTGGCGGCTGCCTGGGACATGGCCGGTAATCCGTCCTCGGTTCACGCCGAAGGCCGGCAGGCACGCCGGCTGGTCGAGGACGCGCGGGCCGCTGTGGCGGCCGCCGTTTCGGCCCGGCCGCAGGACGTGGTGTTTTGCTCCGGCGGTACCGAAGCCAATGCAATGGCGCTGACGCCGGGATTGCGCCGGGGCTCGGGCTGGCCGGTCCAGCGTCTGGTGGTCTCGGCCATCGAGCATCCATCGGTGCTGTCAGGGGGGCGGTTTTCCGCAGACGCAATCGCATCCATCAACATCTCATCCGCCGGCGTGGTGGACCTCGACCATCTGCGTGCCTTGCTGGCGGATGGGTCGCCGGCGCTGGTGTCGGTGATGGCAGCCAATAACGAGACCGGCGCCATTCAACCGATCGCCGAAGCCGCCGAGATCGTGCATGAAGCGGGCGGGCTGCTGCATGTCGATGCGATCCAGGCACTGGGTAAAATACCGATCGATATCAAGGTGATGCAGGCCGATTTGCTGACGCTGTCTGCGCACAAGATCGGTGGCCCCAAGGGCGTTGGTGCGCTGGTTCTGGCCGAGGGCGTGCAGGCAATCGAGCCGCTGTTGCGCGGTGGCGGGCAGGAACTCGGACGCCGGGCGGGCACCGAGAATGTGGCCGGCATCGCAGCCTTTGGCGTGGCGGCCGCAGCCGCGGCAGCTCAACTGGCCGATAATGCCGACCGACTTCAGGCCCTGCGCGAGCGCTTTGAGAAAGGGCTCAAGCAAGCCGCTGATATCATTGTGTTTTCCGAAGATGTGCCGCGGTTGCCGAATACCACCCTGTTCACGGTTCCCGGGCTGAAGGCCGAAACGGCGGTGATTGGCTTCGATCTTGCCGGTATTGCGGTATCCTCGGGCTCGGCCTGTTCCTCCGGCAAGGTGCAGCCGTCGCATGTCCTGGCCGCGATGGGATTTGGCAAGGATCTGGCCCAGGGAGCGGTGCGGCTCAGTCTGGGCTGGTCTACCTCGGAGACAGACGTTGATTTGGCCCTGGAGGCTTGGCGAAAGCTTGCCGATGCCTTACTTAGAGGGCGACGAAACACGGCTTGAACCGTTCTAAGCGCGTTTCGCCGGACAAGCTTCGTCACAGATTTTGTTCCACCGCGGTCCTTGAAACCGCGAGCGGAGGATGGAATGCCAGCCGTACAAGAGACGGTCGAGCGCGTGAAGCGTATCGACGTCGACCAGTATCGATATGGGTTTGAGACACTTATCGAGTCGGAGAAGGCCCCCAAGGGTCTCTCGGAAGACACCGTCCGCTTCATCTCTGCAAAAAAGAACGAACCGGCCTGGATGCTGGAATGGCGCCTGGAGGCCTATCGCCGCTGGCTGACCATGACGGAGCCGACCTGGGCGCGCGTCAACTATCCGAAGATCGACTACCAGGACATTCACTACTACGCGGCGCCGAAGCCGAAGAAGACGCTGTCCTCGATCGACGAGATCGATCCTGAGATTCTCAAGACCTACGAGAAGCTCGGCATCCCCTTGCGCGAAGTCGCCATTCTCGAGGGCGTCGAGCCGCCGCCCGGTAGCGAGCCGTCGCCCAACCGCAAGATTGCGGTCGACGCCGTCTTCGATTCGGTTTCGGTGGCGACCACGTTCCAGAAGGAGCTGAAGGCAGCCGGCGTGATCTTCATGCCGATCTCGGAGGCGATCCGCGAACACCCCGAACTGGTGAAGCAGTATCTCGGCACGGTGGTGCCGACCTCGGACAATTACTTTGCGACGCTGAACTCGGCGGTGTTTTCCGACGGCTCGTTCGTCTACGTGCCGCCGGGCGTGCGCTGCCCGATGGAGCTGTCGACCTATTTCCGCATCAACGAGCGTAACACCGGCCAGTTCGAGCGCACGCTGATCATCGCCGACAAGGGCTCCTACGTCAGCTATCTCGAAGGCTGCACCGCACCGCAGCGCGACGAGAACCAGCTTCACGCCGCCGTCGTTGAACTCGTCGCGCTCGATGATGCCGAGATCAAATATTCGACGGTGCAGAACTGGTATCCCGGCAATTCCGAAGGTGTCGGCGGCATCTACAATTTCGTCACCAAGCGTGGCGACTGCCGCGGCAACCATTCGAAGATTTCCTGGACCCAGGTCGAAACGGGATCGGCGATCACCTGGAAATATCCGAGCTGCATCCTGCGCGGCGACAATTCGCGCGGCGAGTTCTACTCGATCGCGATCTCGAACGGTCACCAGCAGGTCGATAGCGGCACCAAGATGATCCATCTTGGCAAGAACACGACCAGCCGGATCATCTCCAAGGGCATCGCGGCGGGCGTCTCGCAAAACACCTATCGCGGCCTCGTCACCGCTCATCGCAAGGCGACCGGCGCGCGTAACTTTACGGCCTGCGACTCGCTCCTGATCGGCGACAAGTGCGGCGCGCACACCGTTCCTTACGTCGAGGCCAAGAACTCGTCGGCGACCTTCGAGCACGAAGCGACGACGTCGAAGATTTCCGAGGACGTGCTGTTCTATTGCATCCAGCGCGGCCTCAGCCAGGAGGAAGCCGTCGGCCTCGTCGTCAACGGCTTCGTGAAGGACGTGCTGCAGCAACTGCCGATGGAGTTCGCAGTTGAGGCGCAGAAGCTGATCTCGATCTCGCTGGAGGGAAGCGTCGGGTAGGTCAGATGATCGGTAACGTCATCGCTTTCGTCCGGTTTGCGCCATTTGCGATCTTTTTGTTCATTGCAATCGTTGGCGCGTTCGCTGCCCTGATCGGCGGCTTGGCGGGATGGAGTGATGTTACCGAATTCGGCAAATTGGCTGCCGGTGGTGGAGCGCTGGGTTTCTTTGCCTGGCTTTGTCTTCCGGCTTTGATTCGGGCGTTGTAGGCCACAAGGAAACAAGATGACTGCGTTGCTTGAAGTGAAAGATCTGAAGGTCCGCGTCGAGGATAACGAAATTCTCCACGGGCTGACGCTCACCGTAAATCCGGGTGAGGTGCATGCGATCATGGGGCCGAACGGCTCCGGCAAATCGACGCTCAGCCACGTCATCGCGGGCAAGCCGGGCTATGAGGTCACCGACGGCCAGATCCTGTTCAGGGGCGAGGATCTGCTGGAGATGGAGCCGGACGAGCGCGCCGCCAAAGGCGTGTTCCTGGCGTTCCAGTACCCGGTCGAAATCCCCGGCGTGACCACCTGGAATTTCCTGCACACCGCATTGAACGCCCAGCGCAAGGCGCGCGGCGAGAGCCAGCTTTCGTCTCCGGAGTTCCTCAAGAAGGTCCGCGCGGTCGCAAAGTCGCTCAACATCCCGCAGGACATGCTCAAGCGCGGCGTCAATGTCGGCTTCTCCGGCGGCGAAAAGAAGCGCAACGAGATCCTGCAGATGGCGCTGTTCGAGCCGGCCGTCTGCATTCTCGATGAAATGGATTCCGGCCTCGACATCGACGCGCTGCGCGTCGCCGCCGACGGCGTCAATGCGCTGCGTTCGCCGGAGCGCGCCATGGTCGTCATCACCCACTATCAGCGCCTGCTCAACTACATCGTGCCCGACTTCGTGCACGTGATGTCGAAGGGCCGGGTGGTAAAAAGCGGCGGCAAGGATCTGGCGCTGGAGCTCGAGGCTTCCGGCTACGCCCAGTTCGAAGACGCAGCCTGACGCGAAACGGATTTGTGATGAATTTGGCTTTGGCAAAGAACGAGACCGGACGCGCGCTGAGCGACAGCTTTGCCGTCGCGCGTGACCGGCTGCCGGGCACGGGCAAGGTCGCCGAGGCGCGAAGCGCCGCGTTCGACGCCTATGACCGTGTTGGTCTGCCGCACCGGCGTATCGAGGACTGGAAATACACCGATCTGCGCGCGCTCATGCGCGAAGTGCTGCCGCTGGCGCCCGCACCGGATGCGGCTGCACTCAAGCAGGCCGCGGCCGCGGTGAAGCTGCAGGCCATCAAGGGCGCGCGCCGGCTGGTGCTGGTCGACGGCGTGTTCGCGCCGAAGCTTTCCGAACTGGACGGGCTGGAAAAGGGTCTCGCCATCCGCACCTTGCGGGAAGTGCTGGAAGCCGGCGACGCCGCGCTGCAAACCCAACTGTTCACCCCCGACACCGCCAACCCGATGGTCGCGCTCAACAGCGCGATGATGACTGACGGCGTGGTGATCGAGATCGCCGATGGCGTCGTGCTGAAGCAGCCGCTGCAGGTCATTCACGTCGCGACCGGCGCCACGCCAGCGGCGATGTTCACCCGCTCGCTGCTGCGACTCGGCAAGGATGCCGGCGTGACGCTGGTCGAGAGCTACATCGCGGCCGATGGCGCGAAATCCTATCAGGCTCACGACTCGCTGATCGTGTCGATCGGGGACAATTCCCGGCTCGACCACGTCCGCCTGGTCGAGGACGCCCGAGAGGCCGTCAACATTTCCTCCGCCGTGCTGACGCTGGGCGCGCACGCGCACTTCAACACGTTCGGCATGACCTCGGGCGCGGCCGTGAGTCGCTATCAGGCCACCATTGCGTTTGCCGGCGAGCATTCCCGCGTCGAGACCAACGGCGTCAATCTGCTCAACGGCCGCCAGCACGCCGACACCACGCTGTTCATGGATCACGCGGTGCCGCATTGCGCCAGCCGCGAAGTGTTCCGCGCCGTCGCTGACGACCGCGCCCATTCGGTGTTCCAGGGTCGCATCATCGTGCGCCCCGACGCGCAGAAGACCGACGCCAAGATGATGACGCGGGCGCTGCTGCTGTCCGACGAGGCCGAGGCCGACAACAAGCCGGAGCTGGAAATCTTCGCCGACGACGTCACCTGCGGCCATGGCGCGACCACCGGCGCGCTCGACGAGAGCCTGTTGTTCTACCTGCGCGCCCGCGGACTGTCCGAAAAGGAAGCGCAGGCGCTTCTGATCCAGGCTTTCGTGGGCGAGGCCATTGAATCCATCGTCAATGATGATCTGCGCGAACTTGCGATCGCTGCCGCGCAGCGTTGGCTGGAGGCGCGTTCATGAGTCAGCATCCAGCGGTCAAAAATGGCGCCTATGACGTTCACCGCGTGCGGGAGGATTTCCCCGCGCTGGCGATGAAGGTCTATGGCAAGCCGCTGGTCTATCTCGACAACGCCGCCTCCGCGCAGAAGCCGACCGCCGTGCTCGACCGCATGACGGAAGCCTACAAGAGCGAATACGCCAACGTGCATCGCGGCCTGCATTACCTCGCCAATGCTGCCACCGAAGCCTATGAGGGCGGCCGCGCCAAGGTGGCGAAGTTCTTGAACGCTGCCCGCACCGAAGAGATTATCTTCACCCGTAACGCCACCGAGGCAATCAACCTCGTGGCGTCGTCCTGGGGCGAGCCCAACATCAAGGCCGGCGACGAGATCGTGATCTCCATCATGGAGCATCACTCCAACATCGTGCCCTGGCATTTCCTCCGGGAGCGCCATGGCGCCGTGATCAAATGGGCGCCGGTCGACGACGAAGGCAATTTCCTGATCGAGGAGTTCGAAAAGCTCCTGACCGATCGCACCAAGATTGTCGCGATCACCCAGATGTCGAACGCGCTCGGCACGCTCGTGCCGGTCAAGGACGTGGTGAAGCTGGCACACGCCCGCGGCATTCCGGTGCTGATCGACGGTAGCCAGGCCGCCGTGCATCTGGCGGTCGACGTGCAGGATATCGACGCCGACTTCTACGTCTTCACCGGCCACAAGCTGTACGGGCCGACCGGCATCGGCGTGCTCTATGCCAAGCATGAGCACCTCGTCGCCATGCGCCCCTACAACGGCGGCGGCGAGATGATCCGCGAAGTCGCCCGCGACTGGATCACCTATGGCGATCCCCCGCACAAATTCGAGGCCGGCACGCCGGCAATCGTGGAATCGATCGGGCTCGGAGCCGCGATCGATTACGTCACCTCGATCGGCAAGGAGCGCATCGCCGCCCACGAGCACGATCTTTTGACCTATGCCCAGGAGCGGCTGCGCGAAATCAACTCGCTGCGCCTGATCGGCACCGCGCGTGGCAAGGGCCCGGTGATCTCCTTCGAGATGAAGGGGGCGCATGCCCACGACGTTGCGACCGTGATCGACCGGCAGGGCATTGCGGTGCGTGCCGGCACCCATTGCGTGATGCCGCTTTTAGAGCGGTTCAATGTCACAGCCACCTGCCGGGCATCGTTCGGCATGTATAATACCCGTGAAGAAGTCGACCATCTGGCACAGGCGCTGATCAAGGCGCGGGATTTGTTCGCATGAGTGATACGGCCGAAGTCAAGTCAGCCAATATGGAAACCCAGTCGGCGCTGCCGCCGGAGGAGACCGAGCGTCTCGGCACCGAAATCGTTGCCGCGCTGAAGACGGTGTTCGACCCGGAAATTCCGGCCGACATTTATGAGCTCGGCCTGATTTACAAGGTCGACCTCAAGGACGACCGCGCCGTCGACGTGACGATGACGCTGACCACGCCGAACTGCCCGGCGGCCGGCGAGCTGCCGACCATGGTGGAGAACGCCATCGCCAGCGTGCCCGGCGTCGGTGTCGTGAATGTCAATCTGGTGTGGGATCCGGCCTGGACGCCGGATCGCATGTCCGACGAGGCGCGCCTCGTCCTCAACATGTGGTGAAGGGATCCGTTGCCGCAGCTGTCCGGTGTCCTCGAAACCGCGCTCTACGTTGACGACCTCGATCGCGCCCGCGCGTTTTACGAGAAGGTGCTCGGGCTTGTGCCGCTGACGGCCGATTCGCGCTTTCTTGCCTATGACGTTGGTGGCCGGAGCGTGTTGCTGCTGTTTCTCCGCGGCTCGACGCCCGAGACGATCCAGTTACCGGGCGGGACCATTCCGCCGCATGATGGTAGTGGCCCGATCCACATGGCCTTTGCCATTGCGGCGGCCGAACTGCCGGTCTGGGAAAAGTCGCTAGGCGAGCACCAAGTCGCGATCGAGGGCAGGACGGACTGGCCGCGTGGCGGCAAGAGCATCTATTTCCGCGATCCCGACAATCACCTGCTGGAGCTGGCGACGCCGGGAATTTGGGCGATTTACTAGAATTGCTGTCGGTTTCGACGGCTTCTGATCGAGTTGATAACGAGAGGCCTTCACAGCGGGAATTTCGTTGTTATTTTAATGCCATGATAGCTCGTCGCGATGGCGACGCCGGAGATCGACGCAATGGATACCACCGTCCAGGCCAAGCCGAAGCCCAGGCCGCGCCCGCAGGTCATGAAACTGACCGAGGCGGCGGCTGCGCGGATCACGGAGCTGACCAAGCGCGCCGATTCGGAGATCGTCGGCCTGCGCGTCGGCATCAAGAACGGCGGCTGCGCCGGCCAGTCCTATACGGTGGAATACGCCCACGAGGTCCGTCCGACCGACGAAGTCGTCGAGGACAAGGGCGTGAAGATCCTGGTCGATCCCAAGGCGGTGCTGTTCCTGCTCGGCACCGAGATGGACTACAAGGCCGACAAGATGCAGGCCCAGTTCATCTTCAACAATCCGAACCAGGTCTCCGCCTGCGGCTGCGGCGAATCGGTGCAACTGACGCCGGCGAAGGTGTAGCGATCGCATCGCCGGGGCGGTGAGCAAATGGATCGCGAATTCCTGATCGACCTGTTTGCCGATTTCGGCCCTGTCACCATCCGCCGCATGTTTTCCGGCTACGGCATTTCCGCGGACGGCACCAATTTTGCGCTCTCGCTGCGCGCCGGCCTGTATTTCCGCGCCGATGACCAAACCATTCCGCAATTCGAGGCGGAAGGCTCGCAGCCGTTTCAGTATCAGACGCGGGCCAAGACGGTCACCGTGAACTCGTACTGGCAGTTGCCGGCGCGGCTGTTCGACGATTCCGAGGAACTGGCCGAGTGGGCGAGGGCGGCACTGGCCGCGGCGCAGCGCGCGGCCGTACGCAAGCGGCCGAAGGCGCGCAAGGCTTCCAAGGCGCGCAAGGCTTCGAAGGCGAAGGTGTCAGGGAAGGCTGCGCGGAAGCCGGCTGCGAAGCGGAAGGCGACAGGGGTGAGGAAGGCAGCGCGGAAGCGGAAGGCGCCGCGCAAATAGATGCTTCAGGCGACTCGGCGTCAGGCGACTTGAAGTCAGGCGACCTGGCTGCGGGTCTCGTCGGCGAATTCGGGGTCGACTTCGCAGATCACCCGGTTGCGGCCATTGCGTTTGGCGGCATAGAGACAGCCGTCGGCGCGCTCGATCAGTGAATCCGTGTCGTCGTCCGGCTTGAGCATGGAAACGCCGACCGAGATGGTGACGCGGCCGAGAATCTCGCCAGTGGATTTCTTCTTCAATTCCTTTGCCATCACCGCGCGGCGGATGTGGTCGGCAACCGTCAGCGCCTGGCGCAGCCCGGTATTCGGCAGCACGACCGCGAACTCCTCGCCGCCGTAACGGGCGGTGATGTCCTGGCCCTTGATGGTCTGCTTCAGCGACATCGCAACCAGCCGCAGCACCTGATCGCCGGTGAGATGGCCGTAGGAATCGTTGAACGACTTGAAGTGGTCGATATCGAACATCATGAGCGACAGCGGTTCGCCGTTCGCCAGCGCGGTGCGCACGGCCATGTCGATCGAGCGGTCGAAATATTTGCGGTTACCCAATCCGGTCAGCGGGTCGGTCAGGCTTTCGGCGCGGATCGCCTCCAGGCTGTGCTGAAGATTGCTGATCTCGGTCCTCGACAACGCCAGCCGGCTTTCCAGCGCCTTATTGGTCTCCTGCATCTCTCGGGTCGATTTCATCAGGCCGTCGACCACCGCCTTGATCTGATCGCGGCTCTTGGCTGCCTTGAGTTTCTCGGTCGCGCCGCTCAGCCTGGAATCGTAGCTCTGCGACATGCCGAGCGCTTCGGTGATGAGTGTCATCACGTCGTCGATCTCGCCGATCACGCGCGCGCCGACCTTGTCGATGCGATCGGATGCCTTGATGTGGGAGAGATAGGTCTCGTAGATCTGTTCGAGATCGGCTTCGCTGAGCTTGCCGTTGCGCGCCAGTGTCTCGTTGATGATTTTGTTGAGGGGGGCGTTGTATCCGGTCGCGTAGACGTACCAGATTTCATAGTTGCGGGGGACGGCGGTCTGCCGGAGGGATTTGATCTGGCCCAACGCGACTTCGGCAAACGCCATCGTGCGTTCGTGTTCGTCCAGCAGCTTGACCACTGATCCGTCCCCAATAACGCCAGCGCCGGTCGTTGCCGGGCGGCAGCAATGAATAAATTATCGCTGGCAAGTTAACGGAGGAGGATGAACGGCCGGTAAATGCTTCCGGCCGTCAGGATCGGCGTTGATCAGACGCGGGCGCGAACAGGCCGCAAAAGAAATGCGGGAAGATGCGAGTGATCGGCGGGCTCCGATTCGATCTCGCGATGGGCGCGCCGCGGTTCAGGCCGTCCGATCGAGGGCACGCGCGAAGGCTGCGCAGCGGCGGGCGGCGTAAAGGCCCCGGCTTCCGGCTGCGGTCGGGCGCTGCGGCCCGTGCCTTTGGCGGACCGCGGTTCGCGCTCGGCGTTCTTGTCGCTGCGCTTATCAGAATCCCTGGCGTTTCGCGGCTCGCGTTCGCGCCGCGGCTTGCGGCCGCCGCGCGATCCTTCCCGCGAGCGATGTTCGCGCGGCTGATCGCTCTCCTCGGACGTCTCCGAGTGCACGCTGTAGTCGCCTTCGGCAGGGGGAATGTTTTTCCCGATCAGTCGTTCGATCGCAGCGATCGATTTGTTGTCGAGCGAGGTGACGATCGAAATCGCGGTGCCGGCGCGTCCGGCGCGACCGGTACGGCCGATGCGATGCACGTAGTCGTCGGCGTGATGCGGCACATCGAAATTGAAGACGTGGCTGACGGCGGGAATGTCGAGGCCGCGGGCGGCGACGTCGGAGGCAACCAGCAACGGGATCTCGCCCTTGCGGAATTGATCGAGCGCGGCGGTGCGCGCCGACTGGTCCATGTCGCCATGCAAGGCGCCGACGCTGAAGCCGTGCTTCTGCAGCGATTTGAAAACGACGGCGACTTCGCGCTTGCGATTGCAGAAGATGATCGCGTTGTTGAGGTCCTTGGCGTCGCGCAACAGGCGGCGAAGGATTTCGCGCTTCTCGTGCGGCTCGCGGCCGCAACCGACCTGAAACTGCGATACGCCTGTCGCGGTCGTGGCGGGCTTGGAGACTTCGATGCGCTCGGGATTGTGCAGGAAGGTTTCGCTGATGCGGCTGATTTCCGGCGGCATCGTCGCGGTGAAGAACAGCGTCTGGCGTGTGAACGGCACCAGCTTGCAGATGCGTTCGATGTCGGGGATGAAGCCCATGTC
This sequence comes from Bradyrhizobium lablabi, assembly GCF_001440475.1. Lineage (GTDB taxonomy): Bacteria > Pseudomonadota > Alphaproteobacteria > Rhizobiales > Xanthobacteraceae > Bradyrhizobium > Bradyrhizobium lablabi. The sequence continues at coordinate 20,071 of NZ_LLYB01000126.1, read as the reverse complement.
CAGCATGCGGTCGGCTTCGTCGATCACAAGCAGTTCGACGCCGGTGAGCAGGAGACCGCCGCGCTCGGTGTGGTCGAGCAGGCGGCCGGGGGTTGCGATCAGGACGTCGACGCCGCGGGTCAGCTTACTATCCTGGTCGCCGAACGAGACGCCGCCGATCAGGAGCGCAACGTTGAGTTTCTGGCCGGCGCCGTATTTGTCGAAGTTCTCTTTGACCTGAGCTGCGAGTTCGCGGGTCGGTTCGAGGATCAGGGTGCGGGGCATTCGTGCCCGGGCGCGGCCCTTTTCCAGAAGCGTGAGCATGGGCAGGACGAAGGCGGCGGTCTTGCCGGTGCCGGTCTGGGCGATGCCGAGGACGTCGCGGCGGGCCAGAACGTGCGGGATTGCCTGTTCCTGGATGGGAGTAGGGGTGGTGTACCCGGTGGCCGCAACTGCGGCGAGGACCTTATCGGAAAGGCCGAGATTGGAAAAAGACATTGAGCCTCTAGTCGACACCGCCGTTCGGAATCGAGGGTAAAAAGGCTGTCGCGTTTTGCCCCGAAACGGCGCGCTTTTGAAAAGCTGGGGGCTCTGACTTACGCAGACGAGCGGCTAACCTAAGGAATCGCGTTTCGATCCAAGGCCGCGTTGAGCGCGAACATAGGGTCGAAATGGCCAAAGTCAATCTAGGAACCCCCATTGAAGCCCAAAAAGCTTAATGTTTTCGCACAAATAACGGCAAAAACCGTCATTTGGCCGTCAAATCCGGCCATCCCATTCCAATCAAGAGAAGCTGTTGAACCGTGGGCAACGGGCCGCCGACTATGGCATGAAGCGGTATCGCACGGCCCAAAGGACCAATCGTGCGGATGGGGAATTCCATGAAGGGTTGGCTTTCCAGACTGCTCGCGGTGACGAGCCTCGCAACGTGCATCGCGGCCTTCGCCGCGCCCGCGCAGGCGGAAAAGCGCGTGGCGCTGGTGGTTGGCAACAACGACTACCGGAACGTGCCCAGGCTTCAGAAGGCCGTCAACGACGCCCGCACCATGGGCGATACGCTCAAGCAGCTCGGCTTCACGGTGATGGTGGCGGAGAACCAGAACCGGCAGGCGTTCAGCCAGACGTTGCTGGCGTTCGACAAGGCGGTCGATGCCGGCGACACCGCGTTCTTCTTCTATGCCGGTCATGGCTTTGAAATTGCGGGGCAGAATTTCCTGCTGCCGACCGACGTGCCGGCGGCAACCGAAGGGCAGGAAGAGCTGGTGCGCGACGCCTCGATCCTCGCCGACCGCATCATCGAGCGGATGCAGAACCGCAAGGTGCGCACCGCCATCCTGGTGTTCGATGCCTGCCGCAACAATCCGTTCGAGCGTCCCGGCACCCGCGCGGTTGCCGGCGGCGGCGGTCTTGCGCCGATGACGCAATTGCCGGAAGGCGTGTTCTCGATCTTCTCGGCAGGGCCACGGCAGACCGCGCTCGACCGGCTCTCCAACGACGACACCAATCCCAATTCGGTGTTCACGCGCACCTTCGCCAAGGAGCTGACGCAGCCGGGCGCGAACCTCGTTCAGGTCGCGCAGCGCACGCGGCGCGCGGTCAGCGAACTCGCGGAGACCGTCCGCCACAAGCAGATCCCGGTCTATTTCGACCAGATGGTCGACGACGTTTTTCTCAACGGTCTTGCGAAGGCGCAGCCCGAGGCTGCAGCGCAATCCGCCGAGCCGCTGCAAAAGCTTGCGGCGTTGCCGCCGGTGCAGCAACTCAAGCCGCAGAACGATTCCATCAACGCGCCGATCGCGATGTTCTCGCGCCACAATGGCGGCTGGACCGTGGTGTTCTCGATCGCCGATCCGACGCTCGGCATTTCCTGGCGGATCGGCGAAAGCGGCAATTTCCGCGAGACCGGTTTCATGGACACGCTCGATCCGCGCACCCGCAAGCGGATGCCCAACCCGTCGATCGAGCTGCCGGCCGATGCTCCGGCCGCGGTGATCCAGGTGCGCTATGTCGACACCAATGGCGAGTTGCAGGGGCCATTCCCGATCCGGTTCGATCCTGAAGCCGCGCTGATCCGCGACCAGCGCAAGATCCTCGACATGACGGCGACGAGCTGGCTGTCGTTCCGCGACTTCAACGGCCTGCTGGTCTATTACACGCACCTGATGTCGTATCGCTGCGCGATCCGCGAGGTGCGGGTCGGCATCGACTCGGCGGTGCCGGACAAGGTGCTGAAAATGCCGCCCTGCGATCCCCGCGATCCCAGCGTCATTCCACATGATGCGACGCCTTATCTGAAGCTTGCGCCGCAGACCAGGTCAGTGTCGGTGGAATTGACCTATCGCGACGGCAGCGTGTCGGAGATCAAGAGTTTTCGGCGGTAGGGTTTTCACTGCGGTCGTAGCGCGCATGCGAGTATCAGTACGCCGCGGCTCTCGATTCTATCACTGCTGTCTCCAGGATACTGGATCACCCGCATTCGCGAAAGCGGGTGATGACGACTTCTCCCGACGCACCGCGCCCGAGGTTGCCCAAAACGTCATCCCTCGAAATCAACCGATGAGTGCAGAGCAGGGCATCTGCTCGGCACGGAGCGAGCGAGTGCAGAGCAGCGAAACAGCGGCGCGATAAAAGGCCGGATGTTCACCATACCGCCGGCCGAAATGGCTCCTCATTTGGCCATCATGTCCTTGCATCCAAGTGGATTAGCCGACGCCTCGAAGAAACGATTACTTCGGACGTCCGGGAGCGCTGCAATTGCAGCTTCGTTTGTAAAATCTCTTTTGAGTTGTGTTGCGTATGTCAGAGTTAACCGCCGCTCCAGTATTGAGACCGGGAATTCCAGGCTTCGTCGCCGCCTGGCCGCAGTCCCGCTTCTGGCTTCTTTCCGTTGATGTTTACCCGGCACTGGCCGCAGCCGCGCTGCCATGGTCGACGACAGCGGTCTCGGTATTTACGGCGGTATGGTTGGCCATCGTGCTGCCCACGATTCACTGGCCTTCGTTCTTCGAGTCCTTGCGTGCGCCGGCGCGGTCCTTGCCGCTCGCCTTCTTTGCGCTGGCGCTGCTTGGCGTTCTCTGGGCCAGCGATACCGCTGCGGTAAAATTGCTGGGGCTCAGTCCCGTCGTAAAGCTGTTGGCCATTCCGCTTCTCATCTATCACTTCGAGCGCTCCGAGCGCGGGCATTGGCTGCTGATCGCCTTCCTGGCTTCCTGCGTCCTTCTCATGGGCGTGTCATGGGCGACATATTTCGCGGACTGGAAGCCTTCGCCGAACGGCATGGCCGGAGTCCCCGTCAGAAACTACATCGACCAAAGCCACGAACTCGCATTGTGCCTGTTTGCCGTCGCGCCGCTGCTGCTGTCATTTGCGGCAAACGGCCATCGCGCCTGGGCCATCGCGCTCGCAGCCGTCATGCTGGGCTTCTACTGCGACATGCGGTTTGTCGCGACGTCACGCACCACGCTGGTCTGCTTCCCCGTGCTGTTGGTCCTTTTTGCCTTCAAATATCTGAACCGGCGGCACGCGATCTACCTGCTCGTATTTGCGGCGATCGTCGAAGGCACCGTTCTGTTCACGTCGCCTTATCTGCGCGACCGCGTCGAGCGCACGGTGCAGGACTCCCAGGTGACTGTGGATTCCAATGCCGCAACTCCGGCCGCGACCTCGAACGGCCTGCGGCTGGCCTATTGGCGCACGTCCATCAAATCGATTTCGGAGGCCCCGGTTTTCGGACACGGCACCGGATCGACCAAGCAGCTGTTTGAACGCGAAGCCGAAGGCAAGACCGGCGAGTGGGGCTGGTCCATTCGCAACCCGCACAACCAGACGCTTTACGCCGCCATCCAGTGGGGGATGCTCGGCTGCCTCGTCCTGTATGCGATGTGGTACTTTCACCTGCAGCTGTTTCGGGGATCGACGTTTGCGGCGTGGGTCGGGCTGGTGATCGTGGTCCAGAACTTCATCAGCTCGCTGTTCAATTCCCATTTGTTCGATTTCCACGAAGGCTGGATCTACGTTCTCGGCGTCGGGGTCGTGGGCGGCATGGTAGCGCGGGCGCAACGCTTGCAGAGCGCGCCCTAGCCGGCGCGCTTCACCGGTTGCCGCCAAAGGTCGTGCCTGACCTGCAGCACAATTCGTCCCATCGCGCTCCGGTTGGCAACGAGGCTCATCGCCTCACCGGCACGCTGGAGCGGAAGCACCCGGTCAACCTGCGGGCGGAGCTTGCCTTCGCCGACCCATGCCATGATGGCCTCTGTCGCTCGGACAGCTTCGTCCGGATCGCGCTCCATCCAGGCGCCGACGAAAACGCCGACGACTGAATAGTTCTTGAGCAAAGGCAGATTCATGGCGAGCGACGGAATCTCCCCGCTGGTGAAACCGATTGGGAGCAGTCGCCCGTTCCAGCCCATGAGCCTCGCCAGGGTGGCGAAGAGCGTGCCGCCGACATTGTCAACGCAAACGTCGAGGCCTTTGTCCCCTGCAAGCGCCTTCACGCGTGCACCTACGTCTTCGCACGAATGGTCGACGACCTCGGCGGCGCCATGCGTGCGGACCATGGCCGCCTTCGCAGCACTGCCCACGACGGCAATGACGCGCGCGCCAATCAAATGCGCGATCTCGACGCAGGCGAGGCCAACCCCGCCGGCGGCGCCCGTCACAAGCAGCGTCTCGCCGGCCCGCAGCCGCGCCCGCTCAATCAGCGCGTACCAAGCCGTGAGATAGGTGTTCAAGATGGTTGACCCCGCGATAAAATCAACATTGACCGGCAGCAGCGCGACGCTGCTCTCCCTGGCGACCATGCGCTCCGCAAATGCACCGAACCAGTTTCCGCAACCGACCCGATCGCCGGGCCGGAAGCGCGTGACCCGATCGCCACAGGCCCGCACGATACCGGCGGCGTCCGTTCCCGGCACGTAGGGAAGGGCCGGCCGCATCTGATAGCCGCCGCAGCTCATTAGAAAGTCCATGTAGCTGACGGACGCGGCATGGACATCGACGAGAACCTCGTTTGCTGCCGGGCACGGTTCGTCGACCTCGGTGAATTCAAGCGCGTCGGTACCTTTGAAGGCCTTGCAAAGAATGGCGCGCATCTCAGCCTCCGCGGCGTGTCTCTGGAGCGATGGCGCCACTGCCGAAGAGACGCGGTATCAGCATCGGAACGCGTCGGCGATAATGCTCGTAGCTCGCGCCGAACTCCGCAACCAGGTCTCTTTCCTCGAGCCTGACGCCGGCAAGGATGTAGGCGGTATTCATCACGGCGAACAGCAGATGCCCGGCCGTCATGTGTGGCGTCGCCCAGAAGGCGAGCAGGAGACCCAGCATCAGCGGGTGACGCACCAGGCGATACAGGAGCGGCGTCTTGAACGCTTGCGCACGATCGGCTGCTCCGCGCAGCGCGTCGACGACCTGACGCAATCCGAACAGCTCGAAATGGTCGATCTGGAACGTCGAAGCCAGCGCGGTCAGCCAGCCCATCCAGAAGATCGCCGTGAGCGTTGCTGCCGGCCAACCCTCGACACGCCAGATTGTCGGGGCGATCGGGCGCCATTGCCAGAAGATCAGGATAAGCAGCAGGCTCGAGATCAGCACATAGGTGCTGCGCTCACAGGACGTCGGGATAATGCGCGTCCACCAGCGCTTGAAGGCTGGACGCGCCATGACGCTGTGCTGGATCGCGAATAGGCAGAGCAAAATCACGTCGATCAGGACCGCTTGCGCCCGCCCGCTTTCCGGTCCGACGTCGATCGTTTTCGGGACAAGAAAATTGCCGAGGAAGGCCGGCGTGTAGGCAAATGAAAGAGAGAAGATAAGATAGCTCGCGAGGCCATAGATGAGGGCGGCAGCGCGTCCGGTCATTGCGTTTCTCCAAGAGGTGACGGTGCAACGCCGCCGGTGCTATCATCGCAGCGTCCCCTGAGCGTCCCCGGACGCCATCATCGAAGATCGCACCGCCATGGCTTCGTTCAGCGTCCGGACACTCGGATTTCCGGAGGTTCGTTGTGATGACCGCCCGTGCCCGTTGGCGCTGCGCAAGGGCCTTGCGCTGCTGGTCTATCTGGCTGAAGCGGGGGGCCCGGTCGGGCGCGATGCGATTGCGACCATGCTGTGGCCGGAAAGCCCTGCGGAGGTGGTAAAGGCACGGCTGCGTCGGCTGCTGCATCGCCTTCAGCTTGCGCTCGGCGATATCCTCGCATCCGACAGATCCACGGTCCGGTTGTCGGCGGCGATCGATCTGGAGATCGATTCACATAGGTTTGAAGAGGCTTGCGACCGCGGCGAGTTCGAGCGCGCCTGTCGTCTCTATCAAGCTGACTTCCTCGACGGCTTCTCGCCTGGCGACTGTCCGCAATTCGACGAGTGGGCGTTCTTTCGCAAGGAGGCCTTGCGCGGCCGCGCGATCCAGGCGCTCGAGCGGGTGGTGCAGGAGAAGCAGGCGGCTGGCGACCATGCGTCAGCCGCCGCGCATGCCGGCCGTCTGGTTGCGCTCGATCCGCTCAGCGAAATCTACGCACGCCACCTCATCCGCAATCTCATCCTGGGCGGTGATCGGGCCGGGGCCGAGCGCCAGCTCGAAGCGCTGACACAGCGTTTGCGCGACGATCTCGATGTGGCGCCCGAAGCCGAGACGAACGCGCTGCTCGAGGCCGACTCCGCGGAGCCGCCGCCGACGCAATATGTCAGCGGCGGCAGCGTGCATCTCGCGTTCCAGACCTACGGCAGAGGTAAGACCGACATTCTGATGCTGCCCGGCTTCGTGTCCCATGTTGAACGGGTCTGGGAGGACGCAAGGTGCCGGGCCTTCCTTTCCTCGCTTGCAGCGATTGGTCGTCTCATCCTGCTCGATCGCCGTGGCGTCGGTCTGTCCGATCGGGTCGGGTTCAGCCCCAGCGTGGAGGCAACTGCGCAGGACATCCGCACCGTGCTTGATGCCGCAGACTCGCGCCGGGTGGTGCTGTTCGGCGCATCCGAAGGCGGACCGGCCTGCATCAGGTTCGCAGCTGATCATCCCGACCGCGTTGCCGGGCTGATCCTGTTCGCTTCACTCGCGAAGGGAAGTTCTGCACCCGACTATCCGCATGCGTTGCACGCCGGTCAGTATGCCTCGTGGCTGCAGCAGCTCGTTTCAGCCTGGGGCGGACCTGCCGGAATCGAGACGTTCGCGCCGAGTCTCGCCGGCGATGCCAAAGCGAGAGCCTGGTGGGCCGGCCTGCTTCGTGCGGCCTCAAGCCCCGGCGCGATCAGGGGCGTGCTGGAGGCCTTGCGCGATACGGATGTACGGCATCTTCTGGGGCGGATTGCCGTTCCGACGCTGGTGCTCCACCGCCGCGGCGACCGCGCCGTCCGCATCGGCGCCGGGAGACATCTCGCCGACCACATCCCGCAGGCGCGATTCATCGAACTCGACGGCGCCGATCACTGGGCCTTCGCCGGCGATCGGCAAGCGGTGCTTGATAGCATCAGGCAGTTCGTCGGCGGTCTCACGGGCTGATGGGCTGATGGCTACCAGCATCAGGGATAGCCGACCTTCGGCGCGGTTAAGGACCATATTCAAATCACTCCAATCGGACGAGGTCAGCCGTGGGGGCTTTCTGAAGGTTACCCAGATCAAAGTGGGCATCAGCCCATCGAAAGGTAAGCGACAATAGGCGACCACTCGCATCATCGATTAACGCGCCGGCGCGAGCCGTTGAGACGTTCCACTGAAGACAGCTCTCGACCTAACGGCATGGCGCCCGAGCCAAATCAGACATTGGCCCAATGGCTCCAATGTGTTTTGATCGTCGGAAGCGAGTTCGGGCAAAGACCTGAATAGCAAGCCGTGCAAAACGGCGGTGGCGGTGCAACAACCTGCCATAGAAGAAGAAAAACGGGAGGTTACGGCAGTGCAAACGCCCGCCCGAACCCTGCTGGCCAAGATCTGGGACCAGCACGTTATCGCGCGCATCAGCGACGACACCGATCTGCTGCACGTGGACCGTCATCTGCTGCACGATCTGGGCGGCTCGCGCGGCCTGCTCGATCTCAGGAATCGCAATCTGCCGGTGCACAATCCGGAACTGACGTTCGCCACGCCGGACCACGCGATTTCGACGGCGCGCGGCCGGGCCGGCACCAGCAAGGTCGGGCAGGAGCTTCTGGCGGGCCTGCGGACGGAGACGTCGGCGACCGGCATCCGGATGTTCGATGTCGATGAGCCGGGGCAGGGCATCGTCCATGTCATCGGGCCCGAACTTGGCCTCAGCCTTCCCGGCTGCCTGATCGTCTGCGGCGACAGCCACACCTGCACCCATGGCGGGCTGGGGGCGCTGGCGTTCGGCATCGGCTCCAGCGAGTTGACCCATGTGCTCGCGACGCAGGCGCTGATTCAGCGGCGGCCAAAAACAATGCGGGTGCGGTTCGAAGGCCGGCTGCCGGTTGGCGTCACGGCCAAGGATCTCATCCTCGCTTTGATCGGGCATATCGGCGCCGCCGCCGGCACCGGCTACGCGGTTGAGTATGCCGGGAGCGCCATTCGCGATCTCCCGATCGAGGGGCGGCTCACCATCTGCAATCTGTCGATCGAACTCGGCGCCAAAATGGGCCTGATCGCACCCGACGAGAAAACTTTCGAATATCTGCGCGGGCGGCCCTATGCGCCGGAGGGCGAGATGTGGGAGCAGGCGGTTGCTGCCTGGCGACAACTGCCGAGCGATCCCGATGCGCTGTTCGACCGCGAAGTCGTCATCGATGTCGAAAAAATCATTCCGCAGGTCACCTGGGGCATCAGTCCGGAACATGTCATCGGCGTCGATGGCCGCGTGCCCGATCCGAGCGAGGTCACTGACCACGCGCGGCGCGCCGCGATCGAAACGGCGCTCGACTATATGGGGCTGATACCGGGCGCGCCGATTGCCGGCACACCGGTCGATTGGGTCTTCATCGGTTCCTGCACCAACAGCCGGCTCAGCGATCTGCGGGCGGCGGCCGAGATCGCGCGCGGCCGCAAGGTCGCCGCTGGCGTCCGTGCCTGGGTCGTGCCGGGTTCGGAGACCGTCAAGCGCGATGCGGTTGCCGAAGGGCTGGACAAGGTCTTTACCGATGCCGGCTTCGAATGGCGCGAGCCGGGATGCTCGATGTGTCTTGCCGCCAACGGTGAAGTCGTCGCGCCCGGTCAGCGTTCGGTCTCCACCTCGAACCGCAACTTTGTCGGCCGCCAGGGCCCGCGGGCGCGCACTCATCTGGCAAGCCCCGCGAGCGCGGCTGCCGCCGCCATCGCAGGCGCCATCGCCGACGTGCGAACGATGGGGAGCTGACATGCCGAAACCATTCAACACCCTGACGGCGATTGCCGCGCCCATCATGCGCGGCAATATCGATACCGACGTTATCATCCGCATCGAGCGGCTGGTCGGAAACTCCATTCGCGGAACGCTCGGCAAGTGGGCGTTCGGCGCGCTTCGCTATCTGCCTGACGGCTCGGAAAACCCGGAGTTCATCCTGAACCGTGAGCCCTATCGGCAGGCCGAAATCCTCATTACCGGCCCGAATTTCGGCTGCGGCTCCTCGCGTGAAGGCGCGGTGTGGTCGTTGCAGGAGATGGGCATCCGCGCCGTCATCGGCTCGAGCTTTGGCGACATCTTCTTTGCCAATTGCTTCCAGAACGGCATCCTGCCTGTTGTCGTCGACAAGGAGATCGTCGATGGCCTGGCCGCCGAGGTGCAGCAGACGCAGGGGGCCGGACGTATCAGCATTGACCTGCAGCAGCAGACGATCATCTCGCCGTCGGGACAGCGACACGAATTTGCAATCGATCCACGCCGGCGCGCCGGGCTGCTGGAAGGTCTCGACGAAGTCGCGCTGACATTGCAGCGCGATGACGAGATCCGCGCCTTTCAGGCGGCCGACCGGGCCGAGCGGCCCTGGATTCATTTGGCAAAAAAAGCGGTAGGCAATCACGCATGAACAATCTGTCCAATATGATGAAGGTCGCCGTGGTCGGCGGCGAGGGGATTGGTCCTGAAGTAACCGCGCAGTCGCAGCGGGTGCTGAATTGGTTTGCCGTCAAGCGCGGCGTCCCCATGACCTTGCGCGAAGCGCAATACGGCATCATTCCCTATCTCGCGACCGGCAAGGTGATGCCGCCTGACACCGTGGAGGCGATGGAGGAGGCCGATGCGATCTTGTGGGGCGCGACCGGCGGCCCCGAGACCAAGGAAGTCCCCGCAGCGGCGCGCAAGGCGGGTAGCCTGCTCGGCCTGCGCAGCAAGTACGATCTCTACGCCAATCTCAGGCCGATCGTCGCCCATCCGGCGCTTTCGGATTCGGCGCCGCTCAAGGCCAGCGTGCTCACGGGCGTCGATTTCGTCATCATCCGCGAACTGACCAGCGGCATCTACTTCGGCGAGCCGCGCGGCATCGAGACGCTCGCCGACGGCCAGCGCCGTGGCTTCAACACCGAGCAATACACGACCGATCAGATTCGCCGCGTCGTGCGTGCCGCTTTCGAGCTGGCGCGGACGCGGAGGAACAAGGTCTGTTCGGTCGACAAGGCCAACGTGCTCGAGACCAGCGTGGTGTGGCGCGAAGAGGTCATTGCCCTGCACGCCGCGGAATTTTCCGATGTCGAGCTCACGCATATGTATGTCGACAATGCCGCGATGCAGATCGTGCGGGAGCCCAGGCAATTCGACGTGATGGTCACCGGCAATATCTTCGGCGACATCCTGTCCGATTGCGCGGCGATGGCGTCCGGCTCGCTCGGCATGCTGCCGTCGGCCTCGTTGGGTCCGGTCGACAGGTTCGGCCGGCGCAAGGCGCTTTACGAGCCGGTGCATGGCAGCGCGCCCGATATTGCAGGCAGGGGCATTGCCAACCCGCTGGGCTCGATCCTCAGCGTCGCCATGATGCTCCGCATGACGATGAACCGGCCTGAGGATGCGGACCTGCTGGAAAAGGCCGTGGCCAGTGCCTTGTCCGGCGGCGCGCGAACCGCCGACATTGCGGAAGCGGGAGCAAAGCGACTTTCAACGCAGGAAATGGGCGACGCGGTGCTGAACGCGCTGGATAACGTCGCGGCCAGGGAAAAGGAGCGCGCGTGATGGCATATTTCACCAGACGTTCGGCGCTGAAGATCGTGGCGGCCGGCGGCGCCGCGATCGCCTCTGGCAGGGCGTGGGCCCAGGACAAGACCGGCCGCGTGATCTATCCCGTCGCGGTGCCGGTCTATCAGACGCAATTCGTCGCCGACAGGTTGGGATACTTCAAGGAGGCTGGCCTCGACTGCAAGCTGATCCAGGGCGGCAGCGGCGTCAAGACGCGCGAAATCATCGCCTCCGCACAGGGCGACATCGGCATCGGCGATATCACGCATCCGATGCAGCTCTCCAACCGCGGCCGCAATGGACGCGTGCTGATGCCGGTCGATACCCGCTCCTCATCTGTCATGTTCATCATCCGTAGGGATCTATGGGATCAGGGCATCACCACGCTGGAGAAATTGACGGAGTGGAAACGGCCCGATGGGCGCAAGCCGATCGTCTCGGTGTCGTCGCTGGGCGGCACCAACCACGTCTGGTCGTCCTACTACATGGAGACGATGGGGCTCGACCAGAAAGTCACGTGGATCGGCACCGGCAATGTCGACACCATGCTGGGTTCGCTGAAGACCAAACAGGTCGACGTCCTCGTCAGTTCGCTGTCGCTACTCAACGACTCGAAGGAGCAGGGCTGGGGCACGCTGTTGTTCGACGGCACCGACGAGACGATCTGGAACAAGTATATCGGCGGCAAGGTGCCGGTGACGGCGCATTTCACGCTGCAGGCGACCATCGACAAGGACCCGGCCAAGATGCAGGCCTTCGTCACCGCGATCTGGCGCGCGACGCAATGGATCAAGACGCACTCGCCCGACGAAATCCACGACACGATCGAGCCCTATGTCGGCAGCACCTCGCGTGCGGCCAACATCCTCGAGATCACCGCGTTGCAGAAGGTCACCGACTATGATGCGTCGATCGATGCTGCGGCTTTCGCCCGCGGCGAGAAGGTCTGGTTCCGGGAAATGACCGGCATCAAGCCGCTGACGCCGGCCGGCCTGGTCAGCCCGAGCTTTATCGAGGCGGCGCGAAAGGCGTATCCGGCTTGAACGTCCAGAGCCTTTCCGCTGATCTGTCGGATGGACAATCCAGTGTCCGGCGCATCGACGTCAGGGGACTAAGCAAAACGTTTCAGCTCGCCGGGACCGCGATCGAGGCGGTGCGGGATGTTTCCTTCGGTGTCCGCCGCGGCGAGTTCGTAGCACTTCTGGGGCCGTCCGGCTCCGGCAAGAGCACCGTTCTCAACATGATCGCGACATTGATCAAGCCGACCAGCGGCCAGATCCTGATTGACGGCGTACCGGTCGTCGCGGGCAAGGCGACGCCCAATGTCGGTTACATCTTCCAGCGCGATACGCTGTTTCCCTGGCGCACGGTTGCCGACAATATCGGTTACGGCCTGGAGCTGGCGGGCATTCCCGAGGCGGAGCGCAAGGAGCGCATCGCGGCCTGCGTGGCGCAGGCGGGCCTGCAGGGCTTCGAACACGCTTTTCCGTCGGCGCTATCGGGCGGCATGCGCCAGCGGGCGGCGCTGATGCGGACGCTGGTGGTGGAGCCGCAGATCCTGCTGATGGATGAGCCGTTCGGCGCGCTCGATACCCACACCAAGATCGACATGCATGAGGTGCTGCTCAGGATCTGGGAGCGCGAGCAGCAAACCGTTCTGTTCGTGACGCACGACCTCGGCGAGGCCCTCACGCTGGCCGACCGTATCATCCTGTTCTCGGCGCGCCCCGGCCGGATCAAGGACATGTTCGAGGTAGACTTTGCGCGGCCGCGCGATGCGGTCAAGGTGCGTGAGACGCCGCGCTATGCCGAGCTGTTCCAGCACATCTGGCACTCGCTCGGCGAGGAGTTCGTCAAGGGACGCAACCCATGAGGACACGTCGCATCGGCAATACACTGGCCTGGCAGATTTTTATCTGCGCAGCCGTGCTGGCGATCTGGCAATGGGGATATGACCTCCATGCCGTCGTCCCGTGGCTGGTCCCCGATCTGCTCGATCCCTATTTCGTGTCGAAGCCCTCGCAGATCTTTGAGCACTTCCTGATCCTGAGCTGCCTCAAATCCAAGGCCGGCGTGTTCAACGGCTGGTTCAACGGCGACTTTGCCAAGTGCATGGTGCGCAACGAGAACAACCTCTGGATCGCGACCGCGATCACGCTGAAGAACACGTTCTTCGGCTTTGTCACGGGGGTGTCGAGCGGCTTCGTCGCAGGGCTTATTCTCGGGCGTTCGGACCGGCTCAGCGCGATCTTCCAGCCTTTCATTACGGCGGTGAATTCGATACCCCGGATCGCGCTGGCGCCGATCATCGTGCTGGCGTTCGGGATCGGCGACACCTCCAAGATCGTGACCTCGTGGATCGTGGTGGTGTTCCTGGTGTTCTTCAATACGTTCGAGGGCGCCCGTTCGATCGACGAAGGCTTTATCAACGCTGCGCGGCTGCTGGGAGCGAGCGAATGGCAGATCACCCGCACCGTCGTGATCCCCTCGACCATGGCCTGGGTATTTGCCTCGCTCTCGCCGGCGATCTCCTTTGCATTGATCGGCGTCATCGTTGGCGAATTCATCGGCGCGGAGCGCGGGATCGGCCGGCTCATCATCGAGTCCGAGGCACGGGCGGAAGCCTCGGGGATGATGGTCGCGGTGATCGTGTTGATGCTGGTGGGGGTGGCGCTTTCGGCCGTGATCTGGCGGTTGCAGGCGCATCTGCTGCGCTGGCAGCAACACAATATGGTCGAGTAAGCTTGGCATCTGCCGATGCGAGGGTGAACGATGAAGGTGCGCTGCTGCATCGTCGGCGGTGGGCCGGGCGAGCAACTGCCCACGCCTGCCACGCCGGATTCTTGAAGCGGCGGATGCGATTGAGTGTCTGCCGCTCTGCAATGAATGGGTGGTAAGCATTTCGTCAATCATGTTCCTTGACGGGTTGGTGAACATTCTCGTGCTGTTGTGCTTCCGGGGAAAATTCGGGGGTGCAATCGTGTTCGACTCAAAATTCATGGCCGCATTGGCATTCACTTCGGCGTTGGGAGCCGGCGCGGCTTCTGCTGCCGACTTTGGGACGCTGCCCTTTGCCAAGGCGCCGGCCTACGTCGCTTCCATTTACAACTGGAGCGGCTTTTATGTCGGCGGCCATTTGGGCGGGTCCTGGACCAACCAGAATTGGACGAATACTGCGAACAACAGCGGTTTCGGCGATCTCATTCCAGGCCAGGGTTTCGGCCAGCGCGGATCCGGCGTTTTTGGCGGTGGCCAGATGGGTTACAACTGGCAGGCCGGCAACTACGTGTTCGGCCTCGAAGGCACGGCTTCCGGCTTGGCCAACAGCGGTACCCTTGCCAACACCGTGTTCGGGGCCAGGGACGATGTGTTCAGCTGGCGGATCAACTGGATGGCGACCATTACCGGACGGTTCGGCTACGCCGTGACGAATAATTTGTTCTACGTGAAGGCCGGCTATGCCGGCGTCAACAATCGCCTGGCGGTGTCTGATACCGTTCCGGCAGTTGTGGGTTCGGGTTCTGCGACCCGGTGGCACGACGGCTGGACCGTCGGTGCGGGCTGGGAATACGGACTTACCCAGAACTGGATTGTCGGCCTCGAATATGACTATTCGGCGTTCCAGACCAAGAGCTATCAGCTCGCCGGAGCGGCAGCCCCGCTCGTCTATTCGTTCGATGCAAGGCCCCGCGATATTCAGTCCGCGGTTGCCCGCGTGAGCTACAAATTCGGCGCTCCGCCGTTCCCGACGTACTGACTCGGAATACCGATATTCAAAAGCCCCGGCTTCGGCCGGGGCTTTTTCGTTTGCCGGCCCACGCGCAGGCGCAGGAGCGCGTGAACTGCACGATGCCGCCCAAATCCGCTAGGATGATTCTGACACGGTGAGGGCGCTCGATGAAAGTACGTTGCTGCATCGTCGGTGGTGGGCCCGCGGGCATGATGCTTGGCTATTTGCTCGGACGCGCCGGCATCGATGTGGTGGTGCTGGAAAAGCATGCCGACTTCTTCCGCGATTTTCGCGGCGACACCGTGCATCCATCTACACTGCAGCTGATGGACGAGCTTGGGCTGATCGACGGCTTCCTGAAGCTGCCGCATCAGCGCCTGCAGAAGATGGAAGGCATGTTCGGAGGAGAGCAGGTGCGGATCGCCGATCTGAGCCGGCTCCACGTCAAATATCCTTTCATCGCCTTCATGCCGCAGTGGGACTTTCTCAACTTCCTGCGCGAGAGCGGCAAGCGGTTCGCGTCGCTCAAGGTGATGATGTCGGCCGAAGCGGTCGATCTGCTTCGTGACGGCGAGCGCATCACGGGCGTCAGGGCGAGGACGCCGGATGGCGTGATCGATATCGAGGCGGATCTCACCATTGCCTGCGACGGCCGCCATTCACTGCTGCGTGAGCGCGCGGGCCTTGCGGTCGAGGAAATCGGCGCGCCGATGGACGTGTTGTGGTTTCGCGCCGGCAAGCGCGAGAACGAAAGCGAGAACCTGTTCGCGCGGGTCGAGCCCGGCAAGATGATGGTGACCTTCGACCGCGGCGACTATTGGCAATGCGCGTTCGTCATTCCCAAGGGGCAGCATGATGCGGTGAAGGCGAGGGGACTGCCCGCGCTGCTCGACGAGGTCGGGCGGATGGCGCCGATCCTCAAATCCGGGCTTGCCGAGGTGAAGAGCTGGGATGACGTGAAGCTGCTGACCGTCGCGGTCAACCGGTTGCCGCGCTGGACGCGGCCAGGGCTGTTGTGCATCGGCGACGCTGCGCACGCGATGTCGCCGATCGGCGGCGTCGGCGTCAACCTCGCGGTGCAGGATGCGGTCGCGACCGCCAACCTGCTGGCATCGAAGCTGGTGAGCGGCTGTCCATCGGAGGAGGAACTCGACGCGGTGCGCCGGCGCCGCGCGTTTCCGGTGCGGATGACGCAGCGCATGCAGGTGGTCGTGCAGAACAACATCGTCAACGCGGCGCTGAAGCCGGGGAACCAGCTGCTGAAGGTTCCCTTCGTGATGCGGCTGGTCACCGCGCTGCCCTGGTTGCAGGGCATCACGGCGCGGTTTGTGGGCCTGGGGGTGCGGCCCGAGCATGTGCAGTCGCCGGGCGGCTAGTTGGCGTCCGATCAAGCAACAAAAAGCCCCGGACGATGCCGGGGCTTTGAGCTGTTGAAGGGTATCAGGTCGCCGGATCAGTACTTGGCGACGACCGGACCGCCGAAGCGATAGCTGATACCGCCACGCACCGTGTGGAACACCGGATCGTGTTCATACGTGAAGCCCGGGAACGAGAAGGTGGAGGCGTTCCGGAAGCTGCCGAAATCGGTGTAGCGATACTCGAGGCGGGCCGACCAGTTCGGAGTGAAGCCGTATTCCCAGCCTGCGCCCACGGTCCAGCCGGTGCGGGTGGTGGAGACGGTTTCAAACAGGGTGTTCGCGAACACGTAGGTGTGGTCCATATCCGCCCAGGCCGCACCACCGGTCACGTAGAGCAGCGAGTTGTTGAAGGCCACACCGAGGCGGCCGCGGATCGAGGCTTGGGTATCGATCCGGAAGTCCGTGCCGTTGAGGTTTGCCAGGCGATAACCGCCCTTGATGTCGGCGCCTTCAACGTCGCCTTCGAGACCGAAGACGAACTGACCGAACTGCCAGTTGTAGCCGATGTGAGCGCCGCCAACGAAGCCATCAGCGTTGAAGCCCCGGGTGAAGCCGGTGGGCAGGCCCGTTGCGGTGACGAACTCGGTGGTGCGGTTGTCGCCCCAGGCGTAACCGACCTGTCCACCGATGTAGAAGCCGGTCCAGTTGTAGACGGCCGCAACGGGCACCGGAGCCTTGGTGTACGGACGGGCGGCCAGATCCGCGGCCGAGGCGCTGACAGTGCCGACGACCAAGGCAGCAGCAGCGATAGCGAATTTTTTCATAATTTTCCCCAGTTCCAGACAAGTAACGTGAACCAACGTATGCTGTCGTACATATCTCAGGAGTGGCACCAAGGCTGTCACCTGCACGCCACAGTCGCAGACCTTCGACACGTTGGTACCAAGCCATCGCCGAATGGCGGCCGATATTCGGTTGAGAAGGGGGCAAAACGCCGGAATTTCGATGATTTTCCCGCCCGGACGACGCGTGGAGGGCGATCCTCATCCAAGCTGATTACGAGTGATGCTTAAATAACTCTAATGGGCCGAGACGCTTGCCATAGCATGTTACCGGTCGTCAACGCGGTGAGCGAGGAAACACCCTGTGTGCTTGGGGCCGGCCCCTCGTCCATAGCCGTGCCTGCCGACGAATCGGGACGAGGAAGCCCCGTCTGCTCGCCGGGGCTTTTTTCTTTTCGAACCCAGTAGCTCGGCAACGTGGTCATCCGGCCACAGAGACATTCAAGAGTCTTCTTCCATATGTCGAACGCCGTGCATTGCGCGCGGCTTGTGGTGATCGGGTGACAGCCAAAGGGCAGGAACCCGATTAGAACTGGTCAGCTTTTCAGACTTTCGATGTCACTGGTAAGTTCGTTAGAGGAAGAAAACATGAAGAAGCTTGTACTCGCGGCTTCCATTCTTGCCGCCAGCGCCATGAGCGCGTCTGCCGCCGATCTCGCCGCGCGGCCCTACACCAAGGCGCCGGCACCGGCCGTGGTGGCCTATGACTGGAGCGGGTTTTATGTCGGTCTTCATGCCGGCTACGCCTCGAGCGATCCCCGTTTCGATTTTGCAACCATCGGTCACTACAATAACGCGGTAGGAGACAGCTTCGGCTTCAACGCCAATGGCTTCATGGGTGGCGGCCACGCCGGCTACAACTGGCAAGCCAGCAACTTCGTATTCGGTCTCGAAGGGTCGATCTCGTACACCGATCTGACGGGCAGGGCGATCAGCCCGTTCTTCCCGGCCAGCGATACTTTCCGTACCAAGCAGGAATGGATCGCGACCGTCACGCCGAGGCTCGGCGTCACCAGCGGTGCGTGGCTGTTCTACGTCAAGGGCGGCGTGGCATTCACGGAGCTCCGCACCCGCATCCAGGATCTGGCTGACTACAATGAGCGCAGCGAAAGCAAAACTGGCTGGACCGTCGGTGGCGGTGTCGAATGGATGGTGGCGCCCAACTGGATCGTCGGCGTTGAAGGCAACTATTATGATTTCGGCCACTGCTGCGGGGGTCTTTCATTCAACAGATCCCTTGCGACCAACGCCGTGCTCGCCAGCAACTCCAATCACAGCACGCGCTTCGACGACTGGTCGGTGCTCGGTCGCGTGAGCTACAAGTTCGGCAATCCCGTCGTCGCCAAGTACTGACCTAGGTACAGATATTGAGACAAAAAGCCCCGGCTTCCAGCCGGGGCTTTTCTGTATGCGGGCAAGGGAGCCTGACTTTCTCCGTTATCTGGCTATCCCATGATCGAATATCCGCCATCGACGGGAATGGCCGTGCCCGTGAGGAAATCCGAGGCGGGCGAGGCGAGGAACACGGCGATGCCGGCAAAGTCGCCGATCGCGCCCCAGCGTGCCGCAGGTGTGCGCGCCAGCACGCGATCGTGCAGGCCGTCGATCTCCTGGCGGGCACGCTTGGTGAGATCGGTGTCGATCCAGCCCGGCAGCACGGCGTTGGCCTGGATGTTGTCCGCCGCCCAGGCGCAGGCACAGGACCGCGTGAACTGCACGATGCCGCCCTTGCTCGCGGCATAGGCCGGCGTGAAGCTGGCGCCGAAGATCGACATCATCGAGCCGATATTGATGATCTTGCCGCCGCCCGCCGCCTTCATCGCGGGATAGACCGCCTGCGAGCACAGGAAGGCGCTGGTGAGGTTGGTTTGGATCACGCTGTTCCACTCGGCAATGTCGAGCGCATGCGGCGGCTTGCGAATGTTGATGCCGGCATTGTTGACGAGGATATCGATCCGGCCGAGCTCGCGCACGACACGCTCGGCCATCGCGGCGACCGCTGCCTTGTCGGTGACGTCGGCTGCAACCGCAATCGCCCTGGCGCCGCTCTGCGCCAGCTCCGCGACCGCGTCGGCCGACTTGGCCTCGTTGCGGCCGACGATGGCGATCGCTGCGCCCGCCTGTGCGAGGCCGCGGGCCATGCCGAGCCCGATGCCGCCATTGCCACCGGTGACGATGGCTACCTTGCCGGTGAGGTCGAAGAGTTTTGTTGTCATTGCCTACTCCCTTCCTTGTCATGCCCGGGCATAGCCGTCCGAGGGGACGGCTTCCGCTTGCCTATGTCCCGGGCATCCACGTCTTCCTTGCCGCCGATGTTTAAAGACGTGGATGGCCGGGACAAGCCCGGCCATGACGGCGAGAAGCACACATGCGGCACCAAATCTAGCGGTTGCCTTGCCAGATCAGGAGCAGGCCGACGGCGCCGAGCACCGCGCCATAGCCGGCCCATTGCAGTTGATTGATCATGAAGCTCGATGCCGGCCACGGAATCACGCCGGTGCCCTGACCGATCCACAGAAGGCCGATGGCAAGCGCCAGAAAGCCGATGATCGAAAGCGATCTGGCCATGACTGTTCTCCCTGAATGGCCGTTCTCCACGATTGCTGTCGCGGTCGCTACGCGCCGCGAGGTCTATCGTACGTTCTGATCGTGCATCCTCATGGACCGCCGCAGGAAACCGTTGCCGCTGGCGGCCGTAGCTTCCGATCGAATAGAAAGCCGGCCGGCTCCGCAAGGCCGGAAGTCGCGGCGCGATCTCAAGGGACATCATGAACCGCCGAACCGTCATTCTCACGCTCGCGCTTGCCCCCAGCATTGGTCCTGGGCGTCTATGCGTTGTGGCCGAGGAACGCGGATCTGCGCCGCTTCGAGCCGGCTGAGATCGCCCGGCTGGAGACGGCGATGTGGCGCGACTATTACCAGAAGCGCTGTGGCGCGCTGTTCTACGATCTCTACGAGCTGTCGCGAACGCAGTTCGGCTTCGCGCCGCTCGACAGCGTACGGATCGCCTGGGGCGCGGCACGGGCCGCGAAAGCGTTTCAGCCGACGCGCTCCCGCGCGGCGGCCAACGCCGCGCTGCCG
>NZ_LLYB01000125.1:224622-263254 GCF_001440475.1 Bradyrhizobium lablabi | reverse complement strand
CCAGCCCGCACCGCCTCCCGCCGCCGCTCCGCCGCGCGGACCGTTTGCTCCCGGCGCGCCGCGTCCGCCGGGGAATGTCGGACGATCGGCCGAAGTGCCGCCGGGCAACTTCACGCGATAATTTCTGTCGTTCCGGGGCGTCGCACCGCGACGAGCTACGATGTGCAATTGCACATCGTAGCTCCATCATCACCATCGTGAGCAGGGATTTCCGGGCCTGCGCCGACGCGCATCCTCACGCGCGCGACTGCGCGACCTGCGAAATGACGAACTGTTAGCTAAACGCGCTCAGCCGTAATAGCGCCAGCGCGGCGGCGGACGGCGTGGCGGGCGTGTCATCAACAGCGCCAGCGCAAATCCGATCCCGCCTGCGACGAGTAGCGCGCCCAGCGGATTTTCCTGCACCGTTTTCGCCACCGCTTTCTGGCCGCTGCGAACGGTGTCGCCGCTGTTCTCATAAGCATCCTTGGCATAATTGACGGCAGCGTCAGTGGCGTCGCGGGCGGCGTCCTTGGCCTGACCGTACAGATTTTGCACCGTGCCTGCGGCTTCGCGCATGCGGCCTTCGGCCTGCGTCCTGGCGTCGCCAGCCATGTCACCGACCGTGCTTTCAACCTTGCCTGTAAAATCCTTGGCCGAGCCGGCAATCCGATCCTTGTCCATCGCGGTTACTCCTGTTTTTCAGAGGATGTAACCAGTAAGACCCGGTCGGGTTCCTAGCGTTCGAAACGCCCTTGGTCACAGCGCCGGGCTCACAAAATCAGCCCGCCATCGACCACGATGGTCTGGCCGATGATGTAGGACGCCAGCGGCGAGGCCAGGAACAACGCCGCACCGGCCATGTCAGCCGGCGTGCCGAGCCGCTTCAGCGGGATCCGCTCCAGCGCGCCTTCGAGGCGTTTCGGATTCGCCGTCGTCGCCTTGGTCATCTTGGTATCGACCAGTCCCGGCGCGATGCCGTTGACGCGAATGCCGTTCTCGGCCCACGCCTCGCCAAGCGTGCGCGTCAGCCCCACCGCACCGGTCTTCGAGGCGTTGTAGGCCGGATTGCCCATGGTCGAGTGATAGGCGGCGGTCGAACTGACGATGATCAGCGAGCCCCTGCTCGCGCTCAGCATCGCCTGAAATTTGGTCGCACACGCCATCAGACTCATCAAATTGACTTCCAGCACCTTGCGAAAACCATCCATCTCGAATTCGCCGCGGCGGTAGATCACCGCGCCTTGCGCAAGGATCAGCACATCGAGTTGCGTGAAGGACGGCTTGAAGGATTCGATTGCCTGCGCATTACTGACGTCGAGCCGGAAATAATCGAGCCCTTCGAGATGCGAGCCTTCGTCGGGCGAATAGTCGCTAGCGCTTTCGCGGGTGCCGCAGACGGCAACACGCGCACCCTTGGCGCGGAACGCCTGTGCGATGCCGTTGCCGATACCGCTGGAGCCACCGACCACCAGCACCTGCCTGCCGCTGAAATCCAGTTCGTTCATCCCTATGGTCCTTCTTGTTGTGTTCTATTTCGAACCTTCGTCGAGGAATTTGACGACCAGAATTAGCACTCTTGCACGCCATAAGTCTTGAACGCACGTCGCCGCTGCTCTTCCTCGGTC
Organism: Bradyrhizobium lablabi; assembly: GCF_001440475.1. Classification (GTDB taxonomy): domain Bacteria; phylum Pseudomonadota; class Alphaproteobacteria; order Rhizobiales; family Xanthobacteraceae; genus Bradyrhizobium; species Bradyrhizobium lablabi. Next base: position 261,647 of record NZ_LLYB01000125.1, on the reverse strand, counting down.
CTTTCCGGGAATATGATGTAGCTGGGAGCAAGAATTGGCGCGACCCTGCTGACCGCAACACGAATTACGGCGCGTATGTTGAACTCAGGTCCCGCCATCCGCGCAAGAGGCTGCACAATCGCTGCAAAGTTCGGTTCTGCGGCAGTTACCAGCGCGGCGGTGCCGTAGGCCTTGATGCCCTTCTGCGCAAAGATATCGACTGCGCTGATACAGACCTTGGGATTTCCGGATATGTTTCTTTTACTGACTGGCGACGCGATTTCAGCCACCAACACCTCATTGGCGCCGGCCCCCATGCAGAAGATTTCCTTGGGGCTGACGTTCGGCTGACCGTCTGCATCCACGGTAGCGAGCCAGCAAAGCACCGAAGTCTCGATTGCGGTACGGAGTCGTTCCGAGATGTCCATTTGTCCTGCTCTTGTCGTGTTTATTTCGAACCTTCGTCGAGATGTTTGACCATCAGAACCTGGTCGTAATATCGCCCGCCCTGCTTGAGGCCCCGCTTTTCATAGCCGTACTCGACGAAGCCCGCAGCCGCGTAAACGCGACGTGCGCCCTCATTCTCGCTCACCACGGTCAGTTGCACCATCTCCACGCGTCCGCGTGCGTGGTCGAGAACCGCCGCAACAAGCTTCTGCCCGAGCCCCAAATTCCTTGCGGTGTTTCGAACGTACATGCCCCAGAGTGTCGCCTTGTGCGCCTGCTTTGCGCTTTCCCGCGCAGCATAGGCCGCGACACCCGCAAGCTCCCCGTCGACGAGAGCGCCGAAGATAGCAGTCCTGCCAAGAACCTCTTCGAACCACGACAGCGGCAGCGCGCTTTCCTTTTCAAAGGTGCTGCCGAAGGCTTCCGGATTTCTCTGCAGGCCATCGAGCCGGATCTCTCGGTACAGCGCCGCGTCGACTGGCTCCAGCCGACGGATCTGCAGGCCACCAATACTGGTCACGTCTACACCTCGCTCGGCTTGTTTGACCTGTCTGCGGATCGGTGCCAGCCTTGTCAATCCTGCAACGCGCCTCGCACCCTGTCCGGATCGCATCATGTCAGATTTCAATGAGCTCAGCCGCTCGGTCAAGGGATTGACCGTTCTCGTCACCGGCGCTGCCAGCGGCATGGGCCGCGCCACCGCGCTGGTGTTCGCGGCCGAGGGCGCCAATGTCGCCGTCACCGATATCAATGCCGAGGCGACGCAGGCCGTCGCCGGCGAGATCACGGCGAAGGGTGGTACGGCAAAGGCGTGGGCGCTCGATGTCGCCAATCCCGGCGAGATCATCAAGGTGGTCAACGACGTCGCCACCCATTTCGGCTCGCTCGATATCGTCATCAACAATGCCGGCATCTCCGTGCGCGTGGCGATCGACAATGACGGTTATGAAGCCGCCTGGGACAAGGCGCTGGCCGTGATGCTGACCGCCCATCCCCGCATCATCCGCGCTGCGCTGCCGCATCTGCGCCGCTCGAAATGTCCGCGGATCGTCAACATCGCCTCCACCGAGGCACTCGGCGCCACCGCGCTGCACAGCCCTTACTCCGCCGCGAAGGGCGGCGTCACCAGCCTCACCCGCTCGCTCGCCGTCGAGCTTGGCCGCGAGGGCATCACCGTCAACTGCATCTGCCCGGGCCCGATCCGCACCGCGATCACCGAGCGGATTTCCGAGGAGCACAAGACGATCTACGCCAAGCGCCGCACCGCGCTCGGCCGCTATGGCGAGCCGGAGGAAGTGGCGCACATGACGCTGAGCCTGTGCCTGCCGGCCGCTTCCTTCCTGACCGGCGCGGTGATCCCGGTCGACGGCGGCCTGATGGCGCGAAACGCGTAGCGGGCATGCACCCGCAGCGTTGACTTGGACATTTCGGGGAGTAATTTTTCTTACAAACAGAGCGGGACAAACCGCCCGCCGCTTTCAGGAGAGACGCCATGACGGTCACGATCCGGCAGCTTCATCCGCACTTTTTCGGCGAGGTTTCGGGCGTTGATTTGCGTAACCCCTTGACCCCGCAGGAAGCGGCCGACATCGAAGCCGGCATGGACAAATATGCCGTGCTGCTGTTCCGCAACCAGGACATCACGGACGAACAGCAACTGGCCTTCGCGCTGAATTTCGGCGAGCGAGAGAAGGCGCGCGGCGGCACTATCGTGAAAAAGGACGAATACCGCCTCACCTCCGGGCTGAATGACGTTTCCAACCTCGGCAAGGACGGCAAGCCGCTGGCGCGCGACAGCCGCGCCCATCTGTTCAACCTCGGCAACTGCCTGTGGCATTCCGACAGCTCGTTCCGACCGATTCCAGCAAAATTTTCGCTGCTGTCGGCGCGGGTAGTAAACCCGAAGGGCGGTAACACCGAATTCGCCGACATGCGCGCGGCCTATGACGCGCTGGACGACGAGACCAAGACCGAGATCGAGGACCTGATCTGCGAACATTCGCTGATGTATTCGCGCGGCTCGCTCGGCTTCCTGGATTATTCCGACGAAGAGAAAGCGATGTTCAAGCCGGTGCTGCAGCGGCTGGTGCGGACGCATCCAGTGCATCGCCGCAAGTCGCTATACCTCTCATCACATGCGGGCGCGATACTGGGCATGAGCATGCCGGAGGCGCGGCTGCTGCTGCGCGATCTGACCGAGCACGCCACGCAGCCGGAATTCGTCTATGTCCACAAATGGACCGTGCATGACCTCGTGATGTGGGACAATCGCCAGACCATGCACCGCGTGCGCCGCTACGACCAGTCGCAGCCGCGCGACATGCGCCGTGCGACGGTTGCCGGCACCGAGCCGACGGTGCAACAGCAGGCGGCGGAGTAAAGAGCCGAAGCCGTAGGGTGGGCAAAGCGAAGCGTGCCCACCATTCGCGACCATGGTTTGGATGGATGGTGGGCACGGCGCAAGTGCGCCTTTGCCCACCCTACGATCGGCTACGAAGCGGCCCTAAGCGTGCCCGGCTTCGTTCGCCAGCATGCCGGGATCGATGCCGATCTTGCGCAGCGCGCGCTGGTATTTTTCTTCGACATCTTCGCCGAAGATCAGATCCGGATCGGCGTCGCAATGCAGCCAGCCATTGTGCTGGATCTCGTTCTCAAGCTGTCCGGGCGCCCAGCCGGCATAGCCCAGCGCCAGGATCGCGTGCTTCGGCCCGGTGCCCTTGGCGATCGCCTTGAGGATATCCACCGTTGCGGTCAGGCAGATGCCGTCGTCGATGTTCAGCGTCGCGTCCTTGATGAAGAAATCGCTCGAATGCAGCACGAAGCCGCGACCGGTATCCACCGGGCCGCCCTTCAGCACCTGCATGGTCTCGGCATTTTCCGGCAGCTTGATCTGGTCGTCCTTCTCGATGATGTCGAGCTGCACCAGGAGGCCGGGAAAGTCGATGCTGCCGGCCGGACGGTTGACGATGATGCCCATCGCCCCTTCCGAGGAATGCGCGCACATGTAGATGACGGAGCGCTCGAAGCGCGGATCGCCCATGACTGGCATGGCAATCAGCAGCCGGCCGTCCAGGTAACCGTCGCCGGGCGAATGATCGCCAAAGCCGGCAGATTTGCGGCGGACAGGCTTCGGTGTCTTGCCTTCAGGGCTCATCCGCAAAGGCCTTTCTCTTGCTGGCTCATATCCTGATATCGGGTACGGTTTCTGTCAATCAAGCTTCCGGCACCATCGGTCGGCCGATCACACGCAATTCAATGGTTTGCCTCGAAAGTTGCCTGTAAAGACGTGCCATGAGCGTCATAGTTCCCTTGCGCGCCGCACTCGGCGTCGCCGCGTTATATGTCGCATGTGCGACATCGGAGGTTCGCGCCGAGGATGCTTCGCCATGGCAACGCGACGCGCATTCCGCGGTGCGGTTGCTGGCGGGATCGCGCAGCGGCACGGTGCTGCTCGGCGGCGTCGCCATCCAGTTGCAGCCGGGATGGAAGACCTACTGGCGGACGCCTGGCGATTCCGGCGTACCTCCCCGCTTCGACTTCTCCAAATCGGATAATGTCGAAGCCGTGACCGTGCTGTGGCCGGCGCCGATGAAATTTGACGACGGCGCAGGCGGCACCGCGCTGGGATACAAGCAGCAGGTCGTGCTGCCGCTGCGGATCGTCGCCAAGAATGCCGACAAGCCGGTGACGCTGCGGGCCCACATCAATTATGCGGTCTGCGACAAGATCTGCATTCCCGTCGACGCCAGTGCCGAACTCGCATTTTCCAGCGTGGCAAGCACCGAGGACGGCAACCTGTCCGATGCGCTGAACACCGTGCCGAAGCCCGCCAATATCGGCGACCCCATTCCGCTGACCATCCGCGACATCAAGCGCGAGGGAAAGAACAACGTGCTGGTCGACGTGACCGCGCCCGAAGCCAAGGAAGTCAGCCTGTTCGTCGAGGGGCCGACGCCTGACTGGGCGCTGCCGGTTCCAAAGCTGGTCGGCAACAGCCCGCCCGGCGTCAAGCGCTTTGCCTTCGAACTAGACGGCCTGCCGCCCGGCGCCAGCGCCGACGGTGCCGCGCTGAAGCTGACGCTCGTTGGCGGCGACCGGGCCTACGAATTCAACGTCAGTTTGAATTGAAGCGATCTGTCGTCCCCGCGACCCGTCTTCGCCAACGCTTCGCCGGGGTCTGGCATTGGGCTCGCCGAAGCTTTAGCGAAGGCGGCACGCGGGGACCCATCCCCCACGGCCGTCGTTGCTGGACGATCTGGTAGACACCTCGCTCCATAACTCCTCCCTGTGGCTATGGGTCCCCCGATGCGCAATTGCGCATCCGAGGTCGCGCTTCGCTTGCCCGGGACGACAATCCCCACCCAACCGAATCTTAACGAATGGTTGATACATCCGGCCATCGCCGCCACCTCGCGGCGCGTTTCGGGGATGCACCCTTGTGGCCGTGATGGATACGCAATCCGCAACCGCTCCGCCAGCCGGCCTGATCGCACGCCTGCGTGCCCTGCTCGGCGGCTCCCATGAGGCCTCCGTCACCAAACGGCTCGCCGGTACCATCTTCATCATCCGCGTGCTCAGCGCCGCCCTCGCCTATTTCTCGCAAATCCTGCTGGCGCGCTGGATGGGCGGCTCGGATTACGGTGTCTATGTCTATGTCTGGACCTGGGTGCTGCTGCTCGGCAGCATGATGGATTTCGGCATTTCGGCGTCGGCGCAGAAGATCATTCCGGAATATCGTACCCGCGGCGAGCATGCGCTGCTGCGCGGCTTTCTCTCCGGCAGCCGCTGGATGACGTTCATCGTTTCCTCGATCGTCTCGCTTATGCTGGCGGGCGTGGTGAAGGGATTGTCGCCGTGGATCGACGCCAACGCGATCGTTCCGCTCTATGTCGGCTGCCTGACGCTGCCGGCCTTCGTCGTCGCCAATACCCAGGACGGGATCGCCCGTTCGCATGACTGGATGCAGCTCGGCCTGATGCCGCAATTCATCGTGCGGCAAACGCTGATCATCGGCCTGACCGCCGGCGCCGTCGTGCTCGGCTTCAATCTCGGCGCCACCGCCGCGATGCTGGCGAGCGCCGCGGCGGTATGGATCGCGATGATCGGCCAGATGATCGTGCTGAACCGCAAGCTCGGCAACCATGTCGAGCCCGGGACCAGGGCCTATGATTTCCGCGGCTGGCTCGCCATCTCGCTGCCGATCCTGATGGTCGAGAGCTTCTATCTACTGCTGTCCTACACCGACGTGCTGGTGCTGCAGCAATTCCGCTCCTCGGAAGAGGTCGGCATCTACTTCGCCGTGGTGAAGACGCTGGCGCTGGTCTCCTTCATCCACTACGCGATGGCGGCAACAACAGCGCATCGCTTTGCCGAGTATCACGCGCAGGGCGATAAGGCGCGGCTGTCGGCCTATGTGGCGCACGCGATCCAGTGGACGTTCTGGCCGTCGTTGGCCGCGACCGTACTGCTGCTGGCACTCGGCAAGCCGCTGTTGTGGCTGTTCGGGCCGCAATTCGTCGCCGGCTACGACATCATGTTCATTGCTGCGGTTGGTCTTCTGGTGCGCGCCGCGATCGGCCCGGTCGAGCGGCTGCTCAACATGCTTGGCCACCAGCACATCTGCGCGCTGGCCTATGCGCTCGCCTTTGTCATGAACGTGGTACTCTGCGTGTTGCTGGTGCCGGGCTTTGGCGGCCACGGCGCGGCAGCGGCAACCTCGATCTCGCTTGCGTTCGAAACCGTGCTCCTGTTCTGGATCGTGCGCCGGCGGCTCGGCCTGCACGTATTGGCGTTCGGGAAGCATGGGTCCTAGAGCCCGCTGCTCGGTTGGAGCCGATCTCAGGTCCGTGGCGAAACCGTTCCCGCGACGTGACAGGACAGCGGTATCGCGGTGCACCGGCAAATTGGGGAAAATAACCACCGGATTGCGATGCGCGCATGAAATATTCTTATTTCGCCCCATCCTCTGCCATCGATAGGACGTTTATCCCCCGCGTTGATATATGTTCGCACATGCGAATGGAACCTGCGCCCGGAAATGATTGATCCTCTCTACGTTGCCTCGGGATTCGGCGTCGGCCTGCTGGTCGGGATGACGGGCGTCGGCGGCGGCTCGCTGATGACGCCATTGCTGATCCTGCTGTTCGGCGTCCACCCGTCGACGGCCGTCGGCACCGACCTGCTCTACGCCGCGGCGACCAAGACCGGCGGCAGCCTGGTGCATGGCCTTGCCCGCAGCGTTCACTGGCCAGCGGTGATCCGCCTCGCCAGCGGCAGCATCCCGGCAAGCATGGTAACATTGCTGGTCCTGTGGCAGCTCGACCTCAACGGAGAATCTGCGCGCAGCCTAGTCAATCTGGTGCTGTGCTTTGCGCTCTTCCTCACCGCGACGTCGTTGATCTTCCGCAGGGCGATCATGGATCGATATCGCCGGCGTATGGAGCGGCTCGACGATTTGACGACCGCCCGCGCGACCGTGGTGGTCGGCGTTGCGCTGGGCGTGCTGGTGTCGATTTCGTCCGTGGGTGCCGGCGCCGTTGGCGTCACCGCACTCCTGTTGCTCTATCCGCGCCTGCCGATGGCAAACATCGTCGGCTCCGACATCGCGCACGCCGTACCACTGACGCTGGTCGCCGGCATCGGCCACTGGGCGCTGGGGTCGGTCGATTGGGCGCTGATGGGCGTGCTGCTGATAGGCTCCCTGCCCGGCATCGTGATCGGCAGCTACTGTGCGGTTCGCGTGCCGGAGACGGTGCTGCGGCTGGTGCTGGCCTCGGTTCTGATTCTGGTCGCCAGCAAGCTTGGCTTCAACGAGCTGCATTTTTCGCACGAGAGCATCGCAGCCGTGACCGGGAGCACCGCCCATTAAAGCGGGATGACTTTTCTTCGAAGCGTCATCCCGCTTTAANTGTTTGAGCATGATCTCCGCGCAAACGCGTTCGCGTTTGTCGCGAGGGAAAGCCGCTACACACTTTTCCGGATCATGCTCTGGGCGTTAGACGCTCCCGGGCCGTTAGCATTCCCTACTCCGCGGTCCAGCCGCCGTCGATCGACAAATTGGCGCCGGTGATCTGGGCGGCATCGTCGCTGCACAAAAACAGCGCCAGTGCTGCGACCTGCTCTGAGGTGACGAACTCCTTGGTCGGCTGCGCATCCAGCAGCACATCGTGAATGACCTGCTCCTTGGTCATGTTGCGCGCCTTCATGGTTTCGGGAATCTGCTTCTCCACCAGCGGCGTCCAGACATAGCCCGGGCTGATGCAGTTGCAGGTGATCTTGAACGTCGCAAGCTCCAGCGCCACCGTCTTGGTGAGGCCGGCGATGCCGTGCTTGGCCGAGACATAGGCCGACTTGAACGGCGAGGCGACCAGCGAATGCGCCGACGCCGTATTGATGATGCGGCCCCAGCCGCGTTTCTTCATGCCCGGCACCGCGGCGCGGATGCCGTAGAACGCCGACGACAGGTTGATGCCGATGATGGCTTCCCACTTCTCGGGCGGAAACTCCTCGATCGGCGACACGAACTGAATGCCGGCATTGTTGACGAGGATATCGACCGAGCCAAACGTCTTCTCGCCGAGCGCGATCATTTCGGCGATCTCGGCCGGCTTGGTCATGTCGGCGGGCGAATGCACGGCGCGGACCTTGAAGTCGGTCTCGATGCCGGAGCGCTCGCGCTCGATATCGGCCGGCACGCCCATGCCGTTGAGGACGATATTGGCGCCGGCAGCGGCGAAAGCGCGCGCGTAAGCCAGTCCGATGCCGCTGGTCGAGCCGGTCACGACAGCAGTCTTGCCCTTTAATGTACCCATTGCATTCACTCCTGCTTGCTTCCGGGGGACCTGGGAACATCCCCCATCATATCATATGCCATCATGGTCTGGCCGGATTGCGGGCGCTCGAGCACATCCCTGTGACGCATTGACAGATGAACGTCGCGGACGCCCGCGTTCCAGTGCTCGATCATGGCGACGTGCGAGAAGTCGTAATCCTTCGACGAGGATTCGTAGTTCTTGCTCTTGTAGATCAGATGCACCACGGTGACGGTGTTTTCGCGGGCCGCCTTGCAGAGGACCTCCACCGCCGGATCGTTCCTGAGATGATCTGGCAGTTTTCCGAGCAGCTCGCGCAACGCCTTGCGCGCATTGTGCAACTGCTTGTTCTTGTCGGTGGTCATGCGGGTGCGGCTGGAATAGCGGATGTCCTTTTCGCGCTCGGCGGCTTCCAGGAGCGACGTCGGCAAGTCGCCGCGCGCGCTGAACAGGTCGACCTGGAAGATCAGCAGATCGCGGTTGGCTTCCTCGCCCAGCACGTGATCGAGCGGCGTGTTGGAGGCAATGCCGCCGTCCCAATAGTGCTCGCCCTCGATCTCGACGGAAGGAAATCCGGGTGGCAGCGCGCCGGAGGCCATGATGTGCTCCGGGCCGATTTTCTTGCCGAGCTTCCTGAATTCGAAATTGTCGAAATATCTGAAATTGCCCGATGTCACGCCGACCGCGCCGACGCTGAGCCTGGTCTTCAGATCGTTGATGCGATCGAAGTCGACCAGCCTTTCGAGCGTCTTCTTCAGCGGCGCCGTGTCGTAATAGCTCTGCGATTGCGCACTGCCCGGCGGCCATAGCGGCGCCGGGGGGATGCGCGGCGTGAAGAAGCCGGGCACGCCGAAGGTGGCAATCAGCGCGGCGCTGGTTTCGTTGAAGAGCGAACGTGCGCGCTCGCCATTTGAGATCGGATTCCACGGTACCGGAGATGACACCATCTCCCAGAATTCCTTGAGGCGATCGACGCGTTTTTCGCCTTCGTTGCCGGCTATGATCGCGGCATTGATGGCGCCGATCGAAATGCCCGCAACCCATTCCGGGTCGAAGCCTGCGCGGCACAGCGCATGGAAGGCCCCCGCTTGATAGGAGCCGAGCGCGCCGCCGCCTTGCAGCACCAGCACCCGCTGTGCCTTGGCGGGCGTGGTTGCCGGCGCGGTATCGGAATGATCCATAGTGACCGTCAGATGGCTGACAACGATGCGGCACCGTGGCGGCAGTTCGCGACGGCGTCAATCAGGCGGGTTCCAAGCAAGGATCACGCCTGCTTTATCGCGCCTCAGGTCGATGCCAGAATGAGCGTCCAGAACACTTTGTATTTGGTGTTGGGAGCATAGCTCGCCGCGATGCCCAATTTTGTGACACCGTTCTTGAGCATATTCGCCTTGTGCGGCGGAGAGTCGCGCCAGCCGGAGAAGGCCTCGGCTAGGGTGTGATAGCCAGCCGAGACATTCTCGACCGCTGTTGTCGCCGGATAGCCGGAGGCCCCCAGCCGCTTCTCGAGCGGCCCCTTCACATTGTGGTCCATCTTGTTTCGGGCCGCCATCGCCTGCGACTGCTGCTCGGCGAGCTTGGTCAGCTCGGGATCGACCACCACGGCGCCGAGGCCGTTATTCTGGCGGTACTGCGAAATCATGACCGCCGCCGCTGTCGGATCGAGCGTAGCGCCGGGTTGGGCCATATCGAGATACATGGCCGGCTGATCCGGGATTTTGACGTCTGCCGAGCAGCCGGCAAGCAGCAAAAGCCCGATAATGGCGGTGGTCGCCCGTTTCACTGAAAGGAATCCCCCAAGGTTGGACGGCCGTTGTTGCATACCAACCATGGCTGAATGGTGAACGGGGGGCGAATTTGGGGCGCCGTAGCCCGGATGGAGCGGAGCGAAATCCGGGGTCTGTCCAGGTGGCAGGCAATCCCGGGTTACGCTTCGCTTCACCCGGGCTACGTCGTCAATCCTGCGCGGCAAAGATCCGGTAGCGGCGGGGCTGCAGGCCGATGATCTCGCCGGCCTGGAGTTCCCGGTCGCGGGGGGCGTCGATCTCGATCACAGTCTTGCCCTCGCCGCCCGTCAACGCCACCTCCGCCCGCTGGATCGGGCCGAACGAGCGAACATGGCGCACCGCGCCCTCCAGCGAGCCGGTTCCGGCCGGGCCGATCTGCATGTCGTGGCGGCGGACGAACAGCTTTGAGGCGCCGGAGACCGCGCCATCGGCGGCGATGTTGAGCGGCCGGTCGCCGAGCCGCACCGAGCCGCCTGTCACCTCCACCGGCAGCACGATGGACTCGCCGATGAAGCCGTGGACGAAGGCGGTCGCCGGATTGTCATAGACCTCGCCGGGCGAGCCGATCTGCTCGATGCGCCCCTTGTCCATCACCACCACGCGGTTGGCGACTTCGAGCGCTTCTTCCTGGTCGTGGGTGACGAAGATCGAGGTGACGTGGATCTCATTGTGCAGCGAGCGCAGCCATTGCCGCAGCTCTTTGCGCACCTTGGCATCCAGCGCGCCGAAGGGCTCATCTAGCAGGAGGATGCGCGGCTCGATCGCGAGCGCGCGGGCAAGTGCAATGCGCTGCCGCTGGCCGCCGGAGAGCTGGCTCGGATAGCGGTTGGCCAGCCAGTCGAGCTGCACGAGGTCGAGCAATTCCTTGACGCGGGCGCGGATCGTGGCCTCGTCCTTGCGCACCGCGCGCGGCTGCACGCGCAGGCCGAAGGCGACGTTTTCGAACACCGTCATGTGGCGGAACAGCGCGTAATGCTGAAACACGAAGCCGACATGCCGCTCGCTGGCGCCGTGTCCCAGCGCATCCTCGCCGTCGATCGTCACCTCGCCGGCATCCGGCCAGTCGAGGCCCGCGATGATGCGCAACAGCGTGGTCTTGCCCGAACCGGACGGGCCGAGCAGCGCCAGCAATTCGCCCTTGCCGACCTTCAGATCGACATTGTCGAGCGCGGCAAACGAGCCGAACTTCTTGACGATGTTTTTGACTTCAATGGTCACTTGGCTCGTCCCTTGGAGGTTGTCCTTCGTCCAGGCGCTGTTCGAGAACGGTCTTCACGACCAGCGTGATCAGGGCCAGCATCGCCAGCAGCGAAGCAATCGCAAACGACGCCACGAATTGATATTCATTATAGAGGATCTCGACCAGCAGCGGCATGGTGTTGGTCTCGCCGCGGATATGGCCCGAGACCACCGACACCGCGCCGAATTCGCCCATGGCGCGCGCGTTACACAGCAGTACGCCATAGAGCAGGCCCCATTTGATATTGGGCAGAGTGACGCGGAAGAAGGTCTGCAGACCTGACGCTCCCAGCGAGATCGCGGCCTCTTCCTCCTGCGTGCCCTGCTCCTGCATCAAGGGAATGAGCGAGCGGGCAACAAAGGGAAATGTCACGAAGATCGTCGCCAGCGCGATACCGGGCACGGCAAACAGGATGTGGACATTGTGCGCCTGCAGCCACGTACCCCAATAGCCCTGTGCGCCGAACAGCAGCACGAAGACCAGACCAGAAATCACCGGGCTGACCGAGAACGGCAGATCGATCAGCGTGATCAGGAAGGTCTTGCCAGGGAATTCGAACTTGGCAATGGCCCAGGCCGCGATCACCCCGAACACCAGATTGAGCGCGACTGAGATCGCCGCCACCAGCAGCGTCAACCGGATCGCCGAAAGCGCCTCCGGCTCGGCCAGCGCGGCGAAATAGGCGGTGACGCCCTTGGAAAACGCCGATGCGAACACCACCACCAGCGGCAGTACGACGAAGATCGTGAGAAAGGAAACCGCGAGCGCAATGATGATGAAGCGGATCGGTCCCGGCTCGCTCCGCAGATCTTTGGAAGCAGCCGTCGCGCGGGCACGGGTGCTCGCGTCGCGGCCGGACGGCGGGGAGATGGCGAGATCTGCCGTGGAGCTATAGGCCTGCAACCGGGCCGCTGGCGTCACAAAGGTCGTTTGCGTCGACATCTCCAAGCTCTCAATGCGCGGGGACGCGGGTTTGCGCCCAGCGTTGCAGGCGATTGACGGCGAAGATGATCACGAATGCAGCCAGCAGCATGACGACGGCAATCGCCGTCGCATCGGCATATCGGAATTCGGAAAGCCGGATCACGATCAGAAGCGGCGCGATCTCCGACACGTTGGGCAGATTGCCGGCGATGAAGATCACCGAGCCGTATTCACCGACCGCGCGCGCGAACGCCAGCGCAAAGCCGGTCAATAACGCCGGAATAAGACTTGGCAGAATCACCCTGAACACCGTGTGCCATCGGTTGGCGCCGAGGCTCGCTGCCGCTTCCTCGATCTCGGGATCGAGATCGATCAGGACCGGCTGAACCGTTCGCACCACGAAGGGAATGCCGATGAAGACCATCGCAATGAAAATACCAATCGGCGTGAAGGCCACCTTGATGCCGAGTTCGGCGAGCGGCGCGCCCAGCCAGCCCTTCTGCGCGAATAATTGCGTCAACGCCACACCTGCGACCGCGGTCGGCAACGCAAATGGAATGTCGACGATGGCGTCGAACAGCCGACGCCCCGGAAAACGATACCGCACCAGCGCCCAGACGATGATGGTGCCCATCACCAGATTGACGAAGGCCGCCGCAAAGGAAAGGCCGAACGAAATCCTCAGCGCGTTCAAGGTGCGGCGGCTGGTGAGGATTTCCCAGAATTGCCCCGGAGAAAGCTCAAGCGTCCTCAGAAAGAGGCCAGCGAGAGGAATCAATATGATGACGGAGAGCCAAGTCAGGGTCAGGCCCATGGTAAGCCCAAACCCCGGCAGGGTACTCCGCCGTGCGACCGCTGTGCTCACAAATCCCCCTGCTTCCGCTCCGGCCGCCCGTTCGCCAGATCAGTTCTTGTAAATCTGGTCGAAGATGCCGCCTTCGCCGAAGTGATCTTTCTGCGCCTTGGTCCAACCACCAAAAACGTCGTCGATCGTGAAAAGTTCGACCTTGGCGAAGGATTTTTCGTATTCCTTCGCAATTTCCGAATCGCGCGGACGATAGGAATTGCGTGCGGCAATTTCCTGACCTTCCTTGGTATACCAATATTTCAGGTAAGCCTCGGCGACGGCACGGGTGCCCTTCTTGTCGGCAACCTTGTCGACGATCGACACCGGCGGCTCGGCGAGGATCGACAAAGGTGGCGCCACGATCTCGAACTTGTCCTTGCCGAATTCGCGCTGCGCCAGGAACGCCTCATTCTCCCACGCCAGCAGCACGTCACCGACGCCGCGCTCGACGAAGGTCACGGTCGAGCCGCGCGCACCGGTATCGAGCACCGGCACGTTCTTGAAGAGGTCACCGACGAACTTCTTCGCCTTGTCGACTGATCCGAATTTCTTTTCCGCAAAGCCCCAGGCTGCGAGGTAATTCCAGCGTGCGCCGCCCGAGGTCTTCGGATTCGGCGTGATCACCTGCACGCCGGGCTTGATCAGATCATCCCAATCCTTGACGGCCTTCGGGTTGCCCTTGCGGACAAGAAAGACAATCGTCGAGGTGTAGGGCGAAGAATTGAGCGACAAGCGCTTCTGCCAATCCGGCGCCACCAGGCCCTTGGCGGCGATGGCGTCGATGTCATAGGCCAGCGCCAGCGTGACGACATCCGCCTGCAGGCCGTCGATCACCGAACGCGCCTGCGAGCCCGAGCCGCCATGCGACTGCTTGATCTCGACGCTCTTGCCGGTTTCCTTTTGATAGGCGGCGACGAAAGCCTTGTTGAAATCGGCATAAAGCTCACGTGTCGGATCATACGACACGTTGAGCAGTGTAACATCAGCGGCGAAGGCTGAACTCGCCCAGAGCAATCCGGCAACCAGCGGCAGAATGCGACGGATCATCATTGATCTCCATTCGGCTTGATGAACATATCATCAAAGCGGAGGCGCATAAGTCGCGACGAAAGGTCGCTTAGTCAATGAAACCGCGTTTCATAGTTTTTGGTTCCGCAGCTTCATTGTCCTAAGAAGTCCGGGCTTTACGAAGTTTTCGTCGTGTGGATACCGCATTCCGTCTTGGCTCTGCCGCGCCAGCGGCCAGCACGCGCATCCTCGTCCGCCGCGGCCCGGCTCGAGCACGGCATGCAGCCGACCGAGAGGTAGCCGGAGGCGACCAGCGGATGCGGCGGCAGCTTGCCGAGCTTGTAGATCGCCTCGATCTCTTCGCGCGACACGTTGGCGAAGGGATTGAACTTCAGCCTCGTGCCGTCTTCCTCGACGACGGGAATCTCGGCGCGTGCACCGCCCTGAAAACGCTTGCGCCCGTTGATCCAGGCCGAGAACGGCTTGAGCGCGCGCGCCAGCGGCTCCACCTTGCGGATGCGGCAGCAGGCATCGGGATCGGTAAACCACAATTCGCGATCGGGATCCTGGCGCGAGAGCGCTTCATCGAGCGGCTTGATCGAGCGGACATCGCGAAGGCCGAGGGTGGCGATCAGCGTGTCGCGATAAGCGAGCGTCTCCTCGAACAGCCAACCGGTATCGAGGAAGATTACGGGTATAGCGGGATCGACGTCCGCCATCACCTTGAGCAGCGCCGCCGATTCCGTACCGAACGACGACACCAGCGCAAGCTGCTCGCGGCCGACGGTCTTCAGCGCGGTTTCGATGACTTGCGCCGGCGAAGCATCGCGCAAGGCAAGGTCGAGCATCTGCGCCGAATGAAGGATCGTCGATTCAGTGGCGAGCGCATGCGGTGAGGTCGTGGTCACTGTCCCGCACTCTCCGAATGACGCAACTGCATCCGCCGATTGAGCGCGGTGACGCGGCCGTCGCCGGTCGGCTGGTAGAACACCGAATAGCGCTTCATGGTCTCGGCGAAGGCGTCGGCGTCGGCATCCTTCTTCACTTCAAATGCGTCGAAGCCGGCGCGCGACATGAACACGAACTGATCACGCAGGATCTGACCGATGGCGCGCAGCTCGCCTTCATAGCCGTGGCGTTCGCGCAAGAGGCGCGCCTGGCTGTAGGCGCGGCCGTCCCGGAAGGTCGGGAATACCAGCGCGACAGCAGCGAGCCGATCGAGATAGGGCACGAGATCGTCGACGGCGCGACTGTTCGGCCAGATCACGCCGGCCTTGCCGGCGCGCTTCAGAATGGCTTCCGGATCCTCCAGAAACCGCGCCGCTGAAATCAGGATCGCGCCGTCGCCCGGCAATTCGGCGCCATCGGCAACGTGGACGAACAGATCGGTGGTGATTCTTCCCTGCTTAACGAGTGGCATAGACCCGCTCCTTGAATGGCTCGACGCCCAGGCGCTTCACCGTATCGACGAACAGTTCCTCGGGACGGTCGCGCAGTGCGAGATAGGCTTCGACGATGTCTTCGATCACGTCGGCAACTTCCGCATAGGGAACGGCCGGGCCGATCAAGACGCCCATCTGCGCGTTCTCGTCGGCGCGGCCGCCGATGGTGATCTGGTAAAATTCCTCGCCGTTCTTCTCGACGCCGAGGATGCCGATATGGCCGACATGGTGGTGGCCGCAGGCATTGATGCAGCCGGAGATGTTGATGTGCAGCCGGCCGATCATGTCGGCGGTGTCGTGGTTGGCGAAACGCCGGGTCAATTCCTGCGCGATCGGGATCGAGCGTGCATTAGCCAACGAGCAGTAATCCAGCCCCGGGCAGGCGATGATGTCGGTGACGAGATTGACGTTCGGCGTGGCAAGCCCGAGGCGATCGAGCGCTCTCCAGAGCTGCGGCAGGTCGCGCTTGGCGACATGCGGCAGCGCCAGGTTCTGCTCGTGGCCGACGCGGATTTCGCCGAATGAATATTTGTCGGCGAGATCGGCGACCGCGTCCATCTGGTCGGCGGTGGCGTCGCCGGGCGGTCCGCCCACCGGCTTCAGCGACAGCGTCACGATCGAGTAGCCCTGCACCTTGTGCGGGGCCACCGAGTTCTTGCGCCAGCGCTCGAACAAGGGATCAGCCGCGGCCTGCTTCAGCTCGTCCGGCATGTGCGGCAGCTTTTCGTAAGCCGGATAGGAGAAGCGCGAGCGCACTTCCTCGATCGCGGAATGGTCGAGCGTCAGCCCGACATCGCCCATCAGCTTCCATTCTTCCTCGACCTCGCGCGCGAATTTTTCGATGCCGAGCTCGTGGACGAGGATCTTGATGCGGGCCTTGTAGATGTTGTCGCGGCGGCCGTACTGATTGTAGACGCGCAGGATCGCCTCGACATAGCTCAGGATATCGCGGCCATGCACGAACGGCTTGATGGTCTTGGCGATGAACGGCGTGCGGCCGAGGCCGCCGCCGACCAGCACTTCAAAGCCGGTTTCGCCGTCGGCATTCTTGTGCAGGCGCAGGCCGATGTCATGAATCTTGATCGCGGCGCGGTCGTGCTCGGACGCGGTGATCGCGATCTTGAACTTGCGCGGCAGGAACGAGAACTCCGGATGCAGCGTGGTGTGCTGGCGCAGGATCTCCGACCAGATGCGGGGATCCTCGACCTCGCCGGGCGCGACGCCGGCCCATTGGTCCGAGGTGACGTTGCGCATGTTGTTGCCGGAAGTTTGCATCGCGTGGATGCCGACGTCGGCGAGCTCAGCCAGCGCATCGGGCAGTTCGGCAAGCTTGATCCAGTTGAACTGGATGTTCTGCCGGGTGGTGAAATGGCCGTAGCCGCGATCGTAGCGGCGGGCGACATGCGCAAGCCGGCGTAACTGCTTCGACGACAGCGTGCCATAGGGGATCGCGACGCGGAACATGTAGGCGTGCAATTGCAGGTACACGCCATTCTGCAGCCGCAGGATCTTGAATTCATCCTCGGTCAGTTCGCCGGAGAGGCGACGCTTCACCTGATCGCGGAATTCCGAAACACGCTCGTTGATGAGCGTGCGGTCGAGTTCGTCATATGCATACATGATGGATCAGCCTCAGGCCGGAAGAAGGTCGATGGTAAGGCCCTTCGACCGGATATGTTCACGGAGGTTGCCGGGCTTGATTACCCCGCCCTCTTTGACTTCGACCGGCGCGATATAGGCGCCGACCGCCCCGACGTCATCGGCGACGCCTTCGGCAAGCAACGCACGCGCGTCATCGGAGGTGCCGACGATTGCGGCATCGGCCAGTGCCGTCGACCAGCCCCGATCTGCGGTCCGGTAGACCACGGCGCCATCCCAGGTGCGGTTGGCGGTCACCACCGACGGCCCGGTAATTCTGATTTTCTTCTGTTCGAGCGGAGAGGTCATTCGGCAGCTTCCAGCAGTTTGGAGATGACTTGGTTGAGGTTTGACTGACGCCACGGCGCGGAATGCGCGACGACGTCGCCGATGATGAGGATGGCGGGACCGCCATCGATTTTTTCGACCAGCGCCGGAAGATTCTCCAGCGTGCCGACCACGGCCTGCGCATCCGGCCTAGTCACCCGCGCGAACACGCCGACCGGCGTTTGCGGCAGGCGGCCGGCCGCCAACAGGCCGGCGCGGACCGATGGCGCGGCGGTCATGCCCATATAGACCACGATGGTCATCTTCTTGTCTGTCAGCACCGACCAGTCGACGGTCTCGGCGTCCTTGGCCTTGTGCGCGGTCAGGAAGGTGATGCGCAGCGCTTCGTGGCGATAGGTCAGCGGCGCCTCGAATTGCGCGGCGGCGCCCAGGCCGGCGGTAATGCCCGGCACCACCGAATAGGCGACGCCGGCCGCGCGCAGCACTTCGATTTCCTCGCCACCGCGGCCGAAGATGAAGGGATCGCCGCCCTTCAGCCGCACCGCGCGCTGTCCGGCCTTCGCAGCTTCAATCAGCAATTTGTTGATCGCATCCTGGCCGATGCCGGGCTTACCGACCCGGCGGCCGACCGGAATGCGCGCGGCGTCGCGGCGGATACGGTCGAGAACTTCCGGCGACACCAGCTCGTCGTAGAAAACGACGTCGGCATCCTGCAGCGCGCGCAGCGCCTTGATGGTGAGCAGATCAGGATCGCCCGGACCCGCGCCGACCAGCGTCACGCGGCCCTCGGCTTTTCCATCCTGGTTCGCGCCGGCAAACGCGGAAGGATCAGCGATTTCGTTCAGCGCCTTTTCGGCCTCGGCCTTGCGACCCGCGAGCACCAGCGCGCCGATCGGACCGTCGATCACGCGCTCCCAGAAACGGCGGCGCAACGAAAATTCGGGAATGCGCGCATGCATCGATTTGCGAAAGCTGCCGATGAAGGCGGCGAGATCGCCGATGCGCGCCGGCAATACAGCCTCGATGCGCTCGCGCACGCGGCGCGCGACCACCGGTGAAGCACCGCCGGTGCCGACGGCAACGACGACGTCGCCGCGGTCGACGATCGCGGGAAAGATGAAGGTGGAATGCGCGAGGTCGTCCATCACGTTGACGGGCAGCCCAACCGCCTTCGCACGCACCGACATCGCAACGCCGATATCGCCGGCGCCGGCGCAGAGGATTGCGATGATGCCGGAGAGATCAGCTGACAGCGGATCGCCGGAAACCATCTCGATCCGCGCGGCGTCATTGGGATCGAGGCCAGCCAAATCACGATTGCCGTCGGTCGCATACCAGCGGACCCGTGCCCCCGCCGAAATCAGCAGGCGCAATTTCGCGCGCACGAGGTCGCCTGCCCCAACGAGCAACACCTTGCCGCTTTGCAGATCCAGGAACACAGGCAGATAGCGCATCAGACACTCGCTTTCCCCAATTGGGGGGTTGACTGAAATTATTTTCTATTTATGTCTCGATCAAGAGCCACAAAGAGAAAATTATTTCTTCTCTATTGCGGTGCAACTTTAGAATTTTTCCACTCCCAAGTCCAAGGCCCAGAGATGCATCTTCTCAACCCTGAATCCAGCGGACACAGGTTGCCGTCCGCAGCCCTGCACGAAGCATCATCTGTGCCGAAAATTTTTCCCGGCGAGATGCTGCCGCCGCCCTCGATGGACCATCTCGACGAGCTTGAGGCGCAGAGCATCTACATTTTGCGCGAGGCGTTCGCGCGGCTGAAGAAGCTCGCGCTGCTGTGGTCGCTGGGGAAAGATTCCAACGTCATGATCTGGCTGGCGCGCAAGGCCTTCTTCGGCCGCGTGCCGTTCCCGGCGCTGCATGTCGACACCGGCAAGAAGTTTCCGGAGATGTATGCGTTCCGCGACCGCTTCGGGAAGGAGTGGGACCTCGATCTCAAGGTAGAGCCCTGCCCGCCGATCGATGCCGTCGATCCGACCTTGCCGCCCGCCGCGCGCTCGGCCGCGCGCAAGACTGAAGGGCTGAAGTGGGCGCTCAACAAATACGGCTTCGATGGCCTGATCGCCGGCATCCGCCGCGACGAGGAAGCCACCCGCGCCAAGGAGCGCGTATTCTCGCCGCGCGGGCTCGAAGGCGGCTGGGACGTGCGCGACCAGCCCCCGGAGTTCTGGGACCAGTTCAACGCCTCAGTGCCGCAAGGCGCTCACTTACGCGTTCACCCGATCCTGCATTGGACCGAGGCCGACATCTGGGCCTACACCAAGCGCGAAAACATTCCGATCATCCCGCTGTATCTGTCGAAGGAAGGCAAGCGCTATCGCTCGCTGGGTGATCAGGACATTACCAATCCAGTGGCGTCGACTGCCTCCAACATCGACGAGATCCTCGCTGAACTCGACGGCACCAAGGTGCCGGAACGCGCCGGCCGCGCGCTGGATCATGAAACCGAAGATGCTTTCGAGCGGCTCCGCGTCGCCGGCTATCTCTAACGGACACCTGGTGTGAGCGTCGCTATGAACATGATCCTTCCCGCCAGCGTTTCGGCAACCCCGAACGGCACCACGCGCCCGCAGGTCCGCATCGTTATCGTCGGTCATGTCGATCACGGCAAATCCACGCTCGTCGGCCGGCTGCTGCACGAGACCGGCAGCCTGCCGGAGGGCAAGCTGGAGATGCTGAAAGCGGTCAGTGCGCGGCGCGGCATGCCGTTCGAATGGTCGTTCCTGCTCGATGCGCTGCAGACCGAGCGCGACCAGGGCATCACCATCGACACCACGCAGATCCGCTTCCGCACCCGCTCGCGCGACGTCGTTCTGATCGACGCGCCCGGCCATGCCGAATTCCTCCGCAACATGATCACCGGCGCCTCGCAGGCCGACGGCGCCGTGCTGATCATCGACGCGCTGGAAGGCGTGCGCGACCAGACCAGGCGGCACGGCTATTTGCTGCATCTGCTCGGCATCAAGCAGGTCGCGATCGTCGTCAACAAGATGGACCGCGTCGACTTCGGCGCTGACAGATTCAAGGAGATCAGCGACGAGATTTCGGCGCATCTGATCGGCCTCGGCGTGACGCCATCGGCAATCATTCCAATTTCCGCGCGCGATGGCGACGGCGTTGCAGAGCATACGCCGAGGATCGGCTGGTACCAGGGGCCGACCGTCGTCGAAGCGCTCGATGCGCTCGAACCGGCGAGGCCGCTGGAGCAGCTGGCGCTGCGGCTGCCGGTGCAGGCGATCTACAAATTCGACGACCGCCGCATTGTTGCGGGCCGCATCGAGTCCGGCCACCTCGCAGCCGGTGACGAAATCGTCATCATGCCGGCCGGCAAGATCGCGAAGATCAAGACCGTGGAGAGCTGGCCGGTGACGCCGCTGAAGGGCAGCCACGGCGCCGGCCGCTCGGTCGGCATCACGCTCGACCGCGAATTGTTCATCGAGCGCGGCGATGTCATTGCGCATGCCGGCGCGACGCCGCGCGACACGCGGCGGATTCGCGCACGCATCTTCTGGCTGCACGACAAGCCGCTGTCGAAGGGCGACCAGATCCTGATCCGCCTCGGCACGCGCGAAACCCGCGCCAGCGTGGTCGCAATCGAGAAGGCGGTCGATCCCGGCGAGCTCTCGAACGAGGAGACCAAGGCGATCGCGCGCAATCATGTCGGCGAAATCGACATCTCGCTGGCGCAACCGATCGCGGCCGATCCCTATCAGGAAAATCCGCGCACCGGGCGGCTGGTGATCGAGGTCAACGGCCGCATCGCCGGCGGCGGCCTCGTGCTCTCGGTCGACGCCGGACAGCGCGCGGTGCCGATCGACATCGTGCCGGTGGAATCCGCGCTGCGTCCCGAGGAGCGTTCGGCGCGCTACCACCACAACGGCGCGGTGATCTGGCTGACCGGCCTGCCGGGCTCTGGCAAATCGACGCTCGCCCGCGCGCTGGAGCGTCGATTGTTCTCGCGCGGCGGCTCACCGATCCTGCTGGATGGCGATACGTTGCGGGCCGGGCTCAACAACGATCTCGGCTTCTCGCCGCAGGATCGCAGCGAAAACATTCGCCGTCTGGCCGAGGTCGCGACCCATCTGGCGCGCAATGGCCACGTCGCGATCGTCGCCGCGGTTTCGCCTGCGATCGCTGACCGCGCCGCGGCACGCCGCATCGCCGACACCATGTTCCGCGAAGTGCATGTCGCCGCGCCTGCCGAGGTGTGCGAGAGCCGCGATCCCAAGGGTCACTACGCCAAGGCGCGCTCCGGCGCGCTGCCGTCCTTCACCGGGATCACCAACGATTACCAGCCGCCGACCGCCTGCGAACTCCGGATCGATACCTCGATCCGCTCGGTAGCGGACGCGACGGAGGAGATCGAGCGGATGTTGGGCGAAACCGGCATCCTGTTCGACGAATTGGTGGATCTGGCGGCCAACATCTAGGACTTTTAGGGCCTTCTCATCGACCCGGCTTTAGGGCTAAAAGGGCGGCCAACGCCGCCCCTTTGGCGCGTTTTTTGCTGTTTTGGCCTGAAAACAGCCTGCAAACGCCATTTCTTTTTGAGAAAGCCCATCATGAAGCGTGTCGATGCCCACGGATTGAAGATCGCCCCTGTCCTGTTCGATTTCATCGCCAAGGAGGCGACCCCCAAGACGGGGATTTCGCCCGACGCGTTCTGGGCCGGTGTCGCCGCCATCATCAAGAAGCTCGGGCCGAAGAATCGCGAGCTGCTCGCCTTCCGCGACACGCTCCAGGCCAAGATCGACGGCTGGCATCGCGCCCACAAGGGCAAGGCGTTCGACATGGCCGCCTATACGGCGTTCCTGAAGGAGATCGGCTATCTCCTGCCCGAGCCGGCCACGCAGAAGGTCGAGACCGCAAATGTCGACGAGGAGATCGGCAAGATCTGCGGACCGCAGCTCGTCGTTCCTCTCACCAATGCCCGCTACGCGCTGAACGCGGCGAATGCGCGCTGGGGCTCGCTCTATGACGCCTTTTACGGCACCGACGCGATCCCGCATGATCCGAGCGAGAGCGGTAAGGGCTATAACAAGGCGCGCGGCGACAAGGTCATCGCCAAAGCCAAGGCGTTCCTCGACGCCGCCGTGCCGCTCGCGACCGGCAGCCACACCGACGTCACCTCGTACAGCGTGATCGCCGGCCAGCTCGCAGTGAAGCTGAAGAGCGGCAACGCCACTGCGCTGAAGACGGCTGCGCAGTTCGCAGGCTTCCAGGGCGATGCCGCTTCACCGAGCGCGGTGCTGCTGGTCAACAACGGCATGCATGTCGAAGTGAAGATCGACCGCGACCACGTCATCGGCAAGGACGATCCGGCCGGCGTTGCCGACATGATCCTGGAATCGGCGGTCTCGACCATTCTCGACATGGAAGACTCGGTCGCCGCCGTCGATGCCGAAGACAAGGTGCTGGTCTATCGCAACACGCTCGGCCTGATGAACGGCACGCTCTCGGCCGATTTCGAAAAGGGCGGCAAGACGCTGAAGCGTTCGCTCAATCCCGACCGCACCTACAAGACGCCCGACGGCAAGGACATCACGCTGCATGGCCGCAGCCTATTGCTGATGCGCAATGTCGGCCATCACATGTTCACCGATGCCGTGCTCGATGAGAAGGGCGAGGAGATCCCGGAGGGCCTGCTCGATGCTGCGGTGGCCGGCCTGCTCGCGATCCACGACATCAAGGGGTCCTCGAAGACGAAGAACAGCCGCACCGGCTCAGTCTACATCGTCAAGCCGAAGATGCATGGCCCCGACGAAGTCGCGCTGACCTGCGAACTGTTCGGCGACGTCGAGAAGCTGTTGTCGCTTCCCGAAAACACCATGAAGGTCGGCATCATGGACGAGGAGCGCCGCACCACGGTGAACCTCAAGGCCTGCATCCAGAATGCATCGAAGCGCATCTGCTTCATCAACACCGGCTTCCTCGATCGCACCGGCGACGAGATCCATACGTCGATGGAAGCCGGCCCGATGATCCGCAAGAACGACATGAAGGCGCAGCCCTGGATCAAGGCGTACGAGGACTGGAATGTCGACATGGGCCTGATCGACGGCCTGCCCGGCCATGCCCAGATCGGCAAGGGCATGTGGGCGGCGCCCGACAAGATGGCCGACATGCTGACCCAGAAGCTTGGCCATCCGCAGGCCGGCGCGACCACCGCCTGGGTGCCGTCACCAACGGCGGCAACGCTGCACGCGTTGCACTACCACCAGGTCAACGTGATCGCGCGCCAGCAGGAACTCGCCAAGGGCGGCCAGCGCGCAAAACTCTCCGACATCCTCACCATTCCGGTGTCGCAGTCAAACTGGGCGCCCGACGACGTGAAGCAGGAGATCGACAACAACTGCCAGGGCATCCTCGGCTATGTCGTGCGCTGGATCGACCAGGGCGTCGGCTGCTCCAAGGTTCCCGACATCCATGACGTTGGCCTGATGGAAGATCGCGCTACGTTACGCATCTCCAGCCAGCATCTGGCGAACTGGCTCGCGCATGGCGTCGTCAGCAAGGACCAGGTGATGGAGTCGCTGAAGCGCATGGCGGTGGTGGTCGACAAGCAGAACGCCGGCGATCCGCTCTACAAGCCGATGGCGCCCGCCTTCGACGGCGTCGCGTTCCAGGCCGCCTGCGATCTCGTCTTCAAGGGCCGCGAGCAGCCGAACGGCTACACCGAATACATTCTCACCGCGCGCCGCCGCGAGGCGAAGGCGGCGGTGTAATCAGCAGGCACGATGCCGCATCGATCGCGAGGAACGCCTGAGCCTTTTATCCGTTGATCGTCATCCCAATACGAGAGGAGAAGGCGATGGATTGGAACAGGGTTGAAGGCAACTGGAAACAGTTCAAGGGTTCCGCCAAGGAGAAGTGGGGCAAGCTCACCGATGACGATCTCAACGTGATCGAGGGCCGCCGCGAACAACTCGAAGGCAAGCTGCAGCAGCGCTACGGCTTCGCCAAGGACCAGATCCGCAAGGACGTGGACGACTGGTTCAGCACCTTGAAGTAAAACTGTATTCGAAATGAAAGCCCCGGCTAGATGCCGGGGCTTTTTCGTTGCGACGTCCCTCTGCGGCAAGTCGGCCGCTTACAGCTTAAACTGTGATGTATCTCAACAGCGAGATTACACCGAGAATGATCACCACGACGCGGGCGATCTGCTTGGCGCGGCTGTCGAGCGGCAGGAGGTTGATAAGATAGAGGACGAGGATGACGACAAGAAACGTGATGAGGATACTGACAAGCATGTGGCCCCCTTCGGCGCTCGTATGAGTGCGCTGGTAGTATTTTATTAACGTGAATGAGAGCGGCGAGTTCCAGCCGAGGAACTGTTCGCCTCACGGAAAATCGCAATCTTTTCAAGGATCCTCGTATTTCTACGCGGATATGACTGGCCAAACCATTTACCGTTTTCCCCCCAAATGACCGGGCGTCCTGGGGGGGAGCATCATGTTGAACCGTCTGACCGTATCCGCGCTGCTGAAGACCGTCATCCTCGTCACCTCGTTCTGCGTGGTGGTCGGATTTTCGCTCAACGCCTGGGATTCCTGGGGCCGCCTGCAGGCGGCAAGCCGCATTGCGGTGATCGCCGACGCCTCCGCGAACATCTTCAAGGCGATGCACAATCTGCGCACCGATCGCTCCACGACCAACCGGCTGCTGAATTCCGACGCGCCGATGGACGCCGATATCGAAAAATATCTGCGCAACATCCGCGACACCGAAATGCCGGCGATGGGCAACGCGCTCGGCCTGCTCGGCAGCGTGGAATTCGCGCAAGCGCAAACGCTCGTGCCGGAGTTCGACCACCTGTTCAAGACGATGACCGCGCTGCAGAAGGAGTTCTGGGACGCCGTGGTCAAGCCGAAGGCACAGCGCCGGCCCGAACTGGCCAAGGAATACTTTGCCGCCGCCAACGCCATGCTGGAGACGCTGGAAAAGCTGTCCGGCAACCTTGCCGCCGCCGTCAACCACCAGGACGCGACGATCGACCAGTTGCTGGCGATCAAGCAGATTGCCTGGCTGCTGCGCAACACTGCGGGCGAAGCCTCGCTGATCGTCTCGACCGGGCTCAGTGCCGGGAAGGTCGCGCCGGAGACCAGGCTTGCCTATACGAAATATACCGGCGGCATTGACGCCGCGTGGACCGCGCTGGAATTGACCTCGGCGGGAATGCAGCTGCCGCCGGCGATCTCGAGCGCGATCGCCGCGACAAAGACCGCCTATTTCGAGCCATCCTATCTCGCGCTGCGCGACCGGTTGCTGACGCAGATTGCGGCCGGCGAGAAGACCGAACTCAACGCCAACCAGTGGACCCCGGTCACGGTCGGCCGTCTCTCTGCCGCCGTCAACGTGGCCGAAGCCGCGCTCGACGCCGCCAAGGATCGCGCCGCGCATTTGTACGCCAGCGCCCGGCGCTCGCTTTCGATGCAGCTCATACTGCTGATCGGCGCACTCGCACTGGCCTTCGGCGCCCAGGTGATCGTCGCCCGCCGCGCCATCAAGCCGCTGCACTCCATGCGCGACGCCATGCTGAAGGTCGCCGCCGGCGACCTCCACGTCGATACCGGCTACGCCGCGCGCCAGGATGAAATCGGCGCGCTGGCCGGCGCGCTGGAGACCTTCAAGCAGCAGGCCGCCGACAAGGCCCGGATCGAGGCACAGGAACGCGAGCGCAACGCCGGCGCCATGGCGCGGCAACAGGCGATCGAGAGCTATGTCGGCGAGTTCGAGGGCATGGTGCGCCAGACGCTCAACCAGCTCGGCGATGCCTCCGGCCAGATGCGGACCACCTCGTCCGGCCTCTCGACGATTTCTCGCCAGACCAACGAGCGCGTCCAGGTCGCCGAGAAAGCTTCCGGCGAGGCCTCGATGAGCGTCGAGACGGTGGCGGCCGCTTCCGAAGAGCTGAGCGCCTCGATCAATGACATCAGCCAGCAGGCGGCGCACGCCGCCGGCATCGCCAGTCGCGCGGTCGGCCAAGCGCGCGACACCGACGGCACCGTGCAGGGGCTTGCCCAATCGGCGGGACGGATCGGCGAAGTCGTCGGCCTGATCAACACCATCGCCGCGCAGACCAACCTGCTCGCGCTCAACGCCACCATCGAGGCCGCGCGCGCCGGCGAGGCCGGCCGCGGCTTTGCGGTGGTCGCCTCCGAAGTCAAATCGCTGGCAAGCCAGACCGCGAAGGCGACCGAGGAGATTTCCGAGCAGATTTCGGACATCCAGCGGGTTGCGGGCGAAGCCATCGACGCCATCAAGGGCATCGGCAGCATCATCGGCGAGGTCAACGAGGTCGCGACCGCGATTGCCGCCGCCGTGCAGCAGCAGGGCGCCGCGACGCAGGAGATCACGCGCTCGACGCAATTTGCCGCGCAAGGCACCAAGAACGTGTCCGACAACATCAACGGCGTGAAGGCCGATGCGGACGCCGCGGCAGCCGCTGCCGAAAACGTCAAGCAGGCGTCCCAGACGCTGGAGACGCAGAGCCAGCAACTCGGCAATCAGGTCACCGAATTCCTCGGCAAGATCCGCGCGGCCTGACCGCTCGTCATGCCCGGGTCAAGCCCGGGCCATGACAGAGTGGACTTATCACTCCCGCGCCACCACTGGCACGCGGCCATACTTGGCGCGGACCTTTTCGGAAGCCGGTGAGAAGTTCACTTCGGCACCGCGCCGGTCGCCGCTGCGGCCCGCGACCAGCAGGCCGTTTTCGCCGGCGACAATGTCGCCCTTGCGCAGCGTCGGATCGTTCTCGACCTTGACTGACGCCAGCCCGACCGGGTCCTTGCCGTTGCAGGTACAACCGTTGACGAGTTCGTTGCGATAGCGGAACGCGTTCGGGAGCTCCGAATAGGACTTGCCGTTGTCGGCGGTCGCCTCGTCGATGCTGCTGCCATAGAACAGCTTGGTTTCGCTCGCTGGGCAAAAGCTGCTGCAAGCCGTGGCGCGGCTGGCATTGTCGGACGCCGGAAGCGGGAAATAACGGCCGTCGCAGGTCCGCACGCAATAGGCCTGGCTGCCGCCACCGCCGTACCTCGCCCGTCCCTCCCCGCGCGGCGCGTAGACGCGGCCATCGTCATTGGGAAACGGCATCTGGATATAGGGCTGATGGCGCTGGCGACCAAAGCCGCCGAACAATTGCGAGAAGAAGTCCTGGGCCTGTGCGGCAGGCGCCAGCGCGGATGCGCACACCACTGCGGCTGCGCCCCACGCTGCCAGTTTTCCAGGTCGCATCAACTTTCTCCTCTTGGGCAACACGACGCCTTCATTCAGTTCGCTTGCGGCGCAATAAGGTTCATCGCCTGCCGACCCGAAGGCGCGGCCACGGCCGGGCGCGACGGCGCCCCGATCGGACGAACCGTCCTCGTATCTCCGCCCCGCGCCATGACCGGCGCGTTCTTCGGCAGCACCACGACTTTCGTTCCGACATTGACGCGGCTGAACAGGTCGGTGATGTCCTCATTGGTCAGGCGGATGCAGCCCGACGAGACGAATTTGCCGATCGTCGAGGGATCGTTGGTGCCGTGAATGCGGTATTGGCTGGTGCCGAGATACATCGCCCGCGCGCCGAGCGGATTGCCGGGACCGCCGGCCATGAAGCGCGGCAGATAGGGCTGGCGCGCGATCATCTCCGCCGGCGGATGCCAGTCCGGCCATTCCGCCTTGCGGCTGACGGTCTGCACCCCCGACCAGGTAAAGCCTTCGCGACCGACGCCGACGCCATAGCGGATGGCCCGGCCCTGGCCGAGTACATAATAAAGTGTGGTGTTGCCGGTATCGATGATGATCGTGCCCGGCGCTTCCGTCGTGCCAAAGGCGACCACCGCGCGGCGAAGCCGCTCGGGCGTCGCGCCCTCGTCGGAGCCGATCACCTCATCGGCGGGATATGCACTCGGCTGGGCATAGGCGTAGCCGAACGCCTGCGCATTCGCAGCACTGGAAACCACGAATGGCGTCAACAAGGCGCTGACGAAGACGACCGCGCTTGCCACGCGCGACGAAGGCCGGCGATCGGAGGACTGTGTCATGGGACTGCCCCGCTGGATGTGCATCGCTGGATGCTCTGCCCAACAAAACGCAGTTGCAGGCCCGCAGTTCCTCTGCGGCTGTCCGACGCGACATCGCGCGCATTTTCGCGCGTTGGAACCCGCGCCTCTGCGCCACGTTATGATCGCGGTCCGTTTTGCGACGTTGCTTTTTGCCGTGTCATCGCCGCTTCGGGCGAGGGAAAATCATTGTGAGCGTCACTCCCACCAGGCCTTCGCCCGCTTCCGCCAAGCCCTCGGCCAACAAATCCTCACCGACCAAACCTCTGCCCGGAGAGCGCAAGCTTCCGCACGAGGGCGAGCCGATGCCGGACAGCAAGGCCGAATTGCCGCCGGTCATTCGCCGCACGGAAGTCGTAGCGATCGCCCTCGTCGGCCTCTTGATCATCTGCGTCATCGCCGGGCTTTATCTCGCCAAGGCGTTCTTTCTGCCGGTTACGATGGCCTTCATCGTCGGCACCATGCTGTCGCCGGCGGCGAGTTTCCTCGAGCGTTTCCGTATTCCGCGCGCCGTTGCGGCCGTTGGGATCGTGGCCGCCGGCAGCGCCGCGGTCGCCTTCATGATCGGCCTGATCGCTTCGCCCGCGGTGGAATGGAGCGCCAAGCTTCCGGAGCTCGGCGCGGAGCTGAAGGAGAAGCTGCATGTATTCGACCGGCCGCTCGCGCTGTGGCAACAGCTGCAGAGCATGCTCGGCGGCCCCGACACGCTGACGACGCCGACGCTGCACCTGCCGAAAATCGAATGGGTGCAGCCGACGCTGGAATTCCTGTCGCCGACCTTTGCCGAATTCATGCTGTTCATCGCTACCCTGATCCTGTTCATCGCAAGCTGGCGGGAGCTGCGCCGGGCCCTGATCATGCACTTCGGCGAGCGCGAGTGGCGGCTGCGGGCGCTGCGGATCCTCAACGAGATCGAGGAGCATCTCGGCAACTACCTCTTGATGGTGACCACGATCAATGTCGGCGTCGGCATCATCACCGGGCTGATTTGCGCGGCGACCGGCATGCCCAACCCGGCAGGTCTCGGCGCACTGGCGGCGATCCTGAACTTCATTCCGATCATCGGCCCGGTTGCCATGTTCGCGGTGCTGGTCGCGGTGGGGCTCGTTGCGTTTCCGACCCTCGGTGCGGGATTGTTGCCGTCGGCGCTGTTTGCCGTGATGACCTTCCTGGAAGGTCATTTCCTGACACCCATGATCGTCGGCCGGCGGCTGGCGCTGAACGCGCTCGCCGTGGTCCTGGCGCTCGCCTTCTGGACCTGGATGTGGGGACCGATGGGCGCCTTCCTGTCTTCGCCCCTGCTGATCGTGGCGCTGATCCTGAAAGAGCACTTGATGCCGCCGGACTCGCCACAACTGCCGGAGGACTAGGCCGAGGAACTTCCCCTTCAACGGAGCGTTTGTTCCGCAGTTGAACTCGTTATCCGGGAGCTTTCGATGTCTGACGCCGCAATGAAAAACCTGACGGACAAAGCGACCTACGAACGCCTGGAAAAGGATGTAACCGCCGTGAAAAACGATATCGCAGCCCTGACCGAGCAGATCACCGAAGCGCTCAACAGTTTTGCCGGCACCGCCGGCAAGCAGGCGCGGCGCGGCTACAATCAGGCCCGCGCCAATGCGGAGCAGGCGGTCGAGGACATGTCGGAGCGCGGCAGTGCTATGATGGGTGCCGCCCAGGACGCGGCGTCCTCGATCGAGGAGACGCTGGAGGACGCCATCACCCAGCGGCCGCTGGCGACCGTCGCCCTGGCGCTGGGTATCGGGTTTCTGATCGGCGTGACCTGGCGCAGGTAAGGTTCGGCGCAGGATAGCGCGCGCTGGAGAGCCATTCCTTGCATCGCGGCGGCGCAGCGCCGCGGCTTGTTTTGTCGACGCTGTTTCAGATCGAGGCGCGCCATGTTCCAACGATTTATCGATGATTTCAAGGAATCGACCGGCTCCGCGCTACGGCTGACGTCGCTGGCGGCGGCAGCGGCGATGGCATTGCTGGTCACGACCGCGTTTCTGTGCGCGGCGGCTTTCGTGTTCGTGCTGCAGAATTACGGCCCCGTGCAGGCCTGCCTGACCGGCGCCGCTATCTTCTTCGTGGTCGCGATGATCGCGGCCGGCAGCTATATGATCCGCAAGCGGCAGATCGAGGCGCGCGCCGAACAGGCGGCGAAGGTGGCGAAGTCCACCGCGCAGACCGTATTGTCCGATCCGATGCTGGTCGCGGCCGGCATCCAGGTCATCCGCGCCATCGGCGTCAAGAAGCTGATCCCGATTCTCGCCGTCGGCGGACTGGCGCTGGGATTTTTGGCAAGCCGCGCCAACGGAAGCAGCAACGAGGCGCCGGCGGAGTAGCGGGCAGCGCCGCACGGCATCACTGCCATCCCCGCGCATGCGAGGATCCAGTACGCCGCGGCCTCTCGACTCTTTCACTGCTGTCTGGGGATAGCGAAGCGGGCCCACCCTCAGAAAACGTGCCTGGTGATGGTGGGTACGGCGCTATCGCGCCTTTGCCAGCCTACGACTACGCAGCTATCCGCTTCGCCGCGACGATGCCCCACAGCGCGATCAGCGCCATCAGCATCGAGATCAGCACGTTGTAGCCGGCAAGCGAGAGGCCGAGGAAACGCCACTGCACTTCGTCGCACCGGATCACCTTCACCGTGTCGAGCCGCTGCAGCAGCGTGCCGGCACTGCCGAGATCTACCACGGGGCCCGAGCAATCGGTCGGGCCCTGCCAGAATTGCCATTCGACGCCGGCGTGATAGCCGCCGAGCCAGGCATTGGCCAGCGCGGCGAGCAGAAGCATCGCGAACCCGGCCAACACGACCTGCCGGGGCGCCCCGCGCGAGGCGGCAAACGCCACCAGGAGGCCGAGCGGGACCGCCAGATAATAGGCATAGCGCTGTTCGAGGCAGAGTGGACAGGGCCGGATATCCAGCACGAGCTGGAAGAACCAGGCGCCCGCCAGCGTGGCAGCGGCAACCACCGCCACTGCCAGCGCCGCCACGACCGCCGGGTCGGCGGCACGGCGCACGGGCGATGAATGGGCGGCGGCTGATGTCACGGACGTTCTCCGGAGCACAATTGGTGCTCAAACAGGCAACAGCGTCCTATCCCGCCGCTAGCTGCCTGTCGAGACAGGTCAATATCACATCCGCGCGGGTTGACCCGGAAGCGCCGCCCGCTATATTCCGCCGGCTTCGCCGCACCGGCCTCCAGCCCGTGTCCGAAGGCCCCTGTGGCGGAACTGGTAGACGCGCTCGACTCAAAATCGAGTTCCGCAAGGAGTGCTGGTTCGATTCCGGCCAGGGGCACCACCCTTCGCCCTTGCGGGCTACGCGTGGCGCAGCCACGCAGAACCCAAGGCCCAGGCAGAATCCAAGGCAGAGCTCGCCTCAACTGACGAAACCGATCAGCGTGCTTTGCGCGCCGACAAGCTTCCGCTGCCAGTGGTCGACGCCAATTCCGTTCGTGCTGCGATATTCCAGTTTCGCTCTAGTTCGCAGCTAGCCGCGACGAATCCGGGATGATTCAGTTTCCGGGGCAAGACCCACACCGTCATCCTGCGAGATCGCAATGGCCGCGAGTACCGTCCGGTTACTGATTTCGAGCTTCTGAAAGATGTGATGAAGATGCACCTTGATGGTGCCGTTGCTGATGTTCAGGCGTCGGCCAATTTCCTTGTTCGACAATCCCTCGGACACCAACCGCATGATCTGGCGCTCCCGCTCCGTCAACACAGCGAGTGCGTTCTCCGCGATCGCGCTTTGCTCCCGAAGTCCCACCTGATCGGCTGTGGGCAGCGGCAACAGCCGCCGGCCTCCCGCAACCTGGCGTAACGACTGCACGAGAATTTCAGGCGTCACGTCCTTTGAGATGAAGCTGAAACCGTCGGCTGCGGCTGACATGACCAGCTCACGTTCCACTTCAGATGAGATGAAAAAGACAAACCGCGTGGATAGATTCTCGATACTTACGATGGAAAGAAGCTCCGGGCCGGTCGCGCCGGGCATCGAGCCGTCGAGAACAGCTATGTCCGGCGCCAGAGTCCGAATTGCTTCGACAGAACCCGGACCATCACTGCAAGATGCAACAATCTTGAAATCGGAATGGGCCCCGAGCACGTTGCTCAAGCCCCTCAAAACCACGGGATGCCGATCCGCAATCACGACGGTGATACTACGCATTGGGCAGTCCTCAGCCTGTCCCAAATGTTAAACCCCGCGCCCCCAGTCTTAGTTCATTCACCCCTGCTCGATGCCGCAACAGCATATATTACTATAACGGTATGGCCAATGCCGCATCGCAATAGACGGCACGGCGAGAGGTTGACTTCGCCCTGCGGCGATTCTCCAACACACTTTGCACAATCCTGGAAGACGAAGGCACCCGTATAACTGCGGTACGGTAGAACTGCGGGACGTAGAACTGCGGGCAAGTTTGGCCTTCCATTCAAGGCGCGCGCATATCAAATTCCGGTACGCGATAGCTTCGATCGAGATTACAACGCTCGATGGAATTGGCATCCGTACTCGCTCAGAGCGTGTCATGCGAAACGCCGTTTACCATTACGAACGACATACTCCGCGCATCCGAAAGGCCTATAACCAAAGGTATATAGGGATAGCGCCAATTCGAATCTAACATTCGCAAATGCTTACTAATTTTTTGGACCGCTAAAACTACCAACCCAGTGTTGCAAAGGAGGATCAATTCTACCCGACTGAAGCAACCAAATTCCAGAAACAGAACGACGGAGAAGAGAACTCAACCGATCAAAAAATACACTCATTCAAGACTCCGATTCATCAATGTTTTCGAAATTGTCATTTGCGTAAAGGCTGGGAGAGTAAAAATGCGGAGGCGGCAAGGTTTTGCAACGTTCATCGTCGGGAAAAGCGTTCTGATCAGAGAGGGAATTGCCAGAATTCTAAGCGCGGCAAATTTTCGCACCATCGCTTCGGTGTCAAGCATAGACGACTTGTCACCGAGCAAACTCCAATCACACCCATCGCTGGTTCTCATTGTCCATTCGGGCGATGATTTCGAATCCGCGGTTGAACAAATCGAGCTCCTCAAGGAGCGGCATCCGAAAGCACGCATTGCGGTCGTGGCCGATCACTATCGGCTACACGAGATGGTCTCGGCATTTCGAGCGGGCGCCAGCGGCTATTTCATCGACGTCATGACGTGCGATGTATTCGTCAAGTCGATCGAACTGGTGATGATGGGCGAAACGATCTTCCCGCCCGCATTCATGTCGTCCATTCTCGACTCTGAAGGCGACCATTTCGCCAAGGCCGAGCCGCGCAATGGCAACGATCGGGCGATCGCCTTCACGACGGACCGCATTACGCAACAATTGTCCCCCCGCGAAAAATCAATCATGCAATGCCTGATCGCGGGCGATTCCAACAAGTCCATCGCGCGCAAGATCGACATCGCGGAGGCGACCGTGAAGGTTCACGTCAAGGCGATCCTTCGCAAGATCCGGGTCCAGAACCGGACCCAAGCGGCAATTTGGGGGATGAACAACGGTTCTCTGGTGCGACCGACGAATGACGGCTCCAATGCATGCGAACAACTACCGGGTTCGATCGAGGTGGTCGCACGCATCGAGCAAATCGAGGCGTCCGAGCGACTGGAAGTGATCAGCCACCAACCAAATCACGCCGAGGTTCCCGGTATCACCCTGATACGCAAGAACATCACCCGAAGACCTAATGCACTGGTGCGGCTCGGCAAGTAGACCGGACAGGCGCCGACGACCTTGCACGCCTGCGCCGGCGCGCGTATCGAGACGTGCCAAATTGAAACGCTTTTACACCGCGATGCCGGTTGGTCGCCGGCGAGGTGTCGAAGCCGCATCGCAATCGGGCAGCCACATTTCCGGCCGCAGCCGGAGTGGGTGCGATCCTCAACTTTGACCGGCAATCATACCTGGCATATTGGACGATATCTCACTGCCAACCTGCCGCAACGCTTTATGCTTTCTGCGATCCCATCCGCCCGTCGTGTTTCAGGTCACGGCTGCAGCCGTGTATCATGATCCACGCCATCGCTACTGCGGCAGCTTCAATCACCTCTTTGGTCGCGTCCTACCCGACCCTGAATTTCAGCTTGTTCGTCTGATATTGCGCACCCCGATAGCCGTCCGGATTCTTCGATTGCCAACGCCAATGATCCGCGCACATTCGCGCCAACGATCGCACCGATTTCCAACCCAACGTCCTTTCCGCAAATGTCGGGTCGGCATAACAGGCGGCGACATCACCGGTCCGACGTTCGCCAAATTCATACGGAACAGACCTGCCGCTCACGGCCTCGAATGTCTGAATCACCTCCAGAACGCTGTGGCCGTTTCCCGTTCCAAGGTTGACCGTCAGCACGCCGGGCTGCTTCAGGTGGTTCAAAACGCATAAATGCCCGGATGCAAGATCGACAACATGAATGAAGTCGCGGATGCCGGTGCCATCCGGAGTGTCGTAGTCGTTTCCGAAAATGAACACCTTCTCACGCCTACCAACCGCCACTTGCGCCACCAATGGCAACAGATTGTTCGGAATGCCGATCGGGTCTTCTCCGATGAGCCCGCTTTCGTGCGCGCCAACCGGGTTGAAGTAGCGCAGGATGCCGACCCGCCAGTCAGGGTCGGACTTGCAGAGATCCTTCAGCATCTCCTCGATAAAGAACTTCGTGCGACCGTACGGGTTTGTCGGTCCGAGGGGATGTTTCTCATCGAGCGGCAGGTACGCGGGAATCCCGTAGACAGTTGCGGACGAACTGAAGACAAGCGTCTTCACGCTTGCCCTCTTCATGGCCGACAAAAGCCGCATCGTTCCCAGGACGTTGTTCTCGTAGTAGGTCATGGGCTGAGCGTTGGAATCACCCACCGCCTTGAACCCCGCGAGGTGAACAACGGCGGTCACTTCGTATGCGCGCAGGACCTCATAGATCGCCTCTTCATTGCAGATGTCGGCATGCCGAAAGACGAGCGATCGCCCACAGATGGTTTGTGCCCGTTCGAGAGACGCTTTGCTGCTGTTGGAGAGGTTGTCGACCGCGACAACATCGAGCCCGGCGTCAAGTAACGCGACAGAGACATGGGACCCAATGTAGCCAGCGCCTCCGGTCAATAAGATCATCTCGGACACTTTCCGTATTCGTCCAAATTGGCGCTACCGGCGCAGCGCCTCCAGCCGCGCTTGCGCCGCCTTGATTCCTGCGGCGCCAGCTTTCGCGTAGAGGTCTTGCGCTTTTGTCGCATCGCCTCGCGTCCCAAGGGTTCCCCATTTGGCAAGGATCAAGGGATCATAGCTTTCTGCGAGCGAGAAGCTTGCCTGGGCGCTGCCCATCTCGACGGCGCGCTCCAGCACAATCCGCGCCGAGCCTATGTCTCCCTGCCCAAGCAGCGCGGTCGCGCGCGCGAGCAACGCTGCCTCCACCGCGGCTTCCTTCGGATTGACCTTGGAATTGGCCTGGGCGTCGCCCCGAACGTCCGCCGCCGGTGTCCGGTCGGCGACTGGCTTCGCGTTTTCCGCAGGCTTGCCACGCGCGGTCGAGCCTACCGTCACGGCATTGGGTGCGGCCTGCTTCGCAAGCGCGAGATCCCGCTCGAGCTGTTCGGCCCGAGCCCGCTCCTGCTGCAATGAGCTGCGCAGCGAGGCTGCGTCGCGTTCCGCCGCCTGCCTGGTCCGCGCGACCTCCTCGCTCGCCTTGGCCGCCAAGGCAGCCTGCTTTTCGAGGTCGCGACGTGCGGTTACGAGATCCTGTTCCAGCTGCGCCGCCTGATCGCGCCCGTCCTGTGCGGATTGGCGAGACGACGGCGCACCGCTTGCAGCCGCCTTTTTGAGTTCGGCCGCCTCGTCTTCAAGTTTGCGGGCGCGGGCCTCATATGCATAGAGCGCACTACGCGTCATCGAGAGGCCTTGCGCCAGAGCGTCGGCCCTTTCGCGCTCCTTCTGCATCGACTGCTTCTGCTCGGCAGCATCTGCTTCCGCGGCCCGCTTCGCCCGCAGAGCCTCCCCGGTTGCCTTTGCCGCCAGCGCTGTCTGGGTTTCGACGTCGCGCCGCGCCGCCGCAAGATCCCGCTCCAGCCGCGCGAACCGCTCGCGCTCCTGTTGCAAGGATTTCCGGAGCTCCGCTTCGCCGCTCTCGCTTGCCTGTTTCAGCCGGGACGCGGCCTCGCTTGCCTTCGCCGCCAATGCCGTCTGCGTCTCGACGTCGCGCCGCGCCGCCGCAAGATCCTGCTCCAACCGTGCGGACCGCTCGCGCCCCTGTTGCAGAGACTTCTGCAGCTCCGCTTCGCCGCTCTCGCTTGCCTTTTTCAGCCGGAACGCTTCCTCACTTGCTTTCGCCGCCAGTGCCGTTTGGGTCTCGACCTCGCGCCGCACCGCCGCAAGATCCTGCTCCAGCCCCCCGGTTCGCTCGCGCTCCTGCTGCAGGGGCTTCTGCCGCTCCGCTGCGCCGCTCTCGCTTGCCTTTTTCAGCCGGGACGCTTCCTCACTTGCTTGCGCCGTCAGTGCCGTCTGGGTCTCGACGTCGCGCCGCGCCGT
>NZ_LLYB01000125.1:224474-224599 GCF_001440475.1 Bradyrhizobium lablabi | reverse complement strand
CGCTCCTGCTGTAGCGGTTTCTGCAGCTCCGCTGCGTTGCTCTCGCTTGCCCGTTTCAGCCGGGACGCTTCCGCGCCTGCTTTCGCTGCCAGTGCCGTCTGGGTCTCGACGTCGCGCCGCGCCGC
>NZ_LLYB01000125.1:224177-224269 GCF_001440475.1 Bradyrhizobium lablabi | reverse complement strand
CGGTTTCTGCAGCTCCGCTGCGCCGCTCTCGCTTGCCTGTTTCAGCCGGGATGCTTCCGCGCCTGCTTTCGCCGCCAGTGCCGCCTGGGTCT
>NZ_LLYB01000125.1:197379-224085 GCF_001440475.1 Bradyrhizobium lablabi | reverse complement strand
TTCAGCCGGGACGCTTCCGCGCTTGCCTTCGACGCCAGTGCCGCCTGGGTCTCGACGTCGCGCCGCGCCGCTGCAAGAATCTGCGCCAGCCCGGCGGACCGCTCGCGCTCCTGCAGCAAGGACTTCTGCAGCTCAGCTTCGCTGCTCCCTCCAGCCTGCTGGAGCCGGGACGCCTCGTCGCCTGCCGTCTTCGCCAGCGCAGCCTGTGTTTCGACGTCGCGCCTCACCGCCGCAAGAGCTTGCTCCAGCCGCTCGGCCCGATCGTGCTCCTGCTCGAGACGTTGCAGCAGTTCGATGTCGCGCCTTGCATTCGCGAGCTCAAACAGCAGTGACTCCGCCCAGCTGTGTTCCCGTGCGGGAGGGCGTCCCGCATCGCCGGTCGCGGCTTGCGCAACCTGCACCGATTTGTTGTCGCTGCCCCTGCCCAGCGGCAAGAGCCCGAAGCCGGCATAACCTGCTATTCCATCGGAATCCAAATTGCGGGCGGCCATCGCGTGTTGCGCATCCGCCAGGTGCCGCGCGTGATCCGGCGAGGACTGGGTTTCCGATGCCCATGTCATGGCAAGCATGGTCGCGACTATCCAGGCGGTCGCGGATCGACCCTGCGTGGGCAGGTGCATCAGTGCCGTCTGCGCAAAAGGCCCTTCATCCGCGTCGCGATCTGAGGCACCCGCAACACCGCAGCCGGTCTTTACTTTCTCGTTGGGAACGATGGCGCGCCCCATAGGCAATCCCCGTCGCATGGTGATAAGACCAGTTGCGATCCGTTATTATGCGCGCCCTGCCGATGCGAATCCTATAGCTCGCATGGAGGACCCTTCGTACCTCTTCGGGATTAGGCTGCCGGGCGTTGTGCCGGCCTACCGATACCGGCACACAATTTCTTGAATATCCCGCCTCATCCCACTGGAGGCCTCGCCAGCGACCGAACGGATCCGCTGTTTCCGTTCAAGCCGAGACGGCGACCAGATGTGACTCCTCCGGATTGCGCGATCGGCGCGCCTGGTCGCGGCGAAAGAATGCAACGGTCGGCCTCAGTCCGTCCTGCAGTCTTACGGTCGGTTGCCAGCCCAATTCGGCTTTGGCGAGGGAAGTATCGGGCCGGCGTTGTCTGGGATCGTCGCGGGGCAACGGTAAATTGACGAGCTTCGAAGAGGACCCGGTTTCAGCAAGCACCAGTTCCGCAAGCTCGCGAATGGTGAATTCTCCTTCATTTCCCAAATTGACTGGTCCAGTGAATGAGGGTCGACTGTCCATGAGGCGTACAAGACCATCTACCAAGTCATCGACGTAGCAGAATGAACGCGTCTGGCTGCCGTTGCCGTAAAGCGTAATCGGCTCGCCGCTGAGTGCCTGGATGATGAAATTGGAAACAACTCGGCCGTCAGCCCAATGCATCCGCGGCCCGTATGTGTTGAAGATGCGAGCGACCTTGATCTCGACGCCGCATTGCCGATGATAATCGAAGAACAAGGTTTCGGCGCAACGCTTTCCCTCATCGTAGCAGGATCGAGGACCAATGGGGTTCACATGGCCCCAATAATCCTCGGTTTGAGGATGAACCGAGGGATCGCCATAAACCTCGCTTGTCGAGGCCTGCAGAATTCGACATTTCAGACGCTTGGCAAGGCCCAACATATTTATCGCGCCGTGCACCGACGTTTTCGTGGTTTGCACCGGATCGTGCTGGTATTGGATCGGCGACGCGGGGCAGGCCAAATTGTAGATTTCATCGACTTCGACGTACAAGGGAAAGGTGATATCGTGGCGCAGAAACTCAAAGCGCGCGTTCGCGTGCAGATGTTCAATGTTGTGCTTGGTCCCAGTGAAGAGATTGTCCACGCAGACAACCTCATGACCATCGGACAGTAGTCGATCGATTAAATGGGAGCCCAGAAAGCCGGCTCCACCCGTGACCAAAACGCGTTTGCAACTATCATAATTACGTCGCATATTGTTCTCCGTTCGAAATGAATAGGCCGACGCTGCATTGTGCCGACAGCGTCGCAGTCACCTCCCAGACACAGCGCCTCGTTCCGATGCCATCTCGCGCAGCGGATCGCCTGCGATCGTGTCGGCCCGGCCCGTCACCAGGGGGATAGTTGCAGAACTGCTTTGCCTTCGGAGAGGCGCGTCAGAACCATCCTGGTATCGCAGGCTGACCTCAACGGCGTCACCTGGCTGTAACTCCGTATCTTCGCTTGCGATTATCCGCTCCGGCCCTTTTTCGCCCTTTCTGATGATGACGATGTCCGGCTGGCTGCCGGCTCCTCGCGCGAGTTGCGATCGAATCATCGCAGTGTATTGGAGCTTCTCAGCGACGCTCTGCAGCTTCTCGCGAATTTGGTTGAGCCTTAAGCTCGTCTCTTGCAGTTCACGGAGCAGGTCGAGCCTCCGCTGATCGTCGAGCTTTGCCAGCTTTCTGACGAACTCGTCCTGCAGCTTCTTGACCTGCAGCAGTTGCGCGAAGGTCTGCAGCTTTCGGGTTGATGACAGCAGCACCGCGCGACGCGCATCCGTAACGCGAGGGCTGGTCAGGGAGCCCTTGCCAAAGAGGTCGGACGCTTTTTGCAGCTCGTCGAGGTCTGCCTGGAATCCCTCTTCCTCTTTCTTCTGCTGCTCCGACAGCACACGGACCTGTTCGTCTCCTTGTCGAACCCCGAGCTGAAGGAATGCCTTTTCCTGCCGATAATCACTTTGCTTCGTCTTCAAGTATTCCGTTTCTGCATTGACGATTTCCGAGATCGCCGATCGAGCGAGGGGCACGTCCTTCAGAATCGCCGGATTGACCGGCGTGCCCTCTCCGAGCTCATTCTTGACGCGCCACATGCGAGCCTGTTCTTTGGCGAGTTCTGTCCAAAGTGATCCATACTCGGCTCTCAAGTCTGCGGACTCGAGATACGGGTTATTCATTCTGATGCGCATGATGTCGTAGCCGCCTGCCACTGCGACGAGCTGGCGTGCGGTGATGGACGGACGATAAGGGTATTCACCCGGCTTCGATATGTCTCCGTTTACGTAAACCGGCCTGTATTCCGCGACGATCGTCGTGACCTGATCTGCGTCGATTACGATTACGACCTCGCGGCCATCCGGAATTCTCTGGCGAAACGCCTTGCTCGCCAGCGCAGCCCCGATCTGGGCGCGGATCTGCGGTAAGGGCTGTCCGGCTACTGAAAGCATTCCGACCAGCGGAACCGAAATTTTTCCGTCCATTTGGACAGTAGGACGATGCCGCAGCTCAGGCACGCCCGCCACCGCGATCTCCAGTACATCTCCGATGTTTACCCGATACTCGGCCTTTGCTTGAGTGACGGAAATTGCCAGGCCAACAGCCACCAAGCCCCATCTAATGCAACCGCTCAGGTTGCTGGAAAAGACATCGACATGAAAACAATTGCGCGGCATGCCGGCAACTCTCTGTACTGACGTGGTCACCGGGTGAAACCCTCCAAATCTTCTCGCGGAAGGCAGCGCGTCACATCGCTACTGTCCAAGCGACGACGCCGAGACAGGCGATCCGCAAGAGCAACGTTCTGTTTATTCCATCGGGCGCCGAGCCGCTCAGTGCCCTCTACCGCGATGTTCGATTGATCGGTCCTTCAGGCAATTCGCCTTTTCGCCGGAATGGGCGTTGTGAGCGGATTGCTTTCCGACAATCTTAGTCCTGCATGGCCGCAGCTCAATCGAGCGTCGTGGTTACCCCTTTCTACCCATTTATTGCCAGCTCGAACCAGCGTCTCCGATGATACTGATTTGGCTACAGATACAGCGCGGCTGGGTGGCACAGTGCAATGAATTATGCCTCCTTTAGTAATTTGCCGGCCTCTACCAAGTTGCCGGGCCACTCGGTTGACGTCGGCAGGGCAGTCCCAGCACGCGTCGGTAGGAGCCGCCTGGCTGTCCTGTTGGTATTGGCGGCAGCGACCGAATTCTTGCTCGTAACCGTTGCGGCCTATTCCGCAGCCTTTCTCTATTATCGGCTGGTCCGGCTGCACTCGCCGGATCCCGCCCAGTACATCCCGGAATCCCTTCTGATCTCCACATTGCAGTTGCTGGTTTCCATAGGGCTCCGGCAGTACTCGCGGATTCAGACGCAGCCCCGCCACGTGTTTCTATGGAACGGGGCCACCGGCGTCTTCCTCGTGTTCTCTTTCTTTCTCTCGACGATCTTCCTTTTGAAGATTTCCGAAGACTACTCGCGCGGTACTGTCATCGCTCAGGCCGTGAGCGTCCTTCTGATGGTGCTGTGCACCCGGGCGATATGGTTTTCATCGCTGCAGCCCGCAATCGCATCAGGGTTGATAGAGGCCAGGCGCGCTATCCTCATAGGAGATCCGAGCCACTGCTTGCATTTTTCCGCTCGAGCAGCAGCCACCGGAATTCGGACGATCCGCTCATTCGACTTTCCGACATTTCGCATCGGCCCTTCAGGGCCGGCCCACTTCGGCGCCGTCCAGGCGCTGCTGGATGCCCGCCCATTGGTGATCGATTGCCGACCCCTTCGCGCCGATGACATTGTCATACTGACATCGGAGCCGGATGTGCCGGCTGCCCTCGCGCTTGCCAGTGCGCTGTCAGAACTGCCGGTTGACGTTCACGTCGTCCCGGTTGGGGCCGTCGATCTCATGGCCGTGTCGCGGATCACTCAGTTCGGCAATATGGTGACGATGCGGATCTTCCAGTGTCCCCTCACCCCGTTCAACCGGACAATAAAGCGAGCATTCGACGTCGTCGCTGCAGTCGCTGGACTTATTGTAGCCAGCCCGCTCTTCGTCATCGTCGCGCTTGCAATCAAGCTCGATTCTCCTGGTCCTGTGCTATTTCGACAGACGCGGCACGGCTACAATAACGAGCCTATTCGCGTGCTGAAATTCAGGTCGATGACCGTGATGGAGGAAGGCGACAATTTCAAACCTGTCACCAGACATGATTCACGTGTGACCCGTCTAGGACGCCTGATACGCCAAACGAATATCGATGAACTTCCGCAGCTATTCAATGTTCTGGTCGGCGACATGTCACTCGTCGGGCCGCGTCCACATCCAACCGCGCAAAACGAGGTGTTCGCCGAGCTGATTTCATCGTTCTTCCGTCGTCATAACGTCAAGCCCGGTATGACCGGCTGGGCTCAAGTCAACGGATACCGTGGCGACACCGATACCCTTGAGAAGATGCAGCGCCGCGTGGAGCATGATCTGTATTACATCGACAACTGGTCGATCCTTCTCGATCTCAAGATCATAATCATGACCTTCATTTCCCGAAAGGTGTATTGGAATGCCTATTAACCGTACTGACCCGTTATTTGACGAAACGCGGAGCGAGTTTGGACTTGGGTATCCGTGGTGTCCCACCAGACGCTTCGTTTCATTGATGTGTGAAGCCTCAGCAATTTAGCGCTGGTACCGGAAAATGATGCAGACTTATAAGACAGGTAACTCGATGGATCCGGGCACCATGCCGCCCGATTTTGGTTCGCCGGCCGATCCACTGACAGAGGCGGTGTCCTTCATACGGCGGCACCTCAGGATCATGTTGCTGACGTTCTTCGTGACGATTGCCACTGCTTTACTCTACCTCGTTGCTGCGGTGCCGACGTTTACTGCCACCTCGAAACTCGTCATAGATGCGAAAGCACCTCCAATAGACGCTGCGTCCGCGTCAACGATGGTGGAAAGTCAGATCGCGATCATAAAGTCCGAGGGTCTCGCGCGTGTCGTGATTCGGAAACTTGGTCTGGCAGAGGATCCGGAATTTGGCGCGCGATCCGGCGGCTTGCGCGGCATGATCAAATCGATATTCCAGCTGGTCGGCCTGATCAAGCCGGAAACCGAATTTAACGTAATGCGCCGCGCCCTCCAATCGTTCGACCGCAAGCTTTCGGCCAGGCGCCTCGGGCTTACATACATTGTCGAGATGACCTTCGACTCCGTCGACCCTGAGCGGGCGGCAAAGATCTTGAACACCGTCGCGGAGACACATATTGCGGCTCAAATGGAGGCAAAATTCAAATCGGGGTTGCGAGACGAGCAATGGGTCAAGGACCGAATGACCGAGTTAACCGGCCAAGCGTCGGCCGCGCAAAAAGCCGTTGCGGACTACCAAGCTGTCGACGCGGGTAAGGCCGCGAAGATGCAGGGTGATCTCCGCGATCTGGAAGCCAACGCGGAGACCTCCGCAAAAGCCTATGATAATTTTCTTCGGATGCTGCGCTACATGGAAGCGCAACAGCAATCCTCCAACATCGAGGCGCATCTGCTCATCGAAGCGTCCCGTCCCTTGGATGCCAGTTCGCCGAAAGTGGTCATCGTGCTTGGAATATCGCTAGTTGGTGGGGTGCTTTTTGGTATCGCTATCGGATTCCTGCGCGATCTGTTGGGGTGGGGCATCCGCAGCGCCGGCGACGACGCCACGGCGTCCTCCGTGGTGGTTCTTCAGCAAGGCGAAGCGTCTGTGGCCAATCAGAACCATGCACCCGCCGCCTTGTCACCGCTTCGACGCTAGAACCAAAGGGTGGAA
Source organism: Bradyrhizobium lablabi (assembly GCF_001440475.1). GTDB lineage: Bacteria > Pseudomonadota > Alphaproteobacteria > Rhizobiales > Xanthobacteraceae > Bradyrhizobium > Bradyrhizobium lablabi. The sequence goes on along the minus strand of NZ_LLYB01000125.1, from coordinate 217,563 downwards.
CCCGGCGCGTTAGCAGCGCAAGCCGGGATGAGGCGCCGCCCAGACGCGCAATCGAGTCCAGAAAAATCGCGTGCTCAACCAGTCGCACTCGGGCGGCCATGATCAAGGAAGGCGGCAGCGCGTCAGCCCTGCCCTTCGGCAAGAGCCGAATTAGGTAGTCCAGAAGGGTCGAAGTTCGATGCGGTTGCAAGCATATACTCGGTGGCGCGTCCACGATACGACGAAACGGCTTCGATTTTCATCGCCGGCGTCCGTCGCAGAGGTTCACAACGGTAGATGTCGAAACTCCTGCCCCTCCCAAGGATTGACGTGGCCGAACAAGCCCCCGGCGAAGCACGCACAGCAATTTTCTTTGTGCAATATTCAATGAAGTGAATGCGATGTTCGGATCCCTCTTCGGGAAGTCTGTGCTGGCCTTCGTTTATCGTTGCTCCGGCGCGGTGGTCACGTTCGCCTTTGGCATCTGTTTCGCCAGGATGATGAGCATCGAAGAGTACGGCGCTCTGGTGTCGCTGATGACCTTCGGGTTAATCGCCTCGACGATTGGTCTCGCCGGTCAGCAACTTCGCGTGCTGCGGGAAGTACCGGTTTTCGCGGCTCGGAAGGACTATGCGGCGATCGGCTCGATCGTCGCAGAACGGGTTCATGTCGTATGTTTGGGCAGTATCTCGGCCACAATGATCGCTCTCCTCATATTCGTCGCCGCTGACGGGCGGGGAGGAATATTCGGACGCTGGGAGCATTCCGCGAGCTTGCTTCTGATACTGCCATTGGCATTGATCGAAATGCAGAGCTCGCTCGGTCGGACGCTCGGGTCCGTCAACATGGCACTCCTGCCGAAGGACGTGTTGTGGCGATTGATCATCATATTGTTGGGTGGAGCTCTCTTCGCAGTCTACGGTCATCCATTGCAGGCGGCGGATGTTTTGGTGATCGCTACCGGCGTCCTGGTCCTGCTGATCGCCATGCAACAAGTTCACCTGCAACATCTCACCGAGGGCCACAGACTATTGACCACGGCAGTGATGCGATCGCGGGAGCGCATTTCCGACGTCCTTTCCACCTCCGCACCGTTCTGGGTGACCAGCGTTGCCACCGTCTCGTTCGGTGCAATCGACATCGTCATTGTGTCGGTCATCGTTGGTCCGGAATCCGGCGGATATTACTACGCTGCCAATCGGCTCGCACTTCTGCTCGACTTTTTCCTGGCGACTTTCTGCGTTCCCGCAGCACCTCTCATCGCGCGCCTGTTCGACGAGGGTCGTCGCACGGAGATCACGCGTGTCATGTCAGGTGCGACACTGGCTGCCTTCGCCGCGGTCCTTGGAGGCGTCGTGGCATTTGCGCTGGTCGGCAAGATCGCGTTGATGGCGTTTGGACCGCATTTCGTCCGCGCCCACGGCGTCCTGATGGTCCTGTCGATCGGCATGTGGGTATCGACCTACTTCGGCGTCGGAAGTATCGCACTGAACATGACCGGGCACGAGCGAGCCGCGATGAACATCATGGTCATCACTTCGGTATTGGGGATCGTGGCTATGGTTGGCGCGACCTGGCTGTTCGGGATTTGGGGAACAGCAGTTATTATCGCCATCGTATGGGTCGCGAACAGGGCATGGATGGCGGCCCACATCTACGCGGCGGAAGGGATCGATATTACCGCCACTACGATGCTACTCACCATCGCAAGGCGTGCAATACGGATGGCGGCATGAGGACCGGGTGCATTCGATCACGCGGCTTCCCAAGCCCGCTTTCGATTGGGCTGGTGGGGCTTACCTCCGCGATTGCGCGGTTACCGTGAACGTGCCGTACTGCTCAGATATTGCGGTTACGGAGATGATGCCTGGCGAGCGAGCCGCGATCGCGACGTACGAATGACAGACCAGCGATAGACTGGCCAAGCTCCCTCAGAAACAGAGGGTCAGCGAATTTCATAGGCAATCCGCGTCGGAGCTCGACGTCGGGTCACGCCTCCTGCAAAGGTTTGGTCGACATCTCGGCCTTGCCGGACGCGTGAAAAAACTGCCGGAGGCACGGCGGATCGACGCGGCCTCGCTGTACGTGGCGTTTCCGCCCATCTTCTGGATTACCCACAATTGTCGCCGCTCCGCTACCGGAGAGCTCGACCGATGTGTTTTTATCTCAATCCCTTTTGCTTACACTTGCTCAAAGTGACGTCGGCACCTCGAATGCTACCGTAACGGGAGGAGAGTTATGGCTAGATTCGATCCATGGGAGGCCCGTCTTCGGCGCCGGGTATCCAGGTCGCAACCGCTGAGTAGGTCCCCAAATGAACCAGATTCTGCGAGATTGGCTGTACTACGGCGCAAGCCGGGTTGGAGAATTGCCTTTCCTTCGCTCACGCCTCGCGGCCAGAGCAGCTATCATTATGTTTCATGAGATACAGCGTGATTGTCAGTCCGAATTGATGACGGGAACATCAGTTTCGCTTTTTGAATATTGCCTCGATTGGCTGCAGCGCGATGGATGGTCGATTGTCAGCCTCGATGAATGTCTTGAGAAATTGGCAAGGAATGATCGATCGCGCCGTTATGCGGTTCTCACCTTCGACGACGGCTACCGCGACAATGTCTCGGTGGCGCTTCCAATCCTTGAGCGGCATAACGCGCCGTTCATGATGTACGTGCCGACTGGCGCCCCAACGCGCACCATGCAGACGTGGTGGCTGGGTTTGCGCAAACTGTTTCTCTCGAGAGACAAGGTTGCAATCGATGCATTAGGCCGCCAGTTCCATTGTTCTGACGTTCGAAGCAAGACATCGGCATTGACCGAGGTAACCCGGTGGGTTCACCAGGATTATCGGCGCAGTGCAACGCTCGCGCCGACGTTCAAGCAAAATGGCATTTCGCTAGCCGCATTGAACGACGAATATTTCCTGGACGAGCGCGAGCTTGGCATTCTTGCGCGTCATCCACTCGCATCAATCGGAGGCCATACAGCCTCACATGCAGCGCTTGCGACCCTGGATGAGTCTTCAGCGCGAGCCGAACTGGCCGATAACCGTGGCTATCTGGAGAATTTACTTCAATTTCCCATTCGACACGTTGCCTATCCGTATGGCGGTCCCACAGCGTGCGGTCCTCGTGAAGAGCGTCTGGTGAAGGAGGTGGGTTTTCAAACTGCGGTGACAACACGACAAGGGCGATTGCACGATCACACACCGAACCATTTTTCTCTTCCTAGAATCGGCTTTAGCAGTCGTTCAGGCTTCACGGCTCGCATGAGCGGCATCATCGAGGTGGTGCAGCCGCCATGACCTTATCCCTACGGGCTTGATCCGGTTTGACGTTTGCACCGGCCCACGACAAGGACCAGAGCGTGAAGCGCAGCTGCTTTCCGGAAGAGCAGATCATCGGGATTGCTTATCGAAACTTTCGGATTGACGGACGCGATCATTAAGAGGTTTCAGAATGCCCGACACACCCGCCCTCAGCGTGAATCAGTTTGGTGGTTATGGATCATTCTCACGGACGCCCTGCTCGCCGGCACTTGGCTTGATCGTCAGCATATCTTTGTGCCTGAGTACCCTTTTTATTTTCCTTGGATCGGCGACGCCCAGCTATGCCGCCCAGCTTCTTTTCAAGTCGAGCTTCGAAGGGAGCCTGCTGTTCGGTGAGCCGTATGAATGTGGGACGTCATGTTGGCAGGACATCAAGGGCTCTGATGCAGTGACCGGCTATAGCTGGTCACCTCAGATCTGGCAGGGCGTCGGAATGTTTCAACTTCTCGCCGACACACCAGTTACGCCAGATACGGTCAACACTTATGTCTTCAATGAACTCCAGAAAGTCGTGGGGCCTCACGGCCAGCAAGCCTCCGCTCTTTATAGTGAGATACGGAAGCGCGGCGGCGGTGCCACACAAAACCCATACCTTCTCAGGCCCTCCACCACTGCTTTGCAACAGAACCTTTACGTGAGCTATTGGATCAAGGTTCAGCCTGACCTTCTGGAAAGACTAGGGTCAAACGGTTGGTGGGTGCTGTTCGAATGGAAGACCAATGCACAAAACAGGCTTATCACTTACATAAACACCGACCGCTTCAATAAGCCCTACTGGTACTTGAAAACGGACGATCTATCGGGTCCTGAGACCAGGACTTTCTGGGAGATCGCGAACCGCACTGCTCATGTACCGATCGGGGAATGGTTCAAATTCGAGTTTTTTTGGCACCGGAGTTCTCAACGCGACGGACGCGCATGGCAAGCCATCAATGGGCAGGTCGTGTTCGATAGCTTCGGGCCATTGCTTGGTGGCGACGACCCCATAGACCGGATCATGGTAACGCAAGTTTATGCCGGCGGACCCCCACCATTGTATCAGTGGGTAACCGACCTCGAGATATGGGATGGATTTCCCTGCGGAGACGGCGTGCCCTGTGGGACCAAGTCGACCATCCACAAATGACGGATGCATCTGCAATGTGGCGGTTAGGTCTCGGCGAATTTGATCTGAGGCCATTCTTTGGACCGCCTCAGTTGACGAACCAGGTAGATGCAACGACGGCATCAAGGTCATACACGTGCCGGCAAACCGGGCCGCCTGATCGCCTCATTACGAAAAACCCCGGACAGCTCCATCTGCTGTGCTTTCCCGGCCATGAAAAGCAGGAACAATAGATTGGATTGATGGAACACCACACCGTTTGTAAAAAACAGCACCAGAAACAATGCAACGCAGGACATCCTGTATTCAGGGTCCAGGCGCGACAGGATCACAAACCATGCAAACATGACGGTTGCCGTGCCGACAAGTCCGTAACACACCATCAAATTGAGAAGGTCGTTATGAGCAGCCATCTGGGTTGGGCCAGACCCGAAACCATAAAGCCAGATCGCTCCACGCCCAAAAAGGAGCTCCAGCAGCGATGACCGTTCCAGCATTTGAGTATAGTAGGCCCAGATTTCGTTGCGCCCGCTCGTCATATTGTAGATGTCGACCTGCTGAACGGAATCCTTCTCTCTAAAAAGCATTCGTTGGAGAAAGGCGTCCACTAGTTCGGAGTTCGACAGAAAAAATGCCGTGGCAGCGCCTGAAACCACAAGCATCACGAGAAACGCTCTCAAATTCCAAAGCGAGCTATATCTCTTGATCAAGAGTGCCAGAAGGAAACCCAAAAGGGCGGATCGGACGTTAAGAACGGCGAGTACGATCAATCCAACGATTGGAAAACCGATCCATTGATTGATCATCAAAATCGAAAATTTGACTATCGTCTGGGCGACAACATGGGACGGCTGATCATTGAGGGTGCTCAACAGATCTGCCTCAGCTCCGCTCTCGCGCACCAGGAAGATGATCACCAATCCGCACATCACGGGTGTGCCAAATATCAAAGTTCGCTTTCGCAGGCGGACAAAGATTGACGGCTCGCAGCGCGACAAGGACAACAGGAATATGATCGGCAGAAGGACCGTTATTGAAAAATAGAGCTGTGGGATCGCGTCGGCGGGTATCCAGAGCAGGTTGACTATCAGCAGCAACAGGACAGTAGCGCAAATAGCCATGTCCCCGCGAGTGATCCCAGACCATACGACTTTTATGGCCGCCAGCCCCGACGCCACACCGACGTAAACAGCCACCACCAACGTCCCCTTTTCGTCAGGACTGAGAATGTCGGCAGCGCACCTGAACATAAGAAACAGGAACAGCACGTTTACAAGCATCTGCCGGTGCTCCGTAGGGTTCGCATCTTTCAGTCCTGGTTATCTTTTATGAGTCCACGTCTCGAGCACGCTAATTGTGATAGTCGAGGGTTTGTAGAGTTGGCCTTCGAAGAGGATCTGATCGGTGGGTATGCGCACGCCGAAGGATGGCGACAACCACCCGAGTCCTGTTGCTTCGTCGCCGCGAACGACCCTGGCCCTCAATGGACCGGCGCTTGCGATTCGGATGAATTGAAGATTGTTGTGGGTGATCAGTATCCCACTCCCATCCGGCTCGACTGATGACCGGCAGGCCGGATCCAGGAGAAACGATACCGTGACGTTTCTATCTGTGAGGGCTTCGAGCAGTTCATCAACGATCGTGAACTGCGAAGCGTCATCGAATTCGACCGTTCGTCGGTGCCTTACGCCATATTGCGCGACGTAACCGTCATGCTCTGCCACAACCCGCGCAGTCGGAGCATTGTCGGATGATACGAGCCGCGCATTCGCCTTGGTCGCCCAATTGAATGGCCCGGATGGGCGACTTGATCCAGTGCCATCAAGACTTAAAGTGTTGTGAACCGTGGTATCCCTGAACAGATCCCGCAGATTCCTGTTCGAATGATACAGGTACGTTCCAGCATCCACGATAACAGGCTGGCCGCCTACAGATAGCCAGATGGAAAGCGCATCTGCGTGGCCATGAGCAGCAATTGACCGATAGCCAATTGGCCCGTGATCGAACGTGAGAACGACGGGATCCTTATGCCAGCTTCGGATTACCGAGACGCCCCCGCTCGGAAACGAACGCATTCCGACAGGCTGTGCTGGTGACACATTGGCGGATCCCAGGACTACATCGCGAATGGCTGGATCTTTGGCCGGTGGCGCGAGATCTGGACGGCCGACGCAGCCCGAAACGGCTGCGACAATGGACGCGACGTATCTTGGCTCTGGTGCCTGTGTCGTCGCGATGGCTCGGCAATCGTCGAAGTCGCCGATCGCAGGTACCTTTGCATCGCTATCCATCAACCAGAGAGAATGCTCAGACCACGCCGAAAGCCGAGCTACGGTAGCTGCCGACAGGCTGCCTTCGCGTTCGAGGGCCATAGCCGCAACGAGGAACAGTTCAATCGAAAATGCGGAGTAGCCAGGAGATTGTTCAGCACCCACGCCGTCTGGATGAATTTGCCGATCAATTTCGGCGAGCAACGCGCGCCAGCTATCCTCGCGCAATTCGACCGCACCGGGAAATCCCGGAGCCATGGTCGCCCCGACGATCAGTCCGGCAAGCTCGGCGATCCGGTGGTTGTTAGCGGAAGAATTGAGCGATGGAAATCGCCTGATCCAGTCGACATGTGCAAAGAAGAAGCGAAGCGCCGCTTTGCGTGTGACGCTGTCAAGGGAATCAACTCCGATGATGGAGAGCGCCACCGCGACCGAAATGATGCGAAGTGCGAGTTCGATGCCGGAAACCCAGCTCGGTCCACGGAAGGGTGGATTGCCCGCCACCCATGACCTGATCATACCGGCCAAAAGCACAGAATCGTTACGGTTCTTGAGCACTGCATCGGCAGCGAGAGGAACCAAGAATTGCAGCCGGTTGATCTCCCAAACGCGCTTGATTTCTCGCGTGTTGATGCCATGTCGGAACGAGATATCGAAGGCATAGGCGTCCCATTGCGGAAATGACTCGCCGGTTTCGGGGTCGATACGCCAGAAGCTCGGATCTGGTGGAATCAAAGGAGGCTTCGGCCAACGCGCACCGAGAAGGCAAAAGTTGCCGGCACGGACGTGGTCGGCTTCGCGCGCGATGAGAGCGGAGAGATCTGGTGAAGAGGTGATAATCCGGGAACGAATTCCGCGTATCATCGTCAGCGGACCACGTGGCTCAACCCCGTCCCAGCCGCCATCATGCCGGCGCGCAGCTTGCCTGCTGGCAGTCTCGAGTACCCGGTGAGCAATCTCCGCCGCACTCATTGCCGCCAGACGGTCACGGTACCAGGCGAATCGGCCAAGAACGGATCCCAAAAAACGCCTCACATGTTTGATGCACTGGTTTCGAGCATCGCGGGACAAACGATTAGGGTTTCGGTAACGCGTAATACAGGCATGTCAGCGTTCTCCCGCGCCGACCAATTCAGTCCAGATCGCTACGAGGCGTTCAGCGCAAACTTCAATGTCCAACCGAGATCTATGCAAAGACCTTCCAGCTTCCCCTAGACGCCGCCTCAAGCCGGGATCCTCGATGAGGCGACCGAGTGCGGAAGCGAGTCCCTCGGCATCACCTGGTTCGACGAACAGCCCAGTCTTCTCGTGCTCAATGATATCCGGGAGTGCCCCGACCGGGGTACAAATGACTGCCGCGCCGTGAGCTAGTGCCTCGATTACCGACATCGGGAGATTTTCACTAAGGGATGGAAGCACCAGAATATTGGCGTCATGCAACAGTGCCTCGACCTTCGCTGAATCGACCCAGCCGGGCACCGAGATACGATCGCCAAGACCCGCTCGCTCAACCGCGGCTCTCGTATCCTTCACCGCTCCGTCACCTGCCAGCGTCGCCCTCCAGCCGGGCTTGGCACTCAGGCTCGCAAGAGCCGACACAAGTTGCGGCACACCTTTTTCTGGCCCGAGCCGCCCCAAGAAGAGAACGTTGGCGGCCTCACTTATGATTCCGGGATTCTTGGAGGTCGCTTTGCGTGTGGCATTTGGAACAATGACAATTTTTCCGGAACAGTCCGGAACTCTGTCAGAAACCATCCGCTGCCAGTGGTTGCCGAGCACGACGATCCTGTGGCTCTTTCGAAACATCAGATCAATTTCATTCTTCAGGATACCCTTCCGAGAATCCCAAAATTCCTCAAACTGACCGCTGTGCAGATGCAACGTGTATGGCAGCCGACAGATTCGTGAGATGCGGGCCAGGATGAGTTTTCGATACGTGCTGCCGTGTGCCGAAAGATTTATATGCACAACATCCACTCGTCCGAGCAGCCTGAGCAGCACCAGGCGCACGATGGCAACCGCAAGGAAGACGGGTGAGAGCAGTATCGAGCCGGGGCCTCGAGTGGTGATGAAATTGGCTTTTGTGTTTGCGAAACACTCTATTCGTAGAGCGCCTCGCAACTCGTCCATCATGCGATCAACTCCTCCCTGGCCGCCTGCGCCGAGGGGAGTAAAAATGACAACCTGAAGCGGACGAACCGCTCTTTCATTGGACCTCGTTTCGCCTGCGCGAGCCGTGTCTGTCCGAATCTGGCTAGCCAACATTGTCATGTTGCTATCCTGAAGGTGCGCAGGAACATCTCGAGATTCATCAATGACCAGAGAACTCTTTCGTGGTTCTGCCGACCATCAAGGTGTTCCGTCACAAGCCTGCGAAGCTTGAGGCCGCTTACCAGCCGCGCGACGCTGGAGGTTTCACTCGCCAGCATGTCCTTTAAGAATGCACGGTAAGGACCTCTGAACCATTCTCCGACGGGCACACGGAATCCAACCTTCTTCCGCCGCAGGATTTCCGGCGGCAGGATCTTGTCCATCGCAGCCCGCAGCACCGTCTTGCCGCCCTTGCCTCCGGTCAGGAACTCGTCGGGAAATCGCGCCACGACGCCGGCCAGCACTGTATCCATGAACGGCATCCGCCCCTCGATCGAGCCAGCCATCATCATTCGATCGCCTCGCTCCAACAAATTATCCGGAAGCCAGGACGTCTGATCGAAAAACAGCGTGCGCCGCAGACTGGATTCTATCTCCGACGAGTATGGAAAGAGGTCCGGCGGCATTGCCGATAGCCGCCGCCCCAGCATCGCTTCGCTTTCCCCAACCGAAAGACCGCCGAACCATACTCGCATGCGGTTCACAGGATCGCGCTCGCCGGCGGCCAATGCGAGGATCTTCACCCGCCGCATCCCATAGGGCATTGAACGCACCAGCGGATGGATCAACCGATCATGCAATAGCTTTGGCATCAGCCATTGGTACAGACCTATCCACTGCTCAGCCCGATGCTTCGGGTATCCACCCATCAGCTCATCGGCGCCCTCTCCCGTGAGCACCATCTTCACGCTACGAGAGGCCATTTCCGAAAGCATGAAGATCGGAATGTCAGATGCCTCGCTGACCGGCGCACCACGCCGCAAGACGGCTGTCGACCAATGCTCCAGGAAGGCATCGGGCTCGACGACCAGTTCATTGTGACGCGTGCCGAACTGACCTGCGACGACACGCGCATGGTCGAGCTCTGAGTATTCCGCTTCACGAAAGCCTACCGAGAACGTTCGTATGGGCTCCCTGCTATGCCTAACCATGGTCGCCACGACCGCCGACGAGTCAACGCCACCTGAGAGATAAGCGCCGAACGGCGCGTCGCTACGCATGCGAATGCGCACGGCCTCATCGAACGTCCCTTCGAACAAGCGAACTGCATCTTCAAAGGACTTGACGTCCGGCGCTGTCGTCGCAAACGGCGGCGTGAAATAGCGTGTCGTCTTCAGCGTGCCGCCCTGCCATACGGCATAGTGACCAGGCTGCAGCTTCTTCACCGCACGGAAGAACGTGGACGGCCCCGGAACATAGCGATTAAGAAGATAGTGTCCCAGAGCTTCGGAATCGAACGCCCGGTGAAAGCCCGGAAACTGAACGAGCGGCTCAATCTCCGAACCGAAGAGAAGAACTCCGGGCAGCTCGGCGAGAAACAGTGGTTTTTTGCCGAAGGCGTCGCGGGCAAGTATCACCCGCTGCTCTGCTTCATCCCACAGCGCAAAGCCGAACATGCCGCGCAACCTGCGTACAGCGTCAAGCTGCCAGGCGCGATATGCTTCGATAAGCACCTCGGTGTCCGAGTTCGTGCGAAACCGATGGCCAAGGGCAACGAGTTCCTGTCGTAGTTCAACGTAATTGTAGATTTCGCCGTTGAAGATTAAGGTGAAGCGGCCATCCTCACTCGACATGGGTTGCGCGCCGCCACCGATGTCGATAATCGAAAGCCTGCGGTGGCCGAAGCCGATTTGAAATCGCTTATCCGCCGTCTCCTGAAGCTGGTAGCCCGAGCCGTCCGGCCCCCGATGAGCCATCAGATCGGTAAGCCTGATAAGGGTGTTGCGATCCTGATGCTTCGCCGCCTCAACGACCCATCCGAATATCCCACACATTGCGACGCCTTATATGCACGACATCAGCGACATATGCTCGCTCTGGAGCCGCCGCGATCAAGCTCTCAATCAAACGAACAGGGCCGGAAGGCCGAATGAATGGTTGCCATAGTGAGCTCGCTGAATCAGCTGTCGCGTCGCCTCAGTTCAAGTACATCAGCGCGTCGCTGGCGGCTCGGTGAATATCTCAGACTAAAGACCTTTTCATAAGCATTCAGAAGGTTTGGTGCCTCGTGGTCCCAAGCGAGTTCGTCACGGATTCTCTTCTGGCCGAATGCGCCCATACGGCGACGCCGCACCGGATCATCGATAAGCTCCAATATCTTATCGCCAAATTCCACAGTGTCCGTATTCCTTGCATACAAGGATGCCTCGGCGGCCGAGACCCGCCCTTCGGTGAGGTTGAATTGAACGATGGGCCGGCCCAAGGCCATGTACTCCATGATCTTGTTCATCGTTGACTTGTCGTTGATCGTGCTGGGACGGTCCGGATTTACGCAGACGTCTGCCGTCGAAAGTATTGTGAACAGCGTCTCATCATCAACACGGCCGGTGAACGTCACCAATTCGTTCAACTCAAGGGCCGTTGCAAGTTTTTTGACTTCCTCCAGTACCGGCCCACTTCCGACAATGACGAACTGGACATCATCGCGGCTTCGGTTCCTGCGGATGTGCCTGATCGACTCCAGCAGCAGATCGATCCCTTCCGGTTCTCCAATAACACCGACATATGCGACCAGGAATTTCCTGCCTTTCTTCCAGGCCGGGTCCGGCGGAAGCGATCGCACGCGCGAAAGGTTCGGGCCGGAGCGGACAACGAACACACGGTCCGGGCTCATTCGCCCTCGTTCAATGGCGATGGTACGGTATGATTGGTTTGTCGCTATTGATACGTCAGATAGTGCGAATGTCATGCGCTCGAGAAGAACCAGAACCCGCCAGAGCAGGCCGCGGCGCTTGAACTTTGCTTCATAGAACTCCGGGTTGATATCGTGCTGATCGTAGATGAATGACTTTCCAAACAGAAACTTGTGAAATGCACCGACTACGAAAATGAGATCCGGCGGATTGCAGGCGTGGATGACGTCAAACCCACGCGTCGTGAGAACTTTCAGGCTCAGCACGAACTCCCCAATCAGTGCCGCGCCATATTCGGCGAAATAGTTCAGCACCCCGCGCCTTTCTTTCGGCAGCCAGTGCCGATAGATGGCGATTCCGTCGATGATCTCAAATGAGGCGGTTGCGCCCGGTCCCTTGGGACAAATTACGGATACTTCATAACCATGCCGCGTCAATGTGCTGGCTTCCGACCACACTCGGCGATCGAACGGTACTGGAAGATTTTCAACGATGATGAGCACCCGGCGGCGAACCGAATTGCTGGCGCCGGGCTGGAGGGTAGGAGCGTCGACGGCCAATCTCGCGGGCACAGCATTCGAGCCGGCCAGTTCAGGGAGCTCGCTCCCAACGTGGGTCGACCTGGTCGGTTTCGCTACACCGGCTTGACCAGGGTGGCCTGCGCCGCGATCTTTACGAAAGCGTATTAACATCGATGACCCGCCCGGTGCGTAACGCCATTGTTCTTGCCCATCCTCTGGTATCGACGACGAGATCGAACAGCTCCGACTCGGCGACCGACTTCGGGACTAGTAATTTGCGGAGTGCGGGCAGATTTGAGAACGCATAGCCGAGGTTCTTCCCCAGCAGCTTGGATGGCTCGACGTGGGGATCGTAGATCGACAAGTTGATGTGCGACTGAAGAAACTTGCGAGCCAGGTCGATATTGGGACTCTCGCGAAGATCGTCGCTGTTCTCCTTGAAGGCAAGCCCCAGCATAAGCACGTGCCCGCCCGCCGGGACTGCTTTCACGCAATTCTCAAACAGGAAGTTCTTGTGCGCGTCATTCGACCTCAGAAGCGCGTCCACAACGTGAGTATGCGCCCCGACGTCGCTTGCGATGTACTGCAGCGCGCGAACATCTTTCGGCAGGCACGAGCCGCCAAATGCGCCACCTGGCCTCAAGTAATATGGCGAGATGTTGAGCTTGGTATCAGAGACGAATATCTTGTGAACTGCGGCCGCGCTAATACCGAGCTTCTCGCAAACGCGACCAACTTCGTTGGCAAAGGCCACTTTTACTGCGTGAAACGTGTTATCAACGAATTTTGTCATCTCCGCCGCGCGATACGTCGTGTAGAAGACCGGCGCGTTGATTGTTGCGTTCAACTCGTCGAGCGCCGTGCACCTTTCCCCGTCCTTCGTCCCGATCACGATCTTCGGTGGATTGAAGAAGTCTTCGATTGCCACCGATTCGCGCAGGAATTCGGGGTTGTAGACAAGCTCGACCCGATCCATCCTGTCTTTCAATACGCCTTCGAAAATCGGGAGCACCAGCTCCTCGATCGTGCCGGGCCGCATCGTGGAACGAAATACGACCGTTAACGGCGTCGCTCGAGCGGAACCGGCCAACTCCGCGATCCGATGGGAAACCTCGACGATAAAGCTCATGTTGTGAGATCCGTCCGGCGCACTGGGCGTTCCCACACAGACTATGGCCATGGCGCAATTGTCGAGATGCCGGCTCGCATCCTTGGTCGCGCTCAGCAAGCCTTTCCTGACGGCACGCGATACAATCTCATCGAGACCGGGCTCCGTGATCGGCGACTGGCCCGCATTGACGATCGCCACTTTTTCATCGCTGACGTCGACACCGATGACTTCGTGGCCGTTCCTGGCCAGGCAGGCAGCCGCAGTCATGCCAACGTAACCAAGTCCGAACACCGCAATTTTCATCCTGCTACAATAGCTTTGGGGTGTGCCAAGCAAGTGTAAGCAAAGGGGTTGGTAGCGAGGGCTGAGTGGCTACCCAATTGTGGGTACTCAAATAATGAAGCAATCTAGCGATTGCCGCGCCGCATCGTGACCGACGAGCCCGACTACACATTCGCAATCGCTACAGAGGCCGGGCAATCGGCTTCATTCACTGAATCTGACAAAGCAGTACTTGGCGAGACCTCACTCGCCTGGCCAAGGGCACCTGGAGGCGAACGCCAAGGCACTTATGTCGACAGCCGGCACGAGATCGCGCCGACTATGTTGAAAAGCTCCTCTGTTAGAAATAGATTTGGAGGGACGCCGTCCTCACAACGGATTGCTGCATAAACTGGTTGCCGTCCTCGTCTGCATCAGAGGCGCACGACATGTTGAAAGAGATTGCCGGGCACTACTCTACGAGAGCGCGAGCCAAGCGAGCAGAATTGCTGTGCAAGCATATCGCGGTAAGGCCTGAGGATCGCGTTCTGGATCTCGGCGGCGGCACAGGAAACCATTTCCATTCCATTTTTCCCAATCACAGGAAGGTCGTCATTGCCGATGTTCTGGAGGATGACCTCAAACTGGCGCGGGAGAAATACGGGTATGAGACCGTGCAGCTGCCCGATGGGGACGAAAGCCTGCCATTCACGGATAAGGAGTTTGACGTCGTCTTTTGTTCGTCCGTTCTCGAACATGTAACCGGGCCCAAAGAGGACGTTGAATGGACCAAGGACGGCCCACATTTCGAGGCGGTTGGGCGCGAGCATCAATTTGCGTTTGCGACCGAGATTCGTCGAATAGCCAAACGATACTACGTGCAGACGCCATACAGGTATTTCATTATTGAAAGCCATAGCTGGCTGCCGGGCATTATCGTTTTCCTTCCTCGCCCTGCCCTTGTTCATCTGCTGCGGTTCATGAACAAATTCTGGCCCAAGCAGACCTCGCCTGATTGGCGTCTGCTGACGATAGGCGAGTTTTCGCAGATGTTTCCTGATGCGATAATCGAGCGGGAGAAGTCACTTGGATTTATCAAGTCCCTCATGGCTATCAAAGCATGATCAGGGATCGGCAGGACCGGCGGTCAGAAGCCCGCTGAACCAGCCTTACTTTCTCCAGGTGAAGACAGACGACACTGCGTAGTTCCACACCGCTCCGACAACGGCGCCGGCTACCCCAGCGACCCACCAGGTGATATTCGCATCGTAGATGTAGGTGCCAACTCCGACGTTTGCGAATGCTCCAACAAGGCAAATCAAATAGAATGAGAGCAGGCCATAGACTAAGCCGCGCCCCGTCAGGCGCCGATCCCGATAAGTGAAAAAATTGTTCACATTGAAGTTGAATGTCATTGCGACGAGCACGGCGATGCTCTGCGCCACCAGAAAGCTCAGGCCAAAGACCTTCAGGGCCAGGCCGAGAGCAGCGAGGTGAACGAACAGGCCCAGCCCACCAACGGCGGCGAACAAGACGAAGCGAACTGGAATGATGTGGCCGAACAACTTGTCGGCAAGCAGCACAAGGTATTCCCACACGACGGCGCTATCGAGTTTGCTTTCGCCGAAGTTTCTGGCGCGGAATTCATACGGAACTTCGATGACCTTCAGCGGCTGAGGTGCGGAGGCGACCAGGTCGACCAGGATCTTGAATCCGATGGTCGACAAGTTCGGCAGCGCGGCTTCGAAAGCCCGCCGTGAGATGACAAAGAACCCGCTCATCGGGTCCGAGATGTGGGTTTTCAGCACCAAATTCGCCAACCAGGTCGCTCCGCGGCTGATCGACTGCCGTTTCTGATCCCAATCTCCCATACCGCCGCCCTGCACGTATCGAGAGCCCACGGCGAGATCGCATTCACCTCTGGCGACAGCCTTCCAGAGCTGGGGCAAGATCGCCTCATCGTGCTGCATATCGGCGTCCATCACGCCGATCGTGGAAGCCGAGGACGCCAGCATCCCTTCCACGACCGCGGACGAAAGTCCCCGGCGACCAACTCGCTGCACCGCACGAACCCGGTGATCCCGACGGGCAATTTCCCGCACCTGATTGCTTGTGCCATCGGGGGAATTGTCGTCAACAACGATCAGCTCCCAGGAAATTCCGTCCAGGGCAGATTCGAGCCTCTCAAGAAGGGGAATGATATTCTCCCTCTCATTGAAGGTCGGCACAATGAGACTGAGCTCAATCTCTCGAACATCTTGGGAAACAATCTGGTCCATGGACGTCAATCCCCAGTCCGGATGCCCGTGGGCATCAGGGTGCAGATCGGTTGGGAAGCTCGGGCACGTAGATCAGAATTCCGCCGGACCGATGCACCAGCTTCATCCATTGCGGCGGGTTACCCTGAGCGAGTTCCTTCACCAGGCGTGACGGCAGATCGCTTTTGACGTCTGCGCCCTGCCCTATTCCGCGCGAGAGCTGTCCTGCGACAGCGTCGCTTACGATGAGTACAGCCGTCGCGTTAAAGCGCTGCATGGTTGCGAGTAGCGTCGGTTCGTTCCACTCGACCGTGCTGAACTCTTGTCCAACCAGAGATATCGTCGGCCTTCGCAGCACGTAGCCTGCTGCTTGTCCATTGTTGGCAACGATCACTCCATTCTCTCCTGCAAGCTCCTGTACGACAGCGCGCGCGGATTTTGTCGCCAAGGGACCGGCCAGTGCTGAAACGTCCAGAGGCGGCGGATTGCGCAGCGCCGACAGGTTGAGAAACGCGTACGGAACGAGGCTTCCAGTGAGCAGGATGAGAAACAATCTGCGCGAAGCGCCCGCTCGCGGCAAAACCCGCATCATCTCGTTGAACGCAATACCGAGGAGCAGGATCAACAATGGAGTGAGCGGCACGAACATGCGCACGCCATAAGAAATGACGCTTGTCAGCCCGGCGTAGATCATGCACGCGCTGTATACGAGAACCAGCAGGAGCAGGTCGGTAGCGGTGCCTTTAAGCTTCGGCCCAGGCGAATGCGGGGCGGTACGATATCGAATGTAGTTCCACGTGATCCATGCCAAACCCAGGTAGAACAACCCAGCGCACAGCGCTCGTGCAACGGTTATGCCGTCAAACGGGGCATGACCGGGCCCGACGAGGAAGATGCCGTTGATCGCTCGTGCGGTATTAGACAGCACGGATAGAAGCTCGTTGGAAACTGCCTTTTCGTTGCCTCCCCGCCAGTTGCCAACGAGCAGGAGATTTCGCGTGATGCCGATGAGCACCGGGATACTGGCCACGGCGAGCGAAATCGCATGGCCTCGGGCGAGCAAACGATAGCCTGCCAGGAAGCTGTGGACGCACAGCACGGCGAGCCCGAGCACGAAAAACAAGCCGGCATAGCGCACAAAGTATGCCGTCCCGAAGGCAAGTCCCACCGCGAGCCATAACCAGTCGCTGACTTCTCCCTGGCTCAGCCGCGCGCTCACGAGCAGCGCCGTGCCGCCCAGGATCAGCAGCATGAACAGCGGTTCCGCCACCGCGGATGCGCCGAACTCGGTCACGGGAGCATTGATGACGAAAACGGCAAGAAGGACGTTGCGCATCGGCGCCGAGAGATTGAAGCGCTCGGCGAGCCATCCGAGTATCGGTACGCACACGATCGTAGACAGCATGCTGATCAACACTGCGGCCGTTTCCAGCGGCACCCCGAGCCGGCCGATCAGGGCGATCACGAGCGGATATCCCATCGGAAAGGTGACGACAGGCACAGGCACAACGCCGAGCGAGCGCTCGGCATCAAAGTGGACGATGGACGAGAAGCCGAAATGTCCCTGCAGGGCGTTCTGCGCCACGCTCAGGTATTGAAAGCTGTCATTGGCAAGATATGGGGTGAATCCCGGGTACATTCGTAACGCGATAAGGATCGCGCATGCGGCCGTCCATACCCATACAGAGGCTGTTGGCGCGAATAGCCGCGCGTCCGAAACGTTCGTGGCGAAGGTACGAACACTCACGCCGCTGCCTTCCGCGTATGCCGGGCTGCGTGTCCCGACATGGGGATCCTCGCCATATGGGAGAGTGCAGCTAGTGGCCGAAGAACNCGCGGTGAAGACGTTTACCGGTCTTCAGATTGATGCGACCCCGACGACGCCGACGTCTCCAACCACGCCAACCACTCCTACCACCCCTACGTCATCCGTCACGAAGCCGGTCCTCTCCGTCGCAGACGATTCGCTCAAGGTGTACGGCAGAGGCGGTACGGTCAAGCTGGGGACCACGGTGACAACGACCGATTCTAACGACCGCGTGACTGTGCACATCACGGGGTTGCCGAAGTACGAGTCGATCACCAGCGCGCTCGACGGCCAAACGTTCAGGGGAAGGGACATCACCTTGACGGCCGCGCAGGTCAACAGCGGACTGACGCTGACATCGAACTACAAGGGCGGAGGTCATCCCGTCGCGGAGCTCACGCTGACCGCAAGCGCGACGGACCCGGTCACCGGCGCCGTGGCGACGGCCGCGCCGCAGACCATCATCGTGACGGATCCGCGGCCTACGGCTACGACGACCACGACTGCGACGACCACGACGTCGCCGCAGACCACCACCGCGACCAGCCCTGTGTCCTCGACCTCGACGAGTGCGGGCTGGCTGGGCGATCGTCTGGCGCGGCAGCAGCACGTCGAGCCGGTCACCGGCACCGCAGCGCCCACCGCGCAGCGGCCGATCAGCGGAGCGGATCAGGCGCTGGCAAGCGCCACGAGTGCGGGGTTCCTGGCGAACCAGGGCTTCGAGCGGCTGCAGCAGCACGTCGAGTCGTTCGCCAGCACGCTGGCAACCGGGCGGCAGCAGGCGTTCGCGACGGATTCGGCAGGCGCGAGCACGGCGTCGCAAGCGAGTCAGAGCTTCGCACTGCTGAGCCAGTATCTGGCCGGTAACACCGGCCGGGTCGACTCCGGGCAGATCGTGTCAGCCGTATCGCAAGCGGCCGGTTGGGCGCAACAAGCCATCCTGACCAGACCACACTGATCCACTACTGCCGCACCCGGGGCGCTGGCGCGCCCGGGTGCGGCGCCATCCTCCGAAACGTTCGTGGCGAAGGTACGAACACTCACGCCGCCGCCTTCCGCGTATGCCGGGCTGCGTGTCCCGACATGGGGATCCGCGCCATACGGGAGAGTGCAGCTAATGGCCGAAGAATNTTATGCAGGTTACGCCCTACGCCCGAGCTCACAACAGCCCTGATGCTGCATTCCGCGCAGAAACTAGCACCACCACTTTGGAAATAGGGCCGCCCAAGTCAGCATGTCGCCGCTGAGCTACAAGCGTCGGCTCCTGGAAAAACGGCAAATCGTCAAACACTGACTTCACTGACTTTCACGCGCAGTGAAGTACCGGTGATGTCGTCTATTGTTCGTCCGTTCGTGAGCGTCGGCGGCGTGGCGAGTGTCACGTGAAGGCGCTGCCTCGCGCGAAGACTTTCAATTCATGGCACCGACTAAGCGTGAACGAAGCGGCCCTCGCACCACGCGTCAATTGACGCTCGCGTACGTTTGTTCTGGCTGGCTCCGCCACTTTCGATCCCTTGCAACGCTGACGACAAGCAATCTGATGAAAAAGTCGCGCCTCTGCCTTGAATCGACCCGATATGGGAAAGTTTTGGGCGCGTATTGGGCTAGATACATGCGGATAAATCATACTTTGAAAGTTTTTTCGCCATTTTTACTTATTAACCCGCANTTATGCAGGTTACGCCCTACGCCCGAGCTCACAACAGCCCTGATGCTGCATACCGCGCAGAAACTAAGCAGTACCACTTTGGAAATAGGGTCCGCCCAAGTCAGCATATTGTCGCTGAGCTACAAGCATCGGCTCCTGGAAGAACGGCAAATCGTCAAACGGCTGCACTGGCTTTCACGCGCAGTGAAGTACCGATGATGATCGCATTGTGTCTGCTCCTACCCCGAGAGTTTGACGAGCGTTGTCGCGGCGAGCGTCACTGTGGAGGCGCGGCCTCGCACGAAGACTTCGCCTACGATCAACAGCGCGACACTTGCATCCGAGTGCGCAAACCAGACTTTCAATTCACGGTGCCGACCAAGCGTGAACGAAGCCCTCGCACCACGCGTCAATTGACACTCGCGCGCGTTTGTTCCGGCTCTGATGAGAAGGTCGCGTCTGTGCCTTGAATCGACCCCATATGGGAAAGTTTTGGGCGCGTATTGGGGCTACATACATTCGTATAAATCATACTTTGAAAGTTCTTTCGCCATTTTTGCTTATTAACCCGCGNACCAGCAGTCGGGGGGGCGAAATCCCACTGCTTTGAAATCCGCTCGCGGTCCGAGGCTGNCGATGCGTTGAAATGTGTTCGCGATGCCAGTTGCTGCGAGCATGCGGTATGCCGTGCGCCCTTGAGANCGATGCGTTGAAATGTGTTCGCGATGCCAGTTGCTGCGAGCATGCGGTATGTCGTGCGCCTTTGAGGNTGCGCGGCAGTGGAATTCCCTAACACTTGTAACTCGATGGAGTACCGAAATGGCTACTACTGACGGCACAATCACGTCGTTTACGGCTACGCCGCAGTCCAACCTGCAGATCGGTGGCGTCTCCTA
>NZ_LLYB01000125.1:0-197189 GCF_001440475.1 Bradyrhizobium lablabi | reverse complement strand
CGCAAACACGTCATCGTGGTTTGTTACTGGCGAAATGCACAATGATGACTCAGTGAATGGTTCGGCTACCTCGCCTCCCCTCGCAATCCAGCTCGCCGGCGAGCATCTGCAAGTTGTCGCGAGATATTGCCCCACGGGTCAGAACGCCAGTAATGCTGCGGGAAACGTCAAGACGATGGTGCTCTGGACTGACCCCAATCCAATTCAGCGTGGCCAGTATTATGATATCGATATCCAGGGCAGCTTCAACAACACCAGCAGCGGGTATCTGGACGTTTATATAAATGGCAAGCAGGTCGTGGACTATAATGGCCCCTTGGGCTATGGGACGCGCACCTATTGGGCGGAAGGACTCTATCGGGAGTCCGATGCAAACCAGACTGTTGCCGCCTCTTACCGAAATTTGACGATCACGACCGGGGCGGCAGCGGCTCCCACAGCACCGACGCCGACCACGCCCACGTCGCCANCGCAAACACGTCATCGTGGTTTGTTACTGGCGAAATGCACAATGATGACTCCGTGAATGGTTCGGCTACCTCGCCTCCCCTCGCAATCCAACTCGCTGGCGAGCATCTGCAAGTTGTCGCGAGATATTGCCCCACGGGCCAGAACGCCAGCAATGCTGCGGGAAACGTCAAGACGATTACGCTCTGGACCGATCCCAATCCAATTCAGCGTGGCCAGTATTATAATATCCAGCTCCAGGGCAGCTTCAACAACACCAGCAGCGGGTATCTGGACGTTTACGTAAATGGCAAGCAGGTCGTGGATTATAATGGCCCCTTGGGCTATGGGACTCGCACCTATTGGTCGCAAGGACTCTATCGGGAGTCCGATGCAAACCAGACTGTTGCCGCCAATTACCGAAATTTGACGATCACGACCGGGGCGACCGGGCCCATCATACCGGCGCAGCCGACCACACCTACGTCGCCAACCACGCCGACGTCGCCGATCACGTCTCCCTCGCCGGTCACCCCCCCGAGGACAACCACGCCGACGACCCCAACCGCACCAACGACGCCAACGACGCCAACCAACCTCAGGCCATCCGTGACCACGCCCGTGCTCAGCGTAGCGGGTCCCACGCTGTCGGCGACGGGCAGAGGCGGGTTGGTCAGCTTGGGGGGCAACGTCTCAACGACCGATACCAATGACCGCATGAGCGTACGCGTCACCGGTCTGCCGACGTACGAGACGATCACCAGCAATCTCGGTAGTCGGACGTCCACGGGGAATAACATCACCTTGACGGCTGCCCAGGTCGATGCCGGGTCGGTCCTGAATTCGTACGCTCGCAGGAGTCTTGAATCTACGCCAACGCCGACCGCAAGCGCGACCGCGACCTCGCAGGTGGACCGGGCCCTGAACTGGCTGAGCCAGAATCAGGATCAGGCCAGTAATGCCGTGGCGAACGCCGCGCCAGCTCTGATGAGCCAACTCAGGGGCGTCATCGGGGGCGGCGTTGCTACCTCGACGCCGCAGGCGATTACCGCGACGAGTGACACGCGCTCAACGGGCACATCCACCGCGAGCCTGGCAAGCCAGAGCTATGCGTTGCTGAACCAGTATCTGGCCGGCAGCACGGGTCGGGGCGATTCCGGTCAGATCGCGGCACCCCTGTCGAACGGAGCTACTGCGGGTCAGACATCGTTCCTGACCAGACCGCAACATTGATCGTGCTTCCGCATCCAGGCGCATCAGCGCCTGGATGCGGGATCATCAAAGTTTGGGAATGCAGAAAAGGAACATCAAACGCGGCCGGTAGCCGCGAAGGGTTGAGTTGAAACATTATGGCGATGCAGAACGGGAATGCCCACGCCGCAGACCACGGGCTTCGAGCCTTGGCTCTGTTCCTGCGCTTTCATGGCGTCCACGCCGAGCCGGACCAGCTCCGCGATAGCTGTGGCAGCAGCACGATAGGTATCCGCGCGTTGGTTCGTTGCGCGCGCGAGTTTGGAGTCAAGGTCCGTTCACGAACAACTCGCTGGACACGACTTGCGAGCCTCCAGCTGCCTGGAATCGCATCGCTGCGCGATGGCGGGTTTCTGCTGCTCGGCAAGGTCGACGACAACGGCGCGCTCGTGCTGCATCCGACAGCAACGCGCCCGGAGCTGATGACGCGCGCTGAATTCGAGGAAATCTGGGACGGCCGTTTGATCCTGACGGGATCGCAGAACGTCATCGATCAGGTGCTCCATGCCTTCGCTGACATGAGTGTCACCGTGCGTGGTCTGGCGCGCCGCGCCGTCGATCCCGTAACGCGCGCTCGCGATACCGTGATGCGGGCCCGCGATTCATTGATGCGTGCGTGCTTCGGCGAACGAAGCGATACTACTCTCCAGGCGACCAGATCCGATTTCGAGGCTGCGAGCATCGTGCCTCAGATCGAGGACGAGTCCGGGCTCGTGGCAGTGGCAATCCTGTTACGATGCCATGGCATTGCAGCCGATCCTGAACAGATCCGGCATCGCATGGGCGCGGCGAAGCTCGGTGTTACCGAAATCCTGCGATGCGCCAAGGAATTCGGGCTGAAGGCCCGGGCACAGAAGACGAGCTGGAACAGGCTTGCGGTCACCCCGCTGCCCGGCATCGCCCTGCTGCGCGACGGCGGCTTCCTGATCCTGGGCAAGGTCGACGACGACAAGATTCTGGTTCAACGCCCATTGTCTCCCCAGCCCGAGGCAATGACGCAGGCCGAGCTCGAGGCGATCTGGGACGGCGACATCATCCTGATGGCGCGGCGCGCCTCGCTGAGCGACCTCTCCCGCCGCTTCGATATCGGCTGGTTTGTCGGCGCGATCCACAAATATCGCCGTCTTCTCAGTGAAGTTCTGGTCGCCTCGTTCTTCCTTCAGATCTTCGCGCTGATCTCTCCGCTGTTTTTCCAGGTGGTCATCGACAAGGTGCTCGTGCATCGAAGCATGAGTACGCTCGACGTTCTGATCATAGGCCTCGTAGCCCTGACCGTGTTCGAGGCCGTTCTCGATACGCTGCGCGTCTATCTGTTCGCGCACACCACGAACCGCATCGATGTCGAGCTCGGCGCCCGGCTGTTTCGCCACTTGATGGCGCTGCCGATCGCCTATTTCCAGGCCCGCCGGGTCGGCGATTCCGTCGCCCGCGTCCGCGAGCTGGAGAATATCCGCCAGTTCCTGACGAGCTCGGCGCTTACGCTCGTGATCGACCTGTTGTTCACCGTCGTCTTCGTAGCCGTAATGTTCTACTACTCGACGACGTTGACGCTGATCGTTCTGGCCTCATTCCCGTTCTACATCGGCATTTCCGCGGGCGCCGCGCCGCTGTTCCGTCGGCGCCTCGATGAGAAATTCAACCGGGGCTCCGAAAACCAGGCCTTCCTGGTCGAGAGCGTCACCGGCGTCGAGACGCTGAAGGCCATGGCGGTCGAGCCGCAGATGCAGCGCCGGTGGGAGGAGCAGCTCGCCGGCTATGTCGGCGCGAGCTTCCGCGTGTTGAGCCTGAACAACACCGCAAGCCAGGCGGTCCAGATGATCAACAAGCTGGTCGTCGCGGCAACCCTCTACTTCGGTGCCCGGCTTGTGATCGGTGGCGATCTCACCGTCGGCGAACTGGTCGCATTCAACATGCTTGCCGGGCGCGTGAGCATGCCGGTGCTGCGGCTCGCGCAGATGTGGCAGGATTTTCATCAGGCCCGTCTGTCGATCGATCGCCTCGGTGACATCCTCAACACCATCCCGGAACCGAGCTTCAATCCGGGCCGGGCAGCACTGCCGCCGATCCGCGGGCAGGTGACGTTCGAGCATGCGACGTTCCGCTACCGCATCGACGGACCCGAAGTGCTGCACAACGTCTCATTCAACGTCCAACCTGGCCAGGTCGTCGGCATCGTCGGCTCGTCCGGCTCGGGCAAGAGCACCATCACCAAGCTGGTCCAGCGTCTCTACGTGCCGGAGAGCGGACGCGTGCTGGTCGACGGCGTCGATCTCGCGATGGTCGATCTGACCTGGCTGCGGCGCCAGATTGGCGTCGTTCTCCAGGAGAACGTTCTGTTCAATCGCTCGATACGCGAGAACATCGCGCTGGCCGATCCAGCCATGCCGATGGAGCGTGTCATCGAGGCAGCATCGCTCGCCGGCGCTCACGACTTCATCCTGGAACTGCCCGAGGGCTACGACACCGTCGTCGGCGAACGCGGCAGCAGCCTGTCCGGCGGGCAACGCCAGCGTGTCGCCATTGCGCGTGCACTCATTACCGACCCGCGCATCCTGATCCTCGACGAAGCGACCAGCGCGCTCGATTACGAAAGCGAGCGCGCCATCCAGCAGAACATGAAGCGCATTGCCGCCGGAAGGACAGTGTTCGTTATCGCTCATCGGCTCTCGACCGTGCGCAATGCGAACCGGATCATCACGCTCGAGCATGGCCGCATCGTCGAGGACGGCAGCCATGATGAGCTGATCCGCTCGAACGGGCGTTACGCAAACCTCCACTATCTGCAGGCCGGTATCCATGACGTCCGCTAGCCGAAACATCGTCCCATTTCCGAACCGCCCGGCTCCGGCTCGCCGCCGCGAGCAGGAAATCGCGTTCCTGCCGGCGGCGCTCGAGATCACTGAAACGCCGCCGTCGCCGATCGGGCGCTCGATCGGCGCCAGCATCATCGCGGTCTTCTGCATCGCGCTGTTGTGGGCGTCGTTCGGCAGCGTCGATATCGTCGCCACGGCGACCGGCAAGATTGTGCCGGGCGGACGCACCAAGCTGGTCCAGCCGTTCGAGACGGGGGTGGTCCGCGCCATCCACGTCCGCGACGGACAGACCGTGAAAGCCGGCGACGTTCTTATCGAACTCGACCCGACGATGACGGAAGCCGACAACGAACGCCAGAAGAGCGATCTCGTCGCGGCCGAACTCGACGTCGCCCGGCTGCGCGCCGCGCTGGCGGAGGATCCGCTTGCCGCCTTCCGGCCGCCGCAGAGCGCGAGCGCCGCGGAGGTCGAGATGCACCGTCAGTTCCTGATCAGCCAGCGCGCCGAGCAGAACGCCAAGCTCGCCGAGATCGAACGCCAGCAGGGCCAGAAGGAAGCAGAACGGGCGACCACTTCGGCGAGCGTCGCGAAGCTGCAGGCAACGATACCGGTGCTGCAGGAGCGCGTCGACATCCGCAAGAACCTCGTCGACAAGGCACTGGCTTCCAAGGTCGTCTATCTCTCCGAATACCAGGAACTCGTCGGCCTGCAGCAGGACCTCGTCCTGCAGCAGAGCCGGCTACGCGAAGCCGATGCCGCCGTGGCGCTGCTGAAGGAAACGAGGGAGAAGACCGCGGCGGAGTTTCGGCGCGCGACCTATGACGCACTCGCGAAAGCCGAGCAGAAAACTGCGAGCGCTGCGCAGGAGGTGATCAAGGCGGAACGGCGCACGAAGCTCCAGCGTTTGGCCGCGCCCGTCGATGGCGTCGTGCAACAGCTCGCCGTTCACACCGTGGGCGGCGTGGTGACGCCTGCCCAGGCGCTGGCCGTGGTGGTTCCGAGCCAGAGCCAGCTCGAGATCGAGGCCATGCTCTCCAACCGCGACATCGGATTCGTGCATCCGGGACAAAAAGCGGAGATCAAGGTCGATACGTTCAACTTCACGCGCTATGGGCTCCTTCATGGCGAAGTGCTCAGCGTTTCGTCCGACGCCATCACCCGCGACAGGCAGCTGGGCACTTCGAATGACCGCGCGCTCGGCGCGGCAACGAACAGCAGCGAGCCGAAAGGTCAGGAGCTGGAGTATGCCGCTCGTGTCTCGCTCGACCGCGCGGCCATGCAGGTCGACGAGAAACTCGTCAAGCTTGGGCCGGGAATGGCCGTGACGGTCGAGATCAAGACAGGCTCGCGCACCATGATGAGCTACCTGCTCTCGCCGCTGGCAAGATACAAGCAGGAGTCTTTGCGGGAGCGATAGACGAAGCAGAACACCATCGATGAGCATTGCGGGCGGTTGGAGGCCGGCCATGGCCGGTCAACCGACATGGCCGTCTCCATTCCCCGCTACCGTGCGTCGGCCGAGCTACGAGCCGGCGTGCTCGCTCAAGGCTTTACGTACGACCACCCTTTCTCCTGCAACTCCATCACGCGCACGACGCCTGATTTCACCACCTCGGCCTGAGGGAGGATCGCGATGTCCTTGTTCTCGGCCTTGTGCATCCTTTCCCGGGTATTGCCGCAGGCCTTGAACGACACCTCCGGCGTACTCAACATCATCTCCTCGATGCGAGCCTTTACCGGGGACGTGTCGTCGCGCAGCATATGCAGGCCCGGTCCGAACGTGACCACCTCGATTTTCACTTTTTCGCCGAGATCTTTATAGTACTGCGCAACATTCGTTGCGTTGTTGAGCGTGAGGTTCATCGCGGCGGGGTCGTTCGTGTTTACCTGCAAAACTAAACGGTGCGCCTTGGCGTCGGGCGCAAGCCGAGCGTTGGCGGTGAGAAGGGATCGTTCTCTTCCATGTGTGATGGCTTTACTATGTTTGGTGGCTCTACGCGGGGCGGCAGCTCTTTCCGCAACGCGCGGCTGGTATCTGGCGGGATAGGTCATTGGCGGCTGGTACACAGCGGGATAGGTCGTTGTCGGTACCCAGTACCGTCCGCCTTGCTCCGCCGCAGCGAATGACGGGGTGAATGGCGGAGCGAACAGCACTGTTGCGGCTGCTATGGTGGTTACACTCGCAATGCGTTGAAACATGTTCATCGGGCTCTCCTATGCACTAACTTCATCAAGATCATCTATTCGGCTTCGGGATCGGGTCTGACCATTTGCATGCAATAGTCAGCTTCGCGCGCACCGCTTCCCACCCGCCGAGCGAAAACGTTCCATCCAGCGCGGTGCCCGTGCGAGGTGCAAGGTGGACGCTGAGATTTCCAGCGTCTGGAAGGGATTGCAGCAAGCCAATGATGTCGCCCCCGAACGCAATCCCCGCCCCGGACGGCGGCCGCGCCGCGGCGTTCTGCACCTGCTGACCGCCGTTAACACGATAGGAAATCGCGTAATCGCCCCCGTGGCCCGAAATGCCGAGTCCCGCAACGACCATTTCGGTCCGCCCCTTTCGGCAGCGAATTGAAAGCTTCATGGCCGCACCATCCTGCGACAAGGTCGTGGCGGTCGCGACCGGTGAATAGTCGACTGGCGAGGTCGTTTGGCTGACGATCCAGTTGTCTCCCCTGGAGGCCCCCTGATGCACCGGCGCGGCCGTCGGCGACGCCTTGTCCGGGCACTCCAGCCCGTCGGCGCGCTCCATCGCGCTGCAGTCGCGACGCTGGGCGGTCGGATCTTGTGCTCCTTGCGCCCAGGCAATGTCGCTGGTGAGCGCAATTCCAACGACAATCAGGATAGCTGCGCCTCTCATTGCGATGCATGGGTTGCGCGCTGCTGGCGTTCGAGCCACGCTTGCGCCGCGGGGAAGCGCACGAGGCCAGGAACCGTCGCTGCGAGATTGATCGATTTCCACTTCGGATCGAAGCCCGGCTCCTGCAGCTTGCCGATGCGCGAGAACAAATGATCGACAAAACGCGCGATGCGCTGAAAGCGGTTCGATCTGGCTGGAAAATTGAAGGCGACAAGAGCGGTCGGAACGGCAATCGTGGTTACACGTTCGCCCGGCTTGATCAGATTGGGATAGTCCGCGGTATCGAGCGCGGCGGGCAGATAATAGTCCTCGAACTTGCTGTCATAGGGGATCGGCAAGAACTTGAATCCCTGCTCCCAACGGCCGCGCACGAAAGCATCTACCGGCTTCGAGGTAATGAAGACGACCGCCGCCATCTCGCCCTTGCGCATCTGCTCGAGCGCGACCTGATGCGGGATGAACGTCTTTTCCACTTCGAGGCCGAGCCGGCTGAAGATCAGTGGGCCCGAATAGGCCGCGGCTGTACCCTGGGTATTGAAGTTCACTTTCTTGCCGGCAAGGTCGTTCAGACTCTGAATCTCGGGACGAACGAAGATATGAAGCTCGGACGGGAAGAGATTCAGGATGTAGGCAAGCCGTTGCTGAATATCCGGCACCTGGCTTTTATACTCCTCCAGCGCGTCGGAATTGATGATCGCGGCGTCGATCCCACGCAAGTAGAGCAGTGAATTGACGTTTTCGGTGGCGCCGCGTGTCACGATCGGGAGAACGTGCAGATTGGGTCCATCGTCGGCAACCCGGGCGATCTCCGCCGCCAGGCGGATTGGCGCGCCCTCGAGAAGGCCCCCTGCAATACCGACCGTCCAGGCATTCATCGCCACTTGCGGCTTTTGTGGCGGCGGCGTGCGAGCCAACAAACGATCGCCTTGCATCCGGGCCTTTGGCGTCTGCGCGTCTGCAGCAAACGGCTGAATGATCACGGGCAGCGAGACCAATGTCACGAAAAAAAGTCGCGGAGCTAAACGAAAAGACCAGATCATCAATCAATTCCTCTTCAAGCTTTGAAGGTGCAGTCGTCGGAGCCGGAAGCAGCGGTCACACAGACGCCGCTCGTCCCTCCGCCTGCAGGCGCATCGTTGTATTCTGGGTAAATGGCGTCCTGTCCGAATCGACGCGTGATGTGCCCGCGATCTCGTAGGCGAAAGCTACGTCATCCTTGCTTGAGAATGACCGGTTCTTCATTGGGCGACCCACGTGCCATCACCGCCGCACGGTGAGATGACCTTTTACAATGCGTCATCACGCACCTTATGCGCTTCGCTTGCCCGCTGTTGGGAAACTCTTAAGAGGTACATCCAAGGAAGAGGCTCTCAGCATCAGACGACGCGATTACCAACCAGATCGAGAGCCTGATTTCGGTAACCACCGTAGATCGGCGGGAAACCACGCATCAGGAACGCATTCGATTCAACCTGTCGTTTTCCAACTCCCATATTCCTTGCTGCACGGGAGGCTGCACGAGTTGCCAGCTTCCGTTCAAAGGAGAATGAGATGCCGTACGCCGCGAGCGTGCATGCCTGCCGTCGCGCGATCAGGCGGTGTTGCCGGCGTCGACAGTCAGAACGGTGCCGGTGATGTTCCGACCGCCTTCGCCGAGGAGATACTCGACCATGGAAGCGATGTCGCC
Organism: Bradyrhizobium lablabi; assembly: GCF_001440475.1. GTDB lineage: Bacteria > Pseudomonadota > Alphaproteobacteria > Rhizobiales > Xanthobacteraceae > Bradyrhizobium > Bradyrhizobium lablabi. Next base: position 188,131 of record NZ_LLYB01000125.1, on the reverse strand, counting down.
GGCCTCAGGCAGACGGCGCAGCGCGCTGCGGCCGGCGATGCGACGGCGGCCGTCGTCGTCCAGGGACCTGGTCAATTCGGTGTCGACGAAGCCGGGCGCGATCGCGTTCACGGTGATGCCGAGCTTGCCGACTTCGCGGGCCAGCGAACGGGTAAAGCCTCCGGCCGCGGCCTTGGACGCGGCATAGACCGACAGGCCGTTGTAGCCGGTCGAGGCGATGATGGAGGAGATGTTGACGATGCGCCCGGCGCCGTCGGCCATCATGTGGCGCACCACGTATTTGGTCAGAACGATCGGCGACAGCACGTTCAGGCGGATCAACGCCTCGATCTCCGAATTGTGCATGTTGGCGAGCAGCCCCTCGGTGCCGATCCCGGCATTGTTGACGAGGCCATAGATCGCGCCGAAGGCATCGCGCAGCTCCTTCACGAAGCCGGGAATCTCATCGGTCATGCCGAGATCGAATGCCCTGAACTGCAGCCGGTCCGTTCCCGTTTCGCGGATCGCCCGTCCCAGTTCCTCGCTCTCGCGGCGCGCGACCGCGATCACGTTGTAGTCGCCGGATGCGGCGAGCCTGCGCGCAATCGCAAGCCCGATGCCGCGGCTGCCGCCGGTGACAAGGACACTACGCATCGGTACGCACCAGCTTTCCCGCCGCCGTGACGTCGAGCCGATCGACGAAGCGGATCACCGCAGGCACCTTGTATGCCGCCAGCGAATCCTTGCACCGAGCGAGAATTTCCGTGCGGATGGTTTCCCGGCGATCCGCATCGATGCCGTCGGCGAGGACAATGTCGGCGACCACGATGGCGCCGGTAATCGGGCTCTTGCGCGACCGCGCGCGCGACATCCGCACCGACTCGTGCCGGTTGATCACGGCCTCGATCTCCTCGGGATGAACCTTCAGCCCGCCGATGTTGATGATGCCGCCGCGCCGGCCGATGAAGTAGTAACGCTCGCCGCGCAGCTCGACCATGTCGCCGGTGTCGACGAAGCCCTCGGCATCGGCGAGCGGCGGCGCGGCAGCGCCGATATAGGCGTGCGCCGCGCGGCGGGAGCGGATCCGGAGCGAACCGTCGACGACCTTCATCTCGACGCCGTCGCGATTGCGCCCGACCAGGTCGGCGGGAAAACCCTCGCGCCCGTCATCCACCGCGAAACCGACGCCGGCCTCGGTCGAAGCATAGGCATGGCCGATCGACGCATGCGGAAACGCCCGGGCCAGGGCGTCGAGTACCGCCTGGTCAGCGATTTCGCCGGACAGGCGAACATAGCGCGGCGAGAAGTTTTCGGCCGCACCGCTCATCAGGAGCTTGCGCCAGTGCGACGGCGTGCCGGAGATGTGAGTGACGCCGCCCGCGCGCAGCCTTGCCACGTGGTCCGCAATGGCTTCGCCTGGCTCCGACAGCACCATCGATCCACCGCCGATCACGGCGCGCAGGAATATCTGCAGGCCGCCATAGCGGCGGATGTCGTAGAACGTCGCCCAGGTCGCGTTCGGATGGCGCGCAGGTCCGTCGGCAACGATCGCGCCGGCCAGCCCATCGAGCGTATGTCCGACGATCTTCGGCAGCCCTGCGGTTCCCGAAGTCAGCATCAGCCACTCTGTCGCGCGTTCGGTCCTCCATCCCATGGCCCTACGCTCGGTCACGCCGACGCCGGCGACCAAATGTATGCCGGTATCGTATCGATCCGGCCGATCGGTAACGATCGCATCGATCTCGGCAGCCTCAAGCAAGGCCTGGATGTGGTCAGGATCGAGGTCGGGCGGGCACAGCAGCATGCGGCGGGCAACGCCGTCGAGCTCGATCATGGCGAGTGCGGACTGCAGCTGCCCCGACATCGCAAGCAGCACGGATCGGCCGGACAGTTCGCGGGATCTGCCGATCAGGCAGCTGTGCCTGAGAATGTCGGTCAACGATACGCTGTACCGGGCATCGGAAATCGTGCGGCCCTTCAGTTCCGGACCGAGATATTCGCGCAGTGCGAAGGCCTCAGGCGGGGACATTCTCGTAGACCCTGACGAACTCGCCGACCGTCGACGGGAAGGCCGCATCCTCCGCGATGGTGAACGGATCGATCCCGAGATCGTCCTCCAGCCGCGCGACGAGGATCGCGAATGCTAGCGAGTCGAACCCGGTGTCGTGGAGCGATAAATCGTCCTGGAGCGGCGGCAGCGTGACCTTCTGTTCCTCGGCGATCTGCTGCATTGCCGCGAAAATCCTCGACCTTACTGACATGGAACACCTCACCTCTCAAAAGCGGCTTTCGAGCCGATTGCCTAGAACCTGAACCTGCCGTCCACGATGCTCGCATAGACGGCGCAACTGATCGGATGAAAGTCGCCGCTCGCCGGATCGCGAAAGAACAGCGGGTCGCCCGTGACCAAGGGATCAAATCCCTCGCGGATCAGCTGCTGCTTCTTCTGCTTGAAGGTCTCGGTGGCCTCCAGCGAGCGGCACAACCTGACGAAGATCGGAAGCGCATAGACCGGGAGCCGACGCGCCAAATGTTCCGCGAAGGTCCAGAAATCGAAGTCCTGGTCCACGACGAGAGCCGCCATGCCGGCACGGCCGTCGGCGCCGGGAACAGCGACCCCGTAGGTCGAGGCATCGAGAACGCCGCGGCAGTCCCTGATCGCGTCGTTCACCTCGCCGGTCGCGACGTTCTCGCCCTTCCAGCGGAACGTGTCGCCTACCCGGTCGACGAAGTGAAAGTAGCCCTGCTCGTCGCGCATCATCAGATCGCCGGTGCGGAGCCAGGCATCGCCTTCGGCAAAGACGTCGCGCAGGATCTTCTTCGCGGTCTCGGCCGGATCGGTATACCCCTCGAAGGGACTGCCGCCCCGATCGGCGGTGCCGATGCGCCCGATCGCTTCGCCGACCTCGCCATGGGCGCAGCCAATGCAGAGCCCATCCGCGCCGCGGACCGGGCTGCCGCTGTCGGCATCGACCTTCACGATCGCGGCGGGAAAGCGATGCGCCAGCAGCGGCGGGATCCGGCCGATCGCGCCGGGTTTTCCCTCGACGTTGAACAGCGAAAAATTGCCTTCCGTCGCGGCGTAGAATTCGAGGATACGAGGAATCGCGAACCGTCCGGCGAACGCCTCCCAGATATCGCCGCGCAATCCGTTGCCGACCGCCAGCCGCAGCCGGTGTGCTGTTTCCAGCCCGGACGCAGGCGCCTTCAGCAGATAGCGACAGAGCTCGCCGATGTATTGGAAGACGGTGCAGTCGAAACCCGCGATGTCGTCCCAGAAGTTTGTCACGGAGAATTTCTCGGGGATCACGACCGAACCGCCTGCGTGAAGCATGCTGCAGGGCGCGACGACACCGCCCACGGAATGATGGAGCGGCAGGCAATCGTACAAGCGATCATCCACAGAAGCGTCCGCAAGCCCGGCAAACCATCCGCCCCAGGAGAGAATGCGGCGATGACTGACGTTCGCCGCCTTCGGCAGTCCCGTGGTGCCGGAGGTGTAGATGAGGAGCGCGCGTTGATCGATAGTGACGTGGCCGCGCTCGGTGGAGGACAGCGGGCTTGTATCCAGGGCGGCGAGTGCCGCGTCCAGATCGGCGCCGACACCGCCAGCACCGAGACTCCAGATTTGCGGCACGCGGTCCAGATGCGGAAGTGCGGTCTCCAACGCATCCACGCACTCGGCGGCAAGGATGACATGATCGGCGCATGCGACGTCGATGCAGTGGGCAAGCGACCGTCCGACCAGCCTGGTGTTGATCAGCGCCACCGTGCCGCCGACACTGCTGATGCCGAGCCAGCAGGCGAGGTAGTCCGGACGGCTCGGCATCAGCAGGCAGACGGTGCAGCCGGCACGAATGCCCAGGCCCAGTGCCCAGCGCGCATATCGGTTGATCCGGGCGGCAAGTTCTCCGTAGGAGAAGGTCAGTCCATCCGAGAGCAGCGCGGGGCGCATCGGCTGCCGCTGCGCCCAGTCTTCCACCACGTCGGCGAACAGCCGATGCGGCTCGGCCTCGATCTTCGAGGTCAGTTCGATGGCCTTCAACCAGGTTTTGGCGGTGGAAGGCCTGCGCTGCGGAGCGCTGCTTCCGGTCGCCCGCTGGATCACCGCTGCTTCCATAACCTGACCACGCAGATGGGTTTGATCGATGTCGGCGCGGCGGGTGACGCAGCGCCCCGGAACGGGCGCGACTTGCGATCAATGTGAATGCCGCTTCGCTCGGCCGAAGAAGCATTGCTGTTCAAGTCGTTTATCCCGTTCCGGGTCCGAGCTGGTTGAGGATCATCACCTCCAGCGTCCTCACCGACTGGAAATTCTCGGGCGTGATCTCGGGTTGAGGAAGGATGAGATCGAACTCGGCTTCGACCTTGAGCATCAGCGCAACCATATCCATCGAGTCCAGCCCGATATCTACCAGCCGCGACTCCGGGTGAATATCCGCCTTAATCGCGTTCTGCTCGAGAACGCTTCTCACGACGAAGAGAACACGGTCCCGGACGCTGGGATTAACGTATTGCATTTCACCCCCACACATTGCGTAGCGGCACGATCGTAATCGACGCAACGATAGCTGACTGCAACCGAGGTCAATAGCTCTACTTCGGAGGTACCTCGCCCGGAAGCGCGTTGCTCATCGACATCCACTTTTGCGCCGCCGACTCCGCAGACGCGGTCGGCTAGATTGCCTCCCTCTGATTGGCGCTAATTTCATTTTCGACGCGGTGCGGGACGCCCGATTTATCAAATGAGAGGCATTGGCCATGAACGTGCAACAAGTCCAGCTCCGCAACTTCGCTTCCGAAGGCAACGAACTCCAGGCATATTCCGACCGCGCCTCGTTCCGGCAGCGGGCGGCGGCTGTCGCGGAGGCCGCGGCGGCGGAGGTCGAAGCGGTGGACCGCGAGGCGCGCTTCCCGCGGAAGGCCATCGACGCAGCGCGAGAACAGCGACTTCTGGGCGTTCAGATCCCGATCAAATTCGGCGGAGACGGTGCATCGATATCCGATGTAACCGACATGTGTTACGCGCTCGGCCGCGCCTGCGCATCGGCCGGGATGATTTTTGCAATGCATCAGACCAAGGTGGCGTGTCTGGTTCGCCACGGCGCGGGCAGCGGCTGGCACGAAAGGCTGATGTGCCGCGTAGCCGCCGAACAGCTGCTGCTCGCGTCGTCGACCACCGAAGGCCAGAACGGCGGGAACATCCGCTTCAGCTCAGCGGCGGTGGAGCGCGAAGGCGCCGAGATCTCGCTGGTTCGCGACGCGACGGTGATTTCCTACGGCGCCGAGGCAGATGGCATCGTCACCATCGCCCGCCGCTCGGATGAGGCCGCCGGATCCGATCAAGTGCTGCTGGCCATCACCCGGGACGACTATACGCTGGAGCCCACTCTCGCATGGGAGACGCTCGGCATGCGCGGAACCTGCAGCGCCGGGTTCAAGCTGAACTTCAAGGGCACCGCGGAACAGATCTTCCCCGTGGCTTACGACAAGATCCATGCGCAGACGATGACGCCGGTCGCCCACCTGTGCTGGTCGTCGGTCTGGGCGGGAATTGCCGCCGCCGCCGTGGACCGCGCCCAGCTATTTGTCCGCAAGGCTGCCCGCGCATCCGGCGGCAACATGCCCCCCGCCGCCTCACATTTTACCTCGGCCAGGATGACGCTGACCAAACTGCGCGCCATCATCGCCGCGAATCTCGAATCCTATGCGGCCCGCGAACATGACGCGCAGGCGCTATCGTCCATCGATTTTCAATCGTCGATCAATCTTCTGAAGGTGGAGGCCTCCGAGCTCGCCGTTACGGCCGTGCTGCACGCGATGCGTGCCTGCGGCCTGTCCGGCTACCGCAACGACACCGATGTCAGCATCGGCCGTCATCTCCGCGACGTGCTCTCAGCTCCAATCATGATCAACAACGACCGCATTCTCGCCAGCATGGGTACCGCCGCGCTGATGAGCGCGGTGCCGGCCTCCCTGCGCGACTGATGAATTCTCGAACGAATGGGTGTTGACATGAACGTGGCTATGTTTGCTGCCGCATCGGTGGAGCCCGCCGATCCGCTGGACCATCTCACCGATGTATTATTCCACCGGATGGGCTCTCCGGGGGTCTATGGCCGCACCGCGCTCTATGAAGACATCGTGGAGCGGCTTGCAGCGCTAATCACGCGGTATCGCGAACCGGACGCCGAGGTGATGCGCTTCCCTCCCGTCATGAACCGCGGCCAGCTCGAGCGGTCGGGCTATTTGAAGAGCTTCCCCAACCTCCTGGGCTGCGTCTGCGGCCTGCATGGCACGGAGAGCGAGATTGACCGTGCAGTCGACCGCTTCGATGCCGGCGGAGACTGGACCTCGTCGCTGTCGCCGGCCGACCTCGTGCTGTCGCCGGCCGCTTGCTATCCCGTCTATCCGATAGCGGCGAGCCGCGGCCCGGTGCCGGCGGAGGGCTGGTGCTTCGACGTAGCCGCCGATTGCTTCCGTCGCGAGCCTTCACGTCACCTCGACCGGCTGCAGTCCTTCAGGATGCGCGAATACGTCTGCATCGGCAGCCCCGATCACGTTTCGCAATTCCGCGAGCGCTGGATGATGCTCGCAAAAGAGATCGCCACCGATCTCGGGCTGACCTTCAGGATCGATTACGCCAGCGATCCGTTCTTCGGCCGGGTGGGACGGATGATGGCGGTGAGCCAGCAGCAGCAGGCGCTGAAGTTCGAGCTGCTGGTGCCTCTGCGCTCCGAGGAGCAACCGACAGCCTGCATGAGCTTCAATTACCACCGCGATCATTTCGGCACCACCTGGGGCATCACGGATGCCTCCGGGGAGCCGGCCCATACCGCCTGCGTGGCCTTCGGAATGGACCGTCTCGCCGTCGCGATGTTCCACACCCACGGCAGCAACGTCACCAGATGGCCGAACGCGGTGCGGGACCTGCTCGGCTTCCCGCGGATAGATCGCTAGTCGAGTTCAGTGTTCGAGGAACTGCAATGCACCAACGAACTCCCGAGGTAGCCCGCGACCGAAAAACCGGAAGGGCCACCTCGATGAAACGAGAGACCCTCGCCGTCCACGGCGGCTTCGAAGTCGATCCGGCCACCAAGGCCGTCGCCGTACCGATCTACCAGACCGCCTCGTATGCCTTCGACAGCGCCGACCATGGCGCCGCGCTCTTCAACCTCGAGGTGGATGGCTTCCGCTACACAAGGATCGGAAATCCGACCAACGCGGTGCTGGAGAAGCGCGTTGCCGCCATGGAAGGCGGCGTCGAGGCGCTCAGCGTGGCGTGCGGCCAGGCCGCGGTGAACTACGCGGTGACCAACATTGCCGGGATGGGCACCAACATCGTGTCGGTCCCGCAACTTTACGGCACCACGTACACGCTGTTCGCACACATCCTGCCGCAGCAGGGCATCACGGTCCGGTTCTCGGAAGACGACCGTCCGGCGAGTGTGGAAAAATTGATCGACGACGACACGAGGGCGGTGTTCTGCGAGAGCGTCGGAAATCCGGCCGGAAACATCTGCGACATCGAAGCCATTGCCGAAGTCGCCCACCGGCACGGCGTGCCGCTGATCGTCGACAACACGGTGCCTACCCCGATCCTGCTCCGACCGATCGAATACGGCGCTGATGTCGTGGTGGAGTCGCTGACGAAGTTCATGGGCGGACACGGCACCACGCTTGGCGGAATCATTGTCGACGGCGGCAAATTCCCGTGGGCCGAGCATGGCCGGCGCTTTGCTGTGATGAACGAGCCGGAGAAATCGTATCACGGGCTGGTCTTCACCGAACGCTACGGGGCCGCCGCCTACATCGCGCGCTGCCGCGCTGTCGCCATGAGGAACACTGGCTCCATTCTGGCGCCGATGAACGCCTTCCTGTTACTCCAGGGCATCGAGACCGTGGCGGTGCGGATCGAGCGCCACGTCGAGAATGCCGAGGAGGTCGCGCGGTTTTTGCGCAATGACCGCCGCGTCGGATGGGTGAACTATGCGGGCTTCCAGGACAGCCCCTATTACGCGCTGACGCAGAAATACCTGGGCGGCCGGGCTTGCTCGCTGCTGACCTTCGGCGTGGCCGGAGGGTTCGAGGCCGGCAAGCGGTTCTATGACGCGCTGAAGCTGGTCAAGCGGCTGGTCAACATTGGCGACGCAAAATCGCTCGCCTGCCACCCCGCATCGACCACGCACCGGCAAATGTCGCCCGAAGAGCAGGAAAAGGCCGGCGTGCGGCCCGAGATGATCCGGCTGAGCGTAGGAATCGAACATGTCGACGACATTATCGCCGACCTCGATCAGGCGCTCGATGCTGCGGATTGATTCAACTCAACCATGAAGGCATTCCGATGCCTGTGCTAATCGACATAGACTCACACGAACACCACCTCTTCTCGAGAGCGCCGAACGGAGGCACCGCCGCGATGGCGTCGCCGGGAAGCCGCGTGGAGTGCCTCGACATCGGGCTGATCAACAACATGCCCGACGCCGCCCTGATGTCCACCGAGCGCCAGGTATTTGATCTGGTCGGCGCGGCGGCCGAGAGGCTCGTCGTCAGACTCCACTTCTACACGATGGCGACGACGCCCCGTTCGGAATGGGGGTGCGACTACGTGCGTCGATACTACCGCAGCACCGACGATCTGCTGAACGGAAGCCTGGACGGCGTGATCGTGACCGGCACCGAGCCGAGAGCCGCCAACCTGACGGAAGAACCATATTGGAACTCCTTCGTTCAGCTCGTCGACTGGGCCCGGGAGAATACCCTGTCATCGGTGTATTCCTGTCTGGCCGTCCATGGCGCCGTCCTGCACCTGGATGGCGTGGAGCGCCACAAGCTGCCTGCCAAATGCATCGGTGTCTTCACTCAAACGAAGACAACAAAGCATCCCTTGATGCATAACGTCCCGGCGACCTTCAGAATACCGCACGCGCGCTGGAACGAGGTAACGGAGGCAGAGCTCGCGGGCTGCGGATACTCCGTTCTCACCACGTCGCCGCAGTCTGGCGTGGACTGTTTCGTCAAGCAGCAGAAGAAGAGCCTTTTCGTCCATTTCCAGGGCCATCCGGAATACGAGACCCAGACCCTGCTGGGCGAATACAGAAGGGACATGGGCCGGTTCCTCCGCGGCGAGAACGAAGTCTGTCCGACGATACCGAGAGGCTATTTTGGCATGGATGCGGAAGAGCTGCTGACCGCGTATCGGCGAAAAGCCCTGTCCGACAGGTGTCCGGAGCTGTTCGCCGATTTCCCGGCTGATCGCCTGGCGAGAGACCTGAGAAACGCCTGGCATCGGCCGGCCAGACACATCTACCGCAACTGGTTGCTGTACATGGCGTCGCAGCGAGCCACGCGCTCAAGGCCGCCGCCTCTTGGCGGAAGGAATCGAACGAGGCCGGACTCGCACCGCGGCGGAGACCGGGCATTCGGGCAGCATGGGTAACGGGAGCAGGCGCAAGAAGGGGGCTCGCGCGGCCGAGCTGTTGACGAGGAAGCGGGATTGGATCGCATGACGGAGTTCGGACCATGATCCGATGCCGCGAGATCGAAAGCGCCGACCTTGCCGCCGTCGCCGATCTCTTGACACGCGGCTTTGAGGGCCGCTCGCGCGACTACTGGATGGAGGGCCTCCGGCGCACTTCCGTGCGCGAGGTGCCCGAAGGTTTCCCGCGCTTTGGCTACATGCTCGACCATGAGGGAACGCCCGTTGGTGTTTTGCTGCTGATCTACGCTGGGCGTGACCACGGCGGCGGGACCTGCATCCGCTGCAATGTCTCCAGCTGGTATGTGGAACCTGCCTTTCGCAACTATGCGCCGATGCTGACCAAGATCGCGCAGCGCCACAAGCATGTCACTTACGTCAACATCAGCCCGGCCTACTGGACCTGGCCGACCATCGAAGCCCAGGGATTCCGCGCGTATTGCGATGGCTTGTTCTTCTCTCTTCCCGCGCTGTCGCGTCCGGCGAAGGGCATGCGTGTCGAAGTCGTGCAGCAGGACGCGCTGGCGATCGACGGCTTGTCCAAGACCGACGTCGCGCTGCTTGCACGGCACGCGGCCTACGGCTGCCTCAGCCTGGCGTGCCACGCGGCCGACGGCCATAGCTCACCCTTCGTCCTGCAGCCGATGCGTGTCCGCCGGATCGCCCTGCCGGCGATGCAGTTGATCTATTGCCACGATGTAGCCGACTTTGTCGCCTGCGCCGGCGCTATCGGCCGCTTCCTGCTCCGGCGCGGCCGGATCTCGGTAGCCCTCGACGCCAATGACCACATGAAGGATCTGGTCGGCTTCTATCGCGCGCTGCGCGGCCGCAAATACTTCAAGGGTCCGCAGTGCCCCCGGCTTGCCGATCTGTCGGATACCGAGCTGGTGATCTATGGACCCTAACTCAGTCGCCTATATGGAGAACCGTCATGATTCCGAACAGCAAGCCTGTCAACCATTCGCGGACATGGACGTTCTTCAAAGGCCAGTGGCTGGAGGGCAATGCGCCGATCATGGGCCCACGCACGCATGGGCTCTGGCTCGGCTCCACCATCTTCGATGGTGCACGCGCCTTCGAAGGCGTCACGCCTGACCTGGATCGCCATTGCGCCCGCGTCAATGAATCCGCGGTCAAATTCGGGCTCAAGCCGATCGTGGATCTCGACACCTGGCTGGGTCTGGCGCACGAAGGCATCGCCCGCTTCCCGGCCAATGCCGAGCTCTACGTCCGTCCGATGTATTGGCCGCAGAACGGCATCGGCGGCGGCGTGCTCTACGATCCGGAAACGACCGACTGGTGCCTTTGTATCTACGAAGCGCCGATCCCGAAGCCTGCCGGCGTCGCGATCACGCTGTCGCCGTTCCGCAGGCCAACCGCCGAATGCGCACCGGTCGATGTCAAGGCTTCCTGTCTCTACCCGAACTGTTCGCGTGCGCTGATCGAGGCGGCCTCGCGCGGCTTCCAGAACTGCCTGATGCTGGACATGCTCGGCAACGTCGCGGAGTTCGGCAATGCAAACGTGTTCATGGCGAAAGACGGCGCAGTCTACACGCCGGCGCCGAACGGCACCTTCCTGAACGGCATTACCCGGCAGCGGGTAATCGAACTGTTGCGCGGCGAAGGCGTCACCGTGATAGAGACCACGCTGCGATATGCCGATTTCCTCGCCGCGGACGAGATCTTTTCGACCGGCAATTTCGCCAAGGTCATGCCGGTGATCCGGATCGACGACCGTCAGCTCACGCCCGGCCCGTTCTATGCGCGTGCGCGGAAGCTGTATTGGGATTTTGCGCACGCGGTAAAGCTTGCGGCGTGAGACGGATCGATGCGTGATCTGGTCGATCAGGATGTGGTGGTCTTCTAACCGAGGCGGTGTGGCATGGTTTTCCGGGTTGCCGATCTAATTGTGGATATTCTGATCGCGCATGGCGTCGACCGGGCATTCAGCGTACCCGGCGAAAGCTTTCTTGCGCTCCTTGACGCCCTGTACGAACGCGACGAGATCGATCTCGTGACTTGCCGCCACGAGGGAAGCGCCAGTCTTGCCGCGGTCGCCGACGCCAAGCTCACCGGCCGCGCGGCTGTGGTGATGGCAAGCCGCGGACCGGGCGCATCCAACGCAGCGATTGGTCTCCATGTAGCTTCCCAGGAGGCCATACCCCTCGTATTGCTGGTCGGCCAGGTCGAAACGCCGAACCTGAATCGTGACGCGGTGCAGGAGATCGACACGGCGCGCGCGTTCAATGGCCTCACTAAATGGTCCGTCAGACTCGAGACAGCGGCTCAGGTGCCCGAGATGATGGCGCGTGCTTTCTCCGTGGCGCTCAGCGGCACGCCTGGCCCGGTTGTGATCGAGCTTCCTGCGGACGTTCTCGAGATGGACGCCGGTTTGCTCTCCGCCAGAGCTCACGGCGTAGCGCGAGCCGAGCCCAGTCGAGCCGCCGTGGAACAGGCAGCCACCCTGCTTAGCGACGCGGAGAGGCCGATTCTGCTGGTCGGAGGAGAGTGTCGCACCGCTGAATTTCGCGAGGATCTGGTCGCGCTAAGCGAACACTGGAATGTGCCGGTCGCAGTCACCACCAAAATGCAGGATCAGTATCCGAACGATCACCGACTCTGGATCGGGCACCTTGGCTTTTTCCTGTCGCCAGCTCATGTCGGGCTGTTTGAGCGAGCGGATCTGATCGTTGCCGTTGGCACTCGGCTCGGCGACTTGTCTTCGCTGGGATTTCGGTTTCCGCGAAAATCGCCGACGTCTCAGCCCCTGATCCACGTCTACCCCGACCCGAATGCGATCGGGACTCACTTCCATACGGATCTCCCCATCGTGGCGTCGGCGCATCCCTTCGTAAGATCCTCGCTCGAGTTACCGATCGTCATGCGCGAGCGCGACGAGTGGATCGAGGCCGTGGCGAAAGTCCGGGACGCGGTGCATGGATGGCCTGAGCGGCGCATCCCCAGCGCTGATGTCCTGGGCCATGCGGTTGCGGCCATCGCCAAGCTTTCCAGAGCAGATGCTGTTGTGACGACCGACTCCGGCAACTTTGCCGGGTGGGTACATCGGATTTTCCGCTTCAGGCCATCGGCGCGACTGCTCGGCTCCGCCTGCGGCGCAATGGGCAGTGGCGTTCCTTCTGCATTGAGCGCGGGCCTTCGTTATCCGAAACGTCAGGTGATCGCGTTCTGCGGCGACGGCGGCTTCCTGATGACCGGGAATGAATTGGCAACTGCCGTTGCTCGCCGGCTCAATATAACGATCGTGATCTCCAACAACCAATCGTACGGCACCATCCGTACACATCAGGAGAGAGCATTTCCGAAACGTCCTTGGGGTACGGACCTGTCCAACCCCGACTTTGCGGCGCTTGCCCGCGCATTCGGCGCGCAGGGCTATACGATCACAAGCGCGGCGCAGGCCGCCGATGTGGTCGCGGAAGCAATGTCGGCGAACGGCCCCGTCGTGATCGAAGTTCGATCTGATGTATGTCAAACAATTGACCGATCGCTCGCTGCAGTGTCGGCTGACGTACACGGTGCTCCGGTAGCCTGAAATTCAGGACGAAGTTACGAAGGAGACCATGCGCCCAACTCGCATTCCAGCTTCATCTCGGGTTTCGACGCAAGCCCGAGGTGCCCCGTTAGAGGTAACCCGCGTTGAACGACTCGTTGAACGGAGCACCCCAAATCAATTTTCGGCAAATTGGCTTCTTCATTCTTTTTGGGATAATCTGATCGCATCCGCCCCGGAAGACTTGGCAATCTGAAACTATCGCCACCGGGATGCCTTTGAAGCCGTTTATACTTGTTCAATAGATTGAGGTCATCGATGTCGCTTACGCTCATTGAAACCGGCCATTGCAACGTAGAACTCAAGCCATCGCCGATTGAGCCATCCTGGATCCTCGAGGGCAATCCGGAGGCCCGCTCACGCGAGCTGTCAACCAGCGCATGCGGCACGACCAAGACCCTGATCTGGTCCTGCACCGAGGGCAAGTTCAACTGGTACTACGATGTCGACGAAACCATCATGATCCTCGACGGATCGATCGTGCTCGAGAGTGAGGGCATGCCGCCGCGGCGCTATGGCGTCGGTGACGTGATCTTGTTCCGCCACGGTGCGCAGGTCAAATGGCATGTCGAGGGTCATGTCAAGAAGATCGCCTTCTTCCGCCAGACCATTCCGTTCGGACTCGGCTTCGTCGTCCGCGCCATCAACAAGCTCAAGCGGATGGTCTTCGTCCCTGGCGGGCGTCTCTCTGCGCCACAACAAGACCCTGCCGCAGTCTATGGTTCGATGGGCAAGTCCACTCTCGATGCCGCTCCAGCCCGCTTTTCGTGGCGGCGCAAAACACACGCCTTTTTTGCCGCGCTCTTCCTTGACGACCTGAACATGGCGGCGCTTGATGGCTTCCTGGATCTTGTACAAATAACGTAACTGATGTCTCTAATGTCTTGCTGTCCGATTTGGGGACCATTGCCCAAATGTCATCCAGCTGTACCAAGATCGCACTCCTTATCGATGGTGCCAATCTCTATGCGACCAGCAAGATGCTTGGCTTCGATGTGGATTACAAGCGACTGCTCGCTGAATTCCAAAGTCGCGGCACGCTGGTTCGCGCATTTTACTACACTGCGGTGATCGAGGATCAGGAATATTCGTCGATCCGGCCCTTGATCGATTGGCTCGACTATAACGGCTATACCGTGGCCACCAGGCCGATGAGGGAGTTCACCGACACCAGCGGCCATCGCAAGACGAAGGGCAGCATGGACATCAAACTCGCTGTTGATGCCATGGAGCTAGCCGAGCATATCGATCACATGATTCTGTTCTCAGGTGACGGCGACTTCCGCCCACTGGTGGAGGCGATCCAACGTCGAGGCGTTCGCGTCACCGTCGTCTCAACCATTGCCACCCATCCGCCGATGGTTGCCGATGAGCTCCGGCGGCAGGCCGACGCTTTCATCGACCTCGCGGATTTGAAGCCCAAGCTTGGCCGCGACCCTTCCGAGCGGCCAGCCTCGCGCGAGGCGCGGCATCACGCGCTATCCTTGCACCGCGACGTTCACTGACGGCGACCTTCAATGATCCAGCGACGCTCCACGCGCCATGGTGGCTTTGCGCCTTCCATGTTGCGCTCCCGCGCTGACGAATTCTGGAGTGAAAAGACCGCAGGCATTTTCGCGCTGCGGCCCACCGGGCTCAAATGAATCAGTATGAAAAACGCTCGATCCGCCATCCCGGTTCTTCGAACACTGGGCCGAATATCTTCGGGTGTGGAGTCGCAAATGGTGTTCCCAGACGAGGAACACATCGGATGTTGCGCAAAGGAGACAGCAAGGCGGTTCGGAGACGAGCGCCTGCTCCGCAGCTTTACCACTGATACTCACAATCCTACGCTGCTTTGCAGTTTCGGTTCGCGGGCCAATGGCGCTTGCTGTCACGGCATCCTCGCCCTCACGTTTCCCGATACCAGCTCCCAAGCTGCCACAGATCGGCGTCCCAGCCCGAGATATGCGCGGTCAGCTTGCTGCCGAGCGCGGCGACGCGGGTGCGGGAGACGATGGGCTGGATGTAATTGTCCGTCACGACGAGGTCGTTGAGCTTGACGAACAGCGCCGCGCGCTTCACCGCGTCGAGCTCCTGTTCGACCTGCTTGTAGATCTCGTCATATTCCTTGCTTTGCCAGCGCGAGACATTGCGCCCCTGCCACTTGTTGTCCTTGTTCGCCACCTGCCATGACGTGTACTGGTTCATGAAGAACTGCGGATCGGCCTGCGGCATGGTGGTGTTGTACATCTGCGCATCGCAATAGAAATGCGTGTAGGTGTCGGGATTGGCGGTGTCGGAGGAGAAGAACACCGATCCCACCACCGACTTCAATTCGACGTCGATGCCCGACTTCTGGCACGCCTGCTTGAAGATGGCCTGGGTCTTCTGCCTTGGCGCATTGATCGAGGTCTGGAAGACGAACTTCAGCGGCTTGCCATCCTTGGCTCTGATGCCGTCGCCGCCCTTTTTCCAGCCGGCGGTCTCGAGGATCTGGTTGGCCTTCTCGATGTTGAACTCGAACTTGGTGTTCTTCGACCGGAAGCGCTCCGGGTTGTTGAGGAAGTTCGCGGTGGCCTTCGCCGTGCGGCCATAGATGAATTTCTCGATCGACGCGCGATCGATCAAAAGATTGATGGCCTGCCGCACGGCCGGATCGCTGAACAGCGGATGTTTGGTCTTGATGCTGGCGCGCTCGCCGTCGACCTCGACCGCAGGATCGGTCGAGTTGAGCTGCATGAATTCGACATTGCCCGACGTCGTGATGCTCAACTTGCCCTTTCCGGCCGCCTCCAGCTTCTGCAGGATTTCCTCTTCGACCTGCATGTTCCAGGCATAATCATATTCACCGGTCTGCAGCACCGCGCGCGCCGCCGACACCGCGTCGCCGCCACCCTTGACCTCTACCTCGTCGAAATGCGGCCGGTTGGCGATGTGATAGTTGGGATTGATCTTGGCGCGGAGCATGTCGCCCGGCTTGAAATCCACGAACTGATAGGGACCGGTGCCGACCGGCTTCAGATTGTGCGGCGCCTCGCGCGATTTGCCGCCGACGTAACAGGTGTTTCGGGATGATCATGCCGTAATTGCCGACAAAGGCATCGGCCCAGAACGGCGTCGGCTTGGCAAAGGTGAGGCGGACAGTGAAGTCGTCGACCTTCTCGGCCGTGATGTCCTTGTAGCTGCCGATCGAGACCGCCGCAGTCTCCGGTGTCTTGGCGTATTCCCAGTTGAAGACGACATCGTCGGCCGTGAACGGCATGCCGTCATGCCATTTGACGCCGCGTTTCAGCTTCCAGATCACCGAGCGGCCGTCTTCGGCCAATCCGTCATTCTCCTTGCTCGGAATCTCGGCAGCGAGGACCGGCATGAGATTGCCGTCGCCGTCCCATCCCGCCAGCGGCTCGTAAAAGATCCGGGAGCCCTCCTGATCCTTGGTGCCGACGGCGAAATGCGGGTTGAGCAGAGTTATGGCCTGCCAATACATCAGCTTCAGCACGCCGCCGCCGCCGGCCTTGGTCGGCTTGTAGGGAAGCGCGGTCTGGGCCATCGCGACCCCGGACTGGCTCAGCATCATCCCGGCCATCGGCGCCGAAAGGCCAATGGCGATCATCTGCTGGACAAAGGCCCGCCGCGACAACTGGCCGGTCTTGACGTCTGCGATCAGGTCTCGAATTTGCTGTTCTTTCATGAGACCTACTCCTCAACTGGTGCTGGATGCTTCGCCACGCTCGATACTGGAAATGGATCAGGTCGGCGCGAAGCTGTCAAAGCAGGATCTGCGCCGTCGCGCCAAGTCGATCCGAGGCAAGATGACGCGGCATCGGCCGGCAACGGGAAATTGCGGCGGCAGCGCCACTGAATTGACACGTCACGCCCTCGCTTGCACCGCCTGCGAATATCTTGCACCGCTTGCGAATATTAAGTGTGGCGCGCTTCGTCACCCACCACGCGAAGGTCCATCCTGCCGATCAGGTCCGAACGACGCGCCTCGGCGTCGCTCATGGCGGCCATGGTCTGGCGCAAGGTGCTGGCGTTGGAGCCGAGCGACACGATGCCGCCCAGCACTGCCGCAATCGAGCCGATGGCGGCGACCTGATTGGATCCGAGCAGGCCGAGCATCGTGACCAGCATCAATCCGGCCCCGGCGGCGATCGCCGACTTCGAGACCACCGTGATCTTGCGGCACCGCTCGGCGGTCTCGGCCAGCTCCTCGAGCCGCGCTTCGATCCGCGAAATCTCCTCGATCGGGTCGTCGTCCTCGTCCATCGGTCCAAAAAGCCCCATTCTGCAAGTTTGGTTTTCAGGAATCGCCGGCAGTGAGGCCTTTTACTGCAATGACACGCCGATGCCCATTGATCTCACCGCTCCCAACGATCGCCCAGCCGCGGTCGTCCGGTCCACGCCCGATTAAGCCATTGGGTTGTGATGCCAAGCCGCGGCTTTCCTTGCAGCCGGGCCTGGGCTTCATGGTAGGGACCGGCGTAGCGGAGGCGGGCCGGCAGATGGGGATATACGCGGCGGATCCACTTCAGCGCGCGATCCGCGGCGCGCCGGTCGCGCTCGTCGAGATCGAGGCCGAAGCCTGCGCGCAGCCGTTCGGGCAACATCTGCGCGGTCAGGGCCAGATACCATCGCGGCGGCCGCAGCCAGGGCCGCGCGCCGGCGAATATCTGCTGGGCGACGTCACGCGCCGCGGGGCTGACGGACAGGGTGTCGGATTGCGCCATTGCGGCGGTGTAATCCGCGAAGGATGACCAGTCCGCCGGCAAGTCCTCGGGCTTCAGCCCGAACAATGACCCGAACAGCCGGCTTTCGACCCAATATCGCTCGCGCTCTTCCGTTGAGAGCGGAGGCAAGACGAGGTCGTAGGCGATCAAGGCGGTTTCGACGAGGGTGGCATGAACCCAGCGCAACGCGGCGATATCATTGGCGCTGTAGGACGAACCCTTGGCAAAGCAGCCGGCCGCTTCGGGCAAATTGCCGGAGATGCCGGCGTGCCGCCGGTGCAGGCACCGGGCGGCGGCGGTTGCGCTGTCGAGCGAACCGAACACCATCGTGAACATCACCTCGAAGGTGCGATGAAAGCGGCCGATCGGATCGGCAAAGGTGCGCGAGTGCTCGGCGATGGCGGCGGCGACCCAGGGATACGCCAATTGAAGCAGCAAGGCACGTCCGGCGCCGAGAAAGATGACGGCTTCCCGGTCGATCCGCCACGTCACCGACGCCGGACCAAAAATGCCCTCGGCAGGGCCGGCGGCGCCGGCCCTGACGACATCGAGCGCAGACTCAAGATCACTTTCCGAGACCAATTGGCAAACCTTAAGATCGACCGCTTTTCATGAAAGGGATTCTACCGCAACTCAGCGCGCACTGGCAGATGTATCCTGCGCATCGCCAAAGCCAAACCAGGCGAGCGGCAATGCGAGCGCGCAGAGAACCGCCATCGCAACGAACGCCCCTCCCCCATAATTCGCGTAGAAAAATCCCGAGAACAGCGTCAGCGCAGCCGTCACCGCGCCTGCACCGAATGCGTAGGCCGCTTGAGCGGTTGCGGCCATACGGATCGGAACAAGAACCGCCATTATCCGCATGCAGGCGAGATGCAGCAGGGCAAACGTCAACCCGTGCAGCGGCTGCACCACCGCGAGCGCCGCGATGGATGTTGTTGTCCCCGCGACCGACCAGCGGATGATTCCGGCGGTGGCCGCCAGCGCCGCAGCGCCACGCGCGCCGAGCCGGTTGAGCAATAAAGGGCCGACCAGAAAGAACACGATGACTTCCGCGGCGACGGCTTCCGACCACAGGATGCTGATCACCGCGGTGTCTATGCCGGCACTGCTCCACCGGATCACCGCAAAGGCATCGTGCATGGCGTGGCTGCCATAGATCAGAGCCGAGACGAGGATCAGGATTCGAATCCGCGCAATCCCGAGCAGCCCGCGGATTTCGGGCACCAGCTTCGACGCGCTGATACGCGGCGATGCTGAAGTGGAAACCCCGGGCACCAGCGCGGTGGCGCCGGCTGCGGCGATCAGCAGGGCCGCGTTCAGCCAGATCACGCGCGTGAGGTCGCTGGAAGTGATGAGCTGTCCGATGATCAGCGTGCCGCAGACGAAGGCCGCGGATGCAGCGCCGCGAATCCAGCCGTATTCGAACGGCCTCCCCGCCATCCGGGGCCTCGCTGCATTGACCGACAGCGCATCGGCGATCGACGTCGTGGGCGCCAGTGCCGCGGCTTGAACCAGCGCAACAAGCAGCAACAGCCAGAAGCCGTCCGCCCGCAGCAACGCCACGGCTGCCGCGGCCGCCAGCGCCGCGCAGAATGCGAGCACGAGGCGCAACGCTTGCAGGAAGTCGGCGAACATTCCGACGAGTGGTCCCGCGACAAGACGCACCACTAACGCCGCCGCGAGGATCAGTCCGATCTGCTCGGGTGCGAGCGCTCTGGTTTCGAAATATTTCGGCCAGAACGGTGAGGCCACGCCGAACGCCGCGTACAGCGCGGCGTAAAGAGCGATATAGGCTGCCGGTGCACTCACACGCATGTTCCAAAGTTCCCCTCGGTAGAATTACGGGCGAGAAGAACACGGCTCTGCCGCAGTTCATCCGCGAAATTTCCACATCCAACTTCTAACCGACCGCCTTCACACACCATGGATGGGAATTGATGCGATATGTTTTCGCCGCCGTGATTGCTGTGTTTGTGATCTCGGGGGACTTTGAAAGTTCCGACATCAGATCAGTATGGACGGAACCGTCTTTCGTCGTCGCGCAGGCGCAATCGGAACCTGCCGCGACATCTCCTTCTCAAACCGGAACTGTGACCGTATCGGTCGAAACCTCGCAAGAGCTGGACGCAGCAGACGTCGTTGCTGCGCCACACGAGAAGGCAACCGCAGCAGATGCCGATGCTCATGCAGCCGCCTCGGTCAGCGACGCTTCCGCGGCACCTGATGTGATCTGTGAAGCGGTCAAGGCTGCCGCCGAGGAAAACGATATTCCGATCGGATTTTTCGTGCGCCTGCTCTGGCAGGAAAGCAGATTTAAAGCGACGGAAGTCAGTTCCGCAGGCGCGCGGGGTATCGCGCAGTTCATGCCGCAGACGGCGGTCGAAGTAGGCTTGCAGGACCCGTTCGATCCGCTGCAGGCGATCCCGGCGTCGGCAAAATTTCTTCGCAAGCTGCATAATCAGTTCGGCAATCTCGGCCTGGCGGCTGCAGCGTATAATGCAGGCGGCGGCCGGATCGAGAAGTGGCTGTCGCGACGCAGCACGCTGCCGAACGAAACGCGCGCTTACGTCAAGATCATCACCGGTCACAAGGCCGAAGCCTGGATCGACGAGGAAAGCACCGTCTACATGCCGACCGATCTACCGCACAAGGCGCCATGCGAGGGTGTCGGCGGCCTGTCGCGGCAAGACCAGGTCGCCACCATCAATGTCGACCTGACGCCTTCGGCCAGCGCGATGGTGCGCAAGGCGGAAGCCGATGAGGTCGAGGACAAGAAGAGCGCGGCCGTCAGGAAGCTGCGCGTGGCGGCAAGCTCGGTGGCCCGACGCGTCCGAGCGGCGGCGAGCAAGGCCAAGGCCCGCGTCGTGCTGCTGGCAGCACGAAAATCCGGAAAGAAATCCGCCGTGCGCCTCGCATCGGCATCTTCCGGCCGAAAGTCATCGAGGTTGTAACGCTGTTCCTCAGACGAAAAAAAGCCCGCGGTGCTCGCGGGCTTTTTGTTCGTCAGCCTGCTTTTACCAGCCGCTGCCGAAGCTGAAGGTCACGCCGGGACCGCCGTAGTGGCGGTGGCCATAGTAGCGCGGGCCGTAATAACCGTACGCGCGCGGCGCGTAGTAGTTATAGCTCCCATAATAAGGCCGGTAGTGACGGTGGCCCCAGTGATGATGGTGGTGATGACGCCAGTGGCGGTGCTGGGCGCTGAAATCGGTTGAAGTCCGGGCGGCACTCGTCGCGCCCTTTGCCTTCACCGCATTGTCAGCCGCGTTGGCTGCGGAACCACCCATCAGCGCAGCAGCACCAACGGCGAATACGATAGCTAGCTTCTTCATCATCGAACTCCAGTAAACGTGTCCGGGTTAACCGGCCAGCGCGCCCGACGTTCCGGCGTGCGACATAACGACCGCGCCTCGCTGCTTGAACAAATATTCACGAAGATGAACGCGAAGTTCCTGCGACGAGAGTAGCGTTGTCTGGTGATGAGTCGCGGCGTAATGATTCGTCGTGAGCGAAAAGCAGCGACAATGCAGATGTGGCGCGATCTACCATCGAACCGAGGCGATGGCACCGTCGCGCGAGATCGACAGCTTTGAGTGCACCGCCTGTGGGGCTACGCTCGAAACATGGGACAGCGCGTGGGTGCCGACCTATCGGCTGATCAGCAGCCCGACGGTCAAGCCAACAGACGGCGACGGCGCGCATGAATCGGACGCCGCCTGCAAAACTATTCCACCGCGGCAAACGTAACGGCGATCGTATCAGGCGCAACGCCGCTCACCTGCAGCACGACCGGGCTCGCGTCGAGATCGAGCCGCACGCTCTTGCGCACGCCCGGACAATCGCTGCGGCCGGTGCTGCCGACGGAACGGGCATAGCGGCCATTCTGGATCACGTCGATCCAGGCATCCTCCGACAGGGTGATCTGATAGATGCCAGGCTTGGGCAGCGCAGGAAGGCGCACCATGCCGCCGTGCCACTGTTCGATTCGCGGCTTGCGCTCCGGCGGCATGACGAAAGTGGCTTGTGCTCCCGGCTGCAGGCGGATCACCAGCGCGGCGGCCGGCAGCGCCGACAGTGTCTCGCCGGCGGCAGTCGCGGGCTTATCCGCCGCTGCAAATGCTGCGCGCTCGCGGGCCAGGGACCATGCGAATTTTGCGCAGCCGTCATCGGCCGCGGCCGGTTCGAGCAGGGAAATCAGCGCGGCAGCGGCGAGGACGGAGCGAAGCATTGCGGTCTCCTATTGCGGCAGGCCAGGCGCGGCAAAGCCGTGCTTTGCGAGCGTGCGCTGGCCTTCCGCCGAGAGAATGAACAGCGCGAACTGATACCCCCGCATCGAAGCGCCGTTCAGCACGGTCAGGCCGTAATCGGCGCCGACCGCGAGCGCATCGGGCAGTTGCAGGATCTGCTGCGCCGGATTCTCGCGCTGCGCGGCCAGCGCATTGGTGCAGTAGGTCAAGAAAATATCGGCGGCACCTTGCGCGATCAGTTCGCCATAGACCGAGCGGCTCTGCGGCGCGGGCGGGCTCGCAGGGCCGCCGGTGAGTTGCAGCGCCTTCTTCTCCAGCGTCGCCGACGCGCCCGGGCTGATCTTCTCGGCCTTGCGAAAAACCTCCCAGGCGTAATCGCCTGACGGATCGACCTTCGGCGTCGAGGTGCCGAGTTTCACTTGCGGATCGAGCATGCGATCCAGCAGCGTGGCCGGCGTAACCTCGAGGCCGGGCCGCGCCAGCGCACACAGCCGGTTGCGCACGAACAGCACGACAGGGCCGCTGCGCTTGTCCTGCGCGAGCGCCTGCGGATGCTCCATGTTGGCGGAGGCAAACACCTCCGCCTTGGCACCTACCGCGATCTCGTCCTTCAGCAAGCCGGATGCGCCGAATTTTGCCTGTACCTTGCCGAAGCCTGCCGTCTCGAAATCTCTGGCGACCTCAGTCAGCGCTGCACGCAGGCTGCCCGCGGCGTGCAGCAGCACCGTTTGCTCCGCCATCGCCGGCTTCGTCATGATCGCGAGAACCGCAAGGACCGTAGAAATCCGCACGCCCGTCACGCGCCGGAATCGCTGGCGTTGGGATAGAACAACTGCTCGCCGTTGATCTTGTAATCGGCGATCGCCTTCTGGCCCTCGGATGACACCAGCCAGTCGATCAGCTGCTGGCCGAGGTCCTTCTTGACGCTCGGATGCTTTTCCGGGCTGACCAGCATGACGCCGTACTGATTGAACAGGCGCTTGTCGCCTTCGACGGCAATGACGAGATCGCCGCGGTTCTTGAACGACAGCCAGGTGCCGCGGTCAGCGAGCACATAGGCGTTGGAGGCAGAAGCGGTGTTGAGTGCGGCGCCCATGCCCTGGCCGATCTCCTTGTACCAGGGGCCCTTGTCTTTCGCGATATCGACGCCGGCGACTTTCCAGAGGTTGAGCTCGGCCTGATGGGTGCCGGACTTGTCGCCGCGCGAGATGAAATCGGAACCCTTGGCCTTGATCGCGGACAGCGCCGCGACGATGTCTTTCGAACCCTTGATGCCGGCCGGATCGCTCTTCGGCCCGATCAGGATGAAGTCGTTGTACATCACCGGGTAGCGCTTGACGCCAAAGCCTTCGGAGACGAATTTTTCTTCCGCAGGCTTTGCGTGGACGAACACGACGTCGGCATCGCCGCGACGGCCGGTATCGAGCGCCTGACCGGTGCCCTGCGCCACCACCTTCACGTCGATTCCGGTCTTGGCCTTGAACATCGGCAGGATATGGCCGAACAGGCCGGAATCCTGCGTCGAGGTGGTCGAGGCGACCACGATCGATTTATCCTGCGCGACGGCAGGACTTACGAATGCAAGGACGGCGGCGGCGATCAGCACGCGGCGGGTAAGCATGTTCATTCGTTTCTCCTCAAATTAGTAATTCACCGGCGAGGAACGCCCTCGCCTCGAGAGTTCGTGGCGCGTCGAAGAACGACGCGGCGGCGCCGGTTTCCACGATGCGGCCGCGGTGAAGCATGACGACCTCGCCGGCGAGCCGGCGCGCCTCGCCGAAATCATGGGTCGCCATCACGACCTTGATGTTGCGTTCGCTTACAGTGCGGATGATGTCTTCCACCGCCTTGGTCGCGACCGGATCGAGGCTCGCGGTCGGCTCGTCCAGAAACAGCACTGCGGGATCGCGTGCCAGCGCACGCGCCAGTGCCAGCCGCTGCTGCTCGCCGCCGGAGAGTCGGCGCGCGGCGCGGTCGGCGAGCCCCTGCAAGCCGACCAGTTCGAGCAGTTCAGCGGTGCGGCGCGCATGGTCCGCACGCGGGATGCCGGCGGCGCGCAACGCAAAACGGATGTTGGCACTGGCGCTGCGACGAAGCATCGCCGGCCGCTGAAACACGATCGCGCGCTTGAGCGGCGGGACATGTTCCAGCCCGCCCCAGGTAATGCATCCGCGCGAAGGCGCGAGCAGCCCCATCGCCACGCGTAGCAATGTCGATTTACCCGAACCGTTCGGGCCGATCAGCACCGTCGGCGCCCCAGGCGCCAGCGTGAGCGCGATGTTATCGAGGATGGTGACGCCGCCGGCCGCAACCGTGACGCCATCGAATTCAATCGGCAGTTCGCTCGACGGCGCGCGCATGGTCATCCCGCCAATCGCTCGCCGGCACGGCGCGCGGTCCAGGCCAGCGCGTTGACGGCGATCACGATTCCAATCAGCACGAGCCCGAGGCCAACCGCGAGCGGCAGGTCGCCCTTGGACGTTTCCAGCGCAATCGCCGTCGTCATCGTGCGGGTGAAGCCTTCGATGTTGCCGCCAACGATGATGATGGCGCCGACCTCCGCAGCGGCGCGGCCGAAGCCGGCGAGCAGCGCGGTGACGAGACTGAAGCGCGCATCCCAGATCAGCGTCGCGACGCGGCCGACGGGGCCGAGATTCATCGCGGTCAGTTCATCGCGATATTCGATCCAGAGATCCTCGATGGTCTGGCGCGTCAGCGCGGCGATGATCGGCGTCACCAGCACGGTTTGCGCGACGATCATGGCGCCCGGGGTGAACAACAGGCCGAACGAACCCAGCGGCCCGGAGCGCGACAGCGCGAGGTACACCGCAAGCCCGACGACGACCGGCGGCAGGCCCATTAACGCGTTGAGCAGGACGATAACGCCCTGGCGACCGCGGAAATTCGTCAGCGCAATCCAGGCGCCGAGGGGAATGCCGATCAGCGCCGCCAGCGCCACCGCGGACAGGCTGACATAGAGCGACAGCCGCACGATGGCGAACAGCGCGGGGTCGCTGGAGAGCACGAGTTGAAGGGCTGATACGTCGTTAGGCATGGGAAATTCCGTTCGGCAGACATCTTGCGCAGACGGTCCTGACATGGTCAATTTGCGGAAATGCTGCATCCAGATGCATATCTATGCCTATACGGGAACTCCTGACAACCGACGAGGCTGCCGACTATCTGCGGCTATCGGAACGAAAGCTTTACGAGCTGGTGGCGGACCGGGCGGTGCCTTGCAGCAAGGTGACCGGGCGCTGGCTGTTTTCACGCGCCGCGCTGGACCGTTGGGTTTCCGCCGGCCTGATCGCGCCGGCCGGCCTGGCGCAGGTGTCGGCGCCCCCGATCGTCGGCGGCAGTCACGATCCGCTGCTGGAATGGAGCTTGCGCGAAAGCAATTCCGGCCTCGCCAGCCTGCCCGAGGGCAGCGAGGAAGGCCTGCGGCGGCTGACGCGGGGCGAGGTGATGATCGCGGCGATCCATTTGCATCGGCTGGACGGCGACGACGAGCGAGCCAACCTCGATGCGGTCGCCGATGCGGCGGGACTGCACGACGCCGTCGTGCTCGGCTTTGCGCGGCGCGAGCAGGGCATTCTGGTTGCGGCAGGCAATCCGCTTGATTTGAGCGACATCGCCTCGATCGCCGCATCGCGCGCGCGGATGGCGCAACGTCCAGCGGGTGCCGGCGCGCAGTTGCTGCTGCTCGCGCTACTCGCGCGCGCACGTCTCGCGCTCGACGATGTGAAGCTGGCAAAACCCGCCTTCCCGACCGGACCAGACATAGCCCAGGCCATCCGCGCAGGACGGATCGATTGCGGCATCGCGACGCGAAGCGTGGCGAAATCAGCCGGGCTCGATTTTCTCCCTCTCACCTGGGAGCGCTTCGACCTCGTGATGCGGCAGCGCGATTATTTCATGAAGGGCCCGCAGGCGCTGTTCGACTTCATGCGGCAGACGGGCTTTCGCGACCGAGCCGGTGAACTCGGCGGCTATGATGTCGGCGAGGCCGGCGTGGTGCGGCTAGTGAACTAGAACACGGACACGTCGAGCGCGCTAACCTAATATTGCGTCTGCTGTGGCGGCCGCTGCGATCAGGGTCAGCGACGTCAGGGCCGCAAGCATTACCGCCCATGCATTTTCGATGAATTGAACCGGCTCGGTGAGGCAGCGATTGTTCAAGATAGTCAGGGGCAGCCAACAATGGACAAGTTTGAGCTTAACCACGCCGTCACTCTGTTCACTCAACAGACAACAACAATCAACAGCCTCTGGACGGTCTATGTTGCAGCGACATTCGCTGCAGCGGGATATGGGTTTACCGTATCGCCTCTGTCGCCCATTATTGCCGCCGCCGTGACGCTTGGCTTTTTGGCATTCGCATTCGGAAATTGGAAACTGCTGAAACAAGGACTGCAAATCAATCGGCAGCTACAGGAAGACATTACCGATTTCATGCAATCTGCTGCGACTGGCAATCCATTCGAACTGTCCATCAAGAAACTTGTCTCCACGGCCAACCCGCCCTTGATATCCCTGGTTATCCACCTCTGGATCGATTTCTGCGTAGTCGCCGCGCTATGGAGCCGGGTTAAATGGCAGGCGCCATAGCGCACATGTCTCGGATCAAGTCCGGGCACATTTCGCTCGATCAGCGCTCCGCGCCGTGCTCGCGCCGANTCAATGGCCGCAGCGTGCGAACGGGTCGGCTTACCGGGTCGAGTGCCCGTCANCCCTTAGTCTCTTGCCGACGTAGTAGGTCGCAGGTCGTTTGAATTGAATGCTATCTACGCGCCCCCGAAAGAATTCAACTTGCGCAACTTCGTTCACGCCGTCCACGTCAACTAGAACGTCGATGACCTTATGGAAGTACTCTCCACCTTCTATCGCTCTTCGGTCTCGAAGATAAGGCGCCGTGTAGAAGCGCGGCCGGCTAATCTGCTTGTGCGACCGCTGGACAAACGTGGTCCCATTCAATTGAGAGCGCAACAGCGCTTGGGCGTGCTCGGGGAGGGTATCGATCACAGCCTCGATCACCACCCTTTCGCGAGGACGCAGGCTCCAGCTGCCTTCTCCGGTCAAGAAGTAGAGCAGGTCCCAAAGGAATCGGATCAAGGCCTTAACGGCGGCACTCACAGTCGCCACCTGTGCCACCTGCAATTGCCGCGCCGACACCTCCTCCGAGCCCGGTACCTTTGAGCCAGTCGGGAATGCGATCCAGAGCGCGCAGCGGGAGAGGCATTGGCTCCACGCCCCGCACTTTCCGTTCCGCGTCATGTCTTGCATGTGACGCCGGTGTCCTCCAGCTTCCGTTGAAGCCGCCGCGCTGATTCAGCACTCTGTTCAACCCTCCGGAGGTGTAGCGGTTCACAGTGCTTCTCGCGATGCTGTGCGACCACTCAAGGCCCGTCTCACGCGTAAGCGATCAGGGCCCCAATCGCAAGAATGCAGCTTTGCTCAAACCGCCACCGAGTGCACCCAGTCCGCCTGCCAGCAGGATGTCAGTAGCCGTTGGCGCAAGGGTTGGTCAACTCACCTCCGCCCCGGCAGCCACGCGACAAACCCGGCCTCGCCGAGCCGCTTCATCACGTCCTCCAGATGCGCGCGATCTCGCGTTTCGATCACGACCTCCAGCAAGGTGCCCTTGGCCGGCAAATCGGAAAACGTGCGCTGGTGCGAGACCTCGATGATGTTGGCGCCGGCTTCGGCCAGTAATGCTGAGACGGCGGCGAGCTGGCCGGGCCGGTCAACAATGTCGATAGCGATCTGCGTCAGCCTTCCCTCGCGTGCGAGTTCGCGGGTCAGCACGGACGCGATCAGCCGCGTATCGATGTTGCCGCCGGTCAGCACCAGCCCGACATTGCGTCCCGCAAAGCGCTCCGGCGCGGCCAGCACCGCGGCAAGGCCCACAGCGCCGGCGCCCTCGACCACGGTCTTTTCGATCGCGATCAGCATCGACACCGCGCGTTCGATCTGGTCTTCGGTGACGAGAACGATGTCATCGACGAGAGCGCGGATGATTTCGGTGGTGATCCGTCCCGGCACCTTCACCGCAATGCCTTCGGCGAGCGTATCGCCACGCATAGGCAGTTGCTCGCCGCGGATCACGTTATACATCGACGGATAGAGCTGCGCCTGCACGCCGACGATGCGCAAGTCCGGCTTCAACGATTTGGCCGCGATCGCCATGCCGGAGATCAGCCCACCGCCGCCAATCGGCACCACCAGCGTATCGAGATCAGGTACAGCCTTGAGCATTTCGAGCGCGATGGTGCCCTGCCCCGCAATGATCAGCGGATCGTCGTAAGGATGGATCATGATGAGGTTATTCGCCTCGCCATGCTTGCGCGCGAATTCGCCGGCCTCCTCCAGTGTCCTGCCGGAAATGATCGTGTTCGCGCCGTGCCGCCGGGTGTTCTCGATCTTCACCATCGGCGTGCCGACCGGCATCACGATGCTAGCGGGAATGCCGAGCCGACTTGCATGATAGGCCACGCCCTGCGCGTGGTTGCCGGCCGACATCGCGATCACGCCGCGCCGCCGCTCGTCCGGCGACAGCGCCTGCAGCCGGTTGAGCGCACCACGCTCCTTGAAGGTGGAGGTGAACTGCAGATTCTCGAATTTGAGCCAGACGTTGCAGCCGCAGATCTCGCTCAGAGTCCGGCTCTGGTCGCATTCGGTGACGATAACGGAACCGGCGATGGAAGCGGCCGCGGCCGTGATATCATCCGATGTGACGGGAAGGCGGCCGTCCCCGGAAGCAGGCTGGTTCACCGGCGCGTCTTTGGAAGCATTCGACATCTGGTCACCTCGTTGCGAGGCAACCGTATAAGCCTATTTCGGCTGATGCGCCCCTCCGAATCTCGTAAAAACCCCGCCCCATGAACATGGGTGTCGCAAAAAACAGCGGCGGCGTTACACTTGGCCGGGCTGCAGGGACAGCGGCCGGAGTTTTCAGATGAATTCATTGAGCGAGGGGGCGAAAGCCGAGGCCATCACGGTCGTGCTGCTCGAGGACGACGCGCCGACGCTTTGGCGGCTGCAGGACGCCCTGACCAAGGCCGGGTATCAGGTGAAGGCCGCGGGCACGCTGGCCGAAGCGCGCGCCTGTCTCGCACAGGGTGCACCAAAAGTGCTGCTGACCGACCTACAATTGCCCGACGGCCATGGCGTCGACCTGATCCGGGAAACCCGGCGGCGCTTTCCCGACACCGAGATCATGGTGATCTCGATCCTCGGCGACGAGGAAAGCGTGATTTCGGCGATCACCGTCGGCGCCACAGGCTATCTGCTCAAGGACGCATTCCCGACCGATATCGCCGCCACCGTGCGCGACCTCGTCGCCGGGCATTCGCCGATCTCGGCCTCGATCGCGCGGTTCATCGTGCGGCGGACCCAGAGCACGCCCGAGCCGCCGCCCGGCCCCGCGCTCAACACCACCAAGCTGACGCCGCGCGAGATCGATATTCTCTGGGGCATCGCCAAGGGTTTCAGCTACGCCGAGATCGCCAGCCATCTCGGCCTGTCGCGCCAGACCGTGCCCGGGCATATCAAGAACATCTATCGCAAGCTCGAAGTCCATACCCGGGGCGAGGCGGTGTTCGAGGCGGTCCAGCAGGGCTTGATCAAGCTGTGAACGATCACGCCGACGACGCGCAACCGGAGCTGCCCGGCCGCGAGCGGCGGCGGCTGCAATCGTCTCGTCTGATTCAATACCTTCTGCTGCAGGCGGTGATCGCTGGCGGCTGCGTCGTGGCGCTGCTGCAGTCGCTGCCGGGGCCTCCCGCGCAGTATCAGATGACGGCGTTTCAGCTCAGCCAGGCCGGCATCGAGCGGGCGGTGACGCTGCCCTATTTCTCGCCGCGCCGGGACGCGATGAACGACCCGCCCCGCTTCAGCGCGCAATTCGTCCGCCCGTCCGGCGAGGCCGCGCAGCCCTGGTCGGTGTTTCTGCCGCGCTTCACCAACGGCGTCGAGGTCAGCGTCAACGATGTCGTGATCCTCGACAGCCGGCGCGATCCCACGGCCAACCGGCCCGACCGCAACACGCCGGCGATCGCGGTGATCCCGGCATCGGTATTGCGCGACGGCGACAACGCCATCTCGATCCGCCTGTTCATCTGGGGCCCGATCACGGGCTTCCTCGATCGCATCTGGGTCGGCCCGGATGAACTGTTGCGCCCGAGCTATGATCTGAGGACTTTGGTCTTCGTCACACTGCCGGTGGTGTTCTCGTCCTGGCAGGCGATCCTGGCGGTCATCCTCGGCATCATGTGGGTGATGCGGCGCCACGAGGCGGCCTACGGCGTGCTCGCGGCAGCGATGGCGGTCGGTGTCGGACAGGCCTTTCTGCAGACACCGATGGGCGGGGAAACGCCGCTCTCCAAGCTCAACGTGATCCTGATTTCCTCCGCGCCGATCGAAAGCGCATTGGTGCTGACATTCGCGCTGTTGTTTTCGGGATGGAAATGGCAGCGCTATGGCTGGATCCTTTTCATTCCCGGCGTGCTGCTGGCGCTTGCCGGCCTGTTCGGCAACCAGGCGATGGTGCGCGCGCTGTTCCTGATTCTCGCGGTGCCGATGGTCGGCATCTCGCTTCTGATCATGGCTATCGTCACGGCGCGCTCAGCGTTGAGACGGCCGAACGTCGCGAGCCTCCTGCTCGGCTGCGCGGTCACGATCATGCTGACCTGCTGGATCGCGGATCTGCTCTCGGTGTTCCAGATGACGCCGAACCGAATCTTCACCGCGCGCCTGTCCTATTCGGCGATGCTGGTCGCGATCGGCGCGGGATTGACGTGGCGGTTTGCGCGGGCGCTGAACCAGGTCGACGGCTTTGCCGGCCGCCTGGTCACCCAGGTGCGCGAGGCAGAGGAAAAGCTGAAGGTCAGTTTCGCCCGCGAGGAGGAGCGTGCCCGCGCCGCCGCACTGGCGCGCGAGCGCACGCGGCTGATGCGCGACCTGCATGACGGCCTCGGCGGCCAGCTCGTCAGCATCGTGGCCTTGAGCGAGCGCGGCAACGGCAGCGCGGGTATCGGCGATGCCGCGCGCGCGGCGCTGAAGGATCTGCGCCTCGTCATCGACTCCATGGACGACATCGGCGGCGATTTGATGCTGGCGCTGGGCTCCTGGCGCGAACGCGCGATGGCGCAGTTGCGTCCGCACGACATCGCGCTGGACTGGCGCGCGGTCACGCCGCAGGGCCTGCCGGTTCACCCCGAGCTGCGACCCTGGCATGTGATCCAGATCGTGCGGCTGCTGGATGAGGCCGTGACCAACGCGGTCAAGCATGCCAATGCGAAGCGTATCACGGTGAGGATCGAGACGCTGGCCGGCACCGATGGCCTCGAGCGCGGCTGCATCACCGTCGAGGATGACGGCAAGGGTTTTGAGATCACGTCGGATGGCGCAGCAGCAGGCGCCATAAAGGCGGCGCGCGGCCTGCGCAACATGCGAAGCCGCGCTGCGCGCTGTGGCGCGGAGCTGGAACTGAGCTCCTGCGCCCAAGGGGCTGATCATGGGACCGATCAAGGTACGCGCGTGAGATTGACACTGCCCCACCGCTTTCCCGACAGCGACGGCGCTGCCGGTTAGCTTTGCGTATTTGCCTCAGCGGCGGCCGACGCGGTTGACCGGGCCGCCGCGGTTCATCGGGGTACCGGGGCGGACGCCGACGCCAGGCGCACCGACGCCGACAGCGCCGACGCCGACGACCGGTGTGGCAACCACCGCTCTCGCGACCGGCGTCGGCCGCGCCACGCAGCCCTTCGGCACGCCGACCGTCTTGCAATAAACCACCGCGGCCTGGGCCGAACTTGCGCCGCCCAGCGCGAACGAAGCGAGCGCAGAGAACGCCGCGAGCGTCAGACCAGCGCTCAGCCAACCTGTCTTCTTCACCATGTGTAATCTCTCCCGAATTGGGCGTGCAGCTCCTTCGCGGTGTGCCGATCGCTCACCGCAGCCGACGCAGGATGTACATGGTCCATCGCAGCGCGCGGCAACATCCCATGAAAATGGTGTCGGGCTGACGCGGGCGGCTTGCGCGCGATTTCCGACGCCCATGAACATGGCATGGACCGGCGACGCAACCTCGACGAGTTTTCGCGCGCTTTCAAAGCCCTCCATTCTCGTCAAAAGGTGATCCATGATGAAATCAATCCATGCCGCGGCTGCCACGCTGATCTTCTCCCTCGCCGCCGCTTCGCTGGCCCAGGCGCAATCCGGACCGTCCCCGCAGGAGCAGATGGCCTGCCGCTCGGATGCCGGAAAATTCTGCGCCGAACATATCGGCAAGCCGCCGCAGATGAACGCCTGCCTGAAAGCGAACAAGGCGAACCTCTCGGAAGCCTGCCGCAAGGTGGTGGAATCGCGCGGCGGCTAGGACGTACTTGTTGGTTTGATGTGATGCGTGTGATGCGGGGTCTATGTCGCGCGACGATTGGGCCCCGGCTCTGCGAT
Source organism: Bradyrhizobium lablabi (assembly GCF_001440475.1). Taxonomy (GTDB): domain Bacteria; phylum Pseudomonadota; class Alphaproteobacteria; order Rhizobiales; family Xanthobacteraceae; genus Bradyrhizobium; species Bradyrhizobium lablabi. The sequence continues at coordinate 155,689 of NZ_LLYB01000125.1, read as the reverse complement.
GCAGCGTTTCACGCTGCATCGCGTCCGGCACACCGAAGGCTACGCTGCGGCGATTGCTCTGGTCGGATCAATCCTGATCGAACAGCCTGATCCGCGGACCTTCGACGCGCGCCGGTTCGGCGAACAGATCTCTCGGCCCGGGCTCTTCCCGGATCCGAATGCGCCGCGGCTCAGTCTCTTCGCGGATCCGATCCTCGACGGCATCCAATTCCTGCTCACGCGGCTGGCGCAGCCGGCGCTTGTCGGCCCAGCGCTGGCGACGCTCGGCGCGCCGCTGTTCGGCGGCAGCGCGCCTGAGGTCGGCGTCGCGCGCCTTGGCAAACGCGTCCTGCGTCTGCGGCGCGGTGCTCCTTTCGCTCGCCTGCTCGGCAGGCTTCGTAGCGCGCGGCGCGGGTTCTGCCGGCTGCACCGGAGCCGCGTTGTTACTCGCTACGTTGTTGTTGGCCGACTTCTCTTCGGCGGGAGCGTTGTTGACAGGCGGTGCTGCGTTGACAGGCGCCGCGGCGGTTTGCGGCTGTGTTTGCGCCTGCTGCTGTGCCGGCACGGTAGCGGGATTGGCTGGAGCGGGATTCGCAGCGGCGGCGGCTGTTGCCGCGGCCTGAGGCACTGGCTCCGCCGGCTGCGTGGCGACGGGAATCGACTCCGCCGACATCCTGCGTTCCAGCTTGGAAACCGCCTGCGTCGGCGGGCTGACGATGTTCGCGGCAAAATATCCGCCGCCAAGGCCAGCAGCGACCGCCACGACCACGGTTCCTACCCCGGCAAAATAGGCGGTTGCTGTACGCATCATCAATCTCCCTCATCCTCGCGGGCAACGCGTGGGGAGGGACGATGTTCCTGTACGATGTTGTGTGTGGGTAAGACGTCTGGAACCAGCGGCCGCTTACGCTCGCCGCTCAGATCATTGCGGCGACTTTTTCCAGGCCGATGATGCGGGCCAGCGAGCGGACTTCGCTCTTCTGGTCTTCGCGCAACTGGAACAGCAGCGGCATCGCCGCCGATTTCAATTGCTGGACTTCCGCGGAGTCGGGATCGATCGGCACGCCCGTCGCGTTCGGATTAGCCTGGCGGCCTGCATGAATCTTGCGGGCGACGGCGCGCAGCGCGGTCTCCACCGGCGGCCAATAGGACTCCTGCGACGCGGACAGTTTCAGGCGCTCCTTGATGCCGGCGATCTGGACGTCGCTGAGCAGGGCGTAGCTTTTCTGCGGCTGCGGCTTGGCGGCCGCCTTGGGCTCAGTGGTCTTGGGCTCACTGGTCTTGGGCTCGGCGGCCTTGGGCTTGGCGGGCGCAGGCACGGTGATCGGCGCGAGAGCCTGTGTCGTGGACGGAGCGGCGGGCGCCGCGATCTCCTTGGGCATGCCGAGATCGGCGGGCGACGTCGAGGCATAGGCCCGGCGCAGCGATTCGCTCAGCGCCGCATCCATCGGCTGAGGTTCAAGCGCGGCGGTAGCGTAGGTGATGACCGCGAGGCGATCCTTCTTGCTCTCCTTGTTCGAGACCGGAGCCTGGACGGTGGAAGCCGACGCCAGCTCGAACCGGGCGGCAGGTACGCTGTCGCGGCCAACAATGGCAGTGACGGCGGCGCCGACCACGAGAAAACAGAGCAGCGCGACGATCGTCATGGTTTTGGTCAAAAAGGTCTCCATTCCCGCCGACGTTTGGCCCTTTTGCCAAAAACTGGATGACAAATGAGGCTTTACGATGCCGGCGGGCACGCCGAAGTGATCGAAAAGCTGGGAAAATCGCCCAGAATCAGCCCCGAATCAGGCTGCAACGGCCAATTCGTACGCCTCCTGGATATCGGCAACGATATCGGACGCCTCCCACAGGGCGTCGGGAGCGATCGTCTGCAGGGTGACGGTCCAGTTGCCCTTGCGGTTGCGCGGCATCTTGACGATGTCGAACTCGATCCCACGGCACAGCGGATGCCGGTCGAGCGCAAAAGTCACCCGCAACCGGAGCTCCTCGAGGGTGGCCAGGGTCTTCTCAGCAAGATGCCGTTCGAAATCCATTTCGGTGCCCCTTCGATTTGCCGGCCGGCCGGCCGTGGCGGCCGACCGTCCTCTGGGGCTATTGTTGGGGCCGATATGGTTAACGGCGCGTTAAGCCTCGCCCTGGCACGGGGCTGGACCGTAAGCGGAAACGGAACGGCCCGGCATGGCTGAAGCGATACCCCAGACCACGACGGCCGTGCCCGGACCGTCAGTTCGCGCCGCGCTGGTGGCGGCGATCGCGATTTCAACCTTCACGCTGGTGATCGCGATCTTCGAACTGTCGATGGCGGACTGGCCGTCCGGCTTCGTCCTGCTCGTCATCGTGCCGCTGTTGGCGCTATTGTTCTTCGGCTGCATCGTGTGGTCGGCGACGCTGCTCGTGAAGATCCGAGCTGGCGGCGCGAAGTTCGCCCTCCCCTTCCTGATCTGCGCGCTGACGCTCGCCATTCTCGCCTATGCACCGCTGCACCAGATCGCGCTGCAGCAGAATTTCTACTGGCACCGCGACAGCCGCGAGCGGATCGTGGCCCGCGTCGAAGCCGGCGAGCTGAAGCCCAACGTCTCCTACGACAAGAGCCTGATCGCGCTCGGCGACCGCGGCCCCAGCGTGTCGGTCGGCAACGACATCGTTGTCGACGAGACCGATCAAGGCACCTATGTGCTGTTTCTGACCTCGCGCGGGCTGAAGCACTATTTCACCGGCTTCCTGCACGTGCCGCCGGGCAGTGATCCCAAGAACTTCTTCGAGTTCAAGCACAAGCCGCCGAGCCAGTTCGTCCGCTATGGCGAGCGTTGGTATTTCGTGGCGAACTAGACCGTCTTTTCGCGAAGCGAGCCGCCGGCGACGGTGCCGAGCGCGATGCCGCCGATGATCAGCGCCATCGCCAGAAACAGCGAGGGTTCCAGCGGTTCGTGCAGGATCGCGGTGGCGCTGACGATGCCGAGCAGCGGCGTCGCCAGCAGGCACAGCGAGGTGGTGACGGCCGGCAGGCTGCGGTTCACCATGGTCATCGCCCAGTTGGCGAATGCCGTGCAGACGATGCCGCTATAGAGCATCAGCGCGGCAAGACGCCCCGTCCACGCGATATGCGGCGGACCTTCGGCGAGCCATGCGATGAGCGACAGCAGCGCTGCCGCCAGCAGCACCTGCCAGAACACGAGCTGAAAGGGCGTCGAGATCCACCGGTGCGCCCGGACGTAAACGATATTGCCGGCCCAACAGAACGCCGCGAGCAGGATCAGGCCGCTGCCGAACAACGCCTGACGATCGCTCCAGTCCAGCGTCTGCGGATTGAAGATGATGGCAAGCCCCGCCAGGCCGAACACGATCCCGAGCGCGCGGCGGCGCGTGATCTCCTCCGACAGCAACATGGCTGCTCCGATCGCGACCCAGATCGGCGTCGTGTAGCCGAGCACGATTGCCCTGCCCGCCGGCACGAATTGCAGCCCGGCTGCGACCAGCGCCGAAAACGCCACCAGATGCAGGATCGAGGTGCAGAACACCACCGGCAGGTCGCCGCGCTTCGGCACGATGAACATCCCTTGCGCCCACAACATCGGTGCCAGCGTTGCCGCCGCGATCATGCAGCGTATCGCCGTCGCCCATAGCGGCGGCACGTCGTGCACGATCAGCTTCGTCACCGGCCAGTTGGTCCCCCACGCCAGCACGACGCCGCCGAGCAGCACCGCCGCGTTGCGGGTTGAAAGTCCACTGGCCATCTCGCACACGCCCCGTCATCAGCCGACCTGTATTGCCTAGCCTTTCAACTGGCTCTACTGAAAGAACCAGTCTTGGCAATTTATTAGGGCCAGTTATGGATGACTTGCTGCCTGGCATGCTGCATCTGGCGCGCGACGGCGGCGAGACGCTGACCCGCCAGCTCACCGACCAGTTGCGGCGCCTCATCGCCGACGGGCGGCTGGCGCCCGGTCAGCGCCTGCCGTCGAGCCGGCAGCTGGCGCAATCGCTCGCGCTTTCGCGTAACACCGTCTCGTTCGCGATCGAGCAATTGGCCGCGGAAGGCTATCTCGCGCTGTCTGCCGGACGCCGTCCGATCGTCGCCGAAGGCCTGTCGCTCGATCGTAACAAGCCGTCATCGCGAAGCAGCCGCAGCGGAGGCGCGCGGATAAGCGTGTCGGCCTGGGCGAGCAGCCTTCAACAGTCGATCTGGCCGCCGATCCATAAGGAGCGGCCGCGGCCGTTTCAGCCGGGGCTGGCTGATGAGCGCGAGTTTCCGCACGACGAGTGGAGCCGCTGCCTGCGGCGCGGGGCGCGGAACGCACCGTCACGCCGCGATCGCCCCATCAACCATCCGCCGCTGCAGGAAGCCTTGCTCAGGCATCTCGTGGTTCATCGCGGGATCAAGGCCGTGGCCAGGCAAATCCTGCTCGTCCCCACAGCGCAGGCCGGCTTGGCTCTGGTCGCCAATGCGCTGCTCGAACCGGGTGATCACGCCTGGGTCGAAAGTCCGGGCTACGGCGGCGCCAACGTCGCCTTCAGTGCCGCTGGCGCCATCGTCTCGGCCATCCCACTCGACGCGCAGGGCATGACCGTTGCCCCACGCAAGGAGGCGCCCCGGCTGATCTTCGTCACCCCGTCGCACCAATATCCGACCGGACGGCTGATGCCGATCGGCCGCCGTCTCGACCTTCTCCGCTTCGCCGAAGCCGCGGGCGCCTGCATCATCGAAGATGACTATGACGGTGAATTCCATTACGAGGCACGCCCAGTGGCCGCGCTGCAGGGGCTCGCACCGTCACCACGCGTGTTCTATCTCGGCACCTTCTCGAAAGCGACCTATGCGGACATTCGCGCTGGATACGTCGTCGTGCCGGAAGCGCTGATCGACATCTTTGAACTCGCGCAACGGCACATGGGATTATTGACCTCGATCACGATTCAGGATGCGCTGGCCGAATTCATCAGTGCGGGCTCCTATCTCGGACATATCAGAAAGATGACGCGTCTCTACAAGGGACGGCGCAATCGCATGCTGCAGGCGCTCGCCGCTGAGGCCGGCGACCGGCTCACCGTCGAGGCCCCGGCCGGAGGCATGCAGTTGCTGGCAAGGTGCCGTCCTCAAATCAACGACCAGCAACTATCAGCGCGGCTACTCGAGGCAGGCGTCGTCAGCCGGGCGCTAACGAGAATGCTGTACCACAAGACCGCAGAGCGCGGCCTGTTCCTCGGCTTCGCTGCGTGGAACGACAAGGAGATCGACAAAGCCGCGCGAATTCTGGGACGGATCGTGCGCTAGAGCAGCCGCGAGCTATCCCGCCGCCCGCCGAGGCATCGCATCCGAGGCGATTTCGGCAGGCGCGGGCACCTGCATCAGAATGGTCTGGCCGCCGGGCGCAATTTCGATACCGCGCTCCTGGAAGCGGCGCTTCATGCGGCGGTTGAATTCGCGCTGCACCGGCCAGCGGCCGGCGTCGGTGCAGCGAATCTGGCCGACGATCGAGGCCATCGAGCCGTCCACCTTGTCGACGCCCCACAATTCGAGATCGCCGCGGATCAAATGCCGGTATTCGGGCTCGTTGCGCATCTCGGCGACGATATCCTTGAGGATCTCGCCGGCACGGTCGGTGTCTTCCTTGTAGGAAACGTTGACACTGACCGCCGCATTGCCGGCGCCGCGGCTCGAATTGGTGATCGTCGTCACTGCGCTGAAAGGCACGATATGCACCGAGCCGTCGCCAGCGCGCAGGCGCAGGGTGCGGATCGATACGTTCTCCACCACCCCCGACAGGCCCGAGAGCGTGACATTGTCGCCGACCTGCACGGTGTTCTCGAGCAGCAGGAACAGCCCCGTGATGAGGTCCTGCACCAGTTTCTGCGAACCGAAGCCGATGGCGATACCGACGATGCCGGCGCCGGCGAGCAATGGCGCGACATTGACCCCGATTTCGCTGAGCGCAGTGAGGCCGACCACCGTGATGATCAGGCCGAGCAGCGCCGTTCGCAGCATCGGCTGGAAGGTGCGCAGGCGCGCCGCGCGCACATAGTGGCCGTCGCGCGAGAGCGCACTGATCTGGCGATCCATCAGCGCGTTGCTGATCTCCCAGATCGCCGCCGCAGCCAGCGCAGCGATGCCGATCGTCACCACGGCCGACAACAACCGGCTGCCGATCTGGCCACCGTAGAACCAGACGATGGCATCGACGCCCCAGACTTCCAGCAGCGCAACAAGGCCGATGAAGGCGATCGCCGCCGAGATGATGTTGCGGAGCAGCGGCAGATAGCGGTTGGCGCGGGCCTCCAGGCCCGGGAAGCGCTGCAGCAGATCCGGGCTGATGCGGAAGCCGCGATCGATCAGGCTCAGCACCAGCATGGTGGCGAGCCGCACGACCAGGGCGACGGCGATGGTGCCGACGAAATACTGCAGCAGCAGCGCATAGCCGTTGCGGATGTTGAGCGCCCATACCGCCCACAAAGCGAGGTCGAGCGCGATCGCAAGATAGTGCCACAGGCCGGCGACGCGGTTACGCGCCCTCGCCGCGGCGCCCTCGCGACCGGCCGGCGCACGAATGGCGTCGGCAACCGGCTTCCGGCATTGCAGGATAATGACGACGATGAAGAGGTGCACGACCAGCATCACCAGGCGCAGCAGCGCGGCGTAGCCGGAGCGGTGCAGGCCCAGCAGCAGCGCCACATTGGCGAACGCGATGCCGGAGACGCCGACGGCGACGATGCGCCGTGCCCAGATCTCGATATAGGCCGCGGTCTCGGCGCGAACGCGAAACAGGCCGAACGGCCCGGCCAGCGCCCGCACGACGCAAATCAGCACACGCGACAGCGCATAGGCGTTGACCACCGCAAGGATCACCAGGCGGGGCGTCGGGAGATCGCCGATCTCCGTGCCCAGCAGCATCGTGGCGATGCCGAGAAAGACGAGCACCGGGAGCAGTTCGAGCGCGAGACGTCCCAGCACGAAGGGCAGCCTGACCAGCGACTGCCAGGCGCGTGCCAGGCCGAGGCGCCGCCGCTGCAACTCGGGCGCAGGCGTGACGTCGGCCACGGACGAGGGCGGATCGGCGATCGCCAGCGTCTGCGCCGGCGCGCGCGCCGCTTGCGGCAGCCGCGCTTCCAGGAGCGCCACCGGCCGCTTGATCAGACGGAACGCCAGCCATTCGGCGGCGAAGGCGCAGAGGAACACCAGCGCCAGCTTCCACGCGATATCGAGCAACTGTTGATAGGCTGACGGATCCTGGGCGGTGCGCAGGAACCACCAGTAGAACGCGCGATAGTGCGTCAGCGTGCGCGCGATGTCGGCGACCTCCCGCGAGATCTCGCGAACCTGTTCGGACACCATCAGCAGGAGTTGCGCGCCAAGGCTATCCGCCTCCAGCGGCACGGCGGATTTGTTTTCGGCTGCGGCTTGCGGCTGCTGCGGGGCATTGGCGACTGCGCGCAGCGTCTCGATCATCTCGGCGCGCTTCTTGTCATCGGAAAGCGCTTCGAGCGCCTGCTTCGCCTGATCGGGCGTCAGCGCGCCGGCCTTGTCAGCGGCGGAGGAAGCCGGCGGAGCGGCGGGCTGAGCGAAGGCCGGAAGTGAAAGCAGCGCTAAGGCGAGGAGGACCGACGGCAGGAGCTTGTGCGACACGAAGACCTCTTTTGGAAAAAATGCGCCCGACAGCAAAACCGGAACCGGCCTCGCCTTCGCGCGTGCGTCATGTCGGATCGTCCGTTTTCGCCGTGATCTTGTGTCGGAAGTTTGCCACTGCGGCGGTTTTCTCTTGGCATTTACTCCTGGCGCCGCGCTTGATCGCCGGAGTTCCGCAATGGCTACGAATCCTGTGAAAGGCGCGAGCCTCTCGCCCTAACCCAGTCGTATGCGAGCTGAGGCTTCACGATACTCCGCGAGCGTGCGCGCGATCATCTCGTCAGCAGAGAGCAGTTCGCCCACGCCCGACACGGAATGCCCCGCGCTCCAGATGTCCTTCCAGCGCTTCGGGCGATTTTCGCGCGCGCCGATGTCGATATCCTCAGCGATATCGATCGCGCCACGTTGCGGCAGATTGTCGGGATCGAGGCCCGCGGCCTCGATCGACGGGCGCAGCATGTTGGTCTGCAATCCCGTGAACGCCGTGGTCAGCAGCACGTCGTCGGCGCTGCTGTTGACCAGCATCTGCTTGTATCGCTCATCCGCCATGCTCTCGCGGGTGGCGATGAACTTGGTGCCCATATAGGCGAGGTCGCAACCGAGCGCCTCGGCGGCGCGCAGGGCGTGGCCGTCGGCGATGCCGCCTGCCAGCACCAGCGGCCCATCGAAGAAGGCGCGCACCGCGCGCACGAACACGAAGGGATTGAGCCAGCCGGTCTGCCCGCCGGCGCCGGCCGTCAGCAGCACCAATCCGTCCGCGCCGGCAGCGACCGCGCGTTCAGCATGGCGGATGGAGGCGACATCGGCAAACACCAGCGCGCCGGCCTCACGCAGCGGCCTGATTACCGGCGCCGGCGAGCCGACCGAGGTGATCACCATTTCGGGGAGGTGCCGCAGCAGCACTTGCAGATCCTGTTCCAGCCGCGCATTAGAGCGGTGCACGATCAAATTCGCGCAGACCGGCGCGGCAGGTTTGCCGCTGGCATCCGCATGCGCCTTCAGCCGGCTATCGATATCCGTCAGCCATTCATCGAGCTGTTCGGAACTGCGGCAGTTCACTGTCGGAAACGCGCCGATCACGCCGTTGCGGCAGGCGGCTACCACCAGCTCGACACCGGAGACGAGAAACATCGGCGCCGCGATCAGCGGCAGGCTGAGTCGGTCGCGAAAGCGCGAGAGCGGATCGGCGGATGGCAAGGCGTATCTTCCCGGCTTGAGCAGCGCATCTGTTGTGCTAGCGTTGTGGACAGATTGGCACGGGCGAAGGCCAATTACAAAACAGCGGGAGGAAGAAGATGGGCAATCCGCTCTATGCGTTTCCGGCGGCATGCGAGCAGACCTTGCGGGCGCTGGCGCGATACCCTGAACGCACCGCATTCAGTTGGCCGGGCGGATCGATCACCTATCGCGGCGCGACCGACATGATCGGGCGCATGCAATCCGTATTCATGCAGCTCGGCTTTGCGCCCGGCACCCGCGTCGCCCTTCTCACCGCCAACCGCGCCGATGCCTGGTGCGCCGGCTGCGCCGCGCAATTGTCGCGGCTGGCAATCACCTCGCTGCATCCCCTGGGGTCGCTGGAAGACCAGCTGTTTCACCTGGAAGATTCCGAAGCGCAGATGCTGGTAGTCGACGGCGTCACGTTCCGCGATCGCGGCGGTGAACTCGCCGCCAGGGCATCGGGCCTGAAGACCGTCTTCACGCTTGGCCCGACGGATTACGGCGCCGACCTGCTACAGGCGATCGACGCCGCGGGCAGCGCCACGGCGCGCAATTTCGCCGGCCTGGACGACGTCGCAACGCTGAACTACACCGGCGGCACGACAGGCAAATCCAAGGGCGCGTTGCGCCATCACCGCGAGACCAGCGGTGCCGCCAATGCGATCCTCGCCGATTTCGAAATTCCGGATACACCGAGCTATCTGACGGTGGCGCCAATCAGCCATGTCGCCGGGACAAAGGTGCTGCCGACCCTGATGCGCGGCGGCACCGTGCACATGTTGAAGGGTTTCGATCCGGAGGCGGTGTTCAGGACGATCGAGCGCGAGCGCATCAATTTCACGTTGCTCGTGCCGACGATGATTTACGTGATGCTGGATCACCCCGAGCTCGACAAGACCGACCTCTCCTCGCTTGAATTGCTGCTCTATGGCGCGTCAGCGATGTCGCCGAGCCGGCTGGTCGAGGGCATCGAGCGGATCGGGCCGGTATTCTCGCAGCTCTACGGCCAGACCGAATGCTATCCGGTGTCGGTGCTGCGCAAGGCCGACCACGATCCCAGGACGCCCGAATTGTTCCTGTCCTGCGGCTTTCCGATCGCGGCCTGCCAAGTGAAGATCCTCGACAATGACGACCGGGAAGTCGCAACCGGCGAAGCCGGCGAGATCTGCGTGCGCGGCACGCATGTGATGGCCGAATACTGGAAGCGGCCTGAGACAACCGCGGAAACGCTGAAGAATGGCTGGCTGCATACCGGCGATATCGCGCGGACCGATGAGCGCGGCTACATGTTCATCCTCGATCGCAAGAAGGACATGATCGTCTCCGGCGGCTTCAACATCTATCCGCGCGAGGTCGAGGATGTGCTGTCGCAGCATGCCGACGTCGCCATGGTTGCGGTCGTCGGCGTACCCGACGACAAATGGGGCGAGGCTGTCACAGCCGTGATCGTCGCCCGCGAGGGTGCGCACCCGAACGCGGACGAACTGATCAACCTCGTCAAGGCAAAGAAGGGCTCGGCGCACGCGCCGAAGCACATCAATTTCGTTAAGGAGTTGCCGACGACCGCGGTCGGCAAGATCGACAAGAAAGTGCTGAAGGCCGGCTTCTGGACCGGCCGCGACCGGATGGTGGGATAGCGGCCTTCGGCCAGGGCAAGCGAGCCGCGGCGATTGGCCGGTCTGGCCGGTTAATTTACCGGCTGCGGAAAATTGCGGATGTCGGCGGCGACGTTCGGAAATTCTTCCGTCAGAAGCTCCGGCTTGCCGAGTTCGACGTCGGCGGGTATCACCCCCGGCCATTCCGTACTGGCGCCGAGGAACCAGCGCTTGCTGCCGATGATGCGCGCCGTGTGAAAGGTGTTGCCCGGTATCAGCAACTGCACGTGGTGGCCCGCTCGCAGATCGGGTCCGACGATGACGTGCTCGCCCTGCCCGCGCAGCAATAGCACCTCGATCGGATCTCCGAGATAGTAGTGATAGAGTTGATCGTTGCGGATCCGGTGCAGCCGCACCGGCGCCTGCGGCGTCACCATGAAGTACAGCGCCGACCCCAGCGGGCGCCCATCGGCAAACGGCGCCGGCAGTCCGCCTGGAGCGATTTCCTGCGTCGCACGATACGTCTCGCGGACGAAACCGCAGGTGGCATTCGGCTCAAGGCAGAGCAGTTTCAGAATTTCATCCGCCGTCATATCGTTGGTCATTGTGCTGCGCCCGTTTGTGTTTCCGCCGCGCCTGCCGATTCAGAGACGGGGATATTCAACCCCAGCAGAGCGCGGCATTCAATCGGCCGCGTCAGCCCAGCGGGCCCGCCATGCCGGCAGCAGGCTTCCCCAACCGTTCGGCTGGGTCTCGAAACACTGCGCGCCAGCCGCTGGTTGCACCCATGGCTGCGCGCTGCGCGTAAAGAAATGCGCGGCCGGCATCAGCCACGATGTGTCATCGAGGGTTCCGGCGCGAAGACTGACGGTTTCGGGCCGTCCGTCACGTTCGCCATACAGCCGTGTGCCGCAGTTTCCGCAAAACCGCGAAATGACCGGCGTGCCGTTGGGCGAGGTATGATGCCAGCCATGCGGCTCGCCCTGCAGGATGCGAAAATCCGCATACTTCACTGGCATGTTCAGCGCGAACGCACTGCCGGTCTGGCGCTGGCAATCGGTACAGTTGCAGGTGTAGAGCAGCAACGGAAACGACGTGATCTCGTAACGGATCGCGCCGCACTGGCAGCCGCCGGTCATGGGAAGCGAGGGTCGTGTCGATGTCATGGTCAATGCCGGGTGAAGGTTATCCCATCACCCTATCGGCAAATCAGTCGTCGATCGATCCCCTGGTTCAGCCGGCCATGCGCCTTTCGGCGATCGCTTTCGACTTGTCGAAATTGTTTGGCACTTCGATGTCGACTTCCAGCGTCGAGACGGTCTTGCCCCGCTCCAGCTTGACGAGCACCTTGTCCGGGTCGAGCGCCACATGCTTCGAAACGACGGCGAGAATTTCCTCGCGCAGCGTGACCAGAAGGTCCGACTGGCCGAGCAGCCCGCGCTCATGCGACAGCAGAATCTGCAACCGCTCCCGCGCAACCGGGGCGGTCGCATTACGGCCGCCAAACAGCCGCAGCAGCCTCATGCTCATGCAGCCCTCCGTCCCAGCAGCCGGTTCATGAAGCCCCTGCGCTCGGCCGGAACGACCATGGCGACCTGCTCGCCCATCAGGCGACGCGAGGCGTCGACATAGGCGCGGGCCGGCGCGCTGTCGGCATCGTTCAGGGTCACCGGCGTGCCGACGTTGGACGCTTTAAGCACGTCCTGGCTCTCTGGGATGATGCCGAGCAGCGGAGTCGCAAGGATTTCCAGGATGTCGTCGATATTGAGCATTTCGCCGCGCGCGGCGCGCGCCGGGTCGTAGCGGGTGATCAGTACGTGCTTCTCCACCCGTTCGCCGCGCTCCGCCCTCACCGTCTTCGAATCGAGCATGCCGATGATGCGGTCGGAATCGCGCACCGAGGAAACCTCGGGATTGGTGACGATGACCGCCTCGTCGGCATAGCGCATGGCAAGCGTCGCGCCGCGCTCGATGCCGGCCGGGCTGTCGCACAGGATCCAGTCGAACCGGCTCCTGAGTTCGCCGATGACGCGGCCGACGCCCTCGTCGGTCAGCGCGTCCTTGTCGCGGGTCTGGGAAGCCGGCAGCAGCCAGAGATTTTCCAGCCGCTTGTCGCGGATCAAGGCCTGCGGCAGCTTGGCGACGCCCTGCACCACGTTGATGAGGTCGAACACCACACGGCGCTCTGCACCCATCACCAGATCGAGGTTGCGCAGGCCGACGTCGAAATCGACCACCACGACGCTTTGTCCGCTTTGCGCAAGCGCCGCACCGAGCGCGGCGGTCGAGGTGGTTTTTCCAACGCCTCCCTTGCCTGAGGTAACGACCAGAACCTTGGCCATACTTGATCTCCTTAGAGCCGGTTAATTCAGCGGGGTAATTTTCATGGTGTCGCCTTCCAGCCAGGCCTGCGCCGGACGGTTGCGAAGCGAGTCGTCGATTTCTTCTGCAGTCTGGTAGTAGCCGTCGATGGCCAGCAGTTCGGCCTCGATCTTCTGGCAATAGATCCGCGCGTTGGAATTGCCGTTGACGCCCGCCATCGCGCGGCCGCGGAGCGTTCCGTAGACGTGGATCGATCCGCCGGCGACGATCTCCGCGCCCGACCCGACCGAACCCAACACCGTTACATCGCCCTCCATGAAGACGATGGACTGGCCCGAGCGCACCGGGGTATCGAGCAAGAGCGAGGTCGGTTTCGGCTTCTCGGGCTCCGGCTTCTGCGCCGGCTCGTTGCGCGTGATCACGCAGGCGCGGCCGCCGGTCAGCAAAGGCGGCATGTTCGCCGCGAGGCGCTCTTCCTCCACGCCCTCGATGCCGAGGACGCGGATGTTGCGTTCGCCGAGGCTGCCGAGCAGATGGCCGATGGCGGCGCTACTGAGATCGACGGCGGAGAGATCGAGCACGATCGGCTTGCCGACAAAGTAGCCGGGCGAGCGCGCCAGCGTGGCGTCGATCTCGGCGAGCCATTCCACGATCGGCACGACCGGACTGAATACGAAAGCGACATACGAACGGCCGCGCAGCCGGACCAGTTGACGCGTGGTATCCGCTCGGACGTCCATGTGCTCGACTCGCCTTTCTTAGTGAATGGTTAAGATCGGCGAACTTGGTTAACGAGTACTTAATGCGAAAACCCGCGCTGCGCGCAGAAAACAGCGAAACGGGCGGCGAATCCGGCGCATTTGTGGCCGATTCTTGCTGCCGGCCGCGCGGCGCGCGCGCCAAAGTCTTTGAAAACAAGGATCTTGTGAGTTGTAGTTAACAGAAGCTCAACTTACTTTCGTCACGTTTCCGACCTAAATTAGTCCTCGCGCGGTTCCAACAAACTTACGTGTGCTGGCGGATTGATGGGTCCGGCAGTTCCAATTTTGTCGGACAGACGGGCATTTGCCGGCAGGGACGAGGCAGTGGAAGCCGTGGGCAGGGTGTGGCCGCGAGACGAGATCTCGCAGACAGGTGGCGTTGAACAAAAGGACGATACCTCGCTACCTGATTCACAGCTTCCAACCGCGCTCGACAGCGGACTGGAAGCGGGCGTGGATGATCCTGCGCGCCTTTTCCATGACCTGGAACTCCTGTCCGACACGTCCACTGCCGTTCCGCCGCCAGACAATCCGCCGGGTCACCCGCCAAGCGTCATCAGGAGTGAGCGTATGAGTAGTGTGAGTGAGCAGGACCATATCAATCCCCGCGACCCCCTGTACTATGCGCCGCGCTGGCTACGTGAGCGGTCTGCGGCGCGCGCAGCGAGCCCCGAGACGCCGTTCTCTCCGGCGTCGTTCGATACCCAACTCGAGAGCGCCGTATCCGATGCGCTGCGCCATCCCCTCGATCCTGAGATCATGCGCGAACCCGACCTGGAATCGAAGAAGGCATTGTGGAGCGTCGCGGCGCGCTTCGCCGGCGCCATCGGCGTCGCCGCGCTCGTAGCACTGTTCTTCGTCGTCGCGGTGCCGGGATCGCGGCAAAGCGACGGTGAGCCGTCGACGTCCACCGGCATCGTACAGTCGATCAAGGCTGCCCTGTTCCAATCCGGCGAGACCTCGCCTAAGCCCGCGATCAGCGAGTTCCAGTCCCTTCTCGCCTCCACGCCGCCGAGCGCTCCGCCGTCGCCGGATCAGTCGCAATTGCTCAAGCAGTTCATGCAGTGGCACGAGAAGCCGGACCAGGCCTCGCCACAACGCACCACCCCATGATCCAGACGGCGGGCCGATAATGCCCGGCTTTCTGTGATCTTGTTCTCAAGGAGTTTTGCCATGACCTCGCATCGGATCACCTTACTGGTCGGTGCCGTGCTCCTCGGCATCGCGGGCAGCGCCCAGGCAGCCGGCGACATCGCAATCGTGCGCGATCTTGCGGGCCGCGTCGGCCCCGTGATCGGCTCGGCCCAGGCCTGCCGCGACATTGCGCGTCCGCGCATCCAGACCATCGTCGACAAGTTTACACAGGTAATCCGGGAGGCCTCGTCCAACGAGGCCGAGCGTTCCGATCTCACCCAGGTGTTCGATCGCAGCGTCGCCGACGGCCGCACCGCCGTCAGCTCGGGCAAGATCGATTGCATCCGGGCCGACCGTCAGCTCGCCGATCTCGAGCGCTCGATCTCGGGACCGAGCCTCTCCAGCGTCATCGGCCCCTCGCCTGCAGCGGCGGCAACCGCCGCGAATGCGGCGACCGCGCCGACCGCCCCGGTCCCGACCGGGCCGCTGCCGCGCGGCATCGGCGAAAAGGAAATCCGCTTCGGCATCGCAGCGCCCTTCTCCGGCTCGGCCCGCGAGCTCGGACGTCAGATGAAGCTCGGCATCGAAACCGCCTTCAACCGGATCAACGATGCCGGCGGCGTCGACGGGCGGATACTCAAACTGTTTGCGGCCGACGACGGCTACGAGCCCTCGCGCACTGCCGAGGCCATGAAGCAGCTCTACGAAAAGGACCAGGTGTTCGGCATCGTCGGCAATGTCGGTACGCCGACCGCGGCGGTCGCGATACCCTACGCGCTCGAGCGCCGGATGCTGTTCTTCGGGGCGTTCACCGGCGCCAACATCCTGCGCAACGATCCGCCGGATCGCTACGTCTTCAACTATCGCGCCAGCTACGTTCAGGAAACCGACGCGGTCGTCCGCTATCTCGTCAAGATCCGCCGGCTGCAGCCGCGGCAGATCGCGGTGTTTGCGCAGCAGGATTCCTACGGCGACGCCGGATTTCAGGGGGTCGCCAAGGCGTTCCGATCGATGGGCGCGAACGACGGCGCCATCCTGCGGCTCAACTATGCACGAAACACCGTCGACGTGGACGAAGCGATCAACCAGTTGAAGGTGGCGAAGCCGCCGATCAAGGCGGTCGTCATGGTCGCCACCTATCGGGCCGCGGCGCGGTTCATCGAGAAGACGCGCGATGTCTATCCCGGCTTGATCTACTCCAACGTCTCGTTCGTCGGCTCCACCGCGCTCGCCGAAGAACTGAAGCTGCTGGGGCCGCGCTACACCAACGGCGTGATCGTGACGCAGGTGGTGCCCGCGGTGTCGGGCTACTCATCGGCCGTGCTTGAATACAAGAACGCGCTCGCCAAATATTTCCCTGGCGAAGCGCCCGACTACGTGTCGTTCGAGGGCTATGTCGCCGCCAACGTCCTGATCGCAGGCATCAAGCGGACCGGCCCGCAGCTCGACACGGAGAAGCTGATCGACACGTTGGAGACCATGCGCAATCTCGACCTCGGTCTCGGGACCCAGCTGAGCTTCGGCCGCTCCGAGCATCAGGCATCGAACAAGGTATGGGGTACGGCGCTCGACGAAAGCGGACGTTACCAGCCGCTCGACCTCGAATGATCAAGACACTACCGACGCAGCCGCATCGTCAGGGCAATTATTGCGCCCTCGATGCGGCGCGCCGGGATTCCAGGAAACTTCGATCCCGAACATTTAGACCAAAAGAGTTGTGTCGTGAGTATTTCAGTAAGCTTGCGCCGGATTGCGTTTTTACCTAGTGCCTTTTTCATAACAGCCGCCAACGCGGCCCCCGGCGACAAAATCGACCTCGTCCGCGACCTTGCCAGCCGCGTCGGACCGGTAATCGGTTCGGCGCTGTCCTGCACCGATATTGCCCGGCCGCGCATCCAAACGGTCATCGAGAAATTTGCTGGCGTCATTCGCGATGCTGCCTCCGCCGAGGCGCAGCGCTCCGAACTCGCGCAATTGTTCGACCGCAGCGTTGCGGACGGCCGCAATGCGGTCGCGACGGGAAGGATGGATTGCAAGCTGGCGGAGCGCCGGCTGGCTGATCTCGAACAGTCGCTCAGCCCATCCGCTCCGGCTCCCGCCGCGGCCACCCCCGCGCCGGCTTTCGCCCCGGCACCGCCGCCCCCGGCGGTCAGCTTCGGAAATCCGGTCAGCACGGTCCGCGGCGTATCCGACAACGAAATCCGCTTCGGCATCACGGCGGCCTTCACCGGCCCGGTACGGGAGCGCGGCCGCCAGATGAAGATCGGCATCGATGCGGCGTTCAACCGCGTCAACGATTCCGGCGGCATCGGCGGCCGGATGCTCAAGCTGATCGCCGCCGACGATGGCAACGAGCCGGCGCGCACGCTCCAGGCCGTGCGGCAGCTCTACGAGAAGGACCAGATCTTCGGCATCATCGGCAGCATCGGCACGGCAACCGCCGCCGTTGCGGTGCCCTTTGCGCTGGAGCGGCGGATGCTGTTCTTCGGGGCCTATACCGGCGGCAATGTCGTGCGCCGCGATCCGCCCGACCGCTATGTCTTCAACTACCGCCCGAGCTATGCCGAGGAGGCCGACGCCGCGGTGCGCTATCTGGTGAAGATACGCCGCATTCCGGTCCGGCAGATCGCCGTGTTCGCCCAGCAGGACGATCTCGGCGATGCCGGGTTCGCCGGCGTCGCCAAGGCCTATCGCGCGCTCGGCATCAACGACAGCGCGCTCCTGCGGCTCAACTACCCGCGCAACACCATCGAGGTCGACGAGGCAGTCAACCTGCTGAGGCTGCAAAAGGTGCCGGTCAAGGCGATCATCATGGCCGCCTCCTATCGGGCCGCCGCCAAATTCATCGAGAAGACGCGCAACCTCTATCCCGAGATGATCTTCACCAGCATTTCCGGCGTCGGCGGTTCGTCGCTCGCCGAGGAGCTGAAGCTGCTGGGACCGCGTTACACGACAGGCGTTCTCGTCACCCAGGTGGTGCCGGCGGTTTCGGGACATTCGAGCGCAGTGCTCGAATACAAGAATGCGTTGGCCAAATATTTTCCCGGCGAGGCGCCGGACTATGCCTCGATCGAAGGCTTCGTCGCAGCCAGCATCCTGATCGACGCGCTCAAGCGTACCGGCGCGCAGCTCGATACCGAAAAGCTGGTCGATGCGCTGGAGGCCACCCGCAATCTCGATCTCGGCCTCGGCGTACAGCTCGGCTTCGGCCGTTCCGATCACACGGCCTCGCACAAGATCTGGGGCACGGCGCTCGACGAGAGCGGCCGTTTCCAGCCGGTCGATCTTGAATAGGCCGCGATCGAAAAGATAGCGGTACGCGGTCAGCGCTTTTCGATGACGAGACTCTGGATGGCGCGGCCAAAATAGCCGAGCTCGTCGGCGAGCCGCGCCATCGCGAGCCCCGCGCCGTCAGGACCGATCCACGACTCGGCATCGAGCAGGACCCAGTCACCGACCGGCTCGCGGGAAAAATTCACCGTGAGATCGGCGTTGAGAAAGGTCCATTCGCGAAAATCCAGCACCGCCGAGGTGCCGTTGCAGAAGTCCGCCGCCGCCATCGCCCGCATCGCCTGCGAAGCGAGCGACCCCTCTACGATCGGCCGGTCGACGCGATACCAGATCGCGCCGGGTCCCGGCACGCCGAAGCGGCCGCGGGCGGTGCGCAGCGACATGCCGGTGACGAAAGGGCTCGAGGAGAAGTCAACGTGCTCGACGCGCGACTGGTCCGGCCCCGGCAGTTCGACCGGCTCTATCGCTGCCTCTGATGGCAATGCGTGGGACTGCACCTTGATCTTCAGCACCGTCGCGCTGACCACGACAACACCATTAGCCAACAGCCTGACGCCGCAGAGCTGGATCTTGCGTCCCTCACGCAGCACCTCGGTCTCGATAATCAGCGCCGCCACCGGCACGGGGCGCATCAGGTCGACGGTCACGCGCGCGACACGCATCGGTACCTGTGTCGGAATCCGCTCGGCTGCCCACACGACCAGCGCCGCCGGCGGCGAACCGTGCTGCATGCTCGGGTCCCATGGCCCTGCCGCAAAGGGGCTGGTGACGACGTTGTTGCCGTCGACGCGAAAGATGGCATCCATTGCCTGAGAAATCCTGTCGATCAAGGGAACCGCTTCTTGCCTGCTTCGGCGTGACGAGTCGAGACCACGGCAGGCAGAGCGCCGTGCGTCATTCGCGGAAGGTGATGAGCAAGGCAGCGCGTCAAATGAACGCCATGCCGCCGTTGAGGACGATGGTCTGTCCGGTCATGTAGCTGTTGCCGAGCACCATCGTGACGGCTTGCGCGACCTCATCGGCCTGGCCCATGCGCCCGAGCGGGATATTGCGCGCCAGATCGGTGCGGCCGCCCATCATGTCTGTTGCGATCAGCGATGGCGCCACCGCGTTGACAGTGATGCCTTCCTTGACCAGCCGCGCCGCGTAGCCGCGCGTCAGTCCCTCCATGCCGGCCTTGGAGGCGTTGTAGTGCACGCCGATGGCGCCGGCGCCGCGCGCCGCGCCGGAGGAGATGTTGACGATACGGCCCCATTTGCGCGCCCGCATCGCCGGCAGCACGGCCTGGGTGCACAGGAAGGCCGATTTCAGATTCACCGTGATGGTGCGGTCGAAATCATCTTCGGTGAGGTCGTCGACGCCGCGCACGATCGCGATGCCGGCATTGTTGACGAGAATGTCGACTGGGCCGAGCGCGGCCGTGACCTGCTCGACCATTGCGGCGACGGAAGCGGCCTGCGAGACGTCGGCCGCGACGGCGATAGCGCGGCCGCCGTTCGCCTTGATCCTGGCGACGACGGCCTCGGCATCCCCTCCCCGTTCGCGATAATTGACCGCGACGGCGGCGCCGGCCTTGGCCAAAGCCAACGCGACCGCCGCACCGATGCCGCGGGACGCGCCCGTCACCAGCGCCACATGCGCGCTCAGATTCTGTTCGTTTGCCATCGAAACCTCACGTCAAAAGCAGATGCAATCATATCACTGCGGAAGAGCGCGAGTCGAAGCGCTGACGACGTACGCCGGCAGAACATCAGGTCGCGTTCGACCCCACGCTCTCCAGAAACTCCTTTACGGTATCGACCGTTCCGGTGCGGGTTGCGACATAGCCGGGCAGGCTCGCGACCCCCTGCTGAAACTCGCGGCCCTTCATGATGTCGAGAACGCGCCGCATCGGCTCCGTCTCCAGAAATGCGCGCTTGCAGACGAAGAAATAATCCTCCGTCAGCAGCCGGATGAAATCGAGCCCGAACTGCCGGGCCGCCGCCTCGACGCCGAAGCTGACATCCGCCATGCCGCTCGCAACATAGGCGGCGACGGCGGCGTGGGTGAATTCCATCTGCTGCGCGCCGTTGATTTTGGCCTCGTCGATTTTGTGCAGCGCCAGCAACTGGTCGAACAGCAGGCGCGTGCCGGAATCATGATCGCGGTTGACGAAGCGCGCCTTGCGCTCGACGACATCCTCGAGCGTGCTGATGTCAAGCGGATTGCCGCGCTTGACCATCAGCCCCATCTCGCGCGTCACAAAACTGATCACGCGGTCCTCGCGCGGATCGAGCCATTCCCGGCAGGCGCGGATGCCCTGCGCGCGCAATTCGCCGCGCGGCAGATGCACGCCGGAAAGATCGCAGGCGCCCTGCGCCAGCGACACGAGCGAATTCTGATTGCTGACATAGCGCAGATCGACGCCGATGCCGGGTTCGCGGTCGAGCAATTCGCGCAGTTTGGAAACCGCGAAACCGTGGCTGGCGTGGACCCGGATCACGGACGGACGTTGATGGAGGAACGGCTTGATCTCGGTTGCGAGTTCCTGCGCGAGATTTTCGAGCTGCGGACCAAGGCGTGCCTGCATGCGCTCGCCGGCCCACACCAGTTTTTCGCCAAAGGCGGTCAGCACCGTGCCCTTGCCGCGATGGGTCTCGACCAGCGGCACGCCGAAAAAATCGGACCATTGCTCGACCAGATTCCAGACGTGCCGATAGGAAAGCTGGGCGTGCTTTGCGGCATTGGTGAGTTTTCCGGTCTTCCGGATTTCATTGAGAACGCCAAGCATCACCACCGCGGTCTGCGGACTGCCTTCCTTGTGAAAGCGCCAGACGGTCTCGATCTCAATGTGGTGCATTGGCGAACCTATGAAGTTGGCTGCATATCTCAGCGGCTCATAGGCAGACCATATCATATTTACTGCGGGAATTAACCTCCTAAGGTTAGGCGTAACAAACGGAGGAAATATGATGTCGATTGCATATGATTATTCCCGTGAGCCGATCCCTGCCGTTCCCTCAGCCAAGCCGCGGCTGCTGCTGATCGACGGCCAGCATGTCCCGTCCCTTTCCGGGCGCACGTTCAAGACGCTCAATCCCGCCACCGAACAGGTCATCGCCACGGTCGCGGAAGGCAACGAGGTCGATGTCGATCGTGCAGTCGCGGCCGCCCGCCGCGCCTTCGAGGGGCCGTGGCGCAGCATGCGCGCCTCCGAGCGCGGCCAGATCCTGCTCCGGCTCGTCGACCTGATGAAGCAGCATGCGGACGAAATCGCAGCACTCGAAAGTCTCGACGCCGGCAAGCCGATCGCGGGCGTGCTGCGGCAGGACCTCCCCGCCGCCATCGATACGCTGACCTACTATGCCGGCTGGGCCGACAAGATCTCTGGCGAAGTGGTGTCGACGCGGGATGATGCGCTGACCTACACGGTGCGCGAACCGGTCGGCGTGGTCGCGGCGATCGTTCCCTGGAATTTCCCGCTGATGATCGGAATGTGGAAACTGGCGCCTGCGCTGGCCTGTGGCTGCACGATCGTAATGAAGCCCGCGGAGCTGACCTCACTTTCCGCGTTGCGGATCGGCGAGCTGGCGCTTCAGGCTGGCCTGCCGCCAGGCGTGCTCAACATCGTCACCGGTCCCGGCCGGGTGGTCGGCGACGCGCTGGTCAACCATCCCGACGTGGACAAGGTGACGTTCACGGGCTCGCCGGGCGTCGGCCGCGGCATCCTGCGCGGCGCGGCCGGCAACTTCAAACGCGTGTCGCTCGAGCTCGGTGGCAAGTCCGCCAACGTCATCTTCGACGACGCGGATATCGAGGCGGCCAGCAAGGCGGCGGCATCAGGGATCTTCTTCAATGCCGGACAGGTGTGCTCGGCGGGATCGCGCGTGCTGGCCCATGAGAAGGTCTACGACGAAGTGGTCGAGCGGCTGACGCAGCGGGCCAGGGCGATCCGCATCGGCGATCCCGCCGACCGCGCCACGACAATGGGACCGGTCATCTCCGAGAAACAGATGAAGAGCATTCTCGACTATGTCGACATCGGCCGCAACGAAGGCGCTTTCCTGACGACCGGCGGCGAGCGCGTCGGCGACCGCGGCTACTTCGTCAGCCCCGCCGTGTTCGCCAACGTCAAACACGAGATGCGCATCTCGCAGGAAGAAATCTTCGGGCCTGTGGTCAGCGTCATCAAGTTCAGCGACGAAGCCGACGCGCTACGCATCGCCAATGGCACGGCCTACAGCCTTGCCGCCGGCGTCTGGAGCCGCGACATCGGACGCGTGCAGCGTTTCGCCAGGAAGGCAAATGCTGGCACGGTCTGGATCAACACCTATGGCTATACCGATGTGCGATTGCCATGGGGCGGTGTGCGCGATTCAGGCCTCGGCCGCGAGCACGGCACGGCGGCGCTGGAGAATTTCACCGAGCCGAAGGCTGTCTGGATGAATTTGAGCGTGTGAGCGCCACACGCTATCGCCAAAGCCTGTAACTCCAAGGCCGGCTTCGGCCGCCCTCTCCCCGCAAGGGAGAGGGCGCTAAATTATTCAGAGCGCGGGATCGACCGCCTCGTCATATTCCTTCTTGAAGCGCGCGATCAGTTCGGCCGCCGGCACCACCTTGCCGATGCCGCCGATGCCCTGGCCCGAGCCCCAGATCTCCTTCCATGCCTTCGGCTTGGTTCGTTCGCCGGAGGCGTCGGTGCCGAAGCTCATCTTGGAGGCATCGGAGGTCGGCAGTTCGTCGGGATTGAGGCCGGCCTTGACGATCGACGGCTTGAGGTAATTGCCGTGCACGCCGGTGAACAGGTTCGAATAGACGATGTCTTCCGCCGACGAGGACGTGATCATTTCCTTGTAGGCCTCGACCGCGTTGGCTTCCTGGGTCGCGATGAAGGCCGAGCCGATATAGGCGAAGTCGGCGCCGAGAATGCGCGCCGCACGGATGGCGCGGCCATTGGCGATCGCACCCGACAGCGCGATCGGTCCGTCGAACCAGGAACGCGTCTCCTCGACGAAGGCGAGCGGCGAGATCGTGCCGGCATGGCCGCCGGCGCCAGCCGCGACCAGGACAAGGCCGTCGGCGCCCTTCTCGACCGCCTTGTGTGCGAATTTCTGGTTGATCACGTCGTGGAAGACGATGCCGCCCCAATTGTGCGCCGCCTGGTTGAGATCCTCGCGCGCGCCGAGCGAGGTGATCAGCATCGGCACCTTGTACTTCTCACACATCGCAAGGTCGTGATCGAGGCGGTTGTTGGATTTGTGAACGATCTGGTTCACCGCGAATGGCGCCGAAGGCCGCTCCGGATGCGCCTTGTCGTGAGCCGCGAGTTCTTCGGTGATCCGCGCCAGCCACTCGTCGAGCAGCGAAGCGGGGCGAGCATTCAGCGCCGGAAACGATCCGACCACGCCGGCCTTGCACTGGGCGATCACGAGATCGGGCACGGAGATGATGAACAGCGGCGACCCGATCACGGGTATTGACAGGCGGCCCTTGAACAGCGCGGGCATGGACATACGAAGCGATCCTTCAGGTTCATTCGAGCGGGTGAGGCATCGCCGTAGAGATGCCGGGCATCATACCAACAAGGCAATCTTTCCAGTGTCAAGTATTGCGTTTTAGCGCTGCCGCGTTGAGTTTTCCGCAACCCGGCCTTCCCGCGCTAACGTCTTGTTTGCTCACGATCTTCTCTCCGCGCATCATGAGCCGAGCGGGGTTTTCGGAATCGTATGCTACTGGCACAGCGCCCGCGTCACGTAATTTTCGGTCTTGCAGTCGCCGGCCTGACGCTTGTAGCCCGGCAGGTACACTTTCGGCGAGCATTTCTCGGCCGCATCGGTGTCGAGGCTCTTGCCTTCCTTGTAGCCCTTGCTCTGGCACAGCCGGTCGGCGCCGGCCTTGCAGTCCGGCGCGCCGTTGGCCGCCACCAGGCAGGCCGCCCGCCCGCTCACCATGATCGAGGGCCTGGCGAGGTTCGACAGGCTGTCGCCGGCGCCTTTGCCGCCCGCGTTCGGATCGTCGGTGGGCTCGCCCGGGCTCTTCAGCGGCGGCAGCAGCAATTTGGATTTCTCGAACAGTTTTCCGATTTCGTTGATCAGCCCGGGGTTTTCGTCGCGCGGTGGCGAAGCCGGCTCGAGCTGCTGCGGCTCGGGCCGGGCCGGCACGGACTGCTGAGCTGGCGACTGCAGGCCGAGCGAGGGCTGCGGGGCGCCCTGCGGCCAGCCGGCTTCGGGAGCGATCGCCAGCATGGGTGCAACGAGACCCGCAGTCGCACATTGCATTCGGAGCAGCTTGATCAAACGGCCGATTGAACCGGGCATGGGACCGAACCTAGCCTGAAGCCGGGATACCGGCAAAGCGCTAGACCAGCTTGAACGCGATGTAGAAGCCGAGCACCAGGACGACAGCGCCGATGGCCACCCACGTGCCGAGGCGCTTTTCCAGCTCGGCCCGGATCACGTCGCCATAGCGGTTGAGCAGGACTGCGACCACGAAGAACCGCCCGCCCCGCGCCACGATCGAGCACAGGATGAACAGCCAGATGTTGTAGCCGGCAAATCCCGAGGTGATGGTCACGAGCTTGTAAGGGATCGGCGTCAACCCCTTCAGCAGGATGATCACTGCGCCCCATTCGGCATAGGACGCGCGGAAGGTCTCGACCTTGTCGCTGAGGCCGTAGACGGTGATCAGCCAGTGCCCGACCGAGTCGTAGAGCAGCGCGCCGATGGCGTATCCGAGCACGCCGCCGGTAACGGATGCGATCGTGCAGATGGTCGCAAACCACCACGCCTTCTTCGGCTGCGCCAGCGACATCGGCAGCAGCATGATATCGGGCGGGATCGGAAAGAACGAGCTTTCCGCGAAAGCGACCGCCGCCATGATCCAGAGCGCATAGGGCTTGTCGGCGGCGTCGATGCACCAGTCGTAGGTCCGTTTCAGCATGCGCGCATCAACCACCATGGAGCGGATTTGTCCATGCCGGAAAAGCTCGGAATTTGAGGGGATTTAGTGGCGCTTGCGCAAAGAACGGCCATCCAGCGCGACAATTCGCCGCCTGGCCGCCGGGACTGCCGTCGCCTTGGGCGGCGACTTGGCCGGAGCCATCTTCGACGCCTTGACGGGCTTCGGCAGCTTTTCGGCGATACCGAGCAGGTCCTCGCGTCGCTCCATCTCGCGCCAGACGTCAGCGGGCCTCACGCCGGCCGATGCCCAGAGAACGGTGAGGTTGTAGAGCAGGTCGGCGCTCTCCCGGATCACCGCGTCGGTCTTGCCGTTGACGGCGTCGATCACGACTTCGATGGCTTCCTCGGCGAGCTTCTTGGCCATCTTGGAGGGGCCGCGCTGAAACAGCCGGGCCGTGCGCGACGTTGCCGGATCGAGATCTCTGGCTGCGATAACAGCCTGATAAAGCCGTTCGAGCGAATCACTCATCCTTCGAACCTAATCCAATACCGTGCCCGGCGTGTTAACGGCCGGGCCTGCAACCATAAAAAAATCCACCGGCCGCCCGGCCGGTGGATTCATCTTTAACGGTCGCGATTTTAGCGGTCCCGTTCACCAGCCGTTATAATAGGGGCTACCGTAGTAGGCCGGGCCGGGCGCGTAATAGGGGCGCCCGTAATAGCCCGGACCGCCATAATAGCCGTGGTCATAGTAGTAGTCGCGGCGGTTCTGGGTGGCCGCGATCGCCAGGCCCGTGCCGACGATGCCGGCAAAAGCCGCCGCTGCCGCGGCACCACCGCCACCGCGATAATACCTGCGGCGTGCGCTGATGTCGGTCGCGTCGCTGGTCCCGGTCGAGGCCGTGACGCCCTTGCTCGATGGCGCCGAGCCGGCGAACGTCGTGGTCGGCGCGACTGCCGTCAACGCCACCGCTACAACCGTCGCTACCGCGCCGGCGCGGCCGATCGATGAAAACACACCATTTCGCGCAAACATCTCAACGTCCTCCGTGGGAGCTAGGCCTGACAGGCCCTCGATAGCTAACCACTGGCGCGATACTAAGTTCCCCAACCCGAACGGCGGCTGAACGATCTCAGGCAAAATCGTGGCAGTCATCGACCATTCAGGTTAGATGCTGCACAATGCTTCGCCCAAGGGCGATTCATGCCGTGAGCGACGTCATCAAACAGACATCGCCGGCGCGGCAACTTGTCCCACCTCGTGCTGATGTAACCTCGATGCGTGCGATCAGGACCAACGCCATCCGCTCTTCTCTGAGCGTTCTCCTGGCTTACTTTGCCGGCCTCTGCGCCGTCGTGGGGTTTGCGCCAACCAGCGCCCGCGCCGCGGACGAACCCCGGCCTCCGCTCCAGATCCAGTTCTCGCTCGATCGGCCGATCGATGCCGCGGCGGCGGCGTTCGTGATGGCGGCCAATGGCGGCCTGTTCAGCGCCGAGGCACTTGCGGTCACGACCAACATCGCCAGCGGATCGTCGGATGCGATTGCGCGCGTCGCGGCAGGCACCAGCGATTTTGCGATGGTCGACATCAACGCATTGATGCGGTTTCGCGACAAGGACAAGCAGAACGGCCCCAGGATCAAGGCGGTGTTCGTGCTGTTCAACAAGGCGCCCTATGCAATTATCGCCCGCAAGAGCCGCGGCGTCCGCATGCTGTCGGATATCGAAGGCAAGACCCTCGGCGTCGCCGAGGGCGACCTGTCGGTCCGGTTGTGGCCCGCGGTGGCGCAACAGAACGGCATCAAGCTCAAGCACGTAAAACAGAGCAGCATCAGCNGGAGCCGATGCTGTCGGCGGGCCAGATCGACGCCGTGACCGGTTTCTCTTATCTCTCGGCGATCAATCTGCGGGACCGCGGCGTGCCGGCCGACGATCTGGCGGTACTGAAGTTCGCCGACTATGGCTGCGAGGCCTATGGCTTCGCCATCATCGTCAATCCGGCGCTGGCGGCCGCCAAGCCCGAGGCGGTGAAAGGCTTCGTGCGGGCGGTGATCGGCGGCCTGAATCTCACGGTCAAGGACCCCGCGGCCGCCGCGGCCGAGGTCGCCAACCGCATGGACGGCGGCTCGAAAGACCTCGAACTCGAACGCCTGCAAGCCATCCTGCGCGACAACATCCTGACCAGCGAAGTGAAACGCAACGGCATCGGCGCCATCGATCCGGCGCGCTTCGAACGCTCGATCGATCAGGTCGGGGAAGATTTCAAGTTTCAGAAGCGGCCGCAGGCATCGGACATTTTCGACGACCAGTTTTTGCCGCCGCTGAATGGGCGGCTGATTAATTGAGCGAGCACTCTTACCTCTGCCATCGCCCGGGGCTTACCCCTCTCCCAACCCTCCCCCGCAAGGGGGGAGGGAGTCTGATCAGCGTGCTCACCTCACTTCGGGCCACGATTGCTGCTGAACCTCGTTAGCGTTTGTGAGAGAGGCACCGGTGGTTGGGTTCCCTCCCCCCTTGCGGGGGAGGGTTAGGGAGAGGGGTGCCGCTTGCTCAACTGCCCGACGTATGCGCCTGCCTCACTAGTCGCCCTCGGCGATCCCAGTTAACAATGGGCAACTGATTTTCGCCTCGCGAGTTTTCCACGAATGTCCATGCTGCGCCTTTACACCCGCGTCCTCGAGCTGCTCGGCAAGGAGGCGCGGCTTGGTTGGATTCTCGCCGTCGCCAATCTTCTGCTGGCCGGCGCGCAATTCGCCGAGCCGGTGCTGTTCGGCAAGATCGTCGACGTGCTCTCCGGCAAGCCGCAGACCGGGCCGCTCGCCACGAATTCGGCATGGCCGCTGCTGGCGGCGTGGGTGGCGTTCGGCCTGTTCACCATCGCGTGCAGCGCGCTGGTCGCGCTCCATGCCGACAAGCTGGCGCACCGCCAGCGCCAGGCGGTGCTGACCGATTATTTCGAACACATCATGCAACTGCCGCTGACCTTCCACACCGGCACCCATTCCGGGCGGCTGATGAAGGTGATGCTGAACGGCACCGACGCGTTGTGGCGGCTCTGGCTCGGATTCTTCCGCGAGCATTTTGCAGCGATCCTGTCGCTGGTGGTGCTGCTGCCGCTCGCGCTCTACATCAACTGGCGGCTGGCGATCCTGCTGTTCGTGCTCTGCGTGGTGTTCACGGTGCTGACCACGATGGTGGTGCGCAAGACCTACGGCATGCAGAGCGAGGTCGAGGCGCAGTACAGCGATCTCTCCGCGCGCGCGTCGGACGCGCTCGGCAACGTCGCACTGGTGCAGAGCTTCGTGCGGATCGATGCCGAAGTGCAGGGCCTGCGCTTCGTCGCCGACAAGCTGCTCGCCGCGCAGATGCCGGTGCTGGGCTGGTGGGCGCTGGTCACCGTCATCACCCGCGCCTCCACCACCATCACCGTGCTCGCGATCTTTACCGTCGGCATCTACCTGCACGCGCAGGGACAGACGACGGTCGGCGAGATCGTGATGTTCGTGAGCTTCGCGACCATGCTGATCCAGAAGCTCGAACAGGTGGTGAGCTTCATCAACAGCGTGTTCATGGAGGCGCCACGCCTGCAGGAATTCTTCGACGTGCTGGACGCGGTGCCGGCGGTGCGCGACCGGCCCGGCGCGGTCGATACCGGGCGGCTTTCCGGCCTCATCGAGTTCCACGACGTCTCGTTTTCCTATGACGGCAAGCGGCCCGCGGTCGAAGACGTTTCGTTCACCGCCCTGCCCGGCCAGACCATCGCGCTGGTCGGCTCGACCGGCGCCGGCAAATCGACCGCGATCGCGCTCTTGCACCGCGCCTTCGATCCGCAATCCGGCATCATCAAGATCGACGGCATGGATATCCGCGCCCTGAAGCTGACCGCGCTGCGGCGAAACATCGGCGTGGTGTTCCAGGAGGCGCTGCTGTTCAACCGCTCGATCGCAGACAATCTGCTCGTCGGCAAGCCCGATGCGACCGAGGAGGAAATGCGCCTCGCCGCAACCCGCGCGCAGGCCCTCGACTTCATCGAGCGCAGCGAGAAGAAGTTCGACACCCATGCCGGCGAACGCGGCCGCATGCTGTCCGGCGGCGAGCGCCAGCGCCTGTCGATCGCCCGCGCGCTCTTGAAGGACCCGCCGATCCTGATCCTGGACGAGGCCACCAGCGCGCTCGACGCCGTGACCGAGGCCAAGGTCAACGCCGCCCTCGACGAGGTGATGAAGGGCCGTACCACCTTCGTGATCGCGCACCGGCTTTCGACCATCCGCAACGCCACCAGGATCCTGATGTTCGACAATGGCCGGGTGATCGAAAGCGGAACTTTCGATGAACTGGTGGCCAGGGGCGGACGTTTTGCGGAACTCGCAAAGGCCCAGTTCATGGTGCAGGAGAGCGCGCGCGCCTGAATCGAGGTGAAACAAGACCTAGGTGAACCGAGAGCCTGGGTGAGCACCGTCACCGTCAGATACCGCCGAATTTGCCATGATTTCGTCCACGATTTAATGGCCCGGCCCCTGTTCTGAGTCCGCAAGCCGGTATAGGTTTGCATCGCCGCAAAGCAACGGCGCCGGACACGCTTGAAACCCGAACGCTAGATCTCAAGGACCTCCTTTTCGAAGGCGGGTCTCAAAGGACCGGAACGGAAAAGTGCATTTTCTTCGCCCGCTGCTTCGCAGCCCGTCGCTCACCTGGATTCTCGTCGCGGCAGCCCTCGCCGTCGTGATGCCGCGCGCCGTGCACGCCGAAGCGGTGCTGGTCGTCGAAGCCGATACCGGCAAGGTGCTGCAGGCCGACAACGCGACGATGCCCTGGTATCCGGCTTCCGTCACCAAGATCATGACCGCCTACGTCACGCTGAAGGCGGTGAAGGAAGGACGCCTCTCGCTCGACACGCTGCTCACGGTGTCGCCGGTCGCCGCGTCGCAGTCGCCGTCCAAGATGGGCTTTCCTCCGGGCACCCAGGTCACCGTCGACAACGCGCTGAAGATGATGATGGTGAAGTCGGCCAACGACATGGCCGTGGTGCTCGCCGAGGGCGTCGGCGGATCGGTCGACGGTTTCTCCGGCATGATGAACCAGGCCGCCCAAAGGCTCGGCATGACGCAGACGAGCTACGTCAATCCGAACGGCCTGCCGGCAGACGGACAGGTCACCTCGGCGCGCGATCTCGCGATGCTGGCGCGCGCCGTCATCCGCGACCTGCCGGAATACGAATATTTCATGCACATCCCCTCGATCCGTTATGGCCGCAGGGTGACGCAGAATTTCAACAAGCTGATCGGACGCTATCCCGGCGCCGACGGATTCAAGACCGGCTTCATCTGCGCTTCGGGCTACAACCTGGTCGCCTCCGCGACGCGTAACGGCAAGCGGCTGATCGCCGTCGTGCTCGGCTCCTCGTCCGGACAGCAGCGGGCGGTGCGTGCGGCGCAATTGCTGGAGCGCGGCTTCGGCGGTGGGCTGGGCTGGCTGAAGCCCGCGCTCGGCACCGTCGACAATCTGGTTCCGGTCGATGCGACGCCGCCGAACCTGCGCGAGGAGATGTGCGGCGGCAAGCGCAAGCGTCCGGCGACCGACGAGGATGCGGACGTCCTCGCCGCCAACGGCAACGCCTCGGCCGGCGAGAGCGCGGTGACGTTCTTCACCGCGGGACTGCAGCCGCCGACCGGCAAGCCGTCGGACTTGCTGGCTGCCGCGGCGGAACCGTCTGAGCCGATTCCGGTCTATACCGGCCCGACCAAGACTGGCGCCGCCTTGATCGCGGTCGTTGCGGCGGAGGCCGAGAAGCAGGCGTCGTCGGCCAAGCGCGGCAAGAAATCGAAGATCGCGGCAAAGAAGCCTGGCGCTGCGGCGCCAAAGGCTGAAGCCAGCGCGAAGCCGGCCGCCAAGCCTGCTGCAGTCAGGCATGCGAGCGCCACGCGGGATGCTGCCGCCAAGCCGGCCGCCTCGGCCGAGAGAAAGCCGGCGGCTGCCGACAAAAAGCCAGCCGCCAAACCGGCCGCCGCCGCGGACAAGCCCGCGCCGAAGCCGGCCAAGCCCAATGCCGCCGCTAAACCCAAGGGCGAAAACAAGCCGGCTGGTTAACGGGGCCGCAGGGCCACGCAATTAGGCAGTTTTACTGCCGTTCAGCCGAACTATTCCAGCTCGCTGCAATGCGTCGATAGCGCGCAGCCGCTTGCCATCGGCGGCGGCATTCACAATACTGACCAAAACAAGGCGCGCCCGGCCAAGAAACAGGGAGCCATAGCGTTTTTCGAGCGAAGTCTAAGTACCGGTTCGCACGAAGAAGACGCGTCAAAACAAAAATTAGGGCACGATCTGATGCAATCAGAGCGGGCTCGAAACCAGAGGGGAATACCATGGAGCGGATCTGGCTCAAGCAATATCCGGCCGGCGTGCCAGCCGATATCGACGTCAACCAGTACTCGTCGCTCGTTGAGCTGTTGGAAGAGAGCTTCAAGAAGTTCGCCGACCGCAAGGCGTTCATCTGCATGGACAAGTCGATCAGCTACCGCGACCTCGACGAGATGTCCGCCGCGCTGGGCGCCTACCTGCAGAGCAAGGGCCTGCAAAAAGGCGCCCGCGTCGCGCTGATGATGCCGAACGTGCTGCAATACCCGGTCTCGACCGCCGCCGTGCTGCGCGCCGGCTATGCTGTCGTGAACGTCAATCCGCTCTACACCCCGCGCGAGCTCGAGCATCAGCTCAAGGATTCCGGTGCCGAAGCGATCGTCGTGCTGGAGAACTTCGCCACCACGGTGCAGCAGGTGGTCGCGAGGACGTCCGTCAAGCACGTGATCGTCGGCAGCATGGGTGACCTGCTCGGGTTCAAGGGCGTGATCGTCAACCTGGTCGTGCGCAAGGTGAAGAAGATGGTGCCGGCCTGGTCGATCCCGGGCGCGGTCTCCTTCAACGAGGCGCTCTCTGCCGGCCGCAGCCTGAAGCTCAGCAAGCCGCAGCTCACCCGCGACGACGTCGCCTTCCTGCAATATACCGGCGGCACCACCGGCGTCTCCAAGGGCGCGACGCTGCTGCACAGGAACATCCTCGCCAACGTGCTGCAGAACGACGCCTGGCTGCAGCCGGCGCTGAAGAAGCCGCCGCAGGTCGAGCAGCTCTTCATCGTCTGCGCGCTGCCGCTCTATCACATCTTCGCGCTGACAGCGTGCTTCCTGCTGGCGATGCGCGCCGGCGGCGTCAACCTCCTGATCCCGAACCCGCGCGACATGCCGGGCTTCATCAAGGAGCTGCAGAAATACCAGGTCAACAGCTTCCCGGCGGTCAACACGCTCTACAACGGCCTGCTGAACACGCCTGGCTTCGACAAGCTCGACTTCTCCAAGCTGAAGACCTCGTTCGGCGGTGGCATGGCGACGCAAAAACCGGTCGCCGAGAAATGGCTCAAGGTCACCGGCTGCGCGCTGTCGGAAGGCTATGGCCTGTCCGAGACCTCGCCGACGCTGACCTGCAACCCCGCCGACACCGACCAGTTCTCCGGCTCGATCGGCATCCCGGTGCCCTCGACCTATCTCTCGATCCGCGACGACGAGGGCAAGGAAGTGCCGCTCGGCGAAGCCGGCGAAATCTGCGCCAAGGGCCCGCAGGTGATGGCCGGCTACTGGAACCGGCCGGAAGAGACCGCCAATGTGATGACCGCGGACGGCTTCTTCCGCACCGGCGACATCGGCGTGATGGACGAGCGGGGCTACACCAAGATCGTCGACCGCAAGAAGGACATGATCCTGGTCTCGGGCTTCAACGTCTACCCAAACGAGATCGAGGAAGTGATCGCGAGCCATCCGGGCGTGCTGGAATGCGCCGTGATCGGCGTTGCGGATTCGAAGTCCGGCGAGGCGGTGAAGGCCTTCATCGTCAAGAAGGACCAGAACCTCTCGGCCGAAGACGTCATCAAGTTCTGCACCACGCAGCTCACCGCCTACAAGGTGCCCAAGCAGATCGAGTTCAGGACCGACCTGCCGAAGACCAATGTCGGCAAGATCCTGCGCCGCGAACTGCGCGACGAGAAGAAGGCCGCGGCCTGACGAGGGCCCGCGGACCTCTGACATGACCGAGACAAGCGTTGCGCCGGCCGACATCCTAGCCTTCTGGCGCGACGCCGGCCCCGATCGCTGGTACAAGCGCGACGACGCGTTCGATGCGGAAGTGCGCCGGCGTTATCTCAGTCTGTGGCAGAAGGCAGCTGCGGGCGAATTATCGTCATGGGAAACGAGCGATGACGGCGCGCTGGCGCTTGTCATCGTGCTCGACCAATTTCCCCGCAACATGTTCCGCGACGATGCCAGGACCTATGCCAGCGACGCCCAGGCGCGCGAGGCGGCGCATCGCGCCATCGCGCGCGGTGTCGACGCGCGGATCGATCCTCTCTTACGCGAATTCCTCTATCTACCCTTCAACCATTCGGAGCACCTCTCCGACCAGCTCCGCTGCATCGAGCTGACGCGCGCGGCTGGGAATGCCGAAAGCCTGAAATGGGCCGAGCACCACGCCGACATCATCCGGCGCTTCGGGCGCTTCCCTCATCGCAACCGCCTGTTGGGCCGCACGACCACCCCCGAGGAGCAGGCCTTTCTGGACGAAGGCGGATTTGCGCCCTGATGACGCAAGCGTGAACGA
Source organism: Bradyrhizobium lablabi (assembly GCF_001440475.1). GTDB lineage: Bacteria > Pseudomonadota > Alphaproteobacteria > Rhizobiales > Xanthobacteraceae > Bradyrhizobium > Bradyrhizobium lablabi. The sequence goes on along the minus strand of NZ_LLYB01000125.1, from coordinate 122,250 downwards.
GCTTGGCCGTTGCCGTTTCGAGCGCCGCGAATATTGTGCCGGCCAGCCGCAAGGGTTACAAAACAGCCCTCATTGAGGGAGAATTGACGATGACGATCCAAGTTGGCGACAAGCTGCCGGAAGCCAAGTTTCGCGTGATGACCGCGGAAGGCCCGCAGGTCAAAACCACCGACGATATTTTCAAGGGCAAGAAGGTGGCGCTGTTCGCGGTGCCCGGCGCCTATACCGGCACCTGCCACAAGATGCACCTGCCGAGCATCTTCCTCAACGCCTATGCCATCAAGGACAAGGGCGTAAACACCATTGCCATCGTCTCCGTCAACGACGCCTTCGTCATGAACGCCTGGAAGCGCGACACCGACCAGCGCGACGAAGCCGTGTTCCTCGCCGACGGCAATGCTGACTTCACCAAGGCGATCGGCATGGAGCTCGACGCCTCCGGCAACGGCCTCGGCATCCGCTCCAAGCGCTATTCGATGCTGGTGGACGACGGCGTGGTCAAGAAGCTCAACCTCGAGCCGGCCCCCGGCAAGGTCGAGGTGTCCGGCGGCGATACGCTGCTGGGGCAGCTCTGAGCTAAGCGTCCGCGCAGAACACTCTTCNCCTTCTCCCCTTGTGGGAGAAGGTGGCGCGAAGCGCCGGATGAGGGGTTCTATCCGCGGACGCAGACGTTTCAGACGAGGGACGCATACCCGCGGAGAGAACCCCTCACCCGTCTCAATCGCGCTTTTGCGCGATTGATCCACCCTCTCCCACAAGAGGAGAGGGAAGAGCTACTTCCCCACCGTCTGTTTCAGCCTCGCCATCGCAACACCGTCGCGGGCCAACTGATCGGCACGCTCGTTTTCGGCGTGGCCGGCGTGGCCCTTGATCCAGTGCCAACGGACCTGGTGCGGCTTCAGCGCGGCGTCGAGGCGCTGCCATAGTTCGACATTCTTGACCGGCTTCTTGTCCGCGGTGCGCCAGCCGTTCTTCTTCCAGCCGTGGATCCAGCCGGTAATGCCCTGGCGCACATATTGGCTGTCGGTGGTGAGATCGACCACGCACGGCTTCTTCAGCGCTTCCAGCGCCGAGATCGCCGCCATCAACTCCATGCGGTTGTTGGTGGTGTGCGGCTCGCCGCCCTTCAGTTCCTTCTCCTTGTCGCCGAACCGCAGGATGGCGCCCCAGCCACCTGGACCGGGATTACCCGAACAGGCGCCGTCGGTGAAAACGGTGACGTGAGGCAATTCGCTCAAGCGACGTATCCCGGCTGGGTCAGGCCATAGTCGCGCACGCTCGCGACATTCTGGTGGAAGCGCAGCTTGCGGACGTATTCCAGCGGGTCTTTCGGCTTCACCAATGCGCCCGGCGGCACGTTGAGAAAGTCAACGAGGCGCGTCAGCAAAAAGCGCAGTGCCGCGCCGCGCGCCAGCAGCGGCAGCGCTTCCTGTTCGGCCTCGGACAATTGCCGCTCGCGGCCGTAGGAATTGAGCAACGCGCGGGCCTTGGTGACGTTGAAGGAATGATCCGCCTCGAAGCACCACGCGTTCAGGCAGATCGCGACGTCGTAGGCCAAAATGTCGTTGCAGGAGAACGGGAAGTCGATCAGGCCCGACAGCTTGTCGCCGAGGAAGAAGACGTTGTCCGGAAACAGGTCGGCATGGATGACGCCGAGCGACAAATCCTTCGGCCAGCACGCCTCGAGGTGATCGAGTTCGCGGGCGATGAAGTCCTGCAAGCCCGGTGCGACGCTGTCGGCGCGCGGGGCGGCAAGATCGAACAGCGGCCGCCAGCCCTCGACCGACAGCGGATTTTTCCGGAACAGCGGAAAGTCGTGGCCAGCTAGATGCATTTTCGCCAGCGCCTCGCCGACGCCGGTGCAATGCGCAGCGTTCGGCCGCCGCGGCCACATGCCTTCGAGGAAGTTGATGATCGCCGCGGGACGGCCGGCCAGTTCGCTGTAGACCTCGCCCTTGCGGTTTCGGGCCGGCTGCGGGCAGCGCACGCCGCGCTCGGCCAGATGCGCCATCAACGACAGGAAATACGGCAGATCGTCCACCGCCACGCGCTTTTCATAGAGCGTGAGGATGAAGGCGCCCTGGCTGGTGTGCATCAGGAAGTTGGAATTCTCGACGCCCTCGGCGATGCCCTTGTAGGAGAGCAATTCGCCGATGTCATAGCCCTTCAGGAAATCCGCGAGATCTTCGGCGGCGACGTCGGTGTAAACCGCCATGAGAAGCCTCAGGCGGCGTCGGGTCGCAGCGAGCGCGGCAGCGGGAAGAACTCGTTCTCTTCCGCGGCCGAAACCGTCTCCACATGCAGTTCATAACGCTCGGCGAAGGCGCCCATGATCTCCTCGACGATCACTTCCGGCGCGGAGGCGCCTGCGGTGATGCCGAGGCTCTTGATGCCCTCGAAGCGCGACCAGTCGAGATCCGAGGCGCGCTGCGCCAGCACCGAGACAGGGCACCCCTCGCGCTCGGCGACTTCGCGTAAGCGCTGCGAGTTCGACGAGTTCGGCGCGCCGACCACGATCAGCGCATCGACCACCGGCGCCACCTTCTTCACCGCGAGCTGGCGGTTGGTGGTGGCGTAGCAGATGTCTTCCTTGTGCGGCCCGTTGATGTTCGGAAAACGCTCCTTCAGCAGGGCGACGATCTCGGCGGTATCATCGATCGACAGCGTCGTCTGCGTCACGAAGGCGAGGTTATCCGGATCCTTCGGCGTGAAGGTCTTGGCATCGTCGGCGGTCTCGATCAGCGTCACCGCGCCCGGCGGCAACTGGCCGAGGGTGCCAACCACCTCGGGGTGGTGGGAATGCCCGATCAAGAGGATTTCGCGGCCGCGCTTGAAATGGATCGCAGCCTCGCGGTGCACCTTGGTGACCAGCGGGCAGGTCGCATCCAGCGAGAAGAAATTGCGGGCCCTTGCGTCAGCCGGGACCGATTTGGGAACCCCGTGGGCCGAGAACACCACCGGTGCGTTGGTATTGTCGGGGATTTCGGCCAGTTCCTCGACGAAAATCGCGCCCTTGGTCTTCAGGCTGTCGACCACGTAGCGGTTATGCACGATTTCGTGACGGACATACACGGGGGCGCCGTAGATGGTGAGGGCCCGTTCGACGGTATCGATGGCCCGCACCACCCCGGCGCAGAAGCCACGGGGGGAACAAAGCACGATTTTGAGGTCTGGTTTCGCTGGCATGGGGCTATCTCGGGGACCGAATCACCCCTAGCCGGCGGGCTGGGAACGGCCAATTCGCATAAGGACTTGGGACTGCTTTCGCCCTCTGTCAAGGCACTTTAGCAGACCATTGCGCCAAAGGGGCTGGAAGGCGTATATAGCGCCCTAATTCCCGTCATCCCCGATGACCATAGGCTTCGCCTCCAAAAAGAGGTGGGCGAGGCACAAAGGAGATTTGCCATGAGCAATGCACCGCTGATGCCCAAGGCGACGGCCGTGTGGCTGGTCGATAATACGGCGCTGACCTTCGACCAGGTGGCCGATTTCACCAAGATGCACCCGCTCGAAGTCCGCGCCATCGCCGACGGCGATGCCGCCCAGGGCATCAAGGGCATGGACCCGATTTCGACCGGCCAATTGACCCGGGACGAGATCGAAAGGGGCGAAAAGGACCCGAATTACCGCCTCAAGCTCGGCGAGAGCAAGGTAGTGCTGCCACCGGCCGCCAAGAAAAAGGGCCCGCGCTACACCCCGGTATCCCGCCGCCACGAGCGCCCGAGCGCGATCCTCTGGCTGGTCCGCAACCACCCCGAATTGAAGGACGCGCAGATCATGCGCCTGGTCGGCACCACCAAGACGACCATTGCCTCGGTCCGCGACCGCACCCACTGGAATGCCTCGACGCTGACCCCGATGGACCCGGTGACGCTCGGCCTGTGCTCGCAGATCGAGCTCGATTTCGAGGTGCAGCGCGCGGCCAAGGAAAAGCCGGTGCCCGCGGCCTATGGCGGCGCCACCCTGCTCCCGGCCTCCGAGACCACGAAGAAGGAGCCGGAATTCGAGCCGAGCGAAAGGAAAGAGGACGACCTCAACCTCGACGCCGTGTTCGCCAAGCTGAAGACGATCGGCGGCAAGAAGCAGCAGGACGACGACGAGCAGTAAGGTTATCAGCTGCGGCTGATACCGAACGCGGCGGGGCAACCTGCCGCGTTTTTTGTTTTGAGGGCACGATCATCGCGCGGTCGGGTTGGCCGGACCGGCGGCAGCCTGTTCACGCGAGAGCCGCGCAATGTGCTGCAGAAGCTCGTCGGTCAGGAACGGCTTGAGCAGGACCGAAATGCCCTGCGCGACAATCGGCTCCACGATTTCCGAGCGGATGTCTCCGGTCATGACGATGGCCGGGACGCCACGGCCGAGAGCCGCCCGCAAGTCAGCGATTGTCGTCACGCCGTTTGTCGAGCCCTGAAGATTGTAGTCGCATAACAGCAAGTCGGGACGGATTTCCCGACGGCGGACACGCGCCAGTGCGTCGTCTGCCGTTCCGACCACGACCGCCTCTATGCCGCGCGCGTTCAGCAGGCGGCTGATCGACGCGCGCACGCTCGCCTCGTCCTCGACGACAAGAATGGTGCCGCGGAAGTCGCCCTTCTCATATCGCGGCTTCTGCGCCCGCTCGCGCCTCTCGCCGTTCCCATCGCCGCGCGGAACCTCGATCGTAATGACGGTGCCCTTGCCAGGCGTGGAGTGCGCACCGATCGGATGATCCAGCATCTCCCCCAGACGCCTGACGATCGCCAGACCCAACCCGAGGCCGCCGCGTCCTGCTTCGGGCGAGCCCTGATAGTATTCCTGAAAGATGTGCGGGAGCTGATCCNTGCCTGATGCCAATGCCGCTGTCCCAGACTTCGATCCGGACCTTGTCGCCCANCCCGCCGGCAACCCAGCAGAATCGTTCCCCGATCGGTGTATCGCAGCGCGTTCGAAAGCAAATTTCGTATCATCGTCTCCAGCATGCGCTTGTCGCTGCGGACCAGGAGTCCCGAACGCACCATGCGCCACCGCAAGCCTCTGTCGATGATGGCACCGGAGAAGTCGGCCGCCAGGGAATCAAATATCTCCTTGATCGCGAAGTCGCTCTTCGACGGACGAAGACTTCCTGCCTCGAGACGATTCACATCAAGCAGGCTCGACAGAATGCTGGACATGGTGTCGAGAGATCGTGCCATCCCGTCGACAAGCTCGCGGCCCTCGCCGCCTGTGAGGTGCAGTCCAAGCGCCCCTTGCAGAAATCTCAGCGTTTGCAGCGGCTGTCGCAAATCATGGCTGGCAGCCGACAGGAAGCTGGATTTCGCCCGGTCCGCCAATGCGGCTGATTTCCAGGCACGGGAAATCTCTCCCTCGAACCGCTTCCGCTCGGTGATGTCGGTCATCAGGCCACCGATGCGTATCGGCTTCCCGGCCGAGTCAACGCGCGTGATGGCAACCTGCTCCAGCCACACTTCGCCGCGCCCGTCCGGCCGCATGAAGCGGAACGTCATCGAGTGCGACGGGTCGTCCGGACGGACCGCGCCCAAGCGAGCCGTGACAAACGGATAATCATCAGGATGGACGTATTTTATCCAGTGCGCACTGTTGATAAATTGTTGTGGCGCAAGACCGAGAACTTCAGCGGCATTCCGGCTTACCTCGATCAGACCGGCCTGGAGATCCCAGTCGAAGGTGATCACACCGCCGGCGCGAAGCGCCTCCTCAAGCCGCCGCTCCCGTTCGAGAATTGCAGTTTCGTGTTGCCGTCGCTCGCTGAACAGCGCCGCAAGAACCAGCGCGCCGAACGACGCCGCCAGAATGGTGGCCTGGGCGGACAGGATACGTTCCTCGATCGGCGACCGCGGGTCGCCGAACAGACCGACTGCGAATATCGTCGTCCACACGATCGTGATCGCACACAGGAACGTTGCGATCGCTGTAAAGGCCGGACGAACGCGGGCAGCGATCCACACGAACAGCGGAGCGAGCGCGGCAATCGCCAGTTCGAAGGTCCACGGCGTGTTGGGGAGAACGACCAGGAGCACACACAGGGTGACCACGATCGCAAGCGCGAAAATCCCCTCCGCAATTTCGCGCTTCGGCGGTGCGTTACGCAGGAACGATGCAAGGCCGATCACAAGGGGCGCAACGGTAATGGTACCCACCGTCTCGGAGACGAGCCAGTGACGCCACACGGCCACAGGCGATGCAGTCGGGGCATGAAAGAACACGAACCCGAGCATGCCGATCAAACCATCGATCATGGCGGCAACGATCGTGGCGGCGAATAATCCAAGGACGCGAGGCAGCTCATCGAGTTCGAATGGCGCACCGCAAAATCTCTGGATCAGCCCTGAGACGATGAGGGGGCCGCTGGCATTCGCCATCGCGAAAAACGTGGTGCTGGCAAGATTGCGATCGCCAAGCAGATTGGCCGCGTAGGTGGCAGCGACCACCGCGATGACGACCGGCCACCGCACCGCCGGGCCGAACGCCACCAAAATTCCGGTGGCTACGCCGGCCGCCGGCCAGAACACGGCGACGCCATCGCACTTTTCGAGCAGAGCGAGGCTGAGGCGCGCGGCAAGAAAAAAGACGATCGCAACGAGAAGCGAAACAATCCACGGCGACCACGCCGCGGACGATGGCGCTGGAGGTGCGTTAGTTGTAGCCGCCTCCAAGCTCATCGGACACATCCGCTTGGCTACGCAACTTGGCTAAATCCAGACCGCCCGCGTCACTGCGTCGGCCGATTGCAGGAATGAAAGAACTCGCCCACTCAGTATTTAATGCCAAAATTAGCCTGACAAGTGGCATTCGTGCGATTCATGCGTGCGTTCAGCTACCTCAGGAGCAAAGCTTCGCCCCTCATGCTCCCATATGAACGGCAAGATTGTACCTGTCTACCCCAGCTCAATCTCGTCGTCGATCTCGTGGGAGAGGCTGATACTGCCGATCGTCAAAACCATCTTCGCCGGCAGCTTCTCGTGACCCTTGAGCTTGCCGGCCTCAAGCGCATCGCGCACGGCCTTTTCGATCTCGCGTTGCGAGGTGACGCCGACTTGCTTCAGAAACTTGCGCAGGCTGGCGTTGAAGACGTCTTCGTTCATGAGGACCTCCTGTTACGGCCGGACCGGGTTATTCAGCATCTGCTCGGCCATATTGCGCTGCGCGCGGTCGGCGCGGGCGTTGGCATTGCCGCGTTGCACATCGCGGTTCTTGCGGCAGTTGACGTAATCGTTCGAGCCGACCGCGACGTTGTTGGCGCGGCAAAATGCGTCGTCGTCCGCACTGGTATCGACCATGGTCGGCTGGCCGCGCTCCAGGCAGCCGGCCAGCAAGGGGGCGATGAGCAGGAGTGCGATGACGTGTTTTGCGAGTCCAAACTGCATGCGGGGCTCCCGTTCTTCCATCTCGTCATTGCCGGGCTTGAGCCGGCAATCCATCGAAATAATGGCAGCCTGCTTTGACGATGATGGATGCCCGGGTCAAGCCCCGCAATGTCGAGCGCGGCTGTTCCCGGAACCCTACACCCTGCCCTTCAGCGCGTCGCCGATCTCATCCAGCACCTTCGGGTCCTCGATCGTCGCCGGCATGGCCCAGCTTTCGCCGTCGGCGATCTTCTTGATGGTGCCGCGCAGGATCTTTCCGGAGCGCGTCTTCGGCAGCCGCCCGACGGTGATCGCGAGCTTGAACGCCGCGACGGGGCCGAGCTTGTCGCGGACCAGCGCCACGATCTCCTTTTCGATGTCCGCAGGCGCGCGCGTGACACCGGCCTTCAGCACCAGGAAGCCGCAGGGCACCTCGCCCTTGATCGCGTCCTTGATCCCCAGCACCGCGCATTCGGCGACATCGGGATGGGACGCCAGAATTTCCTCCATGCCACCGGTGGAGAGCCTGTGGCCGGCGACATTGATGATGTCGTCGGTGCGTCCCATCACCCAGACATAGCCGTCCTCGTCCTTGTAGCCGGCATCAGAGGTTTTGTAGTAGCCGGGAAACTCCGTGAGATAGGCCTCCTTGAAGCGCGCGTCCTGCTGCCACAGCGTCGGTAGGCAGGCCGGCGGCATCGGCAGCTTGATCACGATCGAGCCCATGGTGCCCGCGGGCACGGGCTTGGACGCCTCGTCGACCACGTCGACCTGATAGCCCGGCATCGGCACCGTCGGCGAGCCGTGCTTGACCGGCAGCATGCCGAGCCCCACCGGATTGCCGGCAATGCACCAGCCGGTTTCGGTCTGCCACCAGTGATCGATCACCGGCACCTTCAATTGCGCTTCCGCCCACTCCACCGTCGGTGGATCGGCGCGTTCGCCGGCCAGAAACAGCGTGCGGAATTTCGACAGATCGTATTTGCGGATGAATGCGCCGTCCGGGTCCTCCTTGCGGATGGCCCGGAATGCGGTCGGCGCGGTGAACAGGGCCACCGCCTTGTGCTCGGAAATGACGCGCCAGAACGCGCCGGCATCCGGCGTGCCGACCGGCTTGCCCTCATACATGATCGAGGTCGCGCCATGGATCAGCGGGCCGTAGACGATGTAGCTGTGGCCAACCACCCAGCCGATGTCGGAGCCGCACCACCAGACCTCGCCCGGCTTGACGCCGTAGAGATTGAACATCGACCATTTGAGCGCGACCAGATGCCCGCCATTGTCGCGCACGACGCCCTTCGGAATGCCCGTGGTTCCTGATGTGTAGAGGATATAGAGCGGATCGGTAGCGAGCACCGGCACGCAAGCCGCAGTCTTTCCGGCATCGAGCGCGGCGCGGCGCAGCGTTGCCCAATCGTGATCGCGGCCGGCCACAAGTTCGCAAACCTGCTGCGGCCGCCGCAGGATGACGCAGGCCTGCGGCTTTGCGCTTGAGAGCCTGATCGCCTCGTCGAGCAGCGGCTTGTACTGCACGATGCGGCCGGGCTCGATGCCACAGCTTGCCGAGAAGATCAGTTTCGGCTTGGCGTCGTCGATCCGGCTCGCGAGCTCCTTTGCCGCGAAGCCCCCGAACACCACGCTGTGCACCGCGCCGATCCGCGCGCAGGCCAGCATCGCAAACACGGCTTCTGGAACCAGCGGCATATAGAGGATGACGCGGTCGCCCTTGGCGACGCCGAAGTCCTGCATGATGGCGGCGAGCGTTTGCACCTCCTTCAGCATCTCGGCATAAGTGAATTTCGAGATCGAGTTGGTGAGCGGCGAATCGTGGATCAGCGCCACCTGATCGGCGCGCCCGCCCGCCACATGGCGGTCAAGCGCATTGTAGCAGGTATTGACTACCGCGCCGGCGAACCAGCGGCCATAGGCGTCCATCGAGGGATCGAAGATCTTCCTGGCCGGCTCGATCCAGCCGATCTCGCGCGCGGCCTCGGCCCAGAATGCTTCCGGGTCTGCCAGCGAGCGGGCGTGGACTTCGTGATAGCGGCTGTTGTTTTGAATGCTCATGGCGTCGCTTCCCGTGCAATTATGACCGGCTACCGGTTCTTCTGCCCGTTCCGGGATGCCTACCTTAATCTGGATCAAAAAAGAAAGACCGGATTTTCTGCGCGGTTGAGCCTCGCCCGCCGATCGGCCCGCATGGCTGCGATTGCCAAAAACTTAACGATGAAGTGAGCGATTTTGCCACATGCCGCAAAAGCCGCCCCGGCGCAGGCACCTATCGGCGGTATAATTTGGCTTCATCTACGAGCAATTCACAGGACTCCCCATGCCGCAGTCCCGCTTCCTGATCGAAGCATTCGACCTCGAGCGATGGTGTCCCATTCTACAGGCGATGTTTTCTGTCGGCGATCCGGCAGCGGTTCGCGCAATTCTGGCTGGAGCGGCCGACGACCCTAAGCTGGAAAAAGACTTACATTCTGGACGATGAAGAGCTTGCAGCCATCGTTGCAACATTCAATGTGAGCTTCGATGCGGCGCAATTGGATTCCAAGGATCTGGAGATCAGCCTGTGCCGATGGCGATGGCGATCCTCCGATCGGATGCCATACCTGAGCCACACCCGGTACGAATTGCCGCTGCTGCTGGAGGGCCGCAAGAAACTGGCCCGCATGTCGGATGCGTATCCGCCGATGAAATTCGAGGGCGAGGACCGGTTTGACCATTGGGTCGCCAAGGGCGTGCTCCACCGAGAGGAGGTCAACGAACCGTTCGATAAGCCGGTTCAGACGTCCCACGGTCAGATCTACCTTGGACACCGGACTGTCTACTACACGCCGAAGGGCGAAGAATGGCGCATTCCGGCGAGCAGACTAATCTGGGATGCCTCAGGCAAGTCCGGCGGATGGAACGAACACTTCGAACGGCTCGAAGGCATGCTGTTCGGCTATGAGGATTGGCAGAACGACTGGTGGATCAAGAGAGGAATAACAGGTGGCGGCTTTGGCGGCCTGTCGTGTTGCTGCACGATGACCGCGGCCGGGCTGACATGGATCGAAGCGGCTGGCTTCCGTGCATTGCCGCCCATCGATCGTCCGACGCTGACCATCAGGATGCACGACTGGGAGAACGAGGCCGATCAATACGCTGCGATGTTCGGAGATCCCGATAGCGTTGCTGTCGGGCGCTTCAACATGCTTGGCCGTGACTTCATGAACTTCTGGAAATCGCAGTGCGGGGGTCCGTGGGAGCTGCCGGCCGGGTCGATCGCCGAGTTCAACCGCTTCCTGCGAGGATCCGTCGAGATTGTCGCTCGGCGCGACGGCGCCGTATGATCAAGCCAAAATAGCTTGGCCGTTCGGCCGAAACCTACTGCCGGGGATGAAACACCGTCTTTTCGTCAGTAGCCATCGATCCCGTTGATCTGCTGCAGGCGCTCCTTCATCGCCTTCTGCAGGTCGTAGCCGGGTCGGCCGAAGGAGGCGTTGCGACGGGCGATGAATTCTTCCTGTTCGCGCCGCAGCTTGCGGGCCTGGCTTGGGGTCTTGTCTTCGCGGGTCGCCCGGACATACGACACATGAACCTCCCGCTCGAGATCGGCGAGTTCGGGATTGGCGCAGATGGCCTTTTCCACCTTGCGGCGCGCGGTCGCGCAATCGAAGCTCGGCTTGCCGGCGATCGCCTTGAGCGCGCCGAGTCGTTCCAGCTCCTGCGCCAGGGATCGGTGGTTCGCTCTGGCGGCGACGTGGTCCGGGTTCAGTTTGATCGCCGCGGCAAAATCGGCCACTGCCTTCGGCAGGTCGCCCTTCTTGCGCCAGAGTTCGCCGCGCGCGTTATGGATGTCGGCCTGCGCCGGATCGAGCCGCAACACGCCGTCATAATCGGCGATGGCGCGATCGGTCATGCCCTTGCGCTCATAGGCGGCGCCCCGCGCGATCAGCGCCTTGATGCGATCGGCCTTCTCGGTCTTCGCGTTGTCGATCAGCGCGCCGCAAGCCGTTTCCGTCTTCTCGTGGTCGCGCGCAAGCGCGGCGGCAAGGCAGGGCGCGGGATCGACGCGCAAATCCTTCGCCGGTTCGACAGTGGTCGCCGATACGCCCTGCGCAAACGCGATCCATAGCAGGGAAGCCGCAACCAACTTGCGGATGTCGGAACAGAGACGCATCAATTGACCCGGGAAGTCTTGTGAGATGCGTGATCCTAGCAAGCCGCCCGCTTTTTCGACAACGGGCGCGTGCGCGTATCCGTTTTCGGACGGGGACAGATTTGGGCCGAAACGTGACGCGCGAAAAAACGACCGCCTACACGCGAACGGCTATTTTTGGTCAGAAAATTTGTCGTGAACCTTTTGCTGGTCTCGCAGACTCATCAACCATGACCACTTTGACCGACTTCAATCCGCCGCGCGCCGTCGCACAGTCCCAATCTGGTTATTTCTACTTCTACATGGCGCTGGCCTGCATGGCCGTCGCCTTTCTCGGCTTTGCGCCGACCTATTGGTTGCCGCTGGCGAAGCGGTCGTTTTCGGCCTCGCCGGTCGTGCATTTTCACGGCCTGCTGTTCTTTGGCTGGTCGCTTTACTTCGTATTCCAGAGCTGGCTTGCGGCTTCCGGCAACGTTGCCCGGCATCGCACCATCGGCATGATCGGCGTCTCGCTGGCGACCGCGATGACGATCTTCGGCTTCCTGGTCGCGGTCAACGCGATGAAACGCTCCGCGGCGGCCGGAATGACCGAGGACGGAATCGCATTCGCGATTGTCCCGCTCAGCGGAATTCTGTTCTTCGCCGTGGTATTCACGCTCGCCATCGCGGCCATCCGCAAGCCTGAAACCCACAAGCGGCTGATGCTGCTGGCCGGCATCTCGCTGCTCGACGCCGCGGTCGCCCGCTGGTTTCTCACTTTCCTGGCGCCTCCCGGGCCGCTCGGCCCGCCCCCGGTGCCGGTGACCATTCCGCCCGCCATCATCGCCTATCTGCTGCTGGTGGTCGCGATGGTGTTCGATTGGCGCACGCGCGGCCGGCCGCATCCGGTCTATGTCTATGGCGGCCTTGCGCTGATCGCCGTGAAATTCCTGAACTGGCCGATCAGCGTCTCACCGGCCTGGCATTCCTTTGCCGGCGGCATCCTGGCGATGGCGCAGTAGCCAACGGGAAGAATACCTTCTTGCCGGTTAGTGCTAGATTGATGGCGACATCGATCTCTCGACCGGCAGGGAATCCCAAATTTGCTAGCATTCGAATGGATTATCGGGCTGCTGCTTGGCGCGGTCCTGCTGTCCGCGCTGGCGCGGCGGCTCAAGGTCCCCTACCCGACATTCCTTGCAATCGGCGGCATGCTGCTGGCCTTCGTGCCTTCGAGTCCATCGTGGACGCTGCAGCCTGAGCTGGCGCTGGCGCTGTTCGTGGCGCCTGTGCTGCTGGACGCCGCGTTCGACACCTCGCTGCGAGACCTCAGGAACAACTGGCTGCCGGTCTCGACACTGGTGCTGGTCGCGGTCGGGGTCACGACCGCCGCCGTCGCTGTCGTCGCGCACTGGCTTCGCCCGGACATGCCATGGGCGGTCGCGATCGCGCTCGGCGCCATCGTGGCACCGCCCGACGCCGCGGCGGCCACCGCGATCCTGCGCCAGGTCAACCTGCCTTACCGTATCCAGAAGATCCTCGAGGGCGAAAGCCTGCTCAACGATGCCAGCGCACTCTTGATCTACCGCGTCGCGGTCGGCCTGGTTGCCGCCGAGCACATGAAGGTGCACGAATTCGCGCCGTCCATTGCGCTGGCGCTGTTCGGAAGCCTCATTGCCGGCTTCCTGTTCGCGCGGGTCTGGACGCAGATCACGCGCCGCATCACCGAGGCGCCGAGCGCAATCATCACGCAATTCGCCGGCACCTTCATGGTGTGGATCGTCGCCGAGCATATCGGGCTGTCCGGTATTCTCACCATCGTGGCCTATGCGATCACGATCGCCCGCAGCGCGCCCGAGCGTACCCCGGCGCGGCTGCGCGTGGCCTCCTATGCGGTGTGGGAAACCGTCGTGTTCGTGCTCAACGTGCTGGCGTTCATTCTGATTGGCATGCAGCTCAATCCGATCTGGTCCGGGCTCGACGACGAGGTGCGGTTCAAGTATTGCAGCTTCGCCGCCACGATCCTCGCCGTCGTGGTCTTCGCCCGCATCGCCTGGGTGATGCCATATGGCGTCTTCCTGCGCGCCTTGAACGCCCGCGGCATGCTTCCTTCGCATGTGTCTCCCGCGGTACCGACGGTGGAACGCGGCATCATCGTGTCCTGGTGCGGCATGCGCGGCATCGTTACGCTGGCGGCCGCCTTCGCGCTGCCCGAGAGCTTCCCATATCGCGATCTGATCCTGCTGACGGCCTTTGCCGTGGTGCTGGGGACGCTCGTGATCCAGGGCCTGACGCTGCGGCCGCTCATCCTGGCGCTAAAACTCGAGAAGGACGATCCGGTCGCGCGCGAGGCCGCTCAAGCTCGCTGCATCGCCTATCGCGCCGCGCTCGAAGCGATCGAGTCCGATCCGTCCGAGGAGGCCGAGATCCTGCGGCTCGAATACCGCGCCGTGCTGCTGCGTGCCGAAACCGAACCCGAAACCGGCATTGCGACCAGCGAGCTGCCGGCCGACCCGTTGCGCCGCCGCGCCATTGGCGCGGCACGAGCGGCGCTGCTGAGGATGCGTGATCTCGAAGAGATCGGCGACGACGCCTTCCACCAAGTGGAAGAAGAACTCGACCGCGCCGAATTGAGCGCACAAGCGTAGCGAGGCGCGTCAGGCGCCCGATTTGCAGGTGATACCGCCATCGACCACGAGTTCGATGCCGGTGACATATTTCGATTCATCCGAGGCGAGAAACAACGCCGCGTTGGCGACGTCCCAGGCGTCGCCCATATGGCCCATCGGCACCTGCGCGTCACGCGCCCGCCACATCGCCTCAACGTCCCCCTTGGCATAGCTTTGCGCAAGGCCGGCCGAATGTTCGACCATCGGCGTCTTCATCAACCCGGGCAGGATCGTATTCACGCGCACATGCTTTGACGCAAACTCGACCGCCGTGGTGCGCGTCATCTGGTTCATCGCGGCCTTGCTGGCGTTGTAGCTGACATAGGAAATGCCGACGTGGCGGATCGAGGCGATCGAGGAGATGTTGATGATCGAGCCGCCACCCTGCCTGACCATGACTGGAATGACGTGCTTCATGGAGAGATAGGCGCTCTTGAGGTTGACGGCGAAGACGCGATCCCATTCGGCTTCCGCCACCTCGACCACGCTGCCGACCTCGGCGATGCCGACATTGTTGTCGAGCACGTCGATGCGGCCATAGGCTTTCAGACAGGCCGCGACCATCGCCTCGACCTCGGCGGCCCTTGAGACGTCGGCGGTATGCGCCGTCGCCTTGCCGCCCTCGCCGGTGATGATATCGACGGTCTCCTGCGCAGCGGCCGCATTGCGGTCGACGCAAAATACCTGCGCACCCTCGCGCGCAAAGGTCACGGCGGTCGCCTTGCCATTGCCCCAGCCGGGCCCGATCGAGCCCGCGCCCACCACCATCGCCGTCTTGCCCTTGAGCCGTTCCATCGACTTTCTTCTCCCATGTTCGAATTCTTGTAGCCCGGGTGAAGCGAAGCGAAACCCGGGATTCTCTTCCGGCACTTGCCCCGGATTACGCTTCGCTCCATCCGGGCTACGGATCTTGGCAAACGCGCATCGTCGTCACGCCGATGGGATAGCCGAAAATATCCGACAATGTCCGGCACTTTCCACCCACGCATAGCCGCCATTCGCCAGCAGCACCGGAATTGCCGAGCGCGACCTCCGGCAGCGTCGCGCGCCGCGGGTACCATCGGAACCAGCCATCCACCAATCGCGCCTCCGGCGGCGGCTCCATGCCGGCGCCGCTGCCCTTGACGCGCGCCTGCGCCAGTTCCAGCCCGGCCGGCGTGACACGCCAGTCTTCCTGCCAGTCGATCTTCTCGACCGAATGCGTCCAGACGAGCGTGAATGCCGCGACCGACAGCGTCTTCACCACACCGGCCGAGGCGAGGCACAGGCTCAAGCTGCCGCCACCGCATTACGCGCGCGCTGCCGCCATTGCCAGAGCACGACGGCCGCCGCCAGCGCAAAGCCGATCGTATCGCTGAACGCGAATTCGCCGAGCAGACAGAGCGCCGCGACGAAAGCGACAACGATCTCGGCCCATGTCAGCCGCGTGAACAGGAAGCCGATGGCGACGATACCGAAAAGACCGATCGCCACCAGCGCCTTCAAGGTCGCCAGCGCCACCGCGCCGTAGAAGCCGAGCTGGAGGGCGATGGGATCGCCGGCCTGCAGCATCAGGGCCGGCGAGTAGACGAAGATGAATGGGATGACGTAGCCCGCAAGCGCGATGCGCATCGCCTGCCAGCCGATCCGATCAGGGTTTTCCTTCGCGATCGGCGCTGCCGCGAGTGCGGCCAGCGCCACCGGAGGCGAGAGGTCGGCCATGATGCCGAAGTAGAACGCGAACATGTGGCTGGCGATCAGGGGCACGCCGAGCTTGGCGAGCGCAGGAGCGGCAAGCGCGGCGGTGATGATGTAGGTCGGAATCGTCGGGATGCCGGTGCCGAGCAGAATCGACAGGAGCATGGTCAAGACCAGCGCGAGGAACAGGCTCTTGGCGCCGAGCCCAATGATCCAGCCGCCGAAAATGGTGCCGACGCCGGTCTGCGTCATCATGCCGATGATGGTGCCGACGATGGCGCAGGCCATGCCGACGGGAAGCGCCGATTTGGCGCTGTCCGCGAGTGCATCGCGGCAGGCGGCGAGCGTCGCCCGTCCGCCGCGGGTGAGCGCGGCGATCAGGATCAATCCGCCGACGACGCATGCGATGGGAATGATCTCCAGCCCGCTGCGCGAGACTGCGGCCACCACCAGCGCCAGCCCGATCCAGAAGATGTAGCGCAGCACGGCCAGGGAGAAACCGAGCGTGATGCTGGCGCCGAGGATCAAGGCGACCGTCAGCGCAAGCCCCATGCTGCCGGCATAGAGCGGCGTAAAACCTTCGAACAGCATGTAGACCAGCGCCGCCAGCGGCAACACCAGGTACCAGCGCGCCACCAGCGCCTTCCATGCATCGGGGATTTCCGCACGCGTCATGCCGACCAGGCCGTGCTTGCCTGCTTCCAGATGCACCATCCAGAACGCGGAGGCGAAGTAGAGAACAGCCGGGATCACCGCCGCCTTGACGATCTCGGAATATTGCACCCCCAGCGTCTCCGCCATGATGAAGGCGACCGCACCCATGACAGGCGGCATGACCTGCCCGCCCATCGACGCGGTGGCCTCGACGCCGGCGGCAAAGGCGCGGCGATAGCCGAACCTGATCATGAGCGGAATCGTGAATTGGCCGACGGTGACGACATTGGCGACGCCGGAGCCGGAGATCGTTCCCATCAGACCGGAGGCGAACACCGCGACCTTGGCCGGTCCGCCGCGGGCACGGCCGAACAGACCGAGCGAGACGTCGGTGAAGAGCTGGATCATGCCAGCGCGTTCGAGGAACGAGCCGAACAGAATGAACAGGAAAATGTAGGTCGCCGAGACATAGATCGGCACGCCGTAAAATCCTTCGGTGCCGAACGACAAATGTGTGATGACCTGATCGAAATCATAACCGCGATGCGTGAACGGCTGCGGCAGATACTGGCCGAAGAACCAGTAGAGCAGGCAGACGCCGCACATCAGCGGCAGCGCCAGCCCCATCAATCGTCGCGTGCCCTCGAAGATCAGCACCGCGAGCAGCGTGCCGACCACGAGATCGGCGCGCGTCGGATCGCCGTCGCGGGCGATCAGATCGGCGTAGAAAATCCACTGATATAGCCCGCACAGGAAGCCTGCGCCGCCGATCAGCCAGCCGAGCGCACGGCCGAAATCGCTTTTGGCGGTGAAATTGCCGATCAGGCCGAAGGTCATCAGCAAGAGGAAGCCGACGTGAACGCCGCGCACCACCTGGCTCGGCAGATAATTGAACGCGGCGACGTAAAGCTGGAACGCCGCAAAGGCGATGCCGATGGCATAGGCCAGATAGCCCCACCCGCCCGGACCGAATCCGGATGGAAAACCATGCTCGAAATTGTCGAACTCGGCTTTGACGGCCTCTTCCGTGCCCGCGGCCTGCCGCATATCGGTGATTCCCTGCCCGCGCTGGTTATACCGATCCAATGACTCCCGGGAAAGGCTGGAACACGCTGTGTCCCCGTCATTGCGAGCGAAGCGAAGCAATCCATCGCACGGCATAGCGGAAAGATGGATTGCTTCGTCGCTTCGCTCCTCGCAATGACGTGGTGAGAGCGGCCCCCTACTTCATCACGCCCTTTTCCCGGTAGTAGCGGATAGCCCCGGGGTGCAGCGGCACCGGGCTGCCGGTCGCGGCGGTCTGCAGCTTGATCTCCTTGCCGGCAGCGTGCGCATTGACGAGTTCGGGGAGCGACTCGAAGATCAACCTGGTCATCTGATAGGCCAGATCGTCGGAGACCGCGGAACTCGTGACGAGATAGTTCACCACCGCCGCCGTCGGAACGTCCTTGTCCTGACCGGTATAGGTATTGGCCGGGATCGTTGCCGGCACGAAGGGCGGGCCGATCTTGTCGACGACGGCCTTCGGCACCGATACCACGGTGATTTCCGTCGCCGTCGAGAGGTCCTTCAGCGAGGCGACGCCGAGGCCGGCCGACTGCAGCGTCGCATTGAGCTGGCGGTTCTTCATCAGGTCGACGGATTCGGCAAAGGGAAGATATTCGACCTTGCCGATGTTCTTGTACGTCATGCCGGCGGCCGCAAGGATCGCGCGCGAATTGAGTTCGGTGCCGGACCGCGGCGCCCCGACCGAGAGGCTCTTGCCCTTGAGATCGGCGAGCGTCTTGATGCCGCTATCCGATGTGGCGACGATCTGGATGTAATTCGGATAGATCGCCCCTATGGTGCGCAGCCTGTCCAGCTTGGACTTGAAGCCGGCCTCCTCGTCGCCCTCCCATGCCGCCTTCAGCGAGTCGCCGAGCGCGAACGCGAGTTCGCCGCGGCCCTGCTGGAGCAGGATCAAATTCTCGACAGACGCCTTGGTGGCCTGCACCTGGGTCTTCACGTTCGCAATCTTGTCGCTGTAGATCTTTCCGATGGCGACGCCGAGCGGGTAATACACGCCGGAAGTTCCGCCGGTCAGGATGTTGATGAAGGACTGCGCCTGCGCGCCGGGGGCAAAAAATATCGCCGCCGTGGCTACGGCGGCTGCAATCAATCTGGAGTTCATGAAAACCATTCTCCAATTATTTTGCCGGGAAATTGGACGGGCCGCGGTCCCGGGTCAAGCCGTCCGATAAGCTAACAGATGCCCCCGATATACGCCCACAAGGCCCTTGCCACGGTTACCCAAATTGGACTGAATGCGCCCCTCGAAAGGCCCGCGGAAGCCGGGTCTGCAAACGTAACGGGTCCCCGGGGAAAGTATGGCAGCAGACAAGACAACGCCCGCCAATGACGAGGTCGTCGCGGTATCCGACGAAGCCCTGCAGAAGGCAGAAGCCTTCGTCGAGGCGGAAGAAGGTGCCGCCAACCGCCTGATGGGGTGGGCGGGAAGGATTTCGACCACGATTGCCGTGGTCATGAGCCTGTTCCACCTCTACGCCGCCTACGCCATCGTTCCGACGCAGGAGCTTCGCTACACCCACGTCGCCTTCACGCTGGTGCTGAGCTTCCTGCTGTTTCCGCTGGCGACACGCTTCCGCAACCGCGTGCGCTGGTGGGACGTCGTTCCCGGGATTTTCGCGGTTGCAACCATTGTCTACGCCTTGTGGGGCGGTGATGATTTCACCGATCGCGCGACCACGCCCGACCATTGGGACGTGATCGTCGGCATCGTCTTCATCGTGCTGGTGCTGGAGGCGACGCGGCGCACGACAGGCGCGATCATGCCCGTGGTATCGATCCTGTTCATCGCCTATGCGATGCTGGGTCCGTATCTGCCGGCCCCCTGGACCCATCGCGGCTACGACGTGGCCCGCCTGGTCGGCCACCTCTTCATCACGCTGGAGGGCATTTTCGGCGTCGCCGTCGACGTGTCGGCCACGCTGATCATCCTGTTCACGATCTATGGCGCGTTCCTGCAGCAATCCGGCGCCGGCAAATTCTTCATCGACTTCTCGCTGGCGCTGATGGGCGGCAAACCGAACAGCGCCGGCCGCACCGTGGTGCTGTCGTCGTTCCTGCTCGGCGGCCCCTCCGGCTCCGGCGTCGCCACCACCGTGATGATCGGCACAGTGGCCTACCCGATGATGGAGAAGGCCGGCTTCGAGAAGAACGCCGCCGGCGGATTGCTCGCTGCCGGCGGCCTCGGCGCAATCCTGTCGCCGCCGGTGCTGGGCGCCGCCGCATTCCTGATCGCCGAGTTTCTCAAGATCAGCTATCTCGACGTGATCTGGATGGCGACCATCCCGACCTGTCTCTACTACATGTCGCTGCTGTTCATGGTCGAGCTGGACGCCAAGAAATTCCACGCCAAGAACGTGACCTTCACGCCCGAGATGTCGCTCGGCCAAATGACGAAGCGTTACGGCTTCCACTTCATCTCGCTGCTTGCCGTGGTCGTGTTCATGATCATCGGCTACTCGCCGTCCCTGTCGGTGTTCTACGCCATCGTCGTCACTTTCGCGCTGAGCTTCCTGCGCAAGGATACGGCGCTGATGCCGAGCAAACTGGTGAAGGCGCTGGCCGACGGCTCGATCGGCGCGCTGAATGCGGCGACCACCTGCGCCTGCGCCGGCATCGTCGTCGGCATTGTGACGCTGACGGGCCTCGGCCTGAAATTCTCGTCGATCGTCATCAGCTATGCCGGCGGCAGCCTGCTGCTGACGGCGATCTACACCTCGCTGATCGTCTGGATCATCGGCCTCGCGGTGCCGGTGACGGCATCCTACATCATCTGCGCGGTGATTGCAGCGCCCGCGCTGATCAAGCTCGGCGTGCCCGACTACGCCGCGCACATGTTCATCTTCTACTATGCGGTCCTGTCGGAAGTGTCGCCGCCGACCGCGCTGTCGCCGTTCGCGGCGGCCGCCATTACCGGCGGCGATCCCTACAAGACCACGCTGCAGTCCTGGAAATACACGCTGCCGGCGTTCCTGGTCCCGTTCGTGTTCGTGCTCGACCCGCAGGGGCCGGGGCTCCTGCTATCGATTCCAAAGGGTGGTTCCTGGGTCGATATCATCGAGATCACGATCAAGACGACCTTCGGCCTCTTGGCGCTGGCGGCGTTTGCCCAGAACTGGGCACTGCGACAAAATACAGCGGTCGAGCGCGGCCTGCTTCTGCTATCGGGATTGCTGCTGGTGTTCCCAAGCCTGATCGAGGCGATCGTCGAATGGATCATCGGCCGCGATATCAGCTACACCTACGTGCCAGGCCTGATCATCGGTCTTGGCGTGGTGCTGTGGCAGGCCAGAACGCGGTCGCCATCGCGGCCGGCGCTCACAGCATAGAGAAGAAGAAATTGAGGAGACAAGAATGAAGAAGACTACAGCAATTTTGACTATGGCGATGGCGTTGGGCCTCGCCTTTGCCGGCGCAGCCCATGCCCAACAGAAGACCATGTCGATCGGCACCGGTGGCACCGGCGGCGTCTATTATCCGCTCGGCGGCGCGGTCGCCAACGTGCTCTCGAAGAACCTGCCCAATGTGCAGGCCACCGCGGAAGTCACCGGCGGATCGGTCGATAATCTCAAGCTGATCGGCGCCGGGAAAAGCGAAATGGGCTTCACCATGGCCGACGCCGCGCTCGATGCGTTGAAGGGCGAAGACAAGTTCAAGAGCGGCAAGCTGCCGTTGCAGGCGCTGCTCGTGGTTTATCCGAACCGCATGCATGTGGTGACGGTGGAAGGCACCGGCATCAACACCATGGCAGATCTGAAAGGCAAGCGCGTCTCGACGGGATCGCCCGGCAGCGCCACCGAGGTGATGGCGTTCCGCGTCATCGAGGCGGCCGGCCTCGACAAGGACAAGGACATGAAGCGCGAACGGCTCGGCGTTTCGGAATCCGTGAACGCGGTCAAGGACCGCAAGATCGACGCGTTCTTCTGGGTCGGCGGCATTCCGACCGCTGCGGTGACCGATCTCGCGGCGACGCCCGGCATCAAGATGAAGCTGATCGACCATGGCGACCTGGCCGAGAAAATGAACGCCAAACACGGCAAGCTCTATTCGGCGAGCACGATCAAGGCGGGCTCGTATCCCGGCTACGACAAGGACAATTCCATCACCGAAGTCTGGAACCTGATCGTCACCGGCGACAAGATGAGTAACGAGGATGCCTACACCATCGTCAAGACGCTGGTGGAGAAGAAGGCCGACATCGTCGCCGTGCACAAGGAAGCCGAGAGTTTCTCGCTCGACAACCAGGTGCAGGAGCGTTCGCCGATCCCGTTCCACCCCGGCGCGCTGAAATACTTCAAGGAGAAGGGCGTCGGCGGCTAGGCCTCGATATTCGCTATCCGGATAGAGCGGAAGCGAAATCCGAAAGGGAAAGCTACAGTGACCGCGGCCCGCAGAAGGCCGCGGTCATTTTTTTGTCTGATGAAGCGATGGGTGCGTCGCATCATTGCTGCTTCTGCGAAGGAGCGCTCAGGCGGTGTTCGCAAGGCCACGAACATTGCGGCGCCGGCAAATGATCACAGGCGTTAACATGCGAGGCTGACTGGACAATTGCCCAAACTGGCATCAGCCATCGAAGTCCCATGAAATCGTCAGTTGCACTTGCCCGGACGCTCACTTGGCGCGTCAAGGCCGGCAATTCCTCTAAAATTTTATTCATGTCGGCGGCTTTAACCCTACTGAAGTAATCATGTGACCTCCCGCAAAATTCCATTATTGCGACCTCAACGCGGATGTACCAATGGCGCCGGGGTATTTGTCGGGAGGGCGGCATGGAGCAGATCAACTTCAGCGAGCATTCGCAAGCAGTTCACTTCGGACACCGGAAGCTGACGCCGAGAGCCTGCGTCATCGACAGCAAAAAACACCTCCGGCTGTTCCTTTCCGACGCGCTCGAGGATCTCGGGTTCGTGACCTGCGAATGCGGTCAGGCCGGAGACCTGGCCGGCGTGCTGCAGGCAGAGCAGCCGGATCTGATAGTGCTCAGCGTGTGCGTCGACGGGATCAATGTCGGCGAAATTCTCGAGGCCATCGTCCGGAAAAATTTCGGCGGCAAAGTTCTCGTCATCGGTCAACCCGACTCGATTATGGTTAAAGCCGTCCGGCAAATTGGCGAAGAATACGGCATTGCCATGCTGCCTTCCCTGCCGACGCCATTCGGCGCGGCGAGCCTGCGCGCCACCGTCGCGGAGCTTTTGCCGGCCGAGCCGGCGCCAAGCCCCGCCGTCGACGTCGCCGAGGCGTTGAAGGCCGGCTGGCTCGAATTATGGTATCAGCAGAAGATCAACACCCGCACGCTGATGCCGAGCGGCGCGGAGGCGCTGGTCCGGATGCGGCATCCGGCCTGGGGCGTGGTCCCGCCCGCCTACTTCATTCCCGACGACAATGATCCGCATTTTCGCAGCCTCTCCGAATTCGTGATCGGCCGCGCCATCGAGGACTGGCGCTATTTGCTGGAGAGCCAGGGTCCGGTCGACCTCTCGGTCAACCTGCCGGTATCGTTCTTCGGCAATGCGGCGGCGGTACGCGATCTGTGCAGCGCCATGCCCGTCCACCCTGCGTTCGGCGGGCTCCTCATCGAAATCAACTGCAGCGAGGTAATCAGCCAGCCGGAACTCGCGGTAGACGCCGCCAGACGGCTGCGCCTGCACAATATCGCCATCGCCATCGACAATGTCGGCGCGGAATGGCCCTCGCTCCTGGAGCTGCGAAGCTTCCCGTTTGCCGAGCTGAAGGTCGAGCAGCAATATATCAACGGCTGCGCGGACAACCGGCTGAAGCAGACGGTATGCCGGCGGATCGTCGAACTAGCCCGCGACAACGGCACCCGCGCCACCGCACAGGGCATCGAGAGCCGCGCCGATTACCTCGCCGCGCACGAGATGGGCTTCGACCTGGTCCAGGGCCACCTGTTCGGCAAGCCGGTGGGCGTGCGGAAATTCGCGCGCTCGCGCTCGCAGCTCGCAGCCGGCGCCGAGAAGGTTCNTCCGGAAAAGTGTGTAGCGGTTTTCCGAAAAGATCATGCTCAAACAAAAAGACAAAGCGGAATGACGATTCGCAGAATCGTCATCCCGCTTTAGGCGAAACTCACTCGAACTTCATGTCGATGCATTTCGAGATGTCGGAGCCGAGCCCGGACGAGATGATGATGCAGCCGCGCACCTTCAGCGCATTGTTGTCGCTGGCCCACACGGCATAGCCGCCGGGACCGAAGAACGAATTGGTGTTCGGCCCTTCGGTTTCGGTGGCATCGAACGAATAGCTCGAATCGGTATCGAAGATGCGCGGCCTCTTGGCGCAGCCACCGTCGGCCTGCACGTTGATGACTTCCTTGTTGTCCCGCGTCAGCGCCAGCGAGACCTGGCAGCGGAAATATTCCGACGTCTTGGTGTTGAACACGTAGGCGTAGGATTTGCAGGTCGAAGTGTTGAGCTTGCCTGCGCTCAATCCCCGGCTGCAGGCGATCCGCTGGTTGTTGGAGAGCTTGAAGTCGTCAGCCTGCGCCGCTTGGGCCAGTGTCATGAACGACAGCGCAACACCGAGACCGATCTTCATGACGGGGTTCATCCTGACCATCCCTATGACGTTTTTCGCAATGCATGCTTGTAGCCGGAAACGCGAACATAGTCGCGAAGTCGAAGCCGGGAAATCACAAAGTCTCAAGAGCTGTGTGATGCGTCCAAGGGGCCAATTGACGGCGTCACATCGTTCGTGATTTGTTCAAAACGTGGGACAGGAAGCCGAATGGCTTTGCGGGGAGGATGGATATGAGAAACGTTTCGACAAAAACAGTTTTGGTGGCGGCCGTACTGACGGGGCTGGCGACATCGGCATTCGCGCAAGCTGCGGCGCCTGCACCCTGGGAGCTGAAGTCGGACATGGGCTATGCCTACGGCAAGGACGGCAAGACGCTTTCCTACAAGATGGGCACCAATAATGCGGGCCTGCTGCTCAAGGGCGCCAAGAAGGTGCCGAGGGGCACGCTGTTCTTCGTCGGCGAGAATGGCCAGCTTTACATGCGGACCGGCCCCTATCTCGAGGGCGACGGCAGGTTCATGTTCGGATCGAATTGAGCTTTCTTCCTTCTCCCCTTGTGGGAGAAGGTGGCTTCGCGAAGCGAAGACGGATGAGGGGCCTGTCTCCGCGGAGNGAACCCCTCATCCGGCGCGGATTTCATCCGCGCCACCTTCTCCCACAAGGGAGAAGGGAAAAGACCGACTTAAAACGCCCCCGCCAATTCCTTCGCGCCAGGCTTGCCAGAGTTGAAATCCATCCGCTCGTCGGTAACCGCCAGCAGCTTCGCCACCGTGTTGTGGCGGATCGCGACGGGGTTGCGTTCGTAGCCGCCGCGCTGGAAGAAGTTCGAGGTCGGCACCCGCTCGCGCATCGCCTGCGGCATGGTCACCATGTCGAGGCCGGTGCCATCGCCGGTCAGGTTCATCATTTCGAGTTCGGCGGCCGTCAGCGGCCGATTATAGCCCTTGGCGCGGGCAAAGATCACCGACGTCAGGAGCTTGTGGGTCTGCAGCATCGGCCCGATGTCCACATCGAGCACCATGGCGTGCACTGCCCAGCCTTGCGGCGTATTGGCGAGTTTCTCATGGTCGGACCAGGTGTCCGGCACCGTGCGCGTGAACGCCACCATCTTTTTCAACACGGCAAGCTTGTGATCCATCGTCTTGCGCGGCGCGCCTGACAGCGTCGCGGCCCTTGCCGTCAGTTCCTTGATGAATTCGTGGCCCTGTTCGGCGAACAATTCGACGCTGTTGGTGGTCAGCAACTGATTATAGCCGATCGCGGTCGAAATCGCGCGCGAGCCCGGCTTCGACGGATTCAGCCCCGACTGCATGTCATAATTGCCGTTGCCGCCGGTCTCGAACGAGTAGACCCGTATGGCTTGTTCGCGCGTCAGTCCTGCCGCCTGCGCGTAACGGGCATAGGCGCGCTTGAACTCGACCTCGGATGAGGGCCGTTGCGGCGTGAACTGGAACTGCTCGGCAGCGGCTTTCAGGAAATCGGCGACCACCGGCAGCGGCTTGCGCTCGCGCGGCGGCTTCTCCTCCTCCGGCTCCGGACTGACCGGCCGTTTCGGACCGCTGTAGACCGGCGGCTGCGTCAGCACGTAATCGTCAAGCGTGATGGTCTGGCGTTCCCGGCGCTTGGCGTTGCGGCCCTTCCGCTTCTCCGAGATCGAAGTCCAGTAGGCGCCCGCCTCCTCTTCGAACGCGGCGCGCGCTTCCTGATATTCCTTCAGCTGGCGGCGATATTCGGCCATCGCCTGCGGCGAGGCCGCTTGCGCCATCGCATCGGCAGTCGAGGAAGGGAGCGGCTCGACCGCCACGGCAGGCGGCGCACTCGCAAGCAGCGCGAGCGCGACACATCCGGAACCCATGCGAATCAATGGCAGGCGCATGGCCCCCTTGTAGCAAGCATCCCTGCGAAGTCAGCCCCTGAGGGGAGCGACAATAAGCGGCGCTGCCTTTCTTCCCTTCTCCCCTTGTCGGAGAAGGGAAGAGTCCACATCACTCCTGCTCGACGCCACTGGCCTTGACGAGCTGTGACCACTTCTTCTCGTCCTTGTCGATGAACTCGGCGTAATCTTCCGGCGTGCCGGGCGTGATCTCTGTGCCGTCATTGCCGAGTTGCCTCTTGACCTCGTCGGAGGCAAGCGCGTCGCGCAGCGCCTTGTTGAGCTTGTCGACGATCGGCCGCGGCGTGCCGGTGGGGGCCACGAGGCCGTAATAGAGCGAAGCATCGAAAGCGGCGAGCCCCGCCTCCATCATGGTTGGCACATCAGGCAGCAGGCCCGATCGCGTGATGCTGGTAACCGCGAGCGCGCGCAGCTTGCCTGCGGCGACATTGGCGTGCGAGGCCGGGATCGGTGCGAACGCCATCGGGATGTGACCGCCCAACAGATCCGTCAGCGCAGGTCCCGTGCCCTTATAGGGGATGTGCACCAGCTTGATCCCTGCCGCGCGCGCAAAATATTCGCCGGTGATGTGGCTGGCGGTGCCGGCGCCGGCCGAACCGAAATTGACCTTGTCGGGATTGGCCTTGGCATAGGCGATCAGTTCGGCAACGCTTTTCGCGGGGAATGACGGATGTACGACCAGCGAATTCGGCGCGTTGCCGATCATGCCGATCGGCGCAAAATCCTTGCGCGGATCGTAGCCGGGGTTCTTGTACAGCGAAGGACCGATCGCCAGCGTGCCGGTGTAACCTAACAGAAGGGTATAGCCATCGGGATCGCTCTTGGCGACCGCCTTGGTGCCGACCGTGCCGCCGGCGCCGGGACGATTATCAACTACGACCTTCTCGCCGAGCAGCTCGCTCATCTTGTCAGCAATCGCGCGGCCAACGATCGAGGTGCTACCGCCCGGAGCGAACGGAATGACGAGCGTGATGGCGCGGGCAGGATAATTTTGAGCGCGCGCTGAATCGATGGCCATGCTCACACCGAGCAGTGCGGCAACGACACAAAAGTTTTTGATCCAAGTGGACATGATGAGCGCGCTCCCAGAGTTTATTTTTCTTGTTGGCGCGGCCATCGTCGCTGAAACAGCCGGCATTCGCAAGTTGACTTCCGGGCGCTCAGGTAGACATTGCGATTCATCCTATCTCACATCGTGAGATGGATGCGCGATACTACCTCCACGCAAACACCGGTTGCTCCAGTTCTGCAACGCGGGTGCTTCTTCCCGCCAGCACTTCGGCAAACTGATAGATCAGCGCCGCGGTCGGCGCGTGGATGTGCTGGCCGGCATGGCGGAAGCGGATCACGCGCCGCGTGCTTTCGGGGATCATGGTGAAGCTGAATGCGTCCTGACGCTCGATTTCGTCGAGCATAACGCGATGCACCGAGGCGACCTCTGCCGGATTGGGAACGATATCGGCACTGGTGCTCACCCACACCACCACAGGCGTGATCAAATAGCCTGAGCGCGTCGGGTAGTCGTCGAGCAGGCCGAGCACATCGCCCTCCCTTAAGCCGACGCCGAGTTCTTCGTGCAATTCGCGCAGCGCCGCCTGCGCTTGCGTCTCGCCCGGGTCGCAGCGGCCGCCCGGCAACGCCCATTGGGCGGCGTGCGAGCGCAAGGTCGCGGCGCGGCGGGTGAGGAGAAATGTCGTGCCCCCGCCGCCCTCGGCTTCCGTCAGCGCTATGGCCACTGCCGCGCGCTTCAGCTCGGGCCCCTCGCCGTCCGAGGGCACCCGCGTGAAGGCGGCGCAGAGACCCGCGATATTCCGCCGTGTGGTATCGTCAAATGACCTGCCCATCCCGCTTGACTACAACACAAGCGCAGCCGATGAAATGACCCTGACAGCATGACTATCAGCAGGAAACGGAACGCACGACATGACGGCCAAGGCCGCGGACAAACTGAAATCCGACGGCTGGAAGATCGTCGAAACCACCGGCTTCCTGCACCTGATCGGCCCGTTGTGGCAGCGCGTCGTGGATGGCAACCACGAGTACGCGCTAGCTACCGAGGACAAGCACCACAACCGCCGCGGCCTGGTGCAGGGCGGCGTCATCATGACCTTCGCCGACCGCACCTGCGGCATGACCGCCCGCTTCGTTTCCGGCAAGCCGACGCTGGCGACCGTGCAACTCGACACGCACTTTGTCGAGGCCGGCAAGATCGGCGAAATCCTGGTGTCGAAGCCGCATGTGGTGCGCTCGACCCGCAGCCTGATTTTCATCACCACGGAAGTCACCGTCGACAAACGCTGCATCGCGATGGCCAGCGGCGTGTTCAAGATATTGAAGAGCGAGAGTTAGGGTTGTCGCCCCTTCCNCGTCATTGCCTGCGACAAACGCGAAGCGTTTGCGCAAGGGAGCGAAGCGACCAAGCAATCCACGCCTCCGCTTGCGGCGCTATGGATTGCTTCGCTGACGCTCGCAATGACGGATGACAACCGCTATCCTGCCGCGGGCGTAATCGAGGACCCACCCCATGCAATACCGCCAACTCGGCCGCAGCGGCCTGAAGATTTCGCCGATTTGCCTCGGCACCATGATGTTCGGCGGCCCGACCGACGAGGCCACGTCGTCACGCATCATTGCGAAAGCGCGTGAGGCCGGCATCAATTTCATCGACAGCGCGGACGCCTATAATGGCGGCCAGTCCGAACAGGTGGTCGGCCGCGCCATTTCAAACAATCGCGCGAACTGGATCCTGGCGACCAAGCTCGCCAACCAGATCGGCGACGATCCCAATCGCGGCGGGCTGTCGCGGCGCTGGGTGATGCAGGCGGCGGAAGAGAGCCTGAAGCGGCTCGGCACCGATTTCATCGACATCTACTATCTGCACAAGGAGGACCATGCGACGCCGCTGGAGGAGACGGTGCGCGCCATCGGCGATCTGATGCGACAGGGCAAGATCCGCTATTTCGGCATCTCGAACTACCGCGCCTGGCGCGTCGCCGAAATCTGCAACATCTGCGACAACAACGGCATCGACCGCCCGATCGTCAGCCAGCCCTATTACAACGCCATGAACCGCATGCCGGAGGTCGAGCACTTCCCGGCCTGCGGCTATTATGGGCTCGGCATCGTGCCCTATAGCCCGCTGGCGCGCGGTGTGCTGACCGGCAAGTACAAGCCTGACGCCGCGCCCGACAAGGAGACGCGCGCCGGCCGCGCCGACAAGCGCATGATGCAGACTGAGTGGCGGCCGGAATCGCTGCAGCTCGCGCAGGAGATCAAGCGGCACGCCGAGGCACGCGGCATCAGCGCCGGACAGTTCGCGGTTTCATGGGTACTGAATTCAGCCTTTGTCAGCGGAGTGATCGCGGGCCCCCGCACGGAGGAGCAGTGGGACGATTACGTGAAGGCGCTCGACTATCGCTTCACGGCGGAAGACGAGGCGCTCATCGACCGCCTGGTGGTCAGCGGCCACCCCTCGACGCCGGGGTTCAACGACCCGGCCTACCCGATCGAGGGGCGGCGGGCGCGGACGGATGGCCAGCCGCGATAAAGTGATCGGCCGGTCCGGCGGACACCCACCACCTTTCGTTGTATGAGAGCTGGGATGCTCAGTAACAGGATAGTAACCTCGACCGTGGGAAACCTTTCCCGTTCAGGTGGAGGTCCATGCGGTGGACGAGCACAGAGCGGCACCACGGCGGCGCCTGCTGAAGGCGGGCAGGATTTCGTTTGGCGGCGGCACTATCGACTGCACCGTTCGCAATCTCTCCGAAACCGGCGCCGCCCTCGAGGTGAGTTCCCCCGTCGGCATTCCCGAACATTTCACGCTGGTGATCGAACCTGATCACATCCATGTGCCGTGCCGCGTCGTCTGGCGCAAGGAGACGCGGATCGGGGTTCATTTCGAAACCTGATTGGCAGAGCCGGCGCCGTGCGCGGCACGCGGCCGCGCACGACTATCGCGTGGCTACGGGAGCGAGTTCTCAGGCTCAAATGGTCAATGCCTGGATTCGAGGCTGACGATCACGCCGGTCGGCTCGGGCTCGTGAGGCGATAGCTTCGTCAGCGTCTCATCGCTCCAATAGGCGAGGTTCACGATCATGCCGACCGGCGATTCCGGCTCGGAAGCCTCAGTCGGCTCCAGCACGTTGAGCCCGCCGCTGTCGATGAAGAACGTGTGATCGCCAAACATGCTGGCCAGTTGCGGAACCACCGGATGATCGTCGGGAAGCGCCTGGGCTTCGAATTGCGACAACGCGCGTTCCACCTGTGCCGAGTTCAATTTCATGCACATCTCCTTAGCTGGCTTCTGGTTGGTGAGCACCGCGTGATGGCCTTGACCACACGCGGCTGTCCTGCGGAGGGAAATGACGTCAGGCACGTCCGACCTGATCGCTAGTCCCCACCGGCGCCGCACGCCGTCTCGCAAGATCGCTTTCAATTCCGCAAAACAAGCCGAATTGAATTCGGGACAGTGGTGCCTCTTTGCGCCGGTTCAACCCGGCAACGGAATTAAATTCGCAATGTTCCGCAGAAAGACAG
The DNA here is from genome assembly GCF_001440475.1 of Bradyrhizobium lablabi. Classification (GTDB taxonomy): domain Bacteria; phylum Pseudomonadota; class Alphaproteobacteria; order Rhizobiales; family Xanthobacteraceae; genus Bradyrhizobium; species Bradyrhizobium lablabi. The sequence goes on along the minus strand of NZ_LLYB01000125.1, from coordinate 91,752 downwards.
GTTTTCAGTTCTTGCACATCTGCTGGACGGCAGGGGAACCAGGCGGAACGTTGCAGCTGCGCTAATCTATCTTCCGTCGGGAATGGGATGCCGCCTCGCCAGTTCGTCGAGCGACAGATGCGCTTCCTCGTCGCTCAGCGCGAAACGGACGATGACGTCCTGGCGGCCGACCTGCCCCCACAGCCCCTCCGACGACCATTTCTGCGGCGCCGGCCCGCGCAGGCCTTCGACCCAGACAAAATACCATTCCGTCATCGCAGCTCCTCAGGGGTCTTCGATCAGGTCTTGGACTGGAACCGGGTTGTGGCGTCAGAGCAATCATATCGCAGACCTCGCACGCGAAACAGGCTGGCGGCGCGCTGCCGCTACGCTCGACCGCGCCGGAGCGAGGCAGCCGCGGGCTTGGGCTTGAACCTTTTCCAACCCGGCGGCGACAATCCGGTGATTGCCCAGAGGATTGCCGATCATGAATTCGCCAGCGCCAACCGCCCAGCCCGCATCGAACAGCCCTGCCCGCCGCATCGCCGTGGCGCTGATCCTGAGCGGGCTGGTCTTTACAGCGCTGTGGATCATGGTGTTCAACATGGTCATCTCGCTGCTGATCGGCGTCGGCTGCTGCGTCGTGATCGTTGCGGCAGGCTCCGCGTCGGACGTGGTCGAAATGATCCTCGATGCGGTGGCCTCCGTCATCTTCGGCGTCGTGGCCGTGATCGCGGCGATCTTCGGCGCGATTTTCAGCGTGTTCGGGTTTTAGGCCCGCCACTCGTTCCGTCCCCTCCATGAGCGGCCGCGGCCCTTTTGGCCGGCGCGAAATTGTCTACTCTGTCGCGATGAACTGGCTCCTGGTAACGGCCGCCTTGGCCTGCAATCCCGGCGACCGCCTGGTCGACCTGCGCGACAAGATTCCGCGCGGGGTGAATTCGCTCGACCTGATGGTCACCGTCGAGCCTTTCTATGCGCGCTTCTACATCTACCAGCCGGGTTTTCCGGACAGCATCCAGCACTGCTGCGGCAACAAGCGCAGCTCGATCATCAAGGTGCCCGTCGTCGACGGCCGGTTTTGCATCCGGCAAAGCCAGCCGCAGATGAAATGGACGGTTCGGGCGCTCTCCAGGCCGGATATTCAGATGTAGCCGCGCGAAAGGTGCGCAGCGCCGGCGATCGGCGCGAGACATTTCCCCGCGTGATCGGTCAGCGCCGCGGCGCTACAGCAGCACGCGCTGGTCGCGATAGGTTTTCCCGCCGCGCGAGAGCGTGACCGCGCCGCCACGCACTTCGATGACCGGCAACGCGGCCAGCGCGTTCACCACGTGATGCAGGGTCGGCAGGTCCGACCAGTCTGCCTTGTGAAAGCGCACGCCCCCAACGCCCGTTTGCCGTTGCTCGACATGGTTGTCCGGGTCGGCGGCCGGCGTGAGCGTGACCTGGCAGACATCCGTCTCGCCCCAGGCGCCCGTGCGCGGCGTGTATTTCAGCATCAACGTTCCGTTAGAAGCTGCGGCTTGCCGGTACGGCTCTGCGTCCTGCAACTGCGAGACCTCGAGCTCGAGAAAGCGGAATCCCATCCAGCCCGCCGTGCAGATCTGGGCCCCGCTCCACCGGCGCGGCTCCGCGATCTCGGCATACAGCTTGGGATGTCCGATCTCGTCACGCCCGGTGATGATCGGGTCGGCGAGATTCTCCCAGACGACGGCCAGAAACTTGCCGGTGGCGCGATCCCGCTCGCCGGTGAACGTCGCCGGCCAGCTGACCCAGATCATCGTGTAGCCGCGCCCGGCGAGCCAGTCGATGTCGGTCATGTGGTGAAATTCGACTGTGACCACCGGCTCGCCGGCTAGCGTAAACCCGTCAGGCAGATGCTGCTCCAGCAGCACGGGATCGGTGAGGAAACTCGCCGCGACGGAGAGGCGTCGTGGACTCCGCTTCGGGTCGCGCGCTACGCCATCCGGCATTTGGCGGGGTCCCGGCGCGGGGCCGAAATGGGTCGGCATCCGGTAGATGCGGCCGGCCTCGAAACGGTAGCTCATCGTGGGCCTCCCTGCGGCAGCATATCGGGCAACGGACGCGTCGTGGCGGGGGTGGTTCAACCCATTGACGAAATGAGCTATCAACCCCAATTGGTTTTTGACACACTGTTCAAAACCACATTCTTGACACCGCGTCAAATACTTTTTGTTGTTGGCCGATGGAGTGGCAGAGGAGGGAAACGTGAGGCCGCGCGAGTTTGACCACGACGACGTCCTGCGCATCGCGTTCGATCAGTTCTGGCGCAAAGGAGTGCGAGGAACGTCGCTCTCGGACATCGCGCGTGACGCGGGTGTCCAGCGGGGCAGTCTCTACAATGCGTTTGGCAGCAAGGAGGCGCTGTTTCTGGCCGCCTACGAGCGCTATGCGAGCGAATATCTTGGCTCGCTGCAAGAGGTGCTCGGCTCGGGGAGCTTGCGCGCGCGCCTCACGGCGTATTTCGATGCGGCCATCAAGAACTTCCGTTCCGGCTCGCCGCCCCGCGGATGCCCGACCACGCGGGGACTGATGGAGCTGGGGGCGGCCGAAGGCGAAGGGCTGGACGAGAACGCGCGCCAGGCGTTTGCGGATCTGGTGGCGCGCATCACCGGTCTGCTCAAGAACGCGTTGTCAGATGGCGTCAAGCGCGGCGAGTTCAGCGGCGACCCCGCGATCGCCGCGTTACACATCGTCACCGTGACGCGCGGACTCGCCGTGCTCGAACGCGCCTTCGGTGACGAGGCCGAGCTTCGCAAGATCGCGAAGCACACGGTCGATCTCGTGCTCGGCAAGGGCCGCTGAGGGTTCGCAAGCTCGCCAAAGTCAGTCGAATGCTACTCGCGCTATGCCAGACGTACAGCATGAATTGGCGAAGGCGGGAGGGGTCGGGTTCTTCAGATAACAACGGGCAGACGGTCCCTGGAAGCCGGGCTTCACAAACGTCCATGCACGGCATGCGGGCGCCCGCAGGCAGAGATTCCGACAATCTGCTGCATTGCCCCTGAGGGCGATGTTGCGGAAATCATTGCCGGGCCGGTCCGTGTTCCGGCGGGATACGTCCCCTTGCGCCGAAGCGGTACCGACGATTCCAGAAAATGTAATAACCAATGCGGATGCGAATATCAGACTGCGGAGATACATGACAACCTCCTGTGGCAATCTCCCGAATTCGCTATTTAGGCGCTTTCCGATCGCATCCCGATATGAACTGCCTCACATGCCTGCTTGCAGGCCATTCACGAGATCGGGATTGTCGGCACCGTCACGCTACGCCACGGCCTGCCGTTCGCTCTCGGCGAGGCCTTGCAGCAACAGTTCGCCGAACGGCACGGGCTTGCTGAAGAAATAGCCCTGCCCCAGCGCAATTCCGAGCAAGCGTACCTTTTCGACCTGTTCGTAGGTCTCGACGCCTTCGGCGACGATCGAGAGGTTCAATGTCTTCGCAAGCTGGACGATCGATCCGAGGACGGCGACGGTCTCGGAGCGGCCGATGCGGTCGATGAAGGACTTGTCGATCTTGACCTTGTTGAACGGAAACGCGGTCAGATAGGACAGCGACGAATAGCCGACGCCGAAATCGTCGAGCGCAATAGAAACGCCGAGCCGCCTCAGGCGTTCGAGCGTCTTGAGATTTTCCTGGCTGTCGGCCAGAAAAACGCTCTCGGTGATCTCGAGCTCCAGCCGTGTCTCGGCCAGCCCGCTGTCCGCCAGTGCGTACATTACGGAGTCGACCAGATTGCCGCTCGCCAATTGCAGGGCCGACAGGTTGACCGCAACCTTGATATCATCAGGCATCATCATGGCATGGCGGCACGCCTTGGCGAGCACCAGATTGCCGAGCTCGACGATCAGCCCGCACTCTTCCGCAACCGGAATGAATTCAGCGGGAGGGATCAGGCCTCTGGTGCAGTGGCGCCAGCGCGCCAGCGCCTCGACCGATTTCGTGCGACCGGTGCCGAGCTCGACCACGGGCTGATAGAAGACCTCGATCTCCTCGCGCCAGATCGCCTCGCGAAGCTCGATTTCGAGGATGTTGCGCTGGTCAGCTTCGGCCTTGAGCTCCGGCGAGTAGACATGGAAGCAGTTGCGGCCGGCATTCTTCGACTTGTAGAGCGCGAGGTCGGCATTGCGAAGAATCTCATCGATGCGCGTGCCATGCTCCGGCACCATGGCGATACCGATGCTGCATCCGATCACGACCGGGTGGCCGTCTATTTCATAGGGCTCGGCAATGGCCTGGACCAGCCACGCGGCGAGTGTTGCGGCGCTGGCCTGCAGCGGCGGCTGCCCCGGTGCCATGACCAGCGCAAACTCGTCGCCGCCGATCCGGGCCGCCGTCGCGCCGAGGTCCTGGGCCTGCGCCCTGATCCGACCGGCGACCAGCTTGAGCAGCGCATCACCGCATTGGTGGCCGAGCGCATCGTTGACGGACTTGAACTTGTCGAGATCCAGCAGCAGCACGGCAAACGGCGTATTGAGCAGCAGATACTTGTCCAGCGCGTCGTCCAGCCGCCCCTTGAACAGGTTGCGATTGGCAAGGCCGGTCAGGCCGTCATAGTGAGCCAGCCGCTCGATCCGGTCCTCGGAAGCCTTGCGTTCGGTGATGTCCTCGTGGGTCGCAACCCAGCCGCCGCTCTCGCGCCGCCCATAGGAAATATAGATGACGCGCCCATCCGGAAACTGCACCGTGTTCGAGGTCTGTTCCGATTTGGCGAGCCGGCCCTTCAGGTCGGCCAGATAGGCGTCGAGATCGGGCACGGCTTTCTGCCTTGAGAACACCTCGCGGAAATCCATGCCGATCCGCACATCCTGCGGCGAAAGCTCATAGGCGTCGAGCCATTGTCGATTGAACGCGATCAGGCGATCCTGGCCATCGAACATGCTCAAGCCCTGCGGCAGGTTTCGTAGCGCATCCTCGAACTTGCTCACGGAGTCGCGCAGTTCGCGCTGCCGTCGCCAGTAGAGCGCGGCCGCCATCAGGATGACGAACGTGAGCAGGAGCGCGCCACCGAGATAGATTTTCTGTCTCGATTGGGCGCGCGAATAGATTTCCTGCTCGGAAATGCCGGCGGTGAAGATCAGCGGAAAGACGTACGACCTGCGCGCGGTAACCAGGCGGTTGCTGCGGTTCGCGCGACCTTCGCTGCCGCTCCAATTCCAGTACTGGCTGTAGAAGCCGTCCCCTAACGCGCGCTCGACGTGGCCGGGACTGCGCTGCGCCAGCACCGTGCCCTGATCTATTCCGCGCGCAGCGAGCACGATGTAGTCGGTATTCCTGAGAACGAGGGTTCCTCCGATACCGAGCTTCGCGGTGCCGTAGAACCTGCCGACCACATCGACGCTGATCGAGCCGACAACGACGCCCGCCGGATTTTTCGCGCCATCGAACAGCTTTCTCGCGAGCTGGATGGTCCATTTGTTCGACGCCCGCCCGAGCACCGGCTTTGCGACATAGAGCCGATCTTCGGCCTGCTCCATCGTCTTGATGAAGTGCTCGCGGTCTCCGAGATAGAGCGGCGGGCCGGAGTAGCCGGTCGTCGTATCCAGCAAATAGCCATTCAGCCCGATCATCGCGAACTGAACCACGTCGCCGGTCGCCATCTGCGCTTTCTCGGCCCAGAATTTCAGGCTGAAGGTGTCCGGATCCTGGGCGTAAAGCGCGCGCGCGACTCGCAGCGACTGATCCACCCTTTCGAAGATGCGCTCGGTATTTTCCTCAAACAGTTCGGCGACGCTGTTGCCGTGCGCCCGCGCCTGTTCGAGCGCTTCCGTGCGTTCCGATGACGTGATCGCGAAATAGCCGATCCACACCAGCGGCAGGAAGAACAGCGCGATCTGTAGCGGGGCATTTCGCGAAATGGCTGTCGCAGCCTTGCGGACCCATCTGCGCGCATGGTTCACGGCCCGCAGCGGGGCGCGAGCCTGAACCACGAAATGACGCTCGCCGAGCATGGCAATGCCTTCAAATATTAAACTAACACCTCCGCCAGAACGGCCCGAACAGCGGCGGCGAGAAACAGCCGGGAACTTGCAATGCCCAAACCTAGGCGCGGCAGGCTTAAATTCCGGTTTCACGAAGGCTCAATATTCTCGTCAAAACCCCGTAAGTTCACGGTGATGGCTGCGACCTGATCCCCTGGCTGGATCTGTCAACAGCGAGCGGATGTGCGACCGCATTCTCGCGGCGCAAGGGGCCCGAGCTTTGCAAGAATTTTCCGCCCTCGAAGAAGCCAAGGGCGCAGGGAAAGCCGGGTGCACGCTGCACCCGAGGTCTCGCGTGCTGTTTGCGCATAGGGGAAACGCACACGAGCATACAGGGCAGCGGAGGCATTCCGGCTTTCCCTGCGCGATGGTTTACGGCTTACTTCGTGCTCTTCCCGGAGAACGGCTTTATTGCCTCCGTCATTCCTGAGAAGCTTCGCTTCTCAGGAATTTAACGCCAGCACCGCGGCGCCAGAACCACACGACTTCGCCGTCCGCTTCGGGCGCATAACGTCAGCCAGCGCCCTTTCACGTCCACCGCATCTCACCGCGCGTTCGTGACGTGGCCAACGCCCCTTGGGTGGATGAGACGCGCGGAGTTATGGCGCTGATTTGGGTCACGCGTGAAGCGGAATATTTTTGAGCGCGGGGCTGGACATGTTTTACTGATTTGCCCGTCGTGCCAATTGGTCGCACCTTGCAAGCGGCAATCCGCGCTTGCGCTGAAGGGCAAATCAGCGGCAGCGCGTAGCCCGCCTTAGCGGAGCGATATGCGGGATCGGGACCAACACCCGGATATCACTTACGTTCCTCCGGGCGACGCTTGCGTCAATCTATGTGGCCGTCAACGATGATCAAATTACCAATCGAACTGTCATGCCGAAGTCCTATGATCTTTCGATATTCGTCGGAGTTGTACCAACCTTCCGCAGCGGCCCGCGAGGGGAATTCGATAATGACGAGCCGTGAATGGGGCCACTCACCTTCGAGTATCGTGAGTCCGCCACCACGCGCGACGAACCGCCCGCCAAACGCCGCCAGCGTCGCGGGGACTTCTTTTCTATAAGCTGCGAACACAGCGTCATCCTTGACGGTCTCGGCCGCAACCACGAATGCCTTCATGTGAACCTCCGTTTTAGCCGGCGTCCGATTTCACGTACGGACAATTGACAGGGGTCAGCAAGTAGTAGCCCCATAGCAACGCGATATGCGGCACCAACCCGGATATCGCTTTCGCTCATCCGGGCCACACTTGCTAGAACAGCCCTTTGGGAGTTGTATATCGCCAATCAAATGCGTCGTGCAGCTAATGGCGAGTCGGCCATGACACGTTGGAGCGCGAGTGTTGTCGCACTATTGCTGGTGAGCTTTGCTGGCCCAGCGAATGCACAGGTGAACTGCGAGGCGATACCGCGCGGACCGGCGCGCACCGATTGCTATCTCGGCCTCAGTCGGTTCTATCAGGGACAATCGGATCTCGCCGCAGCCAAGGCGCTGCAGCAATCAGACGATGCGTGGTATCGGGCCATCACCGGAATGGACCCGCCAAAACCCAAGCCGCGTCGGCGACGATAAAGGTTCGAACGGTGTTGGCACGAAAACGAGGAAGCCTGCCATGAGGTTGTCTCAAGTCGCTGCTTTCGCGCTTATTGCTGGAGCGGCAAGCTCCTTGTCGGTATCACCGGCGCTTGCCGCCCCCGACTGTCCAAAACTGATCGGGCTGGTGGATTGGGGCGAGAATTCAACCGGCGACATCAGCCTCGCACCGGGGACGAGTTGCCAGTTTCCGATCCCGATGCGCGGCACGGTGAGCAGTTCTGACATTCTGCAAAAGCCGAAATACGGCAAGCTGAAAAAGCTCGACCCGACGACTTACGAATACAAGGCCAAGAAGAGGTACAAGGGAAGCGATACGTTTGCCATCAAGGCGACGGGACAGGGGCCGACGGCCTCCGGCACGTCGGTCATTACCGTGAACGCGACGGTCAAATAGGGTTACTTCCAAATAGCGTTCCTTGCGTCCATCGCGCGGCGAGCGCATGCTGGTATCCGCTTCATTTCGAAAAATGCACCCTTCCCGGGAGGTTCGAACATGACACGGCAGCTTCTTTTCGCGATCATCCTCTTAAGCACAGGCGTGCTCCTCAACTCACCGGCACCAGCGCAGGAATGGCGCTGTGAAGACAGGGCCGCGAATTGCTTCGGCAGGTGTCCCGACAAGATAGGAGCGGTGGGCGACGACTGGAACGGCCGCCCGAGCAGATGTTTGCGCTGCGACCGTCAGCTCATCAAATGCGTGATCAACGCGAACCTGCGGCGGCAGCGTTATTATTGAACGCGATGGCGTGCCAGCAAGTAGCCCGCATGAGCGAAGCGATATGCGGGATCGGCATCAAGCAAAACCCGAATGTTGCCTCGCTCATCCGGGTTTTGATTGCATCATGTACAAGCCAGCACTACGAGCGGCGTGAAGAGCGATGATTTCGGTGCAATGGCTTGAGGGCTACACACAGGCTGAGCTTGATAGCGCCCAACGTCGATTTGGTTTGGAGTTTCCGCCGGACTTGATTGCCTTGTTAAGGGAGAAACGTCCGGCAAATGGACACGATTGGACGAACGATGCTGACATAACGCGAGCACTGGCTTGGCCGCTTGAAGGACTTCTGTTCGACGTTGAACAGAATCACCTGTGGTGGCCCGAGTGGGGAACGAGGCCAACCAGCGCAAATGCCCGCAAGGAGATTTTGCAATCAATCGTCTCNGCGTGCGCCGAAGTTGATACCATTGATTGGGCACCGATATCTGCCGGAAGAANNCCCCGCGAGCAAGGCAACCCCGTATTCTCCGTCTATCAGGCCGACGTGATTTGCTACGGAGCCAATTTGACGGACTATTTTGAGCGAGAGTTTCTTGGGTACACCCATCGTCCCTGGGACCAACCGACCAAGCGTATCCCATTTTGGTCCGACCTTGTGGAGCGGAACGGCGACCCAAATTTCGTCGCGACCGAACCATAATTTTCTTGCCGACAAGTTGCCCGCATGAGCGAAGCGATATGCGAGCTAAGCTTGCTATGTCTGCCCTTCACGGCTTTTCAGGATAGCGGCGAGCGGATTTAACTTCGGTGCTTCGATGCGTTTCAAAGTGTTGGTGTCGTGATGATTGAAAGGGCGGTCTTGCCCTTTCACCAGCAGCTCGGTTTCAATCAGATAGGTCCAGCTTCCGTCGGCGTTGAAGGTGATGCCGCAGCGGTAGGCGTCGGTGCGGAAAGCTTCGTCCAGGAATTCGGTTGAGCAAATTCCGTAGCGCGTGTCGCCGCGCTTCGCCGTGACGGAAATCTTCATGTCATCCGGCTTTGCCTGCCCCGATGCGAGCAGGACCTGGCCGCGCGGGATCGTCACGCTTTGCAGGATCAGGCCGGTTGCGGGTTCCCAAAGCCAGTAGCCGACTTGATCGTGAAACGTGATGTCTTCCTCTGATGTGTTGATATGGATGTGATAGCGCAACCCATAAAACAGTTGCGGACCATTGGTCTGCGGATCGATCGGGTCCATCCGGATATGCTCGCGAAACACCCGCCGCTCCGGGCCTTCGGCCTTGGGATTGATATCGACGCCCTTGTCGGCCTGCCACACACCCGCGAGATGGCGGAGCGGACCGAGATTGGCCAGGGCGTCCGGAGACACGTCGTCCGGCTCGGTGAAGATGTCGGCGGGGATTGGCAGCATGGGAAAACCTCGCGCGATGGAGTTGCCCACCCTTGTTACAGCAAGCCGCCCGCATGAGCCAACGGGTCGCGCGAACGCGTGCCCTTTTGGCGCATGCGGCTATGCGTGCTGTTGCCCCGGCTGTTCTTCGCCGAGCCGAGCAGTTACAAGGCGATGCGCGTAAATCGTCGGTCGCGCTGCACAGGCGGCGAGGCGACCGGCTAACAACAAGAAAAAGGGTGGAATGTCATGCGTGGCAAGGTCGTCGCACTGGTTGCAGCAGCCGTCGGGGTAGCAGCTTGCGGATCAGCCTGGGCGGGATGGCCAGACGACAAGCCAATCGAAGTCGTCATTGGTTTTGCGCCCGGTGGCGGAACCGACGTCATGGCGCGCAAACTATTGCCGTTCGTCGAGCAGAGATTGGGCGGAAAGACCAAGTTTGTCGTGCTGAACAAGCCCGGCGCCGGCGGAGAGATCGCGTTTGCTGCAATCGCTCGCGCCGCGCCGGATGCCTACGCGATCGGCGTGGTCAATGTGCCCGGCTATAACTTCATCCCGATGACGCGAAAGACCCAGTACAGCATGGATGAGATCCGTCTGGTGGCGCGTGTGGTTGACGATCCGAGCGTTATCGTGGTGCCCGCAGAAAGCAAGTTTACAGGTCTTGCGGACGTTCTGTCTGCGCTGCGCAGCAAGCCGGGTTCAGTAACATTCGGTCACAATGGTGCGGGGACGAATGGTCATTTGGCGGTCCGCATGTTGGCGAACGCTGCCAAGGTGGAGCCCAACGAAATCTCCTATCGCGGAACGGCCGCGCAAAGGACTGATCTTTTGGGCGGCCATCTGCAGGTTGGAATGGTCAGCCTCAGCGAGGTTCCCGAGCTGCACGGCACCAACAAGGGACAACTGCGCGCGATCGCGATTCTGTCGAAGAGCCGTTCTCCGTCACTCCCCGACGTTCCGACAGCAGAGGAAGCAGGCATCCCGGTTACGATGACAGCGGAACGCGGCTTCGCCGTACCAAAGGCCGTTTCGGACGAGGTCGCCAAAAAGCTTGAAGCTGCAATTGCGGAAGGCCTGCGCGATCCCGAATACATCAAGAGTTCGCCCGGCGACGCAGCCGTTCTTGCCTTCATGCCGGGCGCAGAATGGCAAAAGCGTCTCGACGACATGTCGCAATCCCTGCGACCATTCGCGGAAGAGATGCGTGCGCAAGAGCAGAAGTGAAAACGCGCAAATAGCCCTCGGCGGCTTCCTGCGCGTGCGGCAACTGATTAAAAAGTAGGTAGCGTCGAAAGGAAATGGCGCGCCATTATGGCTGCGAAGCAGACCCGGTCATCGGACGGGCTTGGTGTTCCACGTTGCCATTGCTACTTCGCGCTGAGCAGTAGCGCCGCTTGAATGTTGCGCCCCGTGCGTTCGATATGCTCACGCAATATCCGCGTGGCGTCGCGCGTGCGGCGCTCGATCACCGCATGCGCGAGCGCTGTATGCTCGGCGGGTACGTTGCGGTCCGGCGCATGCTTCTTGAGAAAAATGCGGCGATAGCGATCGCTCTGATCGTGCAGGGTGGCACAGAACTGGCGCAGCAGCGGCATCTGGCACGCGGAAATCAGCTCGGCGTGGAAGGCACGATGCGCGGTCTCCCATGCCTCCTGTTCCGCCGCCGATCGCGCGCCACGCTTGCAGCGGCTCAGCTGATGCAGCGCCGCCAGGATACGGCCTTCCCAGGCGACGTCACCGTGTTCGATCGCCTCCTTGATCGCCAGGCCCTCGAGTTCGATGCGAAGCCGGATGATTTCGGTGAGATTGCTCGCAGACACTGGCGTGACCCGGTAGCCACGCTGGTCGATCAGGGCGACCAGGCCGTCATTTTCCAGACGACAGAGCGCTTCACGCAGCGGACTGAGACTGACGCCGAAGGCCGTGCGCAGCCGGTCCAGGTTGAGCTTGCTCCCCGGCAGCAATTCGCCGCGCATGATCGCATCCCGCAGGCGGGCGACCAGCGTCGTGGAGAGGGTGACGGTTGCCGGAACGGCGGAGGTGCGTGCGTCGCTCATGGTGTGCTCAGGGTACCGGCTCGAAGCCGTAAAGCAAAGCTGGGTTATCCACCAAGGCAAGTTGCTGTGTGCGGCTGTCCGGCCGCCACAGCGGAATCAGGTCGACCAGATCCCCGTCATTCGGCATCGGCACGGGACAGATCGGATGCGGCCAGTCGCTGCCCCACAGGATGCGGTCCGGACGCAATTCGACGACCTTTCGGATCATCGGCAGCATGTCACGATGGGGATAGGGCTCTGACGACAGGCGATAAAGGCTGGCAAGCTTGATCCAGCAACGGTCGGTATCGAGCAGCCGCAGTAGCGTTCGGAATGGCTCTGAGTCGACGCCTTCGGCAGCGCTGATCCGCGCCATGTGATCCAGCACAAACGGGCTTCGAATTTGCAGCAGCTGCGGCGCCACATCTACCAGTTCGGTTGCCGCATCGAAGTGCAACACGAGATGCCAGCCCAGATCGAAGGTCTCCTCAGCCAGTCCGCGCAGATGCGCGAAAGAAGCGCCGCCGCTAACCACCGTTGACATGCGACAGCCGCGCATGCCGCGCCTATTCATGTCCTCCAATTCAGGCCGTGGCAGTCCGGACGGGATCACGGCGACTCCACGAAGCTTCCTGGGATTCCGGTCGAGGGCCGCGAGTGTAGCCCGATTATCGGTGCCATGCGCGCCGCCGTGAACGATGATGGCGCGATCGATCCCCAGCGCTGCATGGAGCTGCATCAGGTCTTCGTAGGTGCAGTCCTCGGGCGTGTAGCTGCGTAGTTCGCTGAAGGAAAATTCGGTCTGCGGCCCAAAGACATGAACGTGCGTGTCGCAGGCGCCCGGCGGCATTGCAAAGACCGGACGTTTCGGGTGGCGGTCGGGGCCAGGGCAGGGTTTCAGCGTGACGGATTGATACGCGCTCATGGCTGCTCGGTGACCTGTCGCTAACTGTGATGGGACAGCATATGGCAGCCGATTTGACGACCGCACCGATTGCTGTCAACCTAAAATCGAGGAAAACAGAAAAATCGATTATCTGGAGAAACGAATGCGGCACCTCATTTCCGTGCTATCGGCCCTCGTCATGGGATCGTTGATCGGACAGGCGGCGCACGCCGAATTCCCCGAGCGCGGCGTCAAGATCGTGGTTCCGTTCCCGGCAGGTGGATCAAATGACGTGGTGGCGCGCCTGTTGGGGACCCGACTGTCTCAACTTTGGGGGCAGTCCGTAGTTATCGACAATCGCGGCGGCGGCGGCGGCAATATCGGCGCCGAGGCGGTGGCACGTTCACCCGCCGATGGCTACACGCTGCTGCTGACAGCCCCGGGGCCATTGGTGGTCAATCAATCGCTGTATTCCAAGCTATCGTTCAATCCGGAACAGGATTTCACCCCGGTCGCCTTGATTGCATCGGTTCCGATTGTGCTGGCGGTGAATCCGGGTGTGAAGGCGGCGACGGTGTCCGAACTGATCGCGCTGGCCAAGGCGTCGCCCGGCAAGCTCAATTTCGGATCGTCGGGTCTTGGTTCGACCAATCATCTTGCCGGCGAATTGCTGAAAGCGCGGGCCGGCATCGATATCGTTCATATCCCGTATCGCGGCGCGGCGCCTGCGATGAACGATCTGATCGCCGGAGAGATGCCGATGATGTTCGACAACATGCCGGCCGTTCGTCCGCAGGTGCAAGGTGGCAAGATCCGCGCGCTTGCCGTCGCAGGCGCAGCGCGCTCGCCGCTTTTTCCCGAACTCCCGACCATGGTCGAAGCGGGTGTTCCGAATTTCGAGGCGTCGTCGTGGTTTGGCCTCGTTGCGCCCGCCAAGATACCGCCGGACGTCACGAAAGCGCTGATTGAAGCCGTGAGCAAGGTGATGAGCGAGCCGGACATGGTGAAGCGACTGGCCGAAGTCGGCGCCGAGCCCGGCACGTTGTCTGGCGATGCATTCGGCGCTTTCCTGCGCACCGAGGTCGACAAATGGGGCGAGGTGGTGAAAACCTCCGGCGCCAAGGTCGAGTGAAACCCTCGCACCGTCGCTGAAACAAGGAAGAGAAGCGCATGACGAAGAAGCCAGCGTCACTGGACGAACTGAAGTCGCGCTACGAATCCATGATCGGCTTCACGCCGCCCAAAATCGCGAAGCGACTCGAACTTGGCATGCGCGTCGATCCGGATTTGGTTACAGCGCTGGAGGATTGGCGAATTGCGGCGCTGACGCCGGACGCGCTGGATCAGAAGACCGTGCAACTGATGGCCTTCGCGATTCTGTTGGTGCAGACCTCCGAAGCCGCGGCCAATCATGCCAAAGCTGCGATCAAGGCCGGTGCGACGCTGGAAGAACTGCATGCAAGCGCCGGTATCGCCGCGTTGTTCCGCGGCGTGGCCGCCTTCAATATGGCTGGCGAAATTCTCGCGGGTCTCTTTAAGGAGTGAGCGTTCGACCGGAGGACAGCCCAGGCCCAGAGTTCGCATATCCGAGCAGAAATGGTGCCCAGGGGCGGGATCGAACCACCGACACTGCGATTTTCAGTCGCATGCTCTACCAACTGAGCTACCTGGGCATACCCGAAGGCCACAGAAGGCCGAACCGAGCGGGCGGTTTATAGAGAGGTCGGAAGCGCCTGTCCACCCGCCTTCGCCTGCGGCCTCGGCGCGGCAGGCCCGCCTTCCAACTCATCCCCAAATATTTGAGGAAACACGGCTATTCGGCGTCTTCGGGGTCGGTGGGGCGGCCGGGGATGATGTAGGTGCCGGAGAGCCAGCGGTTCAAATCGACGTCGCGGCAGCGTTTGGAACAGAAGGGGAGCGTGGCGGGCTCCGCCGGTTTGCCGCAGACCGGGCAAGGCTTGGGCGGCGGCTTGTCCCCGCCGGCCTCTTCAGGCCTGCCGGCGGCTTTAGGCCTGCCGGCGGCTTTAGGCCTGCCGGCGGCTTGGGGCCGCTTAGCTGGCATTGAGCCAGCCGAACCGGATCGGAAAGCCCTCCCCGCCCATCAGCGTGACCGATTCGTAGAGCGGCAGGCCAACCACGTTGGTGTAGGAGCCGACCATCTTGACCACGAAGGAACCGGCGATGCCCTGCACGGCATAGCCGCCGGCTTTGCCGCGCCATTCGCCGGAGCCGATATAGGCCTGGATGTCGTCCTCGCTGAGGCGCTTGAAGCGCACCTTGGTCTCGATCAGGCGCTGGCGGAACGCCTCCTTCGGCGTCACCAGGCAGATCGCGGTGTAGACGCGGTGATTGCGCCCCGAGAGCATCCGCAGGCACTGCGCGGCCTCATCGACCAGATTGGCCTTGGGCAGGATGCGGCGGCCGACCGCGACCACCGTATCGGCAGCAAGAATGAACGAGCCGCGCAGCTCGTCGTCGAGCTGGACGGATTTCAGCGCCGCATCGGCTTTTGCTCGCGCCAGGCGATTGGCGCAGGCGCGCGGCAGTTCGCCCCGCTTCGGCGTTTCGTCGACATCGGCCGGGCGCAGCGCGTCGGGCTCGATACCGGCCTGGTTGAGCAGGCTGAGCCGCCGCGGCGAACCGGAAGCAAGAACGAGTTTGGGACGGCCAAGCATGCTGGGTTTTGTCGGAAATAAGGATTCGGGTGGGAACGCGCGCGCGGAAACTATCGGAAGGCACTCCATTCCACAACCGGGAGGCAAGTGGTTGAGGGTACTTTCGTTTCTGCCTGGCGTTGCTTCCTACCCTCCCCTGGAGGGGGAGGGTCGACGCTCATGAAATGAGCGGCGGGGCGGGGTGACGGTCTCTCCGCATCCAACAGTATCCGTGCGGAGAGATCACCCCACCCCGTCTCGCATTTCGCTACGCGCATGCGAGCCGACCCTCCCCCTCCAGGGGAGGGTGAAGACAGGGCTCATCATCTGGACCAGTGACACTGCGCTGCGTCCGGGAAGCGCCGGCTGGCATTGTGCGTCACCCGCTCGCTGCCCCCACCTTCGCGAATCTCCGGCGGATGCGCATCAACAGGCCGTCGCAGACCTCGCGATAGGCGGCGAGCTTCTGCTCGCGGCTGCCTTCGGTGCCAGTCGGGTCCGGCGTCGGCCAGTATTCGACATCGGCGGCCATGGTGCGGGTCAGTTCCAGCGCCTTGTGGTGCGCCTCCGGCGACAGCGTGATGATGAGGTCGAAATTGAGCCCTTCCCAATCCTCGAGCTCCTCGAACGTCATCGGCTTGTGGCCGGAAATATCCTGGCCCAGTTCGGCCATCACGGCGACCGCGAACGGATCGAGCTCGCCCTTCCTGGCGCCGGCGGATTTCACGTAGAGCGCCTGCGGGAGCATCTGCCTGAGCAGGCTTTCCGCCATCGGCGAACGCACGCTGTTCAGCCCGCATGCGAACAGCACGGCCTGCGGGTTGCGCGCGCGGGGCGCATCCATGCGGTCAGGCTTCTCTCGTTCGGGACGAAACCCTTTCGCCGAAACGGCTGCGCGACATCATGCGTCCTGCCCCTTCCAGTGCAGCACGCAGATCAGCGTGAACAGGCGCCGGGAAGTTTCGAAATCGATTCTTACCTTGCCCTTCAGCCGCTCCTGCAGCGTGCGCGAGCCTTCGTCATGGATGCCGCGGCGGCCCATGTCGATCGCCTCGATCTTGTCGGGGGTCGCTGTCCGGATCGCCTGGTAATAGCTGTCGCAGATCATGAAATAGTCCTTCACGATCCGGCGGAACGGCGTCAGCGACAGCAAATGCGCCACCACGGGCGTGCCGTTCTCGTGGCGGATATCGAACATCAAGCGGTTGCCGGTGATCGCGATGTGCAGCGTGAACGGCCCCTGCCCCGCGCCATCAGGCGCGAACAAATTCTGCTCGATCAGATCGTAGATCGCGATCGCGCGCTCGTGCTCGATATCGGGACCGGATCGGCCGATCGATTCCTCGTCGAGCGTCACCGCGACGATGCGGTTGTGCTGGTCATCGTCTGGTGGCGGCTTGTTCATGGCAAATTGAGGCGCAATCCGACCGAGCGTGAATGGGCGTCCAGACCCTCGGCCTTGCCCAAGGTCATCGCGGCGGGCCCCAGCGCGCGCAACTGGTCCGGCCCGCATTTGAGAATCGAGGTGCGCTTCATGAAGTCTAGCACGCCGAGCCCGGACGAAAACCGCGCCGAACGCGCGGTGGGCAGGACGTGGTTGGAGCCGCCGACATAATCGCCGATCGCCTCCGGCGTATGAGGCCCGAGGAAGATCGCGCCGGCGTTGCGGACCTTTGCCGACAAGGCCTCCGCATCCGCGGTCATGATTTCGAGGTGCTCGGCGGCGATGGCATTCGCGAGCTCGACCGCCTCGTCGAGCTTTTTCACCATGATGATGGCGCCGAAATCGTTCCACGAGGCCCGCGCGATGTCGGCGCGGGGCAACGTCGCGAGCTGGGATTCCACCGCGCGTTCGACCTCGGCCGCCAGCGCCGCACTGTCGGTGATCAGGATCGACTGCGCGCTGGCGTCATGCTCGGCCTGCGCCAACAGGTCGGCGGCGATCCAGCCGGCATTGCCGGTGTCATCAGCGATGACCAGCACTTCCGAGGGGCCGGCGATCATGTCGATGCCGACCTTGCCGAACACCAGCCGCTTGGCGGCGGCGACATAGGCATTCCCCGGCCCGACGATTTTGGCGACCGGCGCGATCGTCGCGGTGCCGTAGGCCAGCGCCGCCACCGCCTGCGCACCGCCGACGCGGTAGATCTCGGCGACGCCCCCGAGATGGGCGGCCGCCAGCACCAGCGGGTTGAGCTTGCCGTCCGGCGAGGGCACCACCATGACGACGCGCGGCACGCCGGCGACGCTTGCCGGCACCGCGTTCATCAGCACCGAGGACGGATAGGCCGCGGTGCCGCCGGGCACGTAGAGGCCAACCGCATCGACCGCGCTCCAGCGCCAGCCGAGCTCGACGCCTGCCGCGTCGGTGAAGCGCTCATCCTTCGGCAGTTGCCTCTGGTGGAAAACCTCGATCCGGTCGCGGGCGAATTTCAGCGCATCGACGGTAGCGGGATCGCAGGCCTTCACGGCGGCGTCGATCTCGGCCTCGGTCACGCGCAGGCCGGCGGCGTCGACCTCGAGCCGGTCGAATTTTTTCGTCGCCTCGATCAGGGCGGCATCGCCGCGGGCGGCCACGTCGTCGACGATGGCCCTGGTGGCGCGCTCGACATCGGCCGATACCTCGCGTTTGGCGGCGAGGAATTCCTTGAATTTCGGCTCGAAATCGGCGCGGCTGGTATCCAGGCGAACGGGCATGGCGGCTTTCTGGGCGAGATCGAAAGGTCCATGCTCAATGGCGCGGCGGCCAAGGGCCGTCAACCCTTGGTCGCCCGGAAACAGAGCCCGTAGGGTCGGCAAAGCGCAGCGTGCCCACCCATAAAATGCCGCCTTTTCCCGCCCGACACTGCTAGACCTCATCCTGAGGAGCCGCGGAGTCTCGAAGGATGAATGGCACCAGCCGGGCCTCGTGGTTCGAGACGGCGCTGCGCGCCTCCTCACCATGAGGGTTTAGTGGTTGCCACGGAGCTTCCGCGGCGCTTTCACCCCTCCGGCCCCGAGGGCGCGATGGCGAGGTCGCTGGTGCCGATATCGTCGGTGCCGAGGTCGGTCAGCTCGCATTCCAGGCATTCGACGTCCAGCCGCAGCGCCCCGCCATGGCTAAACAAGAGAAGCGCGCTGCCGCCCGGGGGCTCGGCCGGGTGGAATTCGATGCCGACCAGTTCCAGCACTGCATCTAGCTGCGCCAGATCGATATTGCGGGACTTGCATGCCAGCACGCGGTCGAAGCGCAGCGCCGCGATCGAGCGGCGCGGCTCGGTTCCGCCTGACAGCGTCTGCTCCCAGTCCAGCCGGTTCATGCCGACCACCAGCCGCTTTTCGTCCTGCCGCCAGACGATGTCGGCGGCCAGCACGCGGGCGTCCTGCACGTGGGCGGAGATTACCGAAAGATCGTCGGCGTCGAGCGCAATCAGTTTGAGCGGGTCCGCCGGCATTCCCAGGTATCCTCGATAATCCTCTAGTCGCTGATGCGCTCGATCGACGCGCCGCAGGCCGAGAGTTTTTCCTCCAGCCGCTCGAACCCGCGGTCCAGATGATAGATCCGGTTGACCATGGTTTCGCCTTCGGCGGCAAGGCCTGCGATGACCAGCGAGACCGACGCCCGCAGATCGGTGGCCATCACGGGCGCGCCGCGCAGTTTGGCGGTGCCGTCGATGGTCGCGGTCTCGCCGTCAAGGGATATACGCGCGCCGAACCGCGCCAGTTCCTGCACATGCATGAAACGATTCTCGAAGATGGTTTCGGTGATCTGCGAGGAACCGCTGGCGCAGGCCATCAGCGCCATCAATTGCGCCTGCAGATCGGTCGGAAAGCCCGGGAACGGCGCGGTCGAGACCGTCACCGGGCGGATGCCGGCGCCATTGCGCGCGACCCGGATACCGTCATTGTTGACGGAGATAAGGGCGCCGGCCTGCGTCAGCACATCGAGCGCCGATTGCAAGAGTTCGGGACGCGCGCCGGAAAGCTGCACGTCGCCGCCGGTCATGGCAACCGCCATCGCATAGGTGCCGGCCTCGATCCGGTCGGGCAGCACGGTATGGCGCGCGCCGTGCAGCTTTTCGACGCCCTCGACCACGATCCGCGGCGTGCCGGCGCCGAAAATGCGCGCGCCCATCTTGTTGAGGCAATCGGCGACGTCGGTTATCTCGGGCTCGCAGGCCGCGTTGCTGATGATGGTCGTGCCCTTCGCCAGCGTCGCCGCCATCAGCGCCACATGCGTTCCGCTCACCGTCACCTTGGGGAACTCGATCTCAGCGCCACGCAGGCCACCGGGCGCCTTCGCCACCACATAGCCGCCATCGATGGTGAGTTCGGCGCCGAGCTTTTCCAGCGCCATGATCAGGAGGTCGACCGGGCGCGTGCCGATGGCGCAGCCGCCCGGCAGCGAAACCTTCGCCTCGTGCATCCGCGCTACCAGCGGCGCGATCACCCAGAAGCTGGCGCGCATCCGCGACACCAGCTCATAGGGTGCGGTGGTGTCGATGATGTCAGCGGCCGAGATGTGCAGGGTCTGGCCCTGATAGGCGCGGTCGCCCGGCCGCTTGCCAGCCGACATGATGTCGACGCCGTGGTTCCCGAGGATGCGCTGCAACTGCGCGACATCGGCCAGCCGCGGCACGTTGTCGAGGATCAGGGTTTCCTCGGTCAGCAGGGCGGCGATCATCAGCGGCAGGGCGGCGTTCTTGGCGCCCGAAATGGAAATGGTGCCGTTGAGCTTGCTGCCGCCAACGATACGAATGCGGTCCATGCCACCCCCCTTTCGACGCACTTATGAGCGCGTGCGTCCACGGCAGAAGCGGCGACATTTGCGGCGATTTGATGGGGTGGACTCGAAGCGGCAGTCGTCATTCCGGGGCGCTCACGAACGTGAGCGAACTATGGGGCGCCCTTGCGCCCCCGGGAACCTCGAGATTCCGGAATCGGCCCAGCGGGCTGCTCCGGAATGACGACCGAGCTAAATCGAATTAATATCCACGCTCTCCAGGATCGGCTTCGGATAGCCGTCGCGCGCCACCTTGATCATGGCGCGGCCGAGCTGTTCGCTGGTCGTCATGTGGTTCGGCGTGGCTCGCACCATCCAGGACAGCAGCGGCGCGGTGACGGCATAGACCGCGTTCACCCATGCCGTCTTCGACCGGACGCCGTGCAGCGGCTGGATGCCGGATGGCCGGAACATGTAGGCCGCCTTGAACGGCAGCTTGAGCAGATCGTTCTCGGTCTTGCCCTTGACCCGCGCCCATCGGAGCGGGCCCTGCTCGGTTGAATCACTGCCCTTGCCGGTGACGTAGGTGAACACCATGCCGGGGTTGAGCCGCGCCAGCGTGGTCGCCGCCGCCATGGTGACGTCGTAGGTCAGATGCCGGTAGCGCTCCGGATCCATGCCGATCGAGGAGACGCCGAGGCAGAACAAGCAGGCGTCGTATCCGGCAAGCTCGGATTCGATCTTCGAGAAGTTCGTGAAATCGTCGTGGAGGACTTCGCGCAGCTTTGCGTGCTGCACGCCGGCCGGGCTGCGGGAGATCGCCAGCACCTCCGTGACACCGGCATCGATCAGGCATTCGCGCAGGACACCCTGCCCGACCATGCCGGTGGCGCCGAACAGGATCACTTTCATGATTTGATGAACGCCAGCAGGTCAGCGTTGATGGTGGGAGATTCGGTAGTCGGCATGCCGTGCGCAAAGCCCTTGTAGGTTTTCAGCGTGCCGTTCTTCAGAAGCTTTGCCGATAGCGGCGCGGAGTCCTCATAAGGCACGATCTGGTCGTCGTCACCATGCATCACCAGCACCGGCACGGTGATCTTCTTGAGGTCCTCGGTGAAATCGGTCTGCGAGAAGGCGACGATGCCGTCGTAATGCGCTTTCGCGCCGCCCATCATGCCCTGTCGCCACCAGTTCTGGATCACCGCTTCCGACGGCTTGGCGCCCGGCCGGTTGTAGCCGTAGAAGGGCCCCGCCGCAATGTCGCGATAGAATTGCGAGCGATTGGCCGCCACCTGCGCCTGGAAATCGTCGAACACGGCCTTGGGCAGACCTCCCGGATTGGCCTGCGTCTGCACCATCAAGGGCGGCACTGCGGCGATGATCACAGCCTTCGCCACCCGGCTCTCGCCGTGGCGGGCGATGTAATGCACCACCTCGCCGCCGCCGGTGGAATGGCCGACGTGAACGGCGCCCTTGAGATCGAGATGCGCGGTCAGCGCCGCGAGGTCGTCGGCATAATGGTCCATGTCGTGGCCGTCGGCCACCTGGCTGGAGCGGCCATGGCCGCGGCGGTCATGGGCGATGACGCGAAAACCGTTGTTCAGGAAAAACAGCATCTGCGCGTCCCAATCGTCCGCCGACAGCGGCCAGCCGTGGCTGAATACGATCGGCTGGCCCTTGCCCCAGTCCTTGTAGAAGATCTCGACGCCGTCGTTGGTTGATATGGTGGGCATTTTCGAATTCTCCTCTTGTTAGGCGGTCATTCCGGGGCACGCGTTATGCCGGCAGCGGCCGGAATCGCCGGAGCACACCGATGATGACGACAACGAAGAACACCAGCACGATGCCCTGCACGACGGCGAACGGCGGCTCGGCCGGCGGGACGCTCGGCGCCAGCGCATGCAGCGCCGGCACTTTCAGGAACGACTGGATCACCAGCACGAAGACGTTGAGATAGAGCGAGACCAGCGCGGTCAGCGCGTAGATCCAGCGCCAGGCGCCGTTGAGCTTCATGCCGTAAAGCGCAAGACAGGCGATCGCCAGCAGCACCAGCGAGAGAATGCCGATCATGTGCGACGGCAGCAGCTTGTCGGACACGAGGGGCGGAATCAGAAACCCTGAAGCGCTGGTCAGGATCGTGAACAACAGGAAGATCGCGGTCAGGCCCGGCATCCGCTTCGAACCGAGCATCCCGAACATCACGACAAGGCCCGCAACGATCGCGATCAGGCTGATGATCACATGCACGAGAACGAATGTCGCCAAGCTCATACCTAAAATCATGTGCGCCCCCGCCATTGGAAATATTCCAGAGGTTACGCCGCGCCGTGGAAAATTTCCACACGCGTCGCGTGCAGCGGCGTCAAGGCAGGCATGTGCGTGAATGAAGATACATCAACCAAAGTAGTATGATGCACGAAATCTTTGCAACGTTGTCATAAACCGGGGCAGCGCCAGCGCTGAAGAATTGAATCCAGGCCGTGTACTCAGGGCGCCGCTCTATGCGCCAATTGACGTATTCATTTGCCATTTCTAGGCTATGCCGGAAATTCACGAAGGGGTTGGGCGTGCTTTCAAAACTCAAAAGCCTGGCCGCAGACGCCATGAAAAGCGTCACCGGACAGTTCGCGAACGCCTCCGGAGCAATTGCCGACCTGGCCGCCAGTCTTGCCAACCGCGCCGCGGCGGCCGCTGATCTGGGCCGCATTCTCGACATCATCGAAATGGTTCCTGGCGTCAGTTTCGACAAACCCGATCTCGATGCCGACTATCTCAATACGTTGCTGGCTGCGGTGCAGATGGGCGAGTTGACGCTGGCCGTGCATTACCGCCAGCAAACCGAAGCCAGCGTGGTGCGCTTGCATCCCGTCGCAACGGCAGAGGCCAATGCACTGGTCGGCTCGGACAACAAGTTTTCCTCGAAAATCCTGGTCGACGGTGAAGGCGACAAACCTGCCATCCAGATGCTGATGAACACCGAGCATCTGGCGAAAAATTACCGGCACGTTTCCGCCGATACGCTGATCAACGCATTGGCCTTCCCGATCGAAAATGTCAAAGGCGGTTTCATCATCGCCAAACCGTTTCGTGCGATCGCGCGACCCATCGCAGGCTGGCTGCTCAACATTATTTTCGACCAGGGCGAAAAACTGCACCGGCGTTTCCTCGGCAATCGCGGCGAAGATCAACCCCAACCACCTTCGCCGCCTGCGGACGATGAACAAACCGACGCGCCGCGTGCCTCAAGGACGTCGGAAGGCGGCGACGTCCAGGCTCGGGGCTCCGATCGAACCCTCGGCAACCAGCCGCGGAATGATGGCACGAATTGATTGGACAACAGTCGAGAGCGACACGCCGTTGGCATGTCGCTTAGGGCCGAAAGCGTAGATCGTCCTGGCATTGGTTAAACTTTATCTATCCAGCTAATGGGATCGATACAGCAATCTCCAAGATTTCGTAGTTGTGAGCGATCACTTGGGGAGACCATGGTAGAGTCAACATCCATGGAATCTCAAAACGAGATGTCAGAGCCACGCACAATCGATGACGACGCGACCTCTACAACCCCGCGCATCGTCAATGGCCTGACTTTTCGCCCTCGTAAAAAGATCAATGTGTGGAAAGGTCTTGGCATCTTTCTCGGAACTACTTTGGTGCCGGATGTTGTCGTGCTCCTCGCCATCGTCCCGTTCGCTGTGCGTCGCATTCTGAAGTATCTCGACGCGAGAGGGATGCTGGCTGACCGACCGGACGTTCCCGAAATGATTGGACCGATTATCTCCGAATAGATAGCCGGGTTGGCCCCGGCCTGGGTGGAGACCCAACGTAATATGTTTGTCCGCTTTGTGGTCGGCACGGATAGCGAGAACCACCGGTGGCTGAAGGGTATCATCAATGAGGCACTGCGTCTTCGCGACCGTGGGCGCCTCGACCCCCATCAACAGGCCTGCCTTGATGACGCACATGTGTGGCTGAACGCCCATCTCCCTGTTCCGCCATTTTCCAGGAGCGACTGGGGCCCAAACGTAGTTTGCTGGTTCAAGGACACTGCTGACCCGTCGATCAAAAAGATGTGGGAGATCGTAGCTCTCCTCAAGGAGAACGGCATCGCCGTGCGCCTGCTCAGATCAAGGAATCCGGGAAAGATTGTCTACGAGGACGACTTCCAGGTCGTCGTTCGGCAGTGGAAGCACCTGTAGGCCAACGCCGAAAGCCCATGTCTGCTTCGGGTCAATAATAGCGGGGGATCGGACCGTTATGCGGCGTCTTGCGGTGCGACAGATCGAACAGCACCTCGTCGACATAGCACCAGCCCCAGCCTTCCGGCGGATCGTAGCCTTCGATCACGGGATGGCCGGTGGCATGGAAATGCGCTGACGCGTGCTTGTTGGGCGAATCGTCGCAGCAGCCGACATGGCCGCAGGTGCGGCAGATCCGCAAATGCAGCCACTCGCTCCCGCTTTTCAGGCATTCCTCGCAGCCGAGCGCACTCGGCGTTACGGTTTGGATGTCGGCGATATGGCCGCAGCCCTTTTTCGTCACCGCTTCACTCCTCGCGTCTCGAAGAACCTAGAGCGCCGGCTTCATGCTGTCGGCGAGAAAGCCGTGCAGCGCCGCCACCACCTGGGCGCCCTCGCCGATCGCGCCGCCGACGCGCTTGACCGAGCCGGAGCGCACGTCGCCGACCGCGAACACGCCGGGCACCGAGGTTTCCAGCGGCGAGGCAGACCGGCCGTCCTTCTGGGTGCATTGCGTGCCCGTCACCACGAAGCCGCCGCGATCGACCATGACGCCGCAGCCCTCGAGCCAGGTCGTTGCCGGATCGGCGCCGACGAACAGAAACAGGTTGCGGATATCGATCGTGTGCTCTTCCGGGGCGAGGCGGCTGCGCCAGCGCAGGCGCGCGAGCGCCGCCTCGGCATCGCCCTCGAGGCCGACGACCTCGGTGTTGAACATCAGTTCGATATTGGGCGTCGCCTCGATGCGCTCGATCAGATAACGCGACATGCTGGCGCCGAGCCCACCGCCGCGGATGATCATGTAGACCTTGCGCGCGTGGGCAGACAGGAACACCGCGGCTTGCCCTGCGGAATTGCCGCCGCCGACCAGCACGACGTCCTGATCCATGCACAGCTTGGCCTCGATCGGCGAGGCCCAGTACCAGACGCCGCGGCCTTCGAATTTCGCGAGGTTCTCGATCTCCGGCCGGCGATAGCGCGCGCCGCTCGCGACCACGACGGATTTGGCGCGCATCGTTTTCCCGCAATCGGTCGCCAGCGCAAAGACGCCGTCGGGGCGGCTGCAATCGAGCGAGTTGATCGAGACCGGGATCAGCATGTCGGCGCCGAATTTCTGCGCCTGGGTGAAGGCGCGCCCGGTCAGCGCCTGGCCGGTGATGCCGGTCGGGAAGCCGAGATAGTTTTCGATTCGTGCGCTGGCGCCGGCCTGGCCGCCGAACGCCCGCGAGTCGAACACCGCGACCGACAATCCTTCGGACGCCGCATAGACGGCGGTGGCGAGGCCCGCCGGCCCGCTGCCGATCACCGCGACATCGTAGAGCTTTTCGTGGTTGTGGTCGCCGATCATGCCGATGGCATAGGCGATCGCTGGCTCCGACGGATTGCGCAGCACCCGGCCGTCGGCAATCACGACCAGCGGCAGCTCGGCGCGCGAGGCGGCATAGCGCGCGACGAGGTCGGCGGCGTCCTTGTCGGTCGCGGGATCGAGCATGTGGTAGGGCTGGCCGTTACGCCCGAGAAAATTCTGCAGCCGCGCCATGTCGCCAAGCGATGGCGGGCCGATCAATACCGGGCCGCCGGCGCCGCCCTGGATCAGGCTGACCCGGCGCAGGATCAGCGCCCGCATGATGCGCTCGCCGAGTTCGGCCTCGGCGACGAGTAGCGCCCGCAATTGATCCGGCGGAATCAGCAGCGTCTCGACATCGCCCTCGGCGTGGCCGTCGACCAGCGCGGGGCGGCCGGAGAGCTGTCCGATCTCGGCCAGAAATTGCCCCGGCCCCTGGTCGACGATGGGCGTGACATGACCGAGGCCGTCGCGCTGGGTGATCGCGACATCGCCTGACAGTACCACGAACATGCCGGGACCCTGCTTGCCGGTCTCGAACAGGGCTTCGCCGTCCTTGTAGCTGCGCAGCTCGCCGAACCGACGCATGCGCTCGATTTCGGGAGGCGTCAGCGCCGGAAATGTCTGTTCATAACGAGGAAACGCGTTGGTCGCCGCGCCGGTCGCCGGACCGGCCGTGATGTCTGCACTCATGATCGCCACCCAAAGTAACAAGAACGGTGCGAAAAGCCGTCAGGCCGCCCGGCGAGCGATCGGGGAATCCCCCTCTCCACTACTGGCCCGTCTTTTCGTCGCTGGCGTCATCTAGGGAGGCATTGGGGCTTTCGGAAGATGCGGCATCGCTGCGCCCGCGCACCTGCGACTTCCGCCGCTTGAGATTTTCACGCAGCGCCAGCTTCAGCCGGTCCCGTCGTGAATCCTTCGCATCCGCGGCCGTCTTTCCTGCACCCTTGCCTTGATCACCCGTCATCGCCAGTCCGTCGAATATCCCTGCTCGAAACAGAGGCAGCCCAACCACCACCCACTGTCGCCGGAACATAGTGCGTTTCGCACTCCCTCGCCGCAACGACCCGTCGAGCCGACGGTGAGCCGATTGAAGGCGCGGCCATGATTCGACGCTCCGGGGAACCGGATTGGCCGGAAGTTGACCATTTTGAAGGAGTTGGCCGGCGACTACGCCGATTTTTCACGATTTTGGTCCCTTCCCGGCCTGCCCGCATGCTTGCGCCAGAGGGGTCCTTGTGGCAAGAACCGGCCGCCTAGTGGGAGCCCGTTTGGGCCGATTCCCTTAAGTACCGGGCATGCTGCCGTAGCTCAGTGGTAGAGCACTCCATTGGTAATGGAGAGGTCGACAGTTCAATCCTGTCTGGCAGCACCATCCTTTCCTCAGGTCCACGACAAAGTGCTAGGCTCCTCCTTGTCCCAGCGGCGTGGGTTAGCCGGTCGTTCGGGAGGTGGGCCTGTGACAGAGCAGCGGGTTCAAAGGCGACTAGCGGCAATCTTGGCCGCTGACGTGGTCGGTTACTCTGCGTTGATGCAACGCGCTGAGGAAGCTACCTATGCCGAGTTCGAGCGGCTGAANNCCCGCCACGACGGGCGACTGATCAAGACCACGGGTGACGGCGCGTTGGCCGAGTTCGCAAGTCCGTCGGCTGCGGTGCGATGTGCGGTGGAGATACAGGAAAGCATCGCGTCAGGCCGAAGCTCCTTTAAGCTGCGTATTGGGGTCAATCTCGGGGAGGTTATCGTCGCGTCTGACGGCGATCTTTTTGGCGACGGGATCAACGTTGCGGTCCGGCTGGAGGGGGTCGCCGATCCCGGCGGCATCCTGATTTCCGAAAAGGTGTACAGCGAAGTCGAAGGCAAGCTGGACGTTGGCTTCGAGGATCGCGGTGAGCAGCAGCTCAAGAACATCTCCAAGCCGGTCCGCGCCTACGCCGTTGGAGGAGCGCATCGTGCGCTGAGCGATAGGCTGAGTGCGACCCCGCCACTCCCCGATAAGCCGTCCATCGCCGTGCTGCCGTTCGAGAACATGAGCGGCGATCCCGAGCAGGAATATTTTGCGGATGGAATTGTTGAGGAGATCATCACCGCGCTTTCGCGGTTCAAATGGCTGTTCGTGATCGCTCGTAACTCGAGTTTCGCCTTCAAGGGCAGAGCGATCGATATTAAGGAGGTCGGGCGCAGGCTTGGCGTACGCTATGTCCTCGAGGGGTCTGTGCGCAAGGCGGCGGGTAAAGTCCGCATCACAGGGCAGTTGATTGATGCGATTACAGGGGCGCATCTATGGGCGGACAGATTCGAGCGTGATCTGACAGACATTTTCGCTCTGCAGGACGAAGTAACGCTCGCCGTTGTCTCGGCCATCGAGCCAAAGATGCTTCAAACAGAAATTGCAATGGCGACCCGACGGCAACCGGAGAACCTCACCGCCTATGATTACTATCTCCGAGCCATGCAACAGTACTATTCGTTCACCCGCGAAGGATTGGCCGGGGCGATAAGGCTGGCTCATCGCGCCTTGGAGCTGGACCCTCGGTTCGGCTCTGTCGCGGCTCTGGCAGGTGTCTGCCACATGCAAATCGCCATTTTGGGCCATTCCAACGATCCCCAGTTCGACCGCAAGGAAGCAGTTCGGCTTGCTCGCTTGGCATTGCGCATCGACGATGGTGATCCGGAAACGTTAGCAAGGGCTTCCATGATCTCGGCGTTCATGGTCGGCGATAGTGAAGCCGAGATCGAAATGGCTGACCGGGCGGTCGCGCTCAACCCAAATTCATGGATCACATGGAACAACAGAGGCCATGTCTATAGAATTGCGGGGCTGCCGGAGGAAGCGATCCGGAGCTTTGAACGCGCCCTTCGCATTAGCCCGGTAGACCGGCGACTACACACGACGCTGGCTGGCATTGGGCACGCTCTAATCGAGCTTCGCCGCTTTGACGAGGCCATCGTCGTATTGAAGAAAGCCCTTCGTCAGAATCCCTCCTATCTGGCAACTTACCGCTGCCTCGCGTCCGCCTTCGCCCATCTCGGACTTGACGCTGAGGCGCACGACGCGGCGGCGCGTGTGCTTGAGATCGATCCCGCCTTTACAATGTCGACGTATGTCGCCTCGGCCCCCAAAAATACAAAGCTGTTGATTGAGGGGCTTCGGAAAGCGGGGTTGCCCGAATGAACGCACTCGCCGAGCGCCCACAAGATGACCGAATGACCGCTACTGGGCCCAAAATGACGTGTGCCATATCCTATTTGATGTCGGCTCTCGTGGGTGAGGCGGATGAAGGGCTACCAAATGGGGTGCACATCCTACTAGGGATCGGCGCACCGTCTGGTCCAAGGATGCAAGATGCACCCTCCCCCAAGTCGTCTTCACAAGTGATCCTTGCACTGATACACAACCAAGGTGAGCGACTTGAAAAACCCCTGATCTTTCAGTGAGCTGGGGCTGCACCGGAACAGTTCAATCCTGTCTGGCAGCACCATTCTTTCCAGAAATAGCCGACATCCCTCTCTCCGCAGGCAGCCGAAGCCGCTATCGGCCACCAAACGTCCGCCGCATATCCTGCTCGAACTTTTCCTGCCGCTCCCTTTCCTCGATTTCCCGCCTCTTGCTTTCCTCCTTTTGCCGTCTGGCGGTCTCCGCCCGAAGTTTCTGTTGCTCGCGCGCTTTTGCGTTTTTCTCTGCGTGTGCCTGACGCTCCTGGGCCTGCCCCGGCATCTGCCATAGCCCGGTGAGATTGGTCAGCACGACGGCGATGCCGATCGAGAGGACAACGATCTTGACGGTGTCCCAGCGCGAGATGGCCTTGGGGTTTTTTCCCATTGCAACGATTTCGGGCCTCAGTGCGGGAGCCGCAGCGGCCTTCGGAACATTGCTCGGCGATGCCGTCTCACTTGAGCTGACATTTGGCCCAACACTTGGCACGCTCGTCCTCGCCGGCTCGGCGGCCGGCGTGTCGCGAAAGGCAAGCCAGCGCGCTTCGACCGCTGCGCGGAGCGCCCTTGGCTCGACCGATACGAACTCGTGGTGCAATGCCATCTGGACCTGCGAGCCCTTGGGGATGAAGTTGGCGCTCCATCCGGGGCCGCGCAGGAAGGCTGAGTCGACGAAGATCCGCCGGTCGTAGAACGACTTCGAAAGCAGAACCACGGTGACGTCGCGCAGGAGCAACAGATTGCGCGTCGCGAAATCACCGAACTGGAAGAACGACCAGTACGTCGCTTCAACATCGACCGTGCCGATAGCCTGAATTTCGCGCCAGGGGATCAGGACCTCCTTGACCATGGGGATTCGGTAATGGATGCCCGTGGGCGAAAGCGTGAATAACGGCTTGCCGGGATTCGAGCGCCGCCAAAGCGTAAGGGCGACCAGGCCAGCGCCGAACACCCAGCAGAGCACGATTCCGATGATCGTCCACGGCTCGCGGTCGAGATCGACCAGCGCATATATCAGGAGGCCCAGAAAGATCAGCAGGAGGCCGGTCGGCAGCAGCCTGACGATGGCCGCGGTCGACCGGTATTCGAGCGTTTGATGGATATCCTGGCCGCTGACATTCATGGCTTCGGCTCTCCACCGCAGGATTGACAGCGAGCATCGCTACCCCCGCTCCCCACGGACTTCGACGGTCCGGTTACGGATTCGCGAGACGCCATGCGCTCATCTGTGGCGAAGAATTGGTCGGGCCGGCGCAGATCGTGGTTCAGCCGCAATCAGGAAAATCAGCGCGGCTTGTGCTCCCGCTGCCTTATTCCGAGCCCAGCGCGACGTTGCGGAACGCCTTGACCAGCGATCCCTCCAGCTTGCCTTCCATGCCGCAGAGGATCTGGTAGGCGTCGGGCCGCGGCATCGGCGGCCGGTAGGGCCGCGACTCGATGAGCGCTGCGAAGATATCGGAGATCGTCAGCAGCCGGACGAGATCGGAAATCTCGGAGTCTTTCAGACCATCCGGATAGCCGGAACCGTCAAGATATTCGTGATGGTGCCGCACGCCGTCCAGAATTTCCGGCGTGATGCCGGCTACGCCCCTCAAGAGATCATATCCGATCACGGGATGGCGCCGGATGATCTCCTCCTCCTCGGCGTCGAGGCGGCCCGGCTTGTCGAGGATCGCCAGCGGGATGCGCGCCTTGCCGATGTCATGCAGGGTCGCCGCCAGTCCGAGCCGCGATACATCCGCGCCGGAAAAACCGATATCGAGGGCGAAGCCGACCGCAACGCCGGTGACGAGCAGGCAATGCTGAAACGTGCCCTCGTGATAGCGGCGCACCTCGTCGAGCCATGTCGACAGTCCGTCCCGCCCGACGCGGTTGATGATCTTCGACGTTGCACGCTTCGCATCGGCGACTTTCACCGGCTTGCCAAGGCGTACATTCGAAAACATCGAAGCGAAGGCTGCCACGCCCTCGTCCATATCCAATCCCGGAGCTGCGGCGCTGTCCGCAGCCGCTTCCGCCGCTTCGATCTGCGCAACCTTGAGAATGGCTTCCTTGGGACGCGAAATGATCGAGGTGGCGCCGAGCGCATGGGCCTGCGCCACCATCGAACGGGAGAGATTGTGAACGACGAACAGCTTCTCAGGAATCGCGGCGAGATCCTGCAGAATGAACCTGAGCTGATCGACGCGCGGCATCTGCCGCAGGTCGACGTCGACCATCAGCACGCCGTGCGACCTGATCCGAGTGCCGTCACCGCCCAGCAGCCAAGGGACCACGGCATGTTGCGGCTCGAGCACCGCTCGAATCGCAGGCAACTTCGTCGGTTCGTCTGTGACAAAATAGACGAGCATTTGGAGAAAAGTCCCTACGCACGAATATTAAAGAATTCGTCCCTCGGCGCAGAAGAACAGAAAAGAAAAATTGAACAATCCTGCCAGCGTTGNCGGAACACCGAGCCCACCCTCGGCGCCATCGGCATCAGGCAGTTTCAGCGTANNNCCGCATTGTTGGACATCGGGGCTACCTTGCCGTTAAGCGGCTACCTCGTATAACTACGTACCCCAAATGAGGCATGCGCGCAGGTTCGACCTCAAAAGACAGAGATCGAGGACATCGTCGGTGAGTGATCTGTCGTCTCGAAACAATTCGGGAACCGAAAGATCGACGCTGTGTGCCCTGGTCTCGGTCGGCTGTGTCTCGGTCGGCTGTCTGTTTGCCGCCAGCCCGGCATTCGCGCAGGCCGATCTCGCCGGCGCGACCGCCAAGCTCACGCTGCAGGTCGCAACCGCCATCCTCGGCGAAAAATGCCGCCGCGTCGAGGCGCCGAACCCCGTATCCTTCGCAGCGGTAGCGCTGCACCGGACCTTTCACGACGATTTCGACGCGCATCCGCTAGCGGACGGCAGATGGGCGTCTTACTACGCCGGCGGCGCGGCCTGGCCGGAAGCGCGTTACTGGGGTGGCGAGGGTTCCGATTTCAGGCGCAAGACCAGCTATAATGGCGAACAGCAGATCTATGTCGATCCGCGTTATGGCGGGCGCGAAACAAAGCCGCTCGGCCTCGATCCGTTCAAGGTCAGCGACGGCATTCTCTCGATCACGGCCAGCCGCACCCCGCCGGCGCTGAAGGCCGTGCTGTTCAACAATGAGTATGTGTCAGGCATTCTCACGACGCAGAGCAGGTTTTCGCAAAAGTATGGATATTTCGAAATCCGCGCCAAGGTGCCGGTCGGCACCGGCGTGTGGCCAGCGTTCTGGATGCTCGCCGACGACGGCGGCTGGCCGCCCGAAGTGGACATCATGGAGGGCCGCGGGCAACGGCCCGGCGACATCGTAATGACGACGCATTGGCGGAGACCGGAGACGCAGCGCGTGGAGCGCTGCGGGTTTGACTTCGTCGTGCCGGACGCTGCGACCACGTTCCACGACTACGGCGTACTCTGGCAGCCGGACCGCATCACCTATTTCATCGACCGACAGCCGGTCTCCGAGATCAAGGTCCCGGTCGGCTTCCACGAACCCATGTACATGATCGTGAACCTTGCGATGGGCTCGAAGACACTCGAGGGCGTGGGCTTCGTCGACGGCGAATCTCCCAACATTGTCGCCTTCGAGATCGACCGGGTATCCGCCTATCAAATCGACGAACGCTGACCGGAGACAATAATGTTCGGAAAATTCTCGCGCCGGCATTTTGCAAAGCTGGCGGGCCTGTCCGCCCTCGGCATGGCGGCGCGTCCGGCTGAAGCCGCCGCGCAAGCAGCCGCCGACGGCCCTAAGCCGGCGAGTTTTCCGAAGGACTTCGTGTGGGGCACCGCCACCTCGTCCTATCAGATCGAGGGCGCCGTCAACGAAGACGGCCGCGGCCGCTCGATCTGGGACACGTTTTCCCACACACCCGGCAAGATCGAGGACGGCACCACCGGCGACCGCGCCAACGAGCACTACCACCGCTACAAGGAAGACATCGCCCTGATCCGGGAAGTGGGCGCAAAAGCCTACCGGTTTTCGATCGCATGGCCGCGGATATTTCCCGAAGGAACCGGCAAGCCGAATCCAAAGGGCCTCGACTTCTACGATCGCCTCGTCGACGAACTGCTCCGGCAGGGCATCGATCCCTACGCCACCCTCTACCATTGGGATCTGCCGCAGGTGCTCGAGGACAAGGTCGGCGGCTGGCGGTCCAGCGAAACGTCAAAGGCATTCGGCGATTATGCCGGCCACGTGGCGGCGCGCTTGTCCGATCGCGTCAACTCGATCTTCACGATCAACGAGGCCGGAAGGTTCGTGAATTTCGGCTATGGCTGGGGCATCGACGCCCCCGGCCTCAAACTGCCGGATGCCGACGTCAATCAGGTCCGCCACCATGTGGCGCTGGCGCATGGCCTTGCCGTGCAGGCGATCCGCGCGCACGGACGCAAGGGCACCAGGGTGGGGCCGGCGGAAAACATCGCCGCCTGCGTGCCGGCGTTCGACACGCCGGAAAATGTCCGCGCCGCCGAGATCGCGACGCGCGAACTGAACTCGGGCTTCCTCGGCGTCATCCTGGAAGGCAAATACACCGACGGCTTCCTGCAGTTCGCCGGCAAGAACGCGCCGAAATTCACCGATGCCGAATTGAAGATCATCTCGCAGCCGAACGATTTCGTCGGCCTCAACATCTACGCACCGCAATTCTATATCGCGGCCTCCGACAAGGCGCCTGGCTGGAGCGTGCTGCCGTTCCCGGCCTCGTTCCCGCACATGAATTCGGAATGGCTGCGCGTCGGCCCGGAGACGATCTACTGGGCGCCGCGGCTGGCGGCGAAGGTCTGGAACATCGAGACGATCTACATCAGCGAGAACGGCACCTCGTCGGAAGACAAGCTTCACGCCGACGGCCAGGTCTACGACCTCGATCGCATCATGTACCTGCGCAACTACTTGCGGCAATTGCAGCGCGCGACGTCGGAGGGCGTGCCGGTGCGCGGCTATTTCCTCTGGAGCCTGATGGACAATTTTGAATGGATATTCGGCTACGAGAAGCGCTTCGGGCTGTATCACGTCGATTTCGCCACGCAGCGCCGAACGCCGAAACTCAGCGCCGCCTTCTATCGCGACGTGGTGGCGCGGAATGCAATCGGCGTCTGAGCGGCGTCACTCCTGTCCATACCGCGCGGCCTGCCGCAACGGTGTCAGGACTTCAGGCGTGGAGCGCTGCTCGAGGTCGGTTGCCACAGTCGTGACCGGTTGCTGCGCGACCTTGCGTGACGATTCGTGACCTAGAAATACACCGGCAGCCGTGATCATCAGCACGACATAAAGTACGAACATGCCGCCGACCCACTGCCAGTAAAGCCGGCGGTGGTCGGGTGTCAGGCTTTCGAGTAATCGACGCATGGTTTGCCTCCTCGCAGAACCAGTGCGCTGCGTATACGCCTCAAGTTACAAGCGGTGTGTGACGTAGTTCACAGATGTCAATTTGAAGCGGAGAACCCGTGACCGGAGCCGAACTGAAGAAACTGCGCGCCCATCTCGGCGAGGCCATCGGCCGGCCGCTGTCGGTGGCCGACATGGCCAAGCTGTGCGGGCTGCCGGCCACTGACGGCGCCGACACCATCCGCAAATGGGAGGTCACCGGTCCGACCGGACCGGTCGCGGAACTGCTGCGCATCCTGGCGATGGCCAGCGACCGCTATCCGATCCTAGAAATGTTCAACGTGTTCGACCGCCACGACGTGCCGGTGAAAGACCGCCCGGCGCGCCGGCAGGCCTTCCGCGAGCAGATGCGCGGCGACGTGCGCCGCCGCATTGGTTAAGCAGAGCTTAACCCCGAGCGGTGGGGAGTTACCGAAATTAAGCCTTCGCTAACCTTTGATTAGGCCTTCATTAAGTACAAAAAACGTTTGTCGGCCAATGGGTTGGGTTACAGGC
Source organism: Bradyrhizobium lablabi (assembly GCF_001440475.1). Lineage (GTDB taxonomy): Bacteria > Pseudomonadota > Alphaproteobacteria > Rhizobiales > Xanthobacteraceae > Bradyrhizobium > Bradyrhizobium lablabi. Next base: position 56,845 of record NZ_LLYB01000125.1, on the reverse strand, counting down.
CGCTGTCACCTCGGAGTGACAGCATTTTAGATAAATGCAGTCTAAGTGCGTGGCCATGTGATGCCCCGCACGAGGGTGTCGCCGAACGGTTTTCGGAGACCAACACCATGAAGAAGATCCTCGCCGCCCTCGTGGCCTTCGCCGCCCTCACCGCCGCCGCGCCCGCCCTCGGCGCCGATCTCGGCGGGCGCTCCTACTACAAGACGCCCCCCGCCTATGCAGCCCCGCTCTATAACTGGACCGGCTTCTACCTCGGCGCCCATATCGGCGGCGCCTTTACCAGCGGCAACGATTTCAACGGCACGGTGCTCAGCGATTCCCGCGCCCGCCTGCTCGGCGGCGTTCAGGCCGGCCTCGACTGGCAGTTCGCGCCGAACTGGGTGCTCGGCACCGAGGGCCAGTATTCCTGGCTCGGCAAGAACAACCTCACCGCCACCTTCCCCGGCGGCTACGTCTACACCAACGATCAGCGCGGCCTCGGCTCGATCACGGCCCGCTTCGGCTACACCTGGGGTCCGGGCCTAGTCTACGTCAAAGGCGGTTATGCCTATTCCGACAACAGCGAGCGGGTGACGCTTGGCGGCGTACCGATCGCCTTCCTGCTCGATGGTAACCACAGCAACGGCTGGACCGTCGGCGCCGGCCTCGAATACATGGTCGCCCCGAACTGGTCGGTCAAAGGCGAGTACATGTATTACGATTTCGGCAGCACCCGCTTCGTGAGCCCGACAGCGCTGGCGCCGTTCGGAAGCTTCCACAATGACGACCACACGCTGAAGCTCGGCGTCAATTATCGCTTCAACTTCGCAAGCCCGGTGGTCGCAAACTACTGAGCGCTTTCAACCGCGAATTGCAGAAGGCCGGCTTTCAAGCCGGCCTTTTTGTTTTTGCTCTACGCCTTTGGGTTTTCCGGTACGCGGAAAACCCGCAGAAAAACGCCGCACGGATAAAATTATGGCGAAAAAGGCTTCGTTTTTCCAAACTTGTTAACCGGGTATCGCGATACTGCCGCGCCAGGAAACATCCCAAGGTAGCGTGGACGGGGCAGCGGGCAGATGGCGGTACAATCGAAACTGCGAGACAAGGGTTTTCGCTTCGGCGTCAGGGGCAGTCTGTTTGCTGCATTCGCCGTCATCGCCGGCATGGCGATCGTCATCTCGGCCGGCGCCGGCCTGATGCTAGGGCGGCTCGGCGGGACCATGGTCGACTTGAGCGCACGCGACATTCCCCGCCTCGCCGCCAGCCTGCAACTTTCGGCGCAGAGCGCGAGCCTCGCCAGCCAGGGGCCGGCGGTGCTGGCCGCGCGCAGCGAACAGGCGCTGAGCGATCGCACCCGGAAAATGAAGGAGACCCAGACGGTCGCGCTGCAGAAGCTCGGCGAGATCGTCGAACTCGGCGCCGACAAGGCAGTGGTTGCCGCACTCACCGAGAACATGAAGAACATCGACGAGGTGATCAAGAGCCTAGGCGCGGCCGCGCAGGAGCGGCTCGAACTGGCCGCCCAGCACGAAAGACTGTACGAGGCGGTGCGCAAGGCGCAACGGCGCTTCATTTCCGCCGCCGGCCCCGCCGCAATCGATGCCCAGACCGAACTCTACAGCATCTACGCCGCACCCAGCTTCTCCCAGGCCGACGCCATCAAGGCCCACAAGACGGCCGATCAGCTCGCCGACATCGCCGCCAGCGGCAATATGATGGCATTCGACATGATCGCGGCGCTGTCGGCGACCAACGGCGATACGCTGGAGACCATCGGCAGGGAATTCCGCACCGCGCAGGCGCGCGTGAAGGCCAATGCCGAGCAGTTGCCGAAGACCACCGCGATGAATTTGGTCCGGCAGGCGACCCTGGACCTGCTGGCGCTTGCCGAGGGCAAGACCGGCATCTTCAAGGTCCGCCAGCAGGAGCTGGACGCTGACGATTACGGCCAGACCATTCTGGAGGAAACCCGCAAGCTCAATGTCGGCCTCGGCATTAGCGTGCAGCAACTGGTCGACGCCGTGCAGAAGGAAACCGACGCCGCGGCCTGGCAGGCGCGTCAGGAGATCTCGTTCGGGACCATGGTCATGCTTGCCCTCGGCATTGGGACGCTGGTCGGTTCGGTGCTGTTCGTCTGGCTCTATGTCGGCCGCAACATCCTGCGGCGGATCAGCAATCTGCAGCGCTCGATGCAACTGCTGTCCAGCGGCGATCTCGAAACGCAGGCCTATCAGACCCACCACCAGGACGAGATCGGCGTCATGGCGGATTCGCTGCAGGTGTTTCGCGAGAGCATGATCCAGAGCCGCGCACTGTCCGCCGAACAGGACAAGGACCGCATCGCCAAGAGCGAGCGCGCCAACCGCATGGAAGCCCGCATCGTCGAGTTCGAAACCACCGTTCGCACGGCGCTCGACAGCCTGCAGACTGCGGCGGGCTCGATGCAGTCGACCGCGCAGAGCATGTCGGCGACCGCCGATCAATCCAGCGCGCTGGTGACCGCGGTGGCCACCGCCGCCGAGCAGACCTCGGCCAATGTGCAGACCGTGTCGTCGGGCACCGAGGAACTGTCCTCCTCGATCGAGGAGATCGGCCGTCAGGTCATCACCTCGTCGGAGATCGCCCGCAAGGCAGTCCTGGACGCCGGTGCCACCGACGCCACGATGCAGGGACTTGCGGACAATGCGGCGCGGATCAGCGTCGTGGTCGATCTGATTCAGACCATTGCCTCGCAGACCAACCTTCTGGCGCTCAACGCCACCATCGAAGCGGCGCGCGCCGGCGATGCCGGCCGCGGCTTCGCGGTGGTCGCATCCGAAGTGAAGAGCCTCGCCAACCAGACCGCAAAGGCCACCGACGAGATCCGCCAGCAGATCGTCAGCATGCAGACGGTGACGGAGAGCGCGGTGTCCGCGATCCGCAACATCAGCAGCACGATCGCCGAGATCAACGAGGTGACGACAGCGATTGCGGCCGCGGTCGAGGAACAGGGTGCGGCGACGCGCGAGATCGCGCGCAACATCCAGCACGCCGCCGGCGGCACCAGCGAGGTTTCCAACAACATCGTCGGCGTCTCCAGCGCCTCGGCGCAGGCCGAAACCGCCGCCGACGAGGTTCTGACCGCCTCCGACGCGCTGCGCCGCGAGGCCGACGTGCTGCGCGAGGAAATCGACGCGTTCCTGTCGAATATCCGGGCGGCGTAGCCACAAACGCCGTCATTCCGGGATGGTGCGCCAGGACCAGACCCGGAATCTCGAGATTCCGGGTCTGGTCCTTCGGACCATCCCGGAATGACGGCCAAGCACTTTTTTCGGCTAGCGCGGGGCCGCCTCTACCGCTAAGCCGATAGCATGCATTCGAAATCCGATACGGTGCAGTCCTCGGCCGAGGCACTGCGATACCCCTGGGAAAATCACCCCGGCCACGACCAGGTCGTCGAGGTGGTGCCCGGCGTGCTCTGGGTCCGCCTCAAGCTGCCGTTCCGGCTCAACCACGTGAACATCTACCTGCTGGCCGATGGTGACGGCTGGGCGATGGTCGATTCCGGCTTCGGCAACGAGGAGTCCATCGCGGCCTGGACCACGTTGTTCGAGGGTCCGCTGCGGCATGTGAAGGTCACGCGGCTGATCGTCACCCATTCGCATCCCGATCACGTCGGCCTTGCGGGGTGGATCACCGAGCGCTTCGACTGCCCGCTGCAGATGTCGCAGGTCGAATATCTGCAATCGGTCTATCACCAGAACCGCGGCACCGAGGAGCGGCGCAACGCGCAGCGGCTGTTCTTCCGCCGCCACGGCATGGACGAAACGCTGACCGACAAGCTGCTTGGCCGGGGCCAGGATTATCTGAAGCGGGTCTCGGTGCTGCCGCCGTCCTATCACCGCATCTCGCATGGCGACGAGGTCGTGATCGGCACACGGCGCTTCAAGGTGATCACCGGCGGCGGACATGCGCTCGACCAGGTGATGCTGTATTGCGCCGCCGACAAGCTGTTCCTCTCCGCCGACCAGGTGCTGAGCAAGATTTCGCCCAATGTCAGCGTCTGGGCGGTCGAGCCCGACCAGAACTCGCTCGGCGAGTATCTCGCCTCGCTCGCCAGCCTCACTACCACGCTGCCCTACGACGTGATGGTGCTGCCCGGCCATGGCGTGCCGTTCTACGGGCTGAAGACCCGCATCAAGCAGCTCGCCGACCACCATGAGGATCGCTGCCGCCTGATCGCCGAGGCCTGCCGCGAAGTCCCGCAGACCTCCAAGGAACTGGTGCCGGTCGTGTTCCACAAGCACGTGCTGGACGAGCACCAGATGGGTTTTGCAGCGGGCGAGCTGGTCGCGCATGTCAATTACATGCTGGTCGAGGGTCGGCTGACCTGTGAGGTCACGGACGGGATATTGCGGTTCCGGACCACCTGACGCCGGAAGCCGGAGGCTATTTCAGCGGCAGCGGCTGGTCCGCGAGCATCCCCTTGGCGATGACGCCGCGGGCGGCGGCGACATCCAGCGAATGTTGCACGATCAGGTCCTGGCAGTCAGCGACGATCCGGTCGGCGTCCTGCATCAGCTTGAGCTCCTTGTAGCGGTCATGGCGGTGCAGGCCCATGCTTGCGCCGACGACTTCGAGCACGTTGATGATGCGGAACGGCCAGTCGCGTTCGTGCGCGCATAATTCGCGATGATCGGAATGATAGACGGCGACCAGCGCGTCAACGCCGGCATCGGAGGCGGCCCGAAGCTCATTCCGTTGCAGTTCACGCTTGAACTCGGGCAGGACCTTGAGATTGTTGCTCTGCAGGCCGACCGCTGGTTGCTGCAACTCGACGAGCTCGATGCCGGGGATCGCTTGCAGGATTTCTGCGGCGGCTTCCATGACGCCAGCCACGCCAGGATGCCGGTGCAGCGCGACCTGCATCTTGACCTCGCCGCGCAACAGCGGAGTCAGCTGAGTCATCCGCTCCCGGAGAAACAGCAGGAACGGCGTCATCTCGAACGGCCGCGCGCCGCTTTGTCGCTCGATAGCCGGAATGGTCGTCTCGGTGAACTGAACGTAACAGCTCGGACACCAGGAGATCACCTGGCCGGATTTCGAGTGCGACATCTTCTCGATCGAGTTTGAGCCCATGCGGCCGGACATCTCGACGTCGCCGTTCCTGAACTGTTTGATGCCGCAGCAATGGCTCGGCCCGCCCATCACTTGATACGTCACGCCGAGCGCATCCATGATATCGAGGGCAAGCAGCGCGATATGCGGCGTCTTCAGTACATTGCAGCCGGTGTAGAACACGAAGTCCGGCGCCTCGGCCGGTGCGGTGGCCGAGGCTGATTTCTGGCCGAGCCGCTCCAGCACCTCGCGATCGAGCTGCAACTGCGACAGCATGGTCGCATCGCGGCTGTCGTCGCGAAATAGCGTCAGGGCCCGGCGGCGCCGTTCGGGCAGTTCACTCTGGCGCTTGGCCATGGCGACGTTCGTCATGGCAAGCAGGAAACGCGGATTGACGCCGTAGTCGCACGCCTTGATGCACTCGCCGCTCAGCATGCAGGCGGCCGCCCATTTGCGCGATGCCTCGGGGCCGTCACCCCCGCGCAGGATGTCGAGGATGCCGCCGATGATGTCCCTGGAACTCGCGTCTGCGATCCCCGCGGGGGCCACGCTTGGGCAGGCTTCGACGCATTTGCCGCAGCGCGTGCACGCGTCGAGCATCTCGTCGACGCGATTGGCCAGCGCCGTCTCGAAAGAGGTGTCGCTCATCCGCCGCGGCTCCGCCATTAGCCCATCGACATGGGAACCATAGCCCAAGGTCGGTCAAAACAGATATGCGAAAACCAACGGGGCTGGCCATCAACGGCGATCCGGGCTGGGCGGGCGTGCTTGGCCTAAAGCAGCGGTCTGTGGTCGGAATGCATGGAGGAGCGTGCCGCCGTGCATGCCTGCCGGTCCCCGCGATACCGAGAACGTAAATCCAACCTAGCGCCTTGATCCCGATCAACATTTGCGCCGGCTAAGTAGCATCCCGGAGCCGCGCTCAAATGTGGGATTTCGCATGGACAGCAAAGCTGGAAAGGCTCTAAAAAGGCCCGAGCCAATCCGGCCGGTTCCGTTCCAGGTCTTGTGATGGATTACAGCAAATTTTTCCAAACCGCCCTCAACCGCCTGCATGACGAGCGGCGCTACCGCGTTTTCGCCGATCTCGAGCGGATCGCCGGCCGTTTCCCGCATGCAGTCTGGCACTCGCCGAAGGGCAAGCGCGATGTCGTGATCTGGTGCTCGAACGATTATCTCGGCATGGGCCAGCATCCCAAGGTGGTCGGCGCCATGGTGGAGACCGCGACGCGTGTCGGCACCGGCGCGGGCGGTACCCGCAACATCGCCGGCACCCATCACCCGCTGGTGCAGCTCGAACAGGAACTGGCCGATTTGCACGGCAAGGAAGCCTCGCTGCTGTTCACCTCGGGCTATGTCTCGAACCAGACCGGGATCTCGACGATCGCAAAGCTCATCCCGAACTGCCTGATCCTGTCTGACGCGCTGAACCACAATTCGATGATCGAAGGCGTTCGCCAGGCCGGCTGCGAGCGGCAGATCTTCCGCCACAACGACCTCGCGCATCTCGAAGAACTTTTGATCGCGGCAGGTCCTGACAGGCCCAAGCTGATCGCCTGCGAGAGCCTCTACTCTATGGACGGCGACGTCGCGCCGCTCGCAAAGATCTGCGATCTCGCCGAGAAGTACGGCGCCATGACCTATGTCGACGAGGTCCATGCGGTCGGCATGTACGGCCCGCGCGGCGGCGGCATCGCCGAGCGTGACGGCGTCATGCATCGCATCGACGTGCTCGAGGGCACGCTGGCCAAGGCGTTCGGCTGCCTCGGCGGCTATATCGCTGCCAAGGCCGAGATCATCGACTCGATTCGTTCCTACGCGCCGGGCTTCATCTTCACCACCGCGCTGCCGCCGGCGATCTGCTCGGCCGCGGCGGCCGCGATCCGCCACCTGAAGGCCTCGAACTGGGAACGCGAGCGTCACCAGGACCGCGCGGCCCGGGTCAAGGCGATCCTCAACGCCGCCGGCCTGCCCGTGATGTCGAACGATACCCACATCGTGCCGCTGTTCGTCGGCGATCCCGAGAAGTGCAAGCAGGCGTCCGACCTCCTGCTCGAGGAGCACGGCATCTACATCCAGCCGATCAACTATCCGACGGTGGCCAAGGGCACCGAGCGCTTGAGGATCACGCCCTCGCCCTACCATGACGACGGCCTGATCGACGGGCTCGCCGAAGCGCTGCTGCAGGTCTGGGACCGCCTCGGCCTGCCCGTGAAGCAGAAATCGCTCGCGGCCGAGTAACCCTACCCCTGCTAATCCCGACGAATTGGGCCGGTAGCGCGGTGCGCTGCCGGCCCAAAGCGTTTNATACTCTCCTTACGGCTAAAGGCCGTGAAGGGAGATATGCAGCGATGCTGCANCGACTGGGGCGTAATCGCCGCCGCGTTCGCCTATATCGGATTGCTGTTCGTCGTCGCCAGCTATGGCGACCGCCTGTCGCCGAGCCAGCGCGGCCGCGCCAGCATGCTGATCTACCCGCTGTCGCTGGCGATCTACTGCACCTCCTGGACCTTCTTCGGTTCCGTTGGCTTCGCCACCCGCACCAGCGTCGACTTCCTCGCGATCTATGTCGGCCCGATCCTGATGATCGGGCTTTGCACGCGGCTTCTGCGGCGCGTGATCCATCTCGCCAAGTCGCAGAACATCACCTCGATCGCCGACTTCATCGCCGCCCGCTACGGCAAGAGCCAGGCGGTCGCCGGCACGGTGGCGATGATCGCGATCGTGGGTTCCGTGCCCTACATCGCGCTGCAGCTCAAGGCGGTGGCGTCGTCGCTGGAGACGATCCTCAGCGAGGACAAGGTGTTCTCCTCGATCCCGATCATCGGCGACATCGCACTGGTCGTGACCCTGGCGATGGCGGCATTCGCGGTGTTGTTCGGTACCCGCCAGAGCGACGCCACCGAGCACCAGCACGGCCTGATGCTGGCGGTCGCCACCGAATCCATCGTCAAGCTGGTGGCGTTTCTCGCCGTCGGAGCGTTCGTCACCTTCTGGATGTTCACGCCGGTCGAGCTGATCGAACGCGCGATGAAGACCCCGGAGGCGGTGCGCGCGATCGACTACGTGCCCTCGCTCGGCAATTTCCTCACCATGACGCTGCTGTCGTTCTGCGCGATCATGCTGCTGCCGCGGCAGTTCCACGTCAGCGTGGTCGAGAACTCCAGCCCCGAGGAGGTCAGCCGCGCCCGCTGGCTGTTCCCGCTCTATCTGGTCGCCATCAACCTGTTCGTGATTCCGATCGCGCTCGCCGGCCTCGTTACCTTCCCGTTCGGCGCCGTGGACAGCGACATGTACGTATTGGCCCTGCCGATCGAGGCGGATGCCCCGCTGCTCAGCATTGCCGTCTTCGTCGGCGGCCTGTCGGCCGCGACCGCGATGGTGATCGTGGAATGCGTCGCGCTCTCCATCATGGTCTCCAACGACATCATCCTGCCGCTGGTGCTGCAGCGCGGTCCCGCGACGCGCGACGGCAGCAAGGATTTCGGCGACTTCCTGCTCAGTATTCGGCGCTTTGCGATCTTCGCCATCATGGCGATGGCGTATTTCTACTATCGCGCGCTCGGCAATGCGCAACTGGCAGCGATCGGCCTCTTGTCGTTCGCAGCGCTTGCCCAGCTTGCGCCGGCCTTCTTCGGCGGCCTGTTCTGGCGCCAGGGAACGGCACGCGGCGCCATGACCGGCATGCTGGTCGGCTTTGCCGTGTGGGCCTATACGCTGTTCCTGCCGAGCTTTCTGGAGGGCAATCCCACCGGCCTGCTGCTGTTGCAACACGGACCATTCGGCATCGAGGCGCTGCGTCCGCGGGCGCTGTTGGGCGCCGATCTGCCGCCGCTGATGCATGGCGTGCTCTGGTCGCTCTCGCTCAACATCCTGACCTACATCGTGATGTCGATCGCGCAGCGGCCGTCCTCGATCGAACGGCTGCAGGCGGACCTGTTCGTGCCGAACACGCTGACGCCGATCGCGCCGACATTCCGGCGCTGGCGGACGACCGTTACCGTGCATGACATCCAGAGCACGGTGGTGCAATATCTCGGCCCCGAGCGCGCTGCGCAGGCCTTCGATAAATTTGCCGCCGATCATCCCGGCCATCTCGATCCGGCTGCGCCGGCCGATTTCGAGCTGCTGCAGTACGCCGAACGCCTGATCGCGTCCTCGATCGGGGCGGCGTCCTCGCGCCTGGTGATGTCGCTGTTGCTGCGCAAGCGCACCGTCTCCGCCAAGGCCGCGCTGAAGCTGCTCGACGATTCCCACGCCGCGCTGCATTTCAACCGCGAGATCCTGCAGACCGCGCTCAACCATGTGCGCCAGGGCATCGCGGTATTCGACGCCGACCTGCAACTGATTTGCTCGAACCGCCAGTTCGGCGAAATTCTCGCGCTGCCGCCGCAGCTCATGCAGCTCGGCATTCCCTTGCAGGAAATTCTCGAATTCATAGGCGCGATCAGCGCGTCCGGCGCCGGCGATCCCGGCGTGTTGCTGCATCGGCGTCTAAAGGCCTACACCACCGAGGGCGAGTCCTATCTGGAACGCCTGACCGACCGTCACATGGTGATCGAGGTTCGCTCCAACCGGATGCCGGGCGGCGGCGTGGTGATCACCTTCTCCGACGTCACCCCGAGCTTCGAGGCGGCTGAGGCGCTGGAGCGCGCCAATGCGACGCTGGAAAAGCGCGTGCGCGACCGCACCGAGGAACTGACGCGCCTGAACTCCGAACTGGCGCAGGCCAAGAGCACCGCCGAGGACGCCAATATCTCGAAGACGCGATTTCTGGCCGCGGCCAGCCACGACATCCTGCAGCCGCTCAATGCGGCGCGGCTGTATGTGACGAGCCTCGTCGAACGGCAGAACGGCGGCGAGGATTCCCGCCTGGTCGAGAACATCGACGACTCGCTGGAGGCGATCGAGGAAATCCTCGGCGCGCTGCTCGACATCTCGCGGCTCGATGCGGGGGCGATGACGACGGCCATCACCAGCTTCAAGATGGCCGACCTGATGCGCTCGCTCGAGATCGAGTTCGCGCCGATCGCGCGCGCCAAGGGGCTGGAGCTGACCTTCGTACCCTGCTCGCTGCCGGTGGAATCCGACCGGCTGCTGCTGCGCCGGCTGTTGCAGAATTTCATTTCCAACGCCATCAAATACACCCCGCGCGGGCGCGTGCTGGTCGGTTGCCGCCGCATCGGGCAGTCGCTGCGGATCGGCGTGTACGACACCGGCGTCGGCATCCCCGTCGGAAAGCGCGGCGAGATCTTCAAGGAATTCCACCGCCTCGAACAGGGCGCGCGGATCGCGCGCGGCCTCGGCCTCGGCCTTTCCATCGTCGAGCGGCTGGCGCGGGTGCTCAAGCACGGCATCGCGATCGACGCCAACGCCAGCGGCGGCTCGGTATTCTCGGTGACGGTCCCGATCGCCAAGGGAATCAACCATACCGCCGCCGTCACCAGCGCGACGCCGCTGTCGAAGACGCCGATGAGCGGCGCCCTGATCGTCTGCATCGAGAACGATCCTGCGATCCTCGACGGCATGAAGACGTTGCTGACCGCCTGGGACGCCGAGGTGATCGCGGTTGCCGACCCGGAAGCCGCGATCGCCGCGATCGAAGCTTCCGGCAACAGCGTGACCGGGCTGTTAGTCGACTATCATCTCGACCGCGGCAACGGCGTCGCCGCGATCCGCGAGATCCGCCGCCGCTTCGGCGAAAACATTCCAGCCATCCTGATCACCGCCGACCGCAGCCCGAACGTCCGCGCCGCCGCGCGCGAGGAAAACATCGCGATCCTCAACAAGCCGGTGAAGCCGGCCTCGCTACGTGCCCTGCTCGGCCAGTGGCGGGCGCAGCAGATGGTGGCAGCGGCAGAGTGACGGAGAAGATGCAATCCGCCGGCACGAACTAGCGCAGCACAAATACGATGACTTTCAAACCGATAATGAGCAGCCAGGCGATCCAGATCGCATGCCAGACATTGCGGATCCCGTTGAACAAACGTCCCTTGATTCCGATCCACGGACGTATCTTGCCGAACCGTTCACGCGCCCAAATGATCAACAGGTCTTCCTGGAGCTTCTTGGCGACGCCGTTGTAGGCTTCCGTTTCCTTGGCCGGCAGCATCCAGGCATCAACGGTCAATTCCCGGGAATTGGTAATCGTTCGCCCATCGACCCGAAAGCTGTCCGAGTACTGTACACAGGACGCTTCAAAGCGGCGCAACCAGCCATCGCCTTTCCAGCTACCCGGCATGTTGAGGCGAAGATAGCTCGTGAACTTTCGCGGACGCCCGAGATAGATCGCACTTTCGCGCTGCACTGGCGGCAGCGGTTGAAGCTCCCGACTGTGACCACTCGCGATGCCGAAGTCCAGACGCGATCCATCGTCGCCGGGCTTCCAGCAATCGGGAATTTCGTAACTTAACACCAGCGTGATGTTGTTGCTGGCCGTGTCGTCGCGCACCTCGATTGGCGATGTCTCCACGGCGCCTGGCCATAGGGACCGCATTTCCTTCAACGTCGCCTGCGAATACCCGCTCGTCCCTTCATTGGCGATGGCATTGCGGACCCCATCGGCAGCCCAGAATGAACAGTCGATCCGCCGCCGCAGAATTGCGGGCGAGTCCCGCCTTGGACCGAATGTTACCTCGTCTTCCTGGTGCAGGATATGCAGGGGCTCATCGCCGCCCATTTTTTCCAGATCGGTTGTTTCCGGTCGCAACACCAGCGCCCAACCGGCATGCGGCTGAAAGACATTTTGCAGAGTGCCTGACTGGACCGCCATCGTCGGATCGAGCCAGTAGCTGACTTCGTTCAAACGCAAGCGAACGATGCAATGATTGAAGGCGTCGGAACTGGGGATCATTTCATCGAGCGCAAACCCCTGCGTCGTCGAGACCAGCGCAGCGCACGCCTCCAGTCCCAGCCGTCGCGCGCCCGCTGCATAAAGCGTAGCCGCATCCTTGCAATCGCCAAAACGCGCGCTCCAGATCGCTTCGAGGGCGCGTGGCGTCAACCCGCCTTCACCCAGCGAGAAGGCAAAATACCGCAATTCCCGCTGCACGAACCGAAGCCACTCGATGGCTCGCTCGGCAGGATCCTGATGCGCCACGGCAAGACGATCGACCTCCGCGGCGAGTTCGTCGGGAAGACGATCACTTTCATAAAATGGCGCCAGGAGGCGAGCGACCTCATTCCAGCTCGCGAATTCGCTAAATTGCAGGGACGGATGCAGGATGGACCATGGAGGAGTAAGGGCCTCGGCCTCACGCCGGCGTTGTCCGACAATTTGCCAGCGTGAATCTTCCACGTCGGCATTTGTGGCGACGGCGCATTCCGGCGGGCCGTTATACTCCTTCATGAAGATGCGGCGCGCACGCGGCCGCACCAGCCTCTGGCGGGATTCGAACCAGGGATGGAAGCCATCGAACGTTGCCCATCCGACATATCGCCCGCCGAGCACCGGCACGCTTCCGTAGACGGTCACGCAGACTTCCACGATGTCGCCGATGCGCACGTCAGGAATCAGCAGCGACGCCGTCAACCGTCCGTCGAAGACGAGACGTTCCAGATTGGTCTCACGACGGAGTAGCTGGAAGACCTCCGGTTTTGCATGCTCGATGCGTTCGTTGCCGCGTATCACGCGGATAAAATGGACTTCGATGCGCTGGAATCCGGGATCGAACTCCGCGACGACATGCGCGACGCGCTCTGCTCCCTCTCGTGTCAGCACACGCTGGACGGTGCGGCAATGCCAGGCCTGCTCCGGCGAACACAGACTGACCTGGATGTCGTTGAGCAAGCGGCAGGAGCCGTTCGCGATGCAGGAAGCCTCTGCGTCCGGAATTTCCGAAGGATAAGGCTGGTGATCGACCCAATCAGGCAACGCCGCGCAAAGGACAAGGTCCTGCGCAATTCGCTCTAGCTTCACAACCCTGCCTCGACAAAGGTGACTATCCCGGAGGTTGTAACAAAAGCATCCCACATCGCAAAACAAATAGCTGCGGCGAAGAATAACGCGGGATTGTAAGTTGCCGGATCGCCACATTCCGAGCAGGGGCGCGGCGCATCTCTTGCGACGGAGCCAATCACCCCATCGAGCGCATCATCTCGCCGCAGATTCAGTGCCACTCACCAGTTCATGGTCGCGCCGACCAGTCTGATCAGATCGGGATCCTCAATGCTTTCGGCCGTGCAGACCGCCCCCTCAGCGGCCAGTTCGCCGTGGCCGAGGCTCGTTCGCATTCCAATCGTCGCGATGCCGGCGGCCGAAGCGGATTGAACGCCGGACCGGGAATCCTCGAATGCGAGCGACCGGTCGGGCGCGGCGCCCACGGCGCGTAAACCCTCCAGATATGGCAGCGGGTGCGGCTTTCCGTAGGGAAGCTCGTCGCCGATGATGACAGCCTTGAACCGCTGCATGATGCCGAGGCCGGAAAGCATCATTTCCGCGTTCAGCCGAGGCGCGTTGGTTACCGCCACCATCGGGACATCGGCGCGATCCGCCAGCGCAAGCAGGTTCATCAGACCGGCGACCGGTTTGATCTGCCCCGACGCGAGCTTGCGGAACGCTTCTTCCTTCTCCGCCATGATGGCCGCCTGGCGCTCCGGCGATTGGCCCGGCAAGAACCGTTCGCTGATCGAAATATTGGAGAACCCCATCAGCTCTTTCGAGGCGCGGTCGCGATCGAAGAAATGGCCATGGGGCGCGAACACCTGATTGAACGCTTGCAGGTGAAGCGCATCCGTATCAGCCAGCGTGCCGTCGATGTCGAACAGCAGCGCCCTTCCGGACCCGGACATGGCAGCGCTACCCCGTCGGCGTGCCCTGGCGCCACTGGCCGCCGGAGATCTTTGCCGCCGCGATCACGGCCTGGGTGCGACTTTCGACGCCGAGCTTCTGCAGGATCGCCGAGACGTGCGCCTTGATGGTCGCTTCGGAGACGCCGAGCTCGTAGGCGATCTGCTTGTTGAGCAGGCCCTCCGACAGCATCATCAGCACGCGCACCTGCTGCGGGGTCAGCGTGACCAGCCGGTCGCGCAGCCGCGCCATGTCGGGATCGTCGGCCGACGACAGGTCGGTGTCCGGCGGAACCCAGACATCGCCCTCCATCACCTTCATGATGGCGTCGCGCAGCGTTTCGACGCCGAAGCGCTTGGGGATGAAGCCCGAGGCGCCGAAATCCAGCGACCGCCGGATCGTGCCGGCATCGTCGCTGGCCGATACGATCACCACCGGGATCGCCGGATATTGCGCGCGCAGATAGATCAGGCCGGAGAAGCCCGATATCCCGGGCATGCTGAGGTCGAGCAGGATCAGGTCGACGTCGGAATCCCGCTCCAGCAGCGCGGTGAGATCGTCGAACGATCCGGCCTCGCTGATCGTGGCCGATGCCACGACGCTCGCCACCGCCTGCCGCAACGCATCGCGGAACAGCGGGTGGTCATCGGCGATAACGAGGTGGGTATTGGCAGCAGCAGTCATCTGATCCAGGCGCCGACAAAAGGTCGGAAAGCGGGCAACTCGTTGCTGATCGACAGCAATTTGATTGTCCACCGTCGGGGGGCGAGTTGCAAGGCAACCTTGCCCGCGTTGCGCAAAAGCAGTTAATCCGCGCCGATTTCCTGCAAATGGTGCAGCGCAAAAAACCAACTCCGGGAGCGCCTTGCCTCGCCATCCCGACAACAAGGAACTCCAGGAAGAATGCAGGCGCCTTGCGTCAATCCTTGAACAGCAGGTCGCGGCCCAGTTCATCGATGGTGGAAACCGCATCGAGCGCCCCACGCAGCCGATCGAGGTCGCGACCCGACAATCGCTTTACGGCGACGGCGTTGGTGGGCGGGATACCTTGGGCGATGTCATCAAGCTGCTGCGACAGGATGAGATCGAGAAAGGCCCCCTGCGCTTCGTCCAGCGCGTCGAGATCGCTCTCGCTGGCCCGAACCCTCGCCTTCACGCCTGCCAGTCGCGCCGACGTCGACCGTTCCATGACGTGATAGCGGATCGCCATCGCGCGCACCCATGAAACGAGGCTAATCAGTCCAGCCGCCTTGAGATCGATGCGGCCGGCGACCGTACGGATGCCGCCGAAAAATTTCAGGCTCGAGGGAACACTGACGTTCTCGACCAACAGCTTGGCGAACGCGACCTGGCCTTCGGCCGCCGCGAAGGCCGCGTGACGCACCGAGACGGCAAGGCTGCCGTTGCCATGAACCGCCCGCAGGTCGAAGAAGATATCGACGGACAACAGATCGGCGGGACGCGAACGCGTGATCCACTCGTCGATCCGGTCGCGCCATGTGGCCGCCGAGCCGCGCCAGGGCGGATTCTTCGCCATGACGCCTCCGCGGCAATAGGGCACACCGACCTCGTGCAGGATATCGGCGACATGCGTGCCCAACGCTGCAAACCAGCGATCCTCCTCGCCATCGGGCTCGCCCTGCGCGAAGATCAACGCGTTATCCTGATCCATCGCCAAAAGGCTCTCGCCACGTCCGGCCGAGCCGAGCACCAGCAGCGCATAGTCGCACGGCGGCTCGCCCCGGCCGTTCTCCCGCATGATTCGTTCGGCGATCACCGCGGCCTGGCGGGAAAGGGCGCCCAACTCCCGGGAAATCACTTCGGCGATATCGCGTCCGGACAAGCCCTCCGCCAGAAGCATTTGCGCGACGCGAGGCAACTGCGCCCGGGCCGCCGACAGCGCATGTGCGTCGGCGGCATCGTCGATCTCGTCGCCGAGCGATATGGCATCGCCCGCGCGCAGGCGTAGCAGATCGCGCGCGGACAACGCACCGATCACACAGCCCTCCTCGTCGACGACGCCGAGATGGCGGGTCTTGAGACGATTCATCCGGCCGATGGCGCGATAGACAAACGCGTCCGCGGGGACCGCCGCCAGCGGCTGGCTCATGATCTCGGCGACCGGCTGCCGTAGCGCCGGGGCGCCGTCCCGGGCCAGCGCGCGCAGCACGTCGCGCTCCGTGACAATCCCCGCGTCAGCCGCCTTGACCTCCGGCTCCGGCTGCGGCCCGTGGACGTAGACCGCCGATATCTTCTCGTTCGTCATTCGCACCAGCGCCTCGCCGACCTGGGTATCCGGTGAGACGAAGATCACGGGTGTCCGCATGATGCCGCGGATGCGGTGGCGAAACGCATAGCTGTCGAAGCGCTTCAGCGTTTGCTCGGTATCGACGCGGGCCGTGGCCTCGACCGCCTCGATCCACCCGCTGCGCACCTGATCGTCGAGCACGGCAGTAAGCGCGCGGCAGGCGCGTTCGGCCTCGGCAACGGTGCGGATGCCGTGGTCGCGCAGCTTCGGCACCAGCGCCACAAACACCCGCGCCGCCGTTATGGCGTCGCCGAGCGCAGAATGCCGGTCGACGACGCCGACACCCAGCCAGGCGGCGAGTTCGTCCAACGAATAGCCGGCCAGTTCCGGTGCGGCAATCTGCGCGAGCTGCCGCGTATCAAGCGTGCGCGGACGTATCCACGGCAGGCCGGCGAGATCGCATTCGCGCTTGAGCACCGCAAGGTCGAACCCGACCGCGTGCCCGATCACCGGTGCTTGGCCGAGAAACGAACGCAAGCCCGGCCAGACATCGGCAAACAACGGCGAGCCAGCGACCATGGCGTCGTCGATGCCATGAATGCGCGTCGTCTCGGCGGGGATCGGCTCATCGGCCGGCCGCAACAATTGGCGAAACGAGTCGTCGGCAACCAGCTTTCCGGCCAAGAGTCGCACCCCGGCAAGCTCGATGACGCGCGCCTTGCGTGGATCGAGCCCCGTGGTTTCGGTATCGATGACAACGGCGTCGAGCGACAAAAGCGGGGCGCCGCCAATCGTCCTGTCCATCGCCTCCCTCTCGCGCAGCGGCCGTGCGATGCCGCGCAGCCAACCCGGCACGCGCGCCCCCTACCTCAGTAGCGCAGCAGTAAACGCGGGCGCATCGATCCTGTCGACCAGTTCGTCATGAATGTTGCACAGGCTGACGCGCAGATAATTGCGCGTCGTGTCGAAGTCTCGCCCGCGCAGCTTTTCGTGGATCGGCATCATGGCAAAGTAGCTCTCCGCCAGGGGGTCGGGGATGTCCATCACCCGCTTGGGCGCGTGCCCCCCGACCAGGTCGAGCCGGTGCTCCAGTTCCCGCCGCGCCTCCTGCCATCCGGCCTCGCCGATCGATGGCGGTACCGGATAACGGTCGAAGACAGACAGGACGACCGTGATGATCCGGTCGAGAACCGCCCGGCGATCGGCGCCGGCATGCGGACGCAGGACCACGTCTACCATCTCGCCGACCATCGCGAGACCCAACGGAAACGCCCGCCAGCGCGCATGTTCGACCGACCCGGCAAACCCCTCCTCGGCAAACAGCACCTTCGCGTAGTGCCCCGCCCGAGCCCGCGAATATTCGAAGATTCCCTTCTGCACAATGAAGGCGGATTGGGCATCGATGAAGTCCGCAAGCGCCTCGCGGTCCCGAACAGGTGGACGCGGTCGAAACAGTTTTTCGAACAGCTTCATTGCGGTCTCATCCTGCCTGATCGGCGCGGGGCGACTTGGCCACCTTACCTTATCCGATCCCGCAAGGTTCAAGGTTCTCAGCATCGCGTCGTTAGCAGTTGCGGCAACTCCTATCCGAATTGCTTCGCTTCCCTTCGCAAACGCAACAAAAAATACCCCCGAAAGTCTAATGAAGGGCCGACGATTCGTAGTGTTACCCTGCGTTGTCTCCAAAAGCCGGCACAAGACCGGTAGAGCAGCGGCAAAGGGGGGACGCCGCATTGAAGGGATTGCATTCCCCTCGATCATTTCATCCCGGCGCTTTTTTTGCGCCGGTCCATGCTTTGAAGGAGGAATGCAAGCCATGCCTGACTCTACAAGCATCAAACAGAAAGAAGACGCTCACTGGCGCAAGACATCGCGCCTGATGTTTACGCATCTCGCAATCTGGTTCTTCTTCGGCTTCGTCATCCACATGTTCGTGAAGCCGCTCAACAATATCGTCATTCCGATCGTCGGCTTCCCACTCGGCTTCTACATGGCCGCGCAGGGGTCGCTCATCGCGTTCGTCGTCATGCTGTTCGTCTTCGCGAAGCAGCAGGACAAGATCGATCGCGAATTCGGCTTCGCCGAGGAAGATTGAGGGGATGAGATCATGGCCACGCAAGCTTCTGCCAGCACCTCGGACTTCATCAAGAATCTGGGGAGAATGTACGGTACTTATACCGGCGGCTTCATAGGATTCATCCTCCTGCTCGCGGTTCTCGAGCAGGTTGGCGTTCCGAACAAGATCCTCGGCTACCTGTTCGTTTTCTTTACGCTCGCCGTCTACGCCATCATCGGCGTGATGACGCGGACCGCGGAGGTCTCTGAATATTACGTTGCCGGACGACGTGTCCCGGCTTTCTATAACGGCATGGCAACCGGCGCCGACTGGATGTCGGCGGCGTCGTTCGTCGGCATGGCCGGCACCCTGTTCCTGCTGGGTTACGACGGCCTCGCCTGGGTGCTGGGTTGGACCGGCGGATTTGTGCTGGTGTCGATCCTGATCGGGCCATATCTGCGCAAGTTCGGCGCCTATACCGTGCCCGACTTCCTGTCGTTCCGATATGGCGGCAACTTCGCTCGCTTTCTCGGCGTGATCGTGCTCGTCGCCTGCTCCTTCACCTATGTGACGGCGCAAATCTACGGCACCGGGATTATCGCATCGCGATTCCTCGGAATGCAGTTCGAGCTTGCGGTCTTTGCCGGCCTTGTCGGCATTCTGCTCTGCGCGATGCTGGGCGGCATGCGGGCGGTGACCTGGACGCAGATCGCACAATACATCGTGCTGATCATCGCCTATCTGACGCCGATCGTGATCCTGTCCACCATGAAGTACGGGCTTCCGGTGCCCCAACTCACTTACGGTCAGGCAATCGCGGATATTACCGCGCGCGAGCAACAAATGCTGGCGAACGGCCTGTCGACAGCCGCGGCGCTGAAGCCGCATATCCAGCCATTCATCAACTATAGCCCGCTAAACTTCTTCGCAATCATCATGTGCATGATGGTCGGCACCGCCTCGTTGCCGCACATCCTGATGCGTTACTTCACCACCCCGTCGGTACGTGAGGCACGCCAGTCGGTCGCCTGGTCGTTGCTGTTCATCTTCCTGTTATACTTCTCCGCGCCGGCCTATGCGGCGTTCTCCAAGCTGGAAGTCTACACCAACATCATCGGACGAAATTTGTCGGCGATTCGCCCCTGGTTGTTCAGTTGGGGTGAACTCGGGCTGATCAAGATCTGCGGCAAGGACGCAAGCAGCATCGATGCGGTTATCGCAGCGTGCAAGGCCATCGCCGATCACCCGGGCGTCGTCCGGCTGCAGGACTTTGTCATCAATACGGACGTGATCGTGCTCTCCACACCGGAGATCGCGGGACTTCCCTATGTGATCTCGGGCCTGGTCGCGGCCGGCGGTCTCGCCGCCGCGCTGTCCACCGCCGACGGCCTGCTGCTCGCCATCGCCAACGCGCTGTCGCACGACATCTACTACAAGATGATCGATCCGAACGCTCCGACCATTCGCCGGCTCACGGTGGCGCGCGCTCTCCTCGTGGGCGTCGCCGTGGTCGCGGCCGCGACGGCCGCAACCAAGCCGGCGGACATCCTGGCCATGGTTGGCTGGGCGTTCTCGCTCGCGATGGCGGGGAACTTCCCGGCGCTGGTGATGGGCGTCTGGTGGAAGCGGACGACGGCAACCGGCGCCATCTGCGGCATCATTGCCGGCTTCGGCCTCTGCCTGTTCTATCTCGTGACAACCCGGTACTTCCCGGGTGCAGGCGTGAAGTATTTCGGCATGACCTCGCTGCTGAACCCCCTGACAGGGGCTCCCGTGGTCGACATCGCGAAGGCCATGGCATTGCCCAATGCCATGGAAAGCTTCCCGACATTGGCTCACCCGCTGGCCAACAAGGTCGGGTGGTTCGACCTCAACAACATCGCCTGCGGACTGTTGGGAGCGCCGCTCGGCTTCGCTGTCATCTACATCGTCAGCAAGCTCGGCAGGGAGCCATCGGCCCAAATGCAGGCCTATGTCGACGAAATCCGGAAGCCGCGCGGCAGGACGGTGCTGGAGGAGAAGACCACTTAAGAAGCGCAGCAAGGCGTTTCGGCGAACGGGGCCTCACAAGGCCCCGTTTTGTTTGGGCGGAAGCTTGAGTGACTTCGCTTGCCCGAAAGGTCGCCGCTTGCCATTGTTGTGTCGTGCTTCTCGCGGCGTGCCAATCCGTCGATTGATCGAGCCTCCAGGAGAGTCCTACCTTGGGTATTTCAACATCGCTGGCCACCTACTGGTATTTCCACCTGCCGAATTTCGTTCTGGCCGCAGTGATGTACACCATGCTTGGCCGCGTCCTGCTCGGCCTGATGGTGGATGCGGACTCGCCGAACTACATCTGGCGATTTTTCTGCCGGATCACCGATCCCGTCGTCGCGGCCGTCGCGATCGTGACGCCCAAGGTTACCCCGCCGGTCGTGATTTGGCTGTTAAGCTTTGTCTGGCTGTTCTGGCTGCGCGTCGCGCTTCACTACACATTGCTGCTGTTCAATCTCGCGCCCCGGTTTGGCGGAGCCGCATCATGAACCGCAATTTCTATTTCATCGGAATCGCATTCTTCGGCATGATCAGCGGAATCTTCAATCAGCTCGCGCTGATTTTCACGCTGCTGTACGTCCAGTTGCTCGCCGGCCCGCTGCTGTTTGGCAGCCTGTCCCTGACGCTGATGTTCGCATCGCTGATGGTTTCGACCGCGACCGTCATCCTGGGCGGGATTCCGGCGGCGATCTACGAGCGGATCACCGGAGCCTCGGAATCGAGCGACGCATCGCTCTGGATATGGCTTGCGGGAACCGCCCTTTTGGCGCTGCCCGCCGCCGGTAACTTTCTCAAGATCGGCCTCTAACCGCCGATTCGCGGTGTTGAGCACGGGCCGCGCTGCCGCTACCCTGCGGCCGGCTTTCAACCGGCATGCTTCCTTGATTGATGGGGTGGCGGATCGTGGAAGAGATACGCCGTATCGCCTATGAAACCGTGCTTCGCGCCTGCGGCTTCGCCTCGCTCGCCATCTTCTGCGTCATGATCGGATTGTCATTCCTGCCGCGCTCCGCCTTCCAGGCGGGCGGCTTTCTCAGCATCCTGATGACACTGATTCTGGTGTTGAAAGCCTGGGAAGCCCGGACCAAGGATCATCGCCGGACCGAGATGTGGCTTTATCTTCCCAAGGAAAGCCGTCCGCCCCAGGCCTCTGCGCAGCGGACAGTTTCGACGGTCATGCGCGAGACCTATCTGCTGTTCGCACTCTGGAGCGCGATGATCTCCATCGTGATGTGGAGCATTGCGCTCGTCTTCTCGGTCATTGGACTTTAGTCCGAAGCTGAACCGATAAATGGCGAATCAACGATCGCGGCACCCAAAACGGCGGGAAAACGCGGCCAGTCCCACCGAAAGTACTATTGGGCCAATGCTCCCGAACATGTAGTGGAGTTAATAATTGCGCGTCGATCTGACGCAACGCACATCTGCGCGATCATAAAAAAGGGGAGCGAATCGGAAATGTCGACAATTACTGCCACATCCGGCAAGGCCGGTGGGATGACGAAGGACGAACGTTTCGTCATTCTCGCCTCCTCGCTCGGCACCGTCTTCGAATGGTACGACTTCTACCTCTACGGATCGCTCGCCAGCATCATCGGCGCGCAATTCTTCTCGGCCTATCCGCCGGCCACCCGCGACATTTTCGCGCTGCTCGCCTTTGCCGCCGGCTTCCTGGTCCGTCCGTTCGGCGCCATCGTGTTCGGCCGCGTCGGTGACATCGTCGGACGCAAATACACCTTCCTCGTCACCATTCTGATCATGGGCCTGTCGACCTTCATCGTCGGCCTGCTGCCCAATGCGGCGACCATCGGCATCGCGGCCCCGATCATCCTGATCGCGCTGCGCCTGCTGCAGGGCCTCGCGCTCGGCGGCGAATATGGCGGTGCAGCAACTTACGTTGCCGAGCATGCGCCAATGGGCAAACGCGGTTACTACACCTCGTTCATTCAGACCACCGCGACGCTCGGCCTGTTCCTGTCGCTGCTGATCATCCTGTTCACCCGAACCATCCTGGGCGAACCTGAATTCGCCGCCTGGGGCTGGCGCATTCCGTTCCTGCTTTCGGTCGTGCTGCTCGGCATCTCGGTCTGGATCCGGCTGCGGCTGAACGAGTCGCCGGTCTTCCAGAAGATGAAGGAAGAGGGCAAGGGATCGAAGGCTCCCCTGACCGAAGCCTTCGCCAACTGGAGCAACGCCAAGCTCGTCATCATCGCCCTGCTCGGCGGCGTGATGGGCCAGGGCGTGGTCTGGTATACTGGCCAGTTCTACGCGCTGTTCTTCCTGCAATCGATCCTTCAGGTCGACGGCTACACCGCCAACCTCCTGATCGCCTGGTCGCTCCTGCTCGGCACCGGCTTCTTCATCGTGTTCGGTGCGCTGTCCGACAAGATCGGCCGCAAGCCGATCATTCTGGGAGGCTGCCTGATCGCAGCGCTGACCTTCTTCCCGATCTTCCGCATGATCTCGACCAACGCCAACCCGACGCTGGAAAAGGCCATCGAGTCGGTGAAGGTTCAGGTCGTGGCCGATCCTAAGGGCTGCGGCGATCTGTTCAACCCGGTCGGCACCCGCGTGTTCTCTGCGCCTTGCGATCTCGCCCGCGACTTCCTCGCGAAGTCCTCGGTGAAGTATGAAACCGTCGCAGGCGCGGCTGGCTCTCCCGTGCTGATCCGCATCAATGGCAAGGACGTGCCCTACACCAAGCCGGCGGATTCCAACGCCGGAGCGACGGCCGCCCTGCAGGAAGCGGGCTATCCGAAGCGTGGCGCCAACCCGACGCTCGTGAAGATGAACCACCCGTTTGACATCTTCAAACCGCAGGTCGCCGCCATCATCGGCCTGCTGTTCATCCTGGTGATCTACGTCACCATGGTGTACGGGCCGATCGCCGCGATGCTGGTTGAGCTGTTCCCGACCAAGATTCGCTACACCTCGATGTCGCTGCCCTATCACATCGGCAACGGCTGGTTCGGCGGATTGCTGCCGGCGACCTCGTTCGCGATCGTGGCCGCGACCGGCGACATCTATGCCGGCCTCTGGTACCCGATCATCTTCGCGTTGATCACCGTGGTTGTCGGCTTCTTCTTCCTGCCGGAAACCAAGGACGTCGATATCACGAAGTAACCGGTTTCGTTCAGCGGAACGAAGTCACGAACCGGCCGCGGAGCGCTCCGCGGCCGGTTTGCTTTTGCGGGTACCTCAATCGGTCACGCCGGCAAACTGCAGCACGATCTCGCGGCGGTGCGGCCGCGCGCGATGCTCGACCAGATAGATCGCCTGCCAGGTGCCCAGCGCGAGCGCGCCCTGCAGCACCGGCACGTGCAGCGAGGTCGCGGTCAGCATGGTCTTGATGTGGGCCGGCATGTCGTCCGGCCCCTCGGTGTCATGACGCCAGCCGGCGTTTTCCGGTGCGAGCCGGTTCAGCGCCGTGGTCAGATCGACGAGCACGGTCGGATCGGCATTTTCCTGGATGGTCAGCGACGCCGAGGTGTGGCGGATGAACAGCGTCAGCGCGCCCTCGCGCGAGCGCGCCTCACGCAGGAATTTTGCGACTTCGGCGGTGAGGTCGGTGAAGCCTGTGCCTGATGTCTGCACCGTCAGCAGCGAGGACACGATGGTGTTGGCGGCGACGGTGGAGGCAGCCGTGCGGGAGAGGGATTTTGGCGATGTCACGATTTTCTCTCCACCTGTCGTCCCTGCGAAAGCCGGGCCCCATAGCCACGGGCTTTCATTATTGCGAACGATATCGACTTCGGCCGTGCCAATTCCAGAGGCCGCGGCGTATGGGTCCCTGCTTTCGCAGGGACGACGGCGAGAGTGCCGAAAGCCGAAAGGATCAGCCCGTCAAATCTTGCCGTTGACGTCCCGCTGGACCCGGTTGGCCATCTCGATCAGGCGCCGCCAGGCCTTCTCCAGGAACGACATCATGCGATCCATGTCGCGGTCGCTCGGCAGCGGGATCTCGATCTTGCGTTCGTTCTCGGCAGCCTTCGGGGGCTTCAGCGAGTCCGCTTTCGGCAGCGGCTCCTCGATCTTGCCTGACACGGTGGGTTCGCGCGAGGCGAGCTCCGACTTCAACTTCTCATTCTCGGCCTGCAATCGGCCAATGTCGGACTGCAGACGGCCGATCTCCGAATCCATCGCCGTGCGCTCGTCGGGCACCGCGTAGCAGGCCCAGCCGGCGCCCGAATTGGTGCAGGTCGAGACCGCGCCGGTTCTGGTGTCGAGCCGCAATACGCCGTCGCCGGCTGGCGACAGCGAATAGCGCCCGTTCTCGGTCTCCGGCATCGGCCCGGCGAACGCGTGGCCGCCCGCTGCGAGACAGAGCGCGAGCGCGACGGGGCTCAAAAATTTCGAGGACGATTTTGCTGTGCGCATGGGCTTGCTCCCGCCTCAGGAGTTGCCGGTTTCCCCGACCGACGGGGCGCTTTCAAGGCGCGCCCTCACACCTTTGAGCTATAGGCCGCCCGTCCCGACTTCAACGCGTCTTCCAGCAATTCGATGCGGTCCTGGCCCCAGAAAACTTCGCCATCCAGCACATAGACCGGCGAGCCGAACACGTCGGCGGCCAGCGCCTCCTGCCGGTTCTGCTCATATGCGGCCGTGATGTCCTCCGAGCCGGAGCGCTCCACCAATTGCTTGCCGGGCAGCCCCGATTCGTCGGCAAGTTTTGCGATCGTTGCGGGATCGGCGAGATTGAGCTGATCTTCCCAGACGCCGGCGAAGGCGCGGCGCAGATACCGGTCGGGGTCGAGGCCGATCTCGAGCGCCGCGATCACGACGCCGTCGGCCAGCTGCGCATTGAATGGCCAGTGGGCCGGTTGCAGATTGAATTTCAACCCGCGCTTGTCGCGCCAGCGCTGCAGTTCGACCATCCGGTAGCGCTGGCGTACCGGATGGCGCTTCATCAAGGGCAGACCGCCGGTCTCCGAGAACAGATCGACCAGCACCACCGGCTTGTGATTTACCTTGAGATCGTAAGCACTTACAAGGCCGCGAAAGGCTTGATGCCCGATATAGGCCCAGGGCGATTGGATCGAGAAATAGTAGTCGACCTGACGGGGCATGCGCCCTCCGGGAACGAGGATTTCCGTCTCGCGCGAGGCATCCCAACAGACCACCCAGACGGGCGCAAGATCGATCCTTGCAGGATTAGCTGCTGCACTGCGATGACAGTCCACAGTGTCGCAGGCAACCCTCGAATAATTCCAATTAAATCAAGGCGCTAACTGGTTACGGCCTAATCTTGACTTGAATAGACGCGGTAAGTATGGTCCGCGCGGCTTTCAAGGGTGACGGGCGTAATTTCCATCGACCGTTGGCATCGTTTAATGTCTTGGGCATGGCCGAAGACAAGAACGACAACGCAAGTGGCAATCGCGACCAGCCGTCTTCCGACGAAGCTGCGCTTTCCGCAAGGCTCGGAAGTCTGGATCAACGGTTGTCCGAAATTCGCGACGGCCGGAAACTAAGGACTGATCAACCCGGTACTGAAAGCGGAGATACGGCTGCCAGAGCATCTGCGATGGCGCTGGGTTTCCGGCTTTCCTCGGAGTTGGTCGCGGGCGTTGTCGTCGGGGCGGCGTTGGGTTGGGGGTTCGACCGTTTGTTGTCGACATCGCCGTTCGGTTTCATCGTGTTTCTTCTGCTCGGCTTCGTCGCCGGGGTGGTCAACGTGGTGAGATCTGCAGGCGTAGCTTCCCGCAGGCGCTGAGCACCGACGGAAAGTCACGACATTTGAAATTCGATTGCCGGCCAGGCCGGTGGATAAAGAGCCGCGCGGATGAAAATCGACCCGATCCACCAGTTCAATATCGAGCCCCTCTTCACGATCGGCCATATCGGCAACCACACGATCGCCTTCACCAACTCGTCGCTGTACATGTTCCTGGCAGTGGCCGTGATCTCGATCCTGATGATCGGCGGCATGGCGGGGCGGCAACTGGTTCCCGGACGGCTGCAGTCGATCGCGGAAATCTCCTACGAGTTCGTAGCCTCGACGATCCGCTCGACCGCCGGCGCGGAAGGCATGAAGTTCTTCCCGCTGATCTTCTCGCTGTTCATGTTCATCTGCATCTCGAACCTGATCGGCATCATTCCCTACACCTTCACCGTCTCGAGCCACATCATTGTCACCGCGGCGCTGGCGCTACTGGTCTTCTTCACGGTGCTGATCTACGGCCTCTACAAGAACGGCCTGAAATTCTTCAAGCTTTTCGTCCCCCACGGCGTGCCGATCTACATCCTGCCGCTGGTCATGTTCATCGAAATCCTGTCGTTCTTCCTGCGGCCGGTTTCGCACAGCGTTCGTCTGTTCGCCAACATGCTGGCCGGCCATATCGCGCTGAAGGTGTTCGCGGGCTTCGTCGCCATGCTCGGCGTCTCGCTCGGCGCGATCGGCTGGGTCGGCGGCGTGCTGCCGCTGGCGCTCACGGTGGCGCTGACCGCGCTCGAACTCTTGGTCGCATTCCTGCAGGCCTACGTGTTCGCGATCCTGACCTGCATCTACCTCAACGACGCCATTCATCCGGGACACTAAGCGGTCCGGGGAATTTCCACCCACACTTTGTCATACCTCTCAAGGAGCTCTAGAAATGGAACCGGCAGCAGCTAAACTTATCGGCGCGGGCATCGCATGCATCGGCATGGGCGGCGCAGGCGTCGGCGTGGGCATCATCTTCGGCAACTACCTTGCCGCAGCGGTGCGTAACCCGTCGGCCGCGCAGGGGCAGTTCGGCAACCTGATCTTCGGCTTCGCCGTGACCGAAGCGCTCGGCATTTTCTCGCTGCTGATCGCGCTGCTGCTGCTGTTCGTTCCGCTCTGAGCTGGACCCACTCGCGCCGCCTCCGGGCGGCGCGGCTGACTGCAACAGGAGAACCCCGTGGCTGAAAAAAGTCATGGTACCCCGGCCAAGGGCACCGGCGCCCACACCGAAGCCGACGGCGGACACGGCGGAGGATTTCCTCCGTTTGAGTCGAGCACGTTTGCTTCGCAACTGGTCTCGCTCGTCATCGCGTTCGTCGCGCTCTACGTCATCGTCTCTCGCATCGCGCTGCCGCGCGTCGAAAGCGTGATCGATGCTCGTCAGAACGCGATCGAGGGCGATCTTTCGGCGGCGCAGAAGTTCAAGGACGAGTCGGACGCGGCGCTAAGGGCGTACGAGACCGAGCTCGCCTCCGCCCGCACCCGCGCGCAGGCCATCGGCAACGAGACCCGCGAGAAGCTGAATGCGGCTGCGGAAGCCGAGCGCAAGACGCTGGAAGACCAGCTCACCGCCAAGCTTGCCGACGCCGAGAAGCAGATCGCGGCGACGCGGGAAACCGCGATGAGCAATGTCCGCGGCATCGCCGCGGATGCGGCCGGCGCGATCGTCCAGCGTCTCACCGGCGTGCTGCCCGACAGCAAGGCGGTGAGCAAAGCCGTCGACGCTTCGTTGAAGGGATAGACCGATGTTCACCCAACCGGAAACCTGGGTCGCAATCGCCTTCGTCATCCTGCTGGTGCTGTTTGCCTATCTCGGCATCCACAAGACGGTGCTGACGGCGCTCGATCATCGCAGCGAGCGCATCAAGGCCGAACTTGACGACGCCCGCCGTCTGAAAGAGGAGGCCGCCAAGCTGCTCGGCGAGTACCAGACCCGCCGCGCCAGCGCCGAGCGGGAAGCCGAGGAAATCGTCGCCAACGCCAAGGCCGAAGCCGAGCGCATCGCGACCGAAGCCAAGGCCAAGATGGAAGACTTCGTCGCCCGCCGCACCAAGACCGCCGAAGGCAAGATCGCACTTGCCGAGGCTCAGGCTTTGGCCGACGTCCGCGCCGCTGCCGCCAACGCCGCAGTCGAAGCCGCCTCGACCATCCTGTCGCAGTCGGTCAAGGGCTCGGTCGCCGACGACCTGCTCACCAAGGGCATTGCTGAAGTTCGCGCCAAGCTGAACTGAGCGCTCTTCGCCACCAATCAAAAGCCGGCGCGAGACGATCGCGCCGGCTTTTTTATTACTTCTTCTTTTTCGGTGCCGGACGCTCGGGCTTCAGGGACTGCGGGTCGAAGCCGATATAGAAGATGTAGCTGTCGCCGGCGGCGCCGGGGGGCACCGGATAGGTGAGGTCTTCGGCGACCAGCGTAAACGGTTCGCTGCCGGATTCGGTCATATTGACGGTCGTCTGATAGGCCTTGGTGGCGATGGTCTTCTCGGACACGCCGCCGTGTACCACCGCAACGCGGATCGGAACCTGGACCGCAGCCGGGGCGCCAGCGGGACCGGCGATGACGCGGCCCTGAATGCCGATCCGTGCCGTGATCACGCCGCCATTGACGCTGCATTCGCGGGCCATCTTGCTGATCGTCGCCTGGAAGCGCAGGTCGTTGCCGACCGGCTGCTTGCCGGGCGCCCCCACGGCGTAAGTGGATGCCCCCGCCCTGACCGTAACAGGCGGACAGGTCAGATCGCCCGTATCCTGCGGAACCGCCGGCGCAGCGGCGGCCGGCTCCTCGTCCGACTTGCCGCCGAACAGGCTCTTGAAACGATCAGTCAGCGATTGCGCCGATACCGGCGCAGCCGTCAGGCACGCCAGCCCACCCGCGACCGCGGCCATGACCGCGATCCTGGCCAAACGATTGTCACCCATGCGACGTCCCTGACATCCCATCGTCATTGTTTCCGGCGGCGTTATAGCAGCCCAATGGCGGCGAACCCAAGGCACCTGATAAGGCACCAAAAGGGTTTAGAAATCAGCGGTTCAGCCGCGGAAATCCTCGTGCAGCAGGCCGAACAGCAGATGGTCCTGCCAGACGCCGTTGATGCAGAGATAGCGCCGCGCCAGCCCCTCGCGGGTGAAGCCGCACTTCTCCAGCACCCGGATCGAGGGCGAATTGGAGGGAATGCAAGCGGCCTCGATGCGGTGCAAATTGAGCTCGCCAAACAGCGTCGGCAGCAGCACCCGCAGCGCCGTCGTCATGTAGCCGCGATCGGCGTGGGGTTCGCCGACCCAATAGCCGATGGTACCGGCCTGCACGATGCCGCGGCGGACATTGGCGAGCGTGATGCCACCGATCATGGCTCCGTCCGACTCGCGGAAGATGATGAACGGATAGGAGCGGTCGGCGGCGATATCCTCGGCGTAACGGCGGAGCCTGCGGCGAAAGCCGGCGCGGGTCAGATCATCCGACGGCCAGATCGGTTCCCACGGCGTCAGGTAGGCGCGGCTCGTTTCGCGCAATTGTGCCCATTGCGGAAAATCCGACATCTGCGGCGCGCGCAGCAGAAGACCGCGGCCGCGCGGCACAAGCGCGGCAGGTCCGCTGGTTGGCAAACGAAACAGGGCCATGCCCACTCTCTCCCGCCCGAACTACTCCCCCGCCCCGCCCTTGCGGGGAGAGGTCAGGACCTAATGCAGAAGCGTCTTCGCCTTCGACCGCGTCAATCCTTCCGCAAAAGATACCGCCGTGTCCAGACCCCTGCCACTGCCAAGTGCTACGACCGCCGGCCGGCTGCGCGACAATAGCGCGTGGGCGGCGCTTTGGGTGGATTCGACGCTGACGGCGTCGATCCGCGTCACCAGTTCTTCCACCGTCAGGGGACGGCCATAGGCCAATATGTGCCGCGCCAATTGTTCGGCGCGCGACGAGCAGCTTTCCAGCGCCATCAGCAGCCCCGCCTTCATCTGCGCCTTGGCGCGGGCGATTTCGGCTTCGCTGAGGGTTTCCACCGCGTCATTGATGACGTCGACGATCACTTCCATCATCTCCGGCGCGTCGCCGGGATCGGTGCCGGTGTAGAGGCCGAAAAAGCCGGTGTCGGTATAGGGCGCGTGGAAGGTGTAGATCGAGTAGCACAGGCCGCGCTTCTCGCGCACTTCCTGGAACAGCCGCGACGACATTCCGCCGCCGAGGATGTTGGTGAAGACCTGCAGCGAGAACAGCGACAGGTCGGTCTGCGGCACGCCTTCGAGCGCCAGCGTTAGATGGGCCTGTTCGAGGTCGCGGTGCACCACGCGCGAACCGCCCTTGCCGAACATCGCAGCCTGCGGCTTCGGCCCGGGCGCGGCGTCGAAGCTGGCAAATTTCTGCGCCGCTTCCTCCACCACGCGCTTGTGATCGACCGCACCGGCGGCGGCCACCACCATGTCGGGCCCGCGGTAATGCGTGGAGAGATAGCTGCGCAGCATGTCGCGATCGAATTTCTTCAGCGTCTTGGCAGTGCCGAGCAGCGAGCGGCCCATCGGCTGGTCCGGAAAGCAGAGTTCGTTGAGGTGCTCGAACACGACATCATCGGGCGTATCCTGCGCCGCGCCGATTTCCTGCACGATCACGCTCTTCTCGCGCTCGAGCTCATCCGGCACGAAGGAGGGATTGGTGAGGATGTCGGAGAGCACATCAAGCGCCAGCGGCACGTCGGCCTTCATCACCCGCGCATAATAGGCCGTGGTCTCGGTCGAGGTCCCGGCGTTGAGATCGCCGCCGACCGCCTCGATCTCCTCGACGATCTCGCGTGAGGAGCGCCTGGTCGTGCCCTTGAAGGCCATGTGTTCGAGAAGATGCGAGATGCCGTGCTCGTTCGGCTTTTCGTCGCGGCCGCCGACCCCGGCCCAGACGCCGAGCGCCGCGGTTTCGAGATGCGGCATGGTGTCGGTGACGACGGTCAGGCCGGACGGCAACTTGGTCACGTCGACACTCATCCGGCTACTCCCTGCTTCGCGGCACGGCTCACCGAGCGCACGAATCGCTCCACTTCGGCTGAATCGTTCTTCATCACCGTGATGTGTTCGGATTTGGTCATCAGGCCGTCGAGCCAGGCCGGCAGTTGCGGCCGCACGCCGCAGGCGGCTTCCACCGCATCGGGAAACTTGGCCGGATGCGCGGTCGACAGCACGATGTTGGGGATCCTCGAATCCGAGGTGTCGCGATCGGCCACTGCCAGCGCCACCGCGGTGTGGGGATCGACGAGTTCGCCGGCCTCGCGCCAGGCGGTGCGGATCGCCGCCGAGGTTTCGGTCTCGTCGGCACGGCCGGCGTCGAACTCCTCGCGGATCGCGGCCAGCATGGCATCCGGCAACACGAAGCGGCCGGACTGCTTGAGCGAGCCCATCAGGCGGCGGACGCTGTCGGCATCGCGGCGGCTCGCCTCGAACAACAGCCGTTCGAAATTCGAGGAGACCTGGATATCCATCGAGGGCGAAGCGGAGGCGTGAACCTCGCGGACCTCGTAGATGCCGGTCTTGAGCGTGCGCGGCAGGATGTCGTTGACGTTGGAGGCGATGCGGAGCCAGCGGATCGGCAGCCCCATTTTCTTCGCGACGTAGCCTGCAAAGATGTCGCCGAAATTGCCGGTGGGCACGGTGAAATCCACCGTACGCGCGGGCGCGCCGAGCGCCACGGCAGAGGTGAAGTAATACACCACCTGGGCGACGATCCGTGCCCAGTTGATCGAGTTGACGCCCGACAGCGAGACCGCATCGCGAAAGCCGTGATGGTTGAACATCGCCTTCACGAGCGCCTGGCAATCGTCGAAGGTGCCCTCGATCGCCAGCGCATGCACGTTCGCAGCGCCGGTCGTCGTCATCATCCGCCGCTGCACGTCGGAGATGCGCCCGGTCGGAAACAGCACCACCAGATCGACATTGTCGAGACCCGCGAACGCATCAACCGCGGCGCCGCCGGTATCGCCCGAGGTCGCAACCACGATGGTGGTACGCTGGCTGCGCTTGGCCAGCACGTGATCCATCAGCCGCGAGATCAACTGCATCGCGACGTCCTTGAACGCCAGCGTCGGGCCGTGAAACAGCTCCAGCACGAACTGATTGGGGCTGACCTGGTTCAGCGGCACCACTGCGGGATGGCGGAACGTGGCGTAAGCCTCATTCGCCATGCGGCCGAGATCGGCGTCGGAGATTTCGCCGGCGGCAAATGGCCGGATCACGTCGACGGCGACTTCCCAATAGGGCCGGCCGAAGAAGGAGGCGATGGTCTCGCGCGATAGCTGCGGCCAGACCTCGGGCACATAGAGGCCGCCGTCGCGGGCGAGCCCGGTCAGCATCACATCGCAGAAACCCAGGACGGGGGCCTCCCCCCGCGTCGAAATATAGCGCGTCAAACCACCCTCCAAAGGCGCCAGCCCTATGCCAAGCCTTTGATATTGATCATGAATTAGATTTCGCCAAGCGCGAAGCGAGGGGTCACCATAAAGCGTTTTTGTGCCGAGGGGAAATGGCCCGTGGGCGAAAAGAAAGGGCGCAGCTATCGCAAAATGCGCAATTCTACAGATACCGAGCAGTCATACCGCTCGAGGCGGGGCCAGTCCGCTTCCGGTAGGCCGTGGCCCATCCGCGTCATTGCGAGCGCAGCGAAGCAATCACCTCTCCGCTTGCGGCGCTATGGATTGCTTCGCTGCGCTCGAAATGAGGGGTTATGGCGCCACGTGCACTGCCGTCGTCCCCCGCGCATGCGGGGGATCCAGTACGCCGCCGTTTCTGGGTTCGATCGCTGCTGTCTCTGGAATACTGGGTCACCCGCTTTTCGCGGGTGACGACAACTTTGTGCGGTCCAGCGTCAGCCCTCACCCATATCTCAGCGCTTCGACCGGATCGAGCCGCGCGGCGCGCCAGGAGGGATAGAGTGTGGCGAGGAATGACAGGGTCAACGCCATGGCCACGACCGCGGCGGTCTCGCCAAAATCGATCTCGGCCGGCAGCTTCGACAGGAAGTAGAGTTTTGGCGGAAACAGCTCGGTATTGGTGATCCAGGACAGGAATTGCCGGATCGTTTCGATATTCAGGCAAACCAGCATGCCGACGAGCAATCCGGTTATCGTGCCGAGCACGCCGATCGCGGCACCTGCGATAAGGAATACCCGCATGATCGCGCCGCGCGAGGCGCCGACGGTGCGTAGAATGGCGATGTCGCTCCCCTTGTCCTTCACCAGCATGATCAGGCCCGACACGATATTCAGCGCGGCGACCAGCACGATCAAGGTCAGGATCAGGAACATGACGTTGCGTTCGACCTGAAGCGCCGCGAAGAAGGCCGAGGTACGCCGCCGCCAGTCGACCAGGAACACCGGCCGTCCCGCGGCGTCAGTCACCGGCCTGCGGAAGCTGTCGACCTTGTCCGGGCGGCCTTCGATGAAAACCTCGATGGCGCTCACGTCATTGCCGCGGTTGAAATAGGCCTGCGCCTCGGCGAGCGGCAGAAACACCATGACGGAATCATATTCCGACATGTCGATGCTGAACACCGCCGCAACCTTGTACGGCTTGATGCGGGCCGCCGTGCCCTTCGACTTGATGGCTCCATCCGGCGCGACCAGCGTGATGTTGTCGCCGGCACGGAGCGACAATTGATCGGCAAGCCGGCGACCGATCGCGACCCCCTGCCCCTGTTCGAATGCGTCCAGCGAGCCCTGCTGGATATTGCCGGCGATCGCGGCGAGTTTGTTGAGATCCTCGGAGCGAATGCCGCGAATGAGGACGCCGGAGGCGTTCTGCGCCGACGATGCCAGCGCCGGGCCGTCCACGACGGGAGCGGCGAGCCGGATGTCCGGAACCCGACTGATGCGCTCGGTGACGTCCTCCCAGTCCGTCAGCGGCGACTCCAGCGGTTGCACCAGAAGATGGCCGTTCAGCCCGACGATCTTGTCCACCAGCTCCTTGCGAAAGCCGTTCATGACGGCCATCACTATGATCAGCGTCGCAACGCCGAGCATGATGCCGAGAAAGGAAAAACCGGCGATGACGGAAATGAAGCCTTCCTTGCGCCGCGCCCGCAGGTAGCGCCCGGACACAAGCCATTCGAATGCCGAGAACGGCAGGGGACGCGGGACCTTTTCCATCGTCCATTCATAGCGCGTTTTCGGGACGATTCGAGCGCCCGCTGCAAANCCCCCGCCATATCCCCGCCACTCGAGTGGCGGCAGCGCAGCGAGCGTGAGCGGCGCTGCGTCAAGCTCTTCTTCGGGATATCAAGTCCGATACTGTTCGTCGCTGACCTTTTCCATCCAGTCGACGGCCTTGCCGTCGAGCCGCTCCTGAATGGCAATGTGCGTCATCGCCGTCGCCGGCGTCGCGCCGTGCCAGTGTTTTTCGCCTGGCGGAAACCAGATGACATCGCCGGGGTGAATTTCCTCGACACGTCCGCCCCAGACCTGCACCCAGCCGCGGCCGGAGGTGACGATCAGGGTTTGGCCCAGCGGGTGGGTGTGCCATGCCGTACGCGCGCCGGGCTCGAACGTGACGTGGGCGCCGGCGACGCGCGCGGGATCTGCGGCCTGGAATAGCGGATCGACGCGCACACTGCCGGTGAAGTATACCGCAGGCCCCTTACCCGACGGCTGTGAACCGCTTCGCTTGATTTCCATCGTTACGCTCCTTGCTTGCGCCCGGACAGGGGGCGTGGCGCCTGCCGCCAACACGGCGAGGCCGGTGGCTGCGACGAGGCCTCGTCGCGTGATCATGGCGCTCCCGGAATAAATATCGGCGGTTCGAGATGGCTGGCAGTTCAACCCACGTCCGGCATCCGCTCCAAGAGCTTGTCGAGCGTGATCGGATAATCGCGCACCCGGACGCCGGTCGCATTGTAGACCGCGTTGGCAACCGCGGCCGCGACGCCACAGATGCCGAGTTCGGCGACGCCCTTGGCTTTCATCGGCGACGACATCGGATCGGTCTCGTCGAGGAAGAACATCTCCTGATGCGGAATGTCGGCATGAACCGGCACCTCATAGCCGGCGAGGTCATGATTGACGAAGAAGCCGGCGCGCTTGTCGACCACGAGTTCCTCCATCAGCGCTGCACCGACGCCCATCGTCATCGCCCCGATCACCTGGCTGCGGGCCGTCTTCGGATTGAGGATGCGGCCGGCGGCGCAAACCGCGAGCATCCGGCGCACGCGGATCTCGGCGGTGGCGGCATCGACACCGACTTCGACGAAATGCGCGCCGAAGGTCGATTGCTGGTACTTCTTGGCGAGATCACCGTACTCGATGCCGTCTTCGGCCGCGATGCCGGCCTCGCCTGCAGCCTGGGTCAGCGGCACGCGGCGATTGCCGGCGCGAACCTCGCCCTCGGCAAACTCCGCCTCAGTGGAGTTGAAGCCGAGTTTCTGCGCAATCGCCTCGCGCAGCTTGACGCAGGCGGCATAAACGCCCGCGGTAGAGTTGTTGCCGCCCCATTGGCCGCCGGAGCCCGCCGATACCGGGAAAGCGGAGTCGCCGAGACGCACCTTCACCCTTTCGAGCGGCACGCCCATCATCTCGGCCGCGGTCTGGGCGATGATGGTGTAGCTGCCGGTCCCGATGTCGGTCATGTCGGTCTCGACGGTCACGATGCCGCTGCCGTCGAGCCGCACCCGCGCCGCCGATTTGGTCAGCAGATTGTTGCGGAACGCGGCGGCGGCGCCCATGCCGACCAGCCAGCGCCCGTCGCGCACCCGGCCCGGCTGCGGATTGCGCCGGTTCCAGCCGAAACGCTCCGCGCCGTTGCGCAGGCACTCGACCAGCTGCCGCTGCGAGAACGGCCGCTCCGGCTTTTCCGGATCGACCTGGGTATCATTGAGAATGCGGAATTGGACCGGATCCATCCCGAGCTTCTCGGCCATTTCGTCCATGGCGATTTCCAACGCCATCATGCCGGTCGCCTCGCCCGGCGCGCGCATCGCATTGCCTTCCGGCAGGTCGAGTGTCGCGAGCCGCGTCGCGGTCATGCGATGCGCACCGGCATAGAGCAGCCGCGTCTGGGCGACCGCGCCATCCGCCTTGCCGCCCACCAGATCGCCCGACCAGCTTTCATGACCGATCGCCGTGATCTTGCCGTCCGCCGTCGCCCCGATCCGGATGCGCTGGATCGTGGCGGGACGGTGCGTGGTGTTGTTGAACATCAGCGGACGCTGCAGCGCGACCTTCACCGGCCGTTTCGCGGCCCGCGCGCCGAGCGCGGCGAGCAACGCGTCCGCGCGCGGAAACAGCTTGCCGCCGAAGCCGCCGCCGACGAACGGCGAGTCGAGACGGACGTTTTCCTTCGGGACATCCAGGATCGTGGCCATCTCGGCGGCGTTCCAGGCGATCATCTGGTTGGAGGTCCAGAGCGTGAGCTTGTCGCCCTGCCATGCGGCGATCGTGGCATGCGGCTCCATCATCGCATGCGCTTCATCGGGCGTTGAATAGCGCGCGTCGAGCCGGACCGGAGCTGCCGCGAACGCCGCGGCGAAGTCGCCGACCGCGGTATCGCCGGGACCGCTGGTGATCGGATTGGGCTTCGCCTTGTCGGTCAGCGAAGCCAGATCGAACGCGCCCTGTTCGCGGGCATAGTCGACGCGGATCAGCGCTGCCGCGGCGCGCGCCTGCTCAAAGGTGTCCGCCACGACGACGGCGATGGCCTGATGATAATGCTGGATCTCGGGCCCGCCGAGCAGCTTTGCGGTGTTGAGCCTGCCCTTGCCGAGCTTGCCGGCGTTTTCGGCCGTGACGATCGCGAGCACCCCGGGCGCCGCCTTGGCCTTGCCGAGATCGATGCCGGCGATCCGTCCCTTGCCGATCGCGGCGCCGACCACATAGCCATAGGCCTGGTTGGGCGCGACATCGTGCCGCTCATAGGCGTAAGGCGCGGTGCCGGTGGTCTTGAGCGGACCGTCGATCCGGCTGAAGGGTTGACCGAC
Organism: Bradyrhizobium lablabi; assembly: GCF_001440475.1. GTDB lineage: Bacteria > Pseudomonadota > Alphaproteobacteria > Rhizobiales > Xanthobacteraceae > Bradyrhizobium > Bradyrhizobium lablabi. Next base: position 20,003 of record NZ_LLYB01000125.1, on the reverse strand, counting down.
GACCTTCAACCGGTCGATCGGGTTGGTCGTCGCGGGGCTATCGAATTTCATGGGTTCAACCCTTCGCTTCGCTCAGCGCCGCGCCGATGGTGCGCTCGGCCAGCGCCAGCTTGAATGCGTTGTCCTTTGTCGGCCTGGCATTGGCGAGCAGTTGCGCCGCAACGGCGCGCGCGCCACGCGGCAGCTCGGCGTCCGCGGCCTCGACCCGCCAGGGCTTGTGGGCGACGCCGCCAAGCGCGACACGCCCGGTGCCGTCGCGCTGCACGATCGCGGCGACCGAGACCAGCGCAAACGCATACGAGGCGCGATCGCGCACCTTGCGATAGACATGCGCACCGCCGACGGGCTTGGGCAGCGTCACCGCGGTGATCAGTTCGCCCGGCTGCAGCGTCGTCTCGATATGCGGGGTGTCGCCGGGCAGACGATGAAAATCAGCGATCGGGATGGTTCGCTGCGTGCCGTCCGGCCGGACCGCCTCAACTGTCGCGTCGAGCGCGCGCATGGCGACCGCCATGTCGCTCGGATGGGTGGCGATGCAAGCTTCGCTGGCGCCGATGACGGCATGCTGGCGGCTGAAGCCGCCAATCGCGCCGCAGCCGCTGCCGGGCCGGCGCTTGTTGCAGGGCTGGTTGGTGTCATAGAAATAGGGACAGCGTGTCCGCTGCAGCAGATTGCCCGCGGTCGTCGCCTTGTTGCGCAACTGGCCCGAGGCGCCCGCCAGCAACGCGCGCGACAGCACGGCATAGTCGCGCCGCACGCGCGCGTCCGCGGCAAGATCGGTGTTACGTAGCAGCGCGCCGATCCGCAATCCGCCCTCCGGCGTCGCTTCGATCTTGTCGAGCGCAAGGCCGTTGACGTCGACGAGATGCGCCGGCGTCTCGATCTCGAGCTTCATCAGATCGAGCAGATTGGTGCCGCCGGCAATGAACTTGGCGTCCGGCCTGCGCAGGGCGGAGGCTGCAGCCTCGGCCGGCGTGCGGGCGCGCTCATAGCTGAATGACTTCATGCGGGCCTCCCGGCGACTTCAGAAATCGCCTCGGCGATGTTGGAATAAGCGCCGCAGCGGCAAATGTTGCCGCTCATGCGCTCGCGCAGCTCGGCGTTTGTCAGTTGCAGCGGCGCGTTCAGATCGGCGCTGACATGACTGGGGATGCCGGCCCTGATTTCATCGAGCACCGCGACCGCCGAACAGATCTGCCCCGGCGTGCAATAGCCGCATTGAAAACCGTCATGCTTGACGAAGGCAGCCTGCATCGGGTGCATGTGCTCGGGCGTGCCCAACCCTTCGATCGTTGTGATGCTGTCGCCCTGGTGCATGACGGCGAGCGTCAGGCAGGAATTGATCCGCCGCCCGCCAACGATCACCGTGCAGGCGCCGCATTGGCCGTGATCGCATCCCTTCTTGCTGCCGGTGAGATGCAGATGCTCGCGCAGCGCATCGAGCAGCGTGGTCCGGGTGTCGAGCGCGATTTCGCGCAGGCTACCGTTCACGTTGAAAGAAACCTTCGACATGGAGACGGCCTCGGCGACGTCAGCCTGCGCAGGAACCGCAGAGGGTTGCGCATAGGCCGTGGGCGCTGCGCCGAAAGCCACCGATGCGGCGGTTCCCAGCAACAATTTCCTTCGTGATAGTTCGAAGTCGCTCGGACCTTGCATGGAGTGTTCCCGTTCTGCTGTCGCTCTGGAAGAGTTTCGGCGCGCCCGTGCCGGCGTCCGCCTCAAGCATCCTGTAACTGCGCCACGTTTCGGCTGTTCCTGCCCGGCGTTCACGTTTGGAAGAGCGTGAGGTGGGCTGCGCCTTGCGGTGCTTCGCAAGTTAACGGCTGCGCTGAGCCGCGATTAGATGGTACAATCAGCTTGTACTTATGAAATGGATTCATGAATGGCGCGGCAGAACATCAACGACCTCCTCGCCTTCCTCGTGGTGGCGCGCGAGCGAAGCTTTACGCGGGCGGCGGCGCAACTCGATGTTTCCCAGTCGGCGCTCAGTCACACGATCCGCGGGCTGGAGGAGCGGCTTGGCTTGCGGCTTCTGACCCGAACCACCCGCAGCGTCGCCCCGACGGAGGCGGGCGAGCGGCTGATGCGAACGGTGGCGCCGAAACTGGAGGAGATCGACGCCGAACTTTCGGCGCTCACCGAGCTGCGCGACAAGCCGGCCGGCACCATCCGCATCACCGCGGCCGAGCACTCGGCCAGCACGATTCTCTGGCCTGCGCTGTCGAAACTGCTGCCGCGATATCCCGACATCAAGGTGGAAGTGAACATCGACTACGGCCTGACCGACATCGTCGCGGAGCGTTACGACGCCGGCATTCGCCTCGGTGAACAGGTGGCCAAGGACATGGTCGCGGTGCGGATCGGGCCTGATTTCCGCATGGCGGTGGTCGGCGCGCCCAGCTATTTCGCCGTTCATCCCAGGCCCGGCAAGCCGCAGGATCTGACCAGCCATCGCTGCATCAATATCCGCCTGCCGACCTATGGCGGAATCTATGCCTGGGAATTCGAGAAGCGCGGGCGCGCCCTGAAGGTCCGCGTCGAGGGTCAACTGGTGTTCAACAACATGGCGTTGCGGATGAACGCCGTTCTTGCCGGGCTCGGGCTTGCCTATCTGCCGGAGGACCAGGTGCAGCCGCATCTCGCCGACGGCCGCCTGATCCGGGTGCTGGCGGACTGGTGTCCGCCGTTCCCGGGTTATCACCTCTACTACCCGAGCCGCCGCCAGCCGGCCCCGGCCTTTGCCGTGCTGGTCGCGGCGCTGCGCTACAGGGGCTGATATGGCTCACAACGAAGAGGGCCGCAGGGGAACCTGCGGCCCTCTCTCCTGGAAGGGTCTGTCTTAGTTGCTTGTGCAGACCTTCATGGTTTTCATGCCGGTTTCGGCCTCCGTCTTGGTCTTGAACGTGCCGTTGTCGACGATGGTGGTGGTCGTCGAGGTCGGCTTGGTATCGACTATCGTGCACTTCTTGGTGGTGGCGTCGCGCACGACGTAGAACTCGGCGGCAACCGCGCTTCCGGCGACCGCCGATGCGGCAAGGACAAGCGTTCCGATCATCAGAAATTTCTTCAAGGCGTCCTCCTCGGGATCCTCCAATGATGCAACCGGCAACGCGCGAAGAAACCGCTTGTTCCTGTTTTTCCCGGGACGAGACGGGGTGAGGTGGCAGCGAGTTAATCCTCCGGGACCCCCTCCAGTCCCTTGAGATATTTGAGCCCCTCGACCGCCAGCAGCTCGGTGTCGGTTTCGCCGGCCTCGCAACGCTGCCGGATGAAGCGCTGGAGCCCCGCACGGCGGGCGTCATCGTCGTCGATACCGCTGTGGATCAGCCGGTAGACACTCCATGCCCGCGCAAAGGCGGTTGCTGCTATGTCCGGGCTGTCCATCCAGCTCTCCTTGGCAATCATCAAGGGTTACATTGCCAGTTTTTCCCGATACTAGCCAAGCCGATTTTGGCGATACCGTCCGGCTGTCCGGCGATGCCGAGGCATCATGCCGCGGGCTTTCCGCCGATCGCAGGCCATGCGATCACGGCATGGAACAAAGTCGACCCTCATGAACTTGTGTCTGACATCGCGGTCAAGCGATTGGGAGGACCCCCCTGCATGAGACGTATCGTTCTGATTGGCGCGGCATTGATTGCTTCGCTGGCAATGACCCTGTCCGCGTCCGCCAGAATAGGCATCGCGCCCCTGGCCGCCGAGGACGGCGCCGTGATCCAGGTCAAGCACGGCCGCGGACACGGCCACCACGGTCGCGGACACCGAGGTCGCGGTCATCACTATGGATGGTACAGGGGTCGCGGTCATCACAAATGGCGCCATCATCGTCGGCATCACTGGTAGGTCTTCGCTGAATTCGCCGATCGTCATCCCATTGCCCGGACGACAGGCGAATTACAGCGGCACGAACAGGTCGCGCCGCGTGGCGCGACCGGTTCAGCGGTCATCGCAGACGGCGCTCAACCCAATCCCATTTCGACGGCGATCCGGATCAGGTCCGAGTGGTTCTTGGCGCCGAGCTTCTGCTTGAGCAGCGAGGTGGTGTTGGCCACCGTCTTGTAGGAAATCTCCAGCGCATCGGCGACTTCGACGATCTTGTCGCCACGGCCCAACAGCCGCAGGATTTCCAGTTCGCGCGCCGTCATTTGCGACGCCGGATTGGCCTTGATCGAAGCCCCCGAAAAGGTCACCGCCTCAGCCAGTTGCGGCGAGATGAAATTGTCTCCGGCGGCCACCTTGCGGACGGCCTTCACCAGCATCCGCGGATCGTCGCCCTTCGCGACATAGCCCTGCGCGCCCATCTCGATGGCGCGAACCACGAACGCCGGATCGTCATTCATGCTGAACATGATGATCCGGGCGTCCGGATCGTCCTTGCGGATGCGCCGCATCAGCTCGAAGCCTGAAACGTCGGGAAGCTTGATGTCGATCACCGTGACGTCCGGCTTCCGGGTAACATAGGCGCGGTGGCCGGATTTGGCGTCGGTGGCCTCCTCGATCTTCACGGAGTTGTCCGACGCAAACAGCGACCGGCAGCCCGACAGGACCACCGGGTGGTCGTCGACGATCAGGACCTTCGTTGCCGATTTGGCGGAATTTTGCATCATCCATCCCCTTGAGGAATAAATAGGCGGTTGGCGGTATTTGAAAAGAGAAATCTTGGGTTGCGGGAACTTAGAATAACGAAAATGTGGGAAAGACTTTCTCTACGAACGCGGTTGCTGCTGCCGCTCGGCCTGACATTCGTGGCCGCGCTGCTGGCCGGAGCGGTTTCGCTCCAGATCTTCGCCACGGCGCAACTTATAGAGGAAACCGAGCCGGCCGCTCGCTCGGCCAGAGCCGTCGCGGCCGCACTCAACGGCGCCCTTCGCACCTCGGCCAATCCGCAAGAAACGCTCGATGCCTTCGTGCAATCGCTGGGCGCCTCCGAAACCATCCGCTTTCGCGGCCTCGGAACCGGTCCCGATGCTCCTCCTCCGGAGGCGCAGCCCCCCCTGGAAAGGGTGCCCGGCTGGTTCATCCGCCTGCTCGTCATACCGGAATTCAGGGCCGCCTTCCCGGTGACGATCGAGGGCAAGCAGGTCGGCAACATCGTGTTTACACCCGACATGTCTGCCGACATCTACGAGAAATGGATCGGATTTCTGGCGATCGCATGCTCGGGATTTGGCCTGATGCTGCTGACGGGGGTCATTGCCCACTTCACCGCGCGCTCCGCCCAGAGACCGCTGCAAAATCTCGGCGACGGCCTGACCCGCATGCGAACGGGCGCTTACGATCAGCTCATAACCCCATCCGGCCCGCCCGAGATCCGCAGGAGCGCGCAGGAAGCCAACGAACTCGCCCGCACCCTGCATCGCCTCAGCCAGGATAATCGCAGCCTGCTGCGCCGGATCGTATCGCTGCAGGATGACGAGCGACAGGACATGGCGCGCGAGCTTCACGACGAGCTCGGCCCACTGTTGTTCGGGATCCGCGCCAACACGGTGGCGCTGCTGGAATCGATTCCGTCCGGCGAGGCCGAGTTGAGGGGCGCGGCCGAGGGAATCCTGCAGTCGGTCGAAACATTGCAGCAGGCGAACCGCCGCATCCTCGACCGGCTGCGGCCACTCTACATTCAGGAGCTTGGCCTGGAGCGGAGCATCCAGACGCTGTTGCAGAATGCGAAGGCGCAGGCGCCCGATCTCAAGGTGACCTCCGAGATCGATGCCACGCTGAACGAAGTCGACGGCCTGCTGTCGCAGACGGTCTACCGCGTGATCCAGGAGGCGGTGACAAACGTGCTTCGCCACGCCAAAGCGAATGCAATGCACGTCGCAACGAGAATCACCGATCGCGAAGTGATCGTGGAAATCTTCGACGACGGCATCGGCTTTCCGGTGGATCGGATGTTCGGCCGCGGATTGACCGGAATGCTGGAGCGTGTACGGGCGCTGAGCGGGACGCTCGAACTCTTGCGCGAGGCAGGACGCACCTGCGTTCGTTGCCGGCTTCCGGCAGGCGACGCCGCTTCCAATGCGCGCGGCGCAAAGCAAGCCTGACCGGACTTTCCAGTCAGGCTCGCTTCAGTTCGGTGCGCTGTAAACAGAGGAACGAGAACTTGGGCGTGATGACGTTTCTTCGAATTGTCATCACGCCCTAGCCCTTTGATTTGAGCATGATCTCCGCGTAAACGCGTTCGCGTTTGTCGCGAGGGAAAACCGGTACCCACTTTTCCGGATCATGCTCTAGCCGGCATAGTCCTGCATGCAAGCCGCGCGCTGCTGCGACTCCGCCACCGGCATGCAATGGGTCGCCCGAATTTTTCCGTCTCGCGTGAAGCTGAAGGCGATGCGCACCGGCTCACCTTCGTGACTGAGATAGTCGAGGACGACGCCCTCGGCGGTCGGCGTAATTTCTTCCAGCCCGAAGGCAGTCGGTGCGAGCTTGTCCAGGCGCGGCCGCCAGTAGGCCTCCAGTTCGGCGCGGCCTTCGCTGACCTTGGCCTCGCCGCACTGGCATTTGAGCATCGCGTCGTCGGCATGGAGATCGAGCAATGTCGCCAGGTCGCGATTCCGGCATGCATCCAGCCAGTCGACCACCAGGCCTAGTTCATCGAAATCCTCAGCCAAATTCGCAATCCCACCCACGTCGCCATAGCTGCCGGGTGCCGACGCGGGCGATGGCGTATGACGATCGTCATGAATAGATACTGAACGACCCATTGTCCGATACTCTCACTGTGGAACCGCAACGATTGTGCTGAACAAACGTTCCGACAGGCTAGACCGGTACACTACGGGGGGTTGGCTATCAGGCGCGGCGCTGGCCACGCCACCACACACCGAAGGCAATGACGACTGCGAACGCCAGCGTGAACCAGGTGATGGCGTATTGCAGGTGATCGTCCTTGAGATGCACGGAGAGCGGCCCAGGCTTCGGGATTCCGTTTTCCGGCACGGGCGTTTCCAGATCGATGTAAAACGGCGCGACGGCCTTGCCGCTCTCGCCCCAGCCCAACGTGCGCGCCATCGCGAGATGATCGCGGGTGAACCACAGTCGTTTTGCAACGCTCTCCGCCGGCGTCAGCGCGCCCGCGTTTTCGGGAAAGCGGATGTAGCCGGTGAGCTCCGCAGGATCACCGGTGATCAACCGGCGCACGGCGCGATCCTGCTGATTGCGATCCTGCATCGTGTTCTGGACGAAGCCGGCATTCACCACGATGGTGTTGCCGTCGGCCAGTTGCACCGGCAGGAAAGCCCAGGTGCCGGGGCCCGAGACGTCGTCACGAACCGCAGAGCCGGCACTGTAGACCATCGCGTCCGGCAAGGGCGCGTAGGTCGCGGTGAAGCTGACGCGGCGGAATTCATCCCTGGCCGGGGTCAGCGAAGGCCATTGCGCCGCAGCCGGCAGGGCTTCGGGCGCGGCCGCCAGGCGCTCGTTGAGCCGTGCGATCAGCGCGTGCTTCTCGACGCGGCGCTGCAATTGCCAGATGCCAAGCCCGCTGAAGGCCGTCACCATCAGCAGCGTGAAGATAGCAAAGCCGGCCACCGCCGGCCGCCGTGACGACAACGCGCTCATTTCGGCTCGCGGTCGATCAGCCGGCCGGGCGCGGCCTTATGATGGAATTGCAGCGCGATCAGAAGCGACTTCATCGAGCGCAGCGGCAGCAGCGTGGTTGCCGCGATCAGCGGCAGCCAGAGCGCCGCATGCAGCCAGAACGGCGGCTGATATTTGACCTCCACGATCAGCGCGGCGGTGACGACGATGGCGCCCGCCAGCATGATGATGAAGATCGCAGGCCCGTCGCCGGCATCGATGAAGGCATAGTCGAGCCCGCATGATTCGCAATTCGGGCGCAGGTCGAGGAATCCCGCATAGAGCTTGCCCTTGCCGCAACGCGGGCAGCGGCAGGCGATGCCGCGGAGTGCGCTCTGGGTGAGCGTGGGTGATTGGTCAGGCGTCATACTCGTTCCTTCCCCTCTCCCCTTGTGGGAAAGGGTGGATCGAATGAGCGGAAGCTCATTCGAGACGGGTGAGGGGTCTGCGTCCGCGGAAAGAACCCCTCATCCACCTTGCCTTCGGCAAGGCACCTTTTCCCACAAGGGGAGAAGGGAAGAAAGAAAAAGGGCGGCCTTCCGACCGCCCCTTCTAGCACGTCAAATCTGTATCAGTGCCCGGCGACCGGCCCTGCGCCGCGGAACCAGACATAGATGCAGATGAACAGGAACAGCCACACCACGTCGACGAAGTGCCAGTACCAGGCGGCGAACTCGAAGCCGAGATGCTGCTTCGGCGTGAAGTGGCCGGCATAGGCGCGGAACAGGCAGACCAACAGGAACACGGTGCCGACCAGCACATGGAAGCCGTGGAAGCCGGTCGCCATGAAGAAGGTCGCGCCGTAGATGTTGCCGGAGAAGCCGAACGTGGCGTGGGCGTACTCATAGGCTTGCACGGCGGTGAAGGTGGCGCCGAGCAGCACGGTGAGGATCAGGCCGTACTTCAGGCCCTGACGGTCGTTCTCCAGCAGCGCGTGGTGCGCCCAGGTGACTGTCGTGCCCGAGGTCAGCAGCAACAACGTGTTGAGCAGCGGCAGATGCCAGGGGTCGAAGGTCTCGATGCCCTTGGGCGGCCAGGTGCCCGGCACGCTGCAGGCGCCCATCGCCGTGCCCGGGCCGCAGCCGAACACCGCATCGCGAGTGGCGTGGACCGCATCCGCCGGGAACAGCGCGGAATTGAAGAACGCCCAGAACCAGGCGACGAAGAACATCACCTCGGAGGCGATGAACAGAATCATGCCGTAGCGGTGGCTGATCTGCACCACGCGGGTGTGGTCGCCCTTGTACTGGGCTTCGCGGATCACGTCGCCCCACCAGCTCGCCATGGTGTAGAGCACGCCGATGGTGCCGACGCCGAAGATGACCGGGGCCGCAGCGGTCATGTGATGCATCCAGGTGATCGCACCCACCGCCATGATGAAGGCCGAGATCGAGCCGACGACCGGCCACGGGCTCGGATCGACGAGGTGGTAGTCGTGGTGCTTCGCGTGCGCCGTAGCCATTGCGGTCTCTCCGTTAGATGTGCCGTTCCCTTCGGCACATATTCGTCTCAAATTTCAAAGCCGACATTCCCCAAAGATACGGAAGCCGGCGGTCACAGGTTTCTCGTCACAAGCTTCCCATCACAAGCTTCCCTTGCGCTTGTCGCCTTCGCCGGCCGCCACAGGCTTCGGCGCCGGATCGCGCACGGGATAGAAGGTGTAGGATAGCGTGATGGTGTTCAGGCCGTCGTTCTCGCTGTCCTTGGCCAGCGCCGGATCGACGTAGAACACCACGGGCATTTCGCGCTTCTCGCCCGGACCCATGGTCTGTTCGGTGAAGCAGAAGCAGTTGATCTTCTGGAAATAGGCGCCGACGGTCAGCGGCGCGACGTTGTAGGCGGCGACGCCTGCGGTGGTGCGCGCGGCCTGGTTGGTCACGGTGTAGAAGACGGTAACGACCTCGCCGATCCGGACCTCGATCTCGTTCTGCTCGGGCTCGAACTTCCAGGGCAGGCCGGGGCCGACATTGGCGTCGAACCGCACGGCAATCTTGCGGGCAAGCGGTCCCTCCGCCGGCGCCGAAGTCGCGACCTGGGTGGTGCCGTTGAAGCCGGTGGCGCGGCAGAACCAGTCGTAGAAGGGGACGGCGGCGTAGGAGGCGCCGACCATGAACACCACGACAAATCCGCAGATCGACGCCACCACCGCGTCGCGCGTCAGGGTACGGCGCGAGGCGATCTTTTCGCCTTCCGCCCCGCCCTCGCTGATCTGCGGCTCGTTCTGCATCTCAATCACATCGGCCGGACGAGAACCGCCGGCCCCTTGACCATGGTGACTGCGAAGAACAGCACGACGAGGACGCCGAGCGCGAGCGCAATGGCGATCGAGCGGTGACGGCGGCTTCTTTTCTGCGCCTCGGTGAGGATGATTCCATCTGGCTGCTGCTTGTCGTCCATGGGCTCGCCATACGCCCCCTACCCGAACAACAAAGGCATGACGGCGCGGATCGCCGGTGCGACCGCGCGAACGACGACCTCGAGCAGCAGGGTCGCAAACAACGCGAACAGATAAAGGATCGAGAAGGCAAACAGCCGGCGCGTCGCGCGCACCGCTTGCTTGCCCTCGCGGCGGCGGTAGACCTCGATGGCCAGCCACATCATGCCGGCGCCGAGCACCAGCGAGACGACGCCGTAGACCGCATCGAAATAGCCAAGCGGCCAGGGCGCGAAAGCAGTCGCAACCAGCACGACGGTGTAAAGCAGTATCTGCAGGCGCGTCGCGTCGGGACCGGCGACGACGGGCAGCATCGGCACGCCGGCACGGGCGTAGTCGTCGGAACGGAACAACGCCAGCGCCCAGAAATGCGGCGGCGTCCAGAAGAAGATGATCAGGAACAGGAGCACCGGCTCCATCGACAGCGAGCCGGTGGCCGCGGCCCACGCCACCACAGGCGGCAGCGCGCCGGCGGCGCCGCCGATCACGATGTTCTGCGCGGTCCAGCGCTTCAGCAACATGGTGTAGATCACGACATAGAAGAAGATCGTGAACGCCAACAGCGCGCCCGCCAGCCAGTTGACGAGGACGCCGAGCGTCATCACCGAGAAGAACGACAGCGTCAGGCCGAACGCCATCGCTTCGCCCGCCGTGATGCGGCCGCGCGGGATCGGCCGGTTCGCGGTGCGCGACATCTTGGCATCGATGTCGCCTTCCAGGGCCATGTTCAGCGCGCCCGAGGCGCCGGCCCCGACCGCGATGCAGAGGATCGAGGTGAACGCCAGGATCGGATGGACGTAGCCGGGCGCGATCACGAGGCCGACCAGCGCGGTGAAGATCACGAGTGACATCACCCGCGGCTTCAACAGCGCGATGTAGTCGCCGACTTCCGCCTCGGAGACCCGAGGCCGAACATCGATGGCGTTATGGTCGACTACCGACAAGATTTATCTCGCTTCATCAAAGCCGCGGCGCGCAACGGACGCGCGCCGCGAATAAGTGTTTACTGTACGCGCGGCAGCACTTCGAACTGGTGGAAGGGCGGCGGTGACGTCAGCGTCCATTCCAGCGTGGTGGCACCCGCACCCCACGGATTGGCTTCCGCCACCCGCTTCTTCGCGAAGGCATCGACCACGCCGTAGATGAAGATCAGCACGCCGAAGCCCGAAATGTAGGAGCCGACCGAGGACACCAGGTTCCAGCCCGCGAACGCGTCCGGATAGTCGACATAGCGGCGCGGCATGCCCGACAGGCCGAGGAAGTGCTGCGGGAAGAACACCAGGTTGACGCCGATGAAGGTGACCCAGAAGTGCGCCTTGCCGATGGCTTCCGAATACATGTAGCCCGACATCTTCGGGAACCAGTAGTACCAGCCGGCGAAGATCGCGAACACGGCGCCGAGCGACAGCACGTAGTGGAAGTGCGCGACGACGTAGTAGGTTTCCTGCAGCACGCGGTCGACGCCGGCATTGGCCAGCACGACGCCGGTGACGCCACCGAGCGTGAACAGGAAGATGAAACCGATCGCCCACAGCATCGGCGTCTTGAACTCGATCGAGCCGCCCCACATCGTGGCGATCCACGAGAAGATCTTCACGCCGGTCGGCACCGCGATCACCATGGTGGCGGCGACGAAATAGGCCTGCGTCGCCGACGACATGCCCACCGTGTACATGTGGTGCGCCCACACCACGAAGCCGATGCCGCCGATCGCGACCATGGCGTAGGCCATGCCGAGATAGCCGAACACGGGCTTGCGGGAGAAGGTCGAGACGATCTGGCTGATCATGCCGAAGCCGGGCAGGATCAGGATGTACACTTCGGGGTGACCGAAGAACCAGAACAGATGCTGGAACAGCAGCGGATCGCCGCCGCCGTCGGCGGAGAAGAAGGTGGTGCCGAAATTACGGTCGGTGAGCAGCATGGTGATGGCGCCGGCGAGCACCGGCAGCGACAGCAGGAGCAGGAACACCGTCACCAGGATCGACCACACGAACAGCGGCATCTTGTGCAGGGTCATGCCCGGCGCGCGCATGTTGAAGATCGTGGTGATGAAGTTGATGGCGCCGAGAATCGACGAGGCGCCGGCCAGATGCAGCGAGAGGATCGCGAAGTCCACCGCCGGTCCCGGATGGCCCGAGGTCGACAGCGGCGCGTAGATCGTCCAGCCCGCACCGACACCGTTGGCGCCCGGCTCGCCCTCGACGAAGGTCGACATCAACAGCAGCGCGAAGGAGGCCGGCAGCAGCCAGAACGAGATGTTGTTCATGCGCGGAAACGCCATGTCGGGCGCGCCGATCATCAGCGGCACGAACCAGTTGCCGAAGCCGCCGATCATCGCCGGCATCACCATGAAGAAGATCATGATCAGGCCGTGCGAGGTCACGAACACATTGTAGGTATGGGATTCGTGGAAGAACTGGACGCCGGGATACATCAGCTCGATGCGGATCGCGATCGACATCGCAGCCCCGATGATGCCCGCGCAGATCGCGAAGATAAGGTACATCGTGCCGATGTCCTTATGGTTCGTCGAATAGACCCAGCGCCGCCATCCGGTCGGATTGGCATGCGCATGGTCGTCATGGGCGTGATCGTGATGTGTCGCAGCGGTCGTTGCCATTTTGAAATCCTGCCTTGCAGTCCCTTTTCGGACCTTGTTCAGGTCCCGTCGCCCTTGTCCCTTGCTTGGCCTTCGGCCGCGCCTTACTGCGCGGCCTGGCCACCAGCCGAGGCGAACGTGTTCGCCGGGTTGGTCGCATACTTCTTCTTCGCCGCCTCAACCCAGGAAGCAAATTCCTGGTCAGTCACCACCCTGACCGCGATCGGCATGAAGGCGTGATCCTTGCCACACAGCTCGGAGCACTGGCCGTAATACATGCCGACCTTGGTCGCCTTGAACCAGGTCTCGTTGAGCCGGCCGGGGATCGAGTCGATCTTGATGCCGAACGAAGGCACGGCGAACGCGTGGATCACGTCGGCGCCGGTGGTCTGGACCCGGATCACCTTGTTGACCGGCACCACCATCTCGTTGTCGACGCCGAGCAGGCGCGGCTGCTTGTCCTGCGCCAGCAGCGAATCGAACTCGAACTTGCCGTTATCCGGGTAGGCGTAGCTCCAGTACCACTGCTTGCCGGTGACCTTCACCGTGAGGTCGGCCTTGGGAATGTCGAGCTGCAGGAACAGCAGGCGGAACGACGGCACCGCGATACCGACCAGGATCAGCACCGGGATCAGCGTCCAGGCCACCTCGATCAGCGTGTTGTGGGTGGTCTTGGAGGGAACCGGATTGGTCTTGGCGTTGAACTTGACCACCACGATGACCAGGAGCGCCAGCACGAACAGGGTGATCAGCGTGATCAGCACCAGCAGCAAATTATGGAAGCTGATGATGCTTTCCATCACAGGGGTCGCGGCTTCCTGCAGCGTGATTTCCCACGGCTTGGGCTGTGCCGCAAACGCCGACCCACCGGCGACGAGCGTCATGCCCGCTACCGCAAACCCCAGCAACCGCCGGCCCATCTGGCCACTCGACATCTTCATGCCGCTCGCGCTCCCTTAGAAAAAATCCCCAAAGCATTCCCACCGGATGGCCGGGAATGCCGCACGATCCGCCCTCACAAACGGCCTACCGGAGGTACGGTACCTCGGGCCAGATCGTTAGAACGCGTCGAAATCCAGCCTCTCAAACCATAATTCTAAGGCTCTCGCAATGCAGTAGTGGGGCGCAAAGCCATGCGTCACCTGCTATTCGCCGGATGCCGGATTTTCCAGCTAAATCAGCAAAAACCCGCCGTTTCGCAAGCCCGCGCCGCTTGACAGCCGGATTGCCCGATGTACGCACAGATACGGCGATCCTGGACGACCTGATTCGCGTGGGCCCGGCCCAGTCCTTGACGGCGTGGCAAGTCCTTGACGGCGTGGATTGGCTCTCGGCTGCCTTTAAGGCGCCGTCATTGCGTATCAGTCCGGATGAACCCAGTTACAATGTGTGCTGCCAGCTAGGGCCGGAAACGTTACCGGCCGCTGCCGGAAACCAAGAGGATCGACCCGGATGGGGCGCTCAAAACATCAGGCAGGATTTGACCTGGAACCGGCCCGCCGCTGGCTCGGCGGCCTGCTCGCCGCGGCTCTCCTGCTCGGCCTGACCCAGGCGGCGAGCGCGCAAGGCGCGGTGCGGTCAGTCCATGGCGACTGGCAGATCCGCTGCGACACCCCACCGGGCGCCCAGGGCGAGCAATGCGCGCTGATCCAGAGCGTGGTCGCCGAGGACCGTTCCAACGCCGGCCTCACCGTGATCGTGCTGAAAACCGCCGACCAGAAGAGCAAGCTGATGCGGGTGGTCGCTCCCCTCGGCGTGCTGCTGCCCTCCGGCCTCGGCCTGAAACTCGACAACCAGGACGTCGGCCGCGCCGGTTTTGTCAGATGCCTGCCCAACGGCTGCGTGGCGGAAGTCGTAATGGACGAAAAACTGCTCGGGCAGTTCCGGACCGCCAAGACCGCGACTTTTATTATTTTTGAGACGCCCGAAGAGGGCATCGGCTTCCCGCTCAGCCTGAACGGGCTCGGCGAGGGATATGACAAGCTTCCGTAGGGGCGAGCCGCCAGCTCTGTTCAACCGGCGCTGGCGTAATAATCGAGCAACCGGCGCGCCTCCGTGGAGAGCCAGTCCGCTTCCCCGCTGATATAGCCTTCGACCTGCCCGGTGACGCCGATCAGGAAGGTGATCGGCATGGCGTACAGCGCGAACGGCGTGTCGGCCTGCCCGCTTGCGCCGGCTCTTGCCACGAGGCCATCAGGATCGAGCCCGATCGCGAGGCGGCGAAGCTTCAGCCCTTTCACAAACGGCGCAACGACGGATCGGTCGCGATCCGTCGCCACGGCGATCACCTCAAAATCCCTGCGGTCGCTCGCCGCCAGCCGGTCCAGCATCGGCAGTTCGGTCCGGCAGGCGGGGCACCAGGTCGCCCAGAAATTGACGAGCACCACCTTGCCTCGCAGGGACGTCAAATCGATCGCGCCGCCGGAGAGACGCGGAATCGGTACTGACGGGACCGGCCTTGCGCCGCGAAGCTGGATGAACTGATGCCGGACGGTTGCGAATGGCGGCGGGCCCGCGGCTTGGGCGCGATTGGATGCGGCCGACATAGCGACTGAGGCGCCAGCGCCGAGCAGCCCTGCAACGACGGTGCGACGCGTTATTCCGCGATGTGGCGTCATGGCTGATGTCCGCTTGTCATGACCGGATGTAGGACCAGCCGGCTTCCTGTAGTTCGATGATGCGCCCGGGCCCGCTCGGTACGAGATCGACATTGTCGATCAGCGTGACCGGACGGCCCTCCTGGCGCTCCATGCCGAGCTTGGTTGCCTCGCAGACCACGAATCGGATGTTCGAATTGACCGCCCTCAATACGCGCAGCATGTCTTTCACCGGAGAGGTATCGGCGCGCAACATGTGAACGCCGGCATTATAGGCGACGACCTCGATCGTGAACGCTTCGTTCCGTTCCTGATAGTATTTCGGAAGGTTCAGCGAGGTCGAGATCAAGGCCCGCATGGTCGTGGGATCGTCGGTATTGATCGGCAGCACCAGCCGATGCACCGGTGGCGGAGCGGGCTTCGCCACCGGTTTCGAGACGGCGGAGCCCGGATCCGTCAGCAGCAGGGTCACGCCCAGCGGCACGACGAAGGTCAGTGCCAACCCGACCCATTTTGCAGTTTGGCGGAACGACGGGCGCATTGCCGCAGGCTCAAAAGGCTTTGGCGACGGAGGCAATCTCCTCACGCTGCGAGTAGGCAACGAGCGCGTTCNCCAGCAGGACAATTGCCGGGATAGGCGATCCGCCGATGACGAACAGGTNGATCACGGCGCCGATCATAATGCATATCAACAGCAGCGCACCGAAGGCCGCCTTCCGCGGAAGCAGCAGCAGGATTGCGCCTGCGACCTCAAGGCCGCCAGTCAAATAGCGAAACCCCTGCCCGAGCCCGATGTGATGAAACTCTTCCACCATCATCGGCACGCCGTAGAGTTTTGCGCCCCCGGCCCCCAGAAAGGCCAGCGCCAGCAATCCCCTGACAATCCACACGGCAATATGGGTCCAACGGCGCCCGGCAGGCATAGCAACGTCCGACATCGAAAACTCCCGAAAGTTGAGAAACGGCCCCCCAGCCGCGAATGCGCCCGGGGCGTTTGAGGCGCCCCAAGGCTTTCAAAACCAAAATTCGGTACTAAGATGAAATTGACAAGTAGGATGGATTTTCTGGTGTAGTATGAAAAAGCAGACTAATGGGCCCGACCACGCCGATTGCACCGCTGCGCCGCAGCTTCAGCGCGCGCTTCGGGTGCTCTCCGGCAAGTGGAAGGGCGAAATCCTGTGGCAGCTCGTCGGCGGCAAGCGACGCTTCGGCGAATTGCGGCGCGCCATTCCCGACGTGACGCAGCACATGCTGACCACCCAATTGCGCGATCTCGAAAACGAGGGTCTCGTGAAGCGCACGGTGTTTCCCGAAGTGCCGCCGCGCGTCGAATACGAGATGACGCCTGCGGCGAGGGACTTAAGACCCGTGTTCGACGAGCTGTCGCGCTGGGCCAATGCGCATGGCAGGCTGGAGCCCGCTTCGCCTGTTGCGGACGACGACGCCGATGGCCGACGCGCCGGTTCATCCGACCGCCCCGCGCGATAAGAGCATGAGAAGAAGCCGCGAAGGCGCCGGCTGCTAGAACAGCAGCCCCATCAGGACCAGGTTTTCGTAACCGCCATCGACCAGAATGCGGTTACGCTGCAGCCCTTCGACTGCAAAACCGAATTTCTTGTAGAGCTCGATCGCGCCCGTATTGCTCTCCCGAACCGTCAGCTCGACCCGCCGCAGTCCAAACTCCCGCGCCGCGCCGAGCGTCTGCCGGATCAAACGCCCGCCCAGTCCCTGCCGCCGGAATTCCGGCAGCAGTGCGACCCCGAGAACGCCGACATGGGCGTAGATCGGCCTTGGGTTGGGCACGACGTCGCACCAGCCGATAACCCGGCCGGCCGAAATCGCGACCAGTTGCGGATAGCCATGCGCGATATTGTCGAGAACGAAGGCCCGCGTCGCTTCGAACGGCGGGGCTTCCAGAAACGCGAGATAGCGCCGCTCCCGCGCGACCAAGTCGAGGGCCCCGTGAAAGCTTTCGATATGGTCTTGGGTTATCGGAACAATTTCGACTGAAGCCATCGTCTCGGCAACGTGTTGATCCCGCCCCTCGCGGAATGGCGGGGAAACAACTATCTTGGATGCGCCCCACCGACAACGGACTGATTTGATGACCAATCCCGCTACAACCTCCCTCCTTGACCGCGCCAATCTTGATCGCGATGCCGTCCGGCGCGAGATCACGAGGGGCCTCCAGGGAGCCGACGACGGCGAGCTGTTCCTGGAATATGGCCAGACCGAAGCGCTCGGTTTCGACAATGGGCGCTTGAAGCAGGCGACCTATGACACCAGCCAGGGTTTTGGCCTTCGCGCGGTGAAGGACGACGCCGTCGGTTACGCGCATTCCTCCGATGTCTCGTTGCCAGCGCTGATCCGCGCGGCGGATGCGGTCGCGGCCGTACGCGGCGGCTACAGCGGCAATTTTGCCGCAGCACCTGCGCATACCAACGTCCGGCTCTATGGCGACGAGAATCCGCTGGATGCGCCGGGCTTCGAGGCCAAGGTGAAGCTGCTGGCCGAGATCGACGCCTACGTCCGCGACAAGGATCCGCGGGTGCGGCAGGCCTCCATCAGCCTGGGCGCCACCTGGCAGGTGGTGGAAATCCTGCGGCCTGACGGCGAGAGCTATCGCGACATCCGCCCGCTCGTTCGCGTCAATATTTCTGTCGTCGCAGGCCAGGGCGACCGGCAGGAGAGCGGCAGCAAGGGCTATGGCGGCCGCGAGGGCTATGCGCGCTTCATCGAGACCAAGGCATGGCGCGAGGCGGCCGACGGCGCGATCCGCGAGGCGCTGGTCAATCTGGAATCGGTCCCCGCCCCCGCCGGCGAAATGGACGTTGTGCTGGGCGCCGGCTGGCCCGGCGTGATGCTGCATGAGGCTGTCGGTCACGGCCTCGAAGGCGACTTCAACCGCAAGCAGACCTCGGCCTTTGCCGGGCTGATGGGCAAGCAGGTCGCGGCCAAGG
The DNA here is from genome assembly GCF_001440475.1 of Bradyrhizobium lablabi. Lineage (GTDB taxonomy): Bacteria > Pseudomonadota > Alphaproteobacteria > Rhizobiales > Xanthobacteraceae > Bradyrhizobium > Bradyrhizobium lablabi. The sequence goes on along the minus strand of NZ_LLYB01000125.1, from coordinate 1,832 downwards.
GCGTCACCGTGGTCGACGACGGCACCATGGCCTCGCGGCGCGGTTCGCTCTCCATCGATGACGAGGGCACGCCGACCAATCGCACCGTACTGATCGAGGACGGCATCCTGGTCGGCTACATGCAGGACCGCCAGAACGCGCGGCTGATGAACATGAAGCCGACCGGCAACGGCCGCCGCCAGAGCTACGCCCATGTGCCGATGCCGCGCATGACCAACACCTACATGCTGGCCGGCGAGCGCGATCCCGCTGAAATCATCGCGTCGGTGAAGAACGGCGTCTTTGCCGCCAATTTCGGCGGCGGCCAGGTCGACATCACCTCCGGCAAATACGTGTTCCAGTGCACCGAGGCCTACAAGATCGAGAACGGCAAGCTCGGCGCGCCCTTGAAGGGCGCGATGCTGATCGGCAACGGGCCGACTGACCTGCACAGGATCACCATGGTCGGCAACGATCTCGCGCTCGATACCGGCATCGGCACCTGCGGCAAGAACGGCCAGGGCGTGCCTGTCGGCGTCGGCCAGCCGACGCTGCGGATGGAACGGATCACGGTCGGAGGAACGGGTTAGTGAGCGAACAGAAGCAAGCATCACCGGCCAAGCCGTTCAGCTGGCGCGCGCAGGCCGTGCAGCTCGCGGCGATCGTCGCCGTCGTGTTCGTTGCCAAGGGCGCGGTCGCCGAACAGTTTTACGTGCCGTCCGGCTCGATGGAGCCGACGCTCCTGATCGGCGACATGCTGCTGGCGTCGAAATATCCCTACGGATATGGCGCAGCGTCATTGCCGATCCAGGTCACGCTCCCCGAGACCGGACGCGTGTTCGGCGACACGCCCAAGCGCGGCGACGTCGTCGTGTTCCGCTGGCCGGGCGACCGCTCGCAGGCCTGGGTCAAGCGCGTGGTCGGATTGCCGGGCGACCGCATCCAGTTGCGGCAGGGCCAGCTCTTCATCAACGACCGCGCGGCAACGCTGAAGGCTGATGGCGTAGGCGCGGCCGAAGACGAAAACGGCAACAGCGAGCGCGCCTACCGCTACATCGAGACGCTGCCGAACGGCGTCAGCCACGCGATCTTCAAGGTGCGCGACAATGCAAGGCTCGACAACACGCCCGAGGTGACGGTGCCGCCGGGCCAACTGTTCGTGCTCGGCGATAACAGGGACAATTCCGCCGACAGCCGCGTCGCGGTGCGCGACGGCGGCGTGGGATTGTTGCCGATCGACAATCTGATCGGCCGCGCCGATGCGGTGGTCGGCTCCTGGGACCTCGGCATGCGCAGCCAGCCGGTGTGGACCTGGCTGTCGGGTTTCCGGCTGGCGCGGTTTTTCACCTCCGTGCAGTGAGGCCGACGTAGCCCGGATGGAGCGAAGCGCAATCCGGGAAACTGCATCCGCCACGAAAGCTGTCCCGGATTTCGCTTCGCTCCATCCGGGCTACATTCTTCGCCAAATGACCTTCGACGACGTCAGAAAGATCGCGCTTCGCTGGCCTGAGGTCGAGGACGGCACCTCCTACGGCACGCCGGCCCTCAAGGTGCGCAAGAAGATGCTGGTGCGGCTGAAGGAGGATGGCGACAGCCTGGTTATGCCAGGCGTGCCGAAGGACGAGCGTGAGATGCTGGTGGAAAGCCGGCCGAAGACATTTTACTTCACCGATCACTACCGCGATTATCCGATGGTGCTGATCCGCCTGTCGAAGGCGAAGAGCGCCACCGTCGAGCCGTTCCTGCGCCGGCACTGGCGCACGCTGGCATCGAAGAAGGCGGTGAAGGAATTCGACGCGAATTCGTAGCAACCATTAAGCGCTGAGCGGTGTTTCGGTCCAGGGGGTGCCGCG